>JBFWRP010000011.1:32500-141258 GCA_050248855.1 Planctomycetota bacterium | reverse complement strand
CTGCTGATCGGGCTCGTAGGGCCGGAAGTACGGTTGCATGCCCAATTTTGGACCGCACCTCGCCCAGGCCAAGGGAGAACTTCGCCAGAAACCCCGAGCGCAGTTCTGTGGCGCAGACTCCTAGGTCCCCTCGCGTTGCGGGTCAGTCGCCGTCTTCGCCACCCGCTCGATGTACGAGGCGGAAGACGAACGTCGCGCGTCCGTCCGCATCGGGCGCGACCTCGGTCTGGCGAGCGAGGGCCTCGTCCAGAAGCGCGACGCGCCCGCCCTTGAGCACGAGGCCGCCGCCGGCGCGGACGAGCTCGGCCGGGCCGCCCAGGTGGCCCTCGTGGCCGTAGGGTCCGAGGAGCGCCTCCTCGCGGGCGGACTTGGGCCAGCGAGCGGCACGGCCGGTCCGCACGCCATCGGGCGTGGCGCCGACGCCGGGCACCGCCAGGTCGCTGCCGGGCATGGCGAGCAGCGCGCGACCGGCCATGGCCTCCCACTCGGCGGCCGTCGGCAGGTCCAAGCGCAGTCCATCGACCTCGCTTCGCCATGCGGCGTAGGCGAGGGCATCCTCCGGACGGATGCCCACGACGGGTTCGTCGCGCAGCTCGGCGCGGGCGATCCAGCTCGTCGCGCTGCCGGGCTCGCGCTCGAAGCCCGACGCGGGGAGATGTTCCTCCCGTTCGCCGGGCTGGAACGCATACGAGAGCCACTCCTCGTAGCGTCCGTAGGTGATGGGGCGCTCGGCCACGAGCACGGGCGTGCCGTCGACCACGACCCAGTGCATGCGCTCGGCCAGTCGCTCGGGGAGCGTGGGGAACGCGAGCTCGACATCGGTCGTGAGGCGCAAGGGCGCATCGAGGAGCGGTGGCGACCGCAGGGCCCACCAGCCGCGCGGCAGCGGCAAGCCGCCGTCACGCGCCTCGAGGGGCGGTGCCTCGCCGGAGACCAAGTCACGGGGTGGAGCGGGGGAGAGCCCCTCGAGACGCACGGTGACCGGAGCGAGCGCCGCCGCCAATGCATCGACCGCGGGATCGCTTGCACTGCCGAGACGCTCCCTGCGCAGCGCCACGTCGTCCCGCAGCAGCGCGCTTCGCGCATGCTCGAAGCCGGGGGCCGCGGCGGGCAGGGGGGCGGACGCCCTCTCGGCAAGCGCAGCCAGCTCGGCCTTGGCGTCAGCCACGCGCGTGTCCACCGGCGGCGGGGCCTGGCGCGCCACGGCCGCGCCGGCCGCCAAGCCCATGAGCACGCCGGCCGCGCCGGCGACGAGGGCCGCGCGGTGCCGCCGCGCCCAGCGCACGGCGGTGTCGAGCGCGGCGCCACGGCCACCCATCTCGCGGTGGGCCTGGACGCGACCACCTTCGACCCAGGCCTTGAGGTCCGCCGCCAGCTCGCGGGCGTCGGCGTAGCGGCGCCCCGGGTCCACGGCCATGGCCTTCTTCACGATGGCCAGGTAGGCCGGGCTCACGTTGGCCGGCAGCGGCGGGTAGCGCCCCGCACGCGCGTCCAGGATGAGGTCGTCCGTGGTGCGGACGTCGGGCGCCTCGAGCTGCTCGCGGCGCTGGGCGTAGCCTTTGGCCTTCGCCGCCTCGCCCGCGGCTCTCGCCTTGGCCTCGGCTTCCTTCAGGGCCTCGATGCGCGCGGCGAGCTCCCGGCGCTGGTAGGGGCTGCTGGCCTCGAGCGGGGGCTCGCCCGTGATCGCGTAGCGCAGCAAGCACCCGAGACCCCAGACGTCCGTGCGCGGGTCGCTGGTGCCCTGGGCCTGCTCCGGCGACAGGAAGCGCGGCGTCCCGAGGACCTTGCCCTCCTCCGGGTTGGGCTCGTCGAGCGAGCGGCAGATGCCGAAGTCGATCACGTACGCGCGTCGCGTCCGCAAGTCGACGAGCACGTTCTCCGGCTTGAGGTCGCGGTGCTGGATGCGTTCGTCGACGTTGGCGACGGCGATGCCCTCGACGACCGGGAGCAGGACGTCCTCGACCAACGCGGGGAGATGGGCCCAACGGCGGATACGCGGCCAGGTCGAGCCGAGCTTGCCGCGACGCGCCAGGTCCACGATCTGGTCCAGCGTCACGGGCTCGTACAGGAGCTCCATCGTGAAGTACGGACGCGTGTCCGTCGCCCACCCCTGGTCGTAGACGGGCATGACGTGCTCGTGGCGGATGCGCGCTTCGGCCTCGCATTCCTTGAGGAAGCGGTCGCGCAGCGTGTCGCCCAGCCCCTCGGCCAGGACCTTCAGGGCGACGTGGCGGTTGGTCGTCGCGTCGAAGGCGCGGTACACGACGCCCATGCCGCCGCGACCGACGGGCGCGTCGATGCGGTAGCGCCCCAGGTGGCTGCCGATCGCGAGGTCGCCCGGCTCGGCGGGGAGGTCGCCGCCCGTCGCGCCGAGGACCGCCGAGGGACGGTCCGCGGACGTGGAGCGTACGTTCGCTCGGGTCCATCCCATGGCGACCAGACTCCCTCGCTGTAGAGACCCCGTGCCGCCGTGGCCCGCCCCGGGTAGCAGCCTACTCGGACGAAGCGCGCGCGGCGACCCGTGCGAACCGCCACGCCGCGGACGGGGGCCGGGTAGGGTCGCGGCCATGGAGCCGACCTCGCCCGACGCCCCTCCGCCCGAGATGCTGGACCACGTCCGGGGCCTCCTCACCGCCCTGGGGGAGGACCCCACGCGGGAGGGGTTGCTCCGTACGCCGCTGCGCGTGGCCAAGAGCCTCCAGACGCTGACTGACGGCTACGGGCAGGACGCCGACCAGGTCTTGCGTGCGGCCCTGTTCGAGAGCGACACGGACGAGATCGTGCTCGTCAAGGACATCGAGCTCTACAGCCTCTGCGAGCACCACATGTTGCCCTTCTTCGGGCGTGCCCACGTGGCCTACCTCCCGGACAAGCACATCGTGGGCCTCAGCAAGCTGGCCCGGGTCGTCGACGTGTTTGCCCGCCGCCTGCAAGTACAGGAGCGGTTGACGACCCAGATCGCCGAGGCCATCCAGCGGGCGCTCAAGCCCCGCGGGGTAGGCGTGGTCATCGAGGCCCAGCACCTCTGCATGATGATGCGTGGCGTCAGCAAGCAGAACAGCGCGACCATCACGTCGTGCATGCTGGGGCGCTTCCGCAGCGACATCAAGACGCGCCAAGAGCTGATGCACTTCCTCGGGCGGCCGTAGCGAACCCGGCCGTGTCAGGACCCTTGCCGCGGCGCCGCGTAGCGGCAACGTGGGCAAGGTGCCTGACACGCAGGGGTCGCGGTTCGCCGGCCAGGTAGGTACGGAGATGGGATGAGAAGGCCGGCCCTCCTGTCGCGCAGTCTGGGTACACCCAGCTGCAGACAGAAAACGGGCTCGAGTGGCCCACTGGAGGACCGGCATGCAGAACGGTATCAAGGCGGTACGGAGGCGGGAAAAGCTGTTGCACCCGCGTAGCGAGCGCACTTGGCTGCGTTGCGCCTCACGTCGCAGATGCAACAGCTTTACCCGCCTTCGCTGTCTACCCGCCTCCGCTGCCGACCGCGCCGAGCGCCTCGCGCATCCGGGCGGCCATGGCGGCGCGCTCGGGGGCGGGAATCGACATCTTGGGCGGCACGGGGAAGTCGCTGATGCCGTTGGTGGGGATCAAGTGCACGTGGACGTGGGGGACTTCCCAGCCCACGACCATCACGACCACGCGCTTGCAGCCGGTGGCCTGGCGCACGCCGACCTCGACGCGGCGCACGAAGCTCCACAGCGCCGCCTGGGCCTCTGGCGTCATGTCGAACAGGTAGCCCACCTCGCGCTTGGGAATGCACAGCACGTGGCCCGGCTGGATCGGCACGATGTCCAGGAACGCGAGGTGGTCGTCGTCCTCGAGGACCTTGTCCGCGGGGATCTCGCCCGTGACGATGCGTGTGAAGATCGTGTTCATGCGCACAGCATACGGAGGCGGACGCGCACCTCGTGCGCGTGGGGTCAGGCGGAGAGGGGCGAGCGGCCGCCGGGCACGGGGACGGGCGTGCGGTCGCTGAACCCGCGGTCGGCGGGATGCCACCAGCAGACGCGCTCCTCGCCTTGACGCCACGAGAGGTAGGCAGGCTCCCCATCGATCAGCGTCGGGAAGTCCACCAAGCCCAGCTCGAGGTCGCGGACCTCGACGCCAAGGTCGGCCAGCTCCTGCAGATACCCCTCGATGCGCGAGGAGAGGTCGGCAACGTCGTCGCGAAGCTGCGCGATGCGCGGGTCCTCGCCGGCCGGGTCGCTGCGCTCGACTTCAAGGGCGCGGCGCTCGCGCCCGGCGGCCCTCAGGACCCGGAACTCCGTGACCAGGTCCTGAACGATGCTCGCCACGAGCGGCAGCATCTGGTTCGCCTCGTCGATGGTGAAGATCGTCCGCGTGACGGTCCGCATCGCCTCTCCCTGCCCCTTCGGCCGAGGGGGGCGGGGGCCCTCGCGTCGGAGGGCCCCCGTCCGTCCCGACGGGCCCTCCCTCCCACTGGAGACCCGCCCGGACTTCCCTACGAGGGTGACGGATCGGCCGGAACCTCCCCCGGCGTGAGGCGCTGCGCGTCGGCGAGGCCCGTGCGGGGGCGAAAGCCCTGAAGTCAGGCCTCGGCGGGCACCACGCGAATGTCGTCGCACACCGTCTCGCGCAGCGCATGGCGAACGAGCGCCACGGCTCCGGGCACGCGCACGGTGGCGCGGGCCTCGGGCTCGCCCAGGCGGATGTGCACCGTGTCGCCCTCGAAGCGGGCGTCGAGCAGGGCCATGCCCAGGGCGCGCAGCACCCGACGCCCGTGCACCAGCGCAATGCGCTCGATCGGGTGGCGGTCGGGGCCGGGGGCTGCGGGCCAGGGGCGCAGCTCCTCGTCGACGATGGCCAGCACGTCCGGTCGGCACGATCGGCAGCCCGTGCACGCGCCGGTCGCGTCGCCGATCGACTCCGGGTCCTCTGCTCCCGCGCGGATCGCGTCGCGAATCGTGCGGTCGCCCACACCGATGCAGCGGCACACCAAGATGCCCGGGCCGCGGCAGTCGGCGGGTCCGCGCTGGCCGATGCCCAGCGCCCGGCGCAGCGCGCGTGCCGCGAACTCGCTGGCGCGTACCACCGACGGGGGCAGCCACCCGTCGGCATCACCACCCTTCAGGCCCGCGACGACGTCATCGGGTCCATGGCGTCCGGCGTCTTCCCACGTGCCGCCTTCGACCTGCGTGCACAGCCACGAGATCGGGGCGACGAGCGCCGGCGAGCCGAACGGGCGTCCTCGCACGTCGGCCACGAGCGACCCCTCGCCTCCGTCGCTCGCGTAGGCCAGCGTGAAGCGCACGCCCAAGCCGCCGACCATGCTTCCGATCTCGCCCGCGGCCTCGGGGCGGTCGAGGTCGCCGATGCCGCGCGGGCGCACCAGGTGCTCGACGTAGACGGCCGGCAGGTCGGGGATCACGCGCGCGCACCGCGACGCGTGCTGCCCACGGGCGGCGGTACGTCGCCGGGCAGGACCTTGCCCGGGTTGAGGATGCCCAGCGGGTCGAAGGCCTGCTTGATCGCGCGCATGGCGCCGAGGGCCACGGGATCGCGGCACTTGGCCAGGTAGCGGCTCTGCACGCAGCCCACGCCATGCTCGCCCGTGATCGTGCCGCCCAGCGAGACGGCGAGGTCGAAGATCTCGTTCACGGCGGGCCCGAGGCGCCGCTCGCGTCCTGCAGGGTCGGTGTCGTCGGTCAGCACGTTGACGTGGATGTTGCCGTCCCCGGCGTGGCCGTAGGAGATCTGCCGGACACCGTGGCGGGCCGCGATCTCGCGGACTCCGCGGAAGAGCGCGGGCACCTGGTCCGGCGGGACCGCGGTGTCACACTCGATGTAGGCCGCCTGCTTCTTCACGGCCTCGCCCAGGCAGCGGCGCACGGCCCACAGCTCGCGCTCCTTGGCCGGCGTGTTGGCGACCAGCACGTCCAGGGCGTCGGCCTCGAGCAGCACCTCGCCCGCACGCGTGAGCTCGCTCTCGACCGTGGCGTCGTCGTAGCCATCGACTTCGAGCAGCAGCCAGCCCTCCGCGTCCTGGTGCGGGACGGGGCGTCCCAGGTGCTCGGCGGCAGCGTCGAGGGCCGCGCGTTCGACGACCTCCAACGTGGACGGCATGACCCTCGATCCGTAGACCGCGACCATGGCGCGGGCCGCGGTGTCCAGATCGGCGAACGGCGCCACCAGCGTGCGTCGCGCCGTCGGACGCGGGATGAGCCGTAGCGTGGCCTCGGTGATGATGGCGAGGGTGCCCTCGCTGCCCACGAGCAGCTGCGTCAGGTTGTAGCCGGCCACGTCCTTGCGCAGCTTGCCGCCCGTGCGCATGACCTCGCCGGAGGGCAGGACCGCCTCGAGCGCGAGCACCCAGTCCTTCGTCACGCCGTACTTCACGGCGTGAGGACCGCCGGCGTTCTCGGCGAGGTTGCCGCCGATCTGGCAGCTGCCCCACGAGGCGGGGTCCGGCGCGTAGTAGAGGCCGTGCCGGCCCACGGCCTCCTGGAGCACCTGGTTGATGACGCCGGGCTGCACGCGCACCATGCGGTTGGCGACGTCGATCTCGAGGATTGCCGCCATCCGCTCCAGGCCCAGCACGATGCCGCCGAAGACGGGCAACGCGCCGCCGGAGAGCCCCGTGCCGGCGCCGCGTGGGGTGACGGGCAGGCGACGCGCCGAGGCATGCGCCAAGATCGCCGCGACCTCGGCGGTCGTGCGCGGCAGTACCGCCACGTCGGGTCGGTACTGCCAGTCGGCGGTCTCGTCGCGCCCGTAGAGCAGCAGGCGGGCCTCGTCCCCTTGCGTGATCACCCCGTCTTGGCCCACGATGCGGGCGAGGGCCTCGACATCCTCGGTGGTGACGGTGGCGTACGCGGACATGGGGCCGCATCTTCGGGCTGCGCGGCGTGACGCCCGAGAGAATGCGCGGGGAGGCGGTCATGAAGGCTCGTCACGCGGTGGCGCGATGCACGCGCGGTGCCCTGCTGGTTGGGGCCCTCGTCCTGGGCGCCGCACCGACCGCCGGGGGTGAGGACGTCCCCGGCGCGGACGCGCTCCTGACGGCGCTCGCCGACCTCGGGGTTCGCCCCGACGAGCTCGGCTACCGGCCCCGGGCGCATTGGCCGCGCTACCCGCACCCCGCCACCACGCCGCACGTCCTGCCGTTCTTCGCCGACCTGCTGGCCCGTCCCCAGGACACCTACGAGTTCGTGCGCACGCTCGGCAACGCCGCGGAGGACGGCCTTGCGCTGGAGGCGCTCCGCGCGGCGCCCGACGCCAAGGACCGCAAGGAGGCGCTCTTCCGCCTGTCCGTGCTGCTCGGCACCGAGCGACGCATCGGCGGGTTTCGCGGCTACTCCGCCAACCTCGATGCCGACGTGCCCGACGTCGATCCCCTCGCGGCGGCCGTCGCCTTGGTGCGCGAGCGCTCCGGTGCCCCACTCGCGCGCGCGATGGCGTTCGGTGGGGCGTATGCCGAGGGCGCGGGGCAACCGCGGGCCGCGCTGGCGGCCAAGCTGGCCGCCGTGCCCGAGACCCTCCGCGCGCCCCTTGCCCGCTTGCTGATCGACCTCTGCGACGCACGTCGTTGGATCGACCTGGGGCTGCGCCACGTCGATGCCGAGACACGTCGCGCCGTGTTCGCGACGCTACTGGGGCTGTCCGAGGAGACGCCGGACGGCCTCGGCTACGACGCCGTGCTCGACGACGTGGCCGGTCGCCTCGACGAGTACTCGCTGCACTATGGGGCCGTGAAGGCCATGCAGGCGTTGCAGGATGCACGCCGCGCCCTGGCGGCCGCGACGATGGCGGACGCGCCTGCCTTCGACGTGCGGGAGAGCACGCCGTGGGGCGACATCTGGCTGCGGAGCGGCACCGACGCCGACGTGACGGCCGAGTCACCGCCCTTCTGCTACGTGCAGGTGGGGGCGCAGCGTGGGGCCACGAGCGTGCCGCTCGGCACCACCACGCCGGAGCGACCTCTGTCGGTCGCGCTGCTGTTCGAGCACGGCGACCTCGACGGCAGCGCCGCGGGGCGCGTGCCGCACGGTGGGCTCGGCAGCGGCGTGCTCGGCTGCGGGGCCGTCTACGCCGTGAAGGCGCGCGACGGCGCCAGCGTCCGCGCCAACCGGTGGGGGCTCGGCGCCGCGCTGTTCGGGTTCGGCGCCTTCGTCGCGGAGGAGGGGAGCACGTCCTACGACGCACGATCCATGGCACAAGGAGCGGCGTTCTTCGGCTCGGGCCTCCTGCTCGACGCGACGGGCGACGATCGCTACCACCTGGTCGAGGGCGACGGCCAAGGCTTCGGCGGCCCCGGAGGGATCGGCGTGCTTGCCGACCGCCAGGGCAACGATCACTACCGCAGCGAGCCCCGTGTGGAGATCGCCGGGCGGGCTGACTACCACAGCGACGGCAAGATCGCGGTCAGCAATGCGCAAGGCGTAGGCAGCGGACGCCGCGGCGACGGCAGCGATGGGCACTCGTGGGCCGGTGGGCTCGGCGCCCTGCTCGACGTCGACGGCAACGACGTCTACGAGGCCGGCAACTTCAGCCAGGGACTCGGCTACTGGTACGGCACCGGCGTGCTGTGGGACGGCGGGGGCGATGACCGCTTCGAGAGCGTGTACTTCACGCAGGGCTCGGGCGCGCACTTCGCGATCGGCGCGCTGATCGACGAGGGCGGCAACGACGTCCACACGCTGCGGGAGACCAGTGGGGCCGGCTTGGGGTTTGGCTGGGACGTGGTCAACGCGTTCCTGATCGACCGTGGCGCCGGCAACGACCGCTACGAGGCGAGCAAGATCTCACTGGGCGTCGGGGAGGTGCGCAGCAACGCCTTCTTCCTCGACGAGGGCGGCGACGACGTCTACATCGTGGACGCCAAGGGCAAGCTCCTGGGCGACGTCGACGAGCGTCCGACGTACGCGACCCCGCATCGGACGGCGCCGTTCGCCTTCCACATCGGGCAGATCGGCCTGTTCCTCGACCTGGGCGGTGCCGACCGCTACCTGGAGCGCGCGGGCGACGGGGAGCCCACCGCCTCCGGGAAGGCCGGTGATGGCCGCACCTGGAACCTGCGCCCGCAGAGCGGGCCGGGCGCCTTCAACGTGTCCCTCGGCCGTGATCTCGACGGCGCCTGGAGCCGCTGGCTCACCGGCGCGTGGCCGCCGCGCTGACGTCTACGGAGGCGTCCCATACGGAGTCGGGTGAGATTCCAACTTCGGGCTCCCAAGTGCCTCCGCATGGGCAAGCTCGTCGCGGCCCGAAGTAGGAATCTCACCCGACTCCGTACCCCGTACCGCACCGCACGGTACCGACTGCCGACCGCGAGCCGCGCTACTCGCGGAGCGACATCAGGAGGCGCAGGACGTAGAAGAAGAGCACCGCCACGCTGGCGAACAGCGAGAGCGCGGCACCCACGTAACGGTCATCGGGGAACTCGCGAAGGATCTCCGACGTGGACCAGAGGATGGAGGCGCCCGCGAGCAGGATCATCGCGCCGCTGAACCACAGCCCCAGCGTGAAGCCGCCGAACAGGAGCGAGGCCACGATCAGCAGCAGGGCCACCATGAACCCGTAGCGGACGATGCCGCCGAGGAAGGAGAAGTCCTTCTTGGTCAGGAAGACGATGGCCGTGAGGCCGGTGAAGCCAGCGATCGTCAGCACCGCCGCCTGGGTGATGACACCCGGGTAGAACGTGTGCGCGACGTAGAGGATGGGCGTGAGGATCAGCGCCTCGGCCAGGACGTAGGCGAACAGCGCCGTGTACTGGGCGGCCAGCGACTTCGCGTTCATCGCGACGCGCGAGCCGAACCAGCCCACGAGCATGAAGGCTCCCAGCACGAGGAGCCACGTGCCCTTGCCACCCACCATGGCTCGTGCCATGGGCTCCGCCCAGCCGAGCTGGAAGAAGAGGGTGAGCGTCAAGCAGAGGCCGAGGACGGCTCCGAGCAGGGCGGAGTAGGTGCGCTGCAGGAACACGCCCCGCTGGGCGGCCAGCGTGGTCTGTTGGCGGGTCTCGAGCTGGTACATCGGGTCTCCTCGCGGACGTCGGGCGAGTCTACCGGGGCCGGCGGGCCCCGGCGCGCGCCGGCTGGCCGGCCGAAGCGCTCGGGCACAGGTCGGCCAGTGGGCATTCGCCGCACCGCGGGCGGCGCGCGATGCAGATCTCGCGGCCCAGCAGGATCAGCCGGTGGCTCGCCTCGATCCAGGACTCCGGGGGCAACAGGGCCATCAAGTCGGCCTCGATGCGCACCGGGTCCGTGGCCTTCGTCCAGCCGAGCAGCCCGGCGATGCGTTTGACGTGCGTGTCCACCACCACGCCGTCCGCGAGGCCGAAGACGACGCCGCGCACGACGTTCGCGGTCTTGCGCGCCACGCCCGGCAGCGTCAAGAGGTGGTCCATGGCGCGCGGCACCTTGCCGCCGTAGGCCTGCTCGAGGCGGACGGCCATGGCGATCAGGTTCTTCGCCTTGTTGCGGAAGAACCCCGTGCTGCGGATGACCTGCTCCACGTCGTCCTGGGACGCCCGGGCCAGGGCGGCGGGCGTCGGCCAGCGCGCGAAGAGCTCGGGCGTGACCTGGTTCACGCGCGCGTCCGTGCACTGGGCGCTCAGGATCGTGGCGGCGAGCAGCTGGAACGCGTTGGCGTGGTCCAACGCGCAGTCGGCATCGGGATAGCGCTCTCCCAGCCGCGCGAGCACTTCGGCCGCCCGCGCCTTGGCCGCCGCCGTGGGACGCCTGCGGCGAGCCGGCTTCCTGGCACTCATGACCTGCGCTCCCGCCGCGCCGACGCCCACGAGCGCACGCGTGCAGCGCTCCAGGCGTTCATCACCAACGGGGCGGGGACAGCCTCTCGGCGCGCCTGGGCCAGCGCCGCGAGCAGCTGGTCGAGCTCACCCGGCAGCGTCTCGTCGGCGTCCAGCAAGACGGGCACGCCGGCCTCGATCAACAGGGCACCCAGCCCCGGAGGAGGTGTGGCGGAGCTTGCCTCGCCACCGAGCGCAAGCGCCGCGTGCGCTCCGCGCGCGGCCTCCACGAGGCCGCGCCACGCCTCGAGGTCCTCGCACCGCGGGCTCGTACGCGGCGGAGCCGCCAGCACGTCGACCGCTCCGCTGGCCAGCGCGCCCCGTGCGGTCTCGGGCCACCCCGCGGCGTCCGGCACGCCGATCACGAGGTCGGCCGCCGGCCACGCGGGGGCCGCGTCCAGCGCGACGCGAACCCCCAGCAGCACCTCGGCGGGCACGCGCGCGCCCTCCAGGTCGTCGTCCTCGGAACGCAGCCGACGCCACGACGCGACCTCGGTGCGGAGCCTCGCGAGCGCCTCGACGTCGACATGCGGGCCCGGGCCGACCGCGCGGTCGGCGACCAACAGCCAGGCGAAGCCCTGTGCCGTGGCGGTGTCGGCCCACGTCGCCAGCGGGAAGCGGCCAGCGCCGTACGCCGAGTGGAGGGCCGCGAGACCACGCACGTCCGCGGCCTCCACGGGCAGCCCCACGGGCTCCCCGCGGGCAACCGCCTCGCGGCGCTCCGGCGGGACGGGGGCCATGTCCAGGGCCGCGAAGAAGTCCGCTTCGGTCTCCAGCAGGAGCTCGTCCCAGCGCACCCCACGTGCGTGGGCGCGATCGTGAAGCTGCGCGACGAGCTCCGCAGGCCCCGTGCCCTCCATGTGGGCCAGCACGAAGGCCGTGGCGTCCTCGGGAAGGACGCGCAACGTCACCGCCGCGCCGTCCACCAAGCGTGCGTGCAGCGTGTCGCCTTGTTGCACGCTCGTGCGCACGAAGCGGGCCGCGGCCAGCGCGCTACGCAGGGCGACCGCATCGTCGGACGTGGCGAGCAGGTCGATCGATGCCACGCGCGGTGCCATGCGTCGGAGCGCGCCGGTCAGGGCGAGGCGCACGGCGTGGGGCTCCTGCTGCAGGTGGTCGAGCACACGCGAGGCCACCCGCCGCGCCGCGGCCAGGGCCCGCGTGGGCCTCTCCGTCGGCACGGTCTCGAGCGCGCGCGCGAGGGCGCGCTGCGCACGCTCGTCGCCGCCGAGCAGATCGCGTATGCGGTTGCGCCGACAGGCCGCACGCACGTCCTCGGCGTCGGACCACCCCTCCGCGGCCGCGACAGCCGCGTCCAGCTCCGCGGGCCACGCCTCGAGCGCCCGCAAGGCATCGAGCTCGGCGGGGAGGACGGGGCCCGGCACGCGGCGGATCGTACCCATCGGGGCGCCGATCGGTCCCGCGGCGACGGGGCCGGCCCGTTCTGTAGGCTGGAGCCATGAGCAACGTCGTGGGAGTCCGTGGACCCTCGCCCGAGGCCGTGCCCGCCGGCCCGACGCGCTGGCTGACCCGACCGGATCTGTGGATCGCCGCGGCGGTCTTGGCGCTGTGCGCCTATGCCGTGGCCCGTCAGCTGGGCGCCGACCCGCTCGGCATCGACCGCGTCGAGCCGCTGGCCCTGGGGGAGCGGCTCGACGGGCGCGCCGAGCTGCTCGGGCTGGACGACGAGGGGAATCGCTACCGGATCGATCGCTACTTCGGCGAGCGCTTCACGGTGATCTACACGTGGAGCCTGAAGTGCCCGTGCGTCGAGGAGATCGAGCCCCGCATGAAGGCCCTCTACGCGCGCTTCAACGAGCGCACGAACGGCGTCGGCTGGCTTGCCCTGGACGGCGAGCCCGACGATCCGCCGAAGATCATCGTCAAGGTGATGGCCAAGATCGGCGCGTTCTACCCGGTGCTGCGTGATCCGCGGCAGGAGGTGACGCAGCGGCTCGGGCTGGATCGCGCCGTGCAGGTGGCGATCATCGACCACGAGGGGCGTCTGCGGTGGCGCGGCCCGGTGGACGACTCGTACTACGACGAAGAGGTGAAGCACCAGTACCTCGCCGAGGCGCTGGAGGTGCTGGTGTCCGGCCAGGGGACGCTGCCCGTTCCCCCGGCCGAGCCGGCGTACGGCTGCCTGTTCGCCGACCCGGCTTCGTGCGAGGAGGCCGCCGAGGCGACGGAGGCCATCAAGGCCAAACGCCAGGCCGACAAGGAGGCCAAGCGCCCCAGGCCGGGCGATGGCGAGGCACCCCGCCCCGGATCCTGACGCGGCCCGGGGCCTGCCGCGCGCGACCCGCCGCCTACGAGGGCCCGCTAGACAAGGCATGGCGCAGGCATGCCGCCGCGCTACCCTCGCCCGTTCGGGGGCCGCGGCGCGACCGGGGGGGCGCGTGCGGGGCACCCGGGACCAGCGCTCCGGAGGGGCTCGCGCTCACCCCGGTGCCGACCAGGAGTAGCCCCGGCCGTGATCGCCTCCATCGTCACCGCGCCTGGCCCGCTTGCGCTCTTCGGGCTCGCTCCGGGGGCCACCGTGCTCATCGGCGTGCTCGCGTTCGCCTGCTGGCTGGGCTGGCGCCTGGGCGGCGGAGCCAACACGAAGATCCCCGTCGGGATCCCGATCTTCGTGGCCGCCGCCGGCAACGACCCGCGCTTTGCCAAGCTGGTTTCACGCTACCTGATGAGCGCCTGCTTCTGGCTCCTGCTCGGCAGCGGCTTCGGCCTGCTCGTCGCCTTCAAGCTGGTGGACCCGGAGCTGCTGACCGACACGAGCGCGATGACCTACGGGCGCGTCCGCCCTGCCCACACCATGATCGTCCTGTTCGGCTGGGCGGGGCTGGCCCTGGTCGGCATGGGCCTCTACGTCGTCGCCAAGTCGGCGTGGCTGCCCATGCACCAGCCGCTACAGCGCTGGGAGCTGGGTGTCGGCAACCTGGCGTTGGCGCTGTGGAACGCGGGCGTTGCCGGTGGTGTGCTCCTGCTGCTCTCCGGGCACATCAACGCCGGTCGCGAGTACCGCATGTTCGTGTGGCCGGCCATGGTGCCCATCGCCCTGGCGGTCCTCCTGCTGGCCGTGCTCGTGTATCGGCTCTTGGCACGCCGGCAGGTGAAGGGCGTGTACATCTCGGGCTGGTTCATCCTGTCGGCGCTGGTCTGGGTCGCCGTGGTCGTCGTCATGGGCTACCAACCGCGTTGGACCAGCGGCGTCGCCGACCGCGTGATCGACGGCTACTACATCCACAACGCGGTGGGGATGTTCTTCACGCCGCTGGCGGTCGGCCTCACGTACTACGTGCTGCCCAAGCTGCTGAACAAGCCGATCTACAGCTACGCGCTCGGCGTGCTCGGCTTCTTCACGCACATCGTGTTCTACACGGTGATCGGCACGCACCACTACGTGCACACGGCCATCCCCCAGTGGCTGGAGACCACCAGCGTGGTGTTCAGCGTGGCCATGATCGTTCCGGTCTGGGCCAGCACGGGCAACTTCCTGCTCACCATGAAGGGCGAGCGCCTGGCCATTGCGCACAGCTACTCGCTTCCCTTCATCGTGGTGGGTGTGCTGGCCTACGGCGTGGCCTCGCTGCAGGGCAGCGCCCAGGCGCTGCCGTGGGTCCAGGAGCACCTGCACCTGACCAACTACACGGTCGGCCACGCGCACTTCGCGATGTACGCGTTCGTCACCTTCTTGGCGTGGGGTGCGATCTACGGGCTGCTGCCTCGCCTGACCGGTCGCGAGCCCCCGGTGGCCTTGGTCGGCGTGCACTTCTGGTTGGCCCTGGCGGGCATCCTCATCTACGTCCTGTCGATGTGCATCGGCGGCGAGCCCCAAGGCGGCGCGTGGGTCGAAGGCGAGCCGTTCATGACCAGCGTGCGGCTGATGTCGCCCTACTACGTCTGGCGCGCCGTGGGTGGCGTGCTCATGCTGGCCAGCCACATCTGCTTCGCGGTGGCGCTCTGGCGCATGCGTCCCGGGGCGTTCTCCATGGCGTTCGGCCACCAGGGCGCATCGGGCCTCGGCCAAGGGGGGGCTTGAACCATGGCGTTCAACATCCACCAGAGCCACCGGATCATCCTCCTGCTTCCGGCGGGCATCTACCTGCTCCTCGTCATCCTTTGCGCCGTCGTCCCGGCCGAGATCGAGCTGCAGCGCGAGGCCCAGGCGCCTCGGGCCGCGCCGCACCCCGGCGTCGAGAAGGGGCGCAAGGTCTACCGCTCGCTCAACTGCGCCGCGTGTCACACCCAACAGATCCGTGGCGACGAGCACTTGGCCCTCGAGATCGACGGCCGACGCATCGTGCCCGTGCTCGCCGCCGACCGGCGGTTCGGCAGCGAAGCCACCGGCGCCGCGCACTACGACCACGAGGATCCCGCCATGATGGGGACCCAGCGCACGGGCCCGGACCTGACGGGCGTCGGCTCCCGCTTGCCGGGAACGGCATGGCACCACTGGCACTTGCACGACCCGCGCGCGGTGTCGCCCGACAGCGTGATGCCCGCCTACCGGTTCCTGTACACGGACAAGCTGCCCTCCGACCCCAAGGAGGCCGCGGAGTACGAGGAGGTCGAGCGCATCGACGGCCTCACGGCGGGCCCCAAGCTGTACGCCACGCCGCAGGCCGTCGCGTTGGTCGAGTACCTGCTCTCGATGCAGGGGGTCAAGCGATGAGCGCCGACCTTGCCCGCAGCACGCTCGCGCACATCCAGGGCCCGATCGAGCCCCTGACCTGGGTCACGATCGGCGTGAGCGCCCTGTTCGTCGCGTGGACGATCGTCCGCGCGGTCCGGTACTCGATCCATCCCGGCGAGGAGGAACCCGACCACATCAAGCGGTCCATCCTCGCCGAGCCGCAGCAGATCCACGTGGCCGTCGGTAGCCAGGAGCGGAGGCCATGAGCGAGTCCGCCAAGGAACCCATCAAGATCTACCTCGACGACCAGGACGAGCCGTTCCAGGTTGCCGAGCCGCCCTTGCGCTTCTACTTCAGCACGATCCACCTCGCCGACGGCGAGCACACGCTTCGAGTCGAGGCCAGCAACGGCCTCGCGCCGCCGACGGTGCGGAAGATCCCGTTCCAGGTCCGCAACGGCGTGGCGGTCACGGTCTCCGGCCTCGAGCCCCACCAGACGATCGGTGGCCAGGTCGAGCTGATCATCAACGCCTACGCCGGCAACACCGAGGTGGACTTCGAGCCACGGCAGGCCGAGACACCCCAGCCCATCCCGACCTGGGCTTGGGTGCTCCTGCTCGCCGTGGGCGCGTGGACGCTGTTCTACGTGATCAACCCGCGCCTCGCCTCGCGCGCGGCGGCCGCGGTCGGCTCCCAGGCCACCGCGGGCGGGGGCGAGCGGATCTATGTCGACACGTGCGCCCGCTGCCACGGCGAAGACGGCCGAGGCCAGCGGGATGCGGACGATCCGCAGACGCTGCGCGTGGCCGAGCTGCGCAACACGAAGAACCTGGCGGTTGCCGAGAACCCGTTCCGTCTGCTGTCCCGCGTCATCACGGGGGTGCCCAGCACGCAGATGCCGGCCTGGGGGCCGCTCCTGTCCAACGACGAGATCGTGGACGTCGTCAACCACGTGCGGACGGCGTGGGGACACGACGCCTCGATGATCCGCATGCGGTTCCGCCACCCCCCGAAGGACATCGAGGTCCTCGAGTGCCACCTGGCCGAAGCCATGCGCACCAAGGACCCGGTGCAGATGGCGGCGTGGGGCTGGCCCGACGGCATCCGCCCCACGCTGTTCCGTAGCGGCGACGACAAGGGGGGCACGGTCGGCCGCGAGGCCGTCACCGAGCGCTGGTCGCGCTACTTCCGCAATCTCTGCAACGGCGCGGTGACCGACTTCCAGCTGCGCGAGGTCCGCTACGACTTCGAGCCCGAGACCGTCCAGCAAGAAGGCAGCTACGTCATCGCCATGGGGCGCATCTACCAGGAGTCCCGCACCGACGACGGCGAGCTCGTGAGCGACAAGGGGCGCTTCATCCGCGTCTACCAGAAGCGCCGCGGGCTCTGGGGCCTCGTGATGGACTTTGCCGACATCCCCTTCGAGATCGGCTGTCCCGTGGACCCGGTGACGGGCGACATCCTGCCGTCGGACTCACCTGCTCCCGCCGAGGACGCGCCGGATGCGCCGGGGCCCGGCCCCGGGCCCGCGCCCTCCAGCGACCTGGGGTACGCCGAGGTGCAGGCGCTGCTCGAGGGCCTCGGCAAGTCCGGCAAGACCGCGCCGCATGGCAACTTCTGGCAGAAGGACTACACGACGTTCATCGACTTCGTGTTCGACCACGAGACCGAGGCCGGCATGCGTAGCATCCGCCTGCTGGTGCCGTGGCACAGCGCCGAGAGCAACTTGGTGCGCGCGATGCGTGGTGACGACTTGATCGCCTGTGTCGGCTCGCAGCAGGTGGACATGCCCGTCCGCCGCATGCCCGTGGGCGTCCCCCCGATGTCCGATGCCGACATCGATCGTCTCGCGGCGTGGATCGACGCAGGCTGCCCCGAGTTCGCCGGCCAAGCGAGCACGCTGCCCGACCGCCCGCCCTCCGAGCTGCTCTGCCCGCAGGGCGGCGACGAGGCCGTCCCGGGAGCGGGCCCCGCAGGCCGCGTCATGCATCCGGGGTGCGCCAGTCTCATGCCCGACCCGCATCCCGGTGCGGTGCCCGGTGGCGCGAGGCCGCCCGGCCAGGGGGATGGCTTCCCGCCCCCGGGCGGGGACGGTGGGTTCCCGCCGCCTGGTGGCGACGGTGGTGGCTTCCCGCCCCCAGGCGGCGGCGACGGCGGCGGCTTCCCGCCCCCGGGCGGCAGCGACGGCGGCGGCTTCCCGCCCCCCGGCGGCAGCGACGGTGGCGGCTTCCCGCCCCCCGGCGGTGACGGTGGCGGCTTCCCGCCCCCCGGCGGTGACGGTGCTGGCTTCCCGCCGCCCGATGGCGCCGGCAGTCCCGCGCCGGACTCACCGGGTGGGTTCCCACCTCCTCGCTGATCCAGGTGCACGCGGTGCTGCAGCAGCGCTGCGCTTGACGTTCTTCTTCCGATCCGCGCGCATGCCACCCATACTTCCGGCCCGCGTTTCGCGGCGACGTCGATGCGCCCGCTTAGCTCAGTTGGTCAGAGCAACGGATTCTTAATCCGTGGGTCCTAGGTTCAAATCCTAGAGCGGGCACCACTTTTGTTCGGTCGGTGGTGGCGGTGCGCGAGGGCGGCTCGCCAGATGCTCGGTCCCGCACCGCCGATGGACTTCGACAACCCGAGGCCCTCGGCTTCGCGCGTCAGCGTTGATCGTTCCGCGCTCCCGCGCGGACTCGGCGCTCGGGCTACGCCCTCGCGGCAGGGGGGCTATCCCGTTCCGCCATCTTCCGCCCGCGTAGGGAGGAACGTGCTCGGAACGCGGCGGAGCAGTTGTTCCGCGCTCCCGCGCGGACTCGGCGCTCGGGCTACGCCCTCGCGGCAGGGGGGCTATTCCGTACCCCCCCTGCACCCCTCACGGTCCCCCCTGCACCCCTCACGGTCCCCCTGCACCCCTCACGGCCCGTGGCGACCCGATGAGTTGCGGAAGCGTGCTGCGGCCCGTCGTCGGTCGCCGCTGGCACCGCGGGCCGGGACAACTGCATTCGTTTTGGGGTGCTGCGCACCCGGGGAGAGGTGCCTGGGAGTTCTTCGGCGAATCGCCGGGGGAGATGACCGCCGTCGTGGCGGCGTGCAGCGATTCGCGGAAGAAGTCCCTGGCTCCGTACAGGCTTTCGGAGCGACCGCGACCGTGTGCCGCTCCCTGGTACCGCGAGGCGAGACAACCGCGAAGGGGTTGGGGTGCTGCGCACTCGGGGGGAGGAGGCTCTCGGAGACGGCACGTCCACGCCGTCCGGGGGTGGGGCGAGGATGTGGGGATGAGCTCGCGTCCGCCCCCTCGTCGCGTGCAGGTGGAGCCGGCGTCGGGAGAGGCGCCGCGGGGGCGGGGGTCGGCGGAGGCGCCGCCGGGTCGGTTCGAGGCCCGCTGGTTCGACGCCGACGCGGAGGGCCGCGAGGCGGCGGCGGCGCAGGGGGATGACGGCACAAGCGTCGTCACGACGTTGGTCGAGGACGCCACGCGTAGCGCCATCTCGTGGAACGAGAGCCCGGACATACCGTTTCGCGCTTCGCTCAACCCGTACCGCGGCTGCGAGCACGGCTGTGCCTACTGCTATGCACGGCCGTACCACGAGTACCTCGGGTGGTCGGCGGGCTTGGACTTCGAGACCAAGCTCGTCGTCAAGTCCGACCTCGCGCGGCTTCTCCGCGACGAGCTGTCGAGCCCGCGCTACGAGCCCGAGCCCATCGTGTTCAGCGGCGTGACGGACGCCTGGCAACCCGTCGAGCGCCGGCTCGGCATCACGCGTGCCTGCCTGGAGGTCCTGCTCGAAGCGGGCAACCCCGTGGGCGCCATCACCAAGAACCGACTCGTCACGCGCGACACGGACCTCTTTGCGGCGCTCGCCGGCATGACGCGTGACGAGCCGGGCACGACGGGCGCGCGTGTGGCGGTCTCCGTGACCACGCTGGATCCCGTGCTGGCCCGTGCGCTCGAGCCGCGCGCGTCGAGCCCCGCGGGTCGCCTGGACGCGATCGCCACGCTGGCCGACGCTGGCGTACCCACGCACGTGATGGTGGCTCCCGTCATACCCGGGCTGACGGACCACGAGCTGCCGTCGATCCTCGAGGCCGCTCGCAAGGCCGGGGCGAAGACCGCGTCCTACGTGTTCCTGCGCCTTCCCCACGGCGTGGCGGACCTGTTCGAGTCCTGGCTCGAGCGGCATACGCCGGATCGCAAGGCGAAGGTCATGTCCCGCGTGCGTGATGCTCGCAACGGTGCGCGCAACGACGCGCGCCACCACGTGCGTTTCCGCGGTGAGGGGCCGTTCGCCGAGGGGGTCGCCACGCTGTTTCGTACGTCTGCGCGCCGGCTCGGCTTCGACGAGCAGGCCGTGCCCTTCTCCGTGGCCGCGTGGCATCGACCGGGGCGCGGGGGCCAGGGCACGCTCTTCGCCAGCTGACGTCGATCGACCTGCTGGGCTCAGATCCAGGGGCCGGCAGCGGCCGCGGCGAGCAGCGCGGCGACGAGCCCGCTCACGAGGTTGACGCCGTCGTTGTCGAGCCAGCGCACGCCGCGCACCGGCTCGAGGTCGGTGTCCTCGCCGAGCCGGCCCTCGACCAGGGTCTCGCTGCCGGCACGGCGACCGCGGAACTGGAGCACCGCTCCGAGGACGCTGTCGACGAGGCTTCCTGCCACGCCTGCCGCCGCCGCCCAGCCGGCCACCCGCAGGCCCTCGCCACCGCGCGCGAGGACGTACGCACCCGGCCCCAGCAGGCTGCCTGCGAGCGCCGCCAGCAGTCCCGCCCCCGTGATGCCGCCGCTCTCGCCGACGGCCAACCGGCGCCCGGTCAGCACGTGGCGCGGCGTGCCGCCGTAGCGCACCCCGATCTCCGTGGCGCAGGTGTCGGCGCCGAGGCAGGCGAGGCCCCCGAGGAACATGGCAAGGCCCGCCTGCGCGGGACCCAGCGCCATCACGAGCAGCCCGAGTGCGGCGGGGAGCCCGTTGGCGAGCACCTGCCGCGCATCGCGGGCCCCGGAACGCGGCCAGCCTGGCAGCCGCCCGAGCAGCGTGGCCACGAGGAACGGCGCGAACAGCGCGGCAAGGCCCGCAGCGCCGAGCTGCGCGGCCGCGCCCAGGGCCAGCGCCAGTGCAAGCGCGGCACCGCCCGCGCGCAGCCAGTGCAAGTGCCGCGTGGCCAGGACGGCGAGCGCAGCCCCGCCGATGCCCACGGCAACGAGCATGGACGTGGACGGCGCGCCGTGGGTCGCCAGGTTCGCAAGCTCCGCCGTGGACACGTGCTCCCGATCATAGGGGGCTGGCTCGCGGGCCGTGTTCCCGCTTCCCGTGGGCGCCGCCAGGCACGCCGTGGCCACGACGACGACCAACAGGGCCCGTCGCGCGCCCGCCGCATCACGCTGGCGCGCCAGGACCAGCAACGCCAACGCGTAGCCGGCGAGGCGCGAGGCGCTCGTCGAGGCCGGGAGGGCGCCGGCACCCAGGCGCTCGGCCAGCTCCACGATGCCTGCGAGCGCGGAGGCCGCGCCCTGTGCAACACCCGCACAGGCAGCACCCACGAGCGGCACGCCCGCGAAGGCCAGCAGCAGGAGACACGACCCCAGGAGGACGGCGACGAGCGGCACGAGGGGCACGGCCAGCAGCGGCCCGGCCGGGGCGAGCCGGCCGAACGCGCTGGCCACCAACGGGGCCGTGGCCAGCCACGCCGCCAGCGACACGGCCAGGGCACTGCGTAGGGGCGCACGGGGAGGCGACAGGTAGCCGGCGAGCAGCAGGGGCGGCGGTGGCACGAGTGCCAAGCGGATCGGTGCGCGCAGGGCCAGGATGCCCGCGACGGCCAGGAACGACAGCCACGTGCCCAGGTCGGCAGCGCGTGTCGCGTCCAGCGCCAGCAGCGTCAGGCCCGTCGCGACCAGCACGGCCGGGGCCGCGGCGCCACGGCCCCGCGAACGGGCGACGAGCACGAGCACGGCCGCCGCGCCGGCGCGGAGGGCGGAGGAGGGTGCGCCGGCCAGCGGAACATGGAGGGCCACGCACGGCCCGGCCAGCGCAGCCTGCAGGCGGGGGCCGCCCCGGAGGAGGCGAACCACGAGAACGACGAGCAGCGCGACCAGCCCGACGTGCAGACCCGACACCGCGAGCAGGTGCGCTTGCCCCGTGGCGCGGAACCGTTCGACCTCGTCGCGGGCCAGCGTGCCGCGGTCGCCCAGCACGAGGGCCCGTGCCCAGCTCGCCGCGTGCAGGGAAAGCGAGCGATCGAACCGCCGTGCGGCGCCCTCGCGTGCGTCCTGCAGGAGGCGCCACGGAAGCGGCGCCCGATCGACGCGCCACCAGGCGCGCGGGTGCGCCACGCGCGAACGGCCCGCCTCGATCCGCTCGATCACCTCCAGCGTGTCGCCGCGGGCCAGCCCCTCGGGTGCGTGCTCCACCACGAACACGTGCGCGTCGAGGAGCACGCCCGGGGCAAGAGGCACGCCTCCGCGCTGCATCACGACGAGATGGACGCGTTGGTGGCCGCGTGCGACGAGGTCCGCGCGCGTGCAGCGGACGCGGCTTGCGTAGAGGCCGTCGGGCGACGCGCACGCGGCGCGGGGCTCGCGAGGCGCCCCGCCGGGGAGCAGCCCGAGGAGGGCAGCCAGGCTCACGACGCGCGTGCGGCGAAACCATGCGCCCAGCACGAGCGGTGGAGCCAGCCAGGCGACCCCCGCCCCCAGCTGGCCCACCGCGAGCCCGCCCAGCCACGCCGCGAGGGCCAGCGCGGGCCGCGGACCCCCGGCCGGCGGGCCGGTGGGTGGAAAGGGTCTGCCGGGCGCCACCCCGAGGCCACGCGTGCCGCGAGCCCACGGTCACGGGAAGCGGACGGGGCCCGCGGCACGGCACGGGTATGCTCCGCACGCATGACCCGCCCCGCGCACGAGATCGGCCAAGGCGTCGTGCGTCACGAACGCGATGCGCTCGAGCACCTGCTGGCGCGCTGGCACGAGGTCGCGCCGGCGTTCGACCGGGCCGTCGAGGCGCTGCTCGCGTGCACGGGCCGCGTGGTCGTATGCGGGATGGGCAAGTCGGGCCAGATCGGCCGCAAGATCGCAAGCACCCTCGTCTCGACCGGTACGCCGGCCACGTTCCTGCATCCGGCGGAGGGGTTCCACGGCGACGTCGGCATCGTGACCGCGCGCGACATCGTGATCGCCATCAGCAACTCCGGCTCGACACGCGAGGTCATGGAGCTCATCCCGACGATCCGCTCGCTGGGTGCGCGCCTGGTGGCCCTCACCGGCCCCGCGAGCTCGCCGCTGGCGCGCTCGGCGGACATCGCGCTCTGCTGGGGGGAGCTGGAGGAGGCCGACTCGACGCGCCTCGTGCCCACGGCCAGCGCGGCGGTCACGTTGGCGTTGGGCGACGCGCTGACGGTCGCGCTCATGGAGAAACGCGGCTTCGGCGCGAGCGACTACCGGCTCTTCCATCCGAGTGGCGCCATCGGCACCAAGCTGACCCTGCGCGTCCGCGATCTGCTGCGCGGCGACGCGACCAATCCCTGCGTGCGCGAGGACGCCACGTTCGGCGCGACGCTCGAGGTGATCACGCGCAGCACGCTTGGCGGCGTGAACGTGGTCGACGCGGGCGGTCGTCTCGTGGGCCTCGTCACGGACGGCGACGTGCGCCGCACGATCCAGGTGGCCGAGGGCGCCGTGGGGGGGTTGCTGGCCACGCCCGTGGCGGGCTTGATGACGCGCCGCCCCGTCACGGTCGGCCCCGACACCTTTGCCCTCGACGCCTTGCGCACGATGGAGGGCCACCGCCCACGGCCCATCTACCTGCTCCCGGTCGCGGACGCCGATGGTCGCGCCGTCGGGCTGCTGCACGTCCACACCCTCGTGCAAGCGGGGCTTGGCGCGCCGTCCGGCGACGCCTGACGCGAGCCGCAACGTCCCTGGCACCGGAGACACCCATGCCCGAGTCGACCTCGCCCGCCCCGGCCCGTCTCGCGCCGACGATGTTCCGTGAGTACGACCTTCGTGGACGCGTGCCCGAGGTGTTCCCGGATGCGGCCAACGAGCTGTCCGACGACGGGATGCGCACGCTGGGCCGCGCCTTCGGCACGCTCATGAAGGAACGCGGCCGGCAGCGCGCGGTCGTGGGCCACGACCTGCGCACGTACAGCCCGCGTCTGGCCGCGTGCTTCCTCGAGGGGCTCGTCACCACGGGCGTCGACGTCACCGACATCGGCCTCGGGCTCTCGCCGACGCTGTACTTCGCCACGCTCCACTTGGACTGTCCGGCGGGCGTCATGATCACGGCGAGCCACAACCCGCAAGGGTGGAGCGGGCTCAAGATGTCCCTCGACTACGTCCAGACCATGCTGCGTCCGGACATCGAGCGGCTGCAGGCCATCGCCGACAGCGGGGTCTTCGCCACGGGCCAGGGCACGCTCCAGCACGTCGATCTGCACGAGGCCTACGTGGCGGACCTCGTCAAGCGCGTGGCACCCGCGCGCCGCCTCAAGATCGTGTTGGACCCCGGCAACGGGACCGCGGCCGCCTTCTGCGTCGAGGTCTTCGAGCGCGCAGGCTTCGACGTGGTCCCCCTGTTCTGCGATCCCGACCCGGCCTTCCCCAACCACTTCCCCAATCCCAGCGAGGTGGCCGCGCGCCAGGCCGTTGCGGAGGCGGTGAAGGCGTCGGGCGCGGACCTGGGCCTGTCGTTCGACGGCGACGGCGACCGCCTCGGCGTGCAGGACCACACCGGCGCGTTCGTCAACGCGGATCGCGTGCTGATGCTGTTGGCGCGGCCCGTGTTGGCGCGCCATCCGGGCGCACCCATCGTCTTCGACGTGAAGTGCACGCAGGCCCTGTTCGACGACATCCGTGCCCACGGCGGCAAGCCGGTCATGTGGAAGACCGGGCACAGCTGGATCAAGGCCAAGATGCGCGAGCTCGACGCGCCGATCGCGGGTGAGCGCAGCGGTCACCTGTTCTTGCGCGACGGCTTCCACGGCTACGACGACGGTCTCTTCGCGGGACTCAAGCTGGCCGAGTACGTGGCGGGTGAAGGGCGTCCGCTGGCGGACATCCTGGCCGACGCTCCGCACTACGTGACCAGCCCGGAGATCCACGTCGACTGTGCGGACGCCGTGAAGTACCGGGTCATGGAGGAGGTCGTCGCCGCGTTCCAGGCGGTGTGGGGCGACCGCGTGGACACGACGAACGGCGCCCGCGTCACGTTCGACGACGGCTTCGGCCTGGTGCGCCCCTCCAGCAACTTGCCCGAGCTCGTTCTCGTCTTCGAGGGGCGCACCGACGCGGCGATGCGCCGCATCAAGGAGGACTTCCGCGAGCGCCTCGCGTCGTGGTCCGAGATCGGTCGGACGTGGCACAACGAGTGAGCGGCGCGTGGCGCCGCTCCTGGCGCGCGGCGCGTGACCGGCTCGTCGTGACCGCGCTCCGGGCGGCCGGTCGTCGCGCGGCGCGCCCCCTGCGCGGCACCAGCCGCCTGCCTGGGCTCGGCGGCTCGGTGACGGTATCGTTCGACGCCCACGCCGTCCCGCACATCGAGGCCAGCTGCGAAGCCGATCTCGTCCGGGCCCAGGGCTTCGTCCAGGGCCTGGACCGCCCCTTCCAGATGGACCTGCTGCGTACGGCGCTCGGAGGTCGCCTGGCCTCCTGGTTCGGCGACCGCCCGTCGGACGCCGGGCCCCTCGCGGTGTGGGGAGGCACGCGGCGCCTGTCCGACGTGGATCTCCTGTTCCGCGTCCTCGGTCTCGAAGCGGCGGCGGCCGCGTCGCTTGCCGTGCACGCGCCGACGACGCGCACGCTCCTCGAGTCGTTCGCCGAGGGCGTGAACGCCGCGTGGGCGCCCGGCGCTCCGCGCGGCCGCAGTGTCGAGCACCGCCTGCTGCGACGGCGGCCCGGTCGTTGGACGCCCGTGGACAGCCTGCTCGTCGCCAAGGGCATGGCGTTGGGGCTCGGCTTCGCGTGGCGGAGCACGCCCGTCTTCGCGGCGATCGCGAAGCGGCTCGAGGACGCGCCCGAGCATTGGCGACAGCTGCTGGCGCGCGACCCCGGCGGCGAGACGGAAACGCTCCTGGGCACGCTCGTGGACCTCCAGGGCGTGCTCGAGGGCTTCGTCCCGCGCCCGACCGCCGCGGTCGGCAGCAACGCCGTGGTGGTCGGGGCCGCGCGCAGCGCCAGCGGACGGCCCCTGCTGGGCAGCGACCCGCATCTGGAGCTCTCCGTGCCCGGCGTGTGGCATCTGGCCTCGCTGACCACGCCCGAGGTGGGGGCCGTCGGCGCGTCCCTCGTCGGCCTGCCCGGCGTCGTCATCGGTCGCTCACGCCACGTGGCGTGGGGCCTCACGAACGCCATGCTGGATGACGGCGACCTCTGGCGCGAGCAGTTGGACACCGCCGGCGAGCGCTACCGCGTGGACGGCGCCTGGAAGCCGCTGGACATCTCCTCGCTCGTCATCGGGCGCCGGGGAGCGAGCCCGCGCGTCGTCCGCGTGCGGCGCACGCACCGCGGCCCCCTGTTGACCGATGCGTTTCCGCAGTACGACGGGACGCCGTGCTCGTTGCGCCTCGTGCTGCACGAGCCGGCAGCCGAGCTCGACGCGTTCGTGGGCCTGCTCCATGCGCGCGCTGTCGACGAGGCGCTGACGGCGTTCGACGGCTTCGGATCGCCCGCGCAGAACCTCGTGGTCGCGGACGCGGCTGGCGAGGCGGCCTACCGGATGGTCGGGCGCGTGCCGCGGCGTGCGGACGGTCATGTCCCCGGGCTGCCGCTGGACGGGACCACCTGCGCCACGGACTGGCTGGGGTTCGTCCCCCGCGAGCAGGTGCCGTCCGCCCGCATCCCGCCCGATACCGTGTTCGTGACGGCCAACGACCCCATCGTGGGTCCCCCGTACCCCTACCACCTCTCGCACCTCTACGAGCCCGATCACCGGGCGCGACGCCTGCGCGAGCGCTTGGAGCCCCTGACGCAGGTCACGGCGGACGACGTCGCGGCGGCCCAGCTGGACGTCGTGAACCGCTCCTTCCTGCGCTGGCGCGCCAGCCTGCTCGTGCCGCATGTCGAGGAGGCGCGCCGGCAGCGGCCGCACCTGGCGCCGCTGATCGACCGACTTCTCACGTGGAACGGCGAGGAGCGACCCGAGGCCCGCGGCGCCGTCGTGGCGCACCTCCTGGCCCACCACCTCGTGCGCCAGATCTTCGGCGCACGTCTCGGCCACGAGCTGCTCGCCGCGTGGATGTCGCAGCTCAACCTGGTCGACGACGCGCTCCACCGGGCGCTGGAAGACCCGCACGGCGTGTGGGCGCCTCCCGAGGCCCGGGCGGGCCTACTCGCGCGGGCTCTCGACGAGGTGGACCGCGATCTGCATGCGCGCGGCTGGGGGCCGGACGTGACGTGGGGCGCATGGCATACGCTCACGCTCGTGCATCCGCTGGGGCGCGAGGCACCGCGCGCGGCATTCTTCGACCGTGGGCCCTGGCCGTCGGCGGGCGGGCCGTTCACACCGTGCGCGGGCCAGTACGACCATGCACGGCCCGGCCCGCAGCGCGTGGGCCCGTCCTACCGTCACGTCGTGGACATGGCCGAGAGCGGCGGGCGCATGATCACCATGCCCGGGCAGAGCGGGCATCCCGCGTCCGAGCACTACGACGACCTCGTCGTCCCCTGGCGGGAAGGTCGCTGGCTCCCCATGCGACTCGGCGCGCCCAAGCGGCCTGCGCGTCGCCTCCAGCTCGTGCCCTGAACGGGCGGCGGGGCCCCTACCCGGGGGTGCTCTCGGGCAGGTGGAAGCGCACCCAGCGCTCGGTGCGCGGGGCCTCCTCGTCGATGGCGACGAGCCCGTAGCGCACGAGGCGCGCAACCGCCTGCCGTACGTCCACGAGGTGGCGGCCGGTGCGGCTGCAGACGCGCGTCAGGTCCAGCCAGCCGTCGGACTCCGACTGCGTGGCGGCGATGGTGGCCAGGGTCGCCGATTCGAGGGGCGTCAGCGGCTTGGGCATGGCCGCGAAGATACGCCGCGAGCCGAGGTCCGCGAACGTCCGCCGCGCCCCGCTACGCCCGGCGCTCCAGCGTGAGGCCCTCGGAGGTCAGCGCGAGCGGCAGGACCCGCCCTGGCCCCGAGGCCAGGGCCGCATCGACCCGGGCCGGGTCCGTGGAGGGCCCCAGCACGACCAGCAGGCAGCCGCCGCCTCCCGCGCCCAGGATCTTCGAGCCCAGGGCGCCGGCGCGCCGGGCGGCCATGTCGATCGCGCGCAGCGTCGGTGTCGAAATGCGCGGCGCCATCTTCTTGCGCAGCTGGCCATCCTCGACGGCCGCCACGAGCGCGGCGTCCAGGTCCCGGCGGCGCAGGGCCTCGCGCAGGACCCGCGAGTTGGCCGCGATCGCCTGGAGCGAGCGGACGGCGTGCTCGCGCCCCTCCAGGAAGGCGCGCACGACGCCCCAGTTCGTGATGCCGGAGTGGTGGGGCTCGCCGGTGTAGACCAGCCGCAGGCGGCTTCCGAGCACCTCCAGGTCGACGTCGTGCACGTGCTCCACGACGACACCGCCCGGGCGACCCTCCAGCGCGAGGCACCCGCCGTAGAACGGCGGCGCGTAGTCCTGGTAGCCGGTGGGCGTGCGCAGCAGTCGCGTCTCCACGTCCTGGGCCAGCTGGAGCAGGCCGCGCGCGCGATGGTCTTGACCCGCCGCGTGGGCCAAGGCGCCCAGCAGCGCGACCATGAGCGCCGACGACCCGCCGAGCCCGGCACCCTTCGGACTGGTCGCCCGCACCTCGATGCGCGCGCCGCCCTCGACCTGGCTGGCCTCCAGCGCCATGCCGAGCAGCGGAAGGCGGGCGTTGCTCCCGGCGAGCTCGGCGCGCAAGGCCGCACGATCGGCGTACTCCGCGCGTACGCCCTGGTCGCCGCTGGCGAGCACGACGCGCGACGTCCCCGGACGGAGCTCCACCTCGACCTCGACCGGCAAGTCGAGCGCGACGTTGACGGTGACCGCCGGCTCCTCCAGCAAGAGGTGGATCGGCCAGATGTCGAGCGTGCCTCCGGCGAGGTCGATGCGCGTCGGGCAGCGGGCGGCGACGATGGTCACGGCCACGCATGATCGCAGGAACCGGCTGGGATCGAGTCTCGCGGATCGGGGTCCGCACGCTCGCCGCGGCCCGCTTTCTCGGGCCACGGCGTGGGCAGGCGTACGATGCACCCGATGGTCTGCCGGAGGCCGCTCCTGCGGGCCTCGGGCCCTGGAGGTACCGCGACGTGTCCCGACCCGTGATCGGTGTCAGCTGCTCCACGTTGGTCCTGCCCGGCATGCGGGGCGTACCGCGCTTCGCCATCGTGCACGGCTACGTGGACGCGATCCTCGCGGCGGGCGGCCTCCCCTTGATGTTTCCCAACGTCGAGCCCGACACCGTCGAGTCGTACCTGGACCACGTCGATGGCGTCGTGCTCTCGGGCGGCTTGGACGTGGACCCCGTGCACTACGACGAGGAACCGCATCCCAAGCTGGGCCAGGTCGACGTGGGACGCGATGCGTTCGAGCTCGTCCTCGCGCGGGCCGTGGTGGCGCGCCAGATGCCCCTGCTGGCGATCTGCCGGGGCGTGCAGGTGCTCAACGTGGCCATGGGCGGCAGCCTGATCCAGGACATCCCCGCGCAGGTCGACCGGGCGCTGCGCCACGACCAGGACTCGCTCCAGCAAGACGCCTTGGCCCACAGCGTGGACGTCTCGGCCAACACGTGGCTCGGCAAGCTGTGCGGCGCGCGCCGCGTGCGGGTCAACTCGTACCATCACCAGGCGCTCGCGCGGGTGGCCGAGGGCTTCGTGGTGAGCGGGCGCTCGCCCGACGGCGTGATCGAGGCCGTGGAGCACCCGGGGCTGCCCTTCTGCATCGGCGTCCAGTGGCACCCCGAGCGCACGCTGGCGGACCCGCTCACCCGGGGCCTGTTCGGCGGCCTCGTGGCCGCGGCGGCCGAGGCGCGAGGGGCCCGCGTGGCGGCGGGCTCATCCGGTCGATAGAAGGGGTGCTGGCCCCGGGGGGGCAGGGGCGACGGCGTGGCCGTCGTCCAAGGCGCCCCCCGCCCCGCCCGGATCCGCCGATGTCCCGTCCCGCCTTCCTCCTCCTCTGCGTCCTGGCCCTCGGGGCTGGCGTCCTGCTCTCGCGGTTCCTCGGCGGGGGGGGCACCACGCCCCGGGACGTCGTGCTCGAGCCGGTAGCGGGAACGAGCGGGGAAGGCGACGGCCCGGGAGAGAGCCTCGGGGGGACGCTCGAGGGGCGTGCCCCGGGTCCAGGCGGGCGCGGGTCCGGCAACCCGCTCTACCTGCCTCCCGGGCTGCCCTCGGGCCTGCGCACGCCGTCGGGACTGGATCTCTCCGACCCGGCCCAGCGGCGCCAGCACCTCGCGTTCCTCCTGGCCATGGGCGAGCCGGACTGGGCCGAGGTGAGGCAGGTCCTGGCAGCCATGGGGAACGAGCCGTTGGACCCCGCGGCGAAGGCGCGTCTCTTCGAGTGGTTCCGGACCGGGCCGCGGCGCCATGCCATCGGCGAGGCCCTGCAGATGCTGGGTGATCCTGGCGCCGTCGACAGCTTCCTCGCGTTCCTCGACGATGCCGCCACGCCGCCCGACCTGCGCTATGCCACGATCCAGGCGTTGGCGACGTTCCGCGGCGGCGATCCCGACACCATCGTGCTCGCCCTCGAGCCCCGGCTGGCGGGGGACTGGCGCTCCGACGTGTACCTGCTGCAGGTGATGGCGCAGCGCGGCGGCACGGAGGCCACCCGGGCGCTCGTCCGCTACATCGAGCGCCTCGGCGACGAAGGCGACTTCCAGCCGAGCATCCTGCGCCGCTACGCCGTGGCCAACACGCCCGAGTCGATCGAGCTGGCCAAGGAGGCCCTGGCCGCGGCGAGCTCGCCCGAGGTCACCAAGCGGCTCCTGGCCTCGCTGGTGCGTGACGGCTCGTTGGCGCTCGTGCCGTCGCTGCTCGAGCTCGATCGCGACGGACAGCCCGACGCCGTGCGCCTCGAGGTGTTGAAGGCCCTGGCGCGAGCGGGCGGGGAGGATGCGGTCGATCGGCTGCTCGCGCACGCGACGTCGGGCGGCGTGACGGGCCAGATGGCCCTGGATGCGCTGGCGCACTTGCCGCGCGAGGTGGCCACCGTCAAGGAGCGTGAACGGGTTCGCGACCTCCTGGACCGTGCCGGCCTCACCGAGGATCCCGAGAACACGCGCGTCACGACGCTGCGCACGCTCGGCGAGCTCGGTGCCGTCGAGTCGCTGGACACCATCGCGCAGCACGCCGAGCGTGGCTCGCCGCGCGTGGCCAACGCGGCCATCGACGCGCTGGGGCGAATCGGCCGCAGGGCCGAGCCCAAGGTCGATGTCATCGCCGGCCTCTACGCACGTGCCGACGAGGCCCAGCGCTTTGCCATCGTGCGCGCCCTTGCCGGGATCGGTGGCTCCAAGGCCCTGGCCTGGGTCCGCACCTGGCAGGAGGACGCCTCCGTCTCCAACCAGCTGAAGACGCAGCTCAGGGCGGCCGCCGGCCGCCTCGTGCAGCAAGAGCCCCGGTGACCCGGGCGCGGCCTCGGGTGCCGCGCACGGGTAGAGGCACCCGGGACCCCTGGCGGTGAATCCATGCGTCGGCGGCCGCCGCAGGTCGTTCACAATGGGGTCGTGCCTGCGTCCGTCCCGCACCGTGGCCTTCGTCCAATGCTCGCGGCCCCCCTGGGGCTGGCGCTGCTGCTCGGCGTCCTCCTCGGCCCGCAGGCGGCGCGCGCCTCCGACCTCGGTGACGAGCTGTTGGCCGAGCTCAAGCGGGGGCTGAAGGCCGAAGACCTCATGGAGCGCCGCCGGGCCGTGGGCGAGGTGGGCTACATGCGCGCGCACCTGGACGAGGCCCAGAAGCGACGCGCCACCGTCTTGCTGCGCAAGGCGTTCGATGACGAGCCGGACCTGGAGACGCGCCAGCTCATGGTGCGCTCCCTCGCGCGCCTCGGCTCCACCGCCTCGTGGGTGCCCGTGATCCTGGCCGCCCTCGGCGACCGCGATCCCGTGATCCGGGAGGCGGCCTACCTCGAGGTGCTGGGCGGTCGGCAGGCCCTGCTCGAGGTCGTGGCGCGCCTGCTGGAGGAGGACGAGGATCCCACGTTCCGCGCGCGCCTCCTGTTGCTGCTCGGGGACAGGCGTCGGCACGACGCGATGCCGCTCCTGATCGAGCGGCTCGGCGATGCGCAGGTGCGCGTGGCCACGGCCGCCGCCGAGGCGCTCGAAGCGATCAGCGGCCAAGCCCTTGGCTACGACGCGGCCCTGTGGGGACGCTGGTACGCACGCTGGGAGAAGGCCGAAGCCGCGCGCGTGCGCAGCGGGGCGCACAACACCGTGGAGGGCGACGGCGAACCGCCCGCCGAGCGACCGGCTCCGCACGTCACGCGCGGTCTCGTGCCGTCCTTCTTCGGCTTGCGCTTGGCCGCGAAGGACGTCGTGTTCGTCATCGACGTGTCCGGCTCGGTGGGCCCCGCCGGCCTGCAGCGCGTGCGCACGGAGCTCGTGCAGGCCATCGAGCGTCTGGGCAGCGACGTCCACGTGGCGGTGTTGTTCTTCGCCGAGGAGATGAAGCTGTTCAAGCCCGAGCTCGTCTTGGCCACGCCGGAGATCAAGGGGGAGATCGCCTACTTCCTGCGAGGCGTGGCGGCGGGCCGCAAGACGGACGTCTTCACGCCGCTGCACGCCGGTTTGGCCCTGGTCCGCCAACGCGTGGCCGAGAAGGAAGCGGCTGGCGAGCCCTTCCGCATGCCCGTCACCTTGGTCGTGGTCAGCGACGGCCGCAACAACGTCGACAACACGCCGTTCGAGATCGTCGAGGACAAGCTCGGTCGACTGGACCTCCAGCGCACCGTCGTGCACGCCATCGTCGTGGGCGGCGAACCGGACCCCCTCATGCTGCACTTGGCCAAGGCCGGCGGCGGCGAGTTCAAGTACGTGAAGTAGGGGCGTGATCGGTGCGGGAAACCCGTGGTCCGCGCCTCTCGGCCTCGCTCGCAGCCGCCACGGATCCGGTCGCCAGGGCGACCGTGGCGCGCCAGCATCGGCGACGACGGGTGGTCACGCGTCGGCCTGCCTTGGCAGGCCGCGCCATCAGGCACCTGGGAGGCTGGGCCTGCCTTCCTGCCCAGCCTCTTCCTGCCCAGCCTCTCAGCGGAGTGCGTTGACCAGCCACGCGGGTGTGGAGGTGTCCTCGGCCAGGGCGCGCGCCTCCGGGGGCAGTGGTCGCGGCAACGCCACGGCAGCGAGCACGCGGACCGCCAGCGGGCGCGTGTCGTCGGCGAGCACGCGGAGCAGGCTCCGCGCGGCGCGCTCGCTCTCCGGCAACGAGCCGAGCAGGAGGATGGCACCCTCGGCGGCATCCGGGCTGTCGAGCAGGAGTCCGGCGTGCGCGGCCATGCGCTCGCGCAGGCGATCGGGAAGCGGCGCGGCGCCGGGTTCGTCCGCCAAGCGGGCGAGGAAGGCCATGTAGGCCCCGGTGCGCTCGCGTCCTTCGCGCAGGCTCGCCTCGATCCGCTCCGCGAGGTAGACCCGCGCAACCTGGCGCGTCTCCGGGGGCGCGGTCTCCAAGGCGGTGACGAGCGCGGCTTGTCGGGCGGTGTCGGGCGTCCGCAGGAACGCCATGAGCTTCAGGACCCACTCCATGGAGTCGGGCAGCTCGTCGGGCGGCGGCGGCAGCTTCGCCAAGCCCGCATCCAGAGGCACGGTCTCGGCAGGAGGCGTGGCCGGAGGCGTGCCGGTGGGGGTGCCCGCCGCCGGCGTCCCCTCGGCTGGGTTCTTGCCGCCCGCAGCGGCGTCCTGGGCGGCGCGTTCCTCGGCGATCTCCTCGCGCTGGCCTTCACGTCGGCGCATGTCGACGATGACGGCGACGACGACGGCCAACGCCAGGACGAGCATCACGACACCCTTGCCTTTGGGCTGGGGGGCGCGCTCCTTGAGCGTGGCTTCGAGCCGGGCGCCAAGACCTCCCTCCCCACGCGACGAGCGGGGGCGAGGTGCAGAGCCAGGGGCGGGGTTGGACATGGGGACGATCCTCTCCGGGTCGGAGGGGCGGCAGCATCGTACAGTGCCGCCGATGGAGCTGCTCCTGGAGACGGCTGGCGAGAGCCACGGCCAGAGCCTCGTGGCGATCCTCGCTGGCCTGCCGGCCGGCTCACCCGCGGATACCGCCTACATCGACGGGCGCTTGGCGGCGCGGCAGCGGGGGCGCGGGAACAGCGCCCGTCAGCGTACCGAGCGCGACACGGTCGAACTGCTCGCCGGCGTGCGCGACGGCCTGACCACCGGCAACCCCATCGCGCTTTCGATCGCCAATCGCGACACGCGCTACGCCCACCTGCCGCCCGTCCACGCACCGCGCCCGGGGCACGCGGACTTGGCGGGCGCGCTGAACCGCGGGCTCGTCGACGTGCGCGACGTGATCGAGCGCGCGAGCGCACGCGAGACCGCGGTACGCGTTGCCGCCGGCGCGTTGGCCGCGGCCTTCCTGGAGGCGCTGGGTGTCCACGTGGTCGGCCACGTGGTGGCCGTCGGCGGGGTGGACGTCGCGGCAGAGCCGGGCCTGGACCTCGAGGCCGCACGCGCGACGCGCGACGCTTCCGACCTGCACGCGCTGGGTCCCGCCACCGCCCAGGACGAAGCGCGCGCGGCGATCGACGCCGCGGGGCGAGACGGCGACACGTTGGGCGGGGTGGTCGAAGTCGTCGCGACGGGCGTGCCGGCCGGGCTCGGCGGACACGAGCGTCCGGAGGGCAAGCTGTCCGCCGGACTGGCGGCGGCCCTGATGGGCATCCCTGCCGTGCGCGGCATGGACATCGGCCTCGGCTTCCGTGCCGCGGCCCTGCGCGGCAGCGCCGTGCACGACCCGATCATGCCGGCGCCGGACGGACGCGTGCCGGCCCGCGCGGGCAATGCCGCCGGCGGCATCGAAGGCGGCACGAGCAACGGCCAGCCGATCGTCGTGCGGGCGGCCATGAAGCCGCTGGCCACGCTGCGCCAGGCCCTGCCCAGCGTGGACCTGCGCGACGGCACGCAAGCTCCCGCGCGCGTGGAGCGCAGCGACGTGTGCGCGGTCAGCCGCTGCGCGATCGTCGCCGAGGCCGTCGTCGCGCTCGAGATCGCCCGCCATGTGCGCCGCCGCTTCGGCGGTGCCCACCTCGACGAAGTCCGCACGGCCATCGCCGCACATCGTGCACGCGTCGAAGCGCTGCTGGCAGGTTCCACCCCCGGCTTGCCGGAAGTGGGCACCCCGTCTTGACGCCGCGAGGGCGCCTGCCTACGGTCCTCGCGCATGCCGGCGTAGCTCAGCGGTAGAGCAGCGGTTTTGTAAACCGCAGGTCGTCGGTTCGACCCCGACCGCCGGCTCGTTCGCGCTCACGGGCAGTCGCAGACGTCGCGTCGAGCGGGTCGGGTCGGGCCGACGCCACGCGTCCGTCCATTCCTCCCCCGTCCAAGGCCGCGGCCGCGGGTCCCAAAACGTGACCCGCGGGGGGCGCGGCGGTATGACCTCCGGGCCTGATCGGCGACACGGCGGGATACTCAAGTGGTCAACGAGGGCAGACTGTAAATCTGCTGGCTTAGCCTTCGGCGGTTCGAATCCGTCTCCCGCCACCATCCCTTCCTCGTCGGGGTGGTCGCTCTCCGCCTGGCGTTCGTTCAGAGGCTGGCGCTGCCAGCGGCGGCCGTGGCTCGGCGCAGGGCCGCCAGCGTCCGGCGCACGAGGTCGTGCAGCAGCCAGGCAAGGCCGAAGGCGACGACGCCCAGCAGGCCCAGGACCAGGTACACGGCTTGCTCGTCGTGGGGCATGAACGTGTTGGCCACGACCGACACGAACGGCACCGCCACGCTGGCACCGAAGCAGACCTGCGCGCGCCGCTCCAGGCGCTGCGCTGCGTCCTCCGGCCAGGGGGCGGGGCGTGGGGGAGCCAGGACGGGAGCGAGAGCGCCCACGACGATCACCGCAGCGGCATTGAAGAACGCCCCCGTGGCCGCCAGCACGCCGAAGAGGACGTTGCTGACCACGAAGTGGCTCCAAGCCGCTCCCCCGACGACGCCGCCTTCGAGGGTCCGCCAGACGGGGAACGCGAGCCCGCCCAGGATCCAGAGGGGGAGCACGACGCACGCGGCGCGCCGCGGCAGGTCGAGGGCCCTCGCGACGTCCGTGGCGGTCGCTGGCTCGCCCGCGGCGTCGGCGCGCACGGCGCGCGCGAAAGGACGTGCGAACCACGCCAAGAGCCCCAGGCCGAGCGCGTAGGCAACGGCATTCACGAGACCCACCTGTTGCTCGAACGAGCCCCATGCGGGGTCCTTCTCGATGACCGCACGCAGGTTGTAGAGGACGTTGAGCGTGCCCAGCACGACGCTCGGAAGCGCGATCGCCGCCAGCAGGCTCGCCGTGGGCCACCGCCGCACGAAGCCGGCCCAACCGCGGTCGGCCTGCTCGACGCGACGCTCGACCTCCGGGTGCAGGGCCAAGCGCAGGCGGCGGGCCAACGTCGCGCCGTCGGCGGGGCGCGCCTCGGGCTCGTAGGCCAGGGCGGCGGCCACGGCCCGGGCCAGCGACGGCGGCGTGTCCGCCGGGAGCGTGAGGTGCGCCGCTTGGCGCCGATCCTCGAGCAGCTCCTCCACGAACGGCCGCCAGTCGCCGTCGCGCGGCGGCGTGCGCTCGGGCCAGGGCAGCTCGCCGGCAAGCAGCTCCACCAAGAGCACCCCCAACGCGTAGAGATCGGCCCGCCCGTCCATGTGCGCGGCTTCGTCGTCGTGGAAGGGGCTGAGCGCGCGAAGCTGCTCCGGCGCCATGTAGGCGACGCTTCCGCCCAGCGTCTCCTCCGGAGGCGCGTCGTCCACGGCCTGCGCATAGGCGATGTTGAAGTCGGCGAGCTTGGGCACGCCGTTGGCCGCGAGGAGGACGTTGGCCGGCTTGACGTCGCGATGGAGCACGCCCTCGCCATGGGCGTGATGGAGCGCCTCGGCCAGCTCGGCCCCCAAGCGCGCGACCGTCTGCGGCCAGGTGAGACCGGACAGCTCGCGACGCACGAGGCTGTCGGCCGGCGGAGGCTCGCTGCGCTGCGCCAAGGCTTCGTCGATCGCCTCGAGCAGGAGGCGCCCGCTGCGGTCCCCGGGAGCCTGGGCGCGCACGCGTGCGATCACCTCGTCCAAGGTGCCGCCGGGCACGACCTCCATGTACAGCAGACGCCAGTCACGACCGGGCACCGCCCGCTGGTCGAAGACGCGCACCACGTGGGGATGGTCCAGCTGGGCCAACGTGGCCGGCTCTTGCCCCGCGTCGGCGCTGATCTTGAGCGCCACCATGCGCTGCAGGCTCACTTGGCGCGCGAGCCAGACGTCCGCAAACGCGCCCTGGCCGAGGCGCTCGACGAGCAGGAAGTCATCGACGATCTCGCCGGGCTCGGGCAGGTCGGTGGGGCGCATCGAAGGTCACGGGATTCTACGCGCGCGGCGCGCGACGCCACCCGGCCGCTTCCCCTCGCACCGTGAACGGTCCCGGCGGCGCGCGGGTACGCTCGGAGACATGTTCCGCCGTTGGTTCTACCTCGGAAGCGTCGTGGCCCTGCTCGTCATCGGGGGCTTGGCCGTCCGCTGGCGCGGGGCCCTCCACGCACTGTGGGTCGTCGGTCCCCTCATCGCGCTCGGGCTGCAAGACGCCTTGCAGCGCCGTCAAGCCGTACGACGCAACTGGCCCCTGATCGGTCGGTTCCGCTACCTGTTCGAGATGATCCGCCCGGAGATCCAGCAGTACTTCGTCGAGTCCAACACCGACGGGACACCCATCAACCGCGAGCAGCGCTCGATCGTCTACCAGCGCAGCAAGCGCGTCCTGGACACGCTGCCGTTCGGCACGCAGCGCGATGTGTACGCACCGGGCTACGAGTGGATCGACCACTCGATGGACGCGTTGCCGCCGCCGGTCGAGGCGCCGCGCGTGCGCTTCGGAGGTCGGCGCAAGCGACCCTACGACGGCGCCCTGCTCCACGTGAGCGCCATGAGCTACGGGTCGCTCTCGCGCAACGCGATCCTGGCGCTGAACGAGGGCGCGCGGCGCGGCGGCTTCGCGCACAACACGGGCGAGGGCGGCCTGAGCCGCTACCACCTCGAGCCCGGCGGGGATGTCATCTGGCAGATCGGGACGGGCTACTTCGGCTGTCGCAACGCGCGGGGCGGCTTCGACATCGGCGCCTTCCGCGAGCGGGCGAGTCATCCGCACGTCAAGATGATCGAGGTCAAGCTCAGCCAGGGGGCCAAGCCCGGGCATGGCGGCATCCTGCCGGCGGCCAAGCTGACGCCCGAGATCGCCGCGATCCGTGGCGTGCCGATGGGCCAAGACGTGCTCTCGCCGCCCGCGCACACGGCGTTCCGGACACCCCTGCAGCTGGTGCAGTGGCTGGACGACCTGCGCGATGCGTGCGACGGGAAGCCCGTGGGCATCAAGCTGTGCGTGGGCGATCCCGTGGAGCTTCTCGCGCTCGGCAAGGCCATCGTGCGGCATGGAGACGGCCCGGACTACATCGCCGTCGATGGCGGCGAGGGCGGGACGGGCGCGGCACCGCTGGAGTTCAGCAACCGCGTGGGGACGCCGCTGCGCGAGGGCCTCATCGCGGTGCGCAACCTGCTCGTGGGACTGGGGCTCGACGAGCGGATCCGCGTCGTCGCCAGCGGCAAGTCGATCACGGGCTTCCACCTGTTCCGCCTGCGTGCGCTCGGCGCCGACGTCGTCGCGTCCGCACGTGGAATGATGTTCGCGCTCGGTTGCATCCAGGCCCGCCGCTGCAACAGCAACGAGTGTCCAGTGGGCGTGGCCACGCAGAAGGCGGCCCTCGTGCACGGGCTCGACGTGGAGGACAAGGCGGCGCGCGTCGCGTCCTACCAGCACGAGACCGTGCATGCGTTCCTCGAGCTGCTGGGTGCCGCCGGCCTCCAGCGCCCCGAGGAGATCCGACCCCACCATGTGCGCCGGCGCGTCGACGGCGTCGTCACGAAGCACTACGGCGAGCTCTACGACTGGCTGCACAGCGGCCAGCTCCTGGAAGCCCCCGAGACCACGCCGTGGGCCCGCGAGTGGAACGAGGCCGATCCCGAGCGGTTCCGTCGGCTCGTGGGTCGCTGACGCACCCGCTGGTCGAAGGCGGGCGAAAGGGCAGGCCCGGCCCAGGAGTGCCCCGTGGCGCGGACCGCCCAGGCAAGCCCACGCTCGAGCCCGTGAGCGCCGCCCAGGCAGTCAGGCCGGGATGTGCGTGGGAGTCCCGAGCAGCGGCGTGACGTGCTTGGGGATCCAGCCGGCAAGGCGTTCCAGCTCGTCGTCGCGCGCCGTGCGCTCTTCGACGACGGCGACGCGATCGAAGCCCATCGACGGCCAGCGGTGCACGAGGTCGGGCGGCCCCAGCTGCTCCAGGAGTCGCAGCTTGGCGGTACGGCCCAGCCGCGAGTAGTGCAGGCTGATGTGCGGGATCTCCGGCGTCACCAAGTCCGCATCGAGGCGGTGCGCCAGGCCTGCGGTCAGCGCGAGCAGGGAGGCGGACGGCACGAGATCCAGCGCGAGGCTGCGCCAGAGCGTCCAGTCCTCGTCCTCGGGATCCGGGGCCGAGAGCGTGCCGGCCACCGCGAGCCGCTGCGGCCCATGGCGACGCCCGACCTCCACGAGCAGGTGTGCCACGTCGAGGTCGTCGGGCAGGGCCGCAGAGCCCAGCGTGACGTGCGGCGCGAAGGAAGGGTGCAGCGCCTCGCGGAAGGCGCCGACCCCGCTGTGGCGCACGGCCTCCATGACGCCGGCGAGCTCGGTGGCGAGCGCGGCCTCCGGGAGCAGCCAAAAGGTGACGCGACGCATCTCGGTGGCACCCACGGGCATTCCCCCCGAAGACGACGGCCGAGTGTAGCCGAATGCAGGAGCGCCCCGCGCGGGGCCCTGCCTCGAGGGGGGCGCCTGCACGGGGCACGACGGGTGACGGAGCCCATGGCCACGGTGGCGCTCCGGTCAGGTGATACGCGTGAAGCGAGGGGCTCCGACGGAGCCCGAGGGCCTAGCGTCAGGTGCCGCAGGCGGGGCCGCCGCCGATGGGCACGTAGCGCGTCCGCGAGCGGGGCGCCACGGGGACGGCCACGGGCTGTCGGGCCGGTGCCGCGGCACGTGAGAGGGGAGCAGGCGCCGACGGGGCCGCCGAAGCGACCTCCACGCGCCGCGGAGCAGGCGTGCGGGTGACGCCTGCCGCCGGCGGGGGAGCGGGGTGGTCGACGTCCGCGGGGACGCGCACCCACACGACGCGCGTCGTGCGGGGCGAAGCGGCCGACACCCAGCGCGTCTGGACCCACGTGCCGCTGCTCGAGCTGACCGGAACCGGCCGATTCGCACTCGACGTGGACACGCGGCGCACCGTGCGCGGAGCAGCGCCTTCCGGACTGGTCGACACGCGGACCATCCGGCGGGACGGAGACGACGTGCGGCCCTCGTCCCCGAGCGCCGGCGCTGCCGACAGGCAGCCCGCCACGACAAAAGTGCCCCATACGAGGGGCATGATCCCGATCCCTGCGCGCATGTCGCGTCTCCCGGCGGCGAGGTCGCCCTCGTCGCGTTGCCCCCCGGCGGACTCCCATCGGCCGGCCCGGGGGCCGGACTTGAGGGGGTTTCGGGGTGCGGGAGCCCTACTCCCGGGCCGCGAGGACCACGTCGATGGTCAGGACCTGCTCGCCGCGGCGGATCGTGGCGGTCACGGTTTCGCCGGCGAAGCGCTGCAGGAGCACCGCGCGGGCCTCCCCGGGCGAGGTCACGTCCTGTCCGTCCAGCGCCATCACGCGGTCGCCCACGCGGACGCCGGCGGCAGCGGCTGGGCCCCCCTCCAGCGTGCGGGAGACCAGCGCGGTGGGCGCGTTCGCGAACCAGACGCCGAACACGCCGGGCTGGGGCGCCGTGCCGGCCGCGATGCCTGCCACGGCCTCGCGGACGTCGGACCAGGGCACGATGAAGGCGATCCCGCTGCCGCGGCCGTGGCGGGCGGGGTGCCAGAGGTGCAGCAGGCCCAGCACCTTGCCCTCGAGGTCCACGGCCGGGCCGCCGGCGCTCGTGTCGAGCACCGCGGCGTCGGTCTGCCACTGACCACGCCACGCCGCCGGCGCGCGGTCGTCATGGCGCTTGCCCAGCACACCCATCGTGAGCAGCGGGGCCCGGGGGCGCTCTGCACCGTAGGGGTTGCCGAGCGCGAGCACGAAGCGGCCACGCGTGAGCGCCTCGCCCGACGCCGCAGCGAGCGGCGGCGGCAGCTGGTCGGCGCCGTGCTCGACGACGAACAGACCCACGCCGCGTTTGAGGTCGTGGCCGACGAAGCGAGCCGGGAGCGAGACGCCCTCCGCAAGCCACACCGTGGCTCCCTCGATGTCGGCCAGCCCGCTCATGTGGTCGGCGCCCTCGGGCGGCCGCCAGGTCGGACGCGCGCGGTCCGCGAGGTTCGTGAGGTTGTGCAGGCTCGTGACCACGTGCCCGTCCGCGTCGGCCACGACGGCCGTCACGGGTCCGCCCCAGCGCGGGAGGGTCACGACCGACTCCTCCAACAGCGTCTCCCCGCGTACCGGGGCGCGGCGCTTGACCTCCAGGCTCACGACGGAGGGCCACGCCGCGTGGGCCGCGGCACGCACGGTGGACTCGAGGGCTCCCGCGGGGCCCTTGTCGATCGCCGGAGCCACGGCGGCGACCGCCACGACTTCGTCCATCGGCGCGAGCTCGGCGAAAGCGGCCCGGACGACGTCGATGGGGACCACCTTGCCGAGGTACGGGTGCGGCTCGTCCGGCTCCGGGTCCAGGTACGTGCTGACGGTGCCGACGAGGCGCCCGGTCAAGCTGATGAGGGGGCCGCCGTTGACGCCCTGGTTGATGGCGGCGCTCGTGTAGATCGTGCGCCAGGGGCCGCTCGCGTCTCCCGCCGCGTTCTCGGCCAGCGCGGAGATAAGGCCCGCCGTGAGCGTGGGCGGCGTGACGCCCTCGTCGTCGAACGTGGTGCCGAGCGCCAGGGCGAAGTCGCCCACGCGAGCCTCGGCGCCGGTGCCGATCGGTACATACGGCAGCGGCGTGTCGCCGGCGTCCACGAGCTCGATGAGCGATGCGTCGATGTCGCGGTTGCGCGCCACGACACGGCCCCTGCGTGAGGCGGCTCCCGGCTGCCCCACGAGGCGAACGACCACGTCGTCGCTCCACGACTTCGTCACGCGCCCTGCGACCGTCACCCAGACGAGCCCCGCGTCCCCGTCGGAGAGCACGAGTCCACGCGGGTGCACGAGGACGCCCGAGCTGAAGCCCGCGCGGGCGGAGGCCACGCCGCGCGGGCGGCACACCACCGTGGCGGGCGTCGCGCGGCGGATCGCGTCGCGGAACACTTCCTGGACGCGCGTCAGGTCCTCGCCTGCCGAGGCAGGACGTGGGAACAGCAGGAGGAGCGTGATCAGCCCCCGTCGCACCCACGCGGCACGGGGGCCGCGGTCGCCGAGCGAAGTCCGCGTGGCTGCGCTCACGCGTCCGGCGTTCCTTGCCAAGCCACCCGTACGCCGCCCCGGTCGGCGAGCAGGGTGACTTCGGCGCCTGCGGGCGCCTGCGCCAAGGCCTGGTCCAGGTCGGCCAGGGTCCGCACCGCCCGCCGCGAGCCGGCGATGCGGACCTCGATGATCCGGTCGCCGTCCACGAGCGCCCGGCCGCGCCGGAGCGGAGACGACGACAGGATGTCCCGGATGCGCACGCCCAGTCCGCTCCCTCGTCCGTCCTGCACGGCCACCAGACGGGCGCCCAGGCGCGCTGCGGCGCCTTGCCGCCTCGTGGTGGCCGCCGTCCTCGTGGTCGTCGGCCCTGTGACGCTCGCCCGGCTCGTGGGACCGAGCACCTGGTCGATGAAGGCTGCCACGCGGGGCGTGGGGACGCTGAAGCTGGCGCCGCTGTAGGCCGGGCCCGTGCCCTCCAACCGCGATCGGGTGACGATGGCACCGTTCACGCCGAGCAGGCGACCCTCGACGCTCCAGAGCGGCCCGCCCGAGCTGCCCGGGTTGATCTCGGCGTCGTGCTGCAGGCTGCAGCCGCCGAGCCGCGCTTCGCATGCCGCCCCGCGCTGGCCGCTGAACACCCCGAGCGAAGCCGCCGAAGCGCCGTCTTCGGCCAGGAGGAACGGATTCCCCGTCGCGACGACCCACGTGCCTTCCGCCAGGGGCTCGTGCCCCTCGGCAATCGGCACGGGCACGAGCGAAGCAGGACGCTCGTCGAAGGCCAGGATGGCCAGGTCGGCCGTCTTGTCCGTGGCGACGACGCGAACGCGCTCGCGCGCGCCGCCGGGCAGGATGGCCTCGATCCGCGAGCAGCCATTGACCACGTGACCGTTCGTGACGAGCCATGTACCGCGGTAGCTGACGAGGACGCCACTGCCGGCACCGAGCACGGTGGCCGTGCCGCCGGCTTGCGACTTGCATCCAAGCAGGCTGACCGTGCTTGCGTCCACGTGCTCGAGCAAACGGACGAGCTCGGCCTCGATGCGCCGGGCCACGGCAAGGTCATCGGCAGGAGCGGGCGTCGCCCCACCTGGATCGGCCACGGCGATAGGGGCGGCCACGACCCATGCGGCGACGACAACGAGGAGGAGGCGCGGCGCCACGAGCGGAAGGTAGGGGCTGCGTGCGGGGCGGTCAAGGAAGGCGGTCCAGTGCGCCGCGCGCACGGTCCACGGGCGCCGCGCCGCCGCGGGCGCTACGCGCGCCCCGGGCCAGCGGTTCACAGGATGTCGAGCGCCGCGTGCAGGGCGTCGGTACGCGCCGGGTACGGCGCGTCCCGCGCCAAGCGGACGAGGCTCGGCACGGGTTCCGGGTCCACGAGCAACCCGAGGGCCGCGACGGCCAGGGCGCGGGTCTCGTCGCCGTGCGCCTCTCCGCTCGCAACCGCCAGCAGGTCCTCGACGGCGCGCAAGTCGCCGAGCCGCCCCAACGCCACGGCGACGCGGGCTCGCGTGTGCTCGCTCGCGCGGTCGTCGAGCTGACCGGCGAGGAGGGGGGCTTCGCTGCCGCGGGGCAGCATGGACAGGGCCAGGGCCGACTCACCCGCAACGTCGGGGTAGGAGCGATCGAACACGGCGGTCGCCAGCGCACGGCGCGTGTCGTCGTCGGCTTGTCCGAGCACGCCCAGCGCGAGCGCGCACATGGCGCGCAGGCCCGACTCGGCCCCCTGGTCCTGGAGGTGCTCCAGCAGCACGGGTGCTGCGTCGGGATCCCCGAGGAGCAGGAGCGCGAGCGCGTGGGCCGCGCGCGTCCCCGGTCCACCCGGATCGCGCCCGAAACGGTCGCGTAGCAGGGCGCCCGTTTCCTTCTGCGCGGGGCTACCGGCGTGTGCGAGGGCCAGCCCCACGGCCGCGAAGGCGCGCTCGTCGGCCTGGGTGTTCACGGCTGCGGAGCGCAGGGCGCGCCCCACGTGGGGGTGTCGATCGAGGAGCTCGTCCCGTGCGGCGAGGCCTGCGCGGACCAAGCGACCCGCGGTCACCCAGATCAGGCCGCGTGCCGCGGGCTCCTTGGCGCGATCGAGCACGCGCGAGAAGCTCCTCGCGACCTCTTCGCGCCCGGTCGCATCGACGTCGTCCGCACCGCCGCCCAAGGCCAACACGGCGGCTTCGCGGACGGTCTGGGGCACGCGCGGCGCGATGGCCACACGGAGCGTCCACGTGGCCCAGCCGGGCGCGCGCAGGGCGGCGACCGCGGCGACCGCGTGCGCGCGCTCGCGATCCGCCCAGCGTCGGCCGCCGACGCGGCGGCCAAGCACGGCGTCCTTCAACCCCTCGCTGGCGCGCACGGGCACGCCGGCCGCAGGTTGCATGCCGAGCGCCATGATCAGCGCCGCGTCCAGCTCGGGGTGCGTGGGTCGGGTCTCCAGCCGCGCCCACAGGGCGCGCGCCGTGCGAGCGCCCTCGTACCCGGGCGGACCGCCGCCCGGCTGGTCGCCGAGGAGGCCGAGCGCCAGGGCGGCGAACGCCCGCGTCCGCCAGCGGCGGTGGTCCGTGTCGACGATCTCGAGGAGACGATCCCGGATGGCGTCCAGCGCGTCGGCCGATGCTTGGCGCTGGGGGTCGCTGCGACGCAGGAGTCCGGCGGCCAACGCGGCGGACTCGGCCACGACGGCGTCGTCCGGGGCCACCCGCAGGTAGCGGTCGATCGTGGCCAGGGCGAGGGTGTCGTTGGACAGCTTGGCCAGGGCCAGCAGGCTCGCCGCGGTGACCTCGGGCTCCGTGCGGGGTGTCGCGAGGGTGCGCAGCAGCCACGGCACGACGGTGCGGCGGGCGACTTCGTCGCGCTGCGCGCACCCGTCGGGCGCACCCTCCCGCGGTGTCACGTTGCCGGCGCGGCGGAGCTCGAGCTCATGGCGGCCGGGCAGCCACGCCAGGCGGTTGAACGCCCACCAGAGCGACCAGGCGGGCATCTGCGTGGAGGCCGCGCTGCCGCCGCGCGGGTTGCGCGAGCCGGGCCCCGCCGTGGGGGGCGTCGCTGTCCCCGTGCCGGGGCGCGCGGGGCCACCCGTCGTCGGTCCGGAGGCCCCGCCCGGAGCCGGGGGAGGTGTACCCGGCGGCGTGGTCGGCGGCGTGCCAGGCTTCGTGCGGTCGGGCGTGACGGGAGGCGGCTTGCTCGGGGGCGTGATCGGGCCGCCGCGGGAACCCGGCGAGGTGGGCGGAGGTGTGGGCGGCGGCGAGATGGGGCCCCCCGGAGGGGTGATCGGCGGCGGCGGCGGTCGCGGGATCGGCGGCTCGGAGGGCGCCGGCGGCGGGGGCGGCACCACGATGCTGCCGCCGTGGGCCCACGCGTCGGTTGGTGCAGGTACGCAGAACCCCACCACGACGGTCACGACGCAAAGGCGAAACGTCAGGGAGCGGGACCAGAGCCTGGCAGACATGCGCATCTCGCTCGTTCCGTCGCGTGCGGGCCCTGCAGGAGGGTACGGGAGAACCGGTCGGCGCGCAGGCACGCCTGCTCGTGGCGCGGCCTTGGCCCAGGCCTTCCGTCCCTCCCGCCCACGCCGCGGAGGAATCTTCGAGGCTCGGCACGTCGGCCCGCCCTGGCCGCGTCCGGCTCAGCCTCGGCGCGCGGCCCAGGCCTTCGCGGCGCTCGTGCCGAACTCGGCCCAGTAGGCCTTGCAGCGTGCGAGGTCGGGGGCCGGCATGCGCCCCGTCCTGGCGAGGTGGTCGATCAAGTCCGTCAGGCCGAGCACGGGGTGCACGGGCACGCTGCATTCTTCGCGGAAGGAGGCGACGGCATCGCGACCGTCCGCACGCACTTCCTGGCGGTCCAACACGATGAGCAGCGAGACGACACGGCCTTCGGGTGCGAGCTGGCCGAGCAGCCGCACGGCCTCGACCTTGGTCGCCCCGTCCGTCAACACGTCGTCCACGAGGACGAAGCGGGCATCGGCCGCCGGGGGCCGACCGAGCAGTCGGCTTGCGGCGGGGCTGCCCGCGGCTTCGGCCCCGTGGGTCTTGGCCTCCTTGCGGTCCGACAGGCACGCCTTGTCCACACCCTTCGCGGCCAGCGCGATCGTCGTCGCGACCGCCAAGGGGATGCCCTTGTACGCAGGGCCGAACACCACATCGAAGGACGCTGCGCCTACCCGGTCCAGCAGCGTGGCCGCGTACGCCTCGCCAAGTCGCGCGAGGCGCGTGCCCGTGTCGAGGAGGCCGGTGTTCAGGAACAGCGGCGAGCGACGACCGCTCTTCAGCTGGAAGTCGCCGATGCGTAGCGCGCCGGCGTTCCACAAGAAGTCGGCAAAGACGCGTTGGTACTCCTGCACGGCGCTCCTCCGTCGTAGCCGTCCAGCCCCCGTGGCTCCCGTCTGCTCCTCGAACCTCGACCGCCAGGGGCGTACGCCGGCGGGTCCAGCGCGCCATCCCACGGCATCAGCTCGTCAGGGCGACGGTCGTGCGCCCACATCGGCGACGCCTCGCGGCCGCGCGTCGGCCCGCCTTGGCGGGCCACGCGGTGAACTGCGTCTCGCGGAGCAGATGCGGGTGCGGGACCGGGCACTGGCCGAGCAGCACGTCCGCACCACAGGGGTCGGACGCGTGCCCTCCGTCACGCGGCCGTCATCCTTGGTCCCCGCCAGCGCGTCGCGGAGCGAAATCCGGGCCCAGGCTGGGGATCCTGCCGCACTCCAGCGTGGCAGTTGGGGTCGTCGAGCGGTATCCCGTTCCGCGGCCCCTGGACGGGCGGGAGGGTATCGACCATGCAGAGGACCGGGTCTACCGGGATGAAGCCCGCGAGCGCGCGAGCACGCGCCGGTCGCAGGAACGTCCTTGCACGCGTGGGACGCGTCATGGCCACCGTGCTGTTGCTCGGCTCCATCGCCACGCCCACCACCGGCTGCGCCGGGGGGCCTCCTGGCCTACCTCCGCCTCCTGGCGGCAATGCGCTGCCGGGCCTGCTCTTGCAGGTCGGCGCAGCCGTAGGCACCTACTTCCTCATCCGCGAGCTGGACTGAAGCACGGTCGGAGACGTGCGGCGTCGGCCGGGGATTGCAACCCTGCGCCGGACCCGTACGATCCGCCGCCGTCGGGCGAGGGCGTACGCGCTCGCGGCCGTCGCCTTCGCGGGCGTAGCTCAATGGTAGAGCTGTAGCCTTCCAAGCTACTGACGTGGGTTCGATTCCCATCGCCCGCTCCATCCTGGTCGCCCGCGGGTCGGGCGGCTTGGATGGAGGGCGCGGACGGGGGGGTAGCGTGGGCCGCAGCCGCGCGGACGGCGCAGGGCTGCGGAGCGCCGGAGCAGTCCGCACCAACCTCGGAACAGCCCGACAACGCCGCAGTCGCACACGAACGCTGGAGTAGCTCAGTGGTAGAGCACCTCCTTGGTAAGGAGGAGGTCGCGGGTTCAATCCCCGCCTCCAGCTCCACTCCGTCCGGCCGGGGCGGCTGGCCGCCCTGCGCGGCCTCGCTCGAGGGTCGCCGTGCGGGGCCTGGCAACGCCGGGCCTCCCGGACGGTGCCGAGCGCGCCCGGTAGGGGACATTGCCCGGTAGGGGACATTGCCCGATAGGGGACATTGCCCGGAGGGGGACATTGCCCGGTCGGGGAGCTCGGCAGACGCCGGCAGCGTGACCCGGGGTAGCCCGGCCGGCCGGCCGCCCGGGACGGCGCGGCTCCCGATTCGTGTCGGAATCTCGCGGGCGGAGGTCGGCATCCGGCCGGTCCGTCCGTAACGTACTGCGCTCCCCAGGCGGCGCGGCCCCGGCCGTGACGTAGGGGGAGCGGCCGTGGTGGGCCGAGCCGTCCTTCGGGAGGCGCAAGTGCACGGAAGCGACGGGAGTCGTCCGTGCGGACGTGCGTTCCGAGGTTGCTTGGCCCCCCGCGCGATTGCGTCATCCACGTGACGTGTCGCGCGCGCCGTCCACGCGGCGCCCACCTCGGCGGGACCGACCCACGCGGGCCGAACCCTCGACACCCCTTTCCCCGTAACGAACCTTTTCCGTAACGAACATCCGCAACAGCGAGCAGGAGTCGCCCTCCAGCCCACGGCGCTTCACCGGTCCACGAGTCGCTGGACCAGGGAGCGCGAGGCCGGACGGACCCTCGGAGGACAGCCACACATGGCCAAGGACGTTTTCGAGCGCAACAAGCCGCACGTCAACGTGGGCACGATCGGCCACGTCGACCACGGCAAGACCACCCTTACGGCCGCCTTGACCTTCGTGTGCGAAGCCAAGGGCCACTCGAAGGCGAAGTCGTATCACGACATCGCCAAGGGCGGCACGGTCCGCGATGACTCCAAGACGGTCACGATCGCCGCGGCGCACGTCGAGTACGAGACGGACACCCGTCACTACGCGCACGTGGACTGCCCCGGCCACGCCGACTACGTGAAGAACATGATCACGGGTGCGGCCCAGATGGACGGCGCGATCCTGGTCGTGTCGGCCGCTGACGGTCCCATGCCCCAGACGCGTGAGCACATCCTGCTCGCCCGTCAGGTCGGCGTGCCCGCGATCGTCGTCTTCCTCAACAAGATCGACCTCGTGGACGACCCCGAGCTCCTCGAGCTCGTCGAGCTCGAGGTGCGCGAGCTGCTCAACGAGTACGGCTTCCCGGGCGACGACATCCCCGTCGTGAAGGGCTCGGCCCTGCGCGCGATGCAGAACCCGGCGGCCTTCGACGACGAGGTCGGCGCGGGCGCCATCCTCAAGCTGCTCGAGGCCGTCGACAGCTACATCCCGATCCCCGAGCGCGACGTCGACAAGCCGTTCCTGATGCCGGTCGAGGACGTGTTCTCGATCAAGGGCCGCGGCACGGTCGGCACGGGCCGCATCGAGCGCGGCATGGTCAAGGTCGGTGAGGCCTTGGAGGTCGTCGGCCTCCAGGAGCAGTCGCTGAAGACGACCTGCACGGGCGTCGAGATGTTCAACAAGACGCTCAACGAGGGTCAGGCGGGCGACAACGTCGGTCTGCTGCTCCGCGGCGTCGACAAGAACCAGCTCGAGCGCGGCATGGTGCTGTGCAAGCCCGGCAGCATCCAGCCGCACACCGAGTTCGAGGCCGAGGTCTACGTACTGTCCAAGGAGGAGGGCGGCCGTCACACGCCGTTCTTCAACAACTACCGCCCGCAGTTCTACATGCGGACGACGGACGTGACGGGCACGATCGAGCTGCAGGGCGGCGCCGAGATGTGCATGCCCGGCGACAACATCGCGATGAAGGTGACGCTGATCACCCCCGTCGCGATCGAGGAGAAGCAGCGCTTCGCCATCCGCGAAGGCGGCCGCACGGTCGGCGCCGGCGCCATCACCAAGGTCATCAAGTAGGGCGATCGAGAACGACGGGGCGGCCCCTCGGGGGCCGTCCCGGCGCGATGCCCCGCGGGGGCGGAAGGCGAGCCGAGGCGGCTCGCCTGAAGCCGTCCGGGGGGTCGCGCAGCGGGCCTTCCAGGGCCGGAGGAGTGCGCCATGGCCAAAGCCGCCCAGGCACGAGGCTACGTCTGGCTGCAGTGCACCGAGACGGGCGACCTGAACTACCGCGTGCAGAAACGCATCAAGGGCAACCCGTACAAGCTGGAGCTCATGAAGTACTGCCCGCGGTTGCAGAAGCACACGCTCCACAAGGAGAGCAAGAAGAAGTAGCGCGGCGGCCCGCCTCACGGCGGTTCGTTGCGAGGTTCGTACGCGGACGGCTGTAGCTCAATTGGTAGAGCAGCTGATTCCAAATCAGCAGGTTGGGGGTTCGAGTCCCTCCGGCCGTGCCACGCTTCGCGAGGCGTGGGCCGCCCCCGAAGGGGGGGCCGCGCGCGGGACCGGGAGTCCACGGGAATGCAGCTCGAAATCCTGAAAAAGGGCCAAGGCGCCTGGGCGCGTATCGCGGCGTACGTCTGCTGCGCGATCCTCGTTGCCTTCGGCGCCATCCAGTTCTTCGCCACCTTCAACCAGCTGGACTCGGCCGTCTGGGTCAAGGGCCTGCCGTTGATCGGTGACGTGAACATCTGGAAGGCGCTCGCCTTCGGTGTGTTCCTGCTCGGCCTCCTGGCCGTGCATCTCGTGCTCAACCGGCCGCGCCTGGTGGACGCGCTGATCGACACCGAGAGCGAGATGCGCAAGGTCTCGTGGCCTTCGCGCCGCGAAGTGAAGAGCGCCACGATCGTGGTCGTGGTGGTGACCGTGGTGCTGGGACTGAGCCTGTACGGGTTCGACTGGGCCCTGCGTCGGGTCTTCCACCTGATCTTCCACTAGATCGCGAGGGCAAACGTGCCCGGAGTCCGACCGCGGTCGGCTCCTGGCGGAACGGGGACGGCGGAAATGGCCAGGCGCTGGTACGTGGTTCGAGTGCAGAGCGGACGTGAAGGGACGGTCCAGACCGCCCTCACGCGCCGCCTGAAGACCGAGGGCCGCGAGAGCATCGTGCCCCGCGTGCTCGTGCCCATGGAAGTCGTCACCGAGCTGAAGGCCGGCAAGAAGCGCACGCGCAAGAAGAAGCTCTACCCCGGGTATGTCCTGCTCGAGGTGGAGGAGGACGCCGAGGGCAAGGTGCCCCGCGACGTCTGGTTCCTGGTGCGGGAGACCGCGGGGGTCGGCGACTTCGTCGGACCCCACGGCAGCCCCGACCCGCTGGACCCGGCCGAGGTGGAGCGCCTCCTGGCCTCCATGCAGCGCGACGAAGAGCGTGCTCCGCAGCTCAAGATCGCGCTCAAGCCGGGGGACAGCGTCAAGATCAAGGAAGGTCCGCTCGAGTCCTTCGAGGGCAAGGTGGACGAGGTGATCCCGGCGAAGGGCATCGTGCGGGTGACCGTCACGATCTTCGGCCGCGAGACACCGGTCGAGCTGGAATACTGGCAAGTCGAGATCATCTAGAGCGATCGAAGCATGGGTCCCGGGCCGCCCGGGATGCCGTAGAAAGGCGAACGTGCCATGGCCAAGGAAGTCAAGGCGAAGATCAAGCTGCAGTGCCCCGCGGGTCAGGCGACGCCTGCGCCGCCCGTCGGCCCGGCCCTCGGTCAGCACGGCGTCAACATCGGCGAGTTCGTCAAGCGCTTCAACGACGCGACGGCCGCCGACCGCGGCCTGATCATTCCCGTCGTGCTGACGGTCTACACCGACCGCTCGTTCGAGTTCGAGCTGAAGAGCCCACCTGCGGCCGTGCTGCTGCGCAAGGCCGCCGGCATCCCCAAGGGCAGCGGCACGCCGAACACCACGAAGGTCGGCAAGGTGACGAAGAAGCAGGTGCAGGAGATCGCCGAGAAGAAGATGCGCGATCTCAATGCCTTCGACATCGACGCGGCCTCCAAGATCATCGCGGGCACCGCCCGCTCGATGGGCATCGACGTCGAGTAGCCGCGCAGACGCAGCTGGCGGCGCGGAACGCGTGCCAGGCTCCTGCGAGCGGCGAGCGCCGGCCGCCGTACGGCGCCCACGGGGCGTTCTCGTGCGCCAACCGCACACGCGCACTCCACGTCGCGGCGACACCGCGCGGGAGTGGCCCCGGTGGGCTGCACGGTCGTCCTCGCCCGGGGACAGTGTCCGGGCGTCGACTGGCCCGAGGGGCTGACTCTCCCGAAGCCCGGAATTCCGGGCCTGCTGCAGGCTGGCGCCGGGGGGCTCGGCGGCGGCATGATCCGCTTTGGCCCGGCGGTTGCCATGGCGGCGCCGGACCGCCCACGGTCCTCGGAGTCGAACATGTCCATCCGTCTGTCCGGTGCGCGCCCCGGTGCGCTGCTCGTCTTCGTGGCCGCGATGCTCGTGGCCCTGCTCGGCGCGCCCCGTGCGTACGCGGCCGATACCGCCATGCCCGACCTCGTCGGCAAGACCGAGGCCGACGCCGGTGCCGAGCTGGCCGAGGCCGGTCTCTCCGCTCGTGTCCGGCTTCTCGCCTCGGACCGCGTCGATGAAGTGCTCGAGCAGGCACCTGCTGCCGGAACGCCCGTCACGGGTGACAGTGACATCGTCCTCGTCGTCGGTGCGGAGCGACTCATCCAGACGGTCGTGCCCGATGTCGTCGGCTTGGCAGAGCAGGACGTCGTCGATGCCCTCGACGGAACGTACTTCCTCGAGATCGCCTACGTCGCCACCGGTACGGGCGAGAACGGCAACGTCGTCGGCCAGGAACCTGCCGCCGGCGCTTCGCTCTACGCACACGACCGCTTGCGACTGCGGGTGCTGCGCCGCTCGGTGCGCGTGCCCGCGGTGCTTGGCCTGACGGCGGACGAAGCGCGTGCGGAGATCGAGCAGCTGGGCCTGCGCGTCGAGGCCAGCGAAGTGGACGACGACGCCGGCGCGCCCGGCACGGTCGTGGCCCAGGACCCGGGCAGCAACAGCGAGGTCGTGCCGGGTGCGCGCGTGCGCATCACGATCGCGCGCCACGGCGGCGACGTCGTGCCTCCGGCGTTGACCGCGCAGGTTCCCAACCTGGTCGGCAAGTCACTGGGCGAGGCCCAGACGCTCGCCGCCGAGGCCGGGTTCGACCTCGACATCGTGTTCGTGGATGCATCGGGCGCGCCCAACCGCGTCGTCGCGCAGCACGTACCCGCCGGCCAGTCCGTCGAGCTCGGCACGGTGATCGGCGTGGACGTCTCCAAGGCGCCGCCGCCGCCGACCACGGTCGCGGTACCGCCGGTGGAGGGCCTCTCGCGCTTTGACGCCGTGGCCGCGATCCAGGCCGCCGGCCTGCGCGCCCAGGTCTCGTTCGTCGTGTTGCCCGGTTCGCCGGTCGATCGGGTCGCGCGCCAGTTCCCGCCGGCCGGCGCCGAAGTGGCACCGGGCGCGGACGTGCTCCTGCGCCTGCCGGCGACGTCCTCGATGCCCAACCTGATCGGGCGCACCAAGAGCCAGGCGTTCGCCGCACTCGCCGCCGTGGGCCTCTTGGGCGACGCCGACCGCGTCGGTCCGCTCCAGCCCGGCACCACGCGCGTCATCCAGCAGGACGTCGCGCCCGGGGACCGCGTCGCGCGCGGGTCGCGCGTCACCTTCCGCTACGACATCCAGGCGCCGCCCGTGGCCGTGCCGAACGTGGTCGGCCTCTCCGTCCAGCAGGCGGAGAGCATGCTCGACACCGCCGGCCTCGGTGCGCTGCTCCTGCAGATCGGGGGGATCGGACCGCTCACGGAGGTGGTGAGCACGCTCCCGCCGGCCGGCACGATCGTGCCCAAGGGCAGCACGGTGACGGTGCGCTTCAAGCGCAAGGGCCTGGCGCCCATCCTGACGACGGTGCCCAATCTGGTCGGCAAGACCAAGGCCCAGGCCAGCGCCCTGCTGGCTGCCGCCCAGCTGGGGCATCAGTGGCAGGGCCCGCACCTGATCGCCGGGGCCCGCGTTGCGGCCCAGAGCCGACCCGCCGGTCAGCAGGTGGCCAAGGGCACGGTCATCACGGTCGTGTTCCAGCTGGTCGTCGGTCCGCCGGGACCCGGCCTGCAGTTCCGCCTCGTTCCGAACCTGCACGGCAAGAACAAGGCCCAGGCGGCGGCCCTGCTGTCGGCGGCGGACCTGCAGCACCAGTGGTTGGGTGCCCACAACCTGCCCGGGGCCAAGGTCAGCTCGCAGCAGCCGCCGGCGGGCACGCTGGTGGCCGTCAGCTCCACGGTGAAGGCCACCTTCGCCGGCATCGTCGTCCCGCCGATCAACCTGACCACCGTCCCGAACCTGATCGGCAAGACGAAGGCCCAGGCCGCTGCGGCGCTCGCGGCGGCGGACCTGGGCGGGGCCTACGCGGGCCCGCACAGCTTCCCGCTGGCGCGGGTGGTGTCCCAGTCGCGACCGGCGGGTCAGCTCGTGGCGAAGAACACCACGATCAGCTTGACGTTCGCGATCGGCGTGGGCCCCGGTGGGGGCGGCGGTCCGGTCCTCCAGCTCGTCCAGGTCCCCAACGTGATCGGCAAGACGGAGATCCAGGCCCGGATGGCCATCCTGGCCAAGGGCCTGCAGGTCTCGGTCGTCAAGGTCCCCGGCTTCCCGCCCCCGACCCGGGTCAAGATCCAGAACCCGGCCCCGGGCGCGACCGTGGCCAAGGGCTCGACGGTCACGATCACCATCAAGAACTAGGAGCCGCCCCAGGCCAACCACCCCGGACCGGGGGGCGCACGCGTGCGCCCCCCGGTTTTCCGTTCGTGGGATCACGCCCTGCCTGCAACATCCCCCGTTCCTCCCGGTTTCCGGGGGGGAACTCGGCCACCGCCCTGACCTCCGCGTGTCGGGACGGGAGAGTGAAGGAGACGCGGATGACGCGAACCACCAAGCGCTACCGTGCTGCCCTGGCCACGCCGGGCTACGAGAAGCTCAAGCGCTACGACATCGGCGCCGGCCTCCAGGTGCTGGGTCAGTTTCCCAAGGCGCGCTTCGACGAGACCGTCGAGCTGCACGTCCGCCTGGGCATCGACCCCAAGAAGAGCGACCAGATGGTGCGCGGCAGCGTCGCGATGCCGCACGGCATCGGCCAGTCGCGCAGCGTCGTCGTGTTCGCCGAGGGCGAGGCGGCCGAGGCGGCGCGGGCCGCTGGCGCTGATGAAGTGGGCGGCGAGGACCTCGCCGAGAAGATCAACGCCGGCTGGACCGACTTCGACATCTGCATTGCGCACCCGTCCATGATGCGCATCGCGGGTCGCCTGGGTCGCGTCCTCGGTCCGCAGGGCAAGATGCCCAGCCCCAAGTCGGGCACCGTGACCGATCGCATCGGCGAGGCGGTGGCCGAGTTCAAGGCCGGCAAGGTGGAGTTCCGCGCCGACAGCGGCGGCAACCTCCACGTGCCCGTGGGCAAGCGCAGCTTCGCCCCGCAGAAGATCCAGGAGAACGTCCTCCACTTCCTGGAGCACGTTCGCGGTTTGAAGCCCTCGGCGGTCAAGGGCGCCTACATCCGCAAGGTCTCCATCTCCGGCACGATGACGCCGGGGGTGACGCTGGACGTGGCGTAGCCACCAGGCAGGCGGACCGGGGCACGGGCGCTTGCGCCCTCCACGACGAGGAGCCGATCATGGCCAAAGCGTTGAAGCGGATGATGGCCGACCAGCTCGAGCAAGCGCTCGAGGGACACAACGGCCTGCTCATCCTCGAGACGGGTGCGATGACCGTCGAGAGCACCATGGCGTTCCGCGGCGACCTTCGCGAGAAGGCCGGCGGTGCGCGCCTCCAGGTGATCCACAACCGCACGGCCCAGGTCGCCATGAACCGCAAGTGGTTCGGCGAGGGCAGCGAGGCCTTGGACCCGCTGCTCGCGGGCCCCACGGCGATCGCCTTCGGCGGCGACGGCCCCATCCCGATCGCGAAGGTGGTCCGGGAGTGGAGCCGCAAGTGGAAGCCCTTGAAGCTCAAGGGTGCGGTTGCCGACGGCGAGCTGCTCCTCGAAGAGGAGGCGAGCACGCTGGCGGACATGCCCGACCTGCCGCAGCTGCGCGCCATGATGCTGGGCGCGGTGATGGGGGTCCCCCGCGGGATCGCCGTCAGCCTGTCGGCCGTGTACGGCGGGTTGGCGCGGTGCCTGCAGGCGCGCGTCGACCAGCAGGGCGGCGGCGAGGAGGCCGGCGAGGCCTGAGGCAGACCATGCATTGCGCGCGGCGAGCGTCGCCGCGTGCAGCGCGACAAGACCAGGGGGCATCCCGCGGGTGGGGGCCCTTGACGAGTTGGATTCGAGCGGCGGCCGAGACGGGCTTGGCACACGACGATCGTCGCCGATCACGTTCCAGGAGTCCGAACCATGTCCGATGAACAGACGATCGTCCTCGAGGACGACCTCCAGGCCATCTTCGAGAAGCTCGATGGCCTCACCATTGCCAAGGCCGCGAAGCTCGTGAAGGCGCTCGAAGAGCGCTGGGGCGTGTCGGCTGCGGCTCCCGCGGCGGTGGCCATGGTCGCCCCCGGTGCGGGTGGCGGCGGCGCCGAGGCGGCGGAGGAGAAGACCTCCTTCGACGTCATCCTGAAGAGCGCCGGCCAGCAGAAGATCGCCGTGATCAAGGTGGTGCGCAGCATCACCGGCCTGGGCCTCAAGGAGGCCAAGGACCTGGTCGACGGCGCTCCGAAGCCGGTCAAGGAGGGCGCCTCCAAGGAGGACGCCGAGAAGATCAAGAAGGAGCTCGAGGACGCGGGCGCCGAGGTCGAGATCAAGTAGATCCGACCCGACGGCCGGCATGTCCCGGCCGTCTGGCTCCGCTCCGTACTGCTCCCTTCCGGCCTCCCTGGGCTGGTCGGCACGTCTTGGCCTGGATGCGGGCCGGACGGCCGGCCGCCCCGCCGAGGCCCCGGCGGCTCCGTGGGGCCGCATGGACGGGTCGTCCGGGAGCCTCCCGGGTTGCCCCTTGGCGGTGAACGGTCTGCCCCGATGGGCCAGGCCCACGCTTCCCCGCTACCCTTCCCCTCCCGCGGCCGCCGCACCAGGTGACCGCGATGCCCCTGCGGCTTCGAAAGCCCCGCCCCCTTGCAGGCCGGGACGGGCGCCAGACGGAAGCCGCTGACCGGGCGGGCCTCGATCCTCACGAACACCTCGCGTGGAGGCGCGTCCCTTCGGGGACGTCGCGTCGCGTGCCAGGGACGGGCGTCCGCATCAAGGGTCTGCTTGCCGAGCCTTCGCGCTTCCGGCAAGCCGCAAGCCTCCACGCGCTGTTGGCGATGTTGCGCCGCAGTCGCGTGTCGGCACCCGCGGCCACCTCCCGCGCACGTACGCGGCCTCCGCACCCGCGAAGGGAGCCGCGCATGTCTGGCACGGGCAATGGCAAGGGCAATGGCAAGGGCAATGGCAAGGCGCTAGGTCGCGCCGGCCTGGGTGGCAGTGGCCCCGACGCCCCCTGGGTCGGTGAGCCGGTGCGCGTGGGTGATCTCCCGGTCGTGACCTTCGGGGGCCGACGCACCTTCCCCGTGCCGAGCCTCGTCCAGCTGCAGACGAAGGCCTACGAGCACTTCCTGCAAGAGGACGTGCCCGCCGAGTACCGCGGCGATGTAGGCCTCGAGTCCGTGTTGCGCGAGGTGTTCCCGATCCCGTCCTACGACGGGACGATGGAGCTCCAGTACCTGGGCTACGAGCTCGGCAGCCCGCGCTACACCACCGACGAGTGCCGCGAGCTCAAGGTCACCTACGGTCGCCCGTTCAAGATCCGCGTGCGCCTGCAGAAGGAGAGCCCCGTCGAGGAGGACGTCTACCTCGGCGAGATCCCGATCATGATCGGCGGCGGCGAGTTCGTGGTGAACGGCACCGAGCGCGTGATCGTCACGCAGCTCCACCGCTCGCCCGGCGTGGACTTCTCGGTCGAGACGCACAGCGGCGAGCGCAAGCTGCACAGCTGCTGGCTGATTCCCGAGCGCGGTTCCTGGATCGAGCTCAACGTCACCAAGAAGGACGAGCTCGCCGTCCGCATCGACCAGTCGGGCAAGTTCCCGGCCACCGCGCTGCTCCGCGCCATGAGCGAGGAGTACAGCACCGACGCCGACATCCTGCGCCTGTTCTACGACGTCAAGCAGATCGCCACGTCGCACCGCAGCTTCAAGAAGCAGGTCATCGGCAAGCACGCGTTGGCCCCGCTCGTCGACAAGGACACGGGCGAGATCGTCGTGGACGCCCTCGAGCCCATCGACGAGGACGCTGCCGAGCGGCTGAAGCTCTCCGGCCTGGAGACGATCGAGGTGCTCTCCGACCTCGACGACCCGCTCATCCTCAACACGCTGCTCGCGGACACCACCGAGTCGCACGAAGAAGCGCTGGTCAAGATCTACGCGCGTCTGCGTCCGGGCAACCCGCCGCAGGTGGAGAAGGCCAAGGAGCTCTTCCGAGAGAAGTTCTACGACGAGGCGCGCTACCGGCTCGGTCGCGTGGGTCGCTTCCGTCTCAACCGCAAGTTCGGGACGGACTTCCCCGAGGACCGCCAGACCCTCCAGAAGGAAGACCTCGTGCAGGCCGTCCGGTACCTGCTCAAGCTGCGTGCCGGGCAGGGCGAGGTCGACGACATCGACCACCTCGGCAACCGCCGCATCCGGACGATCGCCGAGCTGGCGGCGGACGAGCTGCGCAAGGGCTTCCTCAAGCTGCGCCGCACGGCCCAGGAGCGGATGAACATCGAGGATGCCGAGTCGATCACGCCGCGTGGCGTCATCAACTCCAAGACGATCTCCTCGGCGATCGACTACTTCTTCGGTCGGGGCGAGCTGTCGCAGGTCGTGGACCAGACCAACCCGCTGAGCCAGCTCAAGCACGAGCGCGGCCTGAGCGCGCTGGGCCCGGGCGGCCTCAACCGCAAGCGCGCCGGCTTCGAGGTGCGTGACGTCCACATCAGCCACTACGGCCGCATCTGCCCGATCGAGACGCCGGAAGGCACCAACATCGGTCTGATCTCGTCGCTCGCGATCTACAGCGGCGTCGACGACTACGGCTTCCTGATCACGCCCTACTACAAGGTCGAGGACGGCGTCGTCACGGACAAGATCGTCCATCTGCGCGCCGACGAGGAGCTCGACAAGGTCCTCGCGCCGGCCGACACCGAGCTCGACGACGACGGGCGCATCCAGGGCACCACCATCCTGGGGCGCATCAACGACGACTTCCTGCTCGTCAAGGCCAAGGACGTCGACTACATGGACGTCAGCCCCAAGCAGCTGGTGGGCGTGTCGGCCTCGCTGATCCCGTTCCTCGAGCATGACGACGCCAACCGCGCGTTGATGGGCTCCAACATGCAGCGCCAGGCCGTGCCGTTGATCCGCACGGACCCGCCGCTCGTCGGCACGGGCATGGAGCCCGTGGTGGCCCGCAACTCGTCGATGGTGGTCAAGGCGCACGCCGCAGGCACCGTGGTCGAAGTGGACGCGCGCCACATCGTCGTTCGCGAGAAGGACGGGCCCCGCTCGTACGAGCTGCGCAAGTTCGTGGGTCTCAACGAGCGCACCTGCCAGAACCAGCGCCCCATCGTCGATCTCGGCCAGAAGGTCGAGGCGGGCGACGTGCTGGCCGACGGTGCCGCCACCTACAAGGGCGAGCTGGCGCTGGGGCGCAATGCCCTCGTCGCCTTCATGCCGTGGGATGGCTACAACTACGAGGACGCCATCCTGGTCTCCGAGGGGCTGGTCCGCGACGACGCGTACACGTCGATCCACATCGACATGTACGAGATCGAGATCCGCGAGACCAAGCTGGGCCGCGAGGAGTTCACCAACGACATCCCCAACGTCTCGGAGCGCGCCCTGCGCAACCTGGACGAAGAGGGCATCGTGCGCATCGGCACGCGTGTCGAGCCGGGTGACATCCTCGTGGGCAAGGTCGCGCCGAAGAGCAAGAGCGAGCTCTCTCCCGAAGAGAAGCTGCTGCACGCCATCTTCGGGCGCGCGGGCGAGGACGTGAAGAACGACTCCCTGACCGTGCCTCCCGGTGTCGACGGCATCGTCATCGACACGCGCAAGTTCTCCCGCAAGGTGAACATCTCCGACGAAGAGCGCTCGGAGAACCACCGTCGCATCAAGGAGAGCGAGGAGCGCTTCCACCAGGTGTTCCGCACCGAGCTCGATGGCTTGGCCGCGGCGATGGACGACATGCTGGGCCGCAAGCTCGTCGACCCCAAGACGCGCAAGCCCTTCGCGCCCAAGGAGGCGGCCAATGTCGCCGAGCTCCGCGAGCTGAAGGACCGCATGGTCACGGCGCTGCGCGGTGCGGGCTTGAAGCCCGAGGATGCGTTCCACGCCGTCGCCCGCAACCACTTGCGCGCCATCGAGGACGCCGAGGCCGTCAAGAACAAGGAAGTCAACCGGCTCTCGCGCGGTGACGAGCTGCCCACCGGCGTGCTCGAAGTGGTCAAGGTCTACTTGGCAACGCGCCGCAACCTGAGCGTGGGCGACAAGATGGCCGGCCGCCACGGCAACAAGGGCGTGATCAGCCGCGTGCTGCCCATCGAGGACATGCCGTTCCTCGAGGACGGGACGTCGGTCGACATCTGCCTCAACCCGCTGGGCGTGCCGAGCCGCATGAACGTCGGCCAGATCCTGGAGACGCACCTCGGCCTGGCGAGCAAGCTGCTCGGTCAGCGCATCCACACGTCGGTCTTCGACGGCGCGGGTGAGGCGGACATCGAGCGCATGCTCGAGGAGGCGGGCCTGCCGACCGATGGCAAGGTCACGCTGTACGACGGCCGCACGGGCCGCGCCTTCGACCAGAAGGTCACCGTGGGCTACATGTACATGCTCAAGCTGCACCACCTCGTCGACGAGAAGATCCACGCACGCGCGACGGGCCCCTACAGCCTGATCACGCAGCAGCCGCTGGGCGGCAAGGCGCGCTTCGGCGGCCAGCGCTTCGGCGAGATGGAGGTGTGGGCGCTCGAGGCCTACGGCGCCGCCAACATCCTCCAGGAGCTGCTCACGGTGAAGTCCGACGACGTGGACGGCCGCATGAAGATCTACGAGTCCATGGTCAAGGGCGAGAACGTCCTCGAGGCCGGCACGCCCGTGTCCTTCGAGGTGCTGTGCAACGAGATCCGCGGCCTGGGTCTCAACATCGAGCTGGAGAAGAGCCAGCTCTAGGCGTGCGCGCGGCTTCGCGGCCGCGCGGCACCGTGATCGCCACGGGAAGCAAGTCGGGTAGCCACCGGGAACCGAGACGAGCGAGGGCACCATGATCGAGAGCATGTTCAACCGCGTGAACGACTACACCGCGGTGCGGATCAACCTGGCCACGCCGGAGCTGATCCGCTCCTGGTCGTACGGCGAGGTGAAGAAGCCCGAGACGATCAACTACCGCACCTACCGGTCCGAGAAGGACGGCCTCTTCTGCGAGCGCATCTTCGGACCCGAGCGGGACTTGGAGTGTGCCTGCGGCAAGTACAAGGGCATCAAGCACAAGGGCATCATCTGCGACCGCTGCGGCGTCAAGGTGACCCACAGCCGGGTGCGCCGCAAGCGCATGGGCCACATCAGCCTGGCGGCCCCGGTCGTGCACATCTGGTTCTTCAAGGCCATGCCCTCGCGCCTGGGCACGATCCTCGACATGAAGACGTCCAGCCTCGAGCGGGTCGTCTACTTCCAGGACTACGTGGTCGTCGACAAGGGCGACACGCCGCTCAAGGATCGCCAGCTGCTCACCGAGGAGCAGTACCGCGAGGCCCGCGAAAAGTACGGCGACAGCTTCCGCGCCGGGATGGGCGCCGAGGCCATCAAGGACATGCTCCGGGACATCGACCTGGAGAAGCTGAGCGAGGAGCTTCGCGCCGAGCTCGAGACCACGCGCAGCAAGCAGCGCACGAAGGACCTCCTCAAGCGCCTGCGCACGATCGAGGCCCTGCGTGACTCGGGCAACCGCCCCGAGCACATGGTGCTGGACGTGATCCCCGTGATCCCGCCGGACCTGCGCCCGCTGGTGCTGCTCGACAGCGGCAACTTCGCCACGTCCGACCTCAACGACCTGTACCGTCGCCTCATCAACCGCAACAACCGGTTGAAGAAGCTGCTCGATCTCAATGCCCCCGAGGTCATCATCCGCAACGAGAAGCGGATGCTGCAGCAGTCGGTGGATGCGCTGTTCGACAACGCCCGCTGCCGTCGCTCGGTGTTGGGCAGCAGCAACCGCCCGCTCAAGTCGCTGACGGACATGATCAAGGGCAAGCAGGGCCGCTTCCGCGAGAACCTGCTCGGCAAGCGCGTCGACTACAGCGCGCGCTCCGTGATCGTCGTGGGCCCGGACTTGAAGCTGCACCAGTGCGGCATGCCCAAGAAGATCGCGCTGGAGCTGTACCAGCCCTTCATCATCCGCCGCCTCAAGGAGCTCGGCTACGCCGACACCATCAAGTCGGCGAAGAAGATGCTGGAGCGCAAGGACGAGGAGGTCTGGGACATCCTCGAGGAAGTCACGCGCGAGCACCCCGTGCTGCTCAACCGTGCGCCCACGCTGCACCGCATGGGTATCCAGGCGTTCGAGCCCGTGCTCATCGACGGTCACGCCCTGCGCCTGCATCCGCTGGTCTGTGGCGGCTTCAACGCGGACTTCGACGGCGACCAGATGGCCGTCCACCTGCCGCTCAGCTACGAAGCCCAGCTCGAGGCGATCACGTTGGTCCTCTCGACCAACAACATCTTCTCGCCGCAGAACGGCAAGCCGATCATCGCCCCGTCGCAGGACATGGTCCTTGGCATCTACTACCTGACGGTGGCCGGGCCCTCGAGTGCCACGACGGTGCCGGCGTGCACCCACGCCAACGAGGTCTTCCTCGGCTACAGCGAGGGTCGCTTCGCGATCCACGACAAGATCAAGCTGCGCCTGGAAGAGGGCGCCCTCGTGGCTTCCGGCCCGGGGCAGTGGGAGCCCGCGCGCGTGGTGGAGACCACGGTGGGCCGCGTGCTGTTCAACGACATCCTTCCCTACGGGATGCCCTTCTACAACTACGCGCTCAACAAGGGCAAGATCGGCGGCCTGATCGACGACTGCCATCGTCTGCTCGGCAAGGCGACCACGCTGCGCCTGCTCGACGACATCAAGGACCTGGGCTTCAAGTCGGCCACGCGTGCCGGTCTGTCCTTCGCCAAGGACGACATGCGCGTACCGGACGAGAAGGGCGAGATCCTTCGCGAGGCGGAGAAGGAGGTCAGCGAGATCGAGCGGCACTTGAAGCGCGGTGAGATCACGCGCGGCGAGCGCTACAGCAAGATCATCGACACCTGGACCCGCGCCCGTGAGGACCTGGGGCGGGTCATGATGGACGCCCTGCGTTCCGACGAGCGCGACGGTCGTCCGTACCTCAACCCGATCTACGCCATGGCCGATTCGGGCGCCCGCGGCTCGGTGGAGCAGATCCGGCAGCTGGCCGGCATGCGCGGCCTGATGGCCAAGCCGAGCGGCAAGATCATCGAGGTGCCCATCAAGTCGAACTTCCGTGAGGGCCTGCACGTCCTCGAGTACTTCAGCTCGACGCACGGCGCCCGCAAGGGTCTGGCCGACACGGCCCTCAAGACGGCCGACAGCGGCTACCTCACGCGCAAGCTGAGCGACGTCGCGCAGAACGTCGTCATCTCGCGCGAGGACTGCGGCACGCTCAACGGCATCAGCAAGGGCGCCGTCTACAAGGGCGACAAGCTCGAGGTCAGCCTGGCGCAGGCCATCCGCGGCCGCGTCGCCCGCGACACGATCATCGACGTCGTCACCGACGAGGTGGTCGTCCGCGAGGGCGAGCTGGTCACCGAGTCGATCGCAGACCGCATCGAGCAGATGGGCTACGAGAAGGTCCGCGTGCGCTCGTCGCTGACGTGCGAGGCCAGCGAGGGCATCTGCCAGCTGTGCTACGGCATGGACCTCAGCCGCGGGCGCTTGGTCGAGATGGGTCTGGCGGTCGGGATCATCGCTGCCCAGTCGATCGGCGAGCCCGGCACGCAGCTGACCATGCGTACGTTCCACATCGGTGGTACTGCGACGAAGGGCGTGGAAGAGAGCGACATCAAGGCCGCCAAGAGTGGTCGCATCGCCTTCCACAACCTCAAGGTCGTCGAGCGTGGCGATCTGGGTGGCAAGGCGATCGGCGTGGCCATCAACCGCAGCGGCGAGCTCATCCTGCTGGATGATCGCGAGCGCGAGCTCGACCGCTACGCCGTGCCTCTCGGCGCCGCGTTGCGCATCAAGGAAGGCCAGAAGGTCAAGGAGAAGGATGTCCTGTTCTCCTGGGACCCCTTCAACGTCCCGATCCTGGCCGAGGTGGACGGCGTGGTGCGCTTCGACGACATCGTCGACGGCAAGACCATGCGTGAGGAGATCGACCAGGCCTCCGGCGTGCGCCACCGCGTGATCATGGAGCACAAGGGTGACCTGCACCCGCAGATCATCATCGAGGACAAGGGCGGCACGCCCATCGCCCTCTACCCCGTGCCCGAGCGCGCGCACCTGGAAGTCGAGCCCGGTGGCGTCGTCACGGCCGGCCAGCTGCTGGCCAAGACGCCGCGCGAGATCGGCGGTACGCAGGACATCGTGGGTGGTCTGCCGCGCGTGACCGAGGTGTACGAGGCCCGTCGTCCGAAGGAGCCGGCGACGCTGGCGGAGATCGACGGCATCATCGAGCTGGGCGACAAGCGCCGCGGCAAGCGCACGATCCTCATCAAGAGCGAGGGTGGGCAGGTCGTGGAGCACCTCGTGCCGCACGGCAAGCACCTGCGCGTGCACAGCGGCGACCGCATCCGCGCCGGCCAGGCGCTGGTCGACGGCCCGCTGGTCCCGCACGAGATCGTGCGCATCTCGGGTGTCGAGGCCCTGCAGGACTACCTGCTGGCCGAGGTGCAGAACGTGTACCGGGCGCAGAACGTCACGATCGACGACAAGCACCACGAGATCATCATCTCGCAGATGCTGCGCAAGGTGCGCATCGAGGACCCGGGTGACACCGACCTCCTGCCGGGCGCGGTCGTGGACAAGTTCCGCTTCCGTCGCAAGAACCAGCGCGTCATCGAGGCGGGCGGCAAGCCGGCTCGCGCCGAACCGCTGCTGCTGGGCATCACGAAGGCCTCGCTCCAGAGCGAGTCCTTCATCAGCGCCGCATCCTTCCAGGAGACGACGAAGGTCCTGACGCAGGCCGCCCTGGCCGGGCGCGTGGACCACCTCGTGGGCCTCAAGGAAAACGTCATCCTCGGCCACCTGATCCCGGCGGGCACGGGCTTCCGGACCTACGTCCGGACCCGCGTGCAGAAGAACATCCCGCTCGAGGAGAGCGTGGCCGGCTTCGCCGAGCTGCCCGAGGATCTGGAGGCCCTGAAGGAGCTGAAGGAGCTCCTGGGCGGCCTCGACGACGACCTTCCCCCGGCCGCTGGGGGAGGCGAGGAGGCGTCCGCCTCCTGATCCGCTGGGCCTTCGGAACCCGCCGCGCGACTGCGCGGCGGGACTCCGGCCCGGAACGGCCAGGTGAGCGCCCTGCCGACGCCCAGGGGGCGCTGCGTGCGCCTATCGCCTCGTGCTTGGGGCCAGATGGCCCGCGGTTCCGGGTATCGACGGTGGCCGCCGCGCATCAGGTCCTCGGGGCGACGGGAGCGTGCCGCGATCCGCGACGCCTCGTGGTCGCGTCCCCCGTCCAAGCTCCGCGCTCCCGCGCGGACTCGGTGCTCCGGCTCCGCCTCCGCAGCAGGGGGGCGATTCCGGACCACCCCTGCACCCCTCGCGGTGGGGCCGAGCATCCGGCGAGCCGCCGGTGCCTGCGGGGGGGAGCAATCGACCACCACCCGGGAATCCCGTGCAGCCGTGCGTGCGCGCCGCTACCTTCCTGGGCTTCCCGGAAGATTCCGGGTCCGACCGTTGCCGCTGCCGTGGATCCCGTGGAGAGCACGGGCCCCGGTCGCGGTCCTGCCTTGGGAAACCGCATGCCGACGATCAACCAGCTGGTCCGCAAGGGCCGGACCAAGGTCAAGCGCAAGAGCAAGAGCCCCGTGCTCCTGGCCTGTCCCCAGAAGCGTGGCGTCTGTCTCTCCGTGAAGACCCAGACCCCGAAGAAGCCGAACTCCGCGCTGCGCAAGATCGCGCGCGTGCGGCTCTCCACGGGCAAGGAGATCACGGCGTACATCCCCGGCGAGGGGCACAACCTGCAGGAGCACAGCATCGTGCTCATCCGTGGCGGTCGTGTGCGCGACTTGCCCGGTGTCCGCTACCACATCATCCGCGGCACGCTGGACGCGTCGGGTGTGGACGGGCGCAAGCAGCAGCGCTCCAAGTACGGCCAGAAGAAGAACGCGAAGTAGGCGACGGGGGTTTCCATGGCGGGCAAGTACTTCACGAGCTTCGAGCCGCTGCTCAAGCCGGACCCGATCTACGGCGACCTCAACGTCGCCAAGTTCATCTCGTGCATCATGCGCGACGGCAAGCGCTCGACGGCGGAGAAGGTCTTCTACGACGCCCTCGAGGTCGTGGGTCAGCGCGTGCGTGACCGCGACGCCATCGAGGTCTGGCGCCAGGCCATCGAGAACGTCAAGCCGATGGTCGAGGTGCGCAGCAAGCGCGTCGGTGGTGCCAACTACCAGGTTCCCGTCGAGGTCGGTCCGCGCCGCGGTCGCGCCCTCGCGTTCCGTTGGGTGCTCGAGGCCGCTCGTGGCCGTCGTGGCCGCCCCATGCGCATGGCGCTCGCCGATGAGCTGGTGGCCGCCTACAACCGCGAGGGTGGGGCCATGATGAAGCGCGAGAACGCCCACAAGCAGGCCGAGGCGAACAAGGCGTTCGCGCACTTCGCGTTCTAGGCCCGTCGCAGCAGCCCCGCTTTCCGGCACCCTTCGAAGGATCCCCTGACCCATGGCCAAGAAGAGCAAGCTCGAGAAGAACGAACGCCGCCGGATCCTCGTGGCCCGCTACGCCTCGATCCGTCGTGAGCTGAAGGCCGTCATCCAGAGCCCCTCCAGCAGCGAGGAGCAGAAGGACGCCGCCTACGCCAAGCTGCGCGCCCTGCCGCGCGACAGCAACCCCAACCGCATCCGCCTGCGCTGCCAGTTCACGGGACGGCCGCGCGGCAACTACCGCAAGTTCGGCCTGAGCCGCGTGATGCTCCGCGACATGGCGCTGCGCGGCGAGATCCCGGGCCTCAAAAAGGCGAGCTGGTAACCGTGACCGGGGGCTCCGGGTCGGGTGCGCTCGATACCGCGAGCCCTCCGATCCGTGCCTTCGTCGAGCGGATGGAAACCGTCCTCGAGGGCCAGCCCGGCGGGCCGTGCAGCGACGACGGGATCGGGACGGCGGCGATGCAGGCCCTGGCAGAGGTCTTGGCTGCTCCCGACCTGCTGACGAGCGCGCAGTGTCAGGGGGCCGCCGACACCTACCGTCGTCATCTGCTCTACGCCGATCCGCAGGGCCGCTTTACGGCCCTGTGCCTGGTGTGGCGGCCCGGTCAGGCCAGCGCCGTCCATGGCCACACGGCATGGTGCACGGTGGGCGTCGTCTCGGGCGTGGCGCACGAGGAGCGCTTCGACCTCGTCGAGGACGAAGACGAAGGGGGCTTGCGCGCCGTCCACCTGGTGGGGCGTGATGCCGACCACCGCGCAGGCGCCGTCCTCATGACGCGTCCCGGCCCGGACGGCGTCCACCGCATCTCCAACGCAGGCCCGGACGACCTCGTCTCGATCCACGTGTACGGGCGCGACCTCACCGTGGACCCCACCCTGATCAACGTGGTCTACGACGAGTGAGCGACGCGGCGCTCCCGCGCATCGTCGCGTCCGTGCCGGCCACGGGCGTGCTCGCGGCGATGCAGGCGGCCGCCGCCCGTGGCTTTGCGGCCGGGGATCCCGCGTGGGTCAACTTCGGCCAGGGTCAGCCCGAGCTCGATCCCCTGCCCGGTGGCGGTCCGCGACCGGCGAGCGTGCCGCTGGACACGTCCGTCGAGGGGTACGGGCCCGTCCCGGGCCTTCCCGCCCTTCGCGAGGCCGTCGCGGCGTTGGTCAACCATCGCTTCCGCGCCGGCAAGGCGCCCTACCGTGCGGCCCACGTCGCCGTCGCGGGCGGTGGGCGCGCCGCGCTCTCGCGCCTCTTCGCCGCCTTGGGCCCGGGGCGCGTGGGCCACGGCTCGCCCGACTACCCGGCGATCGCGGAAGGGCTCGCCCGTCATGCCGCCCACCTCGTGCCCGTCCACTTGGAGGGAACCCCCGAAGCGGGGTTCCTGCCGCGCGTGGAGAGGCTGGAGCAGGCCTTCGCCGACGGGCTCGACGCCTTCGTCGCGAGCCACCCCAACAACCCCACGGCCGCCATGTGGTCCCGGGCCGACCTGGCGAGGATCGTGGCCGCCGCGAGGCGACACGGCACGTTGCTCGTCCTGGACGAGTTCTACGGAACCTACGTCTACGGCGAGGACGGTGACGATCGCTCCATCTCCGGCCTGGAGCACGTCGTGGACCCCGACCGGGATCCCGTCGTGATCGTGGACGGGCTCACGAAGTCGTTGCGCCATCCCGGGTGGCGGTTGGCCTGGATGGTCGGCCCGCCAGCCGTCGTCGAGGTCGTCTCGCGGATCGGCGGGGCGATGGACGGCGGCGCCAACGCGCCGCTGCAGCGCGCGGCGCTCGACGCGCTGGCCCCCGCGGCTGCCGACGCCGAAGCACGCGTCGTGCGGGCGGTGTTCCGTGCGAAGCGGGACCGCTTGGTGGGGGGGCTCGAGGCCCTGGGGCTGCGCGTGGCCCCGGCGCGCGGTGCCTTCTACGTGTTCTGCGACCTCTCCGGGCTGCCGGCACCGCTCTCGGATGCGGATGCGTTCTTCGAGGCCGCCCTTGCCGAGAGGGTGATCACGGTGCCGGGACGGCTGTTCGACATGGACCCTGCCCACGCGCGCACGGGCCCCTCGCCCCTCGCATCGTGGCTGCGCTTCTCCTACGGCCCCCCGATGTCCGTGGTCGAGGAGGGCCTCTCCCGCCTCTCCCGCGTCGTCGCCGCCGTGCGCGCGAGGTGACCCCGGATTCGTCAGGACCCTTGCCGCGCGCCGCGTAGCGGCAACGTGGGCAAGGTGCCTGCAATGGAAGGTGCCTGAACTCCGGGCTCGGACAGGACAGCCACGCTTCCATGGGAGGGGGTGCCGCGCGCATCGAGACGCGTACGGGCTTTGCCGTCGGCATGAAGAACTGACACGCAGGGGTCGCGGTCGACGGCGAGCGAATGTCGCGACCCCGGATGTGTCAGGACCCTTGCCGCGGCGCCGCGCAGCGGCAACGTGGGCAAGGTGCCTGACACGCAGGGGTCGCGGTTCGCCGGCCAGCGAACGTCGCACTTCGGTGTCTGACACCGTGCCACCGTCGCTATCGCTCCGAGGCACAGGTTCAGACACCTCCGCGCGCCTCGCGACCCCGGATGTGTCAGGACCCTTGCCGCGGCGCCGCGTAGCGGCAACGTGGGCAAGGTGCCTGACACGCCGGGGTCGCGGTTCGCCGGCGGCGCACTTGCGTGTCAGAGCGAACCCGGATGTGTCAGGACCCTTGCCGCGGCGCCGCGCAGCGGCAACGTGGGCAAGGTGCCTGACACGCAGGGGTCGCGGTTCGATGCCCAGCGAACGTCGCACACCGCGAACCGACTCAAGTAGAGCGCGCGCAGGATCGTTCCGCGCTCCCGCGCGGACTCGGCGCTCGGGCTACGCCCTCGCGGCAGGAGGGCTATTCCGTACCCCTCCTGCACCTCTCACGGTGTTCCGCCATCTTTCGCCCGCGCAGGGAGGAACTTGCTCGGAACGCCGCAGAGCAGTTGTTCCGCGCTCCCGCGCGGACTCGGCGCTCGGGCTACGCCCTCGCGGCAGGAGGGCTATTCCGTACCCCTCCTGCACCTCTCACGGTCCCTCCTGCACCTCTCACGGTCCCCCCTGCACCCCTCACGGGGGTCCAGACACCTCTGCGCGTAGGCACGTGGGCGCCCAGGCCCGGTAGCATCCGCCCATCTCCTGGGAGGCCCCGATGGAACCGCCAGCCGCGCTCGAGCGCGTTCGCAACTTCGGCATCTGCGCCCACATCGACGCGGGCAAGACGACCGTCAGCGAGCGGATCCTCTACTACACGGGCAAGGAGCACGCCATCGGGGAGGTCCACGAGGGCGCGGCCAAGATGGACTACCTCGAGGAAGAGCAGCAGCGCGGCATCACGATCACCGCGGCGGCCACGACGATCACGTGGACCGACCACGTGCTCAACCTGATCGACACACCCGGCCACGTCGACTTCACCGCCGAAGTGGAGCGCTCGCTGCGCGTGCTCGATGGCGCCGTGGTGGTGTTCGACGCCGTGCACGGCGTCGAGGCGCAGTCCGAGACCGTCTGGCACCAAGCCGAGCGCTACCGCGTTCCGCGACTCTGCTTCGTCAACAAGATGGACCGCGCTGGTGCCGACTTCGACGCGTCCGTTGCCTCCATCCGCGAGCGGCTCGGGGCCACGGTCGTGCCGTTGACCGTGCCCGTCGGGCGCGGCAACGAGTTCCAGGGCATCGTCGACCTGATCCGCCGCGAGCTGGTCACGTTCGGCGGCGAGCAGGGCACCGTGGTCACCCGCCAGCCCGTGCCCGCCGAGCTGCAGGACGAGATGGAGCTGCGTCGGGCCGAGCTGGTCGAGGGCCTGGCTGACGTTTCCGATGCGGTGGCCGAGCGCTTCCTCGAGGGGGGGGACGTCGCGGCGGACGTGCTCGTGCCCGCGCTGCGCAAGGCCGTGCTCGGGGCCCGCCTGTTTCCCGTGCTCGCCGGCGCCGCCCTCAGGAACGCGGGCATCCAACCACTGCTCGACGCGATCTGCGCCTACCTGCCCAGTCCCCTCGACGTCGGCGCCGTGGCCGGCCACCAGCCGGACGCGCCCGGGGTGGTCGTGAAGCGGGAGCCGGACCCTGCGGGCCCGCTCTGCGCGCTGGCCTTCAAGATCATCACGGACGCGCATGGCGACCTGACGTTCGTCCGCATCTACTCGGGCACGCTCAAGCCGGGCAAGGGTGTCTACAACCCGCGCCTCAGGCGCCATGAGCGGCCGGGCCGCGTGCTGCGCATGCACGCCGACGAGAAGGAAGCCCTGCAGGAAGCCTCGGCCGGGGAGATCGTGGCCCTGGTCGGGCTCAAGGAGACCGCCACCGGCGACACCCTCTGTGACAAGGACCACCCGATCGCGCTCGAGTCGATCCACTTTCCCGAGCCGGTGATCAGCATGGCCATCGAGCCCCGGAGCACCGCGGACCGGGACAGGATGGAAGAGGCGCTGGGTCGCCTGGCCCGCGAAGACCCGACCTTCCGCGTGCGCCAGGACCCCGAGACGGGCCAGACGATCATCGCGGGCATGGGGGAGCTGCACCTGGAGGTGCTCAAGAACCGCCTGACGCGCGACTTCAAGGTCGAGGCCAATGTCGGGGCGCCCCGCGTCTCCTACCGCCAGACCGTCCGCGGGCCTGGCAAGGCCCGGCACCGCTTCGAGCGGGTGATTGCCGGCGCCCCGCAATGGGCCGAGGTCGAGGTGGCCGTGGCGCCGGGCGAGGCTGGAGCCGGCGTGGTGGTCACATCCGAGCTGCCCGCCGGCGCCCTGGCCCCCTTGCTCGTCACGGCCGCCGTCGAGGGCATCCGCTTCGCGGCCGAGGGGGGGCTGGACCTGGGTTTCCCCGTCGTGGACGTTGCGATCCGGGTCACGGGCGCCAAGGCGGACGAGGTCCAGGGCACGGAGGTCGCCTTCCAGGCCGCCGCGGGCGAGGCCTTCCGGGAGGCCGCCCACGCCGGCGGCCTCGTGCTCCTCGAGCCCGTCATGGCCATCGAGGTCACGACGCCCCCCGAGTTCGTGGGGCCGGTTTCCTCGGACTTGATCCGCCGCAGGGCCATGCTCACGGGCGACGACGTCCGGGGCGAGATGCGGGTCCTGAGGGGGGAGGTGGCCCTGAGCCAGATGTTCGGCTACAGCACCGCCGTCCGCAGCCTCAGCCAGGGCCGGGCCAGCTACAGCATGGAGCCGGCCGGGTACGTCGAGGTGTCGCCGGAGGACCGCAGGCGGCTGACCTTGGAGGACTGAGTCGGGCAGCGGGGGGGAGGCTGGCCCGTTGGACTGCGCTGGCAGCCGCAGGCTCCCGGCTCCGCTTGGGCCCTGCGGCCCACGACTCCGCTCAGGGCCTGCGGCCCGGTGGGGGGCGAGGAATCTGCGGTGTCGAGCGGGAAGGGGTCGCAATCCCCTCGTCGCTCGAGCCCCGTCGGCGTACCTTCGCCCGCTTCCCCGCCGCGATCCCGTCGCGTGCCCCGGAACGACCTGTCGCCTCGGTCAGAGGTGGTTCGGTCGGGGGCAGACCTTCGGGATGCCGGACGGGCTGGTCCTCGCGGACCGGTCCGCGCCGGCGGTCGGTGCGCGTTCTTCCGGGAGCGCGTGCAGGCCGGGGCGGGGAATGACCGCGCGTCGTGGGCCCGTCGTCGTGTGCGACGTGCCGCCGACGCGCGAACCCGACGTGGACGAAGAGGACGCCCGCACTTCGCGCGCCGACGCGCGCGACCAGGCTCGCGACCGCTTCCCACGACGACCGGACGACGGACCACGCCGATGAGCACCCCCAGCAAGATCAAGATCCGCATGGAGTCCTACGACCACGAGGCGCTCGACAAGAGCGCCCTCGAGCTCGTGGACACTGCCAAGCGCACAGGTGCGCGCGTGCAGGGTCCCGTCCCGCTCCCCACGCGCGTAGAGCGCTACACGGTGTTGCGTTCGCCGCACATCGACAAGAAGTCCCGTGAGCAGTTCGAGATCCGCACGCACAAGCGGATCCTCTTCATCTCGGACTACAGCCCGAAGACGGTGGACAGCATCAGCAAGCTCAACCTGCCGGCCGGCGTGGACATCCGCATCAAGGTGTGACCCCGTCCCGCGGGACGCCGCGCGCCGCGTGAAGCGGCAGAGGAGCGACACGCGTCATGTCGTCGATCAAGACCTTCTCGAACGGGGCCGTCCGGGAGACCGCGGTGGACACCGCCGTCTTCGGTGAGCGCCTCCGGCCGGCCGTCCTGCGCGAAGCCGTGCAGATGTACGAGGCCAACCGTCGTCAGGGCACCGTCAACACCCTGACCCGCCGCTTCGTCAACGGCACCAGCAAGAAGTTCCTGCGCCAGAAGGGTTCGGGCGGTGCGCGTCACGGCGACCGCAAGGCGCCCTCCTTCCGCGGCGGCGGCGTGGCCCATGGCCCGCACCCGCGCGACTTCGGCTGGTCGATGCCCCGCAAGGCCAAGCGTCGCGCCTTGCAGGTCGCGCTGGCCGGCAAGATGGCCTCGGGGAGCGTGGTGGGCTGGAGCGGTGCCTCCTTCACCGCCCCCAGCACGAAGGGCGCCTACCAGGCCCTCAAGGCGCTGGGCGCCGAGGGCAGCGCCCTCGTCGTCGCCCCGGGCGTCGTCGACCAGAACCTGCTGCTCTCCGTGCGCAACCTGCCGCGCGTCCGCGCGCTGCCGGCCGCCGAGATCAGTGCCTACGACGTGGCCTACCACCGCTCCTTGGTGCTGCTTGACGGCGCGCTCGACGCGCTCCGCACGCGCTTGGGCCTCGGTGGTGCCGAGGGAGGTGACGCGTGAGCGACGCGACCGCCAAGAAGGCCAAGAAGGACGCCGGCGCGGCCGAGGCCGCCCCGCTCGTCTCCGGCCGCGTGCCGCAGGACATCGTCCTCCGTCCCGTCGTCACGGAGAAGACGCTCCGTCTCGCCGAGAAGGAGAACGCCTACACGTTCAAGGTCGCGGAGAACGCGAACAAGGTGCAGATCCGCGACGCGATCCAGCGCCTGTTCCGTGTCTCGGTGACCGGCGTCCGTACGTCCCGCCAGCTGGGCAAGTTCCGGCGCATGGGGCGCAGCTTCGGCCGGACCAGTCCCTGGAAGCGTGCCGTCGTCAAGGTCAAGGCCGGCGACAGCATCGAGTTCTACTGATCGCGCACGTCGCCGTGGAGCCACGTGCTCCCGGCGGCGGCGAGGAGCACGTCATGCCCATCCGTAGGGTCAAGCCCATCACGAACGGCCAGCGCGGCCTCTCGTACGTGGACACCAGCGACCTCACGCGCAAGGCGCCCGAGAAGCGTCTCGTGACGGGAGCGCGCAAGTCCGGCGGCCGCAACAACGCCGGCCGCATGACGGTGCGTCGCCGCGGGGGAGGCCACAAGCGCCTCTACCGGTTCGTCGACTTCCGCCGCTTCGACAAGGACGGCGTCCCGGCCCGTGTCGCGGCGCTCGAGTACGACCCCAACCGCAACGCCCGCCTGCACCTCCTGCACTACGCCGACGGCGAGAAGCGCTACGTGCTGGCGGTCCACGGCGTCGAGGTCGGCGCCACGGTCCACAACGGGCCCTCGGCAGAGCCCAAGCCCGGCAACAACATGCCGCTGCGCAACATCCCCGTCGGCCTGATGGTCCACGCCATCGAGCTGGTGCCGGGTCGCGGCGCGCAGCTCTGCCGCAGCGCGGGCACGCAGGCCGTGCTGAGCGCCCGTGAAGGTTCGTACGCGCTGCTCACGCTGCCCAGCGGCGAGATGCGCAAGGTGCACATCGGCTGCCGCGCCACGGTGGGCCAGGTGGGCAACATCGACTACAGCCTGATGAAGATCGGGAAGGCCGGCCGCAACCGCTACCTCGGCAAGCGACCGAAGGTGCGTGGCTCGGCCATGAACCCGGTGTCGCACCCGATGGGCGGCGGCGAGGGTCGCCGGGCCGGTGGTCGCCACCCGGTGTCGCCGTGGGGCAAGCTCGCCAAGGGCGGCAACACCCGCAAGCCGCGCAAGCAGAGCAACCGCATGATCGTCCGCGGCCGCAAGCGCGGCAAGCAGGTCGGGAAGTAAGGGAGGACGCGAGCGATGAGCCGCAGCCTGAAGAAGGGCCCGTACGTCGACGAGCGTCTGCTCGAGCGCGTCCTGCGTCTCGAGGACGCCGGTCGCAAGGAGTCCCTCAAGACGTGGGCCCGACGCTCGGACATCGTTCCCGAGTTCGTCGGCCACACGTTCATGGTCCACAACGGCAAGACCTTCGTGAAGGTCTACGTCACCGAGGACATGGTCGGGCACAAGCTGGGCGAGTTCGCGCCCACGCGCCTGTTCCGTGGCCACTCGGGCGTGAAGCCCAAGTAGGGAGGCGAAGGTGCACCCCGCAGACCAGTACAGCAAGGCCTACCGGGCCTCGCACCGCGACGCGCGGATCAGCCCCTACAAGGCTCGCCCCGTGATCGACTTGGTGCGCGGCAAGCCCGTCGCCGCGGCGCTGGACGCCCTGGCGTTCGAGCCCCGTCGTGCGGCGCCCCTGATCACCAAGGTCATCCGCTCCGCGATGGCCAACGCCTCCAACGACCTCGACGTGGACTTGAACGCCCTCGTCGTGGTGGACGCCCGCATCGACGGCGCCGGCCTGCTCAACGGCCGTCGCCGCTGGCGGCCGCGCGCCATGGGCCGGGCCTACCCGATCCTCAAGCGCACCAGCCACATCTCCATCACCCTGGCCGATCCGGCCACCCGGCTCGCCTAGGAGGATACGTGGGACAGAAGACGCACCCCATCGGCTTCCGCACCGGCGTGTACCTGGACTACCGGTCCCGCTGGTACGCCCCGAAGAAGGATTTCGCGCGCCTCCTCAAGGAGGACCGCCAGATCCGTGACTTCATCAAGCGCCGCTTCTACGGCGCCGGCATCCCCCGCGTGGAGATCGAGCGCAAGGCCGACGCCCTGCGCGTGATCGTCCACACGGCCAAGCCCGGCGTCCTGATCGGTCGCAAGGGCGCCCAGGCCGAGGAGCTCAAGAAGGAGATCGAGGGTCTCACGGGCCGCCGCGTCGGCCTGGACATCATCGAGGTCTCCCGCCCCGAGCTGGACGCCACCCTGGTGGCCCAGAACGTGGCCGACCAGCTGATGAAGCGCGCGGCCTACCGCCGCACGCTCAAGCGCGCCATCCAGAACACGGTGGAGCGCGGCGCGCTCGGTGTGAAGCTGATCATCGCCGGCCGCCTGGGCGGCGCGGAGATCGCCCGCGTCGAGAAGCAGTCCAGCGGCTCGATTCCGCTGAGCACGCTCAAGGCCGACATCGACTACGGCACCGCCGAAGCCCGTACCCCCTACGGCGTCATCGGCGTCAAGTGCTGGATCTACAAGGGCACGTTGGCCAAGGCCGACCCGACCCGTCGCAACGAGGTGATGTGACATGTTGATGCCCAAGCGCGTCAAGTGGCGCAAGATGCAGCGCGGCAAGATCGCCGGCGCGGCGTCGCGCGGAGCCACCGTCGCCTTCGGCGACTACGGCTTGCAGTGCCTGCAGGCCGGCTGGATCCCGGCCAACGTCATCGAGGCCGGCCGCGTCGCGGCCGTCCGCGCGGCGTCCGATGGCCGCGTCTACATCCGCGTCTTCCCGCAGAAGTCCGTGACCTCGACGCCCGAGGAGACGCGGATGGGCACGGGCAAGGGCGAGCCGGACTACTGGGCCGCCGTGGTGCGTCCCGGAACCATGTTGTTCGAGATCGGCGGCGGCGTGTCCGAGGCCGTGGCCAAGCGTGCGCTGAACAAGGTGGCCCACAAGCTGCCGGTCCGCTGCCGCTTCGTGAGCCGGAGGACCCAGTCGTGAGGGCGCGTGACATCCGTCGCCGCGAGGCCGCCGATCTCCAGCGCGAGATCGTCCGCCTGCGCGAAGAGATCTTCGAGAACCGCTTCCGCGGTCAGAGCGAGGAGAAGGTCGATCGCGGCCTCGTGCGTCGCAACCGCCGCACGATTGCCCGCATCCGCACCATCCTTCGCGAGCAGGAGCTCGGCGTGAACAGCGCTCTGGTCGCCCAGGTGCGTGCGGCCGCGGGCGCTTCGGAGTCCGGTAGCAAGAAGGGTGGGTCGCGATGAGCCAGGGCAACACCGCAAGCCGCGGCGCGCGCCGCGTCATCCAGGGCGTGGTCGTCAGCGACCGGATGGACAAGACGATCACGGTCCGCGAGGACCGCCTCGTCCAGCACCCGCTCTACGGCAAGTTCGTGCGTCGCAAGACCACGTACAAGGCCCACGACGAGCAGAACACGGCCCGCGTCGGCGACCACGTCGAGATCGCCATGTCGCGCCCGCTCAGCAAGACCAAGTGCTGGCGCCTGGTGCGCGTGCTGCGCACCGCCCGCCTCACGGCTTCGCCGGACGCCGGAATGGAGTCGGCATGATCCAGCTTCGTACCTGGCTCGACGTGGCGGACAACAGCGGCGCCAAGCGCTGCCACGCCATCAAGGTCCTGGGCCGTGGCAACAAGTCCACGGCCGAGATCGGGGACATCGTGGTGGCCTCCGTGAAGAAGGCGATCCCGAGCAGCCCGGTCAAGCCCGGCAGCGTGGTGCGTGGCGTCGTCGTCCGCACGCGCAACGCCCATCGTCGCTCGGACGGCACCTACGTCCGCTTCGACAGCAACGCCATCGTCCTCATCAACGACGACAAGAGCCCCAAGGGCACCCGCGTCTTCGGCGCCGTGGCCCGTGAGCTCCGCAAGAAGGGCTTCACGAAGATCGTGAACCTTGCCTCGGAGGTGGTCTGATGCCCCAGCGCATTCGCAAGGGCGACCTGGTGGTCGTGACGTCGGGCGAGGATCGCGGCAAGCGCGGTCGCGTCCTGCGCATGCTCCCCGAGAAGCAGCGGGTCGTGGTCGAGGGCGTCAACTTCGTCTTCAAGCACCTGCGCAAGTCGCCGAAGCACCCCAACGGCGGCCGCATCCGCAAGGAGGCGCCGGTCCACCTGAGCAACGTCATGCCCGTCGACCCGGAGACCCAGGGCGGCACGCGCGTGGCCGTCCGCGTCGTGGAAGGTCGTCGTATCCGTGTCGGTCGTCGGTCGGGCGCCACCCTCGGTGGCGCGGGCAAGAAGGAGTAGCGGCCATGGCCCGCCTTCGCGATCAGTACAAGAACGAGATCCGGCCGCGCCTCATGGAGCGTCTGGGCATCGACAACGTCCACCAGTGCCCGCAGCTGCGCAAGATCACCCTCTCGTGCGGCGTGGGCGCTGCCAAGGACGACAAGAAGCTCCTGGAGAACGCCACGGGCATTCTCGAGAAGGTGACCGGCCAGAAGGCCGTCATCACCAAGGCTCGCGTTTCGATCGCCCAGTTCCGCCTGCGCCAGGGCATGTCCGTCGGCGCGCGCGTCACGCTGCGTGGCGAGCGCATGTACGAGTTCCTGGACCGGCTGATCAACGTGGTCACGCCTCGTCTGCGCGACTTCCGTGGTCTCAAGTCCAAGCTCGACGGCCGGGGCAACTACTCGATGGGCATCGCCGAGCAGTCGGTGTTCCCGGAGATCGAGGGCGCGCTCCTGGAGAAGCAGCAGGGCATGAACATCACGCTCACCGTCTCGGGCGGCCGGGACGACTGGAGCCGCGCGCTGCTCGAAGAGATGAACTTCCCCTTCCGTACCGAGAAGGAGGGCCGTTAGTCATGGCGATGAACGACACCGTGGCCGACATGCTCACGCGCATCCGCAATGGGCTCGTGGTCAACCGCGGGAGCGTGGACGTGATCGCGTCCAAGCTGAACCGCTCGGTGGCCGACGTGCTGGAGCGCGAGGGCTTCCTCTCGGGCGTCACCGAGGTGCTGGACAGCCGAGGCCACAAGGCCTTGCGCTTGGCGCTCAAGTACGACCGGGATGGGGCCTCCGTGATCACCCGGATCGGGCGCGTCTCGCGCCCCGGTCGGCGCGTGTATCGCGGCGTCCAGGACATCCCCCGGGTCTTGAACGGCCTGGGCATCAGCGTCGTGAGCACGTCTCGTGGCGTGCTGTCGGATCGCGAGGCTCGTGGCGCCGGAGTCGGCGGCGAGATCCTCTGCGAGATCTGGTAGCGGACGGAACGAGGAGAACCAGGTCATGTCCCGCGTCGGCAGCATTCCGATCACGATTCCCTCGGGCGTGGACGTCAAGGTCGACGGACGCAAGGTGTCCGTGAAGGGCCCCAAGGGCGAGCTCACCCGCCAGCTTTCCGGTGGCATCACCGCGAAGGTGGACGGCGGCCAGCTGGCCTTCTCGCGTCCGGACGACGAGGCCCGCTCCAAGTCCCTCCACGGGCTCTACCGGGCGCTGGCCCAGGGCATGGTGACGGGCGTCAGCACGGGCTTCTCGGCCCGTCTCGAGGTGGTGGGCGTCTCGTACCAGGCGTCGGTCGACCCCAAGCGCCTCAAGCTGCAGGTCGGCTTCAGCCACCCGGTGTACGTCCCGATTCCCGCGGGCCTCAAGGTCGAGTGCCCCAGCGCCACCCAGATCATGGTCAGCGGCTGCGACAAGCAGATGGTCGGGGAGTTTGCCGCCCGCGTGCGTCGCGTGCGCCCGCCCGAGCCCTACAAGGGCAAGGGCATCCGCTACTACGGCGAGCAGATCACCCTGAAGGCCGGCAAGTCCTTCGTCGGCGGGGAGAAGTAAGCGATGGACCGTCTCAAGCGCATGGCGCGCAAGCGCGAGAACCGCGCCTTCCGCGTCCGTCGGAAGGTGCGCGGGGATGCCGAGCGTCCCCGCCTCAGCGTGCACCGCACGAGCAAGCACATCTACGCGCAGATCGTGGACGACCTTTCGGGTCGCACGCTGGTCAGCGCCTCGTCGCTGGCGCTCAAGATCGAGCGCGGTGGCAACGTGGCGGCCGCCACTTCGGTGGGGGCGGCTCTCGGCGAGAAGGCCAAGGAGGCGGGGATCACGGCGGTCGGGTTCGACCGCGGTGCGTTCCGCTACCACGGTCGCGTCAAGGCCCTCGCGGACGCCGTTCGCAAGGTGGGGATCCAGTTCTAGGGACATCACGTCCAGGCACGACACGAAGTTCGAGGTGTCCGCTCGGAGCAGGTCTCCGGCGGGCGTCCCAGGAGAGCCGGCATGCGCCGTGAGATCGACTACCAAGACGCCGAGGGCCTCGACCTGCACGACACCGTCGTGAAGATCAACCGCTCCGCCAAGGTGATGAAGGGCGGCCGCCGCTTCGGCTTCAGCGCCCTCGTCGTGCTGGGTGACGGGCGGGGCACGGTGGGCCTCGGCTTCGGCAAGGCCCGCGAGGTTCCGCCGAGCGTCGAGAAGGCCCAGACCGACGCGCGCAAGCACCTCGTCCGCGTGCCGCTGCGTGGCACGACGATCCCGCACGCCATCACCGCGCGCTACCGGAGCAGCTACGTCAAGCTGATCCCGGCGGCTCCGGGGACCGGCATCATCGCCGGCGCGGCGGTCCGCGCCGTGCTCGAGGCCGCGGGCGTCCACGACGTCCTCACCAAGGCGTTGGGCAGCAAGAACCCGATGAACCTGGCCAAGGCCACGTTCGAAGGCCTCCTCTCGATGCGCACGCGCCGTGAGATCGAGGAGCGGCGGGGAGTGAAGCTCTGATGAACCTCGACGACGTTCGCCGCATCAAGATCCCGCGCCAGAAGAAGCACCGCGTCGGCCGCGGCTCCGGCTCCGGCTGGGGTGTCACGTCCGGTCGCGGCAACAAGGGCGCGGGCCAGCGCTCGGGCGCCCGGTTCCGCCTTCGCTTCGAGGGCGGCCAGATGCCGCTCTACCGCCGCCTGCCGAAGAAGGGCTTCAAGAACGGCCGCTTCCAGGTGGAGTTCCACGCCGTCAACGTCGGCCAGCTGGGCCGCGCGTTCGAGGCGGGGGCCAGCGTGGACATGGCCGCGCTCAAGAAGGTGGGCCTCGCGCCCAAGCGCGCCGAGTTCATCAAGGTCCTTGGCCACGGGGAGCTTTCGGCCGCGCTCACGGTGAACGTGCACGCGGTGTCCGAGGGCGCCAAGCAGAAGGTCGAAGCCTCCGGCGGCACCATCACCCTGCTGCCCACGGAGACGGCTCACCGGCCCAAGTTCATCCGCAAGGACGGCAGCTCGAGCCGCCCTGCGAAGGGTCACAAGAAGCCCGGCGCCGGTAGCCCGGGCGCCAAGGGCTAGGCGGGGAGCCGCACGTGTTCCAGAACGTCGCGAACCTCTTCCGGATCCCGGACATCCGGCGTCGCATCCTGGTGACGCTCGGGTTCCTGCTCGTCTACCGCGTGGGGTGGAACATCCCCATTCCCGGTATCGACCTCGACGTGCTCAAGAGCCTCGGCGGCGGTGGGGGCGAGGGCAGCGACTTCGCGCAGCTCTTCGGCATCATCTCCGGCGGCGGCATCTTCAGCTGCGCGCTGTTCAGCCTCGGCATCATGCCGTACATCAGCGCCAGCATCATCTTCAGCCTGCTGACCAAGGTCGTGCCCAGTCTCGAGGCGGTGGCCAAGGAAGGCAGCGCGGGGCAGCGCAAGATCAACCGGTGGACGCGCTTGGCCACGGTGCCCCTGGCCTTGGTGCAGGCGATCATCCTGGTCGCCAACGTCTACAAGAGCAGCGACACACCGGCCCGGCTGCCCCTGTTGCCGGACGGCTTCGGCCTGGCGATCCTCGCCGTGCTGGCGCTGACCGCCGGCACGATCCTGCTGATGTGGATCGGCGAGCAGATCACCGAGTACGGCGTCGGCAACGGCATCTCGCTCTTGATCATGGCCGGCATCATCGCCCGCGTCCCGGACGCGATCGTGCAGATGATCGGCAACACCGAGGGCGGGCTCCTGCCGTTCGTGCTCTTCATCCTGTTCATCGCCGTGGTCGTCGCGGTGGTCTACATCACCAAGGGCATGCGCAAGATCCCGGTCCAGTACGCCAAGCTGACCCGCGGTCGGAAGGTCTACGGTGGCCAGCGCCACTTCCTGCCGATCAAGGTCAACCAAGCCGGCGTCATGCCCGTGATCTTCTCCTCGGCGTTGCTGTCGTTCCCCAGCCTGATCGGCTCGGCCATCGGCTGGACGATCCTGCGCGACGCCTTCAGCCAAGGCACGTGGACGTACACGGTCCTCGACATCGCGCTGATCTTCTTCTTCTCGTTCTTCTGGAACAGCCTGATGTTCAACCCGGCCGAGATGTCGAAGAACATGAAGGAGCACGGCTCCTTCATCCCCGGCATTCGCCCCGGCAAGAAGACGGCCGAGTTCCTCGAGAAGGTGATGAGCCGCATCACCCTCGCCGGCGCGGCGTTCCTGGCGATCATCGCCAGCGTCCCGCACCAGGTGGCGGGCCTCATCTCGAAGGACATCCCCGTGGAGGTCGCATACTTCCTCGGCGGAACGTCGATCCTGATCGTGGTGAGCGTGGCGCTGGACCTGGTGGACAAGCTGAACAGCGCGCTCCTCATGCGCGACTACGGCGGCTTCATCGAGGGCGGCGACGGGGCCGCTCGGCGCCGCGCTGCGAAGAGGGAGCGCTAGATCGTGCGGGTCGTGCTGCTCGGACCGCCCGGCGCGGGCAAGGGAACCCAGGCGGAGCGCATCTGCGCCACCCGCGGCTGGGCCCACGTGAGCACGGGGGACCTCCTCCGCGCCGCGGTCGCTGCCGGGACGGATCTGGGCAAGGAAGCCCAGGGCTACATGGACCGCGGCGAGCTCGTTCCGGACTCGCTGGTCTTGGCTCTCGTGCGGGAGCGCCTGACGGCCCCCGGCGCCCCGGGCGGGTTCCTGCTGGACGGGTTCCCGCGCAACGCCAGCCAGGCCGAGGCCCTTGACCAGGTGCTGACGGCCCTGGACGGGGCGGGCCCGGGGGGGAAGCCGGGCGTTCGGAACCCTGGGATCCAGTGCGTCGTCCACATGCGTCTGGACGACGACGAGATCGTGCGCCGCCTGCTGGGGCGCGGTCGCAAGGACGACAAGGAGAACGTCATCCGCAATCGCTTGAAGGTCTACCGCGAGGAGACCGCCCCCCTCATTGCCCACTACGAAGCCAAGGGCCTCCTGCGCACGGTGCGCGCCGACGGCAGCCTCGACGAAGTCGAGGCCCGTATCCGCGAGGCCCTCGATACCTGCGCGGCCGGCACGCCCGGACGGGATGCCTGATGGCCCGCGAAGACAACCTGCGCCTGGAAGCCAAGGTGGTGGAAGCCCGCCCGAACGCCACGTTCGTCGTGGAGCTCGAGAACGGGCACCAGGTGTTGGCCCACATCTCCGGAAAGATGCGACTCCACTGGATCCGCATCCTTCCGGGGGACAAGGTCACGGTCGAGATGAGCCCCTACGATCTCACGAAGGCGCGCATCGTCTACCGGGACTAGCCCGTATCCAGGAGGCATGACCATGAAGGTCCGCTCCAGCGTCCGTCGGATTTGCGAACAGTGCCGGATCATCCGGCGCCATGGACGAATCCGTGTCATCTGCAAGAACCCGCGCCACAAGCAGGTGCAGGGGTAGGAGAGAGGTCATGCCGCGTCTGATCGGTGTCGACATCCCCGACGACAAGCCCACCTTCGTCTCGTTGCAGTACGTGCACGGGATCGGCAAGGTCACGGCCCTGCGTCTCTGCGAGAAGCTGGGCTTGGACCCGCGCCGCCGCGCCCGCGAGCTGACCGACGAGGAGCTGTCCCGCATCGCGGCCACCGTCGAGAGCGAGATGGTCGTCGAGGGCAACCTTCGTCGGCAGGTCCAGCAGAACATCTCCCGCCTGAAGGAGATCGCCTGCTACCGCGGCATGCGCCACCGCCGCGGCCTGCCCGTCCGGGGTCAGAGGACCCAGACGAACGCCCGCACGCGCAAGGGCCGCAAGAAGACGGTGGCCGGCAAGAAGAGCGTCAAGGCGATGCGCTAGGGTTGACTGCAACCCCTTTCCTGAAAAGGGGTTGTGTCACCCGGTCCGAAGGTTGCAGGGGGGCCTCCCCGGGCTACCTTCGGTGATTCGTCCTCGCGCCCGGCTTTCGCCGCCGCGGGGCCGTCCTCGAGGCCACCAGTCCGTGGCGGCGCCGTCGGCAAGGCCGAGGCGTCGCCTCTCCGGGAGCACGCATGGCGGGCAAGAAGAAGGTTCGCAAGAACGTCCCGAAGGCGGTCGTGCACGTGCACGCATCCTTCAACAACACGATCGTCACGTTCGCGGCGCCGAACGGCGAGACGATCTGCTGGGACTCCGCCGGCACGATCGGCTTCAAGGGCTCCCGCAAGAGCACGCCCTTCGCTGCCCAGAAGGCAGCCGAGCGTGCGGCGGAGAAGGCCGTGAAGATGGGTGTGCGCGAAGTGGAGGTCCAGCTCAAGGGGCCGGGCGCCGGGCGCGAGTCCGCCGTGCGCAGCCTCCAGGCGCGAGGCCTCAAGATCCGCGCGATCGAGGACGTCACGCCGTTGCCGCACAACGGCTGCCGTCCGCGCAAGCGTCGCCGCGTCTGACGGCTTGGATCGGGGCCTGCAACCGGCGCTCGCCCGCCGGTTGCCGTCGCCTCGGGGCCCCGAACGGGGCCCGTTGACCTTCCGGGCGAGGAGGCGGCCCTCGGGCCGAGATCGAGGGGATGGCAGGTCGCGTCCTGCCAGCGCGTTCCACGTGCTTCGAGTCGATCCGGACGCGGATCGCTTGACCGGGGACTCGCAAAGGTGACGCGACGCCTTCGGGCGATCGACACGCGGGGCAGCCCGCACACGGTGTCAAGAAGGGCAGCGTGGCAAGCAAGGCAGCGTGCCAACAGGGCGAGGAGACACGAACATGCGGATTCGCTGGCGCAACCTGGAGCTCCCGACGAAGGTGGTCGCCGACTCGGCCACCCGCACGGATTCCTACGCCCGCTTCACCGCCGAGCCCTTCGAGCGCGGCTACGGCGTCACGGTCGGCAACGGCCTGCGTCGTGTGCTCCTGTCCTCCATCGAGGGCAGCGCCGTCACGTCGATCAAGATCGCCGGCGTCAAGCACGAGTTCTCGTCCATCGACGGGATCAAGGAAGACGTCACGGACATGGTCCTGGCGTTCAAGCGCCTTCGCGTGCGCTTCCACAACGACGACCCCAAGGTGCTGCGCATCGAGAAGAAGGGCCCCGGCCCCGTCACCGGCGCGGACATCCAGACCACCTCGGACTGCGAGGTCGTCAACAAGGACCTGCTGATCTGCACGCTCACCTCGGAGCAGGTCTTCGACGCCGAGATCGAGGTCCGCAAGGGCCGCGGCTACGTCCCGGCCGAGGAGAACGCCCGCGAGGAGCAGGAGATCGGCGTCATCCCGATCGACAGCATCTTCTCGCCCGTGCAGCGCGTGCGCTACCGCACCGAGAGCACGCGCGTCGGCAAGCTGACCAACTACGATCGCCTCATCCTCGAGCTGTGGACGGACGGCACCGTCACGCCCGAGCAGGCCCTCGTCGAGGCCAGCAAGATCTACCGCAAGCACTTGAACCCCTTCATCCAGCTCTTCGACGTGGGGAAGGAGCTGATGGGGGAGCGCAGCGCCGACGTGATCCTGCCCACGATCCCGGTGCTCCCGACCACCCCGAGCCCGGCCCCCTCGGCAGGCGGCCAGGCGGCAGCCGCCGCGTCCAGCGGCGAAGACGACTACGCCGATCTCCGGCGCAAGATCGAGCTGCCGATCGCGGCGCTGGACCTGTCGGTGCGCGCCAGCAACTGCCTGGAGTCCGAGGGCATCCAGACGATCGGCGAAGTGGTTTCCCGCTCGCACGACGAGCTCATGAACCTGCCCAACTTCGGGCGCACGTCGTTGCGCGAGATCACGCGCAAGCTGGAAGAGATGGGCCTGCGTCTCGGCATGGACGTGGACGAGATCCGCGGAGGTAACTGACATGCGTCACCGCGTCGCCGGGCGGCGTTTGGCCGCCGATACGCAGCACCGCGAGGCCATGCGCCGCAACTTGGCGCGGGGCATCTTCACGCACAGCCGCATCATCACGACCCAAGCCAAGGCCAAGGCCGTGCGTCCGTTCGTCGAAAAGCTCGTGACCCGCGCCCGCCGCGCCTACGAGCTCAAGGACAGCGACCGTCCCGCCTACATCCACCAGCTGCGGCTGCTGCGCCGGGACGTCCCGGATCGCGCCCTGCTCAAGTTCCTCGTCGAGACGATCGCCCCCACGGTCAAGGACCGCCCCGGCGGTTACACCCGCATCGTGCGAGATGCCCGCAACCAGCTGGGCGACAACGCGCCGCGTGTGATCTGGGAGTTCGTGGACCGGCCCGAGGCGCCCTCCGGCGAGCCCGTGGCGGTCGAGTGACCGACACGGCGGCCGGCGCTGGTGCTCCGCCCGACGGAGCGCAGTCGCTGCCGCCGCATGCGTCCGTGCCGTCGGACGCAGGGGCGCCCATGTCGGCGGCTTCCGGGATCGTCGCCAGCCGGGGACCCCGGGCGGCGCTGGACCGCGGCGCCCTGCTCTGGGACTTCGTCGAGACCTTCGTGGCCTCGCGCCGCCTGTTCCAGGGCATCCACGCCCTGTACGACCAGCGCGTCATTGCCGCGGCCAGCCGCCGCGGCGTCACCCGCGACCAGCTGAAGCTCCCGCCGCGTGACCTGTTCGCGCTGTTCCACCTCCCCCGGCTGGAGCACCTGCGCGACGCGCGCCTCCAGCCGCTGCGCCGCATGGCGCTGGCCGTGTTCGGCGAGGAAGGCGACGCGGGGCTGATGGACGCCTACTGCGGCCACATCTTCCACGAGGTCAGCATCCTCAGCCGCGAGCACCGCTCCGTCGGCCGCTTCGTCCGCCGTCACGACCCGCGCCGCTACCAGCGGCTGTTCGAGGAGGTCAGCGGCTACTACCCCGAGCGCTTGCGCCGCGTGCGTCGCTTCTTCGGGCTGGCCATGCGCCGCCTGGAAGAGCTGCTCCCGACCTGGAGCCACGAGCGGATCGTGATCCGTTCCGCGTGGCTCTTCGGCGACTCGCTCTCCCACCGCGCCTGGGGTCGCGGCCGCGAGGCCCTCTACGAGCGCATGTACCCGCGCGGCGGCGTGATCCGCGGCTACGTGGAGGCCGCCCGCAGCTTCGATGCCTCCGGGTTCGGCGTGCCCGCGCGGCAGGCGCTGGCCCAGGCCGAGCAGGCAGCCACGACACTCCGCCAGGGCCGCACGCTGATGGCCGACGAGCGCCGCGCCGTGGACGACGTGACCGCCCTGCGCGAGCTCCTCGCCGCCAGGAGCGAGGTAGCCTGACCGCCATGGATGCGCCCGTCGCCCCCCCCGCGCGCAGCGTCTGGTACCAGACGTATGGCTGCCAGATGAACGAGCTCGACGCCGAGCTCGTGCTCGGCGACATGGCCCGTCGCGGCTGGGCGCGCGTCGACCGCATGGACGAGGCCGACATCGTGCTCGTCAACACGTGCTCCATCCGCGAGCACGCCGAGGACAAGGTCTGGAGCCTGCTCGGCCGCGCGCGCCAGCTCAAGCGCGAGCGTCCCGGGCTGAAGGTGGCCGTCATGGGCTGCATGGCCCAGCGCGTGAAGGACGCGATCGTGGACCGCGCCCCCCACGTCGACCTGGTCCTGGGGACCACGACGTTCCGCAACGCCGTGCAGGACCTGGACGACCTGTTCGCCGGCGGCGGCACCGTGGTGCGCACCACGCTGCGGCCCGACCCGCAGTTCCTGCCCGACGCGGACCGCAACGTCACCGTGCGGCCGGATCGCTTCCGCGCCTACGTCAACATCGTCCGCGGCTGCAACCACGCCTGCAGCTATTGCATCGTGCCGTTCACCCGCGGGCGCGAGGTGTCCAGGACCGTACAGGACGTGCTCGGCGAGGTGCAGGCGCTCGTCGACGACGGCGTGCGCGAGGTCACGTTCCTGGGCCAGAACATCAACACCTACGGCTGCGACCTGGGCGAGCCCCTCCTGCCGGAGCTGTTGGCCCAGGCCAGCACGATCGACGGGCTCGACCGGCTGCGCTTCCTCACGAGCAACCCGTTCGACATGAGCGAGGACATGATGCGCCGCTTCGGGGAGATCCCGAAGGTCATGCCCTGGCTGCACATCCCGGCCCAGTCCGGCAGCGACGATGTCCTCAAGCGCATGAAGCGCACCTACACGGTGGACCAGTACCGCGAGGTCGTCGGCTGGGCGCGGCGCCATGTCCCGGGCGTGGAGATCACGAGCGACTTCATCGTGGGCTTCTCGGGCGAGAGCGACGCCGAGTTCGAGGCCACGTGCGACTTGGTGCGCGAGATCGGCTTCCTGCAGGCCTACGTGTTCAAGTACAGCCTGCGCCCCCGGACGCATGCCGCGCGCCAGCTCCCCGACGACGTCCCCGAGGCCGTCAAGCGCGCGCGCAACGTCGAGCTGCTCCGCGTGCAAGACGAGACCTCGAAGCAGCGCAACGCGGTGCTCGAAGGCGGCCGGCTCGAGATCCTCGTCGAGGGCCTCTCCAAGACCGACCCCACGCGCGTGACCGGCCGCGACCGTAGCAACCGCCTCGTGCACTGCGACGGGACGGCCGACCTCGCCGGCCTGATGGCCGTCGTCGAGGTCACCGACATCAACGCCCACAGCCTCATCGGCCGCCGCATCGCCACCGAGGACGTGCCCGGCGCCTGGTCCCTCCGACCCGCCGTGGGCGTGTAGGGGCGTTCCGCAGTACGGAGTCGGGTGAGATTCCACCTTCGGGCTGCAAGGTTCCCCCGCCGGCGCCTGCTCTTGGCAGCCCGAAGGTGGAATCTCACCCGACTCCGTACGGGGGTCTACCGCGGGTCCAGGTCGATCCGCGCGTCGAACAGCAGGGCGTCGTCCTCGCGCGGCAGCGTCATCAGCATCGTGCTCAACGTCCGCGGCACGACCCCGTGGAAGCGTTGCTCGCCATCCACGCGCACCGTGATCGGTCGCTCCAGGTCCACGAGCGGGGCCCCGACGAGCAGCGAAAGCCCCGTGACGTCCCCCGACCCCTGGATCGTCTTCACGTCGATCGAGTTGTCCTCGCCCGCGCTGACTTCGAGCCACGCGCCGAGCTCCGGCTGCTCCCACCACAGCCAGTAGAAGTGCTGCTTCCACGGTAGCGACGGCTGCCAGTGCACCACCTGCGGCCGCGCGTTGCGCTTGTGGCTCGCGAGCCACTCGAGCGCGGGCAGGTAGCCTTCGGCCGGCGCGGCGTGCCCGCGCCCGTCGACCTCCACGTACTTCCAGTCGAAGCCTTTCGGGAAGCGTGCCTTCAGCTCGGTCAGCGCCTGGTTCGCGAAGATGTTGGACTCGGGCGTGACCTGCACGTCGTCCAGGCTCTGGTAGACGTGCAGCGGGAGGTTGTAGAAGCTCGGCAGGATGCCGTCCTGGATGCCCACGACGGTCTTGTCGGTGGGGGAGCGGTAGTACGCCGTCGGCGCGCCCGCGAAGGGCGCGGCGCCGGCCCATACGTCGGCATGCTGCGCGCCCAGCGTCCAGCTGCCGTAGCCGCCCATGCTGTGCCCGGTGATGTAGATGCGATCGGGGTCCACCTTGGCCGTGCGCTTGGCCGCCTGCACAAGGTCCAGCACGAAGCGGTCCGTGCCCGCGTCGGTCCAGCCGTGCTCGGTCTTCTCGAGCACCTCCGGGTGGATCCACCACCAGCCACCCCCGCCCATGGCACTGGCGGAGGAGGACGCATCGCCCGAGCCTGCGCCCCCGCCGTGCAGGCCGATGAACAGCACGGGGCCCGGCTTGCCCGCGGAGATGTAGCGCCCGCGCCCCTCTTCGTAGAACCACGAGGAGCCGCCCTTCTCGAGCTTGGGCCCGCGCTTTCGCGCGAGGTCCAGCAGCGACTTGCGCAGGGCCTGGGCCTCCTTGGGCTCCAGCGGTGCGAGGCGGGCGTCGAGCTCCCGGCGCAGCGTCCGGCGCCTCGCCGCGTCGGCATCGAGGTAGGCGGAGACGAGCTCCTTGAGCGCCTTGCCCTTCGGCGGGGCCTCGCCCTCCGGGGCGGCCTCTGCCAAGCGGCCCGCGAGGGGGGAGCGCGCCCCGGACCTGGCGGGCAATGCCACGAGGAGCGCCGCGGCGAGCAGGCACAGGGCACCTGGGAGGGCCCGCCGAGGCGTGAGGGGCGTTCGAGCCGAATCCGGCATGCCTACCCCTCTACCACGCTCTCCCGGCCCGGCCGGACGGCCGCTACCCTGCGCGCTGGGAGGACCGATGGCCGGATTCGCGGAGGAGGACCGTCCGCGCCTGGAGCGCGCCGTGGCGTTGGCCCGCATGGGGGTCGGGGCCGTCGAGCCCAATCCCCCCGTGGGCTGCGTCCTCGTCGGCCCCGAGGGCGTCGTGGGCGAGGGTTGGCATGGCGCCTTCGGCGGCCCGCATGCGGAGGTCGTGGCCCTCGCGAAGGCCGGCGAGGCGGCGCGTGGCGCCACGGCCTACGTGTCGCTCGAGCCCTGCTCGCGGCATGGCAAGACGCCGCCTTGCACGGACGCCCTGATCGCGGCGGGCGTCAAGCGCGTCGTGTTTGCCGCACTCGACCCGCACCCCGACCAGCGGGGCGCGGGCGCGGAAGCGTTGGAGAAGGCCGGCCTCGAGGTCGTCGGGCCCGTGGCCGACTTCGCCCCCGAGGCCGAGGGCCTCCTCGATCGCTTCGTCGCCGCGCTGGCCCGTCGGCGGCCTTGGGTCCACCTCAAGTGGGCCATGTCCCTGGATGGGCGCATCGCGGCCGAGGTTGGCACCGGCGGCGCGATCTCGGGCGTCAAGGCCAAGCGCCTGACCCACGAGTGGCGCGGCCGGTCGGATGCGATCGCGGTCGGTGTGAACACCGTGCTGTCGGACGATCCCGACTTGCGCTGCCGGCTCGACGGCGGCCCACCCGACGGGCGCCCGCAGCCGCGCCGCGTCGTCTTCGACACCTCGCTGCGTCTGCCGGCCACGTCACGTCTCGTGTCCACCGCGAACGAGGCCCCCGTGTGGGTCATCACCGGCGAGGACGCCAACGCGGCGCAAGAGCGCGTCCTCGTCGCGATGGGCTGTCGCGTGATCCGTGTCCCCTCGGCCTTCGACCACCTCGACATCGGCGCGGCGCTCGTGCGCTTGCGCGAGGAGGGCGTCCAGCGCCTGCTCGTCGAAGGCGGCGCGCAGGTGCATGGCGTCTTGCTGCGCACGCGCCTCGCTGACCAGGTCTCCGCCTTCGTGAGTCCCCGCATCCTCGGCGGCGACCGCGGCGTCCTCGCCGTGGCCGGCACCGGCATCCGCCGGACCGAGGACGCCCTGGCCCTCGAGGACGTCACCTGGAAGCGCATCGGCGACGACCTGCTGATGCAGGGCTTCGTGCCGTCGCCGGCGGACGTGGAAGTGGGGGAGTAGCGCTCGGCGTGCGAGAAGCGCGCGCGAGGTCGATGGCCTCCGAACCCGGTACGGAGCCAGGGATTTCTTCCGCAACTCGCAGGGACGCGCCTCGCCAAGGGGGAGCCCTCTGCGGCGAGTAGCGGAAGAATTCCCAGGCTCCACCCCGGGGTGCGCCGGCGGCCCGTTCTTCGCGCCCCCAACCGCGTCGTAGTCGGCGGCGGGCTCCAACCGACCGCAGAAGCAGGCCGCGTCCTGCACGCATCGGGTCGTCACGGGCCGTGAGGGGTGCAGGGGTGGTGCGGAACCAGCACCCCTGCCGCGAGGGCGTAGCCCGAGCGCCGAGTCCGCGCGGGAGCGCGGAACGAACCTGCGTGAGGCGCGCAGTCAAGCGAGCCGCGGTCCCGAGCCCCGTCTACCGAGTCGACACGGTTCCGTGCGTGTTCGTGACGTCGGACACGCGGTAGCGGATGCGGCCGGCGATGAGCTGGTCGCGCAGCTCGATCAGGTCCGGGTGCACGGGGTCGATGTACGAGGCACGCGCAGCGAAGCGCTCGGCTTGGGTGTAGACACCCGCGTCGCGGTAGAGGAAGCGGGCCATGCCGAAGAGCAGGTCGAACTGCTCGCGATCGAGGCGGTTCAGGGCCTGGAGCACCTCGGCGCGCTCGGGGGCCTCGGCGGGCAGGATGCGGCGCAGCCGACCCAGGTGACGCCGCGAGGCCATGAACCGCTCGTCGGCCTCTTCGGCCAGCTTGCGGGCGCGCGTGACGGCGCCCTGCTCCTGCTTGGTCCGCGTCTCGGTCGCCAAGCGTCGCCCTTCGCGCATGAGGTCGAGCGCCTCGGTTTTGCGCTGGAAGATCTCCTTGGCGCGGCGCGCACCCAGCTGGATGCGCTCGAGCTCGGCCTTGGCCTCGGCACTCGCCTTCTCCATCGCGGCGATCTCGTCCACGAGGCGCTGCACGAGCTTGCCGACTTCGGAGGCGCCCGGCGCCTCGGCGAAGTCGAGCTTGAGGCGGCGTGCGACGTCCAGCGCGCCCTCGAGGTCGCCCGCCTCGGCGCGCGTGCGTGCCTGGGCCAGGCCGGCCTCGACAGCGGAAGTCTCGGCAGACCGCAACGCCTTCTCGAAGGCGGCCTCCTTGATCGCACCGAGTGCGAGTGCCTTCTCGAGCTCGACGCGGGCCTCCGCGTAGAGACCCAGGTCCACGGCGAGCTCGGCAAGCCCAAGACGCGCTTCGCCGTCAGCTGCCGGCGCGAGCGCTTGACGCGCGCGGAACAGGCCGAGCGGCGCGAGGCGATCGAGCGGGATCGGTCTGAGCGACTCGGGGCCGACGCGCAGGACGACCTCCGTCGAGCTCATCGACTCGATGACGCCGGCGAGGACCTCGCCACCGTCCAGGACCAGCTCGACCGGCCGGCGGTCCCCCGCGGCGGCCGGCGGGTCGGCCCACGCAACGCCAGCGGCAGGGAGTGTCAGCACGACGGCGAGCAGGCCGCCGGCCAGGACGCGCGCCGGGCACCGGGAGCTGGGGAAGGAGCGCAAACGGGAGGGAACGAAGGACTTCATGGGGATCCAAGTGTCCACGGTACGCGGCCAAGCGGCCGACGGCGTGCTCCCCCTTTCCAACGTCCCCGGGAGGCCGATGCACGGGCGACCGGGGACGGAGGGCCTCCTGCCGCTCGCGAAGCCCGGATGGCGGGCCTCTGCCCGTCAGGTCACCGCGGCGCGGGCCAGCCGCCGCCTTCGTCCCAGCTGGGGGCCGGGGGCGGGGCGGCGCCCCGACGCCCGCCTCCGGCCAGCGCGGCGCGGTACGTCTCCAGCAGCTCCATGGCCTGGACGCGCTCGTTGCGGTGGACCTGGGGGTCCGTCATCTCGAGGTAGTTCTCCACGTCGTCGAGCGCCAAGCTGAACTGGCCCATCGCGGCGTAGGCCTGCGCACGCTCGATGAACGCCGCCGGGACGTTCGGGTCCATGCGGATGACGGCCGTGTAGTGCTGGATCGCGCGCGGGTAGTCCTGCCGACGCATGTTCACGGTGCCGACCAGGAGGTGCATGGCCTTGGCCTTCTCGCGTGCGCTCTGCATGCGCGCGATGAAGAACTCGCGTTGCTGCGGGTCGAGCGTGCCGTCCTGGCGGTTGGCCTCGGCCTCGAACTGCTGCATCCAATTGCGCCAGCCTGCCTGGCTGGTCTCGGCAAGGCGCAGGTACTGCTCGGCGTAGTAGAGGCCCGCGTCCTCGTTGCCCATCTGCAGGTGGCCCTTGGCCATGGCGGCCAGTGCGAACGGATTGTCGCGGTTGGCGGCCAGCACCTGCTCCCAGAGGCCCATGGCCTGGGCCAGGAGGTTGTTGCGCTCCATGCGCTGCTTGGCCAGCCGCTGCTCGGCAGCGCCCGGGTTCGGCGACCGTCCGCTGCGGAGCTCCTCCTCGAGCTCGATCACCTCGCGGTGGTAGTGGTCGGCCAGGTCCGAGTAGACCTGCGCGAGGTCGCCCTGCACCTCGAAGCGCGTGTCGCCCCGCGTCGGGTGCGTCCAGTCCAGGTTGACCAAGTCCTTCAGGATCACCTCGGCCTCGCGCAGCTTCACGGGCGTGCCCTGGTTGAGCTTGCTGCGGGCCAGCACGCGGCGTGCTCGCTTGTCGCCGGGCTTCGCCTTGAGCCAACGCTCCGCCATGATCTCGGCGTTCTGGTAGCTGCCTCCGTCGTAGTACGTGAGCGCAGCCGTCTCGTAGTACTCGAGGCGGGTCTGCTCGTCCTTGGCCTCCTCCTGACCGGGGAGGCCGAGGCCGTCGGACTGGCAGCCCGTCAGCAGCGTGGCGCCGGCGACGAGCAGGGCGAGGGCGGCAGGGCGGGGCGAGGCGAACGGGAACAGGCGCATGGTCGGTCCTCGGAGCAAGCGGCGGGCACGCGGCACCGTCCCGCCGACGTTCCCCGGAGGTGGTCACGGAGGGGTCATCCGACCGCGGTGTACGGCCCTCCGGGGCCCTCGCGCTTGACGGGTCAGGCCCGGCCTCCGACGGCACAATCCGCCCTTCCCCACCCCCTTGGCGGCGTTCGTGTCGCCCCGGAGCCCAGGAGTTCCCATGGAGACCAGCCTCGTCCTCGTCAAGCCCGACGGCGTCCAGCGCGGCCTCGTCGGTCGCGTCCTCTCCCGCTTCGAGGACAAGGGCCTCTCGATCGCCGGCCTCAAGCTGCTGGTGGCGCCGAAGGCCACGCTCGAGAAGCACTACGCGGTCCACCGCGAGCGCCCGTTCTACGGCAGCCTGCTGCAGTTCATGGGCAGCGGCCCGGTCGTGGCCATCGCGGTGCGCGGCGTGAACGCCGTCGCCGTCGTGCGCACGCTGCTCGGACCCACCAACGGCCAGGAGGCCCCGGGCGGCACGATCCGCGGCGACTTCGGCATGAGCCGCTCGTTCAACCTCGTGCATGCGTCGGATTCCACGGAGAACGCGGCGATGGAGCTGGGTCTCTGGTTCCCCGAGGGCACCTGCGACTACCAGCACGACGTGCTGCGCTGGGTCTACGACGACGAAGCGTGAGCTCGCCGCGATGACGACGATCCTCGCCCTGCAGCGCGCTGGCCACGCCGTGATCGGCGGCGACGGCCAGGTCACGCTCGGTCACGGCATCCAGAAGCACGGGGCGGTCAAGGTCCGCGCGTTGGCCGACGGCCGCGTGCTTGCCGGGTTTGCCGGCGGCGCGGCCGACGCCCTCACGCTCATGGAGCGCTTCGAGAGCCACCTCGGGCGCGGCGGCGACGCGCCGTTGCGCAAGGCGGCGGTCGAGCTGGCGCGCGAGTGGCGCAGCGACCGGCGCTTGAGGCGTCTCGAGGCCGTGCTCGTCGTGGCCGACGCGAGCGAGCTGCTGCTGGTCACGGGCACGGGCGACGTGATTGCCCCCGACGACGGGGTCCTGGCCACGGGCAGTGGAGGCAACGTCGCGCTGGGCGCGGCTCGCGCGCTGTTGCGGCACGCCGACCTACCGCTGGAGGAGGTCTGCCGCGCCGCGCTCGCCGTCACGGCCGAGATCGACCTCTACACCAACGACCACGTGACCGTGCTCTCGACAGGTGCGAGGACGGCCACGTGAGCCGGCGCGATACCTCGGACGGCGCCGACCTGACGCCGGCCCGCATCGTGTCCGAGCTGGATCGCCACGTCGTGGGGCAGGCCTCGGCCAAGCGCGCCGTGGCCGTCGCCATCCGCAACCGCTGGCGCCGCCTGCAGCTCGAGCCCGAGCTGCGCCGCGAAGTCCAGCCGCGCAACATCTTGCTCATCGGCTCGACCGGCGTGGGCAAGACCGAGATCGCGCGGCGCATTGCCGACCTCGTCGGCGCGCCCTTCAGCAAGGTCGAGGCCACGAAGTACACGGAAGTCGGCTACGTCGGCCGCGACGTCGAGTCGATCGTGCGCGATCTGCTCGACATGGCCATCGCCATGACGCGGCGCACGGCCGAGGCGCGTGTGGCGAGCCGTGCGCGCGAGCGCGCCGAGGGTCGCGTGCTCGACGCCCTCGTCACGGCGTGGAAGCCGGGCGACCACGACCTGGACCCGTTCGGCGAGCCCGCCGCCGGGGGCGCGCCCACCATGCGCGACCTCTCGGCCGTGCGCGTGCGCCTGCGCGAGCGCCTGCGCAGCGGGTCGCTGGACGACCGTCGCGTGGAGATCGACGTCCGCGAGGCCAAGGGCCAGCCGCTGGCCAACATCTTCGGCGATCCCTCCCTGGCCCAGCAGGGCCTGGACTTCGGCAAGCTCTTGGAGCGCATGCAGCCGCCCACGACCAAGCGCCGCTCGATGACCGTGCGCGAAGCGATCGACGCACTGGCCGGCGAAGAGGCCGAGGGCCTGGTCGACGCCGAGGCCATCACGGCCGACGCGATCCGCCTCGTGGAGGAAAGCGGCATCGTCTTCCTCGACGAGATCGACAAGGTCGCCGGCCGCGAGGGCACCACGGGCGCCGACGTCTCGCGCGAGGGCGTGCAGCGCGACCTGCTGCCGCTGGTCGAGGGCACGACCGTCTCCACCAAGCACGGGCCCGTGCGCACCGACCACATCCTCTTCATTGCCGCGGGCGCGTTCCACGTGGCCAAGCCGAGCGACCTCCTGCCCGAGCTGCAGGGGCGCTTCCCCATCCGCGTGCGCCTGGACGACCTCACGGAAGCCGACTTCGTGCGCATCCTCGAAGAGCCCGAAGGCGCCCTCACGCGCCAGCTCGTCGCGCTGCTCGGCACGGAGGGCGTCAAGCTCTCGTTCACCAGCGACGGCATCCGCGAGATCGCCCGCGTAGCCGTCAAGGCCAACGCGGCGCAAGAGAACATCGGCGCGCGGCGCCTGGCCACCGTGATCGAGCGCGTCGTCGAGGACCTCGCGTTCGATGCGCCCACGCGACGCGGTGAGAAGGTCGCCGTCGACGCCGCCTACGTCCGCGAGCGCGTCGGCCCGCTGCTCGAGGACGAGGACCTCGGCGCGTACGTGCTCTGACGGTGGGTGGTCCCCGCCACGCGGGCTCGGCCGCCAAGGCCCGGCCAACGGGGCCCGCACGGCGGCCCCCGTGCGTCCCCCTTGCAGGACCGGCAAGGGCGGCGGAAGGTGGGGGGATGGAATCGCGCCGCCCGGACCCTGCCGCACGCTCCTGCCGTCTGCTCGGCGGCGGCGCCCTGCTGGCCGCGCTCGCGCTGGGCGCGGCGGCCCCGTGCGCCCAGGCCGCGGAGGCTCCGACGAGGCCCTTCGTCGTGGAGGGCGAAGCCCTGGTGCGCGGTGCGCGCGCTTCCGAGGGAACGGTCAAGCTCGAGTCGATGCGCGACCACGGCGACGGCTGGTCGGGGTGGGCGCAGCTGCGCTGGAAGCCGTTCGGCGAGGGCCAGACGCTCGGTCTTGTGCTCGTGGCGCCGGCCGATGGCACCTACCGCGTGGACGCGGCGTGGACGCGCGGCCCCGATGCGGGCGACGTCCGCGTGAGCGTGCGCGGCCGCATGTTCGAGCCGACGCTCGAGGGCTGGTCCCCCCGCGTCGACCTCGCGGGCCCCGTTCGTCTGGGCGAGGTGAACCTCGTGCGCGGCGCCAACGACGTCGAGATCCGCGTCGTGGGCCACGACGTGCGGAGCAACGGCTACCGCTTCGGGCTCGACCGCCTGGTCCTGACACCGCTCGGCGCTTCGGGCGCGGAGCCTGGCGCAGCCGAGGTCGCGACACCCGTCGAGCCTTCGCCCGAAGCCGAAGGGCCGACGAGCGAACCGCCGCGGCCGGCACGCACGGGTCCTGTTGCCGTCCCACCTCCGCCCGTGCCTCCGAACCCGCCCGGCACGGCGCCGCCGCCCGGGGTGGCGACGCCCGGGGACGACGCACCGCTGCCGCCGGGCCCGCTGCCTGGCGATCCCGCGGGCCTCGAGCCGCTTCCGACGTTCGACGAAGGCACGCCGGCGGAGTCGCTGCCGCCGCCCGAGACGATGCCGCCGCGTCCGGAGCCCGCGGCTCCCGACGCGCCGCCACCCACGCCCGGCGAGCGCGAGACGCCCGCGGCGGCTCCGTGTGGCGTCATGGGTCAAGCGGCCGCGTGCGACGAGGAGACCGCGCCCGTCGTCGACCCGGACGCCGAGGTGCCCGTGGCCGAGCCGCCTGCCGGCGCGGCCGACGTGCCGCCCGCCGCCCCGCCGCTCCACACCGCACCCGCCGGCACCGAGCCGCCGGCAGCCCCGGACGTCACCGCCCCCGAGGTGGTCGAGCCCGCCGCGCCGACGCCAGCGACGGGTCCCACACCGCCTGCACCCGGCCCCGCGCGCGCGCCCCAGCCGTCGCAGCCCGTCGGGCCACCCCCTCGCCCCGCTCCCGCTCCCGCTCCCGCTCCGGATGCAGGCACGACGCCGGCTGCGCCCGCCCCCGCCCCCGCTCCGGGGCCCGCGGAACCCGAGGTCGCGCCCAAGCCCCCGGTCGAGGCGCCGCCTCCCGGCCCGACCCCCGCCGACCGGCGCCTCTTGTTCGAGGCGGTCCAAGGCCTGGAGCGCTACTTCGAGGGCAAGCCCCGCGGTGCCGGCTGGGCGAAGGCCTTGAAGCTGGCCGAGGTGCGCGAGGCCATGGCGGCAAAGACGCCGGACGATGCGGTCGCCGCCGCGCTGGCGCGACGCCTCGACAAGTTCCCGCCCGGGCCCGCCTACGAGGCCCTGCTGGGCGAGCCGGGCTTCGTCCGCCTGACGCGCGCGCTCGCGCCGTTCCGAACGTCGGGCGACGACACCGACGACTGGTCCTCCGCCGACCGCTGAAGGATCGAGCGGTTGGGCCGGGACCGCACTGGGCGCCGGCTACCGCTCGGGGGCAGGGCATCCGTGTTGCCCAGCCCCCGAGCTGCCTGTTGGCGCGGCCTGCCAAGGCAGGCCGACGCTCGAGCCTGTGAGTTCTTCCCAGGCTCTGCAGGGCGGCCGCAGGCACCATGCGCGGTCCACGCCCAACCTGAAGAGAGGTAGAGGTGATGCGCACCACGTACCGGACACACACGTGCGGTGACCTGCGGGCCGAGCACGCAGGCACGGAGGTCACGCTCTGCGGCTGGGTCCACGCCCGCCGCGACCAGGGCGGCGTGCTGTTCCTCGACGTGCGCGACCGCTACGGCCTGACCCAGGTGACGTTCCGCGGGGACCGCGACCCGGCCCTCCTGGGCGCCGCGGAGCGCGTGCGCCCCGAGTGGGTCGTGCGCGTCACGGGTCGCGTTGCCGCTCGCCCGGCGGAAGCCGTCAACCCCGGCCGGCCGACCGGCGAGGTCGAGGTCGAGGCGCATGCGCTCGTCGTGCTCTCGGAGGCCGCCACGCCGCCGATCCCCGTCGACGAGCATGCGGCCGTCTCGACCGAGCTTCGCCTGCGCCACCGCTACATGGACCTCCGGCGGCCTGCGCTGACGCAGACCGTGGGAGCCCGCGCCCGCATCGCCGGCACCGTGCGGCGTCACCTGGAGGCGCAGGGTTTCCTCGACATCGAGACGCCCACGCTGATCCGCAGCACGCCCGAGGGCGCGCGTGACTACCTCGTGCCCAGCCGCGTGCGCCCGGGCACCTGCTATGCGCTGCCGCAGTCGCCGCAGCTGTTCAAGCAGCTGCTGATGGTGGCGGGCCAGGACCGCTACTACCAGCTGGCGCGTTGCTACCGCGATGAAGACCTGCGCGCCGATCGCCAGCCCGAGTTCACGCAGGTGGACCTCGAGGCGTCCTTCGTGACGGAGGAGGACATCTTCGCGCTGCTGGAGCCGTTGATCCGCGACCTCGTGCGCACGTGGCGCGGCACGCAGCTGCCCGACCCGCTGCCGCGCATGACGTACGCCGAGGCCATGGAGCGCTTCGGCAGCGACAAACCCGACCTGCGCAACCCCTTGGAGCTCGTGGACCTCGCCGGTGTCGCCGGCGCGCTCGGCTTCGCCCCGTTCACGACCACGCTGGAGTCCGGCGGCCGCGTGAAGGGCCTGCGCGTGCCCGGCGGCAGTGCGCTCTCGCGCAAGGACCTCGACGGCTTGGAGCGCGAGGCGCGCTCGATGGGCGCGCCGGGCTTGGCCTGGACCAAGCTGGCCGAGGGCAAGCCCAGCGGCCCCCTGGCGCGGTTCCTGGGCGGTGACGGTGCCGCGGCATTCCTGGCGGCAGCGGGCCTGGAGGACGGAGACCTGCTGCTCACGGCCGCGGGCGACGACACGCTCGTGCACCGGGTCCTCGGTGGCTTGCGCTTGCTCGTGGGCGCCAAGCTCGGGCTCGTCGACGAATCGCGCAACGAAGTGCTGTGGGTCACCGACTTCCCGCTGTTCGCGTGGGACGAGGAGCACCAGCGCATCGACGCGCAGCACCATCCGTTCACGAGCCCGGCCAGCGACCAGCTCGAAGCCTTCTTCGCCGCGGCGAAGGGCTCGGCGGAGGACCGCAAGGCGCTCTGCGGAACGCTGCGTTCGCGCGCGTACGACCTCGTCATGAACGGCGTGGAGATCGGTGGCGGGAGCATCCGCGTCCACCGCCAGGACGTGCAGCAGACCGTCTTTGCGTTGCTGGGCATCAACGAGGCCGAGGTCGAGCGACGCTTCGGTTGGTTCGTCGAGGCGCTGCGCTACGGGACGCCACCGCACGGGGGTATCGCCCTGGGGCTGGACCGCCTCGTGATGTGCCTGATCGGCGCATCGACGATCCAGGACGTGATCGCGTTCCCCAAGACCAGCAGCGCGGCCGACCTGCTCTGCGGCGCCCCGGCCGCGGTCGACGACGCCCAGATGCACGAGCTGCACCTCACCTGGGACCTGCCCCAGGAGGACAGCCAGACGTCCGCCGACTGACGGAACCCACCCGTCGGGACCCCCGTCGAGGGTGCGTGCGCCTACGTGGGCGCACGTACGCTAGTGAAGCCGTACGCCGTCCATGGGGGACGGCGGCCTTTTCCAAGGAGTCTTCCCATGTCCGCCTCGATCCACCTCCAGCTGCCCGACGGGTCCCTGCGCCAGGTCCCTCGGGGCACGACGGTGGCGGAGGTCGCCGCGGGCATCGGCAAGGGCTTGGCCAAGGCCGCCGTCGCGGGTGTCGTCGACGGGCACGTCGTCGAGACCGCGCGTCCCATCCAGGGCAACGCGTCGTTGCGCATCCTGACCGCCAAGGACAAGGAAGCGCTCGACGTGCTGCGCCACAGCGCCGCGCACCTGCTCGCCATGGCCGTGCTCGACCTGTTCCCCGGCACCGACCTGGGGTTCGGCCCGGCCACCGACGAGGGCTTCTACTACGACTTCAAGACCCCGCAGACGCTCACAGAGGACGACCTGCCCAAGATCGAAGCGCGCATGAAGGAGATCGCGGCCGAGAGCCGCCCGTACGCGCGCGTCGCTCTCGATCGGGCCGGGGCCAAGGAGCGGCTGAAGGGCATCGGCTACGAGCTGAAGATCCCGCACGTCGACGAGATCCCCGAGGACGAGATCACCTTCTACGACTCGGGCGCCTTCACCGACATGTGCGAGGGGCCGCACGTGCCCGACACGTCGTGGCTGGCCAACGTGAAGCTGTTGAGCGTGAGCGGGGCGTACTGGCGTGGTGACGCGTCGGGAGTGCCCATGCAGCGCATCCGCGGCACCGCGTTCTTCACCGCCAAGGACCTCGAGCAGCACCTCCACCGCCTGGAGGAGGCCAAGAAGCGCGACCACCGACGCATCGGGCGCGAGATGGACTTGTTCTCGCTGCAGCCCGAGGGGCCGGGGTTCCCGTTCTGGCACCCCCGCGGCATGGTCGTCTACAACGAGCTCACCAAGCTGATCCGCGAGCAGCTCGAGCGCCGCGGCTACGGCGAAGTGCGCACGCCCATCGTGCTCAGCGACGAGCTCTGGAAGCGCAGCGGCCACTACGAGCACTTCAAGGACAACATGTACTTCCTGGAGGTGGACGAGCGGTCGTTCGCCATCAAGCCCATGAACTGCCCGGGCACCTGCTTGGTCTACGGCAACCGGCCCCGCTCCTACCGCGAGCTGCCGGTGCGCATGGCCGAGTTCAGCCCGCTGCACCGCAACGAGCTCTCGGGCACGCTCCATGGGCTCCTTCGCGTGCGCCTCATGGCGCAGGACGACGCGCACGTCTATTGCGCGCCGGAGGACCTGCAGAGCGAGATCGCCGACATGATCGAGATGGTCCAGCAGGTCTACCCGGCGATCGGGTTCGACCCTGCGGAAGTCATCGTGAAGCTGGCGACCAAGCCCGAGAAGGCGCTGGGCGACCCGGCGTCGTGGGAGAAGGCCGAGGCCGCGCTGGCCGACGCGCTTCGTGCGCAGGGCATGGCGTTCGAGGTCAACCCGGGCGAAGGCGCGTTCTACGGGCCCAAGATCGAGTTCCACGTGACCGACGCGCTGGGCCGTACGTGGCAGTGCGGCACCATCCAGGTGGACTTCTCCATGCCGGAGCGGTTCGACCTGTCCTACGTGGGGCAGGACGGACAGAAGCACCGGCCGGTGATGATCCACCGCGCGATCCTGGGCTCGTTCGAGCGCTTGATCGGCGTCCTCATCGAGCACCACGCCGGCCGGTTCCCCGTCTGGCTGGCGCCGGTCCAGGCCACGGTGCTCTCGATCACCGAGGCGCAGAGCCAGTACGCCGTCGCGGTGCGCGATCGGCTCCGGGCCGCCGGCGTGCGGGCCGAGGCCGACGTGCGCGGCGACAAGGTCGGCTCCAAGATCCGCGACGCCATCCTCGAGCGGGTTCCCTACCAGCTCGTGGTGGGGGGCCGCGAGGTCGAGTCCGGCCAAGTGGCCGTCCGGCTGCTCTCCGGTGAGGACCTCGGCCCCATGGCGCTCGAGGACTTCCTGGTCCGCGTCCGCCGCGAGATCGACGAGCGCGTGGCGTGAGGCCCTCCCCGCGTCCGCGGCTGGCGTGGCCGCGGACGCGGGACTTGCCCCCTGGCACCCCTTTCACGGGGCGATCCGTCGGCCCCCGACGGTGATTCGTGGCAAGATCATCGCTCGCCCCGGGCCCGTACGGTCCGGCGGCCCGAACCCTATCCAGGAGACATCCCCATCCGTCCCAGCCGCTTTGACCGGTCCATGCCTCGTGAGTCTGGACCGCGCATCAACGAACGCATCACCATCCGCCAGGTCCGGCTGATCGACAGCGAGAACGTCAACCATGGCGTCGTCTCGCGAGACGACGCGCTGCGCATGGCCCAAGAGGCTGGCCTCGACCTGGTCGAAGTCAACTCGAACAGCCGACCGCCCGTCTGCCGGATCATGGACTTCGGCCGCTACAAGTACGAGCAGAGCAAGAAGGCTCGCGAGTCGAAGGCCAAGCAGCACCGAGCCCAGATCCGCACCGTGCGCCTGCGTCCCAAGACGGACCCGCACATGCTCGACATCCGCTGCAAGAAGGCGCGTGAGTTCCTCGAGCGCGGCGACAAGGTACAGCTCATGATCCTCTTCCGCGGCCGCGAGATGGCCCACCAGGAGCTGGGCGCCCGGCACTGCGAAGAGGTGGCCAAGCGGCTGGAGGACGTGGGCAAGGTCGAGGCGCCGCCCCGTATGGAGGGCCGCCGCATGACCATGCTCATTGGGCGCAAGTAAGCGGCCTGGGGTACGGACGGGCGGCGACGCGGAGGGGGGCGCTCAGGCGCCTTCGTCGTCCTTGCGTGGACAGACCACGCGGCGTCCTCCTCATGCACCTTCCGCACCCCCTCGGCGCCGCCGACGTGCGCCGTCCGCGAGTCGAGCGCGCCCCGTTGGCGCCCGCGAGGACTCGCGGCGTGCGCTCCCCGGGGGAGGAGCCGGGTGAACCCACGACATCTCGCCGCGAGGGACGTTCGCTCTGCGGGAACCGCACCAGCGAGATGTCGGGGGGCTCACCGGGCTCCGTACTCGAACCACGGCGACCCCGAAGCACGTCCGGCCGTCCCACCTCAGGGGTGGGGCCTGGGAATCCTTCCGCTGCTCGCCGGGAGAGACCACCGGCTTCCCAGGTGCCTTCCGGCGAGCTGCGGAAGGAGTCCCTGGCTCCGTATCGGGTTCGTGGAACGCCCGACCCGCGAGGTGCCCCGGCCACGCCGCCTCGGCGCGGCCTCCACCCCCCCGGCTTTGTTTGGCGGGGGCGGGGGGGGCCGCTACCTTCGCCCGCTTCCGTCCCCAGGATCGGCCACCGGGCCTCCGGGACCCTCCCGAGACAGGACGCCTTGGCCATGCCGAAGATCAAGACACGCAAGTCGATCGCGAAGCGCTTCAAGGTGACCAAGTCCGGAAAGGTCCGCAAGCTGGGCTCGGCGTTCCACAGCCACATCCTGAGCAAGAAGGACACCAAGCGGAAGCGCCGCCATCGCGCGGCCAGCTTCGTCGAGGGGTCCCAGGCTCGGAGCATCCGCCGCTACATGGGTCAGTAGACCCGGTAGCCGCAGGGCTCTACGGATCGGCAGTCGGCGCGCCGCGGCCCCAGGCCCGGTGACGAGGAGAGGACCTCGCCATGTCCCGCGTTACGTGCACCCCCAAGCGTCTGGCCCGCAAGCGCCGCCTCATGAAGGTGGCCAAGGGCTACTTCGGCGCGCGCAGCAAGCAGTACAAGGTGATGAAGGAGACGGTCCACCGCGGGTGGGTCTACGCCTTTCAGCACCGGCGCCGGCGCAAGCGCGAGTTCCGGCGCCTCTGGATCCTGCGCATCAACGCGGCCTCCCGTGCGCGCGGTGTCCCGTACAGCCGCCTGATCGCGGGCCTCTCGGCCGCGGGCATCGAGCTCAACCGCAAGTCGCTGGCCGAGCTGGCCATCCACGACGCCGCCGCCTTCGACCAGGTGGTGGACGCGGCCCGCGCCCAGATCGCCTGATCGCCGTCGCTTCGGGCGACGTGCCGCAGGGTCTTGCGCGACGGAGCCTCGCGCCCCCTTCGGCGTGCGCCGCCGTGGGTCGGCCCGTGCGCCGCGCCGCCCCGCGTGCTGCACGGGATCGGGCGTTCGCCCCCCGACCGCGCGTCGGTAGCCTGACGCCCTGCGCAGCGGTGGCGTACGCCTCCGGTCCGTGCGCGGCGGCCTGGGAGGGTCCGTGATGCTCGATCAGATCCGCGACATCGAGCGGGAGGCGCTCGCGGCCCTTGCTGCGGCACGGGACCTCGGGGCCCTGGAAGCGGTCGAGGCCCGTACCACGGGCAAGAGAGGCGCTCTCGCCGAGGTGCTGCGCGGCATCGGCAAGCTGCCGGGCGACCAGCGCACCGCCATCGGCCAAGCCGCCAACGCCGCCCGCAAGGCCGTCGAGGCGGCCCTGGCAGGGCGCCGTTCGGCGCTCGAGGCCGAGCGCGAGGCCGCGCTGGGGACGCTCGAAGCCCTGGACCTCACCCAGCCGGCGCCGGGAGCGGCGCCCTGGCCCCGCACGGGCGGCACGATCCACCCCGTCCAACAGCTGATCCGCCGCGTCGAGGACGTGTGCTTGGCGATGGGCTTCGACCTGCTCGACGGCCCGTGGGTCGAGGACGAGCAGCACAACTTCACGGCGCTCAACATCCCGCCGGGCCATCCCGCGCGCGACATGCAGGACACGTTCTGGCTGACGGACGGGCACCTGTTGCGCACGCACACGAGCCCGGTGCAGATCCGCGCCATGCGCGAGCGCAGGCCGCCGATCCGCGCCGTCGCCGTAGGCCGCGTGTTCCGCAACGAGGAGCTCGACGCGACCCACGAGCACACGTTCCACCAGATCGAAGGCCTGCTCGTGGACCGCGAGGTCAACGTCGGCCACATGGTCCACGTGCTGCGCGGGCTCATCGCCGAGGTCCTCGAGTCCGACGTCGACGTGCGTCTACGGCCGGCCTACTTCCCGTTCGTCGAACCCGGCTTCGAGATGGACGTCACCTGGCGCGGGCGCTGGATGGAGCTCCTGGGCTGCGGGCTCGTCCACCCGGACGTGCTGCGCCAGGGGGGCGTCGACCCCGCGGCGTGGTCGGGCTTCGCCTTCGGCATGGGCATCGACCGCCTCGTGCTCCTCAAGTACGGCATCGAGGACATCCGCCACCTGATGGGCGGCGACCTGCGCTTCCTCAGGCAGTTCGGATCGGGGGTGGAAGCATGAAGCTCTCCTGGAGCTGGCTGGGCGAGCTCGTGGACCTCGACGGCATCACGCCGACCGAGGCCGCCGAGCGCCTCACGTTCCACACTGCCGAGATCGAGCACGTCGTGCCCGTGGGAGCGGCGCTTCCGGGCGTCGTCACGGCCCGCACGCTGGTCGTGCGTCCGCACCCCGACGCCGATCGGCTGCGTCTTGTCACGGTCGACCCGGGCGACGGGACCACGCCGGAGGTCGTCTGCGGCGCGCCCAACGTGGCCGAGGGCCAGATCGTCGCCTATGCCCCCGTCGGTACGACCCTGCCGGGCGGTGCGGCCGGACCCGTCACACTGACCCCCCGCAAGATCCGTGGCGTCGAGAGCCGCGGCATGATCTGCGCCGAGGACGAGCTGGGCCTCGGCGACGATCACGACGGCATCCTCGTGCTGCCGCCGGACACGCCCGCGGGCAAGCCCCTGGCGGAGATCGTGCCCACGCAGGACACGGTCCTCGAGCTCTCCAACATCGCCATCACGCATCGCCCCGACCTCTGGGGCCACCAGGGGTTCGCCCGCGAGCTGGCCGCGCTCTTCGGCCGCACGTTGAAGCTCGCACCGCGGGCCCAGCTCGTCGCGGCAGGCGAGCCCTTCCCCGTGCGCGTGGAGGCGGAGGCGGACTGCGTACGCTACGTGGGCGCGGTGATCGAAGGCCTCGAGAACGGCCCTTCGCCGCTCGCGTGGCGCCGGCGTCTGGCCGTGCTCGGCCAGCGCAGCATCGACCGCCTCGTGGACCTCACCAACCTGGTCCTCCTCGAGACGGGCCAGCCGCTGCACGCCTTCGACCTGGCCGCGCTGCGCGGAGGGGCGCTCGCGGTGCGACGGGCCGGGCCCGGCGAGGCGTTCACGGCGCTCGATGGGTCGACGCCGGCGTTGACGGCCGACGACCTCGTGATCGCCGACGGCGAGGGGCCCGTGGCCCTGGCCGGCCTCATGGGGGGGGACGCCTCGGGTGTGGGCCCCGCGACCACGGCCGTGCTCCTCGAGTCGGCTTGGTTCGCGCCCGCCGTGATCCGCGCGACGGCCGCGCGCTTGGGCTGGCGCACCGAGGCCAGCAGCCGCTTCGAGAAGGGCCTCGACCCCGAGGGCACGCTCGACGCCGCAGCGCGCTTCCTCGCCCTTGCTCGCACCGTGCTGCCCGACGCCCGCCTGGCCCGGGCCGTGAGCGACGTCCGGACGCGCCCCGCCGTCCAGCGCACGGTCCGCCTGCCCCTGGCGCTCGTGAAGCGTCGGCTGGGTCTGCGGCTGCCCGACGCCACCATCCGCTCGCGGCTGACGGCCTTGGGCTTCGGCGTGGGCGACCGTGGAAGCGAGCTCGACATCCACGTGCCCTCGTGGCGCGCCGGCGGAGACATCCGCCTGCCCGAGGACCTCGTGGAGGAAGTCGGTCGTCTCGTGGGCTACGAGGCCGTGCAGCCCCTGGCGCCGCTCGGCACCATCGAGGTCCGACGCCCCGATGCCCGTCGTCGCCTCGAGCGACGACTGCTGCCCTTGTTCACGCTGGAGCGGGGCTGGAACGAGGTCAAGACGTACGCGTTCCATGGGGACGAAGAGGGCGCGCCGCTCGGGCTCCGCGGAGGCCATGCGTTGAAGCTGGCCGGCTTGCCCGAGGACCGCGCCACGTGGATGGCGACCAGCGCGCTGCCGCGCCTGCTGGCGATCGCGGCGCGCAACCGGCACACGGCTCCTGCAGCAGCCTTCGTCGACAGCACGCGCGTGTTCGCTGCGCGCGCGGCGGGGCTCCCCGAGGAAGTGCGCGTGCTGGCCGGCATCGCGTACGACGAAGCCGACACCGCAGGGGCGGGAACGGCCGTGCTGCACCTCGCGCACGACCTGCGGGCCGTGCTGGCGCGCGCCGGCCTGTCGGATGCCCGGCTGCTGCAGCGCGAGCCGGCGGCGCTGGCCGCAGGCCTCCCCGCACCCGCATGGTGGCATCCCGGGCGGCGCGCCGAGGTCGTCGCGCGCGGCGTGCCGCTGGGCTCGTTGGGCGAGCTCGCTCCGCGGGCGTCGGCCGCGCAGGGTTTCGCGGGCCGCGTGGCCGGATTCGAGCTGTCGCTCGACGCCGTGCGCACGGCGCTCGCGCAGCACGGTCCCGCCTCGTACACGCCACCGCTCAAGTTCCCCGTGGTGCCGTTCGACGTGGCCGTCGTGGTTCCTGCCGAGGTGGCGGTTGACGACGTGCGCGCACTCATCGAGGGCGCGTCGGCGGAGCACGTACGCGGCGTCGCGTGTTTCGACGTGTATGCCGGGGCGGGCATCGCGCCCGGTCACAAGAGCCTGGCGTTCCGCTTGGAGCTGTACGACCGCGAGCGCACGCTCGACGGTGCTGCGGCCGACGAGCTGCGCGCGCGCGTGACGCAAGCACTTTCTTCCGCGGGTTACACGATTCGCGGCGCGTAGCCCGCGCGCGGTCAACGGATGCGCGTTGCGCACGCACGCTCGCTTGCGGGTCGCGCCGCGTGCTAGACTGCGCCCCGTCGAGGCGGGGACGAACCGCGTCCCTGAGCCTGGAACGAAGATCAGGATTCCCCGGATCGGAAGGCGAGGCCCGCCCCGGCTTGCCGCGGGCACGGCTGGACCTCCGACCGGCGAGCCCACCTAGTAGTGGGGCTCAGCTGGATCCTGGTTCGCTCCCCCGCCCCGACGATTCTTGGCGCGGGCGCCGGCTTTTCGCCACTCGCCACTCGCCACTCGCCAGTGGCCCCCTCCCACCACCCGCTCCCGCCCGCCACCGCCACGCGGTGGTGCGCTGCCGGCCCGCCGCGCGTGGGCCTGCGGGCATGTCGCACGAGACGGTAGCCCTTCTGCTCGCCGGCCCCATTGCCACGTCCACGACCCCTCGTAGGATGAACGCCGGACGGCTACTACCGGTGGGGGTGCAACCGCCCCCGGGACCCCGTTGGCGAGGAGACAGGGCATGCGCTGGAGCTGGATCGTGTTGCTGGGCGTGGTGGCAGCCGGCGTCTACGCGTTCTTCGGCAGCAGCGAAGGGGGCGAGAGCACGGCGACGACCACGCCGGCCGCCGACCAGACGGCCAAGCTCGAGGACCTGGGGCTGACGACCGAGGAGCAGAAGCGCGAGTCCGAGGCCGTGCAGCTGGTCAGCGCGCTGTCCGACCCGGCCCAAGCCTCGGATCCGGCGCTCTGGAGCCGGATCCTGCACGAGTACGGCGACACGCTGACGGCGCGGCGTGCGGCCTACAAGAAGGGCGTCGAGCTGTACCAGGCCACGCCATCGGTGCGGGAGGGTGCCGACAAGCGCATCGCCCATCTGGACCGCGTTCGTCGGCTGCTGTCGCGCGGCATCAACCTGCCCGAGATGTTCCAGGCGAACGGCGCCGACACCGAGGCGCGCACCCGGCTGATCCAGGTCCTTGCCGACGCCAATCGTGAAGTCATGACATGGCCCGCGGGGCTTCCGGGCGTGACCAAGCCCTACGAGGTCGAGCCAGGCTTGGTGCCCGTGCAGATCGTGTGGCGCGAGCACGTGCCCGCCGGCGTCAACGCGATCCTCTACTGGAACCAGGGGGGCAACCTCGATCCACGACGCCTGCAGGCTGGCCAGAAGCTGCTGCTGCCGCTGGAGCCTCTGCGCTTGGAGGTGCTACAGGACGTGCATCGCCTCTCGATCTGGATCGGCGACTGGTTCGTCAAGGAGTTCCGCGTCGGCGTCGGCCGTGACGAGTCGCCAACGCCCGTCGGGACGTTCCAGATCGTGGACAAGCAGGTCAACCCGCCGTGGACCACGACCATCGACGGCCGCAAGGTGGTCATTCCGCCGAACGATCCCCGCAACGAGCTGGGTGCCGTCTGGATGGCCATCCAGAGCCCGCAGTGGCCGCGCAGCGCCGGGTTTGGCATCCACGGCACGATCAAGCCGGAGACCGTGGGCACGCACTGCAGCAACGGCTGCGTCCGTCTGCGCAACGACCAAGCCACCGAGGTCTTCGACTGGGCCCGCCGCGAAGGCAACGGCGTCGCCGCCACCGAAGTCAGCATCCGCTACAAGTAGCGACCCCGGATG
>JBFWRP010000011.1:0-27500 GCA_050248855.1 Planctomycetota bacterium | reverse complement strand
CCGAACGGGTAAACGGTGAAAAGTTTTCCGATGACCTGTGGTTGGGGGTAAAAGGCCAGTCAAACTCATCGATATCTGGTTCTCGCCGAAATGCCTTTAGGGGCAGCGTCGCGCCATTGATCGCCGGGGGTAGAGATACTGATCGGGATAGGGGGGAGCAATCCTACCCTACCTAACCAAACTCCGAATACCGGTGATTGTACCGCGGCAGTGAGTCGTTGGGCGATAAGGTCCTTCGACGAGAGGGGAACAGCCCAGACCGTCAGCTAAGGTCCCAGATCCATGCTAAGTGCATAAGGAAGTGGAAGTGCAAAGACAGCCGGGATGTTGGCTTAGAAGCAGCCATCATTTAAAAAGTGCGTAATAGCTTACCGGTCGAGCATTTCTGCGCCGATAATAAACGGGACTAAGCATGGAACCGAAGCTACGGCTGTCCAGGACCTGAGGGTCTTGGACGGGGTAGGCGAGCGTAGGACGATAGGTTGAAGCCAGACCGTGAGGACTGGTGGACGATGTCCTAGTGCGTATGCGGGCACGAGTAACGAGAAATGCAGTGAGAATCTGCATCGCCGAAAACCCAAGGTTTCCTGGGGAAGGTAAATCCGCCCAGGGTTAGTCGGATCCTAAGGCGAGGCCGAAAGGCGTAGTCGATGGACAACAGGTCAATATTCCTGTACCGGCTGTTGCATGTGATCGAGGAGGGGTGAAGAAGGCTAGGCGCGCCGGGTGCTAGACGTCCCGGTCCAAGCGAGTAGGGCGAGGTGTAGGCAAATCCGCACCTCATACGCCTGAGACGTGATGGGGAGGCCTCTTTTGGCCGAAGGTGCTGACGCCATGCTTCCGAGAAAAGCTTCGCGATTTCGCAATAGCCGTCCGTACCGCAAACCGACACAGGTGGGTGGGGTGAAAATCCTAAGGCGCTCGAGAGAACCATCGCTAAGGAACTCGGCAAATTAGCTCCGTAACTTCGGGATAAGGAGTGCCCTCTGAAGTTCAGGTCTTCGCGACGGAAGGCTTCGGGGGGTCGCAGTGAAAGGTGAGCTGCAACTGTTTATCAAAAACACAGGTCTGTGCCAAGGCGCAAGCCGATGTATACAGACTGACGCTTGCTCAGTGACGGAAGGTTAAAGCAAGGGGTCAGGCGCAAGCCGAAGCTCCGAACCCAAGCCCCGTTAAACAGCGGCCGTAACTATGACGGTCCTAAGGTTGAGTCAACGTGGTCCAAGGAAGCCACGCGGCCTTAGTAAAACCGAACTATATGCGGGAACATCCTCGACAGCCGTCCGGTACTCGTCGGGACGCAGGGTCTGTCGCTCTTCGGGCGACATGCTCCGTCTCGGCAGTAACAATCCGGCGGACAGGTCCTGGATCGTCGGCCTCGCCACGTGCTCCGGCACGTGCGGGGCGGCGGCCAGGCGACGGGGACAATCCGCAGGGAAGGCCCTTCTGCGAGGGAACCCTCAGAGACTACACGTTCGGGATCGACCGATGAACCTTGACGCACAATGGATCGTAGGCTTCGTGGACGGTGAAGGCTGCTTTCATGTCGGCATCAGCCGGCATGAGGGCATGTCGGCAGGCTTCCAGGTCCTGCCCGAGTTCACCGTCGTGCAGCACGAGCGCGATGCGCAGCTGCTCCACGCCTTGAAGGCGTGGTTCCAGTGCGGTGTGGTTCGCAAGAACCACGGTGATCGACTGGCCTACCGGGTCAGGGATCGCCAGCACCTCTTGGAGCGCATCGTTCCGTTCTTCGTCAAGCACCCGCTCAAGTCAGGAAAGCGGCAGGACTTCGAGAAGTTCCGCCGCGTGCTCCTGATGATGGAAGCGGGCGAGCATCTGGCCGAGGCCGGGATCGAGACGATCCGCGGTATCGCGGCCGGGATGAATCGTGGTCGATCAAGATAGAGTCCGGCCCTCCCGGAAACGGGATGGGAGCATCCGAGCGAAATTCCTTGTCGGGTAAGTTCCGACCCGCATGAATAGCGTAATGACAGCTCAACTGTCTCAGCGATGGACTCGGTGAAACTGTAGTTGTGGTGAAAATACCATGAACCCGCGGCTAGACGGAAAGACCCCGTGAACCTTTACTGTAGCCTAGTATTGGCGTTAGCCGTCACATGTGTAGCATAGCTGGGAGTCGTTCGTACCAAGGATCGCTAGATCCGAGGGAGACATCAGTGAAATACCAGCCTTGTGGCGTTTGACTTCTAACCTGATCCCGTGAATCCGGGACAGGGACAGTGCTAGGTGGGCAGTTTGGCTGGGGAGGTCTCCTCCTAAAGGGTAACGGAGGAGCGCAAAGGTACCCTCAGTACGGTTGGCAATCGTGCGTAGAGCGTAAAGGTATAAGGGTGCTTGACTGCGAGACCGATGGGTCGAGCAGAGACGAAAGTCGGCCTTAGTGATCCGGCGCTTCCGAGTGGAAGGGGCGTCGCTCATCAGACAAAAGGTACTCCGGGGATAACAGGCTGATCCCATCCAAGAGTCCATATCGACGATGGGGTTTGGCACCTCGATGTCGGCTCATCACATCCTGGGGCTGTAGGAGGTCCCAAGGGTTCGGCTGTTCGCCGATTAAAGTGGTACGTGAGCTGGGTTCAGACCGACGTGAGTCAGGTCGGTCCCTATCTGCCGTGGGTGTAGGAAAACTGAGAAGGTCTGACCTTAGTACGAGAGGATTTGGTTGGACGGACCTCTGGTGTGCCGGTTATCGCGCTAGCGGTAGTGCCGGGTAGCTATGTCCGGAAAGGATAAACGCTGAAAGCATCTAAGCGTGAAGCCCTCTTCAAAACTAGTTTTCCCCATCAGGCTCGTCGAAGACTACGACGTCGATAGGCCAGGCGTGTAAGCACAGCAATGTGTTCAGCGGACTGGTACTAATCAGCCGATTGGCTTGACCACTTTCCCTTCTGACGCCCGATGCGTCCCGTTCCCTGCGTTGCAGGGGCGTGGGCATCGCTTCCTGCTGTCGGTTCGCCGACCGCGAGGGGGCAGGGCCCGGAAGGGAGATCGCGTTGCCTGGGTGGCACGCGACGCGCGCTTGCTCGTCAGAGCCAGTGCGTTCGCAAACCGCCCGAGGTCCGATCCACGAGACGATCACACTCGACTCGTAGTGGCGATTCGTGCTTCTACCGTCCAGCGGAAATCGGACCCTTCGGTCCCCACTCACTTCTTCCAGGGCGAGTCCCGCTCGCTTCCGGTCTTGCGACCTCTCGAGGTCTGCGCGACCGCGCGACGGGCTTCGCCGAGCAGCTTTGCCCGGTGTCCACACCCAAGGGGCCACACCCGATCCCATTCCGAACTCGGCCGTTAAGCCCTTGGGGCCGATGATACTGCCTTGCGGCGGGAAAGTAGGTCAACGCCGGGCGTTTTCTTCCACGAGCCGCGTGACGTCAGCGTCGCGCGGCTCGTGTCGTTTTTGACCGGCGGCTCCGGCCTCCCGGGGCGGGCCCGTGCTTGCCGCACGTGGCTGCGGGGGTAGACTCCCGCCCCTTCGGGCGTATAGCTCAGCTGGCTAGAGCGCAGCCCTGATAAGGCTGAGGTCCTTGGTTCGAGTCCAAGTACGCCCACCATCTCCTCGCCCCGCCTGCACGGGGGGCGTGACATCGTCGTCCCGGTTTGCCGCACCCCGTTCCGCGGTGCCATTGCCAGGGGCTGTAGGTAGAGTGCCGCGCGCCATGGGGGCGTAGCTCAGCTGGCTAGAGCACCGGCTTTGCAAGCCGGGGGTCAGGGGTTCGAATCCCCTCGCCTCCACCATCTCGCGCCCTGCCCTCGGGCGCCTTGCCGTTGCGATCCCCGCTGGCGGGTCCTTGCAGATCCTGTCGGCCCTTCCCCCGCACCCCGGCAGGTGCGTCCAGCCGGCCGCGGCTATCCTCCCTCCGGATGGACTCCGGCCCGCGCTACCTCCTCCCTTTCGACACGTTCCGCCTGCCCCAGCACATGGCCGAGGTGCTGGTGGTGGGGGCTGGCGTGGCCGGAGCGAGCGCGGCTCTTGCCGCCCTGGACGCCGGCTTGCGCGTCCACCTCCTCGCCAAGGGTCCTTTCGAGGTCTGCAACACGGCGTGGGCCCAGGGCGGCGTGGCCGCGGTCCTGGGCGACGGGGATGACGCGGGCGCACGCCGGGACAGTGCGGCGCTCCACGCCAAGGACACGCTCGAGGTGGGCTGCGGCCTTTGCGACGAAGAGGTCGTACGGGTCGTCACGGAGGAGGCCGACGACCGTGTGCTCGAGCTGCTGGAGGCCGGCGCCCGCTTCGACCGCGACGAGGACGGGGACATCGCCCGCGGGCTGGAGGGCGGCCACTCGCGCCCGCGCATCCTCCATGCCGGGGGAGACGCGACCGGGGCCGAGATCCGGGTCACGCTCGAACGGCTCGTCCGCTCGCGCGCCGACGTGACCGCCTGGTCGGATGCCTTCCTGGTGGACCTCGTCACCGACGACGAGGGCGTGTGCCGGGGTGCCTTGGTGCACTCCAAGGGCCATCTGCGCGTGATCTGGGCGGGCGCCGTCGTGCTGGCCACCGGCGGCTATGCCCAGATCTACCGCGAGAGCACGAACGTCGCCGGCGCCACCGGCGATGGCGTCATGGCCGCTTGGCGCGCCGGCGCCAGCGTGCGTGACCTCGAGTTCGTGCAGTTCCACCCGACCACGCTGTACCTAGCCGGCGTACCGCGACTCCTCATCACCGAAGCCGTCCGGGGCGAAGGTGCCCACATCGTCGACGACCAGGGCCGGCGCTTCGTGCTGGATGCCGACAGCCGGGGCGAGCTGGCTCCGCGCGACGTGATCTCGCGCCTCATCATGGCGCATCTCCAGCGTCCGGAGGTCACGGGCGTGTTCCTGGACCTGCGCCACCTGGAGGCCGGGCGCATCGCGCGCCGCTTCCCGGGTGTTGCCCGGTCCTGCGCGGCGCACGGTCTGGACATCGGCCGCGACCGCATCCCGATCCGCCCTGCGGCCCACTACTGCATCGGCGGCGTGCGCACGGACCTGGACGGCGCCTCGGACGTGCGGGGCCTGTTCGCTGCCGGCGAGGCCAGCAGCTCCGGGTTGCACGGCGCCAACCGGTTGGCGTCCAACAGCCTGCTCGAGGGCCTCGTCCTGGGGCGCCGCGCGGGCGCCGCGGCGGCGGTGTACGCGCGCACGGAGCCCGCTCGCCCGCGCCGTTTGCGGGGTGACGGCACCGGGAGCGCGACGGGCGTCATCGACGTCGACGACTTGCGCGCCTCGCTCAAGGCCCTGCTCTGGCGCGAGGCGGGCATCCTGCGCAGCGCCGGTCACCTGGAGGGAGCGGCGGGCGCGATCGCCGCATGGCGCCGGTTCGCCGAGCGCGTCGGTGCGGACGACCCGGCTCGCTTGGCCTTGATCAACATGTTGGGCGTGGCCGAGGGCGTGGTCACCAGCGCGCTCCTGCGCGAGGAGAGCCGCGGCACCCACGCGCGGCGCGATGCCCCCGAGCGGGACGACGACCGGTGGCGCGCGCACATCGTCCACAAGCGCGGAAAGCCCGTCGAGGTCGTGCCGCTTCCGGCGGCCGCTGTCTTGGAGAACGAAGCAAGCGCATGAAGCTCGACAAGCCGAGCGCGTTCCGCCAGCACGCCGACCGTCGGGAGCGCGCGATCCTCGTGGGCCTCGTGCTGCCCGACCAGCCCCCCTCTTGGCAAGAGCCCCTCGAGGAGCTCGGCCGGCTCGCCGACACGGCGGGCGCCGACACGGTGGACCGTGTCCTGCAGCGTCGCGATCGGCCGGATCCCAAGACGTTCCTCGGCAAGGGGAAGGCCGAAGAGGTCGCCGGTCTCGTCAAGCAGCACGAGGCCGACCTCGTGATCGTGGATCACGACCTGAGCCCTTCGCAGGCCCGAAACCTGGAGAAGGCGATCGGGGGCACGCGCGTCATCGACCGCACCGAGCTCATCCTGGACATCTTCGTGCGCCGGGCGCGCACGGCCATGGCCAAGGCCCAGGTCGAGCTGGCCCAGATGGAGTACGCGCTGCCGCGGCTGAAGCGGCTTTGGACGCACCTCAACCGCGAGGTGGGTGGGGGACGCGTCGGCATCGGCGTGCGCGGCCCCGGCGAGAAGCAGATCGAGACGGACCGCCGCCTCGTCCGCACGCGCATCCGCGACCTGCGGCGCAGCCTGGAGTCGATGGAGGCGCACAAGATGCGCCAAGCGCGCGGCCGCTCGCGCTGGTTCACCGCGTGCCTCGTCGGCTACACGAACGCCGGCAAGAGCACGCTGCTCCGGGCCCTCACGGGCGCCGACGTATTCGTCCAAGACCGTCTCTTCGCCACGCTCGACACCACGACGCGGGCCTGGGAGGTCGTGCCCGGCAAGCGCATCTTCCTGAGCGACACCGTCGGCTTCATTCGCGACTTGCCGCACCACCTGGTCAGCAGCTTCCGGGCGACGCTCGAGGAGGCGCGCGCCGCGGACCTGTTGCTGCACGTCGTCGATGCCGGCGATCCCGACGCCCTCGAGCACGTGGAGATCGTCGAGCAGACGCTGTCTGCGATCGAGGCCGGCGGCGTACCGCGCATCGTGGTCTTGAACCAGGTCGACCGTGTCCGCGACCCGCTCGCCCTGCGGGTGCTGGAAGACCGTCTGCCCGGCGCCGTGCGTACCAGCGCCGTGACGGGCGAGGGCCTGGGCGCGCTCGCCGAGGCCGTGTACCACTATGTCCTCCGCCGCCACGCGGAATGGCGAATCACGCTCGATCCGGGTGCAGGCAAGCTCCTGGCCCGCGTCCGCGGCCTGGGGGAGATCCTCGACGTGCGTTACGGCGCCGAACACGTCGAAGTCGACGTGCTCTTGAGCCGCCCGCAGGCCGAGCGTCTGCGCTTGGAAGGCGTGCGCGTGGAGCCGCTGCCCGACGAGGGGCCCGCCCTCCACGACGGTGAAGCCTAGGCAGGAGGCGCGCGGAGGTGTCTGAACCCCGTGAGAGGTGCAGGAGGGGTACGGAATAGCCCTCCTGCCGCGAGGGCGCAGCCCGAGCGCCGAGTCCGCGCGTGAGCGCGGAACGAGCGTCGGGTGACCAGACACCGAAGTGCGACGTTCGCCGGCTGTCGAACCGCGCCCCCTGCGTGTCAGTTGTTCATGCCGACGGCAAAGCCCGTACGGAGGCGGGGAATTCTTCCGCAACTTGCCGATGGGCACTTCCGCATGCCGAAGCGCAGGGCGGCAAGTTGCGGAAGAAATCCCCGCCTCCGTACCGCGTCTCGATGCGCGCGGCACCCCCTCCCATGGAAGCGTGGCTGTCCTGTCCGAGCCCGGAGCTCAGGCACCTTCCATTGCAGGCACCTTGCCCACGTTGCCGCTTCGCGGCGCCGCGGCAAGGGTCCTGACACATCCGGGGTCGCGCGAGGCTGGTGGGCGCTGGAACGGCGTCAGGCCGTGGCCGCCGATCCACCCTCCGCCTCGGGCGACAGGGACCACGGGATGAACAGGGCCAGGCCGATCAGGAACGCCACGACGGCGTAGACCACCCACCACGCTGCGTACAGGACGGCAGCGATCGGCACGAGGACCAGCGTGGCCGCGTTGGTCAGCAGCTTGGTCACCATCTCGCTCCTGGGCGCGAAGCCGCGGATGCGCTTCCAGAGCCACGGCAGGAACAGCAGCATCGGCGCGCTGATCGCCACGGTGGAGTATGTACCGATCACGGCGCCCAGGATCAGCAGGAAGCTGAAGCCCTCCAGGACGTTGCGCTGCCCGTAGTTGAAGATGAACAAGGCCAGACAGACCAGCAGGAACGTCGCCGACGTCTTGATCGAGCGGGCCAGCGTCTGGTTGACCGACAGGTTGATGATCTCGGGCGTCAGGTCCGGCCGCTTGCCGCGGTTCTCGCGGATGCGGTCGAACACGACCACGGTGTCGTTCACCGAGTAGCCGACGAGCGTCAGGAACGCCGCGACCATCGCCAGGTTGATCTTGGCGTCGACGAGGCCCAGCTGGTTGGCCACGGCCACGAAGCCGAGCGTTGCCGCCACGTCGTGGAACAAGCACAACACGGCCGAGAAACCCATGGCCTTCGAATGGAAGCGGAAGGCGATGTAGATGATGATCCCGATCAGCGAGAGGAACAGCGCGACCATGGCGTCGTTCTTCAGCTTCTGGGCCACCGTCGAGCCGACCACGTCGTTGGATGGGAACGGCTGGCTGGCGCGCACCTCGATCGTGTCCGGGACCGGTGCGTTGGCCGTGACCAGGCGCTGGCGCAGCGCGGTGCGGAAGCCCTCGCTGCCCAGGTAGTCACCCAGCCGCCGACGCAGCTCCTCGGGACCCATCGGAAGCGTCTGCCCGGTGCTGGAGGTCGTGCGGATCCAGAGGTCGTACGTGCGCGTGTCCGTGCCCGCCCCCTCGACCTCCTTCGCGAGAACCTTGCGCTGGAGAGACACGTCGGCCGGTGCCTTGGGGACCTGGCGACCGTCCTCCTCGACCCAATGCGGGAAGTCGGTCTCGAGCAGCTTCTGCAGCATGTCGGCCGACAGGACCCTGGCGGGGTCCAGCAGCGTCATGCGCAGGTAGGCGCCGCCGTCCAGCTCCGCCATCGGGTCCTCGACGGGCTCCTCGCCCTCCGGCGTCTCCGGCGCCACGTGGCGGTAGGGCTCGGGGCCCCGCTGGATCCACGCAGGCAGCAGGCGGTCCCCGAGGACCTCGGCCAGGTAGGTCTGGAACGCCGCGGACTTGTCGTCCTCGGTCACGTTCGTGCTGCTGCGCGTCTCGTCATCGAACAGGCGCTGAACCTTGATGTCGGCCGCGCGGCGATCGGTGCCCACGGAGAGCACCTCCGCGCTCGTGAAGGGACCCATCACCACGGGCACCTCGCTGACGACGGGCTCGCCCTTGTCGTCGAACTCGCGGTGCTGGACCGCGACGGTGCGTTGCTCCTGCAGGGCCTTCTTCACGTCGTCAACGCTCGTGGGGCCATGGAAGCTGGCCGTCACGCGGTAGCCACCCGTGAAGTCCACGTCGTACAGCGTGTAGCGGTCGGTGGTGAAGAACTCCACGAGACCGAACACGATGCCGACCACGGAGATCGGCACGAACACGCGGCGCATCTTGACCCAGTCGATCTTGGCCGGCTCGCCCGAGCCCCACATGCTCATCGACTTGATCCAGCCGTTCTGCATGGCCCATTCGAAGATCGTCCGGGTCACGTAGATGGCCGTGAACATCGAGACCAGCAGGCCGAGGGCCAAGGTGATCGCGAAGCCGCGCACCGGCCCGCTACCGAACTGGTAGAGGAAGACGGCCGTGATCAACGAGGTGACGTTGGCGTCGATGATGGCGCTGAGCGCACGGTCGTAGCCTTCGCTGAGTGCGCGACGCAAGTTGCGTCCGGCCCGTAGCTCCTCGCGTACGCGCTCGTTGATCAGGATGTTGGCGTCCACCGCCATGCCGAGCGTGAGCACGATGCCCGCGATGCCGGGCAGGGTGAGCACCGCCTTGAAGAACGACAGGAACCCGACCAACAGCACGATGTTCAGGAGCAGCGCGAAGTTCGCGACCAGACCGCTGCCTCGGTAGTAGACGATCATGAACACGAGCACGAGCAGGAACGCGACGGCCACGGCCATCAAGCCCCGGTCGCGGCTGTCGCCGGCCAGGGAGGCGCCGACGCGGTTCTCCGACTCCAGATGCGGCTGGATCTTGAGCGAGCCCGTCTGCAGCACGGTGACGAGCTGCTTGGCTTCCTTCTCGAGGTCGGCGCGCGAGCCTGAGCCCAACGAGATCTGCACCGTGTCGGTGAGCTTGCCGTTGATGCGCGGCGCGCTCCAGTACTCGTCGTTCAGCACGATCGCCATCGGCAGGTAGAGGTTGGTCCCCGTCCATTCGCCGAAGCGGTTCTGCCACTCCTTCTTGACCTCGTAGAGGACGACCGGCTGGTTGTTGTTGGGGTCGATGCCCACGCGCGGGTCCGTCAGGATCGTGCCGCCGATCTGGCGGTCCGTTTCGTTCTGGGGCTCCTCCAGGACGTGGAAGTGGCTCTCGGCGGAGCCGTCCGTGCCCTTCGCCTTCACCAGGTAGTAGCGCGGGTTGCTCGGCGTGTAGGGGTCGCCGGCGGCGCGGGCCGCACGCCAGCGCTCGATCTCGCCGCGCTTGAAGGACAGGAAGCTGTCCTCCGTCTTGCCGGCCCACACGGATTCCGTCGCCAGCCGCGGCGGCGGCGAGCCGTCGTCGCCGCCCGCGTACTGCTCGTCGGGCAGGGCCTCGATGCGGAACTTCAAGTCACCCAGCTGCGTGACGACGCCGACCACGCTCTCCGCCTGGCCTTCGGCCGTGGCGGGCAGCGAGATCTGGAAGCGGTCCTGGCCGAGCGGCAGGATCTGCGTCTCGCTCAAGCCCGTGCGGTCGACGCGGTCCTGGATGACGGCGATCGTGTCGGTGACGACCTGGTCGGGGTCCTTGTCGGCGGCGATGCGGCCGGCCTTCTTGGCGCCCTCGATGTCGAGCGAGAAGCGCAGCGTCGTGCCGCCCTTCAGGTCTTGACCCAAGCGGATGCCGTTGGCCAGCCACGCCCAGACGAGCAGCGCGGTGACCACGAAGATGATCCCGAAGCGGCCTTTGATCTCGTTGGCTTCGATCATGGTTGCCCTCGATGGATGGGCGCGCGACGTGCCACGGAGGGGGCGTCATCGCGCGGAAGTGGAGACCGGCCGACGGCTGCCGCGCGACGACGAGACCATCTCGACGTCACGTGCGACCGCGTGTGCGTGAGGGAAGCGGGCCCGGCCGGAAAACGGGGGCGCCGCTTCCGGGCGCGTCAGAGCCGACGCGCCTCGTTGGGAGCGCGGCGCAGCAGGACGGACTGCGTGGGCAGCGACAAGGGCTCGCCGTCTTCGGGCTGCGCCGCGGCGAAGCCGCTCTGGGCGTCGCACCACGGCAGCCAGGGTGCGGGCGGTACCACGCGCGACACGCGGCCCAGCTCGGCCAGCACGGAGGCCGTGGCCTCGCCGGCGGTCGCGCAGCACTCGTCCTGGGCGAGGGTCTCGCCGGGCACGAAGAGCAGGCAGAGGGGCAGCGCGACGGCGAGGGCCAACACGGCCAAGAGGCCCGCGCGCTGGCTTGAAGGGGTCCGCTCCGGTCCGCTCACGGGCACCAGGGTACGGGGGGGACAGGTGCGCGGCCGAGCAGAACCCAGGCCTCGGGCGTCAGGACGCGCTGTCCGAGGCTCCCTCGGCGCCCGCGGCCCCGTCCAGCACCTGCCAGACGGCGGCCTTGGAGAAGCGGATGCGGGTATTGGTCTTGTCGTCGACCTTGAGGGTGACGGTGTCCTCGTCCACACCCACGACGGTGCCGTGGATCCCGGCGTTCGTAACGACCTTGGCCCCCTTCTGCAGCGTCTTGAGCTTGAGCTCGCGGGCCTTGCGTTCGCGGGACCCGGGCCTCAAGACCAGGAAGTAGAAGATCGCGAACACGATCAAGATCGGGAACAGCATGTTGCTGAAGGGGCTGCTCGCCGGCGCCTCCTCGGCGGCAAGCACGAGGGGGGCCGCGACGAGGGCGACGGGAGCGGCAAGCAGGTCGGGCATGGGGACCTCCGAAGCGCGGCGCCGGGGGGCGCACGGGGCGGCGTATCGTAGGCCGTCCGGGCCCGACGGCCCCCCCGGGGCCACGCCGATCCTTGGAAGCAGGGCCCGCGGAGGACCTCGTCCGTGCGCATCCTGGCGGCCCTTTCCGGAGGCGTGGACAGCGCCGTGGCCGCCGCGCGCCTGGTCGACGAGGGCCACGACGTCGTGGCCGTCCATCTGCGCACGGGTGTCGAGGCCGACGGCGTCGCAGCGGGCGGTGCGCGCTCCTGCTGCGGTCTGGACGATGCACGCGATGCGCGTGCCGTGGCGGCTGCGCTGGGCATCCCGTTCCACGTGGTCGACGCCCGCGAGGCCTTCTCGACCGTGCAGGAGGCCTTCCGCGCCGACTACGAAGCCGGACGGACGCCGCTGCCCTGCGTGCTCTGCAACCGCGACGTCAAGCTCGGGCGCCTGGCCGAGGTCGCCGCGTGGTGTGGTGCGACGGCCATCGCCACCGGCCACTACGCGCGCCGCGCGCCCGGAGCCCGCGGGCGCTGGCGCTTGCTGGCCGCGCGCGATGCGTCGAAGGACCAGACCTACATGCTGTTCCGCCTCGACGAGGCGCAGCGCGCGCTGCTTTGCTTCCCACTCGGCGACATGACGAAGGCCGAGGTGCGCGCGGACGCGCTGCGCCGCCGACTTCCCGTCCACGCCAAGCCCGACAGCCAGGAGCTCTGCTTCCTGCCCGCCGACGGTGGCGTGCGCGCGTGGCTGCGCACCGTGGGTGCCGCCGTGGACCGGCCCGGCGACGTGGTGGAAGCGGGACGCGTCGTCGCGCGTCACGCGGGTGCGCTTGGCTTCACACGCGGCCAGCGCCATGGACTTCCCGCGCTGGGCGCGCGCCGCTACGTGACGCGCGTCGACGCTGCCGCGGGCGTTGTCGAAGTCGCGGAGCGCGAGGCCTTGCTCGAGCGCGACGTCCATGCGCACGACGTCGTGTGGCTGGACGTCGGTAGCGCGGGCGAGCTCGCAGGGCCGGTCCGCGTCACGGCGCGGATCCGCCATGCCGGGCCGCGCGCCGCAGGGTGGCTCGTCGCAACGGGCCCGACGTCGATGCGCGTGCGCTTCGACGAGCCCGTGTTCGCGCCCGCCGCGGGTCAGGCCCTCGTGGCCTACGTCGGCGACGCCGTGCTCGCAGGCGGCACGGTGGAGCTGGACACCGCCCGGCAGGGGCCCGTGCAGCCGGGCAGGGCTACCGCGTAGAGAGGACGTCCGGCGCCACGGCCACGTAGGGCCCACGTCACGGCATGTACACCGCGACCGCGACGCGGTGCCGCGCATGAACCGGGCATGCGCAGCCGAGCCCGGCAATCCGGGCCCGGCTGGCGAAGCTCCGGCCTACAGCCGATCCTTGAGGGCCTTGCCCGCCCGGAACGTCACGCCGACGCTCTCGGGGATCTGGATCTTCTCCTTCGTCGCCGGGTTGATGCCCGTGCGGGCCTTGCGCACCGAGCGACGGAACGTGCCGAAGCCCAGGATGGCGACGTCGTGGTCCTTCATCAGGCCCTCGCTGATCGCATCCGTGACCGCGCCGAGCGCGCGCTCGGCTTCGGCCCGGCTCGAGCCCAGGTTGCGCGCGACCGCCTCGATGACCTCCGCCTTGTTCATGGCACCTCCCGAGGACCCCGAGAATCCGGGGCCGTGCCCCTGAATGGTGCCTGAAGCCGGGGCGCGGAGCCACCCCGAATCCGATCCGCCCGGCCCGGGGCCCCCGTAGCCTCTTGCCCAGCGTGTCCGGCCCCGCTCCCTGGTTCCTGCGGTTCCTGGTCCTCCTCCTGCTCGGAGCGGCCTGGTGGGAGCCTCGGCTGTCGGGGGACCTGCCCGAGCCCCCGGTCCTCCTGGTGGACGTCTCGCGCAGCACGGGGGGCCGTGTCGGCGCCCCCCTGCCCCGGCTGGAGGTGGCTCCGGAACGCCTGTTGGTCGGGGCGGAAGTCCTGCCCGTCCGGGGCCCGGCCCGCGACCACGAGGTGGGGATCGGTGCGACCCGGCTGGCGGAGGCGCTGGAGGTGGCGCGGGGCTTGGCACCGGGGCGGGACCTGATCCTGCTCGGGGACGGCCGTTCCACGGAGCCCGGCGCGCTCGAAGCGGCCGCGGCCGTGCTCGCCGCGGGTGGGCGCCTGTTCACCGCACCGCCGGACCCGCCGCCCCTGGACGCGGGCCTCCTCGCAGCCCGTGCGCGGCGCGAGGGCCCGCGCGTGGTCGTCGAGGTGGACGTGGCGAGCGCCACCCGCGGCGCCGGGGTCGTGCACCTCCTCCAAGCCGGGCGCGGTCGCCTGGCGGCGGCCCCCGTCACGTTGGTGCCCGGTGGGTTCTGGCGGGTCCTCCTGGCCGACGGCGCGCCCGAGGACGCGCCCTACGAGATCACCCTGGAGCTGGCACCCGGGACGCCCGACGACGACCCGGGCAACGACCGCCTGTTCGTGGCGGCGCCGGCGGGCCAGCCCACGGTGGTGCTGGTCGGCGATCTCGAGGCGCCGGAGCCGCCGCCCGCGGGCCTCGTCGTGCGGGTCATCTCCACACCGCGCCCCGACGCATGGGCGGGTGCGGACGCGTTGGTGCTCTCCAACCTGCCCGCGGCGCTCGTGGAGCCGCATCGTGAAGCGCTGGAGCGGCACGTGGCCGGCGGCGGGCGACTCGTGCTGCTGGGCGGTCCCGACGCGGGTCGCGCGGGGGGCTGGTCCGGCAGCGACGTCGAGCGCAGGCTGTCCCCCTTCGTCGTGCGCCAGACGCCCGAGACGCGACGGGTGTGGGTGATCGCGCTGGACCGCAGCGCCAGCATGGCCGACGGCGCCCTGGTGCACGTGCACGATGCGCTGCGCGCGTTCCTGCGCGCGCTACCCGCCGACGAACGCGCGGGCGTGTTGCCTTTCGCGGGCACGCCCGACACGCAGCTCCTGGCCCCCGGCTTCATCCAAGGCGGTGACGTCGCGGCGCGCCGGGCCCTCGAGGCCTCGCTCGACGCGCTTTCCGCGCGCGGCGACACGGACCTGCTCGCTGCGGTCGAGGAGGCTGCGCAGCGCGTCGCGGGCGAAGTCGCTGCGGAGCGCATCGTGCTCGTGCTGGGCGACGGCGACCCGGACCGTCCCTCACCCGGCGACCCGCGCGCCGCGGCCCTGGCGTTGGCGCGCGCTCCCGCGCGCCTCCTCGCCTTCCTCTCGCGCGTCGAGGTGGCCGCGCAGGCGTTGGTCCCCCTGGCCCGTCGCCCGGAGGACATCACGGTGCTGGCCGACCCCGCAGCCATCCGTGCTCGCCTCGAGGCGTTCGCGGCCGAGGCTCGCGGTGCGGAGGACCGGCGCGCCGGGCCGTGGTCGGCCGCGCCCGGCGCGGAGGGTGCGCTCGGCGCGATCGAGTGGCCACGCCTCGGATGGCTCCACGACGTGGAGCCCCACGCGGAGTCCAGGGTGCTGGCCACTGCGCAGCGCGTAGCCGGTGCCGCGATGACGCAGCCCCTGGCCGCGAGCCGCGCGCTGGGGGCCGGCCGCGTGCTGGCGCTGGCCTGGGGCCCGGAGGTCGAGCCCGCCGGGCGGCCACGACGCGAGGCCCTCGCCGCGCTGTGGCCCTGGATCGCGGAGCAAGCCGCGCGGGCCTCCGTGGGGCAGACCGCGGACTTCGAGGGCGACGACCTTCTGCTGGCTCGCGCGCCGTGGACCGGCGCCGGGCGCATCGATGTCTTCGCCGCGGACGCGGCGCCCGGCGGCGAGCCGCTGGTGGCCCTGTACGAGCAGCGGCCGGGCATCTTCCGCGGTCCGGCGCCCTCGCTCGTGCCCTCGGCGGGGCTGCGTGCGCGCCCGGCGGGACGCGACGTCGAGGTGCGCTTGGACCTGCCGGCCTTGCCGCCGCCGGAGAGCCGTGGCGTGGGGGTGGACCTCGCACGTCTGGAAGCCTTGGCCACGGCCGGTGGGGGCGTGCGCCTCCCGGCGGCGACGAGCTACCGCGCGCGCGACGTCCAGCCGGGGCCGCCCCTGGCCCCTGGGCTCGTGGCGCTGGCGCTGCTCGTGCTGCTCGTCGAGCGCCTGCTCGCTTCGCGCGCACCGCGTGACGCGCACGCGACCATTGCGCGGCACGATGCACCGCCCGTGGCACGAACGCCCTCCCGCTCGGTGCCCTTGCTGCTCGCCCTGGCCCTCGGTCCCGGCGCGGCGCTGATCGTGGGCTGCCACGCCGCACCCTCGGCGAACGCCCCGCGCATCGAGGGCAGTGACTACGCGCCGCCTCCCGGCGAGGGCGATCGCCCGATCTACCTGGGCACCGATCGCATGCAGGAGCGCGTCCGCGAACGCCTGGCCGCCGCGAGCACGTGCGGCGAGGCCGAGCGGCAGCGCATCGCGATCGATCTGCTGCGCCTGGGTGAGCCCGCGGTCGCACCCCTGATCGAGGCCCTGGCGGACCCGGACCCCGGCGTGCGCGTGCTCGCGTGCTTCGTGCTCGGCCAGCTGCGCGATGCGCGTGCGCTCGACGCGCTCGCCGCGCGCTTGGACGATCCTGCGCAGGGCGTGCGCCACGAGGCCGCCACGGCGCTCCTTCGCAACGGGGATCGCCGCGGCGTCGACGTGTTGCTCGCGGCCCTGGAGGACGGCGACTGCCTCGTCCGCGCGCGCGCCATCCAGGTGCTCCACGAGGTCACGGGGGAGACGTACGGGTTCGTGGCCAACGGTCGCGCCGATGACCGCGCGGCGGCGCTCTGCCGCTGGCGCGCGTGGCGTGCGCGGACGGAGGCGGCAGGCCGATGAGCGCTCCGCGCCGGATCGCCGCCTGCCTGCTGCTCCTGCTCGGTGCCTGCGGCGGGGTCGACACCGGATCGGACGCCGAGCGACGAGCCGCCGAGGAGGCGCGGGGCGAGGAGCTCGTCGCCCGGGGAATCCACGCGTACGCCGCGGAGGCTTTCGCCCGCGCGTTCGCGCTTGGCGATCCGTTGACGACGCCTGCCGCCGAGCGCGCGCGCTTGGCCTTCCGTGCGGGGCGTGCGTTGGCGGCCGAAGCGCTCCGCGCCCACGCGGCGTCCACGGCGACGCCGCGTGGGGAGCGCTTCGCATGGGCAGCGCTCGTGTGGCTCGACGAGGCGGAGGCGTTGGATGCGGGCCTCCTGGCCGCCATCGAGCCGCGGGCACGCCTGATCGAGTCCGGCGTGTTCGGCGAGGCCAGGCCGGAGCGCGCCCAGCACCTGCGCCAGCGCTTCGTGGAGGGTGTCGCCGCGCGCGGCGGTCCCGAGAAGGCCCTCACGACGCCCGCCGAGCGCGCGGCCTACGAGGAAGCGGTCGCGCGCGTGAAGTGAACGGTGGTTGCGCAGGGGGCGGAGTCTCCCGTACGGAGTCGGGTGAGATTCCAACCTCGGGCTGCCAAGAGCAAACCCAAGCGTGTGCGCAAGCCGGCCCGAGGTTGGAATCTGACCCGACTCCGTACTCGAGCCTCCGCGTCACCTTGGCGCCACGTCCTCCGCCGTCAGTGTCAGCCCCCCGTGGTGCAGCGACGTCGCGTCCGTCACGACCACCTGCACGACCTCGCCCTCCTGCGCGGCGCCGGGCACGACGACCTCGCAGCGACCGCCGACGAGCTTCCCCTCCACCTCGGCCAGTGTCAGGTCGTTGACCTGGGCATGGCGCTCCATGATGGCGGCCTCGGCCTCGGGCGACGCGGGATCCTGCTCCAGACGGGGCAGGCGTGCCGGCTGGGCCCGCGAGCGCTGGCGACGCACGACGACGCGCGCACCCTCCGCCGCCGGCGCCACCACCGTCACGGCCAAGCCCTCGTCCGTCGGCCGTACGTCGACCTGGACGTCCCCTGGCACGAGGGCCAAGCGCGTGGCCGGGTCGCCGAGCAGCGTGTACATCCACGAGGCCTCGACCGCCAGACGCTCCGGGTCCAGGTCGTAGCCCTGCGTCGACAGGAGGCGCAGCGCCGCGCGCACGAGCTGCGCGCCGCCATCGCCCAGCACGGCACGATCGGACGCCGCCTGCAGCAGGTCGCCGAGCCGTGTGCCCGGCGTGGCCAGCCCCAGACCCGCGGCCAGCTCCATCCCGAAGAGCGTGTTGGCAGCCGGGTGGCTGTCGCGCGTCGCGCCCCAGCAGGCGATGGGCCCCGAGGGCAGCGCCAGCAACGCCTCGTTCACGCCGGGGCCCTCGAGGCCATCGAACATCGCCGTCGTGCAGGCCAGCACGAGCACGACGGGCGGCGTGCCACGCACGTCGACGCGCTTGACGGCCTCCATGTCGAGGATGGGGAACGCCTCGCGACCCACGCGCAGGCGATCGAAGCCCTTCTCGAAGCCGTGGCCCACGTACGTGAAGAACAGCGAGCCCTCCGACAGGTCCTCGACGACCTTGTCCGCGAACCGACGCGGCGGCCAGAGCCAGTCGCTCCGCAGGTTGGCGTAGGTCACTTCCAGGTCGTACGCCTCGGGGATGTCGCGCGCGATCACCTGCCGGAACGCCATCTCCAACATGCCGTCGACGAGCGCGCCGAAGCGCCCCTCGCTCGTGACGAAGCGCAGCAGGCGTCGCGTGGGATCCGGCGCGAGCGACGTCTCGTAGCGCACGAGGCGGTCGACGTAGGACGCGAAGCGCTTCGGGTCGCGGAACGGCAGCCGGCCTACGGGCACGCCGCCGACGTCCGCGTCGTCCAGCGGTCGACCGTAGAAGCGATCGCTGCTCGTCGCGCCGTTGTACTTCGTACGCGACATGGGCGTGGGGATCGTGGCCACGTCCGTGAGGTCCACGCGGTCGTACGTGGCGTCGCCGGCCAGCACGAGGTAGCGCAGCGTGGACGGCGCGGCGCTCATCAGCGCGCGCACGAAGGCGCGTAGCGCGGCCGGCGAGGCCTCGCCCGCGCCGAGGTGCCACCAGATGGCGCCGCTGGGCACGACGACGCTCGGAAGGCCCTGCGCCGTGCGATGGGCGGCCAGCGTGCGCGCCGCGTCCACCAGCGGCGGCGTGGCGACGATGACGTGGGCGGCCCCGCGGGCCAAGGCCAGGGGGTCGGGCAGGTCGGGCGCCGCCACGAGCCGCGGCGCGTCGCGCGCCGGCCCCGTGGCCACGACGCGGTCCCCAGGGCGCACGGCTACGCCCGGCACGAGACCCGCCGTCCACGCGAAGGCACCGCCGACGGCCTGCCCCTCGCGCTCGACGGCGCCGTAGCCGGGCTCGTCCGGAGCGGGCAGCTCGCGCTCGGGTGCCGCGAGGAAGGTCCACGGCCCGGTACGGACCGTGACCTCGCCCCCCCCAACAAGGCCCTCCGTGCGCAGGGCGTCGACCCACAGCCGACCGTAGGCGCGCGTCACGTCGTCCTTGGCGGGCGGCGGCAGTACCGGCGACTCGTCGACGAGGCGCACGCGCCGCATCGACGCGAGCACGTCGGTCGGCACGTCATAGGCCAGCGTGGCCCCACCGACCGCGTGGGGGACTTCGACGGCGCCCAGGCCCGCGTCGTCCACGACGGCCCGCAGCCGGACCGGACCCGGATGCGTCGCGTACACGCGGACAAGGAGGCGCCCGTCTTCGAGGGCCGGCAGGGCCAGGCGGCCCGCGCTCTCGAGGGTGGCCGTCGCCTGCGGGTCGATGTGCGCGAGGAACCACGTGGGCACCTCGTCCACGCCGTAGACCTCGGGCGGACCCGCCGCCAGGTCGCCATGCAGGAGGTCCGCGGCCCAGGTGCACTCCGCCTCGGCACGGACCGGCGTGCCGTCCCCGGACGCCCCGTCGCGGAGCTCGTAGGCCGGTGCCGGAGCGGGTCCGCTGCGGCGCCGCAGCTGGTAGAGCCCGGCTCGGCTGTGCGGTCCGGCGACGTGGGCGGCCACGAACACCAGTCCGCCCTCGGCGGCCATGCTGGGCACGGGGCGACCGGCCCGCAGCACCTCCACGGCGGTCGGGTCGGGCATGCCGTGCGCAGCCAGGGCCTCCGCGGAGATGCGCCAGGCGCCGGGCTCCTGCAGCACGAGATAGGCGCGCACCGGCTCGGCTCCGGCGGTCGGTTCGCCAGCACGGGCAGCGCCACGCGGTCGGGGCAGCATCGGTGCCAGCGCCACGAGCACGAGGGCCAGGGCCGCGCTACGTGTCAACGGTCGGAGAGCAGCGGGGTGGTGCATCGCCCCATCGTAGGCTCCTGCCATGTACATGGCGGGTCGCGCCTTGCAGATGATCGGCCTCGTCTTGGCGCCGATCGCCCTCATCCAGGCCATCGACGGGGGCAGCGGCCAGGGCGTGGCGCAACGCGAGCTCATGATGCTCGGCGTGGCGGCAGGCGTCTTCCTGATGGGCCGCTGGCTCGAGGGGCGCGGCCGCCCCGGATAGAGGCGCTGACCGCAAGAGCCCCGGGGTCAGACGGCGGCGCGCTCCGCGATGACCGCCTGGGCGAGGTCGCTTGCCCGCGGGTGGAGCTGGATGGCGTCCTTGATGCAGACGGTGACGCACAGCGCGTCGCACCCCTTGCAGACGTCGGGGTCGACGTCGGCGACGTTGAAGAAGCCATCGTCCACGCGCACGTAGCTGATGGCGTCGTAGGGGCATACGTCGAAGCAGAAGTCGCAGGCCGTGCAGCGGTTCGTGTCCACGATCGCGATGCGATCGCCGTCCTGACGCCGCTTGAAGCGCGTCGCCACCTTGCGGTCGAAGTCCAGGATCGCCTCGGGCGGGCAGACGTAGCCGCAGAGGCCGCAGTCCACGCAGATGTCGGGGTGGATGCGGTGCATCTCGCCGCGCTCGCCCGAGATCGCGTTCACGGGGCAGGCCTTGACGCAGGCCGTGCAACCGATGCAGGTTTCGACGATGTCGTAGGCCATGCCGGTGGCGTGCTCCCGGTGGGGTCGCCCGGACGGACGGGGCGCACGGGCGACCCCGGCGGGGGCCGGCTCGACGAGCCGCCCCCGGACGACGTCCCGATAGGATACGGACGCGGCGCCATGGCGGGAGGAATGGCCCTTCGCCGACCGCGAGGAGGCCCCGCCGTGAGCGGATCGTCGCGCGTGCTCGTGGCAGCCCTGGTCCGGATCGCGCTGCTTGCGGTCGCAGCCTGGTTCGTCGCCGCTCCCGATGCCTTGGGCCCCGGGACCCCCATGGTCTCGCGGATCGCGCTGGTCGTCCTGGCCCTGGTGCTGTCCGTCGTGGTGGGCGAGGTCGTGCAGATGCGGCTGCACGTGGGCCTCTTGGTGGGGGCGCTCCGCCAGCGCACGGGCGGCGAGGCCGCGACCGTCCTGGCCGACGTCGAGGAAGCGATGAAGGGCCCGCCCGCCGCTCCCGCCGACCCGAAGGCGGCCGGCGAACGTGCCGTCCCGATCCTGATCCAGGCCTTGGACGCGCGCGACGAGAGCGCCCGCCGTGCGGCCCACGAGCACTTGAAGCGCCTCACGGGCCAGGACCTGCCGCCCGAGGCCTCCGCGTGGCGGTCGTGGTGGTCGGACGTGCGCCGCGGCAGCTGACGCGCGCGCGAGGCGGTGCCTTGCAGCGGCCCCGCCTGCGCATCGCCGTGGCTGCGTGCTAGAACCCGCGGCGTATGTCGGTCCCCAGCCCCGCAACCGTGCCGCTGCCGGCGGTGCTGGCGCCGCTCGAGGCCGACCTCGCCGTCGTTGGCGAGGCCTGGCACCGCATCCTCGCGGACCTCTCGCCCGAGACGACCGCCCTGCTCGCCGAGGCGGGCGCGTTCTCCGGCAAGCGGCTCCGCCCCGCGCTGACCTGCCTCGGCGCCCGGCTGGCCGGGGGACGCGTCGAGGGTGACGTCGCGACCGTCGCGGCCATCGTCGAGCTGATCCACATGGCGACGCTCGTTCACGACGACGTGATCGACGGGGCCGCCATGCGGCGTCGCCGTCCGACGCTCAATGCGCGCCTGGGCGAGACCGCAGCCGTGCTCGTGGGCGACGTGCTGTTCAGCAAGGCCTACCGCGCGGCCTCCTGGCTGGAGGACCCCTTCGCCGCGCGCTACCTCTCCGACGTCGTCGGCGAAGTCCTCGAGGGCGAGATCCTCCAGGACGTCGTGGCCCGCAGCGCGGACCTGCCGCTCGCCACGTACGAGCGCATCATCCGTGGCAAGACCGCGGCGCTGTACGAGGCGGCCTTGCGCGTCGGCGCGCACTACGGAGGAGCCAGCGCGGCGGTCGAGGACGACTTGGCCCGCTTCGGACACCACCTGGGCATGGCATTCCAGATCGTGGACGACCGCTTGGATCTCGACGGCGACGAAGACGAGGTCGGCAAGTCCCTCGGCACGGACCTGGCCGAAGGCAAGACGACGTTGGCCGTGATCCTCTGGCGCGACGCATGCAGCGATCGCGCCGTGGCCCTGCAGGCGATCGAGGCCGCCTGGGACGACCCGGCGGCCGCTCGCAAGCTCTGCGTGCGTCTGCGCGAGGACGGCGCCTTGCGCTTGGCCCACGAGAGGGCCGAGCACGAGATCACGGCCGCCCGGGCCCGCCTGGATCGGCTCCCGAAGACCACGGACCGTCAGCTGCTCGAGATGCTGGCGCGCTACACGCTGGATCGCTCGCGCTAGCGTCGACGCCAGGGCCGATGCAGGCCCGTCGGACGATCGGTAACGCCCATGTCCCCGGGGCCCCGGGCCCCAGGATCGCGCCCCCAAGGCGTTTTCTTCGTGGAACAGGCGTGAGGATCGCGTGAAACTCGCGCGTCGCGTGCCCGGGGAGGGCGCGCAGGGAGGCAGCTTCAACATGACACGTCTACTCGGTGGCGTGGTCGCCTGTGCGGCGGCCGGCGCCCTCCTGGTGGCGTCGGCCGGCGCGGCACGCGCCGACGACGACATGCGCCAGATCATTCGCGAGGAGATCGCGAGCTACATGGCCGCCCAGCCCGCCCCGGCGGCGTCGTCGTCCTCGTCGGACGACGGCAACGTCTTCAAGGTGTACTGGAAGAGCGGTCTGCGCCTGGACACCAAGGACAAGTCCGTCAAGCTCAAGATCGGCGGTCGCTTGCACATCGACGCCAACTTCTACAGCGACGACGATCTCGAGGACAACGCGGGCGTCGATCTCCAGGACGGCGTCGAGATCCGTCGCGTGCGTCTGTACAACAGCGGCCAGATCGGCAAGCACGTGGCCTACAAGGCCCAGTTCGACTTCGCCGACGGCAGCGTCACGTTCAACGACATCCACATCGACTTGGTCAACCTGCGTGACTGCCTCGGCTGCGGCATGCCCAACGTCCGCGTCGGCCACTTCTACGAGCCATTCGCCCGCGAGGCGCAGGACAGCAGCAAGTACTACACGTTCATGGAGATCGCCGGCAGCAGCGAGACGTTCGGCCAGGGCCGCAACACCGGCATCATGCTGTACGACAGCTGGCTCGGCGACCGCGTCAACTACGGTGTCGGCTACTTCCTCGGTGCCACCCCCGGCGTGGACGATGACGAAGGCGCCGGCATCTGGGAAGAGGACGGCTACGGCGTCTCGGCGCTCGTCAGCTGGGCGCCGATCTGGGACTGCGACTGCGAGTGCCGCCGCTTGATCATCGGCGCCTCGGTCTCGCACCGCGACGAGCTCGACGAGGTGCGCTACCGCGCGCGTCCGGGTCTGCACGTCACGGACCAGCGCCTGATCGACACGGGCGTCCTCCCGGATTGCGACTCGTTCACCACGTTCAATGGTCACCTGATCTGGGTCAATGGCCCGTGGTCGGTCCAGGCCGAGTACTTCTCGTCCAACGTGGACGCTCCGGGCCTCGGCGATCCGACGTTCAGTGGCTACTACGCCTTCGTCAGCTACTGGCTGACGGGCGAGTGCCGTTCTTTCCAGCACGGCGCGATCGACCGGACCAAGATCTGCTGCGACTTCCTCGATGACGACTGCTGCTGCAAGGGCGGCCTCGAGCTCGCGGCTCGCTACGACTACGTGGACCTGACCGACGCGGCCATCGTCGGTGGCGAGCAGACCGTGATCACGGTCGGGCTCAACTGGTACTGGAACGCCAACATGCGGATCATGCTCAACGTCCTGTTCGGCGACGTCGAGGACGGCCGCGGCGTGATCAACGAGTCGTACACGGCGGTGGGTCTGTCCTTCCGCGTCGACTGGTAGTCCGCGTTCACGTCTCCATCCTGAACGTGCACCCTGCGAGGCCCGCGCACACGCGCGGGCCTCGTTTCGTTGTCGCGGCGCAGTACGGAGTCGGGTGAGATTCCAACCTCGGGCTGCACGGGTCGCACCGATGCGGGAGCGCGATGCAGCCCGAGGTTGGAATCTCACCCGACTCCGTACCCCGTACCTCTACAGCCGGAACAACGGGAGCTGCGAAGGGTCGTCCGGGGGCGGCATGCCTTCGGCCGCCAGCACCGTGTTCCGCAACAACATGGCCACCGTCACGGGGCCCACACCGCCCGGGACGGGCGTGATGGCTGCGGCCTTGGGCGCCACGCCCTCGAAGTCCACGTCGCCCACGAGGCGCACCCTGCCGGGGCTGTCGACATCGGGCACGGCGTTGATGCCGACGTCCACGACGATCACGCCGTCCTTCACCATGTCCGGGCTGATCAGACCTGCCTTGCCGACGGCCACGACCAGCACATCGGCCTTGCGCGTATGGGCGGCCAGGTCCCGCGTGTCCTTGTGGCAGACCGTGACCGTCGCGTCGCGCGCCAAGAGCAGGAGGGCCGCAGGCTTGCCGACGATCTCGCTATGCCCGACGACCACGACCTCCTTGCCGCGGAGGTCCACGTCGGCGTCTTCGAGCAGCGCCATGACCGCCAGCGCCGTGCAGGGCAGGAGTCGGTAGCTGCCGTAGAGGCACCCCCCGAGGTTCTCGGGGTGCACGCCCTCGACGTCCTTCGAGGGCTTGATGCCCTGCTGGAGGCTGCGCGCGCCCAGGCCCGCGGGGAGCGGCATGGCGAGGAGCACCCCCGTGACCCGTGGGTCGGCAGCCAGCTCGCGGAGCACCCGACGCACGCCCTTCTCGTCCGTGCTCGCGGGCAGCGTGCGCAGGTCGTACTCGATGCCCCACGAGTCGGCCCCCCGGCGCTGGCCGCGGATGTAGCTGCGCGCGGCCTGGTTCTCCCCGACCTCGACGACCACGAGGCGAGGGCGCTGGCCTTGCTCGACCAGGGCCTCGAGGCGCGGACGGAACTTCTCGCGTACGCGCTCGGCCAGGTCCTTGCCGTCGAGCAGGCGGGGTGTGCGGGCTTCGCTCATGGGGCAGCACGCGTACCACGTAGGGCGTCCGCCCGCCACCGCGGCCCCCCCTGTCTGCCCCGGCCCGTTCCCTCGCCGGTAGGCTCCCGGGGGTGGGAGTCGCCGGCCGAGACTGGATGCGCGAGCGTCAGCGCCCCGAGGGCGCGGGCGCGCCACTGACCTGGTGGACCGTCACGCTGTGCGTGGTGCTCTGGTTCGTCGTGGCGGGAGGGGCGCGGGGCCGAAGCCCCTGGGCGCTGTCCGCCTACGACGCCCTCGTGCTGGACAGCGGGCGCGTGCTGGCGGGGGAGGTCTGGCGCCTCGTGACGGCCCTGCTCGTGCACGCCCGCGAGGGTGCCCTGCACCTCGTGATGAACATGCTCTTCTTGTTCCTGTTCGGGCGCGAAGTCGAGGCGCGTCTCGGGACTCCGCGCTACGCGGCCTTGCTGCTGGCGGCGGGGTTGGCGGGCACGGTGCTGCTGACGATCCTGGGCGCGCTCTCCGGTGAAGCGATCCGGGCGCTGGGGGCCAGCGGTGCGGTGTTCGGCGTGATGGCCTGGCTCGCCGTGAAGGACCCTCGCCGGCCCATCCACGTGTTCGGTCTCGTCCCCGTGCCGCTCGCCCTCCTGGTGGGCGTGCTGATGCTGGGGGGCGACGCCTTGCAGCTGGCCAGCCATGGCGTGGGCGCGCGCTCCGCACTCGGTCACCTGGCGGGAGCGGCCGTGGGGGCGTTGGTGGCGTGGCGTGGCGGGATCTCCGTGCCCCGGGTGCGCACGGCGACGCCCGCCGCGAAGTCGCCCACGCCGCCGGCGGACGAGGCCCGCCTCGACGCGCTCCTCGAGAAGATCAGCCGGAGCGGCATCGACGCCCTCGATGCCGAGGAGCGTGCGTTCCTCGAAGCCGCCTCCCGTCGACGGCGCCGCGACGGTTCCACGCCGCCGGGGTAGCCTGCGGCCGATGTCGACCTCCGCCACGCCGTCGCCCATCGTCAAGGCCTTCCTGGTTTGCGATCAGGTCATCCACGATGCCCAGACCGGCAAGAAGTCGTTGATCGGCGTCTTCCACGAGCTGCGCGCCGAGCGTTTCCCGGCCGTGCATCCGATGCTCTGGATCTACGCCAACATCACCGAGGCACGCGGCAAGTACCGCATCGAGATCCAGCTCGTGGACGTGGACCGCAACACGGTCCTCGGCCGTGGCCAGCCGCCGGAGATCGACATCCCCGGGCCGCTGCAGACCACCGAGATCTCCGCGCAGCTGCGCAACGTCGCCCTGCCCGGGCCCGGCACCTACGAGTTCCACTTGCTCGTCAACGACGACCTCCTGGCCACCAAGGCGGTGCGGGTCAGCGGGATCCAGGGCGGCGGGGGCGCGACGCCCGCTTGAGGGGCGGTAGGGGCCCTGCTAGGCTCCGCCCCCGCTTCGGCCACGGGTCGAAGCCGGTCGGGGCGCATAGCTCAGTCGGCTAGAGCGCATGCTTCACACGCATGAGGTCAGGGGTTCGAGTCCCTTTGCGCCCACCATTTTCTCGCGCTCCAGCGAGATGCTGTCCGAACGGGCTGCGCCCGATCGAGCGCGCCTGACAGGCGACTCTCACCCCTGACAACTCCTCCGGCTCCGCCGCTGGCGCGGCTCCGCGTGGGTTCTCGTCCCTTTGCGCCCACCATTTCCCCGCTCGATCGCGGGCCGATCCTCGGCAAATCCGCGCTCGGTCGGACGGCCCTGGCAGGGGACTCTCACCCCTGACGACGCCGCTGGCTCCGCCGTTGGCTGGGTCAGCGGGTGGCGAGGATGGTGGCGGAATGGCGAAGCTCGAGAGTCACGCGGCCGACTGGCGACGTCCCCCGCGACCCCGGACACTGTCCGACCCCGAGCACGACTTCCTGGCGGAGGAGCTTCAACAGCTTCTTGCGACGCGGGACTCCGACCTGGGTTGGCGGCAGCTCCGAGGCCTGTTCGGACCGCTACCTGCGGGGACCTTCGACGAAGTCGCGTACTTCCTGCCCCTGGCATTCGCCCACATGCAGCGGCGCGCCGACGGCTTTCCCGAGTACCTGACCGGGTTCGTGTACTGGCTCTCCCACAACGTGGAAGGCCTCGATCGGCTTGGGGCGACGAAGAGGGTGCATGCGGAGCTGCGCCGCACGTTTGCCGCTTGGACCGCTGCGTTCCATGTGCTGCACTTCGACAAGGCAGCGTGCCGCTCCATGGGCTGGACCCTGGAGTACGACGACAGCGTGGACTCGTCCGGGTGCGTGGCCGCGTTGATCCATACGTTGGTCGACGAGAGAGTCTTCGCAAGCGTTGCCGAGGAGTTCGTCGCCAACCTGGCGAAGCTCCGATCGGCCAAGGACGGCGCGTGGTTCCTGGAAGTCGCGCGTTGGCAGGAAACCGGGCTCAGCAGCAGGGTGACGGGCGACTCCCGCGAGACCGAGACCGAGGAGACGATCCAGAGCCTGCTCCGAGCCTCGCGTGAGCAGGGCATCGGGTTCAGCGAGGAAGACGCCGACATGATGCGGCGGTCCTCGCGGGATGCGGCCGCGGTGACCAGCGTCGCCATCCGCGACCTCGTCCGCGATGCGAGCCTCCGGCAGCGAGCGCTGGACCGCGTACGAGCGAGCGATCTGTTCGACCCGGAGGCCACCTACTGGCGGGACTTGCTTCGGATCCTGGAGCTGGAGCCGTGAGGACGCGTAGGAGGTCGCGACCCCGGATGTGTCAGGACCCTTGCCGCGGCGCCGCGTAGCGGCAACGTGGGCAAGGTGCCTGCAATGAAACTCCCTACGCAGCGGTGGCGGCCTCCTTGAGCTCGACGTCGAATCCCATGGC
>JBFWRP010000010.1:0-163007 GCA_050248855.1 Planctomycetota bacterium | reverse complement strand
CGGGCGACGCCGGCACGACGCGGCGCCTCGTGCCGCGCGTGCTCCGCCTGGGCAGCCAGGGCGGGGAAGGCACGCCGTCCCGCTGGCGGCCCGACGGCACCGACGCCGACCTTCTCGACGAACGGGAAACCGAGACGTTCCCGGTCGAAGACCTGGACGCCCCCGGCGGCCTGCGCGAGCAGACGTGGACGTATCCGAGCCGCACCGACTGCTTCCAATGCCACACGCAGGCCGCCGGCGTGGTCCTGGGCGTGCGGACGGGCCAGCTCAAGCGCGACGTCGACTACCCCGCGGCAACCGACGACCAGCTGCGGTCCTGGAACCACATCGGGCTCTTCACGACGGACATCGGCGACACCTCGGCGTACGCCGCCTGGGCCGAGCCGGACGACGGGACGGCCACGCTCGAAGCGAGGGTGCGCGCGTACCTCGCCGCCAACTGCGCCATGTGCCATGTGCCGGGCGGCCCGGCGCCGGGCAACATCGACCTGCGTCACGAGACGCCGCTCGGCGCCATGGGCATCGTGGACCAGCCGCCGCTGCAGGGCGACCTCGGGCTCGTGGACCCCAGGATCGTGCACGCGGGCGACCCGGCCTCGAGCGTGCTGCTGCTGCGCATGCGGCGACGCGACGCGCTCGGCATGCCGCGGCTCGGCAGTGCCGTGGTCGATGACGCCGCGAGCGATCTCGTCGAGGCGTGGATCCAGGGCCTGCCGTAGCGCGCCCTACGCGCCGCCCGCTTCCAGCGCCTTCACACGGCTCTCGATCGTCTTCAGCTGCTTCAGGATGTCGGGCAGGCGCTGCATGCCGATGTGGATGGCACCCGCCGCGCGGAACTCGCGGGCCGGCACGCCGGCGTAGCGCTGACCGCCCTCGAGATCGGTCATGACACCGCTGCCGCCCGCGACCTGGGCGCCGTCGCCGATCGTCAAATGCCCGGCCACGCCCGTCTGGCCGCCGAGCACCACGTGGTGGCCCACGTGCGTGCTGCCGGCAAGGCCGACCTGGCCGCAGAGCATGCTGTGCGCGCCGATCGTGCAGTTGTGCGCCACCTGCGCGAGGTTGTCGATCTTCGTGCCCTCGGCGATCACCGTGTCGTCGAGGGCGCCGCGGTCGACGCAGGCGTTGGCGCCCAGGTCCACGTCGTCGCCCAAGAGGGCCCGTCCCACCTGGGGGACGTACAGCCACGTGCCTTCCGGCGTGATCTCGTAGCCGAAACCGTCCGAGCCGACGACGACGCCCGGCTGGAGCACGCAGCGTGCACCCAGGCGCGTGCCCTCGCGCACGACGCACTGCGCGTGCAGCACGGCGCCCGGGCCGATCTCGACGTCCTCGTACACGGTGACGTGCGGGTGGAGCACCGCGCGGTCGCCGATGGTCGAGCGCGCGCCGACCACGACGTAGGCGCCCACGTGGACGTCCGCCCCGAGCCTGGCGCTCGGGTCGATGACGGCCGTCGGGTGGACGCCCGCTGCCGGGCGCACCGGCGGGTGGAACCAGGCCACGGCGTGGGCGAAGGCCACGCGCGGGTGCTTCACCTGGAGCAGGGCGGCGTCCGTCGCCAGCTCCGCGCCGGCGGGCACCAGCAGCGCGCCGGCGCGGGTGCTCTCGGCCTGCCGGGCGTGCTTGGTGTCGGCCAGGAAGGCGAGGTCGCGAGGGCCCGCGTGGGCCAGCGAGGCGACGCCCTCGATGGGGCGGTCGCCGTCGCCTTGGAGCTCCGCGCCCAGGCGCTCGGCCACGTCGCGGGCCGTGATCGTCGCTTCGCCCTGGCTCGGCGTCATCGCACCTCCTCCCCGACCCTCCCGGGTCGGCGGCGCGCCATGCTACGGGATGCACTCGAGGGGAGCCGAGCGGCGGCCGGCCCGCTACCCTGACCGCGTGAGCGACACGCCCAAACCCCCGCCGGATCCCGCCGACGTGGCCCGCGCGCGCGCCGTCGTGCGCATGGGCGGCGGCCTGTACGCGCTGGTGACGCTGTTCGCGGTCGGCCTCGCGCTGTTCAGCGGTCACATCGGCAGGCTCTTCGGCGAGCAGGGCCTGCCCGGCCTCGCGCCGACGTTCGGCGGCTTGTCCGTGGGGCTCGCGCTGGTCGGCCTCTCGCGCATCGCGCTCCATGCCTGGGCCGGCATGGAGCGGGCGGCGGCCGCGATGGCCGACCTGCTCGGCCCGCTCACGTGGCGCCAGTCGCTCTTGCTGGCCGTGGCCTCGGCGGTCGGCGAAGAGCTGCTCTTCCGCGGGGCGCTGTGGACTCTCGTCGACCACCCGCTCTGGACCACGACGTGCTTGTTCGGCCTGGTCCACGTGCTGCCGCGCAAGGAGCTCTGGGGCTACCCGCTGTTCGCGCTTGTCGCCGGCCTGCTGCTGGGCCTCTTGCGCGACGGCACGGGCAGCGTGCTGCCGCCCATGCTGGCGCATGCCGCCGTGAACGCGCTCAACCTCACGTGGCTCGGGCGCCACCATGCGCGCCTCGTGGCCATGCGGCGGACGGACGCGCTGCATGCCGACGAGTGATCCGCGCGCGGGGTGGCGCGACCACCTCGCGGTCGCGGGCATCCTCGGCCTCGTGCTCCTCAACCTCGTCCCCATCCTCCTGTTCCTGCTGTTCGGTTGGGTGCTGGGACCGGGGCTCCGGGCGAAGCGGCGTCTCACCTTGGCCGAGCCGCCGCCGGCGCCCGTCGACCCGCCGGCCGTCGACCCGGCTCGCTTCGCGGGCCGGCGGCTGGAGATCGTGGCGGGCGAGGCGTCCGGTGATCGCCTCGTGGCGCCCGTCGTGGCGGCGCTGCGCCGCCGCGCTCCGGACCTGCTCATCGAGGCGATGGCCGGCCCCGCCACGCGAGCCGCAGGGGCCACGCTGCGTCGGGACCTCACGCAGGACGCCGTGATGGGCTTCACGGCGGTCCTCGCGTCGATCGGGACGTGGTGGTCGCTGCTGGCGCGGACGTTCGCGCGCTGGCGCGTCGCCCCGCCGGACGTCTTGCTCACGGTGGACTTCCCCGGCCTCAACCTGCGCCTGGCGCGCTTCGCCAAGACGCGGGGGGTACGCACGATCCATCTCGTGGCCCCGCAGATCTGGGCCCATGGGCCGTGGCGGGTCGTTCGCTGCCGGCGGGCCCTCCATCGCCTGCTCGCTTCGTTTCCCTTCGAGGTGCCGTTGCTCGCAGGCGGCGGCATCCCGACGTGGCACGTCGGCCATCCGCTGTTCGAGGCCCCCGCGCCCGCGCCGCGAACGCCCGCGGAGCCGCCCGGGGGCGAGGCCGTCGTGGAGATCTGGCCAGGGAGCCGCCGGCAGGAGATCTCCGGTACCGCGCCGCTCCTGGGCCTGCTCGCGCGCGAGCTCGTCGCGCGCCGTGGGCCGACGCGCTTCGTGCCGCGCTTGGCGGACCCCGCGCACCGCGAGGCGCTCGAAGCCGGCTGGCGGACGATCGACGGCGCCCCTGCGCTGGCACCGGACGCCGGGGGTCTGCCCTTGCTCGGCGCGCTCGCCTGCAGCGGCACGGCCACGGCGGAGCTGGCCGTCGCGCTCGTTCCCCACGCCGGGCTCTACCGGGTCGGGCGCGCCAAGCGCGTGCTGGCGTGGCTCGGCGTCACGGCGCCTTTCATCTTGCTGCCCAACCTCGTCGCCGGCCGTCGCGTCGTCCCCGAGCGTCTGCTGGCCGGCACCCGCGAAGCCGCATCGGCCGCCGACGACCTGCTGGCGCCGCTCGCCGATCCCGCGCGCTGGTCCGCCACGCGCGCGGACCTCGAGACCGTCCGGGCACGCTTGGTCACCTCGGACGTCGCCGAGCGCGCGGCCCGAGCGGTTCTCGCGGAGGCCGCGCCGCACCTACGGGCGTAGGAGGCGGCCGGTGGACGTGTCCGCGCGCGCGAGCTCCCGGGGCGACCCGGCGAACACCACGCGCCCGCCGTCGTCGCCGGGTCCCGGTCCGAGCTCGACCACGTGGGCCGCATGCGCCATCACCTCGACGTGATGCTCGACCGTGATGACGGTGTGGCCGCGTTCCACGAGGCGGTCGAAGGCCTGGAGCAGACGCCGCACGTCGAGCGGGTGCAGCCCCAGGCACGGCTCGTCGAGCACGAAGAGCGTGGGCTGCAGGCCCGCACGTCCGAGCGCCGCGGCCAGGCGCAGGCGCAGGCCTTCGCCCGAGCTCAAGGCGTGGAGCGGCTCGCCGAGGCGCACGTAGCCAAGGCCCACGTCGCGCGCGGCCCCGAGCGGCCCGCCGAGCGCGGGCACGTCGCGGAACACGTCGGCCATCTCCGCCAGCGGACGCTCCAGCACGTCGGCCAGCGACAGCCCGCGCCAACGCGCGCGTTCGGCTTCGGCCCGGAACCGGCGCCCGCCGCAGACGTCGCACGGCACGCGCACGGCGGGGGCGTCGGGCAAGGCCAGCGTCCGCCAGCCCGTGCCCGCGCAGGTCTCGCAGCGTCCGCCGGGTGCATGCGTGCCGAACCACGCGGCGTTCCAGCCGCGGGCCTTGGCCTCGAGCGTCCGTGCGAAGAGCGAGCGCAGGGGCGAGGCGACACCGAGCACGGTCGCTGCCGTGGCGCGGGGATGGCGGCCCGGTCGGCCCGCGCCCACGATGACGCCGGTCAGGCTCGACGCGCCGTCGAGGCCGTCGAGCGGCAGGTCGGCCAGCCCTCCACCCGCGATCGCGCGCTGCACGGCCGGTGCAAGGACGTCGAGCACGAGCGTGCTCTTGCCGGCTCCGCTCACGCCCGCCACCACGCTGACGTGCCCCAGCGGGAACGCGACGTCGATCGAGCGCAGCGTGCGCGCGCGCGCGCCGCGCACGGCGAGATGCCGCGTGCCTGCCGCCGGCCCATGCGCCAGCTCGAGCCGGTCGGGCGCGCGCGGCAGCAAGGGCCCGGCCTCTGCGTCCTTCGCGGCCGCCGCGAGCGTCCCCTCGAAGAGGACGCGACCGCCTTCTGCACCTGCGCCGGGCCCCAGCACGAGCACGCGGTCGGCCGCCGCGAGCAGCCTCTCGTCGTGGTCGACCGTGAGCAGCGTGTTGCCGTCGTCCACGACGGTGCGCAGGCGTCGCGCCAAGAGCTCGCGTTCGTCGGGGTGCAGGCCCGCCGTGGGTTCGTCGAGCGCCAGGAGCAGCCCGCTCATGCGGGCTGCGCACGTGGCCGCCAGCTCGGCGCGCCGCACCTCGCCGCCCGACAGCGTGTCGGCGGCACGACCGAGCGCGAGGTAGCCGAGGCCCACGTCGCCGAGGAACGCCAGCCGCGAGACGGCGTCGTCGCGCACCGGCTCCAGGAGCTCGCCGAGCGCGCCGGGCAAGGCCACGCGCTCGAGCCAGGCACGCAGCTGGGACAGCGGCCACGCCTCGAGCTCGCCGAGTCCCACGCCGTGCCAGCGCAGCGCCCGGGCGACCGCACCGCGACGCGTGCCGTTGCACGTGGGGCACGTCGCGGGCTGGCCGAAGCGCTGCGCGGCACGCGGCCCCGTCAGGGCGTCGCCGAGCGTGGGCCCGCTCCGGCCCAGGCGCATCGACCACAGGGCCTCGCGGCGCTTCGTCGGCAGGTCGCCGAAGCGCACCCGGCCGCGGGCGCGGGCTTCGGCGCGCCACGCGCGCACCGCGCGACGGATCGCCTCGCCCTGACCGCGCTCCGCGGCGCGGGCCAAGGCGCCTGCCAACGAGGAGAGCGACAGCCCATCGGCCCACGTGCGCTCCGGGGGCAGCACGTACACCGTGCCACGGCCCGCACAGGTCGGGCACGCGCCGTCCGGATGGTCGGCCGAGACGGTGGCCGGTGTCGGCACCGCGAAGCCACCGTGGCCGTTGGGGCACCACGGCATCGCGGCGACGTGGCGCATCGCGCGCGCATCGCGGTCCACGTCGACGAGGCCCAGCCGCCCCTCCCCCAGGGCGAACGCCGTGTCGACGCTGGCGGCGAAGCGCTCGCGCGCACCTTCGGCGACCACGAGGCGGTCGACCACGATCCCCAGCGCTTCTTCGGCGCCGACATCGGTTGCCTCCTCCACCCGCTGGAGCCGCCCGTCTTCGCGACGTACGCGTACGTAGCCCGCCTCGCGCGCCGCGTCCACGGCCTCTGCGCCTCGCGCGGCCGCCTCGGCGACCAGCACCAGGCGTGTGCCCGCGGGCAGCGCGAGCAGCTCGTCGACCAAGCCCGCGGCACGGGTGACGGGGAGCGGCGTGTCGCAGGTCGGGCAGTGCGCCGTGCCCAGCCGCGCCGCCAAGGTCTGCACGGCCCGCGCCACGTCCGCAAGCGTCCCCAGCGTGGCCCGCGGCCCGAGGCGGCCCGCGCCGAAGCCCGTCGCGACGGCAGGCGGCAGGCCGTCCACGGCATCGACGGGGGGCCGCGGCGCCAGGTCCATGCCGGCGACCGCGTGCTTGAGCGTGGCGAGGTAGCGGCGACGGCTCTCGGCAACGAGCGTGTCGAAGACCAGCGAGGACTTGCCCGACCCGCTGACCCCGACGACGGCGGTCCACGCCCCGCGCAGGATGTCGACGTCCACGTCGCGGAGGTTGTGCGTGCGCGCGCCGCGCACGCGAAGGCAGGTCGTGGGGCCGTCCACCGCGGCATCTTAGGGGCACGCACGCGGCCACCCGTCCCGGCGCGCGGGCATTCGGGGCGGTTCCAGGCGGGGCCGGGGATGATCCGGGGATGGACGCGCACGAGCCTGCCCAACCCGCATCGCCGCCGCGCCGTGGCCGCTTCACCTCGGTCCTGGGACTGATCGCCGCGGTCGCGCTGGCGGCTGCGGTGTTCATGCCGTGGTGGAAGCTCGCGGGCAGCGTGTCCGAGCTCCACGCCGAAGCCGCCCGCCAGCTCGAGGCCCGCGAGGGCGGGACGGCCCGCGATCGCGAGCTGGTGGACCTGGTGGGGGGCATCGCGCGGCGCGGCGCGCTCGCCGGCAGCGACGTCGCGAAGTGGGGCCTGGACCGCTCCAAGGACGCGACCGACGCGACGACCACGCCGGTGGGTCGCGACCGGTTGGCCGTGACGGCCTGGCTGATCTACGGCGTGGCCGGCGCAGGCGTGTTGTTGGCGCTGTTGTTCCTGCTCGGGATCGCGCGGGGCATCGGCGCCCTGGCGTTGGGCCTCTCGCTGCCCGCCGGTCTCGTCGGCGTGGGCTTCGGCCTGCTGGTGCGCGCCATTGCCGAGGAGAGCACGAACGAAGTGCTGGCGGGCGTCGGCCTGGGCGGGCACGCGCTGCTCGGCGCGGGGGGACTCCTGGTCGCCGTCGGCGTCCTCGGCGTGACGCGGACCACGTGGTGGAAGGCGTGGCTGCTGGCGATCCTGTCGGCCAGCGGCTTGCTCGCCTGGACGTACCACGCCATGCACATCGACCAGGAACGGTCGGGCTCCGCCTCGCACGACACGGCGGACTGACGCACGACGATGGGTCGCGAACGCACGTCGGCCACGGCCCCGGACGCCCCGGCCACGCGCCCGGGTGCCGTCCGTGCCGCGCTGCTCGTGGTGTTGGTCTTGCTGACGCTCGTCGGCGTAGGTCGCATGGCCATGGAGGCATGGCTCAACCGCGACACGCCGTCCGAGCTGCCCGAGATCGGCGCGCGAACGGAGCAGGCCTCGCCTCTCCTGATCGTGATCCTCGACGGCTTGCGCGAGGGCACGTCGTGGCTCGTCGCCGACGGCCCGATGCCGCGCATGACGGCGCTGGCCAGGGAAGGCGCCGCGGGGATCGCCCTGACGGGCGAGCCCACGCTGACCGCCGCATGCGTTCGCGCGATTCTCTCGGGACGGCGGCCCGACCTGCTCACGGGCTTCCGCAACTTCGATGCGCCGGAGATGCGCGGGACGCTCATCGAGTACCTGCGTCGCCGCGGCGCCAGCACGGCGCACGCCGGGGACGCCGCGGCCTGGCAAGTCGCCAAGCGCTGGTACCCGGACGAAGAGGCCGGTGCCGTCTACCAAGTGCCCGATCGCGGGCCCGTGGACCAGGGCGAGACCGACGAGAAAGCGGTGCCGTTCCTGCTGGAGCGCATCGAGGCCGGCGACGACGTGCTGACGCTGCACCTGACGCGCATCGACCATGCGGGCCACAAGCACGGTGCGCTGGGCCAGGCCTATGCGGACGCCTGCCGCCACGTCGATGGCCAGGTTGCCCAGGTCGTGCGCGCCTTCCGCACACGCCATCCCGCCGGCACCGTGCTCGTGGCCAGTGACCATGGCGTCAGCGCGATGGGCACGCATGGCGGTGGCGAAGCCGCGGCACGTCGCGCGCCCTGGCTGCTGGTCGGGCCGAACGTCGTGGCGGGTGCGCGCCTCGACGTGGACCAGTCCTCGCTCGCGCCCACGGTCGCGGCGCTGCTCGGCCTGCCGATCCCGCCCCTGGCCGACGCGCCGCCCGTCCTCGAGATCCTGGACCTGCCGCCCGAGATCGAAGAGCAGGCCCGACAGGCCTACGTCGATGCACGCCTCGCCGTGGCCCGCGGCGTGGACGGCGAGGCGGTGGACATCATCGAGAAGGAGCGCGCCGAGCTGATGGCCAAGAGCTGGCGCGAGCAGGCCGGCGGCTGGGAAGGGCTCGTCGCGCGCGTCAACGAGCTCCTGGAACCGCGGCGCACGGGCTTCGCCGTGCTCGCCTGGCTGCTGCTGGCACTGGGCATGGCCGTGGTCGTCGCGGGCGTGGAGCGCTCCGCCCTGGCGCCGCGCCCGGAGGCGCCGCCGCACGGCGAGGGCCTCGTCCTCGGCGGGCTCCTCGTGCTCTCGCTGTTCGTGCTCGGCGCCCTACCACTGCCCGGCGGCAGCGCGCGCAGCTTCGTGGCCGCGGCGCTCACCGGTGTGGGTCTCGTCGTGGGGGCACGCCTCGTGGGCCCGCCGGGGCCCCGCCTCGTGCTCGGCGTGCTGGCCGCCCTGGCGCTCGTGCCCGTGTTGACGGCAGGCGGCTACGTGTTGCAGGAAGCGTTCACGCTGCGGGAGGACCCGGGTCCGGCCGCAACGCGGCTGGCCATCGTGGGCGGCTTCGCGCTGGCGGGGTGGATCGCCTTCGCGCGACCCCGGGCCTGGCTGCGCCACGTACGCGGCTTCATGGAGCGGCACCCGACCGCCTCCGTGGCGCTGCTCGGCGGACCCCTGGGCTTCTTGGTCACGCTGCGCCCGTTCGTCGACAACGTCGTCCACACCGTCGTGATCTACGCGCTGCTCGGTCTCCTCGTGGTGGCGCTGTGGCTGCGGGCGCGCATGCGCGCGGGCGAGGACCGCGCGGGCGTGTTCGTCGTGGGCGGCGTCGCGCTCGTGCTCTTCGGCGTGGTGCGTGCGATCGAGGGGTGGATCGACGGGAGCTGGGTCAAGGCCACGGCAGCGAACGAGTCGTGGGCGCTCGTCGCGGGGGCCGTGCTCGTCGTGCCCGTCGTGCTGCTCGCCCCGCGTCGCGCGTGGTGGGACGGCGCCGACGCGGCCCTGGGGCTCGCGGGCGCCGCCCTGCTCGGCGCCTACGTGCACCGCCTCGTCGGCTCCGACGCGCTGGAGGCCTCGCTGGGCGTGTCCTCCGCCCGCCTGATCAGCCTCGGCACGAACGTGCTGGGCGTGGCCGCGCTCGTCGCGGCGCTCGCGCCCCGCGTCGGCCCCGACGGCCGCCTCCTGGCCACCGTGCTGGCGGCCCTCGCACTCTCGCGTCGCCTCTCCGTGATGGACGCGGAGAACGCCGCGTTCGTGGTCGTGGCCATCGGCGCGATGGGGGCCGCACGCCTCGGGATCGGCATGACCCGCGTCCGCATCGCATGGGCTGCGCTCGGCCTGGTCATCGTGAGGACCGCCGTGTTCCACGCCATGGGCTTCGAGGAGAGCTTCAGCACGCTCGACGTGGGCCAGGCGTTCGCGGGCCTGGGCAAGGTCGAGCCGGTCGGCACCGGCTCGGCGGCCACCGGCGTCACGTGGCAGATCGTCGCGGCCGGGATCCAGCTGGCCCTCCGGATGGCGCTGCCGTGGGTGCTGTTCCTGGCCGCCGTGCGCCGCGGGCTCGAGGCGCACCCGGACGCGGGTCCGGCCGTGGGGCGTCAGCTGGTGGTGGACGTGGCGGTGGCCGGGGCGGCCCGCGCGGCGCTTGTCGCCGCGGCGCTGTGGGCCTGGTGGCGGAACACGTGGTGGATGAGCCACGCCTACACCGTGTACGCCTACGCCGCCGCCGACATCATCCTGCTGGCCGTCGTGGCCACCCTGCTCGGCTTCTTCGGCCGCGACGTCCGGGAGACCGGGTCGGTAGGATCTGCCGCATGAAGCGCCAGATTGCCGTGTTCGGCGCCGGCCATCCGACGCGCCGCGAGTACAACCTCGCCGCGGACGTGGGCCGGCTGCTGGCCGAGCGGGGCGTCACGGTCGTTTGTGGCGGCCTCTACGGCGTGATGGAAGCCGTGTGCATGGGCGCCAAGGAAGCGGGCGGCACGACGATCGGCATCCTGCGCACCTACAACCCGCGCCATGCCAACCCCTACGTGGACCACGTGATCCCCACGGGGCTTGGCGACGCGCGCAACGTGCTCGTCGCGACGGCGGGCGAGGCGGCCATCGCGATCGGCGGGCGCCTCGGCACGCTGTCGGAGATCGCGATCGCGCTGAAGCACGGCCTGCCCGTCGTGGGCCTGCATACGTGGAGCCTGGACCGCGGCGCGCTGTTCGACCGCTTCGTGCCCGAGGCGCGTACGGCGGAGGAAGCGGTCACGATGGCTCTCTCGCTTGCCGACGAGCGCCGCCAGCGCGGGGCACCCGAGGCGGACGACGAGGAAGAGGCCGAGGCCCCGCACAGCGGTCCGGTGCGTCCGCCGCCTCCCGTGGACGACGAGCCGTAGCAACGCAGCCGCGGCTTACAGGTCGTCGCCGCCGGCGTCCTCCCACGCTTCCTGCACGCGGCCCGTGTCCATTTCGAACTCGCGGCCCAGCAGGTCGGGCAGCTCGACGGCCGTAGGCAGCGCGGCATCGGCCTCGCGGCCGGAGACGTAGCGCAGGCGATGGCGACCGCTCTGCCAGGTGAGCCCGTCCACCAGCAGGCGCCGCTCCTCGCCGCTCGCCGTCGGCACCAAGACCACGCCGCCGACGCGCTCGGCGCGAACCACGGAGATGGGCTTGCCGGGCCCATCGAGCGACAAGCGGCCCTTGGCGTCGGTACGGACCTCGCGCCGTCCACGACGCACGGGCGCGAGGTCGAGTCGACCGACCGTGCCGCCCAGGCCTTCCACCGCATAGAGCAAGGTGCCCTTCACGGGCGGCGGTCGGAGCGCGGCCAGGATGATGGCGCCCAGCACGAGGGCCAGGGCCGCCAGCACGACGAGCAGCCAGCCGCGATCGCCCCAGCGCGCAACCACGCGCACCTCGACGGGTACGCGCACGACCTCGCGGCCCACGCGGTCCGTCACGACGACCTCGTGGGCGACGTCGATGTCGTCGAAGACTTGCGCCTCGTTGCCGGCCCAGGGCCCCGTGGGGGCCAAGACGTGACGCCCCGGTCCAGCGGGCGCGAAGGCGAGTGGCAGCGACTCGCCCGGCCAGCTGGCGGTGGGGGGCGCGTCGAGCCACGCGGCGCGCCAGGCACCGTCCACGCCTTCGTCCTCCAAGCGGACCGCGAGGGGAGCCACCGGGCGCAGGGCTCCGTCGACCACGTCGTAGTGCACGGGCCCCTCGCCGTCGCGCACCCAGCGCGGGCGGCGGACGTGCACGCGGACCTCGAGACGACCCTCGACGAAGGGCGCATCGTCGGGGCGCAGCGTCAGCGTCCCGTCGAGCAGGTCCTCCGGTCGCGCGCCGTCGCGCACGACCGCGCGCACGCTCACGTCGACACCCGCCGGCACGTCGATCGTCTGCCGACCACTCCAACGCACGGTCGCCGTTGGCAGGGTCACGTCGAACGCCAACGCCTCGAGCAGCGAAGCGGGCGTGGCTTCCGCGACGAGGCGGCCGCCAGCAGGAGCATTGGGACCTGCAGCCTCGAAGCGCACCACCAGCGGCGTGTCGGCGCGGGCGGAGGGGACGTCGAACCGCAGCTCGCCGCCCGGAGCCCGCAGCGTCAGCGCGTCGGGGACGGCCTGGAGCGTGACGGGCAGGCGGGCCGAGGGGCCGCCCTCGCCCGCGACGAACACGAGCTCGCCCTCCGCGTCGACGGCCACCCCCGGCCGCGCCGCAAAGCGCACCACCAAGGGCGTGACGAGCACCTCGGGCTGGTCCGCCAGCGGCGTCTCGTCGCCGAGCTCGACCTCGAGCGTCTCGGGCAAGCCGGAGCGGCTGGCCGGGTCCAGGCGCCACCGCGCGCTGCCCACCGCGGTGCGCTCCAGCTGCCACGTGCCTTCGACGGGAGCGCCCACCTTCACGTCGAGAGCCGTGAAGGGCTGCGGCGTACCGCGTGCGGTGTCGACCACGCGACCGTCGCGAGCCAGGGGCCACGTGATGGTCAGGGGCTCGGGCGCCGCGGTCAGCCAGACATCGCGCTCGGCATCGTTGCGCACGAACGAGACGGTGACGGGGGACGATCCCGCGTCGGCGCCAATCGGCACGACGAGCGCAGGACCTGCGTGCAGCTCGCCCTCCACGACGCGCCCGCCGTCGATCTCGACGCGGAGTGCGAAGGACGGCGGCGAACCCAAGGACAGCACCTCCAAGGGTGCACGCACCACGGCGCGACGCATGGGCGAGGAGGCAAGCGGCGACCACGGCGTCGCTTCCACCTTGGGAGCGCCGACGTGCAGCACGAGCCACCCGTCGCGCATCCACCCCTCGGGCACCGGAGCCCCTTGCGCCGTGAGCCGCGATACGCCGCGCGCCGACAGTCCGGGTGTGAGCAGGCGGCTCTCGAGCGGAGCGGTCCCGTTCCAACGGTTGGTCGCGAGCGCGAGCGCGGCCACGCGCCCCGGGTCGCTGACGTCGTCGTCGTCCTCGAAGGGTCCGAGCGTGATCAGCCGCAGCGGCTTGAGAGCGCGATGACGCTCCAGCGCCATGCGGAACACCTCGCGCACGTCCAGCGGCACCGCGTCCTCGGCCACCTCCCACGCCTCGCGGGCGGCGAACGCCGCGCCGCCTTCGTCGTGGGCGACATCCACGCGTCCGCCGCGCCATGCGGCCACCACGACGCGCACGTCGTCGCCCGCCGCCAGCAGCGCCTTGGCAAGACGTCGGGCTTGGTCGCGCAGCGCGGCGTCGTCGCGCGCGGCGGCGCCGTCCACGACGACCATCGTGGCGCCGGCGCTCGCCGGAGCCGCGGCCGCCACGAAGCCCGCGAGCAGCAGAGCGCAGGCCGCGACCAGGGTGCAGGCCCGACGCACGTCGCTACTCCCGTCCGCAGAGGCGCCGGAAGCTGCAGGCGGCACACCGCTCGAGGTCGTCCGTGAGCGGGAAGTCCTCGCGACGTGCGGCGTTGGCCGCCGGGTCCACGAGCCGCGCCTTCATGCGCGCGATGCTCTGGCGCAGGAAGTCCTTGGTGGCGAGGAGGTCCGCTTCCTCGAGCGTGAACGTGACCTCGGTCAGGTCCGTGCCCAGGTAGACGAGGTGGTTGACCACCTGCGCAGGCGGCGTGCCGTGGCGCAGCCCCACGTACAGCGTGTAGCAGCCCAGCTGCGGCCGGTTGGCTTCCGGGTCGACCTTGCCCGTCTTCCAGTCGTAGATGTGCAAGGTGTCGTCGGCCATCCGACGCGCGAAGTCGAGCACCACCCAGACGGGCGTTCCTTCCATGTCGAACTGGTCGAGCTGTTCGATGGGCAGCCAGCGCGCCGGGTCGCTGGAGCGGATCTCGTCGAAGAGGGGCGACCCGAGGAACGCGTCCAGGGCCGCGCGGGCCTTGTCGTTCATGGCGGCCCACTCGTCGCGGGACACGGGCTCGTCGTACTCGTGCTCGACCAACCCGAAGGCCTTCTTGGGTTGGTCCCGGTAGCGGCCGTCGCGCGAGGACACGTAGTCGCGGCGCATCCGCTCGGTCAGCCGCTCGAGCTCGCGCTCGCGGCGCACCTCGTCGGCGCGGCCTTCGAAGTCGAGCGTGCCGTGGCCCCCGCGGCGCTGCAGACGTTTGAGCAGGCCCTCGATGGCCTCGTGCACCGCCGTGCCGACCCAGGCCCAACGGTTGCTCAGGTTCTTGAGCATGTAGGCGCGGCGCGCCTCGGGGTCGGCGTCGCGGCTCCAGCCGCCCCAGCTGCCGTAGTAGTTCCACCAGTACTGGCGCGCGCACGTCTCGAACGTCTTGTCGCGCGACACCGACCAGGTGAACGTGTTCTGCAGGTCCGCCACGGGGCCGAGCCTACCCGGGCGGCGGCGACGGGTCCCCCCGGTACCTGTCGGCAGCGTGCGGGGTCTGCCAGAGATCGCGTGCGTTGCGGAAGCCACCGAACAGCAGCAGGCCGCACCAGGCGGCCAGCGGGACGTAGGCACCGGCCTCCCACGAGAGGGTCAGGGCGATCGCCGGCACCTCGCTCTCGAACATGGCCTCGAAGCGGGTGAGGAAGAGCAGCCAGCCGCCCAGGCCCACCAGCCCGATCGCACCCCGGGCGGGCGCGACGGGCCCCAGCAGCAGCACGATCCCACCCAGCGCCAAGAGGCCCAGGTAGAGGATGTGCAGCCACCCGTGTTTGCCCGAGAACATCGTCTTGGGCTGCTCACTGCCGCTGCCGCGCGGGACGGGCATGTCGCGCTCGATGTCGGCATCGATCTCCGCGATGTCCTCGTCCGTGAGGCGTCCGCTCTTGCGCCCCGCCCGCTCGATCTGCTCGTTCATCTGCGTCAGGCCCGCGAGCATCGCGTCCCCGTCCGGCGTCTTGTTCCGGGCCAGCTCGTGGCCCTGGAACTCGATCATGCCGCACGACATCACGGGCAGGAACAGCATGCCCACGACGACCACGAGCCCGAACAGCCTTGCCCCGCTTCGGTTCCCCACGGCCAGCCTCCTGCGGTCGAGGGCGGCACGATACCCCGGCGCGGGGCCCGCGCCGAGGGGGCTTGTCTGCTACTCCGCCTTCTTGCGCAGCAGGATCCGCACGGGGCTGCGCTCGCCGGGCTGGACGCTGACGGCGACGGGCGGGCCGTCCATCTCGTAGCCGTCGCGCTCCGCGGCAACCCGGTAGCCGCCGGCCGCGAGGTCGTCGATGACGGCCGTCCCGTCCGGGCCCGTGTAGCGCACGCCGCTGTCCGTGAAGTTCACGATCGACAGCGTGCGCATCACGACCTGGCCCGCGGCGTCGTAGAGCACGAGCCGCGCGCTGCCGACAGGCTCGTCGTCGGTCGAGCGCACCTGGAAGGTCATCCCGCCGCCGCGGGGCAGGACGGCCGTCGTCTCGACGCCTTCCTCGGGCACCTCGATGGGAGCCTCGTACGGAGCGTGGCCGAGGGCTTCGACCCGCAGCCGGTAGCTGCCGGCCTCGATGCCGCGCAGCACGAACCGACCGTCGCTGCCGGTCGTCGCGGTGCTGAACAGGAAGATCGCCTCGCCGTTGGGCCGCTTGACGCTGGCCGTGGCGCTCTCGACCACGCTGCCGACGTCGTCCGTGACGCGCCCGCGGATCTCGGCGGCGCGTCGCATCACGATCGTGCCCAGGTCCACCGTCCCGCCTTCGGCGATCTCGAAGGGCTGGCTCAGGTAGTTGGCGTGCGCGGCCTCCGACGCGCGGAGGCGCCAGCGCCCTGGCGTGACACCCGTGGCAACGATCACGCCGTCCGCACCTGTCTGGGGCAGCGGACGCCACCTGGCGTCTTCACCTTGGGTGGCCTCGGGGTTCTCGAGGTTGGAGAACACGCCCGAGAGCGGCGTGCCGTCACCGTCCACGACGCGGGCGCGGAACGTGGCCGTGCCGATGTCGATCGTGATGTCGGCGGTACCGGTGTCCTTCGGGATCGAGACGCTCTCGTTGCCACGGGCGCCCCCGGAGGCTGTGGCCGACACGCGGACGGGACCCAGCGCCAAGCCCTCGATGCTGAAGCGGCCCTCCTCATCGGTCGTGGCCCGGCCACTTCCGATGTCCCGCGCGTCGGAAACCACGACCTCGGCGCCGACGGCGGGCGCGCCGCCAAGGCGGACGAGGCCCGTGAGCACGCCTGTGGTGGCGGGCAGCGTCAGGTTGACCGTGTTCGTGGCGCCACCGACGAGGTTGACGCGCTGGCTGGCGCTGGGGGCGCCGAGCGGGCCAACGCCCACCGACCACGCCTTCGCGTCCAGCGGGGCAAGCCGGTAGCGGCCCTCGGCCGACGTCCACGTGGTCACGGACTCCATGTACGAGCCCTCGGGAAGCGCCGTGACCTGCTGGCCCGCGACGGGGTTGCCGTCGGCGTCCGTCACGATGCCCTCGAGGATCGCGCCGGGCGTCACCACGACGCGGACGACAGTGGCTTTGTCGCGCGGGCCAGCCACGGCCTCGAACGTCCCCTTGGAGTAGGCCGCGTGATCGACGTGCAGGCCCACCGAACCGGCGGGCAGCCCCGCGATCTCGAACCGACCTTCCTCGTCGCTACGCGCCCAGAACTCGCGCGAGGGCGTCGGGGGGAACCCGCCCTGCATCACGTAGACGTCGGCGCCCTCGACGTGCCGTCCCTCGTTGTCCACGACGATGCCGCGCACGACCTGGATCGCAGGCATCGTGACCTCGACTTCGCTGGTCTCGCCGATCGTCACGCTGACCTTCGTGTCCTCCGATACACGGCCGTCGTCGGCCTCGACGCGCAGCTCCCAGTCGCCCTTGGGAAGCGAGAGCGTGAACGTGCCGTCCGCGCCTACCGGGAAGATCTGCGAGTACCAGTACGAGAAGTACGTGCTCTGGAAGGGGCGCACGTGGGCGGTAGCGACGGGCTCGCCTTCGGTGTCCACGACGCGGCCCTTGACCGTGCCGGCGCCCGCGAGGCGCAGGAGCAGGCCTGAACCGGGGGCCTTGGCGGGCGACATGGTCTGCCCCTGACCCTCGGCGTACCCCACGACCATGTGATCGCCGGGCTTCAGGCCGTCGAGGACGAACGCGCCGTCCGCGCCGCTCTGCGCCGGCAGGCTGGACGCCCACGTAGGCATGCGCAAGCCCATCACCATGCCGCTGACGCCTTCGCCTTCCGGACCGGTGAGCCGCCCCTGGATCGTGACCGAGCTGTCGAGGCGGAACACGATGCGACGCGTGGTCCCCGCGGCGACGAGCACGCCGTCGCGACTCTCCGTCGCGTAGCCCGGGGCCGAGGCGACGACGTCGTACTGGTCGGGCTCCACACCCGTCAACAACGCGCGGCCTTCGGCGTCGGTCGTGCCTGCCTTGAAGCGCACCCCGGGCATGCCCGCGACCTCGGGGCCGGCTGCCAAGTGCATGTCCCACGACATGGTGGTGAGCAAGACCTTGGCGCCCGGCACCGCGCGACCCTCGAAGTCGGTCACGAGCACCTGCACGCTGGTGCGCTCGTCCTTGCGCGGCTCGAGCACCAGCGTCGCCAGCTCGGTCTCGGTCTCGGCCACGAGCGGCTGGGTCACGAGGCTGCTCGCGCGGAAGCCCTTGTGCGAGGCGATCACCGTATGCACGCCTTCGGGCAGGCCGCGGATGCGGTACTTGCCGTCAGGGCGCGTGCGCACGCCGCGCTCGCGCGCCACGTCGTCGAGCAGCTCCACGGAGACGCGCGCGCCCGCGAGCGGACCGCCGTCGAGCTGGTCCACCTGGCCGAACACCACCACGGGTCCGAGGCCGAGGTCGATCTCGCCCTCGGGATCGCGGGATGCCCCCGCCAGCGGGTCCACACCGCCGGCTGACGTCGCCAGCCCGGGCCCGGTGCCGGTCGCCTCCCCGAGGAGCGCGTCGTCGGCCGTGTCGCCAGCCCCGTCCCGTCCGGCGTCCCGGTCGGGCAGGACGCCGAGCGGGTCCACGGTGAAGAAGAGGCCGACGAGCACGGCGAGGGCCAAGAGCAAGAAGACGGTGGGCTTGGACATGGCGCCGAGCTCCCCTGGATCAGGCGGTTTCCGTGGAGCCTACGGGGCTCCAGGGCCTCGGCGGAGCCAGGGCTCAAGTGCGTGACCGTCCTAGGTCGATGGGACGGTCGCGATGGAGCCCTTGAGCGTCGACCCCCGCCGCGCCGCCCCGCCCAGCCGGCAGCTGGTGGAGGGGTTCCTGGACCGCATTGCCAGCGGAGCGCTCGGGCCCGGCGAGCGCCTGCCCAGCGTCCGGGCGCTGGCAGCCGACGTCCTCGTCAACCCCAACACCGTGGGGAAGGCCTATCGCGACCTCGAGTCGCTGGGCGTGGCCGCGGGGCGTACCGGCAGCGGGGTCTACGTCACGGCGGACGCCCGCGACCGCGCCCGCGAGCTGCGCGGCGCGGAGACCCGCGACGACCTGCTGCGCGCGTGGGGGGCCGCCCGCTCGGCCGGCCACCGCGAGAACGACTTGCTGACGCTGCTGGGGGTGGAACGGGCCGGGGCGTCGGAGGGGAACGAGCGATGAACGAACAAGGCATCCGCATCGAAGGTCTGGCCGCGGGCTACGGCTCGCGCGACGTGCTCGAGGGCGTTGACCTCGACGTGCCCAGGGGCACGACGACCGTGCTGTTGGGGCGCAACGGGACGGGCAAGAGCACGCTCTTGAAGGCGTGCCTCGGCGTCCTCAAGCCTCGCCGCGGAACCGTGCATGTATTGGGCTTGGACCCGCTGCGCCGACGCGCCGAGGTGCTCACGCGCGTCGGGTACGTCCCCGACAAGCCCGACGTGTACCCATGGATGCGTCCGCGCGATCTCTTCCGGCTGCTCAAGGCCCATCACCCCCGCTGGAGCGACGTGCGCGCCCGCGAGCTCTGCGAGCGTCTCGAGGTACCGCGCACCACGCGGTTCAGGGCCTTGAGCCGTGGCCAGGGCATGCGCGCCATGCTCGCGGCTGCCCTCGTGCCCGACCCCGAGGTCCTGCTCCTGGACGAACCGTTTGGCGGCGTCGACATCGCCGCCCGCGAGGACTTGCTGCGCGGTGTGCTCCGCGTGCTCGACGGCGCCACCCGCACGGTCCTCGTCACCACGCACGACTTGGACATCGCCGCCCGCATCGCCGATCGCGTGGCCGTGCTGGACGCCGGTCGCATCGCCCGCGAGGGGCCGCTGGAGGACTTCGTCGGCGACCAGGGCGCCGAGCGCGCGCTGCGTGACTTGCTGGTGGACCTGCCCGTCACCCCGACCACCGAGGAGGTGGTGGCATGAGCGCCTCCAAGCTGATGCATGCCCCCTTGGGCTTTGCCCGCCGCGTCCTCGCGTGGTCGTGGAAGGAGCTCCGCGAGCGCCTGCCCGTCGTCATCGGGATCGCGGTCGCGTTGCCGCTGCTGTACGTCCTTGCGATCACGACGTTCTCGAGCCACCTCTCGACGGCACCCGCCGACAAGCTCGAGCTGACCCTGGCAGGCGTCACGCTGCTCTTGGTCTGGTTCGGCCTCGCGGGCGACACGCTCGCCGGTGAGGTCACGGGCGGCGGACCGTCCCTCGTGCGCCGGCAGCCGCACGGCATGCTCAGCCTCTTCGTGGCCAAGCTCCTCGTGCTCGGAGCCGTGACCCTGGGCCTCGCGTGGTACGCCCAGTACGCGTTCAGCTGGACGTGGCAGGTGCTCGCCAGCGAGCCGCTGCCCGCGAGCGCCGCCCGCACCTTCCGCGACCGACTGGCCGACGGAAGCAACGCGGGACTCTTCGTCACGTGGCTGGCCCTCCCGCTGCTGTCGTGGCCGCTCGTCACCGGCGCATGGATCGGCCGTTGCGGTGCTGCCAGCTTGGCGGCGTTGTTGCTGGTGGGCATGCTCGCCGTGCCCGCTTGGCTCGTGTTGAAGCACGCGCCCTGGCTGCTGCCGTGGTCGCGCAGCGATGCCATTGGGCCCATCGCTCTTGCCCTCGGCCTGATCGGCGTCGGGACCGCACTCGTGTCGTGGCTCGTCGGGTGGGGGCGCCAGCGGCGTCCGTGGACACCTGCGCTGGCCGGTGCTGCGACGGCACTCGTGTGCACGGCCTCGATCGGAGGCTGGGCCTACGCCGACTTCCGCGCGTGGTCGGTCGTCCGACCCGACGACTCGCTCCGGATCGCAGCCGCGTACATGGGTGCGGATGGCGAGTCGCTCTGGCTCACCGTGCACAAGGGTGTCCCCTTCGCAAACGGGGAAGCCCTACACCTCGGAACGCAGGCCGAGCCCGACACCTCCGGGCGAGGCACGCCCATCCGCACGTGGCGCGTCGACTTGAAGGAACGCACGGTCGACGTCGTGGCGGAGGGAGAGCCCACCTGGCCGACGCTGCCGTTCGGTTGCGCCACAGGGGACGTCTTGGGGCCCCAGAGACTGCTCTGCCCCACGCCGGTGCTCTGCTTGCTGAGCGCGACGGAGGATCGCGATGTGGTTCATTGGTACGACACGCGAGACGCCCAGCCCGTGGCCTCCCTGCCGCACGAGACGTGCGACGCTCGCGCACACCGCCTGCTGCAAACCGGTCTCCGTGAGCTCGCCGTCCATCGGGACAGCGCAGGTCGCCGCGTCTGGATCCGCCATGGGCAGTACGAGCGGGAGGGAGCAGAGGAACCGGCACCGGATCGCGTGGTCCGCGTCGATCAGCAGCGCTTGCGCCTGATCCCCGTTCCCGGCGGATGGTCGGGAGTGAACTACAGCACGGGTCGGCAGCGCAACGGCGTATTGGACCGCGATGGCCAGTTCCGCCCCTACGCCAAGAACGAGTTCCTCTTCTGGCAGCGCTTCCTCGATGCAAGTCACTACCTGGACCCGACGCCTCCCAACAAGGCTCCTGGCACGCCTGGTCCCCTGCGGGTCGTGGACGTGCTGACGGATGAGACGGTGGTCGAATGCAAGCCGCCGGGCTGGTGGACGGCCGTCGGCTTGGAGGGCCTCGTCCTGGTAGCAAGCTCCGTGGACGGCGCTCTGTCGTTCTCCCTGTGGGATCCGATCCACGACAGCACCAAGGCTCTCACGTGGAAGGGTGCAGGGATCCCCCTCTCCGCGAAGGAAAGCGTCGCGATGCAGGTCGTGGGGCGGCGTCCCGATGGCCGCCTCGTGCTGTACGCCCAAGCCAAGCTGGCCATGCCTCCCTACGGCCACGAACGGTCGCTGGGCGTGATGGTCCTCGACCCCGCGCGCCACGAGATCCGTCCCGTGCTGGCGTCGCCTCCCCCCGTCGACGCCTACGTCGCCCTCGACGACGACGGCAGCCTCGTCGTCATCGAGGACTGCCGCCGCATCGTTCGCCACGGCCCCGAGCTGGGGCAGCGCCAAGTGCTGTTCCCGTTTCCCAGGGACTGATCAGGCGCCGCGTACGAGGCGGCGGCCGTGGGGGGTGACCTCGATGAGGTTGCGGGCGACCAGCGTGGGCTCGACGTCGTCGTAGACGGTCCTGGCCGGAATGCCGGCCAGGGCTGCCGCCCGGGACAGGGCGATCACGCCGCGCTGCTGCTGCAGGACGCCCAGGTAGCGCACCTGGTCGGGGCTCAAGCCGCTTTCCTCGTAGCCGAGTCGTCCCAGCGCACGGCGCGTCGCACGGGCATCGAGCGGCGCACTCGCGTCCGTCCCCTCACCCATGCGCGTAGCGAGCACGTTCGTCACGAGTCGCTTGGTCTCGCGGGGTGTCCCACGGCTGGCAGCCGCGATCGCCAAGCCTGCGTCGTGCTCCAGCGCAACGCCGTGGGCGGAGGCCGCATCGCGTGCGATGGCCGCAAGCGCATCCGGGAGGTAGTAGCCGATGCGCTCTTGCACCACGAAGCGGCTGGCCATGGCCGGCGGGACGCACGCTTCGTCGGTCGTAGCCGCCACGAGGGTGAACGGTGCGACCTCCAGCGTGATCGCGGTCGTCGCCCCGCCCTGTTGGAGCGTGAGCGGCAGCTCGCGGTCGGTCATGGCCAGGTAGAGGCCCTCCAGCACGCTGCGCGGGACGGCATGCAGCTCGTCGAGGAACAGCACGTCGCCGGCGCAGAGCTGCGAAAGCAGCCCGGGCAGTGCGCTCGGGGACGAAAGCATGCCGCCGAAGCCCACGACGAGCTTGCCGCCTGCGCGTTGGGCCACGCGGCGGGCCAGCAGGCTCTTGCCCGTGCCCGCCGGGCCCATGAGCAGGGTGTGCGGGAACGGCTTGCCGTGCGACTCGGCCCACTTGGCATGGGCTTCGAGCTGCTGGCACGTGCGCTCGAGGCCGTGCAGGCCGGCGAACGCCTCAGCCCGGCGGGACTCCGCCGCATCCGCCCCCCGGCGGGTCTCCGCCGCCCTCTCCACGCCGGTTGCGGCGGGCAGCGGGGCGATGTCGCGCCCCAGCATCCAAGCCGCGCCGGTCCCGCGCGCACCGCCGACCACGGTGAGTGCGGGGGTGTGGCGCTGCCACCAGGCCGCGTCGACCCGGGCGGGTACGTCCTGCAGGAGCACGCCGCGCGGCGGGACTCCGCCGCCCTCGCGGGCAAGCGGCGGGACTCCGCCGCCCCCCTCCACGGGGGCCTCGGCGCGGGCGTCCGTGGGGGGAAGCCCGTAGGCGGGCGCGCTCGACGTGGCCAGGGCGACGGCGTCGTGGGCAGGCTCGTGGACGGCGCGGAAGGTCACGCTGGCGCCATGCGAGCCGACGGCCTCCAGGAGCTTGGCGTGCACCAAGCCGTGGCACCTCAGGCACAGGGCCACGAGGTTGGAGGCCACGGTGGGCCCGCCATTCTCACGGAAGTGGATGTGGTGGGCGTTGAGGTCGGTCCGCGCGGAGCAATGCCGACAGCGGAAGCCATCCCGCTCCAGGACGAGCTGTCGCAGCCAGGCAGGCGTGGGCGCGTTGCCGAGCCCAGTGCCCGGCTCGGCGCCCTGCTCGCCGGCGTCGGGCGCGTCAGGGGCCGACACCTCGGCCTCGGCGAGCACAGCCGCGACCAGCGCAGGGAACCCGTCGAGGGGTACGAGGCCCTCGGACGTCTCCACCGACAACCCGCCGCCGGGCTCCTGGCGCAGGACGACGCGGAACTGCGAGCCCGGCACGCGCCTGCGTCCGGGCACCTTGCCCGTCGCGTCCATGGTGAGGATGAGGTCGAGCAGGATCGACAGCATGGTCAAGTTGTCGATCGGCGTGCCACGCTCGGCGGACAGCTTGGCCCGTGCGGCCTCCCAGCGGGCGTGCGTGACCGGATCGAGCTGGAACTCCATGGGGAAGCGGATCTCGGGAAGACCCTTGCGGTCGCCCGGCTTGCGCGGGGGCCTGCCCGGCAGCGTCGTCTTCACGGCCAGCTCGAGCTGTTCGTAGGTGCAGGTGCCCGCCGCCTCGATCCACTCCGCCTCGCACGTCGGCGTGGCCCGGCGGGCGATGAGGACCACCTGGCTCCACGTGAGCTTGCCGGCGTGCAGCGCCGCATCGACGGAGGGCAGCTCTTCGAGGGCTCGAGCCGTGGCGAGGTACTCGCGGCAACGTCGCTTGGAGAGGTGGAGCCGGCCGCGCGCGTACGTGTAGATGTTGGCGTGTCCCAGCTTCTGGAAGGCGCGCGTCTCCTGCATCTGCAGCAGGTTGAACGAGATGATGCGCCGCCCGATGTCGCCCAGGCGACGGCCGTAGAGCATGGCCGCTTCCATCTCGTCCGGGGAGATCCCTCGGCGGAGCGTGAGGAGCGGCAGGGGCAGCGGCTCGGCCGGCGCCCTGGCGCCTCGCGAGACGTCGGGACCGGGGGACGTCGGTTCAGGCGGCGCGACCGATGCCCCGTCGCGCTCGCAGACCAGCGAGGCCCCGGAGCCCGGAAATCCGGTCCACGACGCACCCGCGCCGCCGCCGGAGCGCAGCCGGAGCGGGGCGGCCCTGCGGCCCGCGGGGGCGGCCAGGGACAGGCTTGAACCCGAGGGACTCGTACGCATGGGCGCCTCCCGGCCGCGCGCGCGGCCACCCTACGATTATACGAACGCCACCGACAGTCGGTCACGCGGGAGAGCGGATTTCGCGTGGGTTCGAGGGCGGCCGGACGGTGGGCCGCGCACGACTCATCCGGCGGCCTACCCCGCCTGCTCGTAGGCCTTCTTCAGCCAGCCGCGGACCTTGGCGTCGATGTCCTTCACGGACTCGAGGCGCACGCGGTGGGTGACCATGGTGTTCCACGAGCCGCTCGCCTCGAGCTTGCCCGTGGGCTCGACGCCCTTCAGCTTGATGCCGAGATCGACGCGCGTCTTCGTGGACGGCTGGATGCAGCCGAACTGCGTGGCGCGCCGCAAGCTGACGTAGGTCTTCTTGGGCGCGAGCTCCACGTCCTTGCCGAAGGTGCGGACGAGCTTGAGCAGCTCGTCGTGGATCGGGAGCAGACCCTCTTTCGGCCCCGTGTACAGCTCGCGCCCCTCGCTTGCGGACCCGGCGGCCTTCTTCGTGGCGCCCGTGGTCTTCGACTTGGCGACAGCCTCCGGCCCCGCCGGGGAGGTCTTGCGTGCCTCGTGCGCGACGAGGTTGGCGTAGCCGTGGGTCATGCCGTGCTCGGTCTTGAGCCACGCCACCATCTCGCCGTGTTTGGCCGCGCCCGAGGCCAAGACCAGCTTGGTCCACGCGGCCAGCTTGCGGCCGGTCTTCTCCTCGAGGTTCTTGATCATGGTCGCAAGCTGCTCGTCTGCCGTGTTGGCCATGGGTACGTCTCCTGCTTCTACTTCTTCGCGGGGTAGCCGTGCGGGCCGTCCGTGCCCTTGTCGAGCGGCCAATACTCGCTGTTGCAGCGTTTGGGCGTCATCCAGGCCGTAGCGCCCATCAGACGCAGCATGACGCGGGAACCGAACGGCGGGCGGCCATCCTCCACGCAGCCCTTGAGCGTCTTCACGATGAAGGGGCCGCCCTGCTTCATGTACTTCGCCGTCTTCGTGCCGGGCGGGACGCCCGTCGTCGTGAGCACGAACTCGGTGCCGCCCTCCACGGGGCGGAACTCGTACTTCACGACGCACGGCGCATCGTCCAGCGGCGTGAAGCGCAGCGTATGCACGTAGCGGTGGGGCGGGTCGATCTCGAGCACCTCGCCGACGACGCCGGTGGTCTTGCCGTTCGGGCTGCGCATGCGGATCGGTGCGCCCGGCGCCAAGCGCGTCGTGTGCAGTACGGAGTTGAAGAGGAAGGGCAGGACCTCGCCCTCCTTCACGAACGCGTCCCAGACCTTCTGGGGCGTGGCGCGGATCGTGATCCGGTAGACCTGCTGGTTCGTGGCGTCGCCTTCGGCGGACTCGTCGATGGGGGACATGGGTCTTGCGATTGCTCCAGGCGGCGCTTGAGGTCCACGACCTGCGTGCTCCAGAAGGCGCCGTACTCGTCTTGCCACCGATCCACGATGCGTTGCAAGGGGACCGTGTTGATCCAGTGGTGCCGGATGCGCCCGCGCTTCTCGCTGGTCAAGAGCTCGGCCGCCTCCAGCTGGGCCAGGTGCTTCATCACGGCGATGCGGCTGATGGGGAACTCGCGGGCGATGTCGGCGACCGAGGCGCCCGGCATCCGCTTCACGATGTCGAGCACCGCCCGCCGCACCGGGTGCGCCAGGGCCTCGAAGACGGGGTCGAGCGGGTCGTCGGTCACAGGGGGAAAGGTAACTCCAAGATTACCTGTTTGCAAGGCCCACCCCGCTCGAACTCGCCCCCCATCCCCGCGTTTGCTGGCTGGGTGCCCGGCCGTCGTCCGATGTGCGACCCTGTCGCCGGAGGAGGGGGACATGAGCCCCATTCACGCCCTCTTGGCCGGCTGTCTGCTCGTCGGGCTCGTGCTTCTCGTCTCGGCGCTGCAGGCGGTCGATCCCGAGCCCGCGGATCCCGTCGTCGAGACGGGCGGCGGTGTCGCGCCCGAGGAGCGCCCCGGCGTAGGACCGACGCTCGTGAGCACGTCGCCGCCGCCGCCGCGGTCTGATGCCACGGAGCAGGTCCTGCCCGATCCGACCAAGCTCCCCCCCGAGCTCGCGGCGACCCACGTCATGGTGCAGGGGCGCGCGCTGTACCCCGACGGCAGCGCCGCCGCGGGTGCCGAGATCGTCATGCTCCGTCTCGACGGCGATCGCTCGGAGAGTCGAGCGGGCGAGGATGGTGGCTTCGCGTTCCGCGTCCCACGACCCGCACAGGCCTTCGGGGGCGCCGCATCCCTGGCGGCGCGAGACGAGGACGGTCGATCGGGATCGGCCAGTGTGTGGGTGTCCCCGCAGCCCGGCGCGCTCCTCGAGCCGACCGTGCTCGTCCTCGTGCCAGGGGCCTCGCTGGACGTGCTCGTACTGGGGCCTGACGGTTCGGGCCGCGCGGCTGAGGTCTTTGCACTTGCGGTCATGCGGGATGGTCAGGGACCGCCGGTTGCCAGCGGGACGAGCGACGCCTCAGGTCGGCTGCGACTCCTGGGCCTCGCCGCTGGACATGTTCGCGTCGTGGCCCGTGGGGAGGGGACCGGGCGCGGCGAGGCGTCGGCCCAGGTGAAGCAGGGCGAACCCAACACGATTCGCGTGGAGCTGCCGGAGGAGCGACGCATCCGTGCCACTGTCGTGGCGGCCGAAGGTGGCGCCCCGGTCGCGGGCGCTCGGCTTCATCCAGTCGAGCTGCGTCAGGGCTCCGGCTGGATGGGGTTCTACGCCTACCTGCCGGCCCTGTCCGTTGCTCCTACCCAGTCGGATGGGACCACATGGATTGGTGGTCTGGGCCCTGATGACGAGCTGGTCGTCCTCGTCGAGGCGTCGGGCTATCAGTCCATTGCCGGAGCGCAAGCGCTGAGCGATCCCGCGTCGCCTCGCGTGCGGGCCGGCCAGCTGTCGCTGCGGATCCCCCTGCAGGGCGTGCGGCGCATCCGCTGGCCGCTGACCGACGCGGACGGTCCCGTGCCACCGCAGGGCACGGTCGTCACCCTGGAGCCGAGGCCCGGCGCGGTTCAGACGACCCTTCCGGCCCAAGCCGTCGTCGAGGGCGAGGACCTGGTCGGGGAGGGATTCGGGCTCGGCATCGTGCATGCGCTGGCGCACACGCCCGACGGTCTTGTTGCACCGCTGTTCTGCCTGGGTGGATCGACAAGTGGCCTCGCCACCAGCTTCCGCCCGTCGCGCAGCGTCACGGTTCGCTGCACGCACCCAGATGGCGCACCGGCAACAGGGCTCTGGGTCGTCCTCCGAAACCAAGGCAACAACGTCCTGCGCCCGGCTCTCCAAGTGGACGCGGGGGGCGTAGCTCGCTTCGATGGGCTTCTCGACGGGCTTGTCGACGTGTTCCTCGCCGAGCAGCCCACGTCGCATGGCGGCGAGCGCATCGGTGGCGTGAACCTGGCTACGCACGATGGCGACTTCGATGTCGTCGTCCCGCGTCGGCGACAAGCGCTTCTCCGGCTCACGCTCGACGGCAAGCCGGGAGTCCCACCCGACCTGCGCCTCCATCTGCTGGGTGCTGCGCCCTTGCGGCGCGATCGCGGTGAGCTCGCAGACGTGGACGAGGCCCTCGGTACGGTCCTCGTCGCGTGGCGACCCGCCGTCACTGGTTCCATGCAGCGCTGGAACGTCACGGCTCGAGGGTACGTAGCGACCTCCGTCATGCTCGAGGACCAGGGTGGAGACGGGCCCGACGTGTTCGACGTACCGCTCGTCCGTGGTGGCACGCTCGAGCTGGCCATCGACCTGCCCGCGGACGGCTTGGTCCGTCCCTATCTGGAGCGTTGGGACGAGGACCGCGCGGCGTGGGGCATTGTTCTCGGTAGCGCGTGGGACGAGTCACCACCCAACAGCGCAGCGCTGCGTCGCATCGAGGGCCTCACGCCCGGTCGCTACCGTGCCGCAGACTTGACGTCCTGCATCGCCTCCGAGGCGGTGGACCTGGGCGCCGGCGGCGTCGCTCGAGTTGGCCTGCGCTTGGGCTCGGCCGGCTTGGCTCGCGGGCGCGTAGTGGGCCCCGACGGCGAGCCCATCCCAGGCGTGGCCGTGGAGGTGGGGGGGGTGGACGTCAATCCCATGAAGGGCACGTCCCTGGCCGTGACGGCCTACACGAACGCGGAAGGCGAGTTCGAGGTGCGAGTCCCGGGGGAACGAGACGTCGTGCTCTCGCCCCGGCACGAGACATACCGTCCCGCCGCGGTTGGCGGCACGGCCAGCGTGCGCCTCCCGCGGGACGGCATCGTGCTTCGTCTGGAGCGCGGAGGCACGTTCGTCCTCTCGTTCGGACGCGACATCGTCCTTCCGCGCAGCATGTCCGGACCCTCGCGCGTGCGCGTCCTGCTCTTCGCATCAGGCGGAGCGCAGCCGCTCCTGGAGTCCACCGTGCGCGTCGTCGAGACGGGGATCACGGTGGGTGGCTTCACCCCTGGGACCTACGACATCTGGATCGATGTACCCGATGCCGCCCCGCTCGCCCTCACCGGCGTCCGGCTCACCGACCAAGTCGTGGACCTCGGAACGGTGCCGCCGCGACCGGGAGCGACGGTCCGCCTGACGCTCCTCGTCAAGGAGGGCGACGCACCGCCGCGGATCGCCCTACGAGCTCTCCAGGAGGGGCCGCGCGGCTACTCGCGCGGGGTTACCTCGCGTGGCGAGGCCGTTCTCGCTCTCGGGGGGCTGGGCCCCGGGACGTTCCGCGTGACGACGAGCGCCATCACCATGCCCACGGTGCCGCATCTCGACCAAACGATCGAGTCCGACGGCGAGGGTGTCATTGAGGTGACGCTCGACTTGCGGTAGCTCGCGACGGGAGACGGGATGATGCGCGACGGGCGGGCTCTTGCGATCGTTGTGGTGGCGGCTGCGGTCTTGATTGCGCTCGCGCTGTGGCCGACGAGCGGGGAGCCCGAGGTGCCGGGCGACGTGGCCCCTTCGGTCGTCGCCGACGACCCGCCGCCGACGGGTCGCGCGCCCACGCTCGAAGCGGGTCCCCAGCCCGCGGCGTCGCCCCCGGCGGCGCCCTCGGGAGCTCCCGCCTCGACGCCGGGTGTCGAGCCGGACGGCATCCGCGTCGAGGGTCGGGTCGTGAAGGGGATGGGCGTGCCGGCGGTCGGTGCGGAGGTGCGTGTGGTACCGGCCGCGCCGGGTGGCACGTCCGTCAAGACCGATGCCGAGGGGCGCTTCGTCGTGTGGGCAGCGGGCATCAACCCAGCGACATTCGGCGTGACGACCGTGTTCGCGGAAGACGACGAGGGGCGCGCTGCACGCACGACCCTGTACCTGATGCAGGCCGTCAGCGATCGCATCGACGCGGGCGTCCTCACGCTGACCACCGGCGAGGTGCTCGAGGTCGAGGTCGTTCCTCCGCCCGGGATCGTGGGGCCCGCAGATGTCTACGTCTTCGGCGAAGACGGGCGGATGTCGGCCGCGTGGGCGCACGGGCGTACGGACGCCGCGGGTCGCTTCCGGGCAGTCGGCTTGCCGCGTGGCGCGATCCGGATCGTCGCGCGCACCGGGGGCTCGGGGCGGGCCGTGGTGCGCTCGTACCTTCCGCTCCAGCCGCCTGGGCCCCTGCGCGTCGAGCTGCCGCCGGATCGCACGGTCGAGGTCACGATCGTCTCAGCCGCGACGGGGGAGCCCGTCGAGGGCGCGAGCGTCCACGCGCTCGAGCGCTTCGGTCCCGGCCGTATGGTCAATCCGCGGGTCTACGCGCCTCCGATTCCTCCCGCAACCAGCGATGCGCAAGGCAACGTCCTGCTGACGGGGCTGGGGCCGGCGGACTCGCTCTTCCTGCTTGTGCAGGCCGATGGGTACATGCCGATCGCGGGCAGCCAGGCCGCAGCTGATCACATGAGGGCATACATCTTGCCGGGGACTTCCACGCTGCGCGTTGAGCTTCAGCCCGTGCGCACGATCCGGTGGCCCTTGACGGATCGCGGTGGCGAGCAGCCCACGGACGGAACCGTCGTGCGACTCTCGCCGGACGGCGCGCTGCGGGGCGAGATCCTCCCGACGCACGGCACCATCGAGAACGGAGCGCTCGTGGCGAGCGGTTTCGGACCCGGTCGCATTCATGGGGTCGCTGTGGAGCCTGGTGGGCGCGTGGCCGAGCTCTCGTGTGCTCCGCGCAGTGACGAGGGAACGGCGACGAGCTTTCGCGATGGTAGCTCGGTCATCGTGCGTGTCCGGAACTCGGATGGCACGCCTGCCCAGGGCGTCTGGGTGATCCTGAGGGGTGGCTCCGCGCTCCTCGAGGAGGCTCGTCTCGTGGACGGCGAGGGCACGGCTCGGTTCGGCTCGCTCGCCGGTCGACAGGCGGACGTGTTCGTGGCGCACACGCCGAAGCCGTGGGCCGGTGATCACGTGGGTGCAGTCGACCTACGACGATCCGTCAACGAGCTGGATGTCGTCCTGCGGGCGCCGCGCGAGGCGCGCCTCGACGTGACCGTGGACGGTGTAGCCAGCCTTCCGGACGAGCTGATCATCGAGTTGGGGCACGACGGAAGCGAGGGCGGACTCTACGAGCGCGTCGTGCCGGATCGGATCGATCCGGATGGGTCGGTTGTCTTCCAGTGGACGCCACCGCCCGGGCGACCGTCGCGTCCACTGCAGGTGCGTGGGCGCGGGACGACGCGCTTCGGTGGCCGCCTGTATGTCGATGCCTCGCACGGTAGCGACTCGTTGGCTGTTCCACTCGAGTCGGCGGGAATCCTCGTCTTGGACTTGGCTCTGCCTTCGGATCGCAGCATCAACCTCACGCTGGAGCGTTGGGAAGCGGCGGTGGACAGGTGGGAATGGACGGACTTCCGAGGCGGGACCATGCCCTCGCCCGCGCCGAACGGAGAGCTCGTCTTGCAGCCCCTGCGTTTGGGGACCTACCGCGTGTACGACCGGACGCTCCTGGTGGCACTTCCGACGTTCGACATCCGAGCTGGGGAAACCACTCGGTTGGCCTGGGATCTCTCGCGGTCGGGTCTGGTCCAGGGGCGCGTCGAAGCCCCGGAAGGGACGCAGCTGCAGGCCATCGATCTGATGCTGTACGGCGTCGACGTGTCGCCCGACGTGGTGAACCCCGTAGCCAAGGGCGCCGTCGCGCGAACGGGAAGGGACGGAACGTTCCGCGTCCGCATCCCCGGTGATCGCGACGTGGTTCTCGAGCCACGTCATCCGACGTTGGTCCCGGCCCGCCAGGGAGGACGCGTGACGCTGCGCGAGCCCCGCGACGACGTCGTCCTGCGGTTGGAGCGGGCGGCCACGTTCCGTGTTGCGTTGGACCGCGACCTCGTGCTTCCGCTGCACCTGCGATCGAACCCGCGTCTTGCCGTGCGGTTGTTTCGCGGCGAGCCCGCGGGCGAGCCCGCGTTCCAGATCGAAGCTCCGCTCAAGGACCGCGTCCTCGAGGTGGGGGGGTACGAGCCCGGACGCTACACGATCTGGGTCGACGTTCTTGATGCGGTCCCGCTCGTGCTGCGCGATGTCGATCTCACCGGGGGTGACGTGGACCTGGGCACGCACGCCACGGAGCCGGGTGCCACGGTGAGGTTGCGTCTGCTCGTCGAGGAGGGCGCGGTGGTGCCCCGCATCGGCTTCTCGGCGCAACAAGATGGGCCCACGGGGTACATGCGCGGTGCGATCTCGAGTGGCGAGGACGTGATCACGTTGACGGGGCTGGGGCCCGGGACGTTCCGGTTGCGTACGTCGGGTCAGGAGCGGCCGCTGCCGAGGAACGTGGACGAGGTGATCGAGTCCGACGGAACGGGCGTGATCGAGCGGACGCTCGACTTGCGGTAAGGCAGCGCGGAACGACCTGCCATGCACTCTGCATCGGCCCCGCTACCAGATTGCGACGTTCGCCGACGATCGAACCGCGACCCCTACGTGTCAGGCACCTTGCCCACGTTGCCGCTGCGCGGCGCCGCGGCAAGGGTCCAGACACATCCGGGGTCGCGCTCTGCGGCTAGCCGAGGTCCAGCATGCGCTGCACGGGCAGGAGGGCGCGCTCGCGGATGTCGGCGGGGACGTCGACCTCGGGCTCGAGGTCGCGGAGCGCGAGGTAGAGCTTGTCGGTGGTGTTGAGGCGCATGTAGGGGCACGTGGCGCACTGGCAACCCGACTCGGGCGGGGCGCAGAGGATCTTCACGCCGGGGCGGCGTTGCATCATCTGGTGCGTGACGCCCATCTCGGTGGCCACGATGAACTCGTCGTGGTCGCTGTGGACGACGTGTTCGATCAAGCCTGTCGTGCTGCCGATGTAGTCGGCCATGTCCAGCACGGCCTGCTCGCACTCGGGGTGGGCGATCAGATGGGCGCGCGGGTGTGCGGCCTTGAGCTGCAGCATCTTGCGCGCGGTGAACTGCTCGTGCACCACGCAGAAGCCGGGCCACAGGACCATGTCACGGCCGGTCTGCTTCATGACCCAGCGCCCGAGGTGGCGGTCGGGGGCGAACACGATCTTGGCGTCCGACGGAAGCGAGGCCACGACCCGCACCGCGTTGCTGCTCGTGCAGATGATGTGCGAGAGCGCCTTGATGGCGGCCGAGGTGTTGATGTAGCTGACCACGAGGTGGTCGGGGTACTGCTCGAGCCACTTGGCAAACAGGTCGGGCGGGCAGCGGTCGGCGAGGCTGCACCCGGCGTCGAGGTCGGGCATGACGACCGTCTTGTCCGGGTTCAGGATCTTGGCCGTCTCGGCCATGAAGTGGACGCCGCAGAACGCGATCACGTCGGCGTCCGTCTTGGCGGCCTGCTGCGAGAGCCCCAGGCTGTCGCCGACGTAGTCGGCCAGGTCCTGGATGACGCCGTCTTGGTAGTAGTGCGCCAAGATGACGGCATTGCGCTCCTTGCGCAGGCGGTCGATCTCGGCCTCGACGTCCAGATGGGGGTCCACCGTCTTGCGATCGGGGATCGCCACGGGCAGCGGCATCGAGGGGACGGCGGCTTCGGGGCTCATGCGGGCTCCGGGGGGCGGCCGCGGGACGCGGCCGTCGGCTGCGAGGGTAGCGGGGAAAGCTGCAGGTCCGGCGGGAGGTCGCCGCGCTGGAACGGTCCGCCCGGCAAGACCTCACCCGCGATCCTCACGAGGTGGGGCGTGACCTCCTCCACCGTCACCCGACGGCCCAGCTGGTCGGCGAGGCTGGTCATGACGTCGCCCGTGAGACCGCACGGGCGGAATGTGCGGAACGCAGCGAGGTCGGTGGCCACGTTGAAGGCAAGTCCGTGCCAGGTAACCCAGCGGCGCACGGCGATGCCCAGGCTCTGGATCTTGCGACCCCGGACCCAGACGCCCGTGAGGCCGTCGCGGCGCTCGCCTTCGAGGCCGAACGCGGCGAGCACGCGCAGGCCGATCTCCTCGAGGTCGCGCTGGAATGCGTGCAGGTCCTTGCGCGCCTGCGTCAGGTGCACGATCGGGTAGGCCACGAGCTGGCCGGGGCCGTGGAACGTGGCTTCGCCACCGCGTTCCACCTCGACGCGCGGGATGTCGGCCGCGTACGCGCCGTCGTCGGGCGTCTTGCGGCCGAGCGTGATGACGGGCGGGTGCTCGCCCGTCAGCAGCACGTTGGGGATGCGGCCGTCCACGCGGGCGGCCACCACCCGCTGCTGCCAGGCGTGTACCTCGGCGTACGGGCGCAACCCCCAGTCGTGGTGCAGACCGGCCATCGATCAGACAGGCGCCGTGACCTTGTGGAAGGCGGCCTTCTCCACGATGTCCACGAAGGCTTCCGCGGCCGTGCGCGCGTTGCTGGCCTCGACTTGGAGCTCCTCGCGCACGTAGGCCTCGCCGACCTGGTTGTCGGTCGCGGGCCCGACGATGCAGTCGAGCCGGATGCCGCGCTCGCGCAGCCAGAGCGCCCCGCCCCAGGCGGCCACCAGGTCGTTGGCGGCCAGGACGTGGGCCACGATCCAGCCCTGGTACTCCTTGTCGTTCAGGATGCTCTCCACCCCGTACCGACCGATGATCCCGTCGCCCATCTCGACGACGATCACGTCGAGCGGCTCCTCGGCCTCGATGGGAATCGAGCGCAGGACGCGCTTGGCCATGGGCGCGCAATCTTCCATGCCGGCCGTGCTGGGCAGGCCGACGTCGTGGAAGGTGCGCGTGCAGATGGCGCCGTGATCGTCCATGTTGAAGGGGTCGCGCACGGCGGCAACGCCCGTGAGCTTGGCGGCGCCCACGCGGTAGCCACGCTGCGTGAGCCGTGCCACCAGCTCGCACGCTGCCACCGTCTTGCCGGCGTTCATGCAGGTACCCGACACCACGATGAGCGGGGGCACGGGCGCGTCGGCCGGGGGCTCGGGCATGGCCGCGTCGGCGATGTTGAGGCCCACGCCTTCGCGCACGGCCATGCCCAGCACCTCGACCTGGAGCGGATGGCCGACGTCGCGGTTCTCGCTGACGGCGGTGCCCAGCACGCCGCCGAGGTTGAGCAGGTGGATGACGTCACCGGCCTTGACGCTCTTCGGCACGCGACCCACGAAGCCGCGCAGCGCGTCACGGCGCCCCAGCGCACCCACGAGCACGTCACCCTTGGCGACGTGCGCCATGCGACCCGTGGTGAGCTCCACGACGTCGTAGACGCGCTTCTCTTCCAAGGCGCGCACGACGAGCACCTGGCCGACGCGGCTTTCGATGCCGTCGGTCGTGTAGTCGACGACGGGACCGAGCTCGAGGCGATGGGCGATGCTGGTGATCTTGTGCGGACGAATCGAGTGGATCATGGGCGGCTGGCGCGCTCCTGCATTTGCCGCCCGAGGGCGGCACCCAGGCCGTAGAGGCGTGCGAAACCGGCCGCCTCCTCGCCGGTCCAGCCCTTGGCCCCTTCGCCGTAGACGGCGACTTCGGGTGCCATGAGCGAGTTCGGGCTGCGGACGCCGACGACCTCGCCGTGTCCGCGGTAGAGCTTGAGGCGCACCTCGCCCGTGACGTGGGCGTTGGCGCTGTCGAGGAAGGCCTCGAGGTCCCGCATGACGGGGTCGTAGTAGAGGCCCTCGTGCATGAGGTTGGCGTAGAAGGTGCCGAGCGTCTGGCGCCAGTAGGCCTGCCAGCGCGTCTGGACGAGCTTCTCCAGCTCGCGGTGGGCGATGACCAGCAGCAGGGGGCCGGGCGCCTCGAACGCCAGGCGGCCCTTGACGCCCAGGATCGTGTCGCCGAGGTGGATGCCGCGGCCGATGCCGTGGGGGCCCGCGCGCTCGTTGAGGCGGCGCAGGAGGTCGACGGAGGCCAGGCGCTCGCCGTCGAGCGATACCGGCAGACCCTGGTCGAAGCCGAGCACGAGCTCTTCCGGCTCGCGCTCCGTCGTCGCCGGGTCCGCCGTCATCGCGTAGACGGACTCCGGCGGCATCTTCCAGGGATCGTGGGTCTCCTTGCCGCCGATCGTGGTGCCGAAGAGGCCGACGTTGATGGAGTAGTCGACGGTCTTGGCATCGATGTGGATGCCGCGCTCGGCGAGCCACGCGCTCTCCTGCGCACGCGACCAGTTGAGATCGCGGATGGGCGCGTGGATGGCCAGCTCCGGGGCCAGCGCCCGGATGGCGACATCGAAGCGGATCTGGTCGTTCCCCGCGCGGGTCGAGCCGTGGCCGATGGCGGTGGCGCCGACCTCGCGGGCCACGCGGACGACGGCCTCGGCCTGGGCCGTGCGCTCGGCGCCGACCGACACGGGGTAGACCCCGCCGCGCAGGCCGTTGGCCTTGATCAGGTAGCCGACGAAGCGGTCGAAGACATCGGCCCGGGCGTCCACCGTGCGGTGGTCGGTGACGCCCAGGGAGGCCGCGCGCGCAGCGATCGCCTCGAGCTCGCCCTCGGCGAACCCTCCGGTGTCCACGGTAACGGTGACGATCTCCGCGCCGGTCTGCTCGCGCAGCCAGAGGACGCAGAAGGTCGTGTCGAGCCCCCCGGAGAAGGCCAGGACGATCTTCGACATCGAGCGCTCCAGCGGCCTGCCCGCTCAGGCAGGTCGAGCGCCGCATGGTACGTCCGGCAGGGGTACGCAAGGGATTCGAACGCCGAGCAATCCGTGAGCGGTCGGGGACCCAGGTGGGCTCGTGCGGCTCGGGCGATCCGCTACACCCAACGCCGGCGACGGAACCAGACGAGCATGCCGCTGGCGAGGGCGAGCATGCCGCCGAGGATGGCCCAGATGGCGAACGGGCTCTCGCCACCAGGCAGGCCCGCCACGTTCATGCCGTAGATGCCTGCCACCAGCGAGAGCGGCATCATGATCGTGGCGATCACCGTGAGCACGCGCATGGTCTCGCTGAGGCGGTTGTTGACCAGCGAGAGGTGCGTGTCGCGCAGCGCCAGGATTCCCTCGCGCGCCGCCTCGGCCATTTCGTATACGCGCGTCATGTGGTCGGCCACGTCGCGCAGGTACGGGCGCAGCCGTTCGCCGATCACGGGGTGCTCGTGGCGGGAGAGCGCCTGGACCACGTCGCGCTGGCGGCGCAGGCTGCGGTTGAGACGCAGGAGGTCCTGGCGGACCGCGAGCAGCTCCTTCAAGAAGCCGCTCTGGGCGTCCTCGTCGAGGGCGCGCTCGAGCGCCAGCGAGCGGTCGTAGATGGCGTCGGCCAAGCCCTCGAAGCCCAGGGTGGCTTGGTCGAGGAGCGCGTAGAACACGTCGCCCGGCGCCAGGCCGGACTCGGCGGCCCTGGCGCGCAGGTGCTGCAACATGTGCTGCAGCGGTGCCAGGGGCTTGCGGAGCACGGTCAGGACCCAGCCGTCGGCCACCAGCACGCCGATCTTGCGGAAGCCCTTGGCGGTGGTCGCCAGCGGCGTCTGCAGGATCACGCCGACGTGCTGCGCGCTCTCGAGGAGGCGCGGCGGGTGCCCCTCGCGAAGAGCAGCCCCGAGCGTCACGTCATGCAGGCCGTACTGGGCCTTCAGCTCGCTCTGCTCGGTTGCGTCCGGCTCGACCACCTCCACCCAGTGGGGGCGGCGCCGCGCCTCGGCATCCGGCAGGCCCTGCACCGCCGCGGCGCGAGGATCGTCGAGAAACCACGTCCGTATCACGCGCCGATGGTGCCCCCACGGGGGGACGCCGCCCGGCGCCCATCACCGCCGGCGCATGGGGGCCGCCCCGTGCTCGAGCGACCATCCACGTTCGGCCACCAACCGCGCCAGGGGCTCCGGGGCCGCCCCGTGCTCGAGCAACCATCCACGTTCGGCCACCAACCGCGCCAGGGGCTCCGGGGCCGTCCCGTGCTCGAGCAACCAGCCACGTTCGGCCGCCAGCCGCGCCAGGGGCTCCGGGGCCGCCCCGTGCTCGAGCAACCATCCACGTTCGGCCACCAACCGCGCCAGGGGCTCCGGGGCCGTCCCGTGCTCGAGCAACCATCCACGTTCGGCCACCAACCGCGCCAGGGGCTCCGGGGCCCCGGCGCCAAGCAAAAGGTGGTACGGGCGTAGGGACTCGAACCCCAAACCTCCTGATCCGTAGTCAGGTGCTCTATCCAATTGAGCTACGCCCGCGTGTCAGATGACAGGGGTCGGGACGATAGCGCCGGGGCGGCTGAACGCAAGCGCCGGCCGGCCCCGGATCCGCGCGGGCCGGGGATGGGGCGGTGACATCCGGGGCTTGGTCCGCCGGCCGTTTCCCATCGCAACGGTGGAATTGAGCGCTGCCAGCGTGGGTCGACAGGCGTAGGCTGCTCGTAGCCCTCGAAGACCCTTCGAGGGAGAGGCGAAGGGGCCCCCGCGGTGGGGGCCGGAAGGTTTTTTGGCCCGGGTGGCTTCGGTCGCCGGGTCGAACTGCCGACCATGCAACTTGCCGGGGTGCCTCGTCCGCGCGGCGCGTCACTTCGGCGGGAGGGTTTCCATGCGCACCATCCGCGCTCTCTTGTTCCTCGGCGGCGCTGCCGCCGCGGCCGCCCTGTTCGCCCAGGAGCCGGCCAGCGCCTACGGTCACGGCCACGGCGCCTTCTCGACGCCGAGCAGCCGCACGCGGGCCCGCACGTACTCCCGTCGCGCCTACTACCGTGCGCCGACCACCTACACCTCCTACCGGACGTCCTACGCGTCGAACACGCGCTACGTGCAGAACGCGGCCCCCACGGTTGCCGCCGCACCGGCGCCGACGGCGCATCGCTACGTCGACCGCAACGGCAACGTGTGGATCGAGCGCGGCTACAGCGCGCCGGCTCGCACGGCAGCCGTGCCGACCACGCGCTACGTCCAGCCGACGTACGTGGCAGCCGCCACGCCGAGCCGCACCGTGCGCGTGGACGACCCCCGCATCGAGTACGACGAAGCGGGTCGTCCGTGGATCCGTCGTGACAGCACGTACCGCGCAAGCACGCCGTCGTACGCGACGTCCTCGCCTGCTCCCGCGGCCGGGGCGGGCCTCGGCAGCGCGGTCCGCTCGCTGCGGGACGCGAGCCAGGGTGTGGCTGCGCCGCGCCCGGTGCGCGTCGAGTACGCCGCTCCGCGTCCTTCGCCGGGCACGTACAGCTCGACGGCCGGCACCTGCTTCACCTGAGGCTAGAGCCCAGGCGGCCGTCGGCCGCCCTTCGCTTCGCGCCCGCTCGGGTGCCTGGGTCGACCCCCTACTCCTCGATGGGTAGGGGGTCGATCTCGTATCCGGGGACCGCATGGACCTGCGGCGGGCTCGCGGGTCCCGATGCCTTGAGGTCGGCGCCGGCGGCGACCTCGCGGCCGTGCGCGTACCACGGCTCGAGGTCGGCCTTCAGGCGCGGCCAGTCGACGCCCCACGTGCGCCCGGCATAGCCGTCCACCTTCTCGCGAGCCTGTTCGAGGAGCCGGGCGAAGCCGCTGGCGTGGAACCCCCGCGACCAGTGCACGAAGGCGGCAGCGATCTGGATCAGGCCCTGGAGCCAGAGGCGCTCGGCCCCTTCCGCCTCGTGCCAGAGGTCTTCCCAGTCTTCGTGGGCGTCGTAGAAGGCGCCGGCGTTGAACAGGACCACGCCGCGGTCGAAGCGGCCGCGGTCTTCCGGGGCCTGGGGGTCGAGCGGCGGCACGGGGGTCCTCCAGCGGGGCCTCGCCATCGGCGCAGACTATCGGCAGACGGCCCGGTCGGAGCCCTCCCGCCCCGCTGGACGAACCCGCCCCGTGGGCCCACGTTTGCGGGGGACCTGGCCCGCTCCACCCGGGAGCGCGCATCCTGCCGGAGAGCCCCATGCCCCGCTTCTTCCCCGTGGCCGCCGTGCTGGCCGCCCTGCTGCTCCTCCCCCTCGGCGCCTGCGGCGACGGTGACAAGAAGGACGGCCCGCCCGCGCCCCCGGCCGGCGGCGGCGCCGACGACGCGGGTGGCGGCACCGAGCTGGCGGCGCCGTCGGGCGTCGACACCGACGCCGTGCAGGCCGCGCTGGCGCGCGGACGTGGGTTCCTCCTGGCGCAGCAGGACGCGAGCGGCGCCTTCGGCGACCCCGCGGCCGGTGGGATCGACACCGGCTACACGGCCATGGCCGTGATGGCCTTGGTCGCCTCGCTCGACAAGGAGGCCGTGCGCGCCAGCGAGCCGCTCCAGAAGGCGCTCGACTGGCTCGTGAGCCAGCAGAAGGAAGACGGCTCGATCTGGGACAAGCCGATCTACAGGAACTACCACACGAGCACCGCGATCGGAGCGCTCGCCGCGGCCCGCGTCCCCAAGCACGCCGCGGCCCAGGCGAAGGCGCGCGCGTATCTCGTCGCCTCCCAGATCCAGGGCGAGGAGTCGGATCCGTCCTACGGCGGCTTTCCGTACAAGCAGGAAGTGACGGGCTCCCCGGCGGATCTCTCCAACCTGCAGATCGCCGCGCAGGCCTTGAAGGACGACGGCGGCGTGCCCGCGGACAGCCCGGTCTGGACGCGCATGCAGCGCTACCTGCGCCGCGTGCAGAACTCCAGCGAGACCAACGACTGGACCGGCACGGTCGAGATCGACGGTGCCGAGCGCGAGGTCGTGCCCGCCGACGACGGGGGCGGCTTCTACAACCCCGGGGTCGTCACCAAGGACTTCAAGGCCGGGCTCGTCCAGCGCAGCGACGGCCGCTACGAGCCGCGCAGCTACGGCTCGATGTCCTACGCGCTCCTCAAGTGCCTGCTCTTCGCAGGCGTGCCCGCCGGTGACCCGCGCGTCGAGCGCGTCGTCAAGTGGGTGTCCGAGCATTGGACCGTGGAGCGCAACCCCGGCTTCGAGCACGCGACGGACGCCGCGAAGCAGTCGCGCAAGGGCTGGTTGTACTACCTGTACACGGCCGCGCGCGCGCTGGCCGAGTACGAGAAGGTCACCGGCAAGCCGCTCACCGTGCGCGATGCCGATGGGCGCCCGCACGCGTGGCGCAAGGAGATCGCCGACGTGCTGCTCGGTCTGCAGGCCGAAGACGGCGCGTGGCACAACCCCGACGACGACAGCTGGGACGAGGGCTCGAAGGTGCTCGGCACCGCCTACGCGATGCAGACGCTCGGCCTCGTCACGAACCGCCTGCCGTAGGGGCCGCCTGACCGCAGCCCACGTCGCTTTCGGCCTGCGTGCGCTCGCTCCCGCGGGCGCAGCCCTTGTCGTGCGTGTCGCGGCACCGGCGGGTGCGCAGGGCTGTTTCCAGGCGCTTGCTGCCGGGCTCCTGGTGGCGGGGGCGATCACGGCGTGGGCGGGGGCGCGACCCACGCGCCCGGCGCTGCTCGGGACCGGTGTCGGCGCGCTCCTGCTCGTGCTCGTGGGCGGACCTCTGGGCGCGACAAGCGTGGGGGGCCTCGCGCTGCTCGCGATCGGCATGGGGCTCCTGGCGTTGGGGGGCGGTGCGCTGGCGCGTCAGGTGGGCGTGCCGTGGGCGGGTGCCGGAGGGCTCGGCCTGCTCGCCGTGGTCGGTGCCTCCACGGCGCTGCTCTGGGCCGACGCCGCGGCCGATCGCCAGCCCGCCGACACGCGCGGCGTGACGCGGCTCGAGGTGTTGGCCCACGACCCGCTGGTTGCCCTCGCCTACGGCGTGGCGGGGCATGACCGTCTGCACGAGGGCGAGATCTACGGCCGCGTGCCGCTGGCCGCCTCCACCGTCACGCTGCCGACGCCGCGGGATGCCGCGCTGCGCCTGGGACGTCTGGGCGCCGCGGCGCTGGGCGTGGCAGCCCTCCTGTTCCTCGCCCGACGACGCCGGCCATGAGCGGTGATCTCCACGTGCTCGTGATCGGTGCTGGGGGCCTCGGCTGTCCGGCCGGTCTGGCGCTGGCCGCGGAAGGCGTGGAGCGCGTGACGTTCGTGGACCCGGACGTCGTCGAGCCGTCCAACCTGCCTCGCCAGGTGCTGTTCGAGCCCGAGGACGTCGGTCGGCCGAAGGCGCACGCGGCGGCCGCGCGCCTGGCCGCGGTGGCCGACGTCCGTACCGAGGGCGTGCAGGACCGGTTCGACGAGCATCGGCTTGCGCGGCTCGGGGCGTCGGCCCACGTCTGGGTGGACGCGACCGACGGCGCATGGGTGAAGGACTGGGTCTCGCGCGCGGCCGTCTACGCCAGGCGCCCCCTGGCCCACGCGGCCGGCCTGCGCTCGGAGGGTCGGCGTCTCGCGGTGCCCGCAGGCGGCCGGCCGTGCCTCGCCTGCCTGTTCGGACGCCTGGACGGCGACGGCGGCAGCTGCGCGGACTTGGGCGTCTGGAACGGCGTGGTCGGCGTGACCGGGGCGTTGGCCGCGCTGCTCGCGCTGCGGCTGGCCGCGGGCGACCTCCGGCGCCCCACCTACGACGTGCTCGACTTCACGTCCTCGCGCGCGATGACGCTGGGCGCGCGGCCGGACCCTGCGTGCCCCGTGTGCGGGGGCGAGGCGGTTGCGCCCGGGCCGCTGGCTGCGGGGCCGGCCTGCGACATCGGCGCCGTAGGCGCCTCCGACGCGCCGGCTCTCGAGGCCGTCACGGCCACGCTCGACCTGATCAGCACGCGGTGCCCCCTCAACCTGCTGCGCGCGCGCGAGGCGTTGGACGCGGCGCCCCGCGGCGCACGCCTGCGCTTGCGCCTCGGCGCCGAGGGCGCAGCGACGGTCCCCGACGGCGTCCGTGCCGCCGGCCACCGCGTGGTCGCGTCCACGGCGCGCGGCGACGGCGTCGATCTCGTCGTGGAGGTCATGCGCGAGGGGCCACCGCAGGCGGTCGCGCGTGGCATCGACGTGGAGCGCTACGCGCGCCAGGTCGTGTTGCCCGAGGTCGGCGTGGCGGGCCAGCGGCGCCTGCTCGACGCGGAGGTCGTCGTGACGGGGAGCGGGCTGGCGGCGCGCACCGCCGCACGCTACCTCGCGGCCGCCGGGGTGACGGTGCGGCGTCGCGCGGGTCCAGGCGTCGAGGTGGTGCTGCCCGACGCGACCCGCATCGGTCCGGGCGCCGACGGCGGAGCGCTCGTGGTGGGCATGCGCCCGCAGGATGCGTGCGCCGTCGACGCGCCTCGCGGTGCGATCGGCGTTGCGCTGGGGGCCCTCGTGGCCGACGAGGTCCAGCGGCGACTCGTGCAGCCGGAGCCCACACGGCGCGCCAGCTTGGACCTCGCGGAGCTCGTGGATCAGAAGCGGCCCAGCTGCTCGTAGATGCTGGCGTAGTAGCCCAGCACGCGCACGGCGATCACGCCGCCCACGACCAGCAGGGCGATCACGGGCACCAGGGCCTGGAACCTCGAACGCCACGCCTGCGCGTCTTCGTGCAGGCGCGCGGCGCCATGGCGACAGGCCGCGGCGAGGTCGCCGGCTTGTTCTCCGCTCACGAGCTCGTCGCGAATCGAAGGGGGCGTCGCGTCCCACGCCGTGGCGAGCGGTCGTCCCGCCGCCACGTAGGTCGAGGCCCGCGCCAGGTCGCCGGCCACGCGCCCCCCGACGCCGGCCTCGGCGGCCAGGCGTGCGGCGCGGTCCAAGGAGAGGCCCGCGTCGTGCGCGTCGGCGAGTGCGAGCAGCGCGGCGTGGTCGGCATCCAGCACGCGTCCCGCGTTCCACCAGTGGAGCCCAGGCGTCACGCCCGGTGCCCGCGCCCGGCCCGGCCCGAGGATCCCGCGCACGAATGCCACGAGCAGCCAGATCGGGACGACCAGCAATGCGGACCACAGCAAGCCGGCCGCCGGGCGGCCCGTCAGGACGTCGGGTAGCGCGACCAGCACGGCGCCCACGTGGGCCAGGACGAGCGGGTAGGCGAGCGTGGACAGGCTGGACGTGCGCGCGCGCGACAGCGCCTCGTGCCGTACGGCCAGGCGCTCGAGTGTCGCCTCCAGCTGGCCTGTCGCTTCGCCGGCCTCGAGCAGCGCGCGATCCAGGGGCGAGACGTCGCGGAGGATGGCGTGGACCGGCGCGCCGTGCCGGGCACGTGTGGCGGCCTCCGCACCCAGCACGTCGTCGACGGCCGTCGCCCAGGGGACGCCGGCGCGGTAGAGGGCCGCGAGGCGGCGGTAGCGGCTGGCCACGTCGCGGCCCATGCGCCCACTCTACGGGGCTCCGCACCTGGACGCCTCCACGGCAGGTAGGATGCTTCGCCCGACCCCGTCGTAGCGAGGTGCCCATGTCCCAGGTCGTCCAGTGTCCGTCGTGCGAGAAGCGGTTCCGTCTGCCGCCCAACCCGCCGGCGACGTTCGCCTGCACCAGCTGCGGCACGGTCATGGACTTGTCCGACTTCGGCGGGCGCGCGGCGCCCGCGGCGCCGGCCGCCCCCGCGGCCCCCTCGCGCCGCGGCAGCTCGCGCGGTCGGGCTTCGGGGGTGCGCAGCGCGCCCTCCCGCTCGGCGGCCCCCTCCCGCTCGGCGGCCCCCTCCCGCTCGCGGGGTCGCTCCCGCCAGGACGACTACGACGACCAGGACGACGGGGGGCGCCGCAGTCGTCACGCACGCAAGCAGGGCAGCCCCACGGGGCTCATCCTGCTGATCGCCGCCCTCGTGGTCGGCGCGATCGTGGCGGTCATCGCGCTCCAGGGCAAGAAGGACGACACGACCACCACCACGGAAACGGCGTCCGGAAGTGGCACGAGCGGCACCACGGTCGCGCCGCTGCCCGGAGGCCCGACGCCCGCTCCGCTGCCGGGCACGCCCCTGCCCACCGGCACCGCAGGCCCCGCGCCAGCGCCGACGGGTACCACGCCCGCCGCACCGCCCCCGAACGTCCCGCCGCCGAACACCACGTCCGGCGGCACGTCGCGCAAGCCTCGCCTCAACGCCAACCGCGTCGAGCTCCAGGTGTTCGACTGGCCCGAGGAGGTCGACGCGGCCATCCGCACCGAGGCCGACACGCACATCGAGGGCATCCGCCGCGGTGGACGCGACGGTCGCGAGGCCGAAGAGTGGTTCGTCAAGCAGGGCCGCCCGGTGGCCGTGCGCCTCGTCAGCGAGTTCAAGCGCCTGGCCGACGAATCGAACAACTTCGAAGACGGCCCGCGCAACAACGAGTTCCGCTCCATCGCCGCGGCCGTGGACAGCACGCTGCGCAAGATCGACGGCTGGATGGAGCGCCGCTTCGAGATGGAAGACCCGCTGCGCCACAACACGCCGGGGAGCACGGTGATGGCTGTGGCCAAGCGCTGGACGCTCTGGTGGCAAGAGGGCTACTGGAAGAACGACCCGCTGCCGCCGTGGGACGCGTTCCACGATGGCGCCGCCCGCGAGCAGGCCGAGCGCGACGCCGAGGCCGACGCGGCGGCCGCCGCCGAACGCTGAGCGGGCCCCGGCCATGCGCCCCGCGGCCGACGACCCGTCCGCCGGCTCGGGGGCCGCGCGTCGCGGCGGCGAGCGCCCGCCGCCGGGCACGCCCGCGGGCTTCCGCCTGACGACCCGCTTCGTCCCCTCGGGCGACCAGGAGGCGGCCATCCGTGCCCTCGTCCAGGCCGACCACGACGGCGTGCGCCGGCAGGTGCTGCTGGGCGTGACAGGCTCGGGCAAGACGTTCACGGTAGCCAACGTCGTGGCGCAGCTGGACCGACCGACGCTGCTCTTGGCCCCCAACAAGACGTTGGCCGCGCAGCTGTTCGACGAGATGCGCGAGCTCTTCCCGCACAACGCGGTCGAGTACTTCGTCAGCTTCTACGACTACTACCAGCCCGAGGCCTACCTTCCGACGCGCGACGTCTACATCGAGAAGGACGCCAGCATCAACGACCGCATCGATCGCATGCGGCACGCCGCCACCAAGAGCGCCCTGACCCGGCGCGACGTGCTGATCGTGGCCAGCGTCAGCTGCATCTACGGCCTGGGCTCGCCCGACGCCTACCGCGACTACCACGTGTGGGTCGAGGAGGGCGACCGCATCGATCGCGACGTGTTCCTGCGACGCCTCGTGCGCATCCGCTACGAGCGCCACGACATGGAGCCGGGGCGCGGGCGCTTCCGCGTGCGCGGCGACGTGGTCGAGGTCGGGCCGGCCGATGCCGACGACCGCGTGCTGCGCATCGAGTGGTTCGGAGACGAGGTGGAGCGCATCGAGGAAGTCGACCTGGTGACGGGCGAGGTCCTGGGCCGCCGGCCCGCCGCCTCGTTCTTCCCGTCGAGCCACTACATGAACAGCGAGGAGGCGCTGCAGTCCGCGATCGAGGGCATCCGCCTCGAGCTCGACAAGCGCCTGGTGGAGCTACGCCGCGCCGAGAAGATCGTCGAGGCAGACCGTCTGGCCCGTCGCGTGCGCTACGACCTCGAGCTGCTGCGGGAGACCGGATTCTGTCCGGGCATCGAGAACTACTCGCGGCATCTGGACGGGCGTCGACCGGGCGAGGCGCCGGCCACGCTGCTCGACTACCTGCCCGAGGACTTCCTGCTGGTGGTGGACGAGAGCCATGTGGCCGTGCCGCAGATCGGCGGCATGTACGCCGGGGACCGCCGCCGCAAGCTGAACCTCGTGGAGTACGGCTTCCGCCTGCCGTCGGCCTTGGACAACCGACCTCTCACGGGCGAGGAGTTCTGGGAGCGCGTGGACCGCACGCTGTTCGTCAGCGCCACGCCCGGCGCCTGGGAGAAGCTGCAGGCCGGCCCGCACATCGTGGAACAGGTGATCCGCCCCACCGGGCTGGTCGACCCGCCCGTGGAGGTGCGCCCGGCGCGCGGGCAGGTCGACGACCTGCTGGAAGAGGTGCGCAAGCGCGTCGCAGCGGACGAGCGCGTCCTCGTGACCACCCTCACCAAGCGCATGGCGGAGGACCTGACGGAGCACCTGACCGAGATCGGGGTGAAGGCCCGCTACATGCACAGCGACATCAGCACGCTCGAGCGTGCCGAGATCCTCAAGGACCTCCGGTTGGGGCTCTTCGACGTGCTCGTGGGCATCAACCTGTTGCGCGAGGGTCTGGACCTGCCCGAGGTCACGCTCGTGGCGGTGCTCGACGCCGACAAGGAGGGGTTCCTGCGCAGCGAGACCAGCCTGGTGCAGGTCTCGGGGCGCGCGGCCCGCAACGTGAACGGACGCGTGCTCTTCTACGCCGACACGGTCACCGACTCGATGCGCCGGGCGCTCTCCGAGATGGAGCGCCGACGCAGCCGGCAGACGGCGTGGAACACCGAGCACGGTGTCACGCCGACATCGGCGCGGCGGGCGGTGCGGGACACGGTGGGGGAGGTCTACGCCGAGCGCGACTACGTCGAGCTGGCCGAGGCCGGGGCCCAAGCCATGCCCAAGGGCTCCAAGGCGCTGGCCGCCGAGCGTGCGCGCTTGGAGGCCGAGATGCGCCAAGCGGCCCAGGAGCTGCGCTTCGAGGATGCAGCCAAGCTGCGCGACCAGCTGCGCCGGGCCGAGCGCCTGCTGTTGCTGCGTGGCTCGGGCGAGGAAGGCGTGGAGGCCTCGGCCAACGAGGACGCGTGAGCCGCCCGTGAGCGCGAGCCCCGCCCCGTCCGACGAGCTCAAGCGCCGCGTCGCCAACCTGCCCACGGGCCCGGGTGTGTACCGCTGGCTCGACGCGCACGGGCGCGTGCTCTACGTGGGCAAGGCGGCCAACCTGCGCAGCCGCGTGCGCGGCTACCTCGGCGCAGGCGACGGTCGCCATCTCGTGCGCCTGCTCATGCGACGCGCCGTGGACGTGTCCGTCGTGCCCACGGCGACGCCCGAGGAGGCGTTGCTCCTCGAGAACACGCTCATCAAGCAGGAGAAGCCGCCCTACAACCTGCGGCTCAAGGACGACAAGGCGTATCTGCTGGTCCGCGTGGACCGTCGGCACCCCTTCCCGCGCCTCACCCTGGTGCGCAAGGTCAAGCGCGACAAGGCGCTCTACCTGGGGCCGTTCGCCAGCGCCAAGTCGGTGCGTCGCACCCTGCGCTTCCTGCGCACCCTGTTCCCCCTGCGTACATGCAGCGACCGCGAGCTGGAAGAGCGCACGCGGCCCTGCCTGTATCACCAGATCGGGCGCTGTGCGGCGCCGTGCGTGGGCCTTGTCGACGAGCCGGCTTACAAGGCCCTGGTGGACGGCACGGTCGCCGTCCTGCGCGGCCGCGACGACGGCCTGCTCGACGAGCTGCGTCGCGAGATGCACGCCGCGGCCGAGCGGCTCGAGTTCGAGAAGGCCGCCGTGCTGCGGGATCGCGCGGACGCGCTGGAAGGCGCGCTCGCCCGCCAGGAGGTCGTGAGCCCCGACGGCAAGGACCGCGACGTGATCGCGGTGGCCGCGGCAGGCGGCGTCACGATGATCGCCATCGTTTACGTGCGCGATGGCCACGTCGTGGCCACGCGCGCGTGGCCCGAGCGCACGACGCTGCCGCGGCGCGACGTGCTGGGCGCCCTCCTGGGCCAGTTCTACGCCGGCGGCAAGGTCGTCCCCGCCGAGGTCCTCGTGGAGGAGCTGCCCGACGACGTCGAGGGCCTGGGCGAGCTGCTCGCCGAGTGGCGTGGGCGGCCCGTTTCGATCGCGGTCCCGCGCCGCGGCACGGGCCGCGAGCTGCTGGACCTCGCGCAGCGCCATGCGCAGCAAGCGCTGCAGGAGCACGGCGAGAAGGCCCGCGCCGCCCAAGGGGCGCTGCGCCGCCTGGCGGAGGTGCTGGAGCTCGACGCGCCGCCGGAGCGCATCGAGGGCTACGACCTCTCGCACCTACGCGGCACCGACCCGGTGGCGGGCATGTCGGTGTTGGTGGGGGGCGTGGCCGACAGCGCCGCCTACCGCCACTTCGCGATCCGCGAGGCCGCGGGCGGCGACGACTACGCGGGCATGCGCGAAGTCGTGGGCCGACGCTTCGCGGCGGGAGAGCACCTGGGCGCGCTCCCCGACCTGCTGCTGATCGACGGCGGTCGCGGCCAGCTCGAGGCCGCCGCCGCGGCGTTCGAGGCGCTCGGGTTGGCCGTGCCGCCGATGGTGGGCTTGGCCAAGGCCCGCACGCGCGGCGCCCAGCGCAGCGACGAGCGCATCGTGCGCCTCGGGCATGAGGAGCCCCTCGTGCTGGCGCCTGACGACCCCGCGCTTCGCCTCCTCGTGCGCGTGCGCGACGAAGCCCACCGCTTCGCAGGTCGCTACCAGCGCACGCGCCGCGGCAAGACGCTCTCCACCAGCGCGCTCGACGGCATCCCCGGCGTCGGCCCCGCGCGGCGTCGGCGCCTGCTCACGCACTTCGGAAGCGTGGAGGCCATCCGCAGCGCCCCGTTCGAGGACGTGGCAGCACTGCCTGGGATCGGCGAGCACGTGGCGCGCCGCATCCGCGAGCGGCTGGAGGAGGGGGGTGCCTAGGCGTGCTGCGGCACCGCCGTACGCGCCTGCTTCCAGTCCTCGAGGAAGGCGGCGAGGCCCTTGTCCGTGAGGTCGTGCGCAACCATCTGGTCGAGCAGCTTGGGTGGCACGGTGGAGATGTCGGCGCCGAGCAGCATGGCCTGCCGCACGTGGTCGGCGTGGCGCGTGCTGGCCACGAGCACCTGCGTCGTGATGCGCGGGTAGGCGCGGAACGTCGTGACGATGTCCTCGACAAGGGCCATACCGCGCTCGCCGCGGTCGTCGAGCCGCCCAATGAAGGGACTGACCATCGTCGCGCCGGCCTTGGCGGCCAACAGCGCCTGCGTCGGCGAGAAGCAGAGCGTGACGTTGGTGCGGATGCCGCGGGCCGAGAGCGCCTTGGTGGCCTTGAGGCCCTCGGGAATCAGCGGCACCTTGACCACCACGTTGGGGTGGATGCCGGCGAGGCGCTCGCCCTCCTCGACCATGCCCGCGGCCTCGAGCGCCGTGACCTCGGCGCTGATCGGCCCGTCCACGATCGAGCAGATCTCCTCGATCACCTCCTCGAACACGCGCCCCGAGCGGGCGATCAGGGAGGGGTTGGTCGTGACGCCGTCGATCACGCCCCACGAGGCGTAGCGGCGGATGGCGTCGACGTCGGCGGTATCGAGGAAGAGCTGCATGCCGGGGAGCCTACGCTCCCGCTCCCCCGAGGGGGACCGGCGCGCGCGGGGCGCCCGGAGCCCACCGCGTCACGCGGCCCACGGCCGGTCCGATCGCCAGCTCGAGTCTGTGTGAAATGCTGTGTAGGCTATCACACATGGCTACCAACCTCGACATCGACCCCGGTCTCATCGATCGCGCTCTCGCCGTAAGCGGCGAACGAACGAAGAAGGCTGCGGTGACGCGGGCCCTGGAGGAGTTCATTGCCCGCCGGGAGCAGAAGAAGGTGCTGGAGCTCTTCGGGGCCTTGGAGTGGGATCCGTCCTACGACTACAAGGCCGAGCGAGAGCGTGGGTGAGGTGGCTGCGTGAGGCCGAGATGCCTTCGTGAGACCGTTGCGTGAGGCTCCTCGTCGACACGAGTGTCTGGTCGCTGGCCCTCCGCCGAGATGCCGCACCGCACTCGCCCGAGGTCGATGCGTTGCGCGATGCGCTCGAGGGCGGAGACTTGGTCTTCACGACAGGCCTCGTGCTCCAAGAGCTCTTGCAGGGATTCCATGGGCCGCGGGCCAAGCAGCGCATCGTCGATGACTTCGCTGCGATTCCCGTGGTCGTCCCCGACCGCATGGACCATGTGGAGGCAGCAGGTCTGCGCAACGCCTGCCGACGCCGGGGCATCGAAGTCGGGACGATCGACGCACTCTTGGCCCAGCTGTGCCTGCGTCACGACCTCACGCTCATGACGACGGACGCGGACTTCCAACACATGCGGAGGGTCTGCCAGCTCGCCCTCTGGCGAGGCTAGGAATCGCGCTCCCAGCGAACGCCGCGTCACCGGCAGGAACGAGGAATTCGGACCGGCGCCGCCTGCACCGCGAGCCGACGCCGTGCTACGCGCGCGGGTGGAACTTGGTGTGGACCTGCTTCAGGCGCTCGGGGTCGACGTGGGTGTAGACCTGCGTGGTCTGGACACTGGCGTGGCCGAGGAGCTCCTGGACCACGCGGAGGTCGGCGCCGCCGGCGACGAGGTGCGTGGCGAACGAGTGGCGAAGCGTGTGGGGGGAGAGGGCGCCGGGAAGTCCGGCGGCCACCGCGCGTTCACGCACCATCCGGAACACGCGGTGGCGGTCCAGCGGTCGGCCCGAGCGCGAGAGGAAGATCGTGCCCGGGTCGGTGCCGCCCACGAGGCGCGGTCGGCCGCGGGCAAGCCACGTCTCGAGGTGCTCGAGCGCCTGCTCGCCGAGCGGCGCCCAGCGTGTCTTGCCCCCCTTGCCGTGGAGCCGCAGCATGCGGTCGCCGGCACGCAGGTCCTTGAGCTCGGCGCCCACGACTTCGGCCACGCGCGCGCCCGAGGCGTAGAGCACTTCGAGCAGCGCCCGATCGCGAAGCGCCAGCGCCTCGTCGCCGCGGACGCCCTCGAGCAGGCGTTCGACCTGCTCGCGCGTCCAGGCCTTGGGCAGCCGCTCCCAGCGCCGGCCCGAGGGGAGGTGGCGCGTCGGGTCGCCCGTCAACGCGCCGAGGCTGGACGCGAAGGCCAAGTAGCCGCGGAGCGCCGAGAGCCGTCGGCCGAGGCTGGTCGCCGCGGCGCCCCGCCGCCGCTCGGTACCGAGCCAGCCGAGCAACGCGGGCTCGTCGAGATCGGCCAGCGCGCCCGCCTCGTGGAGACGATCCCCGGAGATGCCCACGGCGGCCAGCACTCGCCGGACGTCCCCGCTGTAGGCGGAGAGGGTGTGCGGCGAGACACCGCGCTCGACGCGCAGGTGGTCAAGCCAGGCCTCCAGCAAGGAAGCGGGGTCGTGGGGATGGTTGCCGGCCATGGGCCTCCCCTCCGAAGTACGGTCCCCGGGCCCCGCACCTGAAGGCCCGAGCCCCGGCCCCCGCCTTGGGCAGCGCCCCGGGGAGGCGTATCCTCCGCCCGCCCATGAACACCGCCCCCGACCTCGATGCCACCGCCTCCGGCACCCTGAAGGTGGTTGCCCTGCTCGTCCTCGTCGTGGGGCTGGTGGCCGACCTGGGGTCCAAGGCCTGGTTCGAGGACTACCTCGGGATGGATGCCGATCCCACGGTGCCCTCCGCCGCCCAGCGGGTCGAGGTGATCGAGGGGTTCCTCGCCTGGGAGGGCGCCTGGAACCCCGGCGTCACCTTCGGGCTGGCGGCGCACCGCACCACCGAGATCCTGGCGCTCACGGGCGTGGCCACCCTCGCCCTCCTGGCCTGGCTGCTCGCCACCCGCAATCCCAGCCGCCTCCTGCACGTAGGTCTGGCCATGATCCTCGGCGGGGCGCTCGGCAACCTCTGGGACCGCTGGCATTGGTCCAAGGTGCGCGACTTCATCCTCGTCTACACGGGCGAGCCCGGCGCCGAGTCGTTCAAGTGGCCCAACTTCAACATCGCGGACAGCCTGATCGTCGTGGGCGTCGGCTTCGTGATGTGGGACGCCCTGTTCGGCAGCACGGCCAAGCGCGACAAGGCGCGGGCCGCCAAGCGGGCGGCCGCCGCGGGCAGCGCCTCGTGAGCGCGTCGGCCGGGGAACGACCTGCCGCCCCGGCCACGACGGCGGTGGACCTGCGCGTGCGGCTGGGCTCGCTCGAGCTGGCCAACCCCGTCGGCACCGGCTCGGGGACCTTCGGCAAGGGCCTCGAGGCCCAGGCCTTCGTCGACTTCTCGCGCCTGGGCTGCTTGGTCGTGAAGACCATCACGAGCGCGCCGCGGGCCGGGAACCCGCCACCGCGCCTCGCCGAGACGGCGGGGGGGCTGCTCAACTCGATCGGGCTGGCCAACCCCGGCGCCGACGTGTGGATCCGCGACGTGCTGCCGCAGCTGCGCGACTTGGGCACGCCGCTGGTGGTCAACGTCGCCGGGCACGACCTGGAGGACTTCGCCACCCTCTCCGAGCGCTTCGCCCGCGAGCGCGGCGTGGCCGCCCTCGAGCTGAACATGTCCTGCCCCAACGTGGCGCGCGGCTTGGACTTCAGCACGGACCCCGTGCTGGCCAGGAAGCTCGTCGAGCGCGTGCGCGCCCTCACCGACCTGCCGCTGATCGCCAAGCTGTCGCCCAACGTCACCGACATCCGCCCGATCGCCGAGGCGGTCGTCGCGGGGGGCGCCACCGCCATCAGCGCCATCAACACCTACGTCGGCATGGCCATCGACTGGCGCCGTCGGCGTCCCGTGCTGGGCCGCGGGTACGGCGGGCTCTCCGGCCCGGCGATCAAGCCGCTCGCGCTGCGCCTCGTGCGCCTGCTGTACGAGACGGTGGGCGTGCCGATCATCGGCATCGGCGGCATCCAGGACGCCGACGACGCCATGGAGTTCTTCGTTGCCGGTGCCAGCGCCATCCAGGTGGGCACCGCGACGTTCTACCGTCCGACCGCCGTGCTGGACGTGCTCGACGGGCTTCCGTCCCGGCTCGCGGAGCTGGGGGCAGGGGCCTTGCGCGAGGTCGTCGGCACGTTGGAGATGCCCGGCTGACCGCGCGTCGCCTCCCCGGCCGTGGCGGTCCTCGCGCCTGCCCCGGTCCTCCCTCCTCCGACCCCGAGGTGCCCCTCCACGATGTTCGGCTCCGTCCTCAAGAAGGTCTTCGGCACGCGCAACGACCGCGTGATCAAGTCCGTGCTCCCGATCGTCGAGCGCATCAACGCGTTCGAGCCCGCCATGCAGGCGCTGGACGACAAGGGCCTCAAGGCCAAGACCCAGGAGTTCCGCCGTCGCCTGGCGAACGGCGAGACGCTGGATGCCCTCTTGCCCGAGGCATTCGCCGCCTGCCGCGAGGCCAGCAAGCGTGCACTGGGCTTGCGCCATTTCGACGTCCAGCTGGTGGGCGGCTGGGTGCTGCACCAGGGTTCGATCGCCGAGATGGTCACGGGCGAGGGCAAGACGTTGGTCGCCACGCTCGCCGTCTACCTGAACGCTCTCGCGGGCAAGGGCGTGCACGTGGTCACGGTCAACGACTACCTGGCGCGTCGCGATGCCGAGTGGGTGGGGCCGGTCTACGAAGCCCTCGGTCTCACGGTCGGGTTCATCCAGTCGTGGATGAACAGCGGGGACCGCCAGCCGTCCTACGCCTGCGACGTGACGTACGGCACCAACAGCGAGTTCGGCTTCGACTACCTACGTGACAACATGAAGGTCACCCGCGAGATGCAGGTGCAGAAGCCCCTGCACTTCGCCGTCATCGACGAGGTGGACTCCATCCTCATCGACGAGGCCCGGACGCCGCTCATCATCAGCGGCCAGGCCGAGGACGACCGCGCGCTCTACGAGGAGGCCAACCGCATCGCGCGGGGCCTGAAGAAGGACGAGCACTTCGAGGTCAAGGAGAAGGAGCACCAGTGCGTGCTCACCGACGAGGGCCTGGAGCGCGCCGAGGAGCTCGCCGGCCGCAAGTTCTTCGACGCGGGCGAGACCGAGTGGCTGCACCTGCTCGAGACGGCCCTGCGCGCGCGGTGGATCTACGAGAAGGACGTCCACTACGTCGTCAAGGAAGGCGAAGTCATCATCGTCGACGAGTTCACGGGCCGCCTCATGGAGGGGCGTCGTTGGTCGGATGGCCTGCACCAGGCGGTCGAGGCCAAGGAGGGCCTGCGCCCCCGGCCCGAGAACCAGACGCTTGCCACCATCACGTACCAGAACTTCTTCAAGCTCTACGACAAGCTCGCGGGCATGACCGGTACGGCCATGACCGAAGCCGGCGAGTTCTGGTCGATCTACAAGCTGGACGTGGTCAGCATCCCGACGAACCGTCCGTTGCTGCGCGTCGAGCAGGACGACCTCATCTACGCCACGCAGAAGGACAAGTTCTCCGCCGTCGTCGACGAGATCCAGCGGGTCCATGCGTCGGGTCGGCCGATCCTCGTGGGCACGACGAGCATCGAGAAGAGCGAGCGCGTGTCGGGCATGTTGGGGCGCCGCGGCGTGGCGCACGTCGTGCTCAACGCCAAGCATCACGAGCGCGAGGCCACGATCGTCGCCGAGGCCGGCCGCGACGGCGCCGTGACCATCGCCACCAACATGGCCGGTCGCGGTACGGACATCCTGCTGGGCCCTGGCGTCCGCGAGAAGGGTGGCCTGCACATCATCGGTACCGAGCGCCACGAGTCCCGACGCATCGACAACCAGCTGCGCGGTCGCGCCGGTCGCCAGGGCGACCCGGGCAGCAGCCGCTTCTTCCTGAGCCTGGAAGACGACCTGATGCGCATCTTCGCCCCCGAGTGGGTGGGGCGGATCCTGCAACGCATGGGTCTCAAGGGCGGCGAGGCCATCGAGAGCCCGATGGTCACGCGGGCCATCACCAAGGCGCAGAAGAAGGTCGAGTCGCGCAACTTCGAGATCCGCAAGAACCTCCTCGAGTACGACGAGGTCATGGACACGCAGCGCCGGCAGATCTACGGCCTGCGCGACACCCTGCTCGACCACGACGTGGACGAGCAGGTGCGCATCGTGCGCGCCTTCGTGCGCGAGGTGATCGAGCGCAAGGTGGACGACGCCTTCGGCTCCCACGTGCCCTTCGTCGATCGGGACGCCGAAGAGGTGGCCCGCTGGTTCCGCCGCCGCTTCGGCGTGGCCTGCACGGGCGAGGAGCTCTCCATCCAGGACCTGGATGCCACCGTGGAGAAGCTCTTTGCCAAGGCGCAGGACGCCTGGCAGCGCCGGGAGAAGGAGCTGGGCGCCGACGAGATGCGCGCCGTGGAGCACTTCCTGATGCTCAACGCCATCGACGCGCGCTGGAAAGACCACCTGCACGCCATGGACAGCCTCAAGGCCGGCATCACCATGCGCAGCTGGGGTCAGATGGACCCCAAGGTCGAGTACAAGGTGGAAGGCCACAAGATGTTCCGCTCGATGATGCACGGCATCCGCGAGGAGGTCACCGACCACCTGGTCAAGGTCCGCTTCTCGCGCCAAGCCGAGGAAGAGCTGGCGGGTCGCTGGTCGGATGCCGAACCGGTGGCCCCGCCCGAGCACGGCACCGGCGTTTCGCTCTCGGCGCCGCCGCCCTCGGCCGGTCGCACCGACGACACGCCGGTCGGCTCGACGCCTTCGGGGCCGCCGCAGCCGATCCAGCGCGACGCCCCGAAGGTGGGGCGCAACGACCCCTGTCCCTGCGGCTCGGGCAAGAAGTACAAGAAGTGCCATGGAGCCGCCGGGGCGTGATGTGACGACGCCGCGCGGGCCTCGCCGTCCGGCGTACCTCCGGCACGCGCTGCTCGACCTGGGCTACGTGGGCGCGGCGGTGCTCGGGCTGCCGATCGCCCTCGCGCGGTTGGCCGTCGATGCGAAGGCTCGCGCCCGCGCGGGTCCGTTCGTCCGCGACCTGCCCGCGCGCATGGCGCGCCGCACGCCGCGTGAGGGCGAGGCCCCCTGCGTCCTGGTGCAGGCCGTCAGCGTGGGCGAGGTGAAGGCCGTGGCGCGGCTCCTGGCGCGGCTGGCCGAGGAGCTGCCGGGCGCCGACATCGTGCTGGGCGTGACGACCGTCACGGGACGACGCGTGGCCGCCGAGCTCTACCCCACCTTGCGCGTGGAGCGCGCGCCGACCGACCTCTCGTGGTCGATCCACCGCTACCTCGCCGCGCTGCGTCCGGACCTCGTGCTGCTCGTCGAGAGCGGGCTCTGGCCGGGCTTCCTCCTGGCGGCTCGGCGGCGCGGCGTACCCGTGGTGCTCGTCAACGGACGCATGAGCGAGCGCAGCGCGCGGCGCTTCGGACGCACGCGCTGGTTCGCGCGGCGTCTGTTCGGCTCGCTCGATCGCGTCTTCGCGCAGCTTGCGGTGTACGCCGAGCGTCTCGAGCATCTGGGCGTGGATCCGGACCGCATCGTCGTGACGGGCAACCTCAAGCTGGACAACGTGACGCCTGCTGCGGACCGGGAGCGCGTGGGCGCCCTCGCGCGCCTCTTCGGCCTCCAGGACACCGAGGTTCCGGTCCTGGTCGCGGGCAGCACGCACCCCGGGGAAGAGCGCGAGCTGGTCCGCGTCGTCCGGCAGCTGGCCGCTGGGGGACGGCGCATGCATCTGGTGCTCGTGCCGCGCCATCCCGAGCGCCGCGACAGCGTGGCGGTCGATGTGCGGCGCGAGGGTGGCGCACCCGTGCTGCGCAGCGGACTGCTTGCGCCGCGCGGGGCGCCGGCGCCCGACGACGTGTTCGTGCTCGACACGGTGGGGGAGCTGGAGCACGCGTACGGCCTCGCGGCCTTCGCGTTCGTCGGCGGCACGCTCGTGCCCCACGGCGGGCAGAACCTGATCGAGCCCGCCAGCCTGGGGTTGCCCGTGGTCGTGGGGCCGCACCTGTTCCAGTTCCGCAGCGAAGTCGCCCTGCTGCGGGCCTCGGAAGGCGTACGCGTGGTGGACGACGCGGCGGGGCTCGAAGCGGTGCTGCGTGCGTGGCATGACGATCGGGCCGCGGCTCGCGCGCTGGGCGCCCGCGCCCGCGACGCCGTGTGCTCGAGCCAAGGGGCCAGCGAGCGCACGATCGAGGGCCTCCGGCCCCATCTCGCGCGGCTGTCCCCGTCGCGGGTCAGCGCGCGAGCCGAATGACCACGCGGACCGTACGCCCGGCTTCGACCATCACGTCCGCGAGCCCGTCGCCCGCCTCGGGGTGCGAGGCCTGCGCATCGAGCAGGCCCAGCGGCAGGTCCTCGACGACGGCCCGGCCGCGCGCATCCGTGCGCGCCGGCCCGCGGGCGCGGACGAGTCGACCCGCCACGCGGAAGCGCACGAGGGCCCCCGGCACGTCGCGGCCGCTCGCGTCCAGGACCTGCACCTCGACACGCCCTGCGGGCGAGAGGTCGAGGTCGAGCGTGGTCGCCACGCCCGCGGGCACGTCGATCTCGCGCTCGACGGGGGAACCGCCGCGCCCGTAGGCGATCACGAGATGACGCCCGGGCACGAGGTCCACGAGGCGGTAGCGACCGCGCAGGTCGGTCGTCGCGAGCACGCTGCCGCGGCCGTCGAGGTGGCGCACATGCACCTCGGCGGACGCGGCAGGCTCGCCCTCGGCGGTGTGCACCGTGCCTTCGAGGACGGCGGGCCGGCCCAGCACGAGCACGGCCTGCGCGAGCCCACCGCTCTCGACGGTGACGGGGGCTTCCGTGCGCGCCACGCGCCCATCGGGCGACTCGGCACGCCACCAGGCCGGGCCCACCGGCACGTCGTCCACCTCCACGACGCCGGCCTTCGCGCGCACGGCCTGCGGGCGACCGGGAGCCAGGCGTCCGCCGATCGGCTCGCGACGCAGCACGAGGACACCCGTGAACGGTGCCCCTTCCTCCGTACGCACCTCGATGCGCACGCGGCCGCCGACCGGCACCTCCAGCTCGACGTCGTCGCGGTCCTCGGTGCCCAGCTCGACGACGACCGGCTCCGAGGCGTGCTCGCCGCGCCGCGCGCGCACGCGGACGGTGCCCGGAGGCAGCCCTTGGATTTCGAAACGACCGTCGGCGTCCGCGAGCGCGTCCCACGCGCGCGGGACGAGCCCCTCGGCCACGGCATCGACGCGGGCACCCGCCGCGGGACGCCCGTCGGCATCGCGGACCTCGCCCGCGATGGCCAGACCGTCGTCGAGCACGAGCGTGCCCACGTCCACGTCGCGTCGGCCCACGTCGACGGGTGCCGGGAACCAGCGGGCCAGCGTGGCCGTGCGGGCGTGCACCTGCCAGCGCCCGGGAGGCACGGCATCGATGCGCCAGAAGCCGCTGGCATCGCTGGCCGCGGACCACGGCATCAGGCCCTGCTCGTTGCCGAGCAGCCGTCGCGCGTCGCCCGCATCGGGTGTCCGACGCTCGGCGTCGTCCCACACCGGTACGAGGCGCACCTCGGCGGCCGCCACGGCCGTGCCGTCGCTCGCGGCGAGGCGACCACCGACGGACGCATCGGCCACCAAGCGCAGCTCGAGCGGCGAGGGCGCGGGCTCGTCGGGCCGCAGCGCGAGGGCCGCCCGACCTTGCGGGCTCTCGGCCACCAGCAGCACGCGACGACCGGGGGCCGGCGGTGGGGGGGGCTCGATCGTGAACCACCCACCTTCGTCGCTTCTCGCCGAGGCCGGGCTACGCCCCGCCACGCCGTCCGCGGTCCACGCGACGCGCGCGCCCGCTGCGGGGGCTCCGTCCACGCCCAGGACGCGGCCGCGCCAGGGCTCGGCGCGCCGCAGGCGTACCTCCACGGACACGCGCGCCGTGCCGGCCTCCGCGGGCCGCAGCACGACCGGCTCCAGCGCCGGCGCGAAACCGGGTGCCCGCACGGCGACGAACTGACGCTCGGCGTCGGTCCCCGCCGGCGCCGGACCGAAGCGTCCCTGCGCATCCGTGATGCCGGCCGGCGTGCTGGCGCCGGGGCGCGCGATCCACACGTCGGCGCCTGCGATGGGGGAGCCATCGGCGTCGTCCACGACGACGCCCTCGACGGTGCGGCCCGCGCCGACGACGATGACGCGTTCGACGACGGCGCCTGCGGCGACGTCGAACGGGCCGTTCTCGACGGCTTGCAGCGCGCTCGTGACGGCGCGCACGGTCGCCGGGCCCGCGGGCGCGTCGTGGAACGTGACGCGCCCATCCGCGTCGGTCGTGGCGAGCAGCCGCACGTCGCCCTGGTGGAGCGTGACGTCGACGTTCGCGGCGGGGGTGGCGCCCGCAGCGGCGTCCTGCTGCGCGAGGACCTCGATGCGTACCTCGCCCGCGGGGCCCAGGACCAGCTCGACCAAGGCGTCCGCGGCGACGACCACGCGCGCCGCGGCGGCGTGTCCTTCTGCGCGCGCCGTCACGCGCAGCCAGCCCGTCCGGCTCGAGGGCTCGGGCGCGACGAACGTGCCCGCAGCGTCGGTCGTGCCTTCCGCCGCGACGTCCCCGTCGTCGAACGGCGCGCCGCGCAGGCCCTCCGGGTCCACGAACCGGGCGACGACGCTGGCGCCGGCGACCGGCGCGCCCTCGCGCGTGCGCACGACGACGGTCAGGCGACCGTCGAGCGCCGGCGCGGGCAGCGCATCCACCTCGCGGCCGATCGACCTCGTCCCCTCGGGCGTCGCAGCGGGTCGCGGCGGCGCCGGCCGGCCGCGCAGGGGATCGTCGGGGTCGAGCGTGGGCGCGCCCGGTTGCGGTGTGCCGGGCTCGATCTCGTCGGGGCCCGGTCGCGGCGGCGACGACGTCAGCAACAGCGCGCCAAGCAGGGCGGCCAACACCAAGAGCAGGGACGGCAGCAGCCAACGGAAACGGCCTGCGGCCATCAGCTCACCTCCGTATGCGGCGTCCCGCTCCGAGGCGAGGATCGCCGCGGGCCCGGGCCGGCGTCATCCCACCACACGGTGGGATGTCCGGCACGCCGGTGGTTCCCGGAGCCCGCGGCGAAAGATCACGAGACACGTCGACGGGAACAAGCAGGGCGCCGTGCGCCCTGCGGTCAGAACACGACGAACGTGGTGGCCTCACCCGCGTAGATGGGCTCGGCGGTGAACTGGATCGTCGCGCCGTCCTGCTGCTCGGCATCCGCGTCGTAGTAGTCCTCGACGAACGAGCCGACGTAGGCCACCTCGCCCGGGAACAGCCAGTCGCCGAGCAGGTTGCCGGTCCACGCCCCCGTGCCGCTGGGGGCCATGTAGAAGCCGACGGTGGCGAACGCGTCCTGGTTGTCGACATACGCGTCGCCCGTGTCGTCGTAGTAGTACCCGCCGCCGCCGCAGCCGGCGGCGACCAGGGCCAGGCCGAGCAGACCCACGACCAGCAGGCTGCGTCCACGCCGGCTGCGGGGGCGGGCGGCCGATGCGGGAGAGGGGGTCGTCGAGCTGTGGGTGGTCATGGCGCTACTCCTGGCGCGCGCACCCGGTCGGGCGCGCCGCGGCGCAAGGGAGCGCAAGGACGGTGCCAGTCGTGGGGAATGCGCCGCGCGGCCATTCATCAGGCGTTTGCGGGGACGTCGGGTCCGTGGCCTCCCCGCACGCCCTGTCCTATCGCGGCGATCGACGCGTCCTTCAGGGGACACGTGTGGGCGTCCCCCCTGGCTACGGCTGCCCGCGGCAGACCTGAAGGGTGCGGAGCCCGTCGGCGCGCGAGCAGCCTCTCGCGGCGCAGCCGCTGGGACCGGATCCGCAGCCGCCGGTGCGTTTTCCCCAGTGCCTGCTCCCTTCCGAGCGCCGCCCGTGACGGCTGCGCCGCCGACGGAGCGCTCGGGAGGCGCTGCAACAGCGTCCATCGCCGGGAGCGGGACGTGGCCGATGCGCCCCTGCGGCGCGCAGACGTGGGCGCGGCATGCACGTTGCACACCCACGGGTCGCGGAGGCGTCGGGACCACGAGGCCCTGGGCCGCCGTCTTCGAACAGGGGTTGCCGTGCGAACCCGCTTGACCGTTGACGCACCCGCGGTGCTCGCCCCGTCTGCCCCGTTCGTCCCCCGCCGCGCCCCTGGCGGATCCGTCCAGGGGCCTGCCGTGATCCCCGTCGGAAGGCCCCGGCGCCTGGCCAGCTCGAGCCTCGACCCTCCCTGAACACCCCGTTGGGAATCCATCATGCGCACGAATCTTCCGCTCCTGCTCGCCGTCCTGTGCCTCGTCGTCCTCGCGGCGACCCCCGCGAGCGCGGACGAGGGCGGCGGCGTACCCACGCTCTCGGACTGGCCGCACGAGCTCGCCGATGACCACGGCGTCCGGCTCGTCATGCACGAGCCGCAGGTGGACAGGTGGGCAAACGACGTCCTCGAGGCTCGCATCGCCGTGGTGCTCCACTTTCCCGACGAGGAAGCCCCCGTGTACGGTGCCCTCTGGGTACGAGGCGAGACGCGGGCGAACCTCGACACCCGGATCGTCACGGTCGCAAATCTCCGCATCGTGGAGGCCCGCTTCCCCTCGACGGGCGCCCATCAACAGGGCGAGCTCGTGGATCGCTTGGAGAGGCTGTTCCCCAAGGGCCCCATGGACATGGCGCTCGACCGTCTGCTCGCCGACGTGGAGCGCGTGGAGGCGCAGGCCCAAGCCCAGGCGACCGGGCTCGGCTCGCTCGAGCCGCGCATCGTCGTCGAGACCGTTCCGGCGCGCCTGGTGCTCGTGGACGGGGACCCCGCCCTGGACGAGATCCCGGGCACCGGACTGCTTCACGTCGTGAACACCGACTGGCACGTATTGCTCGAGCGTGCGACGGGCACTTGGTTCCTGCGACTGGCTGACGGCTGGATGACGACCGCGGACCTGTCCACGGACGACTGGAGCCGTGCGACGCGAGCTCCGCGCGACCTCGCCCGCATCCCGGACGGACATCCACGCTCCGAGTCCCGCCACACGCCGGTCGCGCCGCATGCGCCCGCGCCCCGCATCCACGTGAGCACCGTGCCCGCCGAGCTCGTCGTCATGGAGGGAGCCGCGCGTTTCTCCCCGATACCGGGAACGTCGCTCCTCTACGTGACCAACACGTCCGCAGACGTGTTCCTCCACGTGCGCGAGTCCCTTCACTACCTGCTCGTCTCCGGTCGCTGGTACCGCGCCGCGCGTCTCTCCGGACCCTGGGAGCCCGTGCTCGCCGACTTGCCCGGGGATTTCGCGCGGATTCCCACGAACCACGCCAAGGGTCGCGTCCTCGTCTCCGTTCCGGGCACACCCGCCGCGGAGGAGGCGGTCCTTCTCGCGCAGATCCCGCGACGCGTCGTCATCCGGCGCGACCAGCCGCGGCTGGAGGTGAGGTACGTGGGGCTGCCGCACTTCGTCCGCTGCCCCGACGCCGATGTCTCCTATGCGATCAACACCGCCTACGACGTGCTTCTGGCCGGGGGGCGCTACTACTGCTGCCACCAGGGCGTCTGGTTCGTCGCCGAGGCAGCCCTTGGCCCATGGCTCGTGTGCGACGCGGTCCCCACCGTGATCTACACGATCAGTCCGCGGTGTCCCGTCTATCGCGTGACCTTCGTGCGCGTCTACGACGCGACACCCAAGCTGGTGGTCGTCGGGTATCTCCCCGGTTACCTCGGTCTCTACGTGTGTCCGCGGCGACGCGTCGTCGTGTTCGGGACGGGGTGGTGGTACCGCCCGTGGATCGGGGCCGGCACGTGGTTCGGATGGCCGCTCACGTTCGGGGTCGGCGTCGTGTACCACCCCTACGTGGCCAGCTACGTGGTCGGAGTGCGGTACTACACGCCCCTCGCCGTGCGGCCGATCCGCGCCACCTGGTACTCGAGCACCGCCCGCTACTACAGCCGATACGACACCACGAACCTGTACGCCCACTGGGGCCCCGACGTCATCCACGACCATGCAGCGTGGCTGCGCCGCTCCCACGTGACGGGCGTCCGGGGTCCGATCGACGGGTTCGGAGCAGGCACGCCGCCGACGCCCCCGCCGACGCCGCGCCCCCGGCGGACCTCGCCGGGGACGCCCCTCCTGCCCCAGGGACCGTCGGCGTCCCCGCTCTACGTGGGACCGGACGGTCGCATCTACCGGCGGTCCACGTCGGGGTGGCAGAGCCTCGACGGGAGCACGTGGCGGAGCCTGCCGACGGCTCCCCGTACGCGCCCGGCCGTCCCCCGCACGACGGTGTTCCCGACGGACCTGCACACGGAGCTGGAGCGGGCTGCGCGCTCGAGGCAGATCGCAACGCAACGCATGGAGCTGCTCGAGCAGTGGCGTCGGCAGCAGCTGCCGCTCGAGCGGATCCCGCGCGTCGCGCCGCCCTCGCAGCCGCGCTCCCTCCAGCCTCGTAGCTCCCCCCCGCCGGTCGTGCGAAGCGGCGGCGGGACCAGCGCAGGCGGGGGATCGGGGGGAGGCGGCGGCCGTCGACGCTGATCCCGACTCCGACCGCCGCGGCGAGCGTGCGCCGGGCCGTGTGGCGGGGGGAGCTCACGGTGCCGCACGCGCCTCCTCCGGTCGGTGGCGCGTTGCGTGGTGCGCCGCAGTCGCCGTGTGCCAGTCCCCACGCGGTGGGACGACCGTCCCCCTCGGTGCGGCCGATCGGCCGCCTCGGGGCGTGCTCCGGCTGGCACTCGATCTGCGGAGTGAGCGGGGCGGGCGGAGTCGCCTGCCCTCCGCAAGTGGCTCGTCACCGAGCTGGAGCTGGGCGTGAGACGCTGGCACACCCTTCGTTCCCTCGTCGCGTCGTCCTTGCTCGCCGCGAGCTGCGGCGGAGGGGGCGGCGGCTCGGCACCGTCCATCGGGCCCTCGTGGACGGGCTGCCCGATCCGGCTCGAAGCCCCTGTCACGCTGGATGGGGACCAGGCCCACAAGACGAAGATCCTCGGCGTGACGTGGAAGGACGCCGCGGACGTCTTCCACACGAACCTCGTGGCGGTCTACGGGAACGGGGTCGGCGCGCCGGCGTGGGACTCTCGAGGCGATGCGCTCGCCGCACGCGACATCTTCGTGCGCGTGTCGGACGACGAGGGCGCCACCTGGTCGCCGCCGCTCGATGTCTCCAACACCGCGATGCTCTCGTCCGCCGTTGCCGACCATGACGGTGACGCCTTGACGGCGCCGCGTCCGTTCCCGGGCGACTCCGGGAAGCCGACGGTCTTCGCCTCGGGCAAGAACGTCTCGATCATCTGGGAGGACGCCTACGTGGGCCCGGCGCCCACCGCGCTCCCGCCCGGCGTGACGTACCTCACGGGCCCAGCCGCCGCCCAAGGATCCGTCGTCTACCGCGAGTCGGGCCTCATCGAAGTGCCTTACCGCGCGATCTACATCGCGCGCTCCGCCGATGCGGGAGCGACGTGGACCGTCCAGCGCATGACGGACGGCTCGCGCGACCCGATGCAGTCGGCGTGTCGCGGCACCGGCGCGGGCTGGGTCTGGACGTGGCAGGAGGACCCCGAAGGCCTGCAGCCGGGTGAAGGGGACGGACCCGGGGATGGCGACTCGGGCGCCAAGGTCTCCAAGGGAACCGACATCTGGTACGTGGCCCAGTCGGCAGCGGGCTTCGGGTCGCTCGCGGAGCTGCCTGCGGCCGTGCGCGTGACCGACAACCTGGGCGGCAACACCGGCGCGTCGCGCTGCAACCTGGACATGGCGGGCAGCACGGCCGTGATCGCCTACGAGGAGACCAAGGGGGCGGAGGGCGAGGGGATCGGCAAGTACATCCGGTACCACGTGTTCACGAGCTACCTCGATCCCCTCGGGACGGATGCCAGTGCGGGCGCAGGGTGGATCCTCTCGCACGTGGGTGAGAACGGACGGCGCGTGCGCATCCTGACCCCGCCTGCGGGTCAGGCGGGTCCCCTGACGGGCGTGAAGGTGTGCTTCCTCTGGAAGGAGGGTCTCTACGACGGGGGCGGACCCTCGGACATCATGTCGCGCGTCGGCTACGCCGACGGGAGCCATGCAGGGCCCTCCGACGGCTTCCACCCCGACCAGCTCGACCCGCCGGTCGATGCGCTGGCGTGGGATCCGGCATTCGCCGCCTTCAACGCCCCGGCGCGCAACATGAGCAGCCGCATGGGTCTGGACGCGGACTCGGAGGCCGATCACCTCGAGGACGCCCGTGCACACCGGGGGATCATCCGCGGGGACACCATCTTCTTGGGCTACACGTGGACTTCCGACGGCGTACTTGCGCGCTACACGGACCTCGCGAACTACAACTTCTTCGTGCGCACGTCCATGGACGGGGGGCTGACGTGGACGGACCCGTTCGACGTGTCGGGGATCACGGACACGCGCATCTCCGTGCGCGAGCCGAGGATCGTAGGGACACCGAACAGCACGGACCCGAGCGCGCCGCAAGTGCTGGACACCGCCTGGCTCGCATGGGGCACCGAGGTGAACCAGTACGAGCACCTGGCCACGGGCACGATCGACCTCGACGTGTACCTGACCCGCACCACGGATCTCGGGTTCACGTTCTCGCCGATCGTCCTCCTCGCCGAAGGGGCGAGCTCCCAAGGCGAGTCGCAGCTCCGCACGACACCCGGCGGCGAGGCACTCTTCGCCGTCTGGAACGAGCTCGTGGAGGCGACAGGCCGGGTGTTCGCCGTGTTCCGACGTACCCGGTAGCGGGGAGCCGGTTGCCGCTGGGCGGCGGGAGACCTGCGGGCGGCTGGACGGGCCAGCGCCCGGCGCGGGCCTGTCCGGCGAGGTCAGCGCACTTCGAACACGGTCGTGCGCTCGTACCCCACGTACAGGTCCTGCCAGTCGATGATGCCGCCACCGGACAGATCGCCGGTCGCGTCGTAGTAGTCCTCGCGGAACGTGCCGATGAAGCGCGCGCTGGCGGGCGGCAGGCTGCCGCCCAGGAGATCGCCGGTGAAGTCGTGGCGGAAGCGCGCCAGCCGGAACGTGAGCAGGTCCTCGCTCGTGGTGAGGTCCGTGCGGTTGTCCACGACGACGTCACCCTCGTAGTCCCGACCGTGGCCACAGCCAGCCAGGGCGAGCGCGATGCCGAGGGCGGCGAGCGCCGCGGCGCGGCGCACCGAGCCGGTGCCTCTCGTGCCAGCCAACGCACCACGGGACGACCGGGTGAAGCGCAACGGGTCCAAGCAGCAGGCCCTCGTCGACATCTGGGATCTCCGCGTCAGAAGAACTCCGCGGGGCGGCCCAGCCGCCCCCGCGGGACCCGCCGGATGGATCCACCAGCCCCCTACTATGACAGGAACGCGTCCCGAGCGCGCCGATTTCGGCCGCCCGCCGTCGCCGGCCAACCGTAGGATCCGGCCGCTTCCGCGGGAGAGATGCCATGTCCTTCGTCTTCACCTCCGAGTCCGTTACCTCCGGCCACCCCGACAAGCTGGCCGACGCGATCAGCGACTCCATCCTCGACGCCTACCTGGCCCAGGACCCGAAGGCCCGCGTCGCCGTCGAGACGTTCGTGACCAACGGGCTGTGCGTGATCGGGGGCGAGGTCCGCAGCAACGCCCGCGTCGAGCTCGCCGACATCGCTCGCGACGCGATGCGCACGATCGGCTACGGCGACCCGCGGGCCGGCTACCCCGCGGACGACGTGGGGGTGCTGGTCGCGGTGGGCCGGCAATCGGCCGAGATCGCCCAGGGCGTGGACCGCGCCAACCCCGAGGAGCAGGGCGCCGGCGACCAGGGCCTGATGTTCGGCTACGCCTGCCGCGACACCGAACCGGCCCTCATGCCCCTGCCCATCCATCTCGCGCACGAGCTCAAGCGGGGTCTGACGGCGCTGCGCGAGTCGGGCACCCTGCCCTACCTCCTGCCGGACGGCAAGACGCAGGTCAGCGTGCGCTACGGCGACGACGGCCGCCCGGCGCACGTCGACACGATCGTGATCTCGACGCAGCACGCGGCGGACGTCAGCCAGGAACGCATCCGCACGGACCTCATGGAGCACCTGGTCTCGGAGCTCCCGAGCGAGCTCGTGGACGCCAAGACGCGCGTGCTCGTCAACCCCACGGGCAGCTTCACGATCGGCGGGCCGAAGGGCGACACGGGACTGACGGGGCGCAAGATCATCGTGGACACCTACGGTGGCTGGGCTCCGCATGGGGGCGGCGCCTTCAGCGGCAAGGACCCCTCCAAGGTCGATCGTTCGGCCTGCTACATGGCGCGCTACGTCGCGAAGAACGTCGTGGCCGCCGGCTTGGCGGACGCCTGCGAAGTCCAGCTGGCGTACGCCATCGGCGTGGCGGAGCCCGTCTCCGTCCGCGTCCGGGCCGAGGGCTGGGGCCGCGCGGCGACCCCCGACGAGGTCCTGGAGCGGGCGGTGCGCGAGGTGTTCCGCCTGACCCCGGCCGGCATCATCACCCAACTGGGCCTGCTCCGGCCGATCTACGCGGACACGGCCATGAACGGCCATTTCGGCCGCGAGGGCCTGCCCTGGGAGCGCACCGACCAGGTCGAGGCGCTGCAGGCCGCGGTGGGCGCCGCGGCGCGCGCCTGACCGCCGCCAAGCGCCAGGTGGCAACCTCGCCGGGAACCTGGTGACCGATTCGCGTCAGGCGGGCGGCAGCCTGGCGGTCACGACGTGACCGGCTGCATGACGTGCGCGCCGCCGCCGCAGGTGCCCAAAGCCCGCTTTGCTGCGGGCTGGGGGCCTGCGAGGCCGAGCGCCCGCCCCCTGGCGGGGTGCTGGCACGCCGGTTGATATAGTGCGGTCGACCGGCGCCCTCCTCCTTGGCGTCAGGCGATCCGGAGACCTTCGACGATGCAGCGCACCCGTGCCCAGAGCGGCTTCACCTTCATCGAGATCCTCGTCGTGATGGGCATCATCACCGTGCTCACGAGCATGGTCGTCGTCCTCATCCCGATGATGAACGAGCGCAGCTCGAGGACGAAGAGCCTCGACAACATCGGCAGCATCGCCAAGTTCATGATGGCGAATGCCGCGGGCCGGACGAGCGCCAAGTGGCCGCCCTACAACGGCAAGAACTTCACCCTGTCGCCCGTTGCCTACGGTGACCTCAACGCCAGCAACGAGCGGTCGCTCGGCATCTTCTTCAGCCCCAACGACCAGCTCTACACCACCGAGAGCGTGGACTGGAAGCGCTACAAGGATGTCACCAAGGACAACCTGAAGAACGACATGGACTTCCACGAGCTCACGAGCTACGCGGGCCGTCGGAACAAGGACAAGGACTACATGTTGACGCAGAACCGCATCGAAGAGGGTGCGATCATCATCTGCGACGACGACGACGGTCCCCTGCACCACGCCAAGGGCCTGTGCTGCGCCTTCGCCGACGGCGGGGCCCAGTTCATGGAGTGGGACTACTTCGGGATGACCGAGCCCGACGACCCGGACAGCCCGCCCCGGATCTTGGGCGAGGAGGCCAGCAGCGACAAGCTGCGGGCGCTCGACTCCTCGAACTAGCGACTCCTGCCCGGGCCCGGCCGGCCGCGGAGGTGGGCCGCCAAGCCGGGACCGTGCGCAGGTTCCCGTCAGGCAGCCCGTCCCGTCGGGCAGACCGATGCGCCACCTGGGGGCCGGATGCTTGCCGCCCAGGGGCGGCCGTGGGTATCTTCACCCGTTCATCACGCCGAGGGAGGCCGGTTCCGCCATGTCCGAACGTCACCCGTCCGTCCGCTCGTCTCGCCGGGCCGTTTGCCTGGGGGCGTTCGCAGTCCTCGCCGCCGCGGCAGGCCTGGTCGCCCCGACCCTCGTCGGGACGGCGCGCGCGGAAGAGTCGCGCGCCCGCTGGATCCTGGACCTGAAGCACGGGCCGCTCAAGACCGTCGCCGTGCCCGACGGCGCGGGCGGCACGACCTCGTACCACTACATGGTGCTCGAGGTGACCAACGCCACCGGGCACGGTCGTCATTGGTATCCGCTCTTCAAGGTCGCGACCGACACGGACAAGTCGTACGTCGCTGGTGGGTGCCCGCTCGCCCTGCAGGCGATCCGCCGCGAAGAGCGCGACCCCGACTTGGTGAGCCTGGAGAGCACCGTGGGGCTCTTCCCCAACGGCAAGACGCTGCGCATGGCCGCCATCTTCGGCCCGGTCGACCCGCTCTACGACCGCATCACCCTCCAGCTGCACGGCCTCGTCGACCCGATCGCCATCTTCCGCATCGAGAAGTACGGTGACACCGAGATCGTGGCCGACAGCGTCTACTACGACCGCAACCAGAAGCTGCTCGAGGCGATCCGCGCCGAGACCGAGGACGGCCAGCTGCCCGCGCCCGAGATCGAGTACCGCGAGGTGCGCGAGAACCGCTACTGGCAAATGGTCTACGAGCGCCTGGGCGACGAGTTCCACGCCGAGGACGACCACATCACCTTCGTCAGCGAAGGCTGGCGCGCCGACGGCGAGCTCAAGGTTCTCCGCGTCTTCGGCAAGTCCGAGTAGCGGGCGACTCGATCGTCGCTTGAGTCGATCGAGGTGCGGCTCGCCGGATGCTCGGCGGCAGCGGCGCCATCGGCTCCTCGGGTCGCTACCTCCGGCGCGCCCTGCCAAGGCAGGCCGACGCAGACCACGAGTCGTCGCCGATGGTGGCGCGCTACCTTCGCCCTGACGACCCGATTGGCTGCGGCCGTAGCTTGATCCTGCAGGGGTTGGGCGTGCGTTCACTCGGCGAGCTGGGGCGGCGCGCGTAGCCGCCGTAGCCGCTGCTTCCGATCGAGCGCGACGAAGGGAAGGCCGCCAAGTCACGCAGCCTGTCCCGGGGCGCGCCTACCTTCGCGGCGTGCCGCGCCAGTTCGTCCACGTCCATACGCACTCCGACCACTCCATGCTCGATGGCATGGCGAAGGTGGCCGAGCTGGTCGAGGCGGCGGCGCGTCACGAGCAGCCCGCGCTCGCACTGACCGACCACGGGAACATGTGCGGCGCGATCGAGCTGGTGCGCCGCTGCCGGGATGCGGGTCTCAAGCCGCTCGTCGGGCTCGGCGCCTACCTCGCGCCCAAGTCGCGGCATGACCGCGAGCGCAACCCCGTCGCCGGTCATCACCTCAACCTGCTGGCGATGGACGAGCGGGGCTATCGCAACCTGCTCGCGCTCTCGAGCAAGGGCTTCACGGAGGGCTTCTACTACGTCCCGCGCGTGGACGCGGAGCTGCTCGGGGCCCACGCCGAGGGCGTGCTCTGCACGTCGGCGTGCCTGTTCGCCGGCGAGCCGGGGCACTACGCGCAAGCCGGCGACCGGGGCGGCGTGCTGCGCGCCATGGAGCGCATGCGCGACATCTTCGGCGATCGCTACTACGTCGAGATCCAGCGCACAGGCGCCTCTGGCGAAGCGGCCCTGGGGGAGATGTTGCTGGACGTGGCCCTCGGGGCCGGCGTGCCGGTCGTGGCCACGCAGGGTGCGCGCTACCTCACGCCCGAAGATGCCGAGGCGCACGAGGTGCACGTCTGCATCGGCCAGGGACGGACGTTGGCCGATCGTCGGCGTCGGCGCCAGGAGCGCGGCGAGCAGGCCGGCATCCTCTCCTTCGACGACACGCCCACCATGGCGGCGCGCTTCCGCGACATGGAGTTCGCGCTCGACGCCACGGTCGAGATCGCGGCCCGCTGCGAGCTGGAGCTCCCCGAGGCCTACCACCTGCCGCGCTACGAGCCGCCGGCGGGCCACGACGACGTGGGGTGGTTCCGCCACCTGTGCGCGGAAGGGGCCGCGGCCCGGTACGGCAGCCCGCTCCCGGACGTTGTCGCGGAGCGCCTCGCCTACGAACAAGGCGTGATCGAGCGCATGGGCTTCGTGCCCTACTTCCTGATCACGTGGGACTTCGTGGATTTCGCCAAGCGCAACGGCATCCCCGTCGGGCCCGGCCGCGGCAGCGCCGCCGGCAGCATCGTCAGCTACGCGCTGGGCATCACGACGGTCGATCCGTTGGCCTACGACCTGCTGTTCGAGCGGTTCCTCAACCCGGACCGCATCTCGATGCCCGACATCGACATCGACTTCTGCAAGGACGGCCGCGAGCAGGTCATCCGCTACGTCCAGGACCGCTACGGCGGGGCCGAGTGCGTGAGCCACATCATCACGTTCGGGCGCATGGCCGCGCGCGCGGTCATCCGGGACGTCGGCCGCGTCCTGGAGGTGCCGCTTCCCGACGTGGACCGGCTGGCGAAGAAGATCCCCAACGGACCCGGGGCCTCGCTGGAGGGCGCCCTCGAGGGCGATCCCGACCTGCGCAAGGAGATCGACGCCAACCCGTCCTACCGCAGCCTCGTGGACATCGCGCGCCGGCTCGAGGGCCGCATCCGCAACCCGGGCAAGCACGCAGCGGGCATCGTGGTCTCCGACGGGCCCCTGACGCAGCACGTCCCGCTCTATCGCGTGGGCGACGACCTGGCGACGCAGTACTCCATGGACGTCCTGGAGGACAAGCTCGTCGGCCTCCTCAAGATGGACTTCCTGGGCCTGAGGACGCTCACGATCATCGCCAAGGCGATCGAGCTCATCGAGCGCGGCGGGCAGACGCCCCCCGACATGGACAAGCTGGAGCTCGACGACCCCGCTACCTACGCGATGCTCAGCGAGGGCGACGCGCTCGGCGTGTTCCAGGTCGAGGGCTCCGGCATGCGCGAGCTCCTGCGCCGCATCCGCCCCGAGAGCTTCGACGACCTCGCCACCATCACGGCGCTCTACCGGCCGGGGCCCATGAACTCCGGCATGATGGACATGTACATCGAGCGCAAGGCGGGGCGCCAGGCGGTCACCTACGCGCACCCCTCCCTCGAACCCATCCTGCGCGAGACGCGCGGCGTCGTCGTCTACCAAGAGCAGGTCATGCGCATCGCCAACGCGCTCGGTGGCTTCTCGCTGGCCGACGCGGACAAGCTGCGCAAGGCCATGGGCAAGAAGAAGCCCGAGCTGCTCGTGCCCTACCGCGCGCGCTTCATCGATGGCTGCGTGGAGCGGGGCTTTGCCAAGGACCTGGCCGAGACGCTGTGGGACCAGCTGGCCGAGTTCGCGGCCTACGGCTTCAACAAGAGCCACACGGTCGCCTACGGTCTGATCGCGTACCAGACGGCCTGGCTCAAGCGCCACCACCCGAAGGAGTTCATGGCGGCCCTGCTCACCTGCGAGATGGCCGACATGGACAAGCTGTCGGAGTACATCGAGGAAGCGCGGCGCATGGGCATCCACGTGCTGCCGCCGGACGTCTCCAAGTCCGACTGGGAGTTCCTGGTCGAGGGCGAGGACATCCGCTACGGCCTGTCGGCCGTCAAGGGCGTCGGCCGCGCCGCGGCCGACGAGATCGTGGCCAGCCGTCCCGACGACGGCTACCGGGACCTCTACGACCTCTGCGAGCGCGTCGACGCCTCGCGCGTCAACCGCGCCACGCTCGAAGCGCTCGTGCGCGCCGGTGCCTTGGATCGGCCCGGCGTGCATCGGGCCCAGCTCCAGGCTGCGCTCGAGCGGGCGCTGGCGCGAGGCGCGGAGGCCGCCGCCGACCGGGCGGCACGGCAGGGCTCGTTGTTCGGGCTAGCCGGCGCCGACGACGCCCCGGACGCCGAGGCCGATTGGCCCGACGTGGAGCCGTGGGCGGAACGCGATCTCCTCGCTCGCGAGCGGGAGGCCATCGGCTACTACGCCACCAACCATCCCCTGGCTGCGCACGAGCGCCGCCTCCGCGTGCTCGCCGGAGCGAGCACGGCCGATCTGCGCGACGTGGGCGAACGCACGCCCGTCCGCCTGGGCGGCATGATCCGGGGCCTGCGCCTGGCGCTCGTCAAACGAGGTCGCAACGAGGGCCGGCGCATGGCCTTCTTCGATCTCGAGGACTTCACCGGGCGCGTCGAGTGCGTGTGCTTCGCGCGTACCTATGCCGAGGTCGAGTCGCTGCTCGCCGAGGACCGCATCGTCGTGGTCGAGGGCAAGGCGGAGCCCGGCGAGGAGTCCGTGAGCCTCCACGTGGATGCCGTGATCCCCATCGAGGAGGCGCCGCTGAAGCTGGCGCGCGGGGTGCTGCTCAGGCTGCGTCGCACCGAGGCCGGCGACCTCGAGCGCCTGCGCAGTCGCCTGGTCGCCCACAGCGGCCCGATGCCTCTCGTCCTGGAGTTCGCCGCCGATGCCACGACGCGCGCGCGGGTCCGGGCCGGGCCCTCGTGGGCCGTGCAGCCGAGCGAAGCGCTGCTCGCGGCGTTGGGAGGCGCCGAGGAAGTCGAGGGCGTCGAGCTCCTGGCCAGCGACGTGTGAACGCCGCGCCTGCGGCGGCGCTCGGCCTCCTGACCGGCCCGTGACGCCCGCCCGGTTCCCTGGGGCGACGTCCGGAGCCTCACCATGCGGTCCCTCCTTGCCCGTCGCTGCCATGTCGTGGTGCTCGTGGTGGGTCTTGCCGGCTGCCAGGCCCCGCCCGGCGAGGGCGCCGCGACCGGCACCGGCACGGCGGAGAGCGGTGCGGCGGCGGCGTCGGGGACGGCGGCGGTGGACTTCGGCACCCCTCCGCCGGTCGCGCTGAGCGCCAGCGACCGCCAGATCTTCGCCGATGCCTGGCAGCACTTCCTGCGCAGCTCGCCGCTCTGGCCGTCGCGACGCCGCATGTGGCTGACGCGCGGCGAGGCCGCCGAGCAGGTGCTCGCCGAGAACCTGTTCCGCTACTTCTGGGCGGTGTCGTTCGGCGGCCATGCGGGCGAAGTGGCTCGCGTGGCGGAAGAGGCGCGTCACGTGGGGCCCGTGGCCGTTGCGTGGTTCGGTCGCCCGCTGGTGATGAACTCGATGCCGCTCACCGAGCCGCTGCGGGTCAAGGTCGAGGATCCGGACGATCCGCGCAAGACCACCTTCAAGACGGTCACGCAGCTCGACATGGACGACACGACGCGGCGCGACGCAGCGACCGTGCTCGCGGCCATCGGCGAGCCGGCCGTGCCGCTCCTCGCCCGGGACGACGTGCTGCGCACCGGCCGCCCCGGGACGCGCCACCAAGCCGCCTGGGCCCTGGGGCGCATCGGGACCGACCAGGCGGTGGATGCGCTGATCCGCGTCCTCGTCGAGAGCGCCGACTGGACGGATCGCGCCGCGGCCGTGCAGGGGTTGGGGCACGCACTGCCCAACCCGCGGGCCCGCGCGGCCTTGGAGCAGGCGCGGCGTGACACCGACCCGTTCGTGCGTCGCAAGGCCGAAGAGGCGCTCGCGGGCTCGTGAGGCCCGGCGACGCCCGACGCCTTCTTGGTTTCGTCTGCCGGCGTCCGTAGAACGCCCGCATGGTCCAACCCCAAGGGCGCCCGGTGTGGAAGGTGGCACGGCTCGGCCGCATGTCCTCCGTCTCGGGCCAGCCCCTGCCGCCTGACACCGAGGTGGTGACGGCGCTCTTCCCCCTGCCCGAGGCCGCCGACGACGCCGAGGGCGTGCGCGGGGCCGGGCTCGAGCGGCGCGACTTCCTCGTCGAGGAGGCGACGCCGGAGCGGCTCCAGGGTGCGTTCGGCGTCTGGCACACGCGCACGGCGCCAGAGAAGCCCGAGGACGCCCGCCGGCTGGACCTGGACCTCGCGCGCCAGCTTCTCGAACGCGTGCTGGAGGAGGGCAACCCCGAGAAGGCGCCCGTGGCCCTCACGTTGGCGTTGCTCCTCGTGCGCAAGCGTCGCCTGAACCTGGTGCGCGAGGAGGGCGCGGAGCTCGTGGTCCGCTGGCCCCGCGAGGAGGGGGAGGTGCGCGTGCCCGCCCCGCGCGTCGACCCCGAGGACGCCGAGCGCCTGCAGCAAGACCTGCTCAGGCTGTTCGATCTGTAGGACCTCTCGCCCGTGGTCGGCGGGGCTCGGTAGGATCCGCGCCGTGAGCCATCGCATTCTCAGCCGCCGCTACCGCCCGCAGCGCTTCGACGAGCTCTTCGGGCAGGAGCACGTGGTGCGCATGCTCGGCACGGCGCTCGCCACCGGTCGGGTCGGCCAAGCGTACCTGTTCGTCGGCCCGCGGGGCGTCGGCAAGACGACGACCGCGCGCATCCTGGCCCGCGCACTCAACTGCGAGGCCCGGGTGCCCGCGCCGGGGGAGGGTTTCGGAACGGCGACCGCGGCCCCGTCGCCCGCGGAGGCGGCTGACGTCCGCGTGCCCGAGCCGTGCGGAGTCTGCGCGTCGTGTCGCGACATCGCCGCCGGCTCCGACCTCGACGTCGTCGAGATGGACGCGGCCTCGAACAACCAAGTCGACGACATCCGCGCGCTCCGCGAGCAGGTGGGCTATGCCACCGTGCGCTCGCGCTATCGGATCTGGATCGTGGACGAGGTGCACATGCTGTCCTCGTCGGCGTTCAACGCGTTCCTGAAGACGCTCGAAGAGCCGCCGCCGCGCGTGAAGTTCTTCTTCTGCACGACCGAGCTGCACCGCCTGCCCGACACCATCGTGAGCCGCTGCACCAAGGTCGACCTGCGGCCCATCCGCGATGAAGCCCTCGTGGCGCGCCTGGCGTGGCTTGCCCGGCAGGAGGGGCTCACCCTGGAGGAAGGCCTCGCCCCCGCCATCGCCCGCGCCGCGCGCGGCGGCTTGCGCGACGCGGAGTCGATGCTCGAGCAGCTCATGGCCGCGTCGCCCGGAACCTCCCTGACCAGCGCCGACCTGGACCACCTCTGCGGGCGCGCCCCCGCGGCGGACGTGGACGCCCTCTTCGCCGCGGTCGATGCGGGCGACGCCGGTGCGGCGCTCGACGCGGTCGACCGCAGCCTCGCCTCCGGCGCCCAACCCGGTGTCTTGGTGGACCAGTGGCTCGATCACCTGCGCGGCGCCCTCGCAGAGGCCGCGCGCGCGGGCCGGCCCGTCGCCCGCTTGGCACAGTCCATCGAGGTCGTGCTCGGCAAGCGTGTCCACCTGCGTCAGGGCGCCGACGGCGCCCTGGTCGCCGAGCTCACGGCCATCGAGCTGGCACGCCTGCCCGACGCGCGCGACGTCGACGCGTTGGTCGCTGCGCTCGCCGGCCGGAGCGAGGGCGCCCGCCCGCGGGAGCGCGCGACGGCGTCGCCGCGCAGCGAGGGCGAGGCCGACGCCGACGCCGCGGCGAGCGCACCAGCGGCCCGACCCGCGCAAGCATCGCCCGCGCCACGGGCGGCGCCGCGTCCCGTCGCGGACGCCGTGGCCCCCGTCGCGGACGCCGTGGCCCCCGTCGCGGACGCCGTGGCCCCCGTCGCGGACGCCGTGGCCCCCGTCCCGGACGCGGGACCGTCCGGCGTAGACGAGGTCGTGGCGGCGGTCAGCGACCTGGAGGACGTCGCCCGGCGCTGGCCGCGCCTCGTCGAGGCGTTGTCGGCGCGCGAGGCGCGGCTCGCCGCCGTGCTGCGCAGGGCGCGTCCCGTGGCCCTGCGCGGAGACGTGCTCGAGCTGGAGGTCGACGGGGGCACGTACGAGGCGCGCACGGCGCTCATCCAGAGTCGCGCGCAGGCGGCGTTCGGCCAAGTGGCCCCGCGCGTCCTGGGTCGGCGCGTGCGACCCGTCGTGCGTGCCGAGGCCACGCCTGCGCTGGTCGCCGTCGTCGACGCAGCCGTGCGCGACCTGCCCGCCGTGCGGCGCGTCGCAGAGTTCACCGGGGGCCACCTCGTCCATGTCGAGCGTCACGGTGGCCCGGTCGCCGAGGCCGCGGACGACGCCGCGGACGAGCGCGCGTGAGCCGCGACGGAGGTACCGTCCTCGCCGCGCTCGTCGATGCGCTGGAGCGCCTGCCCGGCATCGGGGCACGGACCGCGCGTCGGCTCGCCGAGCACCTCCTGCGCGTCCCCGAGAGCGAGGCCCTGGCGCTCGCCGATGCCTTGCGGGCCGCGCGCGCGCGCCTCAAGCCGTGCTCCCGCTGCGCCGCGCCGGCCGAGGTGGACCCCTGTCCGCGCTGCGCCGACACCTCGCGGCGCGATGACCTGCTGCTCGTCGTCGAGACCCTGCGCGACCGCGACGCCGTGGAGGCCACGGGTCGCTACGAGGGTCGCTACTTCGTCCTGGCCGGGCGGCTTGCGCCGCTGGAGGGGCGCGACGTGGGGGACATCGGACTGGACGCGCTCCGGGCGCGCGTCGACGATGGACGCGTGCGCGAGGTCGTGCTGGCGACCAACCCCGACCTCGAAGGCGATGGCGCCGCACGCGCCATCGCCCGTGCGCTCGCCGACCTGCCCGTCCGTGTCACCCGTTTGGCGCGGGGTGTTCCCACCGGCGGTCAGATCGAACACCAGAATGCGGCCGCCATCACGGATGCGCTGCGCGGTCGGCGGCCTCTCGACGACGCCAACGCGTGACGGTGCGTCGGGTCGCGACGCCGGCGTGCACGGATCGTGCAGTTCCGCACGCTTCATGGCTGCGCGCGATGAGCAGTTCCGCACGCTTGACGAAGGCGCGCGCCCGATTGTCCCAGGGGCCCCGTGAGGGGTAGACTGGCGTGGCACCCAGGGAATCCACGCGGCGATGCGACTCGAGCTCGGGCTCAACCTCAGGCTGAAGCAGGAGATGCGGCTTGCGCCGCAGATCATCCAGAGCATCGAGATCCTGCAGCTGCCCGCCCTGGACCTGCGCGAGCTGATCGAGAACGAGCTCCAGGAGAACGAAGCGCTCGAGGTGCTCGAACCGGCGCCGGACGGCGCCAGCGAGCTCTTGGGTTCGCCCGAGGCCCCGCCCAGCGACGACAACGAACATGACGATGGGCTCGTGCACGACGCGGAAAACGTGCTCGAGCGACTCGATGACCTGGTCGGCGGTCGGGGCGACGGTCTGGGGCGCATGAGCCGCGCGGCCGCGGAGGAAGCCAGCGACCGCAAGCTCGAGGCCATGCAGAACGCCGCGGACGTTGGGGCCGGCTTGGCCGACCACCTGCGCCGGCAGCTCGACGAGATCAACCTCGAGCCCGACGTACGCGCCGCGGCGGAGGCGATCGTCTACAGCCTCGACGACGCCGGGCGGCTCGACGGCCCGCTCGAGGACGTGGCCGCCGGCATGGACGACCCCGCGCCGCTCGACGTCCTCGAGCGCGCCCTGGCCGTCGTGCAACGCTTGGAACCTCGTGGTGTCGGGGCGCGCGACCTGGCCGAGTGCCTCCTGCTGCAGCTGGACCCCGAGGACCCCCAGATCGGTCTCAAGCGCGTCTTGCTGCGCGACCACTTCGATGACCTCGTCCGCAACAAGCGGCCCCGTATCGCGCGCGCCATGGGCCTCGACATCGCCGACCTGAACGACCTCGTGCAGGGGCTCGCGCATCTCACGGCGCGCCCCGGTGCCGCCTACGACGAGCACCCGGTGCCCTACATCCGTCCGGATGTCGTGATCGAGTGGGAAGACGGCGAGTACGTCGTGCGCCTCGTCAACGACAGCTTGCCGCGGGTGGGTCTGTCGCGCGACGTGCGGCGGATGCTCAAGGAGGCTCGCGGCGATCCCAGCCTGCGCGAGCACTTGAAGCGCAAGATCGAGTCGGCCCGCTGGCTCATCGAGGCCATCGCGCAACGCCAGAGCACGCTCGAACGCGTGGCCTGCGAGATCGTCGGTCGCCAGCAGGACTTCCTCGAGTACGGCGTGAGCCACCTGCGCCCCCTCAAGATGCAGGAAGTCGCCGACGCCCTGGGCATCCACGTGAGCACGGTGAGTCGCGCGATCAGCGACAAGTACGCGCAGACGCCCCGCGGCATCGTGCCGCTCAAGTTCTTCTTCACCGGGGGAACCGAGAACGAGGATGGCGGCGTCGAGTCGCGGCTCAGCGTCAAGGAGCGCGTCCGCCAGATCATCGACGACGAGGACAAGGCCGACCCGCTGTCCGATGACGCCGTCGCCGAGCGCCTCAAGGAGGAGCACGGCTTGGACATCGCGCGCCGCACGGTCACGAAGTACCGCAAGGCCATGGGCATCCCGTCGTCGCGCCAGCGACGCGTCTGGACGTGACCTCCGACCCCCGCCTGCGCACCCTGCGTCTGGACCTCTCGTGGTCGGGCACGGACTTCGCCGGGTGGCAACGCCAACCGGGGCAGCGGACCGTCCAGGGCGTGGTGGAAGAGGCGCTGGCGCACCTGGTCGGCGAGGCCGTCAGCGTCGTCGGCTGCGGCCGGACGGACGCGGGGACACATGCGTGGCACCACGTCTCGTCCCTCCGCACGCGGACGGAGCTCTCCGTAGAGGACATCGAACGGGCGTTGGAGGCCCTGCTCCCGGAGGACGTCTCCGTGGTCCAGGTGGCCGACGCGGCCCCGGTCTTCCACGCCCAGCGCGATGCGCTGTGGAAGTGGTATCGTTACCGCGTGCTCGTCAGTCGTCGTCGCCAGCCGCTCGCGGGCTCGCGCGCGTGGCGTCGGCGCCACGCGCCTGCCCGGGGGGCGCTGCAAGCCGCCGTGGACCCGCTCCGCGGCCGCCACGACTTCGCTTCGTTCGCCAACCTGGGCTCCACACCGGGCGCGACCGTGCGCACGCTCCACGCCGTCACGTGGCACGCCGGAACGGCCCAGGGTGACGAGGCGTGGTCGCAGGGTGCGCCCTACCTCGCGCTCGATGTCGTGGGCGACGGCTTCCTCTGGAAGATGGTTCGCACCATCGTGGGCACGGCGTGGCGAGCGGCCGCCGCGAACGACCCGGCTGCGGTGATGCGCGCCGTGCTCGCCGCCCGCGATCGCCGTGCCGCCGGGCCCGCGACGCCCGCCGACGGCCTCACGCTCATGGCCGTCGCCGTGGCGGGCGACCCGCCCCCGGAGCTGCCTGCCCATCTCGCCGCGGCGTGGCGCCCTGGCGGTGCAGCGGCGGGCGCATTCCCCTCGTCCCCGGAGTCCTCGCCGTCTGCGCCCGAAGGGGGCGTGACCGGGGCCTCCCCCGTCCCGAGGAGACCCTCATGAAGATCCTCATCACAGGCCGTCACGTCGGTGTGACCGACAGCATGAAGGAGTACGCACGCGCGAAGGTCGAGAAGCTGCTCAAGTACTTCGATCGCGTGACGACGGCCCGCGTGACGATGGACGTGGACCACCAGGAACAGATGGTCGAGATGGCCCTCGAGGTCAGCCGTGGCGTCACGCTGGTCGGCAAGGCGGGCGCCCCCGACATGTACGCCGCCTGCGACCTGGCGGAGCAGAAGCTGGCGCAGCAGCTGCGCCGCTACAAGAGCCGCCTGCGCGATCACCACCGCGGCGAGAAGTGGCAGGAGACGGAGGGGGCCGAAGCGCCCGCCCCCGAGGCAACCGGCGCGGAGCGCGAGTGGACCTACGAGGAGGTCGTCGACCGGATGCGTCGGGGCGAGGCGCCCCCCGTCGAGTAGGGCGCGCCCGGCCCCTCCTGCACGTGGCCCCTCCTGCACGTGGCCGCCGCCTGCCCCTGCCCGCGTCCTGGCCGCAAGGTCCGTGGGGCAGCGGGGCATGGGGGGAGATCGGTTGTAGGCTCCCCCTGTCGTCGTCGGCGACAGCCCGTCGCCGGCCTGGGAGACCCCGTCCGTGAGCGTGACCCCCAACGTGACCCGCAACGTGATCCAGTACTGCCGCGTCGAGCACTGCGTCTCCGGGCTCGAGGGTGCGACCCGTGAAGCGGTCGTGCGCGAGCTGGTGGGGCGCTTCCAGGCCAGCGGCGCCTTGGACGCGGCCGCCGCCGACGACGTGATCGGCCGCGTGCTGGCTCGCGAGCAGGAGGGCACGACGGGCATCGGCGGGGGGGTGGCCATGCCGCACGCACGGGCCTGTCCCCACGTGGACGAGACCCTGATCGCCGTGGGCCTCGCCGAAGGCGGCGTGGACTGGGAGTCCACCGACGGCGAGCCGGTCCACGTCGCGTTCCTGATCGTCAGCAACTCCCCCGAGGAGTACCTCGGCGTAGCCAGCCGCGTCGCTCGCGTCGCTCGCGATGTGGTCGAGATCCGGGCGTTGCGCCGCCAGGGCACGGCCGAGCGCATCCATGCCTTCCTGGAAGAGACCTGGGCGTGAGAGGCCGGGCACGAAGGCAGCTCGGCCCCCGAGGTGCCCTTCGGCCCGCCCTGCCCAGGCAGGCCGCGCACGCGAGCGGGAGCGGAGCTTCCCGAGCCGCGGGATCTCCACGGTAGGATGGGCTCGCGTCGTAGGCCGCGTGTGCTGGGCGCCCGCGACGACCGACGAGGACCCATGCAGGGCGAGCCGATGATCGACGACGGTCTGGAGACGACCAACGAGCCTGTCGTGCGCCGCGTGCAGGTGCTCAACCCGCCGGGGCTGCACGCCCGACCGGCCAGCGTCCTCGCGGCGCGGGCGCGTCAGTTCCAGTGCGAGATCGAGCTCGTGCTCGTCGACGCCGGCTCCGGTCGTGCCAGCGAGATCGGCACGCGCGTGGACGCCAAGAGCATCCTGGACGTGATCGTCCTCGGCGCAGCCCAGGGCGCCCAGCTGGACGTCATCGCCACCGGCGCCGACGCGAGCGAAGCGGCTGCAGCCCTCGAGGCTCTCTTCCGTTCGTCGTTCGGCATGGAGTGAGCTCCCGTGAGCGTTCGGCCCATGGGCTGAACGCTTACGAGTTCCCTCATCCGGGGCCCGTAGGATTCCTGCGTCGTGCCGGCGCCCCGTCCCATGACCGAGCTTCGTGGCTTGCCCGTGTCGGGCGGCTCGCGCGTGGGGTACGCGCTGCTGTTCGAGGAGGTGCCCGACGTGCGCGCGCCGGCCGGGGGCGTGGGCGCGGACGACGTCCCGGCGGAGCTGGCTCGCCTGGACGCAGCCTTGGAAGAGGCGCTGGCGCAGCTCGAAGGTCTACAGGCTTCGATGGAAGGCCAAGCCGGCCTCGTGAGCGGGATCTTCGAGGCGCACGCGGCGATGCTCAACGACGCCGCCCCGCGCCTGCGCGCCGCGGTCCAGGAGGGCAACGCGGCCGAGCATGCGGTGGCCATGGTGCTGCATGCCATCCGCGAGCGCCTCGAGGCCCTGCCGAACCCCGTGTTCGCGCAGCGTGCGCAGGACATCGTCGACATCGAGCGTCGCCTGCTGCGGGCGCTGGGCAGCCTGTCCCACGAGACGCCCGATCTGGCGGCGGCGCCGTTGGGCCCCGTCGTCGTCGTGGCGAGCACGCTCACGCCGAGCGAGGTGGCGGCGTTCGAGGGACGCGAGATCGCCGCCATGGTCCTCGAGTACGGCGGCCCGACCAGCCACAGCGTGCTGATCGCGAAGTCGCTCGGCATCCCGTGCGTGGTCGGCGTCATGGGCGTGACGCGCGCCGTCCATCCAGGCGACCGCATCTGGGTGGACGGCAGCGAAGGCCTGGTCGTGATCGCGCCGGACGCCGAGATGCTCGAGCGCGCGCGCGGCCTCGGCGAGCGCTACGACCGGCTCGAAGCGGCCCTGTTGCGCGAGAGCAACCTCCCGGCGGAGACGCTCGACGGCTACCGCGCGTCCCTGCTGGCCAATGTCGAGTTCCGCCCCGACGTGGAGGCGGGTGTGGCTCGCGGCGCGGAGGGCGTGGGCCTCTACCGCACCGAGTTCCTGGTGGACGAGCGCGGCCGCTTGCCCACCGAGGAGGAGCAGCTGGAGACGTTCCGGTGGACGCTCGAGCGCCTCCGCGGAGGGGCGCTGACGATCCGGACCTACGACTTCGGCAGCGACAAACCGGAGGTGCCGAACCGGCGCTTCGAGCCCAACTCGGCGCTGGGGGAGCGCTCGCTGCGCTGGTGCTTCGCCCACCCCGAGCCCTTCCGGGCCCAGCTGCGCGCCCTGTTGCGCGTCGCGGCGGAGGGGGACGTGCGCATCATGCTGCCCATGGTGGGGGGGCTCGAGGAGCTCCGCCTGGCGCGGCGGGCATTGGCCGCCGCCAGCGCCGAGCTGGCTCGCGAAGGTGTGGCCCACCGACCCGACCCGCCGCTCGGGGTCATGGTCGAGATCCCGGCGGCGGCCCTCATCGCCGACCTCCTGGCCAAGGAGGCGGACTTCCTCTCGATCGGCACCAACGACCTGATCCAGTACGGGCTGGCGGTCGACCGCCTCAACCCGGCCGTCGCCCGCTGGTTCCGGCCGTCCCATCCGGCCTTGCTGCGGATGATCCGCACGATCCTCGATGCCGCGGCCGTCCATCGCACGCCCGTCACGATGTGCGGCGAGATGGGCGGTCAGAGCATCTACACCGTCCTCCTGTTCGGCATGGGGGTCCGCGCGTTCAGCCTGACGCCGGGCTACCTGCCCCGGGCCCGCCGCCTGCTGCGTTCCCTGACGGCTCGCGATGCCCGCTCCCTGGCTGCGGCCTGCCTCCGGCAGACCACGGCCGACGACGTGGAGGCGCTCCTCAAGGCCCGTGTCCAGCCGGTGGGACGCGGCTAGAGCCGCAGGCACGCCCGCGCGGGCGCCCTGACTTCCGGGCCCGCGGGCGATCTCCCGGGACGCGGCGGCGGCGGTCGACAGCGGGCTCGTCGTGCGCAAGGCCGCGTTTGCGGCTGTCGGGTGCTCCTCAAGGTCCGGGCACCGACGCGTCGAAAGGGATCCGGGCCCGGCCTCCCGGCCGGCGGACGAACCAGGGAGTCCCTTCATGCGACGGCGAAAGACCCTCATCGGGCTCGACATCGGCACGCGCGCCGTGAAGGCGGTGGAAATGAGCTGGGCCTCCGGGGCGCCGGTGATCACCGGCTTCGGCTACGCGCCCCTTCCGAGCCCGCAGGCCGTGCCCGAAACGGTGCTGCGCCTGCTCCAGGAGAGCTCGTTCCACACGCGGGAGGTCGTCACTTCCGTCAGCGGCAAGAGCGTGATCGTGCGCTACCTCACGATGCTCAAGATGAGCCGCGAGGACTTGAAGAGCGCCATCCGCTTCGAGGCCGACAAGTACATCCCGTTCGACGTCGAGGACGTCATCCTCGACTGCCACCCCTTCGACAGCGACGGGATCGGCGACCTGGCCGACAACGAGACGCGCGTCCTCCTCGTGGCCTGCAAGCGTGCGGTGATCGACGAGCAGATGCGCACCCTCGCCGAGGTCGGCCTCCAGCCCGTCGCCGTGGACGTGGACGTGTTCGCGCTGGGCAACGCCTTCGAAACGGCCGTGCGTCGTCCGGGCAGCGCGCCGACCGTCACCGCGCTCGTGGACATCGGCGCCAGCAAGACCTCCGTCAACCTGGTGCGCAACGCCACCAGCCTGTTCACGCGCGAGATCCACACGGGCGGCGATGCGATCACGCAGGCCGTCGCGTCGCGGCTTGCGCTGCACGACTCCGAGGCCGAAGTCCTCAAGTGCAACCCCGGCGGGGAGGCGGAGCGACTGCGCCATGCCGTCGCGCCGGCCATCGACGACCTTGCTGCCGAGGTCCGCCTGAGCTTCGAGTACTTCGAGAACCAGTTCGAGATGGGGATCGACGAGGTGCTGCTGTCCGGCGGCGGCTCGCGCCTGGGTGGCCTCGAGGACGACCTCGGGCGCATCTTCGGCCGGCCGACCCTGGCCTGGGACCCGACGGGTGACCTCCCGATCGCCAGCGGCTCCGTGAACGTCGAGGCGCTCCACGACCGCATCCCCGAGCTCGCTGTCGCCGTGGGTCTCGCGGCGCGCATCCGGAAGGACGCCCGATGATCCACGTCAACCTGCTGCCGCCCGAGTACCGCCCGCGCACCGGCACGCCGGTCGCGCGCTTCGCCGCCGTCCTGATCGGCCTCGTGGCCGTCCTGAGTGCCGGTGGCGTGTACGCCTACACGCACTTCATCCAGCTGGCCAACACCCGCGACTTGCGCGACACGCGCCAGGGCGAGGCCGTGGCCAAGGAGCGCCTGCGGGACGTCTCCCTCTCCTTGCAGAAGGAGATCGACGTCTACGTCAAGCGCCGCGTGGCCATCCAGACGATCAACCGCAGCCGCACGCTGTGGTCGCGCAAGCTGGACCAGTTCTTCGACATCGTCACGTCGCACGGGCGCGAGCACCAGCTCGTGGCTTGGCTCGACAGCATCAACGTCCCGCGTCAGGTCGGCAAGATGGCCGGCAAGAGCCGTGGGCGTGGCAAGGGTGCCAAGGGCCAACCCGAGTCGGCGGGCAAGCTCGACTGCACGGGCTACTTGGCGATGGACGACGACACGCAGGCGCTCAGCGTGATGGCCGCCTTCCACACGGCCATCACCGGGGCGCGCGACAACGGGCCCACGGCCTTCTTCTCCGACTTCCAGCACATCGACAACCCCAGCATCGTGATGCAGCGCGGCAGCGGTGACCAGAACCTGATCCCGCCGTACAAGGGCGCCTTCAAGCTGGGCATGATGCTGAACCCGATCAAGCTGGACGCGAAGTCGCCGACCTCGCGTGAGCAGGACATCGCCGAAATCGAGGCTGCGCTCTTCGACGAGGACTTCTCGTTCAGCGAGCGCAGCGACCCGCGTGACGATGGTGCACGCGAGCAGGGCAAGTAGGGAGCGCGTCGTGAAGAACCTCAGCGAACGCCAACGGCTGTTCCTCACGATCGGCGCCTCGGTGCTGCTCGTAGGCGGCCTCGTGGCCCTGATCATCATGGACCGCGGGACCATCGAAGAGCTCGAGGGCGAGATCGCCGGGCTCGACCAGCGCATCCACGCCGCCGACGTCGAGATCGGCAAGATCCCGCAGCGCGAAGACGACGTGCTCGTCTACCGCGCCGTCGAAGAGCAGGAGCTCGCGGTGCTCCCGACCGAGCAGAACATCGCGGACTTCCACGATGGTCTCTCGGGCTTCATGGCCAAGGCCGGTCTCTCCTTCGAGGAGCTGCCGCAGAACCGCCCGGAGCCGAGCGAGCTGGCCAGCGGCGTGTTCGTGACCCGCAACCAGCTGAAGGCCCGCGGGACGGCCCAGGAGATCCTGGCGTTCCTGAACCTGGTCGAGAACGACCCGCGCCTGATCGCCATCAAGGGCTTCCAGATCACGGCGGGTCAGCCGGTCAAGCCCACGGGCAAGTCCGACGCCGCGGCCGAGACCGAGGAAGCGCCCGCCGTCGAGCACAGCCTCGACCTGCACATGGAGACGTACTTCTACGAGCCGACCAAGGCGAGCCCGCGCGGGATCACCATCCCGGGTGCCGAGCGCCGCCTGCTCGAGCCCGGCTTGCGCAAGCGCATCGCCGAGTTCCGGCCCGAGAAGGCCAAGACCTACGTGTTGGCCAACTCGGAGAGCCGTCGCGACCCGCTCGTCGACCCGCGTGAGCAGGCGACGCCCAAGGAGAGCGTGGACGCCGAGGCCGAACGCCGCCGGCAGGAGGACCAGGTCCTCCCGCTCGAGGCTTCGTGGCGGTCCATCGAGGAGCTGCTCGAGCAAGAGCGGGCGCTCACGGAGTCGGGTGACGTGCTGCGCGCCGACCATGCGCGGACGCGCATCACGGACGCGGCCAACGACCTGCTGCTCTCGGTGGCCTCCGTGGCCGGCTCCAACAGCGTGCGCCTGCCCGACCTCGTCGACCGGATGAGCAACCTGCGCGACCGCGCCAGCCGGGAGCTGAAGCAGCAGCCCGGTCGCGAGCTGATCGTCACGCGCAGCTTCGCCGAGGCGGAGCTGGCCAAGATGGAGAAGCTGCTGGCGGATGCCCGCTACAAGGAGCTCCTCGACCGCGGCCACTTCTGGAAGGGCTTCCTCGAGCGCCGCGAGGTGCAGCCGGCTGCCGGGCCGGTGATCGCCCAGGTCGCGCGCCTCCTGGACCGCGCGAAGAACCTGCAAGACTGGTCGGCGTTCCGCTTCGACATCAGCGGGGCCATCGTCCACGACGCGGCTCCCGAGCGGAGCCTGGCCAACATCAACGGTCGGTCCTACCGACCGGGCGACAAGCTCGTCACCAACGAGGAGATCGAGGTCGCCGAGATCACGACGAACCGCGTCTGGTTCCGCTTCAGGGGGGAGCGACTGGCCGTGGATGCCCGGGGCGGTGGCGCCTCGGGAGGGCGGGGTAGCCCGGACCCGGGCGACCGCTCACTGACCGTCCGATGACATGACTGGGGGGGGAGACCCGCCGGAAACAGGCCTCCTGGAGCTTCGTCAGCAAGCCGTTTGGAAGCGGGACCGCCCTGCGGTTCAATGCGCCAAGCGGCGAGCCGATCCAGCACCGGAGAGGTCCGCAGCCCGGAGGGGGCTCGGGAGACCGCCAAGCCGACCGACGCGCCGACGCGGACGCCTACGCCGATCCAGGCGTCGGGCGTGCTGCGTGTGGCGTGCGGTCGGGTGCGCGTTTCCCGGAGCGAGGAGGTAATCCCATGGCACGCCGTGACGTCCCCGAGGGACGCGAACTTCCGCTGGGGGGCCGCGGTCTGCGCCGCGTGCTGGCCCTCGCCCTGGTGGCCACCCTGGTAGCGCTCCCGTTGGGACGCGCCCAGGCTGGCGACGATGCCGACCCCGACAGCTACCGGGCCCTGGACGTGGGCTCGGGGGTCGTGACCCTGGACGTCCAGGATGCCCCGTTCGGGCAGGTGGTCGAGGAGCTCATCCAGCCGCGGACGCGCGTCAACCTGATCGTCGCGCCCGAGGCTGCCGATCAGCCCGTCAGCCTGCGCGTGGCCGACTTGCACTGGGTGCAGGCGCTGGACGCCATGACCGAGCGCATCGGTGGCGTGCTCGTGCGCAAGGCGCGCAACCTCGTGCGCATCGAGCGGCCCGAGCCCGTGAAGATGGACTTCAAGGACGAGGACGTGAAGACCGTGATCCAGCGGATCGCGGAGTTCGCGGGCGCCAACGTGATCATCCCCAGCGAAGAGGTGCAGGGGAAGATCACCATCACGCTCAACGGCACGCCGTGGCGCGTGGCGCTCGAGAGCGTGGTCAAGGCCGCAGGCTACGCACTCGTCGAGCAGGACTACTCCACGTTGATGGTCCTGCCGCGTGACCGCCTCGAGCTGGATGCGGACTACTACCGCTTCAAGTACGTCCGCCCGCCCGCCCCCTACAAGGGCATCGTGTCGCAGCAGAACGGCGGTGGCGGCGGCAGCGGCGGTGGCGGCGGCGGCTCGTCCGGCGGCGGCGGCTCGTCCGGCGGTGGCGGTGGCGGCGGTGGCGGCGGCTCGGGCGTCGTGGCCGGCAGCCCCTGGGTGCCCACCGACGACCCCAAGGAGATCGTGGAGAACTTCCCGATCATCCAGGCCCTGCAGTCGATCGTCGAGACCGACGGCGGCTCGGTGGGCTACATCCCCACGCAGAACGCGATCGTGATCCGCGGCACCACGCCGACCGTCCGTCGCGTCAAGGAGATGGCGGAGCAGCTCGACATCGAGCCCCCGCAGGTCTTCATCGACATGAACTTCGTGGTCACGTCGTGCAGCGACGCGATCAACTTGGGTCTGGACGCCGGTGACAGCAGCGGCATCGGGATCGGCCTGGGCGGATCGGACATCCTCCACCGCCTGCCGTTCAACATCGGCGGCAACTCCCGCGGCCTCGCCGACCTGATCTCGGGCACGCCGTTCCCGTCGCCCACGTCGGATGCCTACGGCTACGGCACGCTGACCACGGCCCAGACCCAGCTGCTGTGGAACTTCCTGCAGCGCGACACCAAGACGCGAATCGTCCAAGCCCCGAAGCTCCTCGCCCTGGACAACCAGGAAGCGACGATCTTCATCGGCGAGTCGATTCGTTACGCCCGGACGACGGCGGCCACCAACCAGAATGGTGGTCTCACGTTCGCCATCGAGGAGGATGGCAACAGTCCCGTCAACGTCGGCTTCCAGCTGTTGGTGCTGCCGCACGTCATCCAGGGCGAAGGCAAGATCCGCATGACGGTCATCCCGCTGCGTCGGGCCCTCACGGGCACCGGTCCGCTTCCCGGGTTCGACCGCATTTCCGTTGCCGGGCAGACCATCGACCTGCCCCGTGTCCAGTCCTCGGAGCTCGTCTCGCACATGATCCTGCGGGACGGCCAGACCGCCGTGATCGGTGGGCTGATGGAGGACCGGATGGTCGAGCGCGCGGACAAGGTGCCCTTCTTCGGGGACCTGCCGCTGATGGGCTCGATCTTCCAGGGCAAGGAGCAGACGAAGGTCAAGGAGCACCTGCTGATCACCATCACGCCGCGCATCCTCACGGGCACCGACGCCGCAAGCGTCACGGTCAGCGACGAGCTGTCCTTCCGCTCGGAGCGTGTCGCGGCGGAGTACACGGACCTGTACGGGCGTTGCGCTACCAGCGCGTCCTGCGGCTCGGGCACCGTCGTCACGTACGAAGCGCCCTCGTCGCCGGGTTCCGGTTCGATGCCGGTCGTCATCGAGGGTTCGGGAGCCGAAGGGCTCCCGCCGTCGGTCGACCCGATCCCGGTCGCTCCCGGTCGCTAGGCCCCGGGCCCCCTCGGGGGGGCTCGGCCTCCTGGTGGTCACCCGCTGACGGAGCCGTGCTGGCTCGGCGCCGCCCTCGTGGCGGCGCCGACCTACGCGGGCATGGGCTCTTTCAGGGGCCGCTCGCGCCGACAGGGCGCCGCGGTCAGGGTGATGCGTGGATTCCGAGGCACGAGACGCCGGGGCCGACGAGCCCCGGTCGGCGAAGACGACCGACAGCGCGACAGGGCAGGCTGGCGAGGGCGCGGACGGCGGCGGGAGCAAGCGCCGCCTGCGCCGCCGTCGCACGACGCGGGAGCGCGCCGACGGGAGTGCGACGTCGCCCCCGTCCGCTGACGCCGCGAACGGCTCCGAGAAGACTGGCGAAGGGCGCACACGTCGCCGCCGCCGTCGCCGGACGCCGTCCTCCTCCGAGCCGGCCCGCGGGGCGGCCGCGCCGGCCGGAGAGGCGGCCGGCGAGGCGGCCGCGGGCGGCGCCGGGGCGGCCACGGACGGGGGCGCCGACGGGGCCGGGCGCAAGCGCCGGCGGCGACGCCGCACCACGAAGAAGGACTCCGCGGCCGAGCCCGACGCCAAGGCGTCGGACTCGTCCAGGGCCCGCGAGGAGCGCGAGGGCGGTTCGCACCGTCGCCGCGATCGGCGCTCCTCGTCCGACAAGAAGCGCTCCTCGTCCGACAAGCGACGCTCGTCGCGATCGCGGGACGAGGACGGCCGGCGGGGTCGGCGTGACGGGGCCGGTCGCGATCGCCGCGGCGGGAGCCGCCGCGACTACCGCGACGCGGGCGAAGCGATCGAGATCGTCCCGCGCGCGCCCGACCCGTCCGCGGCTCCGAGCACGAAGATGCTCCTCATCAACGCGCGCGAGCGCGAGGAGGCGCGCATCGCCCTCGTCGTGGACGGGCGCTTGGAGGAGGTGTTCATCGAGCTGCCCGGCGAGCGTTCCTCGGCAGGCAACATCTATCGCGGTCGCATCCAGAACGTCGAGCGCGGCATCGGCGCCGCCTTCGTGGACCTCGGGCGCGGGGTGACGGGCTTCCTGCACGCCACCGACGTGCCGTTGTCGCCACACGACGACCCGGACACGCCGCCCATCGAGCGTCTGCGCGACGGCGACGAAGTCGTCGTCCAGGTGACGCGCGACAGCATCGGGCGCAAGGGGCCGGCGCTGACGGGACGCATTTCGCTGCCGGGCCGCTACTTGGTCCTGATGCCGCACGCCGGACGCAGCGGCATCTCGCGACGGATCCCGCACGGCAAGGAGCGTGAGCGGGTCAGGCGCCTGCTCAAGTCCCTCGAGGTGCCCGAGGGCATGGGGGTGATCGTCCGCACGGCCAGCGAGACCACCGACGCGGCGGCCCTCCAGGCGGACTTGGGCCATCTCGTCCAGGAGTGGGAGCGCATCCAGCGCCGCGCCGTGGAGCCCGGCGCGCCGGGGGTGCTCCGGGGCGAGAGCGACATCGCCGAGCGCAGCGTGCGCGACATCATGCCGCCGGACGTGACCCGCATCGTCGTCGACAACGAGGAGATCGCGGGGCAGGTCCATCGCCTGCTGAAGGTCTGGTACCCGAGCGAGGCGGCGGCCGTGGAAGCCGTGGGTCATGCCGATGCGCGGCGCGCGCGCGCCACGCGGGAAGCGCCCGCAGGCGAAGTCGGGAGCGACCTCGGCACGGAGGCCTCCGAGGCGGCGGCGGCCGCGCACGCCGAGGAGGCGGCCCGCACGGCACCGGCAGGGGTTCCGCCCGAGGCCGACGGCTTCGGCGACGGCCTCGGCGCGCGTCCCGATGTACGCGAGGACGCCGCGCCGAGCGCGTCCCCGTCACGCGCGGAGGGCTCCGACGACGAGGGTGGAGCTGCGGAGGACTTCGAGGCGGACTTCGAGGAGGAGGTCGCGGACGACGAAGACGCCGCGGACGACGCAGCGGTGGACACCACGCCCGAGGAGTCGCCCGAGCAGCGCTTGGACCGGCTCCGCGCTCGCGCCCGGCACATGCCCGAAGTGGAGATCCACACGGACGCGATGCCCCTGTTCCATGCCTACGGCATCGAGACGCAGCTCGAGGATGCCTACCGGCGAAGCGCGCGGCTGCCGTCGGGCGGCAGCATCGTCATCGACCCGACCGAGGCGCTCGTGGCGATCGACGTGAACTCGGGGCGGTTGACCGACGAGGCCGACCCCGAGAGCACCGCGCTCGTGACCAACCTCGAGGCCGTCGAGGAGGCCGCCCGCCAGCTCCGGTTGCGCGACCTGGGCGGCATCGTCGTCATCGACTTCATCGACATGCGCCAGCGTTCGTCGCGGCGCAAGGTGGAGAAGGCCCTGGAGGCGGCGCTGTCCCGCGACCGGGCGCGGATCCGCCTGGGTCGGATGGGCCCGTTCGGCCTGATCGTCCTGTCCCGTCAGCGCATCCGCCAGGCGCTGGCGCGGGCCACCCACGAGGTCTGCGACGACTGCGGAGGGACGGGCCGCCGGCGCAGCGCGGGGGGCACGGGCCTGCGCATCGTGCGCGAGGTCCAGGCCCGCATCGCCCGGTCGCGCGGCCGCGGGGGCCTGGAGATCCGGGCGCCCGCCGACGTGGTCATCTGGCTGAAGAAGTACCGCAGCCAGGACATGCGGGCGCTGGCCCGCACCTGCTCCGGACCGCTGAGGCTGGAGGTCGACGAGCAGCTGGCCCGGGACGCCTGGGCCATGAAGGGCCTCCCGCCGCGCGGGGAATCGGAGTAGGGCCGCTCGCGAGGGGGGCCGGACGGCTGCGCCCACGCTGGACGCGGGTGCGGGCCCGGCCTACCCTCCTGCGCTTCGCCGCGCCGACCGGGGGTCGGTGCCGACAGGAGGCGATCCCGTCATGTACGCCGTCATCCAAGACCGGGGCAAGCAGTACGTCGTGCGGCCGGGCGACCGCCTCCGCGTGGATCTCCTCCCGGCCGAGGCCGGCAGCGAGGTCGTCTTCGACCGCGTGCTCCTCACGGGGGGTGACGCCGGCATCGCGATCGGCCGTCCCGTCGTCGACGGCGTCGCCGTCCGCGCCAAGGTCGTCGCCGAGCGCAAGGAAGCGAAGATCGTCGTCTTCAAGAAGAAGCGCCGCAAGCGCATGCGTCGCAAGCAGGGCCACCGTCAGCGGATGACCGAGGTCGAGGTCGTCTCGATCGGCTAGGCCGAGCGAGATCCGTTTCACCGGGCAGCGAGCGGAGTAGATCGTCATGGCGCACAAGAAGGGTCAGGGTTCCTGCCGCAACGGTCGCGACAGCAACGCGAAGTCCCGCGGCATCAAGAAGTACGCCGGCGAGGCGGTCATCTCCGGCAACATCCTCGTGCGTCAGGTCGGCAGCCGCTTCAAGCCCGGCCATGGCGTGCGCATGGGCAACGACTACACGCTCTACGCGGTGCGCGACGGCTTCGTGCGGTTCCAGACCAACCGCTGCGTCCACGTCGACCCGGTTGCGTAGGGTCTGACCAGCACGCTTCCCCGCGGCGACCCGGCCGGTCGCCACCCGATGCACCATGTTCCTCGATGAACGGCTGTTGACGGTGCGCTCGGGCGACGGAGGCAACGGCCTCGTCGCATGGCGGCGCGAAGCGCGCATCCCGTTCGGTGGCCCCGCGGGGGGCGACGGCGGCCGCGGCGGTGACGTCGTGCTCGTCGCCGACCCGAACATGGCAACGTTCGGCGACATGGAGAACGTGCGCCACGTGCGCGCCGAGCACGGCGAGCGCGGGGGCCCCAATTGCTGCCATGGTCGCGGGGGCGCGGACCGCGAGCTGGGCGTCCCCGTCGGCACGACGGTCTACGCGGCCACGAGCGGGCGGCGTCTCGTGGACCTGGTGGAGCCCGGGCAGCGTTACGTCGTGGCGCGCGGCGGTCGTGGGGGACGTGGCAACGCGCGCTTTGCCAGTGCCACGGTGCAGGCCCCGACGCGCTACGAGGAGGGGCGCAAGGGACGCGTCCGCTCGCTGCGCCTCGAGCTTCGCCTGCTGGCCGACGTGGGGCTGATCGGACTGCCCAATGCCGGCAAGAGCACGTTGCTGCGGCGCATCTCGCGCGCCACGCCCCGCGTCGCGGACTACCCCTTCACGACGCTGGCGCCGCACCTGGGGATCGTCGAGCTCGACGCCGCCACCCGCTTCGTCGTGGCGGACCTCCCGGGCCTGGTCGAGGGTGCCCACGCGGGCCATGGCCTCGGCGATCGCTTCCTGCGCCACGTCGAACGCACGCGCATCCTCGTGCACCTCGTCGACCTCCAGCCTCCGGACGGCAGCGATCCGGTCGAGGCCTGGCGCACCGTCCGTGCCGAGCTCGCGGCCTACGGCCGGGGTCTGGCCGAGCGCCCCGAGATCCTCGTGGCGAGCAAGGTCGACCTGGTCGCCGTGGACGGCCAGGTCCCGCAAGACGGGCCCTGGCGGGAGGCCTTGAGTCGTCTCGCGGCCGCTGCCGATAGGGGAGTCATCCCCATCTCGGCGGCCACCGGCGCCGGCGTCCCCGTGCTCCTGAGGCACGTGGCCAAGGTGCTGGCCCAGGCTCCGCCGGCGCCCGAGGTGCCGGCGCACCTGCCCGACACGCCCCCGGCGTGACGGGGGTCACGAGGCCGCGGTGGGACGGAGCGCGGCCATGCTGAACGAGATCCTCGAGCTGTTCCGACGCCTCGTCGAGCAGAGCGGCTCGGACTTGATCCTGCGCGCAGGGCACAAGCCCGTGGCCCGCATCGACGGGCGCATCGTGCCGCAGGCGGAGACCGTTCTCTCCGACGAACACCTCACGGCCCTGGTCGAGCACCTGCTGGATGTTCCCGGGCGCGAGCGATTCGCCCAGCGCCACGAGGCGGACCTGGCCGCGGTGTTCCCGGGCATCGGCCGCTTCCGCTGCAACCTCCTGCAGCAGCGCGGCCGCGTCGCCTCCGTGTTCCGTCACGTGCAGGAGACCGTCCCCAGCATGGACGCCCTGCACCTGCCCGCCGAGGTGCTCAAGCGCCTGGCGCTCCTGCGCCGCGGCATGGTGCTGGTGACCGGCATCGCGGGCTCGGGCAAGAGCACCACGCTGGCCACCATGATCGACCACATGAACCAGCAGACGTCGCGCCACGTGGTGACCATCGAGGACCCGATCGAGTTCGTGTTCCGCGATGCGAAGGCGGCCATCACGCAGCGTGAAGTCAACATCGACACGCCGGACTTCCAGAGCGCGCTGCGCGCCGCCATGCGCCAGACGCCCGACGTCATCCTGGTGGGCGAGATGCGCGACGCCGAGACGGTGTCCGCCGCCCTCTCGGCCGCCGAGACCGGTCACTTGGTGTTGAGCACGCTGCATACCGTGAACGCCGTGCAGACCGTGGAGCGCATCATCTCCTTCTACCCGCCGCACTTGCGCGACATGGTGCGTCTGCAGCTGTCGCTGGTGCTCGAAGGGGTCGTCAGCCAGCGTCTCGTGCGCCGGCGCAACATGCCGGGCCGCGTTCCCGCCGTGGAGATCCTCCTCGGCACGCCGAGCGTCAAGGAGATGTTGCTCGAGGGGCGCACGCGCGAGCTGGCCGAGGCGCTCGAGCAGGGCCACGCCTACTACGGCAGCCAGAGCTTCAACCAGAGCCTGGCCCAGCTGATCCGCGATGGGCTCATCTCGCTGGAGGACGGCCTCGAGGCGGCGGACAACCCCGACGAGCTCCAGCTCACGCTCCGCGGCATCTCCAAGGGCGTGTCCAACAGCGACGTGGCGTTCGGCGCCATGGGCCAGCCGGCCGCGCCCCGGGCGGCAAGCGCCTCGGGCGCCGCGGCTCCCCGCCCGCCCGCTGCGGCCGCGGCGCCGCCGCGCATCCGGCAGGGCTCGTCGCAGTTCTAGTGTGCTGGGGCAGTAGTCCCCTTGCCTCTCCAGGTGCTGCGGGCTGGACCGGGGGCGATCAGGCCGCTTCGTCAGCCTCGACCGACGGACACGAGTCGGCCTCCTCATCGGCCTTCCGCTCCCCATCCAGCCCGCCGAGCGGCGTTGGTCGCCCCAGGCGCGCGGGAGCGGGAGTCACTTCCGTGCGGCCCAGTACATGTCACCGGACCTCTGGAGCGGGACACTGGCGACGCGCTCCTGGGGGCCGTCGCGTCGGAAGGCCCGGGCGCCCGGGCGCGTCCAACCGGCGTGTCACCCGCGGGGACGGCGCGGCCGGGTAGGACAACCCGGCGCCAGGGCCTAGACTCGGCCCGGCGTAGCCCCCCGAGCCCGGCGGGACACATCAGGAGCCGCCGATGAAGCCCCACGCCCTGCGTCGCATCCTCCAGGTCGGCTGCCTCGCCACGGCGGCTGGAGTGGTCGCCGCCGGCAGCCATCTGTTCGTCAACGTGCGCCCGGCCACGGCGGCTTGGGTCAATCGTCCGGGCAACCAGATCGAGCAGCGCTGGCGCGACATGGCTGCGGCCTACGACGCCGACGGGCGCACCCTGGCCACGCAGGGCAGCCGCCCGCAAGGCCCCGTGTCGATCGAGACCGTGACCGACGTCTACCTGCGCTACAAGGAGTCCAAGCTCTACCCGGGCAAGCCCCGCGACCCGTTCTGGTTCCCCTTCGTCGGCCCCGAGGCTCCCGCGGAGAAGAAGCCGGTGGAGGTGGGTCCCAAGCCGCCGGAGAACCTGCCCACCGGTCTCGAGACCATCGGCAAGCCGGTCATGGTCCTGAGCCGCACGCTGCTCTTCCAGTTCAACGGGCACGAGAGCGACGGCGCCACCGCCATCAGCGTGGGCGACTTCATCCGCTACAGCGACATGGACGCCAAGCGCTTCCGGCTCGTCGCCCTGGAGGAGGCCCCCGTCGCGGAGGTGCTGGAGGCCGACGGCACGCGCCGTGAGATCTTCGGCTCGCGCATCGTGTACGAGACCCTGGACCGCGACGGCAACCGCGAGGGTGAGCTGCGCACGCTGCTGCTGCGGCCGCCCGTCGACCCGAAGCTGGCGGACATCATCGGGACCGGCGGTTCCCTCGTGCCGCTCGGCAGCGAGGCCGCGGCCGGTACCGGTGCCCCGGGCACGCCCGGGGCCGTCACGGACGGGACCACGCCGGGGACAGGCAGCGGCGAGGCCGGCCCCGGCACCGCCGAAGGCGGCGTCGTCGAGGTCGACCCGGACGCCCAGGCCATCACGGTGGCCACCGAGCTGTCGCGACCCGTCGAGGAGCTCACGCAAGAGGACCTGCGCCCGCAGGTCATCGAGTACTCCGAGACCGAGCGCGCGGTCGTCTTCGACCGCAACACCTACGAGTACATCCGTTCGCGCGGCCAGGCGATCAGCGAGACCGTCAAGACGGAGGAGTACGTGGACGGCTCGGGCCGCGTGGTCGGCATCCGCGTCACGGGCTTCGGCGGCGACGCACCGGTCGCGGCGCTCGACGTCAAGAAGGGCGACATCCTCAAGTCGATCAACGGGCGCCCGGTCACCTCGCGGGCCCAGGCCATCGAGGTCGCCCAGACGCTGCGCGAGGACCAGCTCGTCACCGTCGTCATCGAGCGCCGGGGCCGCGACATCACCTACAAGGTCGACCCGCAGGACCCGCGTACGCGCCGCAACGTGCGCTACTTCGACAACCTCAAGTAGGAGTGCTCGGGCCCCAAGCGGACGCGGGCGCGCCCCCTGGATAGGGTGGGGCCATGGCCACGCCGCCCCCCCTCGACCTCATCCTCGTGCTCGACGTCGGCAACAGCGGCGCCAAGATCGGCGCCGTACGCGGCGAGCAGGTGGCGGGCCCCGTGCGCCTGCCGCGGGCGGACGGTCGCGCCGTGGGCGACCTCGCCCGACCGATGCTGCAAGGGCGCAAGGCCGTGATCGCGGTCACGGGAAGCGACCCGCAGAAGATCGAGGGCCTGATCTGGGAGGTGCGCAAGCTGCGCCTCGGCACGCTCGTGTCGGTCGGTCCCGACCACAAGGGCATCCCCGCCGCGCAGGTCGATGCGCCGGCCAAGGCCGGCGTCGACCGACGCCTCCAGGTGCTTGCGGCCACGACGCTCGCCGGCGGTGCGGCCGCTGCGGTCGTGTCCGCGGGGACGGCGCTCACGGTGGACCTCGGCGACGCGAACGGCGCGCTGCTCGGCGGCGCGATCGCGCCGGGCCTCTCGCTCGGCGCGACGGCGCTGAGCAGCGGCACGGCCTTGCTGCCCAAGATCGATCTCGCCGGCGACACGACGATGCCCGGCCGCTCCACGGAGACGGCGATCCGGGCCGGGCTGCTCCTGGGGGCGGCAGGCGCCGTCGAGCGACTGCTCGAGGCGGCCGGCCTGGAGGCGAGTGCGCCCGTGTACCTGACGGGCCAGGACGCGCCGCACCTGCAGCCGCACGTGCGCCGTGAGCTGCGGCCGCACCCGGGCCTCGGCCTGCTCGGTGCCGCGCTCGCCGTGCGCGCCGCGCCGCCGCTCAAGGCCGACGCGTGACGGTGCACGGGCCCGTGCGCTGGGTCCACGTGCGAGGCGCCGCCGCCATCGTGGCTCGTGGCGGCGACGCGCCCGTCGCGGGCGATCTCTGGGTGCGCGGCGACGAGGTCGTGGCCGTGGGCGCGCAGGCGCCGCCTGTCCAGCCGGCGCCCGGCGACGAGATCGTGGAGATCGACGGACGCGACCTGCTCGTCGCCCCGCCGTTCATCGACCTCCACGTGCACTTCCGCGAACCGGGCGGCGAGGCGGCCGAGACGATCGACAGCGGTCGTGCGGCCGCGCTGGCCGGCGGCTACGGCGTCGTCTACGCCATGGCCAACACGCAGCCCACGTGCGACACGCCGGAGCTCGCGCTGCAGACGGCCCGCAGCGCGGACGACGCTTTGCCCGTCGAGGTCGTCCCGATCTCGGCGCTCAGCCGCGGCCTGCGAGGCCGGGAGCTGGTGGACCTGGAAGCGATGGCCGCCGCGGGCGTCGGCGCCTTCAGCGACGACGGCGCGTGGCTGGCCGACGAACGCTTGGCGCGCGAGGCCTTCCGCTGGTCGGCGCGCGAGGGCGTCCCGTTGTGGCAGCACTGCGAGGACTTCGCGGTCACCGGGCCGGGCGTGGTGCATGCGTGCTCGTGCAGCGAGGCCCATGGCTTGCCGGGGATCCCCGCGTCCAGCGAGATCGTCGCGGTCGAGCGCGACCTGCATCTGGCGGCCGAGGCGGGCGCCGCCTTCCACGTCTGCCATCTGTCCACGCGCGGCGCGCTGGACCTCGTGCGCCGCGCCCGCGAGCGTGGCGCGCCGATCACCGCCGAGGTCACGCCGCACCACCTCGTGCTGACCGTCGAGGACGCCGTGGTGGGGGGGACGGACTTCAAGATGAAGCCCCCGCTGCGTGACCCCTCGGACGTGGACGCGCTCGTCGATGGGCTCGTGGACGGCACGCTCGGAGCCATCGCGACCGACCACGCGCCCCACACGAGGGAAGCCAAGGCCCGCGGCTGGCTGGCCGCCCCCTTCGGGATCGTGGGGCTGGAGACCGCGTTCGCCGTGCTCTACACGCGCCTCGTCCAGACCGGGCGCGTCACGCTGGGACGTCTCGTCGAGGCGCTCACGGCAGGCCCCGCGGCCATCGCGCGGCGGGAGGGGCCACGTCTCGTTGCTCCCGGCCGGGGTGCGCGCTTCGTCCTCGTCGACCTTGTCGGGCGGGATGCGGTGGCGCCCGACGCCTTCCGCTCCAGGAGCCGCAACACGCCCTTCACGGGCACCGCGCTCTCGGGCTGGCCCGTCGCCCTGTTCGATGGGCCCCGCACGCATGTCCTGCGCCCGCGGGCCGGCGAGCGGATCCGCACGCGTCGGTGCGGAACGTGAGGGCGAAGGCCCCGAGCCATGGGCCATCAAGGGCCTGACATCCCCATGGACAGGGCCTGGCAGGCGATTGGCACGCGTCGGGCCAGTGGAATGGAGTTTGCGCCCGCCCCCTCGTCCCCTCCTGCCCAGGCTCGCTCGTCGGCGGCGCCAAATCCCTTTACCGGGAATGGCCGCGTCCGTAGAGTGACCCCCGGGCGGGACCGGTCGAGAGGCCGGGAAACCGGGGGCAGACGGTTGGGCCGTGAGCGCGGTGTCCGGTGTCGAGGCACCTGACCGCGCTACGTCCGGGCCGTCCGCCTTCGGCGGAAGGGACGGCTCGAGTCAGCCACGTTCGCGTCACCCGCGTTCGCGTAACCCGCGTTCGCCACGGGGCGCCGCGTTCCCGTGAAGCCAGGGCTCGGACTTCCCCGCCTGCCTTGTCCGTTCGGCATGTCTCCGCACCCGGCCACGCGGCGACATGACCTCCAAGGAGTCTCCGATGAACCGGAATCCGAAGCGTTCCTCCCGCGCACAGTCGCCGCGGGTGCTGCCCCTGCGCGGTGCGACGATCGCGGTCGCCCTGCTCGTCGGTGCGTTCGCCGCCTCGTGCGGCGGCGGCAGCTCGAGCAGCCTCTCCGCGATGCAGCTCGTCGAGTTCCAGATCGTGGACCGTGCGCTACAGCCCGCGGCGCCCACGGGCAGCGTGAGCGTGCCGCGCAACGCGCAGTTCCGTTGCATCTTCAACGGCCCCGTGCTGGGCTCGAGCATCTCGTTCCAGACCATCCAGGTCCGGACCGGCGGCTCCTTCCAGTCGATCCCCGGCGGCTCCTTCCGCGTCACGGGCAACGAGGTCATCTACGACCCGACGCTCGAAGTCGATGGCACGCCGCGTCCGTTCGGGCTGGACCCGCTGTCGCAGTACAGCTTGGACATCCCGTCGATCGACGAGCAGCCGGGCGTGGTCAAGAACCTCGACCTCGACCCCAACCGTCGCTCGTTCTTCACGAACTGGACCACGTCCGCCGGCTTCCTGCGCGAGCTGCAGCCGCCCGAGGTGGAGGGCGTCTACTTCGTCCCGGACCCGGATCCGATCACCCGCAACATCCCGGGCAACGGCCTCTTGGCCATCGTCTTCAACGAGGTCATGGACCCCGCCAGCTTCACGCAGGCGCCGTTCGCGGGTCCCGACCCGTCGACGGGCGTCGACATCCGCTACACGAGCGCTCCGATCAACGGCGCGAATGGCGTTGCGGACGCCCCGGTCCCCGGCACGTTCAGCCATGATGCGTCGGCCACGACGTTCTTCTTCCGTCCCACGTTCTCCTTCGGCAACGCCAAGCTGATCTTCACGGTGGCCGTCTACCAGGTCCTCAAGGACCTGTCCGGCAACCAGCTGGTCAACCCGCAGAGCTGGGGTCCCTTCACGTGCGACGGGGAGGGCATCGCCACCGGCAAGGTGATCCGCGAGGACTTCGACGTCGCAGACGAGCGTGACTCGGGCGCGTCGGACGCCGACTGGGGGAGCGACGAGGAAGGGTGGCTCAAGGGCCAGCCCGTCACCAGCCGCGACGTCGTCATCACGGGCACGGACTACGACGCCGGCAGCGACTACTCCGGCGACGGGTACTCGGGCAGCGTCGCGGGTCCGCACGCCGGCATGCAGGCGGGCGCGGCCCAGGCCGTCACGGGCGGTCGCGGCATGTACATCACGCTCGACGCCCCGCTCGTCGGTCAGGACCGCAACAACTACACGCCCGCGCCGAACCCCGCGACCAGCCTCGGCCGCCGCGTGATGCAGACCTACTCGGACCAGGAAATGGGCCCGAAGGGCAGCATCACCCGCATGGGCATCGGCCCGGACAACAACGCTACCTTCTCGAGCACCTACAACGGCGTGATCCTGCGCTTCGGTTACCAGAAGAACGACTCCATGAACTTGGCCACGTCGTTCAACGGCAACTACTCCGGCTCGCCGACCGAGGTGTACCGCGGTTCGTTCTCCGTGGCCCAGAAGGCCAACGTGGGCAACTACCCGACCACCAACAACGCAGGCACCACCGCGACCAGCGCTTTCAACCCCTGCACGACGGCGCACAACAACCCGCTGTACCAGTACACGGGCCATCTGCTCTGGCCGGTCCCGACCACGTTCTTCAAGTGGGACCCCGGTACGGGCGACGTCAACGACAGCGTCCTGCTGTTCGACATGAGTGTTCCGGAGAGCGCCGGTACCTTCCAGCAGGTTCGCGCCTGGTGGGCCCAGCTCTACCCGTGCGCGGGCTACGGCCTGGGTCTCGGCTCGTTCATCGGCGGCTTCCCGACCCGCTTCCTGCTGGCCGGCTTCGAAGAAGACACGCCGAACCCGCCCGAGAACCTGAGCGGTGGCGCGGCCCAGAACATCAAGAACCCCGACCACATCATCATCGATGCCCTGTTCACCCTGTCCAAGGTCGAGAGCGTCGCCCAGTCGCAGTTCTACGGCCCGCCTGGGCACGTGTGGACGTCGGCCGCTGGTGAGACGTTCGGCACCGACACGGACTACCTGACCCCCGAGATCGACCCGGCCCTCCAGACGGGCGGCGCGCAGGTCATCCTGGAGTTCCAGGGCGCCATGGCCGTCGAGCCGGATCGCCGCACGATCAACGGGGGCTTCCCGTCGACCGCCTGGACCCGCGAGATCGACGACTGCGACGGGTTCCCGTTCATCCGTTGGCGCGCCACGTTGCTCAGCAACCTGCTGAGCGGCCAGGTCGCCCGCGTGAGCCGCATCCTCATTCCGATGGTTTCGAACTGAGGACTGTTCGAGGGGTCGGCGCCTCGCCTTGGCGGGGGCGCCGGCTCCGACACCGCCCTCTCCCGGCGCGCGGGGAGGGCGGGGTGTCCCCCCGCGCGTCGTGTCATCCAAACTCCCGAGACCCCACCGCTTTTCCTCCAGCTTCCTCGGCACGTCCTCGCCTCGGTTGACGAGGCGGGGCCCAGGTGACGGCGAGCCGAACTCCGGACGCTCGCAGCGCTTGGCCTCACCAGACCGCCTGGTGCCCTAGGAGATCCCGCCGATGCGTCGAGTCCGTACGTCCCTGATCCTTGCCCTCGCCCTGACCGCCACGGTCTCCGTCTCGATGACGTCGTGCGGCGCCAGGTCGGGTGGGCCGGATCCCAAGTTCGTCTTGGTCAGCTTCAACCTGCCCGACATCAGCGGCATCCCGCTCAACCAGGCCCTCATCCTGACCTTCAGCGAGGCCGTGGACCCCGACAGCATCACGCTGGACACGCTCCGCGTGATCGGCGCGACCGGTCCCTTCTTCGAGGCCACCATCGTCGACGACAACTTGGTGGCGCTCCTCCCGCGTACGCCCAACTTCGGCGACTACTCGGACGTGGGCCTGACCCCGAACACGACCTACACGCTGAGCCTGCCGGTCTTCCCGGCCACGGCGACCATCCGTACCCCCGATGGCAAGCAGCTGGTCGAGGCCGACAGCTACTTCTTCCGCACGCTCGGCACGCCGACGTTCGTGGAGCCGCGCCGCGCCGTCGTCCACGGGCTGCCCCCCAGCCAGGGCGGCCGCTCGGATGACGAGGGGTGCCTGCAGAACATCGCCAACGCGCTCTACGTCTCGCCCCAGATCGATGCCAGCGTCATCCAGACGGGCTCGGGCCCTGGCGCCGCGTTGCTCTGCCTGCGCAACGAGGGCCGTCCGCGCGTGATCGAGCCCGAGTCCTTCCCGCGCCATGATGCACAGGCCATCGGCACGCCCTCCGCGGTCAACCCGGGCCTCATCGACATGCCCGCCATCCGCGTGAAGGTCAACGAGCAGCTCGACCCGCCGTCCGTCGTGGCCTACAACCCGGCCACGCAAATCCCGGCCAACGTCCAGCTGTGGCGCATCGCGCTCAAGGACGGCACGCCGACCGGTCCGGACCGCATCAAGACCAACGAGCCCACCATCGTGCAGACGGCCACGTCGACCGAGATCATCCTCGGTACGGCCGCGCCGATCCAGCAGGGCGTCTACGTCATCAACATCATCCCGCAGGTCAAGGACCTGCCGGGCAACGCGCTGCAGACGGCCGACCGGCCCAACCCGGCCATCGGTGGCTACAACGTCTACGAGACGCTCCCTTCCTTCAACGCCAGCATCCCCGGTGGCTACCGCATCTACTTCCGGACGCTGCAGGTGCCGAACACCGCACTCGCCATCGTCGAGCAGTTCAACAGCAACGCCGCCGAGCATGGCGACAACACGAGTGCCGCGACGGAGCCCGGCGTGTTCACGCAGAGCCTCTCGGACTTCGGCACGCCGGGCGTGCTGGACGGGCTGCCTCTGGCCAGCTCGGTGGGCGGTGACCCGACCCCCAACAAGACGCTCCTGTACGTCCCCGCGGACCCGACCGGCTCGCAGGGCGGGCAGAGCACCACCGCCAACTGGAACGAGGGCGCCGTGAGCGGCCAAGGCTTCCGGTTCCTGGGCCTTCCGAGCCTGCAGGTCAACCCCGACGCCCAGGCAGGCGGCGGCGCCGGCCTGTTGCGCGCGGTGTGGCGCCCCTACACGGGCAGCGGTGCGGACGGCACGTTCAGCTCGCCCGGCAACGGGACCGTCTTCAGCTTCAACACCACGAGCGGCTCGGCGAACGGTGACGGCATCTTCGAGTACGAGTCGTTCACGCTCAACGCCGGGGACACGATCGAGGCCACCGGCAGCAAGCCCCTCGTGATCCTGGTCCGCGGTACGGCCACGATCGAGGGTTCGATCCGTTCGAACGGCGCCAACGGCGACCCCGGGTTCAACACGGACGGGACCGCGCCCTACGCCAACGCGGCGAGCCGGCCCCCGGGCGGGCCTGGCGGCGTGGGCGGCGCAGGCGGCGGCCAGGGCGGCTTCGGCGCCAACCCGATCCTCGGTGCCGCGGCGGGCAGCAATGGCGCGCCCGGCGCCAACCTGTTCGGCAGCTGGCTGAGCGAGCTGGCCACGGCCGGCGAGTCGCCCACGGGCAAGGGCGCCGCGGGCTTCACCGATGCGGGCGGCACGGCCGCGGGCAGCGGTGGTGGCGGCGGCGGCGGCTTCGGGACGGCGGGCGGCAACGGCACGCTCTCGAGCGGCCAGGACGCCGGCATCGGGAACAACCCCAACGGCGGCACGGTTGCCGGCACGGCGACGTTCGATCGCCTGCTCAGCCTGTTCCAGCCCGACCGTGCGTACAGCCCGTTCTCCAACATCGTCGGCGGCGCTGGCGGGGGCGGTGGCTCGAGCGATGACGACACGGGCACCAACGAGGCGGGCAACGGCGGCGCGCCGGCCAACGAGGACGACGGCGGTGCTGGTGGCGGTGGCGGTGGCGGCGGCATCTGCGTGCTGGCAGCCGGCGCCCTGAGCGTCACGGCGTCGGGCGTCATCGAGGCCGACGGTGGTGACGGCGGCAGCACCTTCTCCGAGGCGCAGCTGATCTTCGGGGATGGCGACGACGGCAACCCCGGCACGAGCGACGACACCGTGGTCGGCATCCAGAACGCGGTCGTGCCTGGCGGCGACGGTGGTCCCGGCGGCGGCGGCAGCGGCGGCGGCATCTTGCTGATCGGCCAGACGGTTTCCATGGCCGGCACGCTCAGCGCCCAGGGTGGCGTGGGCGGCACGTCGGCGTCGCTGACGCGCGTGGCCGGTGCCGGCGGCAACGGCCGTGTGGCGATCATCAGCTTCGCGGGTCAGGCGCTGCCTTCCGTGACCGGAAGCTCGTCGCCGGCGGCATTCACGTCGGCGGGCGCCTCGACGCAGTACAACCCGACGGTCGACCTGGCCTCGGTGGGACAGAGCGAGTGGGTCGACCTGTTCACGCCGACGGCAGAGTTCGCTCCCGACCCGGATGGCGCCGGCCCGCTGGGTCAGCAGTTCCCGACGTTCAACTCCAACTTCGCAGCCCTCTCGGGTCTGGGGTTGGTGCAGGGCGCCGGAGCGGACTTCGACGGCGTGCTCGAGTTCCAAGGCGCCGACGATCTCTCGCCGGTTCCAGCGGGCGCGACCCCGACCACGGCCGACGGTCTGACGCAGTGGGTCTCGGCCGCCAACATCACGTCGATCAACTTCAAGCGCTACTTCCGCTGGCGGTTCCGCTTCTTCGTCAGCGCGACGTACGTGGGGCACGGCGGCTCGGCCAACCCGCTGCCGCAGGTGTTCGACCTCGAGATCCAGTTCGAGAAGAGCTGATCGGACGCAGCCACGTCGGATCGGATGACCTGCGACGCGCCGGGGAGCTTCTCTCCGGCGCGTCGTTTCGTACGGGAGCTCCCACGGGCGCATGAGGCGAGTCGGCGCACCGCTGCTGTTGCTGCTCGTCGCTGTCGTCCTCTGCCACGGCCGCGTCGTGATGGGTGCGCAGGCGGGTGATGCCCGCGTCGCCCTGGGGGCACGGGCCGGCCTCACGGGTCCGCTGCTGGGCGAGGATCTGGCGGGGCGGGCCACGTGGCTGACCGGTCCTCCGGTGGGCGAGGGCACGTGGCGCCCCGCGGCCTCTCTCCTCCACGCCGCGCAGGTTGGCCTGTTCGGCCCCGAGGGGGCCGCGGGCTTCCACGCGACGAGCCTGCTGCTCTTCCTCGCGCTGGCCGTGCTGCTCGTCCGACTTGGCGTGGACGCCGGCTTGGCGCCCGGCGTCGCAGCAACGGCCACGGCGCTGTTCGCGTGCCACCCGGCGACGGTGGAGATGGTGGCGTACGCCCCCGCCCAGGCCGTGCTCGCCGCCACGGTGGCGGGTGTGCTTGCGGCACGCTTGGCCTCGCGACCCACGGCCCTGGCGCAGGCGGCAGCCATCGTGGCGTACGCCGTCGTGCTGCTTCTCGAGCCCGTGGCCCTGGTCGTGCCCTGGCTCGGCTGGTGGCTTCACCCGACGCGCTCCCGGCCGGTCGCGCTGGGCTGGCTGGCCTGCCTGTTCGGATGGGTCGTCGTGCGCATCGCACTGCCCGGCGTCCAGACCATCCCGGCCCTGCGGCCCGCGGGTGAGGCCCTGACGACCACGGCGGGCTTGCTGCCGACGGCCGCCGGGTGGTGGCTGCTCCCTCACGGGCTGCCCTACGGCACCGCGTTCCCGCTTCCCTTCGAGGCCCCGCTGCCGAGGGTCGTCGCCGGCGCAGGCGTGCTCCTGACCGGGGCGCTGCTCGGGGCCCTGCCCGGGCTGCTCGCGGAGCGCGCACGTCGCGCCGTCTTGGGCCTGCTCCTCGGGTGGGTCGTGTTGGTGCCCGGGTTCGTGGTGGCCGAGCCCCTGTTGTTCGAGGCCCGGACGGTCGTGCTGGCGCCGGCCCTCGTCCTCCTTCTCGGCGCCGTCCTCGCTTGGGGGTTCGAGCGAGGCTCGCGCGGCGCGCGCGCGACGCTCGCGGGAGCGAGCGTGGTGCTGGCCGCGCTCGTGCTGCTGACCGCCCTGCGTCACGGCGCGTGGGGCGACGACGTCACGCTCGAGGGGCGCGCGCTCGCCGAGCGTCCCGAGGACGTCGACACGGCGCTACGTCGCTTCCGGGCCTTGGCCGCCGCGAACCAGCCGGTCGACGCTTGGCGCGCGGCCGGTCAAGCCATCGAGGGGCGACCCCTGGACGGCGCACTGCGCGTCGAGGTCGCCGACCTCGTGGGCGCGATGGCCGCGGACGCCTCGGCCTCCGCACGCGTGGGGCTGGACGCGCGACGCCTGCGCCAGGTGCAGGCGATCGGCTACCAAGAGGCGCTTGACGCCTTCGCCCGCCGCGCAGGTCACCTGACGGAGGAGGATCGTGCCCTGCGCGTCTACGCCCTGGCCCGCCAGCTGGAGGTGGCCACGTCGCTTGGCGATCTGGACCTGGCCCGCTCCGCGCTGGAGCTCCGCCTGCGCTTGGCGCACCCCGAGGCACAGGACATCGACGAGGCGGTGGCGTCCGCGGGTTGGCCCGCCCGTCGGGACATCCTGTTGCTGGCCCTCCGGGCGTTGCAGCCACCTCCCGAGGGCACGCCCGAGCGGGTCTACGCGGCCGCGCGTGCCCGTTCGCTCACCCTCGCCGGCCTCGACCCCGAACGGCCCGGCGACGACCTGCTCGAGCCGTGGGTGGAAGCGATGGAAGCCGTGCGCCGCGACATGGAGGCCGACGGCGAGCGCGCGCCCGACCCCGAGGTGTGGCGCAAGCTGGCCACGGTCCTGGACCTGATCGGCGAAAGCGACCGGGCGGCTGCCCTTCGCGCACGCGCGGAGTAGGCGCGGGACGCTCGCGGGCCTGCGCGGGCGCGGGGTATGGTGGCGCCCCGCCTCTCGGGCGGATCCGCCATGGCCCCGGTTGTCGGGCCCGAGGTCGTCATGCCCCACGGTCTGCCCGCGGCGTTCGAGATGCTCGTGCCGACCGACCTCGCCTACGTGCGGCCGGCGCGCAAGATGCTCGAGGCCCTCCTGGCCGCCCAAGGGTGGGGGGAAGACGACGTCGACGACGTCGGCCTCCTGGCCACCGAGATCGTGCAGAACGCCATCGAGCATGGCTCGGTCGGCGACGGGAGCGAGCTCGTACGCATCATCTGCCGCGTCGAGCCCGAGGCCGTGACGATCGAGGTTTCCGACCCCGGCTCGGGCAAGGACCCGCAGATCGCCTTGGAGCGCGACCCGACCGAGCCTCCTCCGCTCGAGGCCGCGCGAGGCCGGGGTCTGTTCCTCATCAACCGCTTGGCCACGCGATTCGACCGGGAACGGTGCGCTACGGGGGGCCTGCGCATCGTCGTGCGACGTGAGCTCGAAGAGGACGAAGGCGCGTGACGGGCGCGTGGGACATCCTCAGCGGCGATGCCGAACGCGATCGGCGCAACGTGGAGATCGTGCTCGAGTCGGTGGCCGAGCTGTGGGGGCCGCGTCCGCTCGACGAGCTGTTTCGCAGCGCCGTGGACCGTGCCATCGCGGTCACCAGCGCCGAACGCGGGTTCCTCTTCGTGGCGGAGGGCGGCGAGCTGGAGACCGCCGCCGCTCGCCACCGCGGGGGAGGTGACCTGCCGCTCGACGAGCGGACGAGCCGTACCGTGGTCGACCGCGTGGCTTCCACGGGCCAGCCGTCGATGACGATCGACGCCGCGGGCGGCGTCACCGCGATGAGCGAGAGCATCCTCGCGCTCAAGCTGATGTCCGTGATGGCCGTACCCCTCCAGGCCAAGGGCAGCGTGGTGGGCGTCTTGTACGTGGACAGCACGGCGCGCGTACGCGAGTTCAGCGCAACCGACTTCCGCGTGTTCCAGGCGTTGGGTGGCGTCGTGGGCTTGGCCGTCGAGAACGCCCGGCTGCTGGCGGAGAAAGCCGAGCAGGAGCGGCTCAAGCGCGAGCTGGCCGTGGCCCAGCACATCCAGCAGCAGCTCCTGCCTCGCGACCTCCCCACGCTGGCCGGGTTCGAGCTGGGCGCGCTCGGTCAGCCCTGCGAGGAAACCAGCGGGGACTACTACGACGTCGTGCCGGTTCACGACCGGCGCATGGCCCTCGTCGTGGGCGACGTCAGCGGGCACGGCCTGGGGCCCGCGCTGCTGATGGCCAGCGCCCGGGCTCTCCTGCGCGCCGCGCTGCAGCGCAACCCCGATCCCGGTGACGTGCTCCACCTCATGAACGACTACCTGGAGCGCGACACGCCCGAGGGGACGTTCATGAGCCTGTTCCTCGGGTTGCTGGACCCGGCGGACGCCACGGTCCGCTACGGCAGCGCAGGACACAACCCGCCGCTGCTCCTGCGTGCGGACGGCACGCTGCAGGAGCTCGCGCGTACCGGTCCCGTCCTCGGGATCGTGGAGGGCGCGCCGTTCGGCGTCTCGGATCCCGTCCAGCTGGCCCCGGGTGACGTGTTGTTCAGCTTCACCGATGGCATGACCGAGGCGGCGCGCGCCGACGGCGAGCTGTACGGCGAGGAACGGCTGGAGGCTTCGTTGCGTCGCCACGTGGCCGCGGGCGCGTCGGCGCAAGCGATCGTCGACGGCCTCTGGTCCGACCTCATGGAGTTCGTCGACGAAGCCGCGTTGCAAGACGACGTGACCCTGCTCTTGGTGCGTCGTAGCGGCTGAGACGCGTCAGCGTTCTTCGGCGCGAAGCGGGATGCGGATCTGCCGCTGCTGCGGGTCGTCCGTCGTGACGACCAGCATGGCCTCGTGCAGGCCGGGCCGGCGAGCGCGACCATCGTGCCGGAGGTCCACGTAGGCGCCGCGCTCGTCGGTGCCGAGCGTGGCCAGGAAGCCCAAGCCGTCGGCGGGCTCGTCGCGGCCAGGCGCCGCCTCGATGTAGGCGGCCACCAGGCGGAACGAGAGGTCGGGGACGCCGGGCCGGAACCAGACGCGCACGGGCTTGGCCTCGCGGCCCGGGCCGACGAGTCCCAGGCTCGCCGTGCGTACCGAGGGCCGGATGCGGTCGACGACCTGCAGGTAGCTGCTCACCGTGATCTCGCTGCGCTTGCGATGCGAGGTCCGGATGCGGATCGCATCCTGCGAGCCACCGGGCTCCGCGAGGCCCGGGTGCGTGATCACGAGGCGCACCTTGTGCAAGCCGGGATCGTCGATGACCTCGGTCTCGAACGTGTAGGGGATCGGCAGGCCGCCTTTCCCGGGACGCGTCCCCTCGACGCCCAGAACCTCGAACGGCCCCTCGTCCTTGGGTGTGTAGAGCGTGAGCGTGGCCTCGCTGGGCGTCTCGCGGGGGACGGCACGGAAGCGCGCCGCCGTCTCCACCAAGATCAGCCCCTTCACGACGTTGGCCCGGCAGCGCAGGACCACGCTGCCACCGCGCAAGCGGTTCGTGTAGATCGTGACGCTCTTGTGCGTGTCGCCCTCCCGGCGCTCGCTGTTCATCGTGATCTTGAGCCGTCCGGTCTCGCCGGGCTCGAAGCGCAGCTTGTCCGGTGGATCCAGCTCGGCCAGGAAGCAGCCACAGCCGCTGCGCACGCGGTGGATGCAGAGCGGCCCCCGCCCGGTGCTGCGGAACGTGACGACGCGCGTCTCGAGGGCGCCCTGCTCGACGTCTCCGAAGTCCAGCTGATCGCCGTCCAGCTGCAGCGCGATGTCGGCGGGCTTGTCGGGGTCGGGGATCCCGCAGCCGCCTGGATCCGCGTCGCCTTCCTCCGGGGTGACCGCACGACGCGGGGGCTCCGGCGGCTCCTCGTCGCCCCGCAGCATGGCGGCCGTGGCCGCGCCCAGCCCCACCAGCAAGACCAGGGTGAGGCCCATGGCCACCCGGTTGCTCGTCGGCGAGGGCACGCTCGTGGATGTCGGTGACTCGGTCTCGTTCACGTTCTGGGGTCCCCTCGTGCCGGCGGGCGCGATGCCTTCGATGCGACGTGGTCAGCGTTTCCCGAGGCCGGCGGCCTCCAGGCGCGCCAGCCACTCCGGAGGAACGCGCGTGCGGGCCGCAGGTTCCACGGCGGCGTGGAAGCCCCGGGCACCCGGCGCACGCGCCTCCAAGCCCGGGGCGCCGAGCGGATCGTGGCAGCCCGCACAAGCCGCCGCCGGGTCCTCACGGAGCGCGCCCTGGCGCTGCGGGTCCATGACGTGGTCGCCCCCCGGACCGTGGCAGGCCTCGCACGAGACGCCCGCCAGCCACGGCGTGGCGGCCTCGCTGCGAAAGCCGTCGGTGTGCCGAGCCAGACGCCGCTCGCCGGGCACGTACCCCGTCGCGTGGCACGCCGCGCAGCCGGGCTCGGCCGCCAGCGCCCCCCCGGCGCTTCCTTCCAGGTGGCCGAGGACCGCGGGGTCCGCGGCCAGGGCCCCGTGGCACGAGGCACAGACCTGGGGGCCTACGTGGCGGGGTCGCGCGCGGTCCAGGGCCGCCACCTCGCGCCACGCGGCGGCCCCCTCCAGGCGCTCGTGAAAAAGGCCGAGGAGCTCCGTCTCGGGCGCCCCGGAAGGGGCGGTCGGATCGACCGCCGGCACCACGTCGGCGTCGGCCTTCCACGCCCCTTCCGCGTCCACCGTGAAGGTCAGCACGAGGCCCGCACGGGCGCCCCGAGCCAGCTCCACGACCAGCGCGTCGCCCTCGCGGCGGGGCGCCTCGAGGCGACTCGTCCCCCGGACCACGAGCGTGACGGACGTTGCCAGACGGCCCAGCCCCGCGGCGACCGCCGCGACATCCACGTCCGCGTCGAGGACGGCGACCCAGCACCGTCCCGTGTCCGGGCGCAGGTTCTGGAGCGCCGTCGAGGCAGCGATCCACGCTCGTGCGCTACCGGCGTCCCGGAGCGCCGTGCCGGCGCGTTCTCCGACCAACGAGAACACGCGCAGGGGAACCCCCGCCACGTCCACGTCGAGCCATGGCGGTCGCCCGGCCGCTGGGTGGTCCGGCGCCAAGAGGACGTTGAGCGGCGGCGTGGGCTCGCCGAGCGGTCCCTCGCCGCGCCAGCCCTGGGCCAGGGCCGGCTCGTCCAGGTCGTCGGCCGCAAGCAGATGGCCGATCGCACCCCCGGTCGCCAGCACGGCCCTCAGGTGGTCGGCGGACAGGCGCCGGGACGTCGCCGTTCCGGGACCGAGCGAGCCCCCGACGGCGAGGAGGCGCGTGGGCGTCCCTGCGGCCGTGCGCTGTCGGGCGCGAGCCGCGCGTCCCGCGAGGCCCTCGCCGCCGTGCGCGGGGACCAGGAACCCCGCCTCCTCCCCGACCAGCACGAGCGACAGCGCGGGCTCCAGCGGACCCGGCTCGGCGCGCGCGAGACCCAGCGCCGCGACGACGCCGGCGACCAGCAGGCAGACCCCGACGAGGCGCGCCCGCGCGAGGGCGTGGGAGGGGGCGGGCCGGGAGGCGGTGAACCTCATCGGCCCAAGCATACGGAGCGCGGGCCGCGAGCCGATCCAGCCGACAGGTGCCCGCAGGCGCGCCCGCCCGATCCGTCGGACACGGCGGCAATCCGGGGCACCATGAGGGGCTTCACGCGGGCAGGTGCGCCCTGCCCGTGCCGGGGGTCGGCCCCGCCCTCCGAACGGCCTCGAGGAGGTCCCCTGCCATGTGCGGAATCATCGGCTACGTCGGTCGCTCCCAGGCCTTGCCCGTGCTCGTGCAGGGCATCCGCCTCTTGAGCTACCGCGGCTACGACTCGGCAGGCGTGGCCGTCCATGACGGCAGCACGCTGCGCGTCGAGAAGGACAAGGGCCGGATTGCCGATCTGGCGCCCCGCTGGGATCCCGCCGTCCTGGTGGGGGGCACCGGCATCGGACACACCCGCTGGGCGACGCACGGTGCACCCAGTCGTGTCAACGCCCACCCCCAGGCCGACGCGAACGGCGCGGTAGCCGTCGTCCACAACGGCATCCTCGAGAACGACCTCGCGCTCCGCGAGGAGCTCGAGGCGGACGGCGTCACGTTCCGATCGGACACGGACACGGAGGTCTTCGCGCACCTGTTCGCGCGGCGCGGGGGCGCCGATCCCGTGGCAGCCGCTCGGGAGCTCTTCGAGCGCTGCCACGGACACTTCGCTCTCGCGTTCGTCCACGCCGACCACCCGGAGCGGATCGTGGCCGTCCGTCGCGGGAGCCCCCTGCTGATCGGCCTCGGCCTCGGGGAAAACCTCGTGGCCTCCGACGTGCGCGCCCTGGCGGGCCGCGCGGATGCGGTCGTGGAGCTGGGCGACGACCAGATCGCCATCGTCGAGGCCGATGACGTGCGCGTGCTGGACAGCGCAGGCCGCGAAGTCGACATCGTGCGTCGTCCCATCGAGGAGCACGAGCGCGAGACGGACAAGGCGGGCCATGCCCACTTCATGGCGAAGGAGATCCACGAGCAGCCCGCGCGGTTGTACGAGCTGGTCCACGGTCGCATGGACACGGTTCGAGGCCACGCCCGGTTCGACGACCTACCGCTCCGGGCGGCCGATTGGCAGGGGATCGAGCGCGTCGACCTCGTGGCCTGCGGCACGGCCTACCACGCGTGCCTCTACGGCGCCTACGCCCTGGAGCGCCTCGCGCGCATTCCCGCGCGTGCGCTGATGGCGCACGAGTACGACGCACGCCAGCCGAGGCTGGACGACCGCACGCTCGTGATCGCGGTGAGCCAGAGTGGGGAGACGGCGGACACCAAGGTCGCCGTCGAGGTGGCGCTCCGCGGGAAGGCGCGCACCCTCGCCGTGCTCAACGTGGCCCATAGCGCCATCGGGCGGCTGGTGGAGGGCGTGGTCGACATGCATGCCGGTCCCGAGGTCGGCGTCGCCAGCACCAAGGCCTACACGGGCATGCTCACGTCGCTGCTCCTGCTTGCCCTCGCAGCGGCCGAGGCGCGCGGAACGACCAGCGCCGAAGCGCGCGAGGTGGTCGCGGCGCTCGATCGCCTGCCCGAGGCCATCCGCCACGCGCTGTCGCGCACGGAGAGCGTCGTGGCCGATGTCGTGCGGGAGATCTACCGTGCAGGCAACATGCTCTACCTCGGACGGGGGCCCGATTCGGCGACCGCGCTCGAAGGCGCGTTGAAGATGAAGGAGATCTCCTACATCCACGCGGAGGGCTATCCGGCCGGCGAGATGAAGCACGGGCCCATCGCCCTCGTGTCGTTCGACATGCCCACCGTCGCCATCGCGACCGCGGGTCCCTGGCGCGATCGCATGTTGGGCAACGTGCGCGAAGTGAAGGCGCGTGACGGGCTCGTGGTGCTGGTCGCTGCGGAGGGCGATCCCGACGCCCCCAAGGTGGCCGACTTCGTCTTGCCGGTCCCGGCCCTGCCGCCGCTCTTGGCGCCCGTGGTCAACGTGATCCCGCTGCAGGTGCTGGCCTACGAGACGGCCAAGCGCCGCGGCTGCGACATCGACCAGCCCAGGAACCTCGCCAAGACGGTGACGGTCCAATGATGCCCTTCGGGCAACCTCGTCCCGGGAGGTGGCAGCGCGCCATGCGCCAGGATTCCCCGACTCCCCTGCCCGATGTCCACGTGCCCGGCCCGCGGGGCAGCACGAGCCGCATGCTGCACGTGGTGCTCGTTGCCGCCCTGGCGACCACGGGCCCGCTGCTCGCGGCGCCCGGCGTGGCGGGCGCCGACGAACCGCCTGCCGGCGAACCGCCCGTCGGCGCGCCGGCCGAGCCCGAGGAGGCCAAGGCCCAACCCCCGGGACCCCCGGAACCCGACACACCCGCCGAGCCGGCACCTGCCCCCGCCGCGGAGCCGGCAGCTGCTCCGCCTCCTGCCCCGGTCGTACGGCGCGACTTCCCGGCTCCGCCACCGCCGCGCGGGGTCCGGCCCGTGCGCGTCGGGGGACCGCGCATCCCGCCGGCCCGGCCGACGCGACCCGCGCGAGGCCCCGTCCTCCCGCTCCCGGCCACCGTGCCCGCCCAGCCAGGCGCGCCGGTGCCGGTGACCCTCGAGGACGCAGCCTCGGAGCACGTCGCGTCGCCCGCGCCGGCACGGTTGCCGGGCACGCAGCCGAGCGCGCCGGAACGTCCCGGTCCGCCGCAGCAGCCTGACGAGTCGGCTCGACCGGCGCCCCCTCCGGGCCCGGGGGAGATCCCCGATCCGTGGGCGCTCGACCCGTCCACGGAGCCGCTCGACGTCCCGTTCCCGGAGGTCCCCGGCGGGCGGGCTGCGGAGCCCGGCGCTCCGCTGCCCCCTCCCGAGCCCCCGCCGGCTCCGGGCGACGATCCGTTCTGGAGGCAGGGCCCTGCGGCAGACGTCCCCGACGTTCCGCTGCTCGAAGGCGTGAAGCCCAGCTTGCCCAGCGTGGCCGGCATCGAGCCACCGCCCGCGGACGGGGCCGTGTCCACGCCCCCCGGTGCCGAGGCGGAAGCGGTGGGTGACGGGACGCTTGCCCCGCCTGCTGCCGGCGACACCCCGGCCGGTGCCTCGGTCGGGCCCGGCGCGGACGAGCTGCCCGCCGCACCCCCGGTGGACGGAGCTGCCGCGCCGGACGGCCCGATCGACTGGAGCGCCCGCTATCCCGATGTGGGCCTCGAGCTGCCGCCGCCGGGCGACTTCCCGCGCCTCGCCGGGAGCCCGGAGCCGGCCTTCCCAGCGCCGGCGGACGTTGCGCCTCCGGGCAGCTCCTCCCCCGACTCGTGGCTGCCCGGCGCGCCCGACATGGGCGACCCCCTCGCGGCCCCCGGAAGCGGCGCGGCGGGCGAGACGTGGATGCCCGGCGCTCCCGAGCAGGGCCCCGGTCCCGCGACGACCTCGCCAGCTCCCCCTACCGGTAGCGATCCGTGGGGCTTTGGCCCGGGCGCCACGCCAGGCGGCACCAGCCCCGGAGGCGCGACACCGGGAGGCGGGGCCCCGCCCGCCGAGCCGACGGCGCCGCACGACCCCGCGCCGTACGACCCATGGGGCGCGCCGGCTCCTGGTTCGGCGCCCCCGCAGGCACCCCGTGCCCCGGCCGCTCCCGACGACCCGTGGGGCAACCCGCTGCCCGGGAGCGGGACCGGTGACGTGCCCGCAGGTTCCGCCGAGCCGCTCCCCGGCGGTACGGCGCCCGGCGTCCCGCCGTACGTCGGCACGACGCCTGCCGAGCGCGCCCGCGAGCACGCCTTGCGTCTGCGCGACCGGCCGGGCGACCCGTCGCTGGTCGGCTACCCCGCCGACCTCCTGCTGCGCGCCGACCCGCGCCTCGCGCTGCGTCCCGGCGCGCGGGCCGCGGTCGTGGCGTTCGTGGACGACGCCGATCGTGCCAGCGACCTGGCGGCGGCCTCGCTGCTGTCGACGCTCGTGGGCTACCGGGACCGCTTCGATTTCGTCGTCGTGGAAGCGCGTCCGCGCGGCCCCGACGACGCTGCTCTCGACGCGCTGCGCCGCGCGTACTTGCGCGACGTGCCCACCCTCGTGGTGCTGCCCCCCGACCGGCGCGCACCCCGCCTCTTCACGCGCAGCATCGATGCCGCCGAGGTGGAGCTGGAGCTCGTGAAGGCGCTGCGGCTGCCGCCCGCCGACCCGGACGACGCCGGCGCGGCCCCGACCCCCTCGCCCGGCGAGTACCGGGACCCGTCGACGCTCGGCGGGGACGGCTGGGCGCCGACGGGCGACACGACCCCGCCCCCGAGCGGCTTGGGCCTCGCGCTTGACGCGCACGTCCAACGCCTTCGCCAAGTCGCGGGCGACGCACGGGTGCCGGGCTACCCCCCGTCGTTGGTACGCACGTCGGACGCGCGCGTCGTGCGCGAGCCCGGCCAGAGGCCGCTCGTGATCCTCTTCTACGACGACTCGAGCAAGGCCAGCGACCTGCAGGCCGCCGACTTCCTGCCGGTGCTCGTCGAACGCGCCCGCGACATCGATGTCGTCGCGGTGGACGTCAGCGTGCGCGCACGCTGGGACACGTTCCAGAAGCAGGTCGTGCACACCTACTACATGAGCTTCGTGCCTACGACGGTGGTGCTCACGGCGCGTCGCGTGCCCGTTAAGTCCTGGTACCAACGCGTCGCCGGCGAGCAGCTGCAGCAAGCCATCGACGACGCCTTGAGGCGGCGCTGAAGAGGGGCGCTACCCCTCGTCCTCGACGGGCGCGAGCCAGCGTTCGAGGTGGGGGACGCGCTCACGCAGGCGGGCCTTGGCGCGGGTGAGGAGCTGGCCGACGCTCTCGGGGCTGATCGCGAGCGCACGGGCGATGGCCCGGTAGTCCTGGCCGTCGAGGAAGCGCAGCGTCAGCAGCAGCCGGTCGCGCTCGCCGAGCTCCTCCAGGGCCGCACGCAGGGAGGCCAGGGCCTCGGCCCGCTCCTGCTCGCGCAGGGCCCCGGCCGGCCCGAGATCGGTCTCCCGTCCTGGCACCTGGCCCAGCTCCTCGACGGGGACCGGGCGGCGCCCGGCGCGCCGGAGCAGGCGGACTACCTGCGTGCGGCAGATCACGCCGAGGTAGGTCGAGAAGCGGTAGGTGGGGTCGAAGCGGCTCAGCAGGAGCCGATCGCGGCGGACCAGGGCCAGGAAGACGTCGGCGACCACCTCGTCGACGTCCGGGGCGGCGGCGCGTCCCGACCGCCGAAGCAGCATCCGCTGGGCCAGCGCCCGCACCAGGGGCCCGTAGACGTCGACCAGCTCGGGCCAAGCCTCGGGCTCGCCGAGGGCGCAGCGAGCCACCAGCGCCGCCTCCTCGTCCCGGGTCAAGCGCTTCACGCGCCGGTCCTCCCGGGGCAGCGGACGGGCCGGACGGCGGGTCGACCGCGGCGGGGCGCCACGGCCCGTCGGCGGACAGGGCCGGGGGCGGGCATCGCTCCATGCTACGCGCGCCACGCGTGCGCCGGACGGCCCGAGTCCAACACCGGCGCCGACCCCGTCGTAGGTTGGGCGCCATGGGACTGGAGCACACACCCCCGCTTGCGGCCACGCCCGCGGGAGCGGCTGCGATCGCGGCTGCGACCGTGCCCGCCACGGCCAGCGCCCTGGGCGCCCGGGCCGAGGCCCTGAAGGGACAGGCCAAGGATCGCGCCGAGCGACGGGCGCGGCGGCACGCCGAGGATGCAGCGCTCGTACGCGCCGTGCGCGGGGGCGACCCGGCGGCCTTCCCACGCCTCGTCGAGCGCTACCAGCGTCGCGTGTACTGGCTGGCGCACGACATCCTGCTCGACGCCGACGAGGCCCGCGACGTCGCCCAGGAGACCTTCCTCCGCGTCTACGCCTCGCTGGACCGCTACGACGAGCGACGCGACTTCGTCAACTGGCTGTACCGCATCGCGCGCAACCTCGCCATCGATCTCCTGCGCCGTCGACGTCGGCATGCGCTGCCCGTGGACGACGTGGAAGGCGCGGCGGGTGCACGTGGCAGCGAGGACGTGGCCGACGATCTGCGTTCGGTCGAGACGGGCCGCCTCGTGCGGGAGGTTCTCGCCACGTTGCCCGTCGAGTACCGGACGGCGCTCACGCTGCGTGACCTGCACGGCATGTCGCCGCGCGAGATCGCGGCCGTCACCGACTGCACGTACCCCACGGCACGCTGGCGCATCCATCGCGCGCGTGCCTTGTTCCGCGAGGCCTGGGACGAGCGGGTGGGGCCGAACCTGCTCCAGGAGCCCACGTCGTGAGCGCCCCGCATCCGCACCCCGGTAGCGGGAGTCCCGAGGCCGGGCCTCGCGGCGAGCTCTCGCGCGTGCTCGCCGAGCTTGCGGTCGAGCTGGAGAGTGCCCTCGACCTGGACACCGTGTCCGCGGCCGACCCACGCGGTCTGCGTGCGTCCGCTTGGCAGCGACGCCTCGATGCCGCGCTCGAGGGCGCCGCACCGCTTTCCGCCGCGGACGCACGGCGCGTCGGGGCGTTGAGGCATCGCTTGGCGCTTGCGGCGCGTCGGGATCGTGCGGCCGACGTCGTGGCGGAGGTGACGGCACGCCTGCCGGAGCCGGGCAGCCAAGCGTGGCGTCGCGCCGTGCTCGGGGACGCGTTCCTGCAGGCGCCCGCGAGCTTGGCCCGCTGGCGCCGCGCCGCGATGGCCGCGGCCCTCATGGCCGGCGTGGGCCTCGCGTGGACGCGTGTGCCCGAGGGCGGCGCGCCTGCGCGCCTGGCGGCGGGTCCCGACCCGCGGGCGGAGCTCTTGGAGCCCCTCGGTCCGGAGCCCGGGGGACTGCGTTGGGGCTGGAGCGAGGCCGGCGGAGCGGGCGGCGCCGCGCGCACCGTGGGCTGGCCGCAGGTCCCGCGACCGGAGGTGGACCCGTGGGCGGGTCGCGCGCTGCGCATCCTCCCGCTCCGCATCCACGCGCCGCGTGCCTTCGAACGTGCCGTGGACCCGTTCTTCGGCGTGCCCCGGGCGTCGGACGACGCGCAGGCGCCCGTCGAGAGGAACTGAACCGTGCGGCCGGCCGGCTCCGCGCTGCTCATGGCGCTGGGCGCGATGCTCTTCGCGCCAGGCGTGGTGCGCGCGGGGGATCCCCCGGCAGCGCCTCGCGGACCGCAGGCTTCCGGGAAGTCCGACGACGAGGCCCTCCGAGCCGCGGCCGCTGCGTTGCGGCCCGCCCTCGTGCACTTGACCTGGGTGCCGACCGAGCGCCCGAGCGCCGCCGAGCGGCGGGTCGGGCTGGTCCTCGGTGGGAGCGGGCCCATCGTGGCGGCCGGCCCGACGCCACTGACGCCCGGCCGGTGGATCGCGCGTCGCGAAGACGGGCCCTCGGCCGAGGTCCCGGTCCTGGGCCGTGACCCGGAGACCTTCCTGACGGTGCTCGGATCGCCCTGGGCGTCGATGCCCGCGGCGAGCGACGATCGCTTCCCGGAGGGAGTCGGCGCGGACGACGGGGCCGACCCCCGCGGGATGGCCGTCGCGCTCGTGGGGGCGGACGGCGTCCTCGCTCTCGGCGCGGTCCGTGCGACCGAGCGCCACGTGGCCGTCCAGGTGCCGAGCCTCGGGACGGCGCCGTCCACGGGCCTCCTGGAGGCGGCCCTGGCCGCCTTGCCCGAGGACGTGGGGGCCCCTTGGGTGGATGCCGACGGACACGTCGTGGCCCTGACCGTCGCCGTTGCCGCCAGCCCCGGCAGCGAGCCCGAGCGGCCTCGCCCCGGCCCCGCCCTGGGGGTCCCGATGGGACGGGCCCGGCTCGTGGCCTCGCTGCTCGCCCGCCACGGCGCGGTTCCGCGGGGTGTCCTGGGCGTGTGGACGCGTCCAGCCGACTCGGCGCTCCGAGCGCACCTCGGCGTCCCGGGCGGCCATCTGGTGCTCCGTCTGGACCCGACGGGAGCCGCTGCCAAGGCGGGGCTCGAGATCCACGACCTGCTCGTCGGTCTCGGCGGGCGCCCCCTTCCCGAGCCCCTGAGCCTTGGGGATGCCCTGCTGGCGTACCGGCCGGGCCAGCGCGTCGCCGTGCGCATCGTCCGGCACGGCGAGGTCCTCGAGCGCGAGGTGGTCCTCTCCCCTCGGTAGGGGCGAGCGCAGCCCGCCAGGTCCCGGTTTCCGGGGCCCAGGCCGCACCCGGGGTGTCCGGTCGCCGTGGTCGGCGGCTACCAAGAGATGGACGGGAGCCCGGCCACGCAGGCCGGTGCCAGCTCGCCTGCCAAGACCCCTGGCAGGTGCCCGCGCCCCTGACCGGGATCCGGCCGGGTCGTCCCGAACGCCACGAGCCATGCCTGACGAACCCTTCCCCCCTGCCCGCGCTGACGGCCTCCTGCCCGAGGACGTCGCCGCCCCGAGCCTGGCCGCGCTCCTGGCCGCCCTGGCCGCCCTGTCCGTCGAAGCCGAGGCCGAGGCCGAAGCCGACGCCGACGCAGGTGTCGCCCCCGACGCGGTGGATGCGCGCGTCGTCGACGAGGTGCGCGCCGCCCTCGCCGCGGGCGACGCGAGCGGTCTGCCCGGTGGCGTCGGCGGCGTGACCGCGTCGACCGTCCGCGAGCTGGCCGTGGATCTCGCGGGTGCCGAAGCCGACGTGGACGCGCAGGCCGGCGCCGGACAAGCCGGGCTCCCTGCTCGTCTGCGGGACGTGCTTGTCGCCCTCGGCGCACAAGCCCCCGGGGCGGCCATCCCCGCCGCGCCCTCTGCCGCCGTGTCGCCATCGCGAGCGGACGGCAGCGTTGCACCGAGCGACGTTGCACCGCGTGGCGTTGCGCTGCGTGTCGTGGCTTCGACCGGGCCTGCGCCGTCGCGCCGTAGAGGTCGCGGCGGCTGGCGTGCGTTCGCCGCGGCCGCGGCCGTGCTGGCCGGCCTGTTCCTCTGGTCGCCGTGGTCGCTGCGCCGTGCCGAGGCCCGGCCCGGCCTGTCGCCGACGTTCGTCCGTCGTATGGACTGGGCGTCGAGCGTGCGGCGCATGCCGCGTGGCGAGCCCGTGCACTTCCTCGCCGTCGGCAGCGAGCTCGAGGCGGGGCGTGAAGAGTGGATGGGCGTCGGCTTTGCGGGCGACGCGCTCGTCGTCGTGGACGAGCGCGCGCCGCTGGCCATCGCACCGTGGCCCGAGGGCATGGACGTGCGTTCCCTGGGCGACGGCGTCGAGCTGCTCGGGGGCGGCCGCGCCGTGCTGGCCGCATCGCGAGGCGCGGTGCGCATGACGGCGGGTGCACGCGCGTTGCCGGTGCGCCTCGATGACCAGGGAGGTCTCTTCGTCCTGCTTGCCGGCGCGGCGCACGTGGAGCTGGACGCAGGCGTGCGTCCCGGCGGCACCGAGGGCACGGCGGAGATCGCCGCCGGACATCCGGTCGTGGCGTTGGCCGAGGGCAGCCGGGGGCTTTGGTGGCCGGCTGGCGCCGGCGCTCCCGTGGAGCTGCCCGCAGGCGAGCGCACGCTGCTGGCCGCCGAGGGCGTTCACCCGTTCGGCGAGGCCGAGGCATCGCTCTTCCGCGAGCTGCGGTTCTTCGGAGGCGACGTCCCGCCGATGCCGCTCGAACGCCGCGTGCCGGCTCGCGCCCTGCGCTTCGTCTCGGGCGCGGCGCTGGCCCAGGGTGCAACCACGCGGGTCCCCGCGGGCTCCGTCACGCGCTGGCATTGGCGCGTTCCCGACGCGCTGGCCTGTGCCGACGTGCTGCGACTCGACGTGGACGGGCCCTTGGGCACCACGTGGCGCCTGCCCCAGCTCGATCTCACGGTCGAGGCCCGCATGTCGGACGCCACCGCGACCGCGCTCGAGCCGGGCTTGGCTCCGCTGGAGCTGACGCTGCCCGGCGGCTGGTTCGAGCGCCTCGAGGGGCGGCCCCTGGAGATCCAGCTGGACGTGCCCGCCGGCGAGCGGTTCGCCGACGTCCACGCCCTCGTGGTCCGGCGGCCGCCCATGGGCGCGGGCCCCGGTGAGATCGGGGAGCTGCTCCGATGACGTGCACCGCCCCGATCCCGAGCACGATGTCACGCTACGCCCCGCCGGCCAGGTCGATGCCGCTTGCGAGCATGATGGGGCGGGACGGAAACCACGTCGTGGAGGGCTGCCGCCGCGACGCCGGGAGGTTGACCATGGTCCACGCCACGATGCACCCGCGACACGACTCGGTGCGCCCGCGGCACGGCTCTGCCGAGCGCGGCATCGCGTTGCTGCTGGTGGTCACGATCCTCGTGACCATGGTGCTCGTCGCGCTGCCCTTCGCCGTCTCGATGCGGCAAGGCGAGGAGCGCACGCAGGCGCTCGGCGCCCAGCAGCGCGCCGACGACGAGTCGCGTTTGCTGGCCGAGCACATGGCGCTCTGGCTGCAGCGCACCCTGCCCTCCGAAGAGCAGGCGCGCCAGGATGCCGGCGAGACCTCGATCGACGCGGATCCGACGGTCGACTCGTTGGAGGAGATCACGCCGGACGAGCGCTTCCGCGCCAAGGTCGCGGACATGGTGCTCAAGGGCTGGCTCGGCGATCGCGAGCTCGCCATGCGTGCGGCGGGGCTCAAGGCGCGCGGCTTGGACCCGATCACCGACGATCGCGGCAGCATCTGGACCGCCGAGGTCCAGGACGCGCAAGCGCGCATCCACGTCGAGGGGGCCAGCCCGTTCCTGCTGGGCAACCTGTTCGGCGGTGCGCTCTTGGCAGAGGAGCTGGACGCAGGCGCCACCGACATCGCGGTCGAACATGTCGCCTCGGGTCATGCGGGGCTGCCGGGCGGGTTCGACCCGCGCGGAGGCTTCATCCGGGTCGGCGGCGAGGTCATTCGCTACACGTCGTTCGACGGCACGGTCTTCCGCGGCTGCGAGCGCGGCGCGCTCCGGCAGACCCCGCTCAAGGACAACCGCGAGGCGACCACGCATGACCAGGGCACGCCGGTCGTGGACTACGTGGCCTACAAGCTGGCCACCCACGTGATTGCCCGGCACCCCGGTCGACTGACGTCGTTCCGGACGCTCGAGGAGCTGCGCGACATCGCCTCCTGGGGCGAGGGCGGCGTGCTCATGGCGGACCGCCTCGAGCGCCTGCTGCCCTACTTGACGGTGTGGGCGCGACGCGAGTCCAGCAGCGGCTGGCTGGCTTCGCAGCTCGTCGTGAACGCGTTGCCCGACGAGGGCGGTGCCGAGGGGCCGGAGGTGGTCCAGCTGCGCGACCGCGCCAACCCCACGGGCACCACGCGCTACCTCGCGCCCGGCGTCATCGTCCGCATCTCGGACGGTGTGCGCACGGCCTACCAGACCGTGGCCCTCGTGGGCGACGAGGAAGGCCGCCAGGAGGAGAACCAGGTGATGCTCGCGGGGCGCGTCAACGCCGCCGACGAGGAGATCGCCTTCGAGGGCGGCCGCACCACCTTGTCCGCGTGGGCGCCACATCCCATCAACATCAACACGGCGTCCCGCGAGGTGCTGTTCGCCGTGATGGCCAACGTCCATCTGCGTGGGGCCAAGGAGCCCGACAAGATCATCACCCCCGAGATCGCGCTGCGCCTTGCCGAGCAGATCGTCGCGGAACGCCGCGGCGACGTGCGTCTGGACCCCGAGACCGGCAACCGCATGGGCGGCCCGTTCCGGCACGCCGAGGACTTCGGTCGTTGGATCGGCGAGCTCGTCGAGCGCGATGAGCTCACGCGCGACCAGCGGGCCGCGCTCTACCTGAACGCGATCAACCCGCACAGTGCGTCGCTGGGCCTGGGCACGGCGCCCTGGTGCTTCCGCACGCTGGACGTGTACCACGTCGAGACCCGCGTCACGGTCAACGACCGTTCGGGGCAGCAGGTGGCCGAGGCCGGTCGTCGCGAGGTCATCCAGGTCGGCCCTGGCGGGCCGGCGACATGGTCCGTCGACTCGCAGACCGAGTTCGAGGAACGCCTGGCCATGGGCTCGGGCGCCAAGTGGGTCACGTCGTTCCCCTACAACGTGGTCTGGCGCGACCGCAACACGGCGTTCGTGCAGCCCGGCCTGCGCGGGCCGCAGGGCTGGATGCGCGAGGTCTATCCCGACGACCGTCGCGGGGAGGAGCTCGGCGACATGCGCCTCGAGCCCTTCCGCATGCAGCTGCCCGGCGCCCAGGTCGTCGAGCACTTCGACGACGCGTGGTACACGGAGGGCTGGTTCACCGGCTACCAAGGCAGCTGGGACACCAAGACCGTCGGCGCCATCCGCCGTTCGGGCGACAGCCGCCCGCAGCCGTTCACGCTCTCGTTCTGGTGGCGTCCGTACAGCGGCGCCAACTGGACGGCCTTCGACGTCGGGATGGAGCGCTTCGAGAACCGCGTGGCGCTCTTCGTCACGGATGGCCAGCAGGGGCAAGAGCTCGTCTTCCGGGTATGCGGCAGCACGCTCGAGCCGCGCGGCGCCGAGATCTACGTGCCGCTCGATCGCCTGGGCTACCAGCCGGGCGACTGGTACCACATCGAGGTCTGCTGCCGCGGCGAGGATCCCTCCACGATGCGCCTGCTCGTGGACGGCGTGGACCTGGGCATCCGGCGCGCCATGACGTACCTCACCGCGGACTTGGCGGAGGACACCACGGATGTCGCGGTCGAGCTGCTCGAGCAGTTCCCCGTTCGCGGTTGCATCCGCATCGGCACCGAGCTCATCGAGTACGACGACCTCGGCGTGGACGCGCTCAGGACATGCCGTCGCGGGACGCGTGGCACGCAGCCCCGCAGCCACCCGGCGGGGACCCCCGTCGAGCTCATGGGCTACGCGCTTCCGCTCACCGTCGACCTGTTGCGCGGCGGGCGCACGCTCTCGACCGAGCTCAAGAAGTGGTCGGCCGTGCGCATCGTGGGTGGCGAGGACACCGCCTCGTTCACGACGAGCGACGGAACTCCCGTGACGCTGACGGGCTACAACCCGGAGAACTCGCAGCCCACCCTGACGGCCGTCCCCATGTGGGACCAGGACCTGGACACCGCGCTGGGCGCGTTCCAGGACGAGGGTCTGGCGTTGCTCGGCTGCTGGCTCCCCGGCGGCGGCGGCAACGGGACGGGAGGGGGTGGCACGGGTGCGCCCGCGGCGGGCGCGCCCAAGCTCGGCGGCTGGGAGGTGGTGCACTACACCCGGCAGTCCTCCAGCTTCAGCGTCACGCGCTACCAGCAGACCGCCTGGCAGGGGGCGGCCGAGCCCTACTTCCTGATCACGCGCGTCGACACCTACAACATGGACTACCCCTGCTTCCTCGTGCCGATCTCGGTGCACGCCGCCGGGGGGGGCGGAACGGCGGGGGAGGACTACCTCAACCCCGAGAACACACCCGACCGCGACATCCTCGGCCGCTACTACGAAGGCGAGGAGCACAACGCGTTCGTGCTGCTGGGCACCGACACGCCGGACGGTCAGCACGAGGTGATCGCCTACAACTCGATCGACCGCGAGCGCGCGAGCCAAGGCGTGTACTTCGTGCGCGATCGCCAGATCGGAAACCTCACGGGCCACTTCTTCGGCCAGACGTACACGATCCCGGGAAGCGGCTCCGGGGGCGACCCGACGCCGGATCCCGGTCCCGATCCGCAACCGGACCCGGACCCGAACGACGGGACGGGCCCCGTTCCGCCGGGTGGGATCCCGCCGGGGCAGCGCGAGCCGAGCGACGAAGCTCCCGGCTCGGGCGAAGGCGACACGCCGGACGGTGGCTCGAGCGGGCTGCCGACCGAGCCGGGTGTCGGAGACGGCTCGGACGACACCGAGCCCGCCGACGACACCGAAGGCGAGGCCGGGGACGAGCGCGGCGGCCTGGAGACGGGCAGCGAGTCGGCCCGCGAGGACGGCGGTGGCACCACGACCACGCCCCCCGATCCCGACGAGCCGCCGATCGACAGCTCCGGGGCTGGAGACGACGAGGGTGCTGCGGACGACGTGGACCCGGTCCCGCCGACCGACGAAGCGCCAGGCGCCTGGGAGGAAGAGGATCCCCCCGTGGACACGGCGGACACCAGCGACGTGCCGTGGACCATGCCGACCGGTCCGGAGACCGCGCGCCAGCTGGCGGCGTTCCGCGGCGTGCTCAACACCTTCGACCGCGACCACAGCGGGTCGACGGGCGATCGCAACGATCGCTTCCTGCCGTGCTTCCGCGTGTTCGAGGGCGTTCAGCTGGCGCCGTACGGGCGCGCGGGTGCGTTCGACCGCGTCACGTTCCACGACGGCACGGAGGGCGGTGAGAACCGCTTCGAGGCTGCCGTGCGGTGGGGCCACGAGTACAGCGGGTGGTGCGCGCTGGAGGACTTCACGGATCGCGTGGTGCGCGCTTCGGAGACGGGCGCCAACGTGCGCCGCAGCGACACCCGGGGCTATGCCCGCATGCTCAAGTTCCCCTGCGGCGAGATGCCCGAGATGCTGCCGGACACCATCGAGTTCGCCCGAAGCTCGATCTCCAACAGCGGCGTCGTGACCGCCTTCCTGGACGAGGTCCACCTGTGGCGGCATCCGCTCCAGGAGAAGCTGGTGCTCGTCAACGAAGACGGGGTGGCCGCCGATGCGCGGTCGATCCTGCTCAAGCCGACCGTGAGCACCTACCTCTCGCGCAGCGAGATCGACGGTGCGTCTTCGCCCTGCGGCGCCGTGATCCTGGACGGCGAGATCATCATCTACCGCGGGATCTCGGAGGAGGACGACGGGATCGTCCTCGAGGACTGCGCACGCGGGCAGCTCGGTTCGCGCGCCGCGCCGCACGCTGTGGGCAGTGGCGCCTGGTTCCTACCCGATGTCTTCGTCTCCTACCTCGAGGGCGGTCTGGAGATCGAGTCCAGCACGATCACCATCGCCAACCTCAAGACGTGGCCGCGCGAGGGTCTCGTGCGCATCCTGTCGGGTGAGGACGGCGAGCTCGTGCACTACACGCGCCGGACCGAGGAGTCGCTCCTCATGCCCGAGTCGCTTGACGTCGACGAGGCGGATCGGGGTCGCGGCTTGTTCCGCGGGCGCTTCGGGACCACCGCGACGCAGCACGACAGCCAAGCCATCGTGGTCTTCCAGCCGTTCCGCTACTGGGATCGCTACACCCCGCGCACCGTCGAGGAGAAGGGCTTCGAGGGGGTCTTCGTGCATCCCGAGAGCTCCTACCTCGAGCTGGGAACGGCTCGCCAGGACGCCTGGTGGCATGGGTTCACGTGGAAGGAGAACCTGACCGGTGCACCTGTCAGCGAGACCAGCGAGCGACGCTCCGAGGGCGAGGCCCTGGAGCTGCTCGACATCGTGGTAATGGCGCGCTTCAACCCGAACGTGGCCTGGGACACGAAGCAGATCCTGGATCTGCGCAGCGATGACCCGTTCAGCCGCGATCAGGTCGACCCGGGCGAGGCGGCCAAGTCCAGCCTCTTCCTGTTCGATGACCCCGGCGATTTCCACTACGCCCAGAACCGCGTCGGCAACGCGCTGGGCCTGGAGGCGCCGGTGGCCGAGTTCCGCGTCTACTTCGCCTACAAGCTGGGCGCTTGGTACGGCAACGACGAGCGCGAGAGCGGCCAGCGCATGCAGGACGACGATCGCGTCCTGCCGGCGTGGTGGAAGCGGACGCCGTGGTTCCAGTCCCTGGAGTCCACCGTCAGCTACCGCACGCGCGTCCTCTACTCGACGCCGTTGGGGAATCGCTAGACCCTGTACGGAGGCGGGGATTTCTTCCGCAGCTTGCCGGTGGGCCCTTCGGCGTGCCGGAGGGCAGGGCGGCAAGCTGCGGAAGAATTCCCCGCCACCCTAGCGTCCCATTCTCGTCGCGCGCTCGTCCGCCTCGCGGACGAGCGCGTGGAAACGCCGCTCCAGCCGCACCCGCTCCCGCTCGAGCTGGTCGCGATCCGTCGTGGGGGCCAGGTGGAAAGGCCCCGCTGCGCGGATCACGGCGCGACTGAACGGGTGGGGCACGTGGAAGCGGGCCCACGAGCGCTCCAGCACGGACCGCTTCGCGAACGACGTCCGTACGAGCCACAGGGGGCGACCGTCGGCCTGCGCGAGGTGCACGATGCCAGGCTGCAGGACCTGGGCCGGCGGGCGCGGGCCGTCGCATACGACCGCCAGCGAGGCAGCGGGGTCGTCCTCCAAGCGCCGCCTGAGCGTCAGCAGGGCGCGATGGCCGCCACGCGTCGTCGAGCCGCGCACGGGGTCGCGGAAGCCCATGGCGGTCGCGGCCGTTGCCGCGAGCGAGCCGTCACGGCTGGCGCTGGCCAGCACGAAGGTGCGCCGCCGCGCGTTCCAGCGCGAGAGGTAGCCCAGGGTGTGCACGAAGTCCTGGTGCCATACGGCGAACAGGGCCGGCTCGTCGCTCCGCAGGACGTCCAGCAACCGCAGGTCGTGTTCCCACAGGAACGTGCCGTACATGCTCGCGCGGTACGCGCGCAGCAGTCCCTGGGCCACCGCCGACGTGCCGCGCGAGGCCAGCAAGCGACGGCCGAGCCGGGGTCGCGCGTCAGTCGTTGACCCGCTCCTGGAACTCGCCCGTGCTCGTGCTCACGCGCACCTTGTCGCCGATGCGGATGTAGCTCGGGACCTTGATGACCAAGCCCGTCTCCAGCGTCGCGGGCTTGAGAACGCTGTTGACGGTGTCGCCCTTGACGGCGGGTTCGGTATCCGTCACGACGAGATCCACCTTGCCCGGCAGGTCGAGGCCGATGGCCGTGCCCTCGTGGAACGTCAGGTCGACGTCCTGGTTGGGCAGGATGTAGCTCATCGAGTCGCCGAGCAGGTCGCGCGGCAGGTTGAACTGCTCGTAGGACTCGTTGTCCATGAACACGGGCCCCAGGGTCGCGTCGTCGTAGAGGTACTGCGCGCGCCGGCGATCGAGCCAGGCGGTCTCCACCGTCTGGTTGGAGGAGAACCGCTCGGTGATGTGCCCACCCGTGCGCACGTTGCGCAGCTTGACCTGGACGAAGCCGCGCAGGTTGCCCGGCGTGCGGTGCGTGACCTCGACGGCCTGCCAGAGCTCGCCCTTGTGCGTCAGGAACGTGCCCTTGCGGATCTCGGTGGCGTCCATGGGAGGGGTCCTCGTGGATCGAACGTGGATCGGGCGAGTTTACCGGTCCCGCCCTGGAACGCCGGTTCCGGCTCGACGGATGGCGGGACCGGGAGGCGCTGCGGGCGTGCCCTCAGGTGACCGGGTCAGGCTCGTGGAGGCTGTAGGGCGGATACCGCCCGAGCTCGACCGTGGGCCGCGCCTTGTAGCGCTTGATCGACCACGCCCAGAGCTCGGGTCGCGCGCGGACCAGCTCTTCGAAGACGTCGTTGAGGCGTACCAGCAGGGCGCGGCGCCAGGCGAGCGGATCGCCGCCCTCGGGCAGCCCTCGTGTCAGGTCCGGTCCCACCCAGAGTCGGTAGCGGCCCCCCTCGATCGGCAGGCAGAAGATCGGGTGCACGGGCACGCCATGGCGCTGCGCGATCATCGCGGGCAGCGGGGTCGTCCGCGCCTCGAGGCCGAGGAACGGCACGTAGACGCCCCCTTGGGAGCGACGCACGTTGCGGTCCACGAGCAACGCGGCGATGCCGCGCCGACGCACGGCGGCGGAGGCCGCCTGGGCGCCGCCCTCGCGGAACGTCCCCACCAGGTCGCCGCCGTGCCGACGCAGGCGTGCGAGCGCCTCGTTGATCGCGTCGTGCGGCGCCGCCTCGACCAGGAAGGTGACCGGGGGCATCTGCGGGAACGCCACGCGCGTGCCCAGCAGCAGCTCCCAGTTGCCCAGGTGGCCCGACACGAGCACGCCGCCTTCGTTGCGCAGCCGGTCGAAGGTGGGGTCGTCGGCCAGACCCTCGGGCACGTCCACCCAGCGGCGGTAGCGCTCCGCGGTGAGGGGCTGCAGGTGAAGGAGGAGGAGGGCCGAACGGGCGGCGCCCCGTGCTGCCTCCCGGGCGATGCGACGGCGTTCGTTGCGATCCAGGTCGTCGCCGAACACGGCACGCAGGTTCTGCCGCGCCGTTCGCCGCCACCGGCTGGCCGTGAGCCACAGCAACGACCCGAGCGCATCGCCCAGCGGCGCGATCCACCGTGCGGGCAGCGCGCCCATCACGCGGGTGGCGGCGAGCAGGCCGCCCACCGTCAGTCGGTGCGTGACCCGCGAGTAGCGCAGCCGGTGCAGGAGCGATCGGGACGTCGGACGAGGAGCCGCCACGCGGGGATGCTACGGGTCGCGACCCCACCGCGAAGGGGCTACGGGGGGATGCCCCGGCCCCGCGCGGTCGCGCATCCGGAGCCGACCGGTCGACCGAGCCCGGCTCGGAGCGTGGGAAGAAGTCCCAGGCGCACCTCGGAGGCCGGGCCTGCCTTGGCAGGCCGCGCCCAGCTGCTCAGACGAGGAGGGCAGCGACCAGACCGAAGGCCACCATCAGTGCCGTCAGGCACTCGGCGCGGGCCTCGCTGTCGGAGATCAGCAGGCGGAGCGTGCGGGTGGACATGGGAAACCCTCCTCGGGACGGGCTCCATCCTCCCGATGGGGGGGACAGTCCGGGGAGAGTGGCCGTAAGCTGCCGTGGCAGAAGGACTTGGACTCCAGGGGCCGATGGGAAGGGGGATTCCCATCGGTGGAGGCGAAGGGCCGGGCCGCGCCCGGCTCAGGGAACCGCCAGGTCGACCAGAGGCAGCTTCTCGCCGGGGGCCAGCAGCACGCCGCGGTGGACTTCGCGGGCTTCGGCCGGTGTCCCCTCGTGGCGAACGACCGTCACCGTGATCCGGGTGGGCGCCGCGGTGGCGGCTCCGTAGTAGTGCGCCAGCACGTGGTACGTGCCCGCCGGTGCGTCGGCGTGCGTGTAGGTCTCGGGTCCGAAGCCCGTCGTCACGTCGGTGTCGAGCGACCCGCCGGCCGCGCCTTGCTTGTGCGAGTAGAAGATCGTCTCGCCATCGGGTCCGGTCACGTGCAGGTCGACGTCCGTCGCGTCCGTGTCCCACGTCAGCGTGATGCGCAAGTCCTTGCGCGGTACGTCGGCGAACAACGAGCGCGTGGCCCGCGCGTGGCGCTCGCCCGCGTGGGCCTCGACGGCGATCCCGTTCCAGCCGGGCGCCAGGACCTGGTCGATCGCGAAGCGACCGGCTTGCACGGCAACCGAGCCCTCGATGCCGTTGAGCACGACGGCGACGCGACCCTGGTCCAGTCCCTCGACGCGGCCGGCGATGCGCACGACGCGTTGATCGGTCCAGCCGTCGCGCGGCGACTCGATCACGACCCGCAGCGGCGCGGCCGAAGGCGCGGGTGCATCCCCCGAGGCACGACCCGGCAGCATGGCCAGGACCATCGCCGCGGCGGCTGCAAGGCGCCACGCGCGGCCGTGTTCGAGCCATCCCCACGGGCCGGTCATCGTCCCTCCTCCCTGCGCGGCCGGACCTCGATGACCTCACCGCGACTGCGGCCAGCGACGTCCGGGTAGTACATGAGCTCCGCCTGCGCCGGCAGCGCACGCCAGCTGCCGACGTGCGTGGCGCGGAAGCGGTGGCGCACGCGCACCTCGGCGCCCACGGGCTGCGCGGTGACCCAGTCGTGCGTGCGGTCGTCTTGCACGTCGCTCGTCGTCTCCGTCGCGGCGGCCGCGCCCGCCACGGCCACGCCGACCACGTCTTCGCTCTCGAAGCCGGCGACGTGCGGGTCCGTCAGCATGAGGTAGCGCAGGTCATTCGCGGCGCTGACCACGATCTCGCTCTCCACGAGGGCGCCCACGGTGACGCTCTCCTCCAGGGGCGTGCGGACCCAGCTCGTGCCGTCGGGCGAGGGCTCGATGACCCACCACGTGCGCTGGACCGAGATGCCGTTCGCGGCCGCCTCGAGTGCGTCGCCCGCTTCGATGCCGTCCAGCACGACGACGAGGTCGTAGAGACCCTCGCTCGCACCGACGGCGCCGACCTCGAGCCGCGCGCCCGCCTGCAGGGCGTCGGCGGGGAGCGCTGCGGCGAACGAGCCTGCGGCGCCCAGGGTGGCCAGCGGCTGGCCGCCGAGCGAGATGGCCACTTCGCCGGCCTGGCCCGGGTCGCCGTCGCGGACGGCCAGCGCCACCAGCATGCGGACCACGGCGGCCGTGTCGCGCGTGCTGCCCCAGTAGGTGCCCCCGGCGCGCCGGGCGAGCAGCCAGCGCGCGGCGCCGCGCACGAGGTCCATGTCGCCGTCGGCCTCCAGGAGCGCGAGCGCCGCCTCGGCGGTCGCGTGGACGGGGTCGCGCTCCCAGCGATCGAGCGGGCCGGGCTCGGCCCGCCACCACACCTGACCGTCGCTCTCGCGCACGGCGGCATCCTCGAGGTTGGCCGCCAAGCGACCGGCACTGGCGGCATCGCGCGCGGCGAGCGCCGTCCTCAGCAGCAACGCCGTGCCGAGCGGGTCGGCGGCGCCCCCGCTGCGGGCCCAGGCGGAGACGGCGGGCGCGAGCCACGAGGCGTCCAGCCGATCGGCTTCCGCGAGCGCCAGCAGCGCGCGGACGTGGGGCGCGCCTTGCGGGGGCTCGTCGCCGCGCGTGCGCTCGAGCCAAGCCGCCAGCCAAGCGACCGCACCTTGGCGTAGCGCCTCGACGCGCACATCCCCGCCGCCTGCGGCGACGAGACGCGTGAGGCCGTCCAGGACCAGCGCCGTCATGTCGACGTTGGAGGCGTCGCCCGGCCACCAGCCGAAGCCCCCGTCGGCGTGGCGTAGCTCCTCGAGGCGGGCCACACCGCGCTGGAGCCGCTCGCGAATGGCGCGCTCGTCCGTGTCGGGCGTACCGGCTCCGGGCCACGGGCTGGCGAGCGCCACCACCAGCGGCACCACACGGCTCATGGTCTGTTCCGTGCAGCCATGCGGGTAGTCGACGAGGTAGGGGAGCGCGTCCTCGACGGCACGGCGCAACCCCGGCTGCACGATCACGCGTCCGCTCCACGTGCCGGCCACCGCGCCGGCGGGCACCGTGACCTCCACGGCGGCACGACCGCTGGCGGCGCGCCGGGTCGCCGCCACCCGGCGCGGGACGCCGGCCGCGTGCACCGGCACGGAACGGGCCTCGGCGTCGGCCACGGTCGCGCCCGGCTCCGTGCGGGCGCCCGCGCGCACCTCGACGGTCCGCGTGCCGACGGCACCGGCCTCCAGCGTCGTCGTGCCCACGTAGGCGGACCCGGGCGCCAGCGACCCCGCGGGCGCCGGCTCCGTGCCCACGCCTGCCCCGTCCCACGTCGTCTCGACCACCACGTCGGCCAGGGCGTCTGCTGTCCGGTTGCGCACCACGACCTGCGCCGCCGCCACGTCGCCCGCACGCAGGAAGCGCGGCAGCGTCACGCGCGTCTCCAACGGCAGGTCGGCCACCACGGTGGCCTCGCCGTGGCCCACGCGCGTCATGGCGTCCACGGCCTCCGCCGTGGCGCGCCAACGCGTGAGATCGTCGGCCAAGCGCACGCCGACCACGCGCGCGCGGCCCCCCGCGTCCGTCCGCAGATGCGGGGACCAGTGCAGGGCGGCGAGGAACGTCTTGCGCACCTCGGCTTCGAGCGCCGCAGCACGCGCGTCCTGGCCCTTCTTGGACTTGGCCTCCAGCGCGCCGAGCCCAGCGGTGGTGGCGCCGCCCGCGTCGTCGTCGGATCGCGCCGCTTCCCCTTCGGACTCCTCGAGGACCTCCATGTCGGGCGAGGGCTCCGGCGCCGGCGCACCCGTGGGCGGCGGCGACTCGGGCGGTTGCGGCGCCCCGTCGTCCTGCGCAGCGGGAGCGCCGAGCGGTGCGCCTGCGTCGGCGCCCGGCGCCTCCGCGCCGCCCTCGGCGCGGTCGCGCCCGGCGCGGCCGTTGCGCTCGCCCTTGCGGGGTGTCGGCGCCGCCACGACGACCCGGTCGGACGCGTCGACGTGGAACCAGGCCTCCGTCGCGACCTCGTCGCGCCGCGGGGCGTGGAAGAAGCGCGCGAGCGCCGGAGCCGGCGCGGCAAACAGCTGGTGCTGGGCGTCGTCCACGACGGCCAGCGACACGTCGGCCCCGGCCACGGGATCGCCGCGGTGGTCGCGAACGCTCACGTCGAAGGCGACCTCGCTGCCCGGGCGGGCCGTCGCCACGTCCGGCTGCACGCGCACGTCGAGCAACGGGGCCGCCGAGGGCACGCGCAGGAGACGCGTCACCGTGACGCCCTCGCCGCGCTCGATCGCCGTGACGGCCACGTACGCGTCGGGCGCATGGCGCTCGTCGAGCGCCACCTCGACCCAACCGGTTCCATCCACGAGGGGTACGAGACGCGTGTCGAGCAGACGCTGTCCCTGGATCGTGACCAGCGCGACGGGCACGTCGCCCGACGTGCGTAGGAGCAGCCTCGCGCGGTCGCCCGGGGCGTAGCTGGAGCGGTCCGCCGTGACGATCAGCGACGGCGCGGGCGAGCCGGTCGTGATCCGGGCCGGCATCGCTTCGAGCTCCACGTGGGCGGCCGGCGTGGTGCCGTCGGGCGTGGTCACCGCGGCGAGGATCCGGTAGCGGCCGCTCTCGCCCAGGGCCACGGTGGTCTCGGCGCGTCCGTGCGGTCCGAGGCGTACGGGCGTGGGCTCGGCCCACGTCTCGAGTCCGTCCGTCCCCAAGCGCGCGAGCGTGACGACCGCGACGAGGCCCGCGGGCAGCTCGCCCTCGGCGGCTTCGAGGCGCAGCTCGACGCGCGGTTGGTCCTCGAGGCCGTAGACGAAGCGGTCCGTGCGCACGGACAGGCGCCACGGCGTGGCGCGTACGGCGAGCGAGGCGCGGCCGGTCACGTGCAGCCGGTCCGGTCCCTCGACGGTGGCGACGAGCGCCACGAAGCCGTCCGGCGTGCCGGCGGGCACGTCCAGCTCGACGGCCAGGGTGCCGTCCTGCGCCAGGCGACCGCTGCCCGTGGCCAGCGTCTCCGGGCGGTAGGCCTGGCGCTCGCTGCCGAAGAACAGGCGCACGAGCTCGCTCTCGGGAAACGGATCGGGCGCCACGCGCGTGAACAGGGCCTGCCACGCGACGCGGGCACCGGGCACGGCGCCGCCCGTGAGCCACGCCGCGGAGACGACGGCGCGCACCCGCTGCCCCGGGCGCACGCTGCTCGTCGCGACGCGCACGGACGTCTCGATCGGCGGTCGCCGCCAGGCTTCCACCTGCAGCGGGCCCACATGCGTCTCGCCGTCGATCGTGGCCACGACGCGCCACGCCCCCGTCCGTGCCTCGGCGGGCAAGCGCAGCGTGCCGGCGAACGTGCCGGTGGCGGCGACGACCTCGGCCAAGGCCGAGCCGTGGGCGGCGCCCTGGGGATCCTCCAGGTGGAGGGCCACGGTTGCAGCCGTCGTGTCCAGGGCCATCCCTGCCGAGGTCTCGACGCGCACGATGCCGCGCACCTCGACGACGTCGCCGGGCCGGTAGGCCGGCTGGTGCGTGGCGAGATGCACGCGACGGCCGGCCGGGAGGGCTGGATGCCACGTCCCGCTGCCGAAGGCGCGATGGACGTACGTGCCGCGCTCGCCGCCATCCAGGGCGAGGGCCGACAGGGAGAGCGGGCCCGGCCCCACGTCGGGCATGTGCACGAGCCCGTCGCGGCCCGCGACGTACGTCGTGTCGTCGCCCTCGCGCTGGAGGCGCGCGCCGCTCCAGGGTTTGCCGCTGCGGCGGTCGACACACCAGACGAGTGCGCCTTCCGGATGCCGCTTGACGACCAGCCCCAGCGCCGAGACCACGGCAGGGACCAGGGCGTGTGCGCGGCCGAACCGCGCGGCCACCACGTGCACCCCGGGTGCGTTCGGTCGCAACGTGGCCGCGAGTCGCTGGCCGGCGGCCGTCGTCTCGACCGTGGTGCGCTCCACGACCTCGGCGTTGACCAGCTGCAGGAAAGCCTGCTGCGGCGAACGCGCCGGTGCCCGCCGCGCGTCGGGCCCGTCGACCAGCCACGTCATCTGCTCCCGCGTCAGCGCGATGCGACCGTGGGAGACGGCGGCGGCGTCGCTGCCCAGCCGCACCAGCGTCAGCTCCACGCGGCCGGGCCGGTCGGTCCGCACCACGACCGGCAGCACGTCGCCGGGCACCGGCGACGTCTCCACGAGCAACGCGACGTCATCGGCCCGCGCCGCGGCGGCGCCGACACCCAGCGCGGCCAGCGCGAGGGCCGCCGCTCCGAGCAGGCGAGAGAGGGAGAGGCGGGGCATGGGCAGGGTCCTCCCGGGCGCGGTCGCGCCCGATCCGACACGGGTCGGGGCCCGTGGTTCCCGCGCGGGCGCAAGGCGGACCTATCGTCCATCGGGCTGCTGCGGGTAGCCTCCGCCTCCCGTGGAGGTCCGTTCCCCGCTTCGCCGCTGCTGCAGGCTGGCCCTTGCGCTGCTCCTCGTCGCCGTGGCGGTCGTGCCGGCGCGTGCCGGCGACGAGCCCGCGGACCCGCCGCTGCCGGGCGCGGACGCCGAGGCGGCCCCCCTCGCGCTGGCCTATGCGGGGCCCGACGACGTCGAAGCCACGCTCCGCGAGCTGGCCAGCCAAGCCGGTAGCGCCCGGGCCCGCGTGGAGGTCTACGGGCGCAGCACGGCGGGGCGCTCCTTGGTGGCGCTCCACCTGGGTGCCCCGGGCAGGCCGAGCGTCCTCGTGCACGGCGGGCTCGGGGCCCACGACGCGGCGGGCACGGTCGCCGTGCTCGAGCTGGCCCGGCGCTTGGTGGCCGACGCGGCGTCCGACTTCGACGGGCTGAGCTGGGTGCTCGTCCCCGCGCCGCATCCGGATGCCCTCTTGGCTTGGCCCGCCGGAGGCGTGCTGCCCGGTCGCGAGGACCAGCGCCCCGACCGCGACCGCGACGGACGCCTGGGCGAGGACGGGCCGAGGGACATCGATGGCGACGGCCTCGTCCTCTGGATGCGCGTCCCGCGCCCCGACGGTGCGTGGCGCGTGCGCGCGCCCGAGCCCGACGACAAGCGCCGCGACAAGGCGCCGGACGACGCCGTCACGGGGGACCCGCGGTGGATGGTCGAGGACGCCGACGCGCGCACGGCGGTCCGCTACGACCTGCTCCGCGAAGGCCTCGACGACGATGGCGACGGCGAGGTCAACGAGGACCCGCCGGCCCTCGACATGACGCGCCAGATGTGCGGCACGTTCGACGGCGTGCAACCCTGGTCGGGCGACGGGGCGTTCCCGGGACGTGCCCCGGAGACGCGCGCCCTCATGGACCTGTCGTTGGCGACGCCGGCCTTGATCGCCTGGTACGGCTTCACGAGCAGCGGCACGCACCTGCTGCGGGCCAACGAGCGCGGGGACGCGGCCGATGTCGACAAGGCGGCCTACGAGCGCCTGCTCGAGGACCTCGAGGACGCCACGGGGCTGAAGGGCCGCCGCGCGGGGGGCGACAACCCCGGCAGCGACCTGGACTGGGCGTCGGTGCACCTGGGCGTGCTGGCCGTGCGCGTGCCGGTGGCCCGCGTCGAGCGCTCGGCCAAGGACGCGCGCCCCGGCGACGATGTCGACGAGCTCGACTGGCTGCTCTGGAACGACGAGCAGCTGGGCGGTCAGGGCTTCCGGGCGTGGACGCCGTTCGAGCACCCCACGCTGGGGGTCGTCGAGATCGGCGGCTGGCTACCGGGCACGCGGCACGAACCGCCGGAAGATCGCCTGGGCGCGGCGGTGGCCCGCGTCTGCGAGGCGCCCCGACGCCACGCGAAGCATGTGCCGCGGCTCGCGGCCGAGCTCGAGGTGAAGAACGCGGGCGCCGGGCTGGTCGAGCTCGTCGTCCACGTCGCCAACCGGGGCGATGCCGATCTGGAGACCCGCGCCGCGCGCGATGCGCGCGTGGCGCGGCCCGTCCACGTGCGGCTCGTGACCGAGGACGGCGTGGAGCGTCTGGGCGGCCCGCCGGCGGCGACGCTGCCGGCCTGCGAGCAGGGCGCGCGCGAGGGACCGCTGCGCTGGCTGCTGCGCGTGGGCGACGCGGCCTCCGGGACGCGCGTGGCGCGCCTGCTCGTCCACCACCGCATCGGCGGCGACCTCGAGGAGGAGGTCCGCGTCCCATGAGCGCGTGTCGCGCCCTCCGCCTGCTGGCGCTTCTCGCGCCCCTCGCCCTCGCGTTCGGCGTGCGCCCGGCGGGCGCCGACGTGGAGAAGGATCTCGTCTGGCTGCGCTTCGACCGCTACTTGGATGAGGAAGGCGTGAACGAGGCGCTCCGCCGCGTACACGAGGCGTGGCCGACGTGGACGCGCGTGGAGTCGATGGGCACGAGCCGCGAGGGCCGCCCGCTGCTCGTGATGACGCTGTTCGATCCATCCGGTCCGGACCCGGCCACGCGGCCCGCCTTCTACGTGGATGGCAACACGCACGGCAACGAGGTGCAGGCCAGCGAGGTCTGCCTGTTCCTCGTCAAGCATCTGCTGACGTCGGAGCGGGAGCATGTGCGACGCCTGATGCGCCGCATCACCGTTCACGTGGCACCGTGCGTCAACCCCGACAGCCGACATCGCTTCTTCCACACGCCGCAGACCCCTGACAGCCCGCGCCGCGTGCTCCGCCCCGTGGACGACGACGGCGATGGACGGTTCGACGAGGACGGGCCCGACGATCTCGACGGCGATGGCCACATCGTGTCCATGCGCGTGCGCGACCCGGAGGGCGACTTCGTGGTGGACGAGCGGGATGACCGCCTCATGCGAAGCCTCGAGCCGGGCGAGACGGCCGCCGTGCGCTACCGGATGCTGGGCCCGGAGGGCTACGACAACGATGGGGACGGGGCGTCCTGCGAGGACGGCGAGGGCGGCGTCGACCCCAACCGCAACTGGCCGGGCAACTGGCGCCCCGAACGGGACCAGGGCGGCGCCGGGCCGTACCCGCTGTCCGAGCCCGAGACGCGCGCCACGGCGCTGTGGCTGCTGCGCTTGCCGCACCTCTCCGGCGTGCAGAGCTTCCACAACGCGGGGCGGATGATCCTGCGCCCGCCTGCGGCGTTCACGGACCGCGAGGCCGGCATGCCGCGCTCCGACGTGCGCCTCTACGTGGAGCTGCAGCGACGGGGCTTGGGCGTGCTGCCCACGTACCGCGCCATGCAGATCCGCGAGGACCTCTACCGCGTGTTCGGCGGGTTCGTGGACTGGACGTGGTTCGACCTCGGCGTGTTCTCGTTCACCAACGAGCTGTGGGGGCACCTGGAGGCCGAGCGCGGTCCGGCCGACAAGGCGCGGGACGTGGACGACCCGCGGCTCTCGGCCTTGCGTTGGAACGACGAGGTCCTGGGCGGGGCGGGCTTCGTGCGCTGGCACGAGGTGAAGCACCCGACGCTGGGCACCGTGGAGGTGGGCGGCTGGACGCGCTTCACGCGGCGCAGCGACCCGGTCGAGTACCTGCACGAGACGTGCGTGCGCAATGCCCTGTTCTGCGTCCAGCACGCCGAGGCCCTGCCGGATCTCGCGATCGAGGTGCTCGAGCGGGACCCCGTGCGCGGCACGATCGACGTTCGCGTGACGAACGCGGCGCTCCTGCCGACGATCGCCGAGCTCCCCCGGCGCCTTGGCGTGCTGCCGCCCGACCGCATCGCCGTGACGGGCGGCACGCTGACCGCCGCGCTGCGCCTGCGCGCCGGACGGGACGCCGACGTCCTCGAGGTGCGGGCGGGCGAGGCACGCCTCCCCGAGGGCGTGGACGGCAGCAGCGAGGTGCGCGTGCGCCTGTTCGTCAGCGGCGATCCCACCACGATCGTCTTCACCAGCCGCACCGGCGGCACGCATCGCGTCGACCTCGGCCGGTAGGGTCGGACACGCCGCTCGCCTGCCGCCGCGCGCTAGGTGCTCGCGGGCGGAGCCTCCGCCGGAGGCGGGGCCGCGGGGGTGACGCCGGGGGTCACGTCCTCGTCACGCAGGTAGCGGGCGCGTACGCGGACGGCCATGACGGGATCGGCCAAGCGCACGACCAGCTCCAAGCCGCCGGAGAGCACGAGGCGATCGCCCGGGATCGGGATGCGCCCGAGCGCGTCGGAAAACAGGCCCGTGATCGTGGTGTTCTCCTGCTCGTCGCTCGCCCACGCCACGGGACAGTGCAGGAAGCGGGCCACGTCGCGGGCTCGCGTGAGGCCATGCACCAGGGCCACGTCGCGCGAGACGCGCTTCACGAGGCCCGCGGTGACGTCCATCTCGTCGATGGCCTCGCCGACCAGCTCCTCGACGAGGTCGTCCATCGTGATCACGCCCTCGGTCACGCCGTACTCGTCGAGCACGATGGCCATCGTCCCATGGGCCTGCTGCACGTCCTTGAGGACATCGTCGACCTTGCGCGACGTGGGGATGAACAACGCGCGCTTCATCAGCTGCCCGACCGTGACGTTCTCGTCGCCCCGCACGAGGGCTTCGAGGGCGTCCCGCAGGGACAGCACGCCGATCACCGTGTCCAGGTCGTCGCGGTACACGGGGTACTGGCCGTGGGGCCACTCGAGCAGCTTGGCGCGCAGCGAGCTCATCGTGGCGTCCTCGGGCAGGGCTCGTACGAGGCGCCGGGGCGTCATGACGTCCGCCGCCGTGATGTCGTCGAGCCGGAACACGCGGCGGATCAGCTCGGCCTGCTCGCTCTCGATGTGGCCGCCCTCCTCCCCGAGGCGGGCCAGCTCGCGGATCTCGGCCTCCTCGCCGGGGGCGATGCGGTGCCGGGGTCGCGCCCAGCCCGTGAGCAGCTGCACCAGCCAGACGAGCGGTGCCAGGGCCCGGCGCACGTTCACCAGGGCGGGGGCCACGACGATCGCGATCCGTTCGGGCCGGGCTTCGCCCAGCACCTTCGGCACGATCTCGCCGAACGCGATGATCAAGATCGTCTGCAGCGTGATGAACACGAGCATCGCCGTGGGGGTGACGAGGACCTGCGTGGCGTAGGCGGAGATGGCCGCCGTACCGGCGATGGCGAACACGTTGTTCAGGAACACGATCGACGCCAGGGTGCGACCCGGGTCCTGGCGCAGCGGCAGGAGGCGCCCGGCTCGCCGGTCGCCCCGCTCGATGAGGGCGCGGATGCGCGCCTCGCTCGACGAGAGCAGCGCCGCCTCGCTCAAGGAGCAGAAGAAGGACCCGGCGAGATTGCCGAGCACGAACAGGACCAGCTGGACCATCGACTCCCGCGCGCCTCTGCGCGCCTCACGGGGGCCGGCCCCGTAGACTCCGCGGAGGGCGACCGAGTGTACGGGAGGGCCGCCGCGTGACGCAGGTTCCCCGCCTCGAGAGCACCTCGACCGCACGGCGGGCGCTGGCCGGCGTGCTTGTGGGCCTCGGGGTGACGTTCGCGCTCGCCGCGCTGCGGCAGACCACCGGGTTCCAGCGCATCGAGGGCTCGTTCCTCGACGCGCGCACGCGCATGTGCGTGGGCGACCGTGACCCGGACCCGCGCATCGTGCTCGCCATCGTGGACGATGCCGCCGTCCGCGAGCTGCAGGAACGTACGGGCAGCGGCTGGCCCTGGACCGAGGACTTCCTCGTGCTCCTGCCCGCGGCCCTGGAGCACCTCGGGGCCCGGGGGCTGCTGCTCGACGTCATGTACCTGGACCGCGGGCAGGACGACGAGGAGGTCCACGCCGACCGGCGCGAGGTGGCGGCCAGCCAACGCGAGCTGGTCACGTCCTACGCGCAGGCGCTCGATGCCTTCGGACGGGCCGCAGCCGCCGTCCTCCTCGTGCCGACGCCCACGTGGACGCATCCGCCGCGGGTGCAGGCGGCCCTCGAACGGAGGCTGCCCGTGACGGGCGAGGCTCCGCCGAGCCCCTTCGGGGCGCGGCACGTGGATGCGTCGGTGCGCGCCTTCGTGGAAGGCGTCCGCTACGTGGGTTTCGTGAACACCGTCTCGGACGTGGACGGGATCGTGCGGCGGGCCGCTCCGATCGGGCGCAGCGAGGGGCACGCGATCGCCAGCCTGCCCCTCGTGGGTGCTGCCCTCGCCAGCGGCCACGACGTGCGCGTCGAGCGCGATGCCGTCCACGTCGGCGCGGTCCGCCAGGCACTCGACGACCAAGGCACGTTCCTGCTCTCCTTCCCGGGCGAGGCGTGGGACATCTATCCGCGCGTCAGTCCCGTGGCCCTCCTGCTGGCGGGCCAGCTGCTCGGCGACGCGGGCGGCGACGTCGGCGCCTTGACGCCCGACGATGCGGAGCTCGTCGCGAGCGTTCGCGCTCTCGTAGAGGACCGCGTCGTGGTGTTCGGCCAGAACGTCCAAGGGCACGAGGACGTGCTCGCCTCACCTATCGAAGACAACATGCTGGGTCCGGAGCTGCTGGCCGTCACGTTGGACGTCTTGCTCCACGGCGATGGGCGCGTCGCCTGGCCAGGCTGGGCGAACCTGCTCTTCCTGGCGTTCTTGGCCATGGGCACGGCGCTCGTCGGGACCCTGCTCCGGGGCCGCCTGTGGACGCTCGGCGGCGTGCTGCTGGCCGCGGCCATCTGCCTGGGCGCGGCGTGGCTCCTGTTCGTAGGCGGGATCGCGATCGACCTGTTCACGCCCCTCGTGGGCATCGCGCTCGCCGGGATCGGCGCCGGGACACTGCGCCTGCTCACCGAGGGCGCCCGCAACCGCTGGCTGGAGGGAACCTTCAGCCGCTACCTGGCGCCGGACGTGATCGAGGCCTTGAAGCGCGACCCCGATCGCATCCAGCTGGGCGGTCGACGGCGCGAGATCACGATCTTCTTCAGCGACGTCGCGGGGTTCACCTCGATCTCCGAGCGTCTCGAGCCCGAGAAGGTCGTGCGCCTCCTCAACCGCTACCTCACCGGCCAGTCCGCCGAGGTCATGGCGCAAGGCGGCGTGATCGACAAGTTCGAGGGCGATGCGATCATGGCCTTCTTCGGCGACCCGCTCGACATGGACGACCACGCGCTTCGCGCGTGCCGCTCCGCCGTGGCGTGCGTGAAGGCGCTGGACACGCTCGGGCCGACGCTCGCGGAGCTGGGGCTCGAGCGCTTCGACATCCGCATCGGGCTCAACACGGGGACCGCCGTCGTCGGCAACCTCGGGAGCGATCGCCGCTTCGACTACACGTGCATGGGCGACGCGGTGAACCTCGCCAGCCGCTTGGAAGGTGCCAACAAGCACTTCGGCAGCCGCATCTTGATCGGCCCCGAGACGCGTCGTCAGGCCGGCGACGCCGTCCTGGTCAAACCGCTCGGCGACTTGGTCGTCGTCGGCAAGAAGCAGGCGATCCCGGTGTACGAGCTGATCGCCCTGACCGAGGCGGCGACCCCGGCCGAGCGGGCCCACGTCGAGGCCTTCGCCCAAGCGGTCGAGGCGCTGGAGGTCGGGGCTTGGCCGGCGGCCCGGGAGGCCCTGGGACGGGCCGAGGCCGCGCGCCCGGGCGACGGCCCGACGGCTTGGCTGCGCGGCGTGGCCACGATCTGCGAACTAGAGCCTGACATCCACGTGTGGGACCGGAGGGTCGTGCTGCACTCCAAGTAGGGGGGCGGCCTCGGACGCCGGATTGCCCGCGTTCGGGAAGGCCGCCCTCGGTACCCTGCCTCCGGAGAGTCGCCATGTCCCGCCCGAGCTGTTGGATCCTCGTCGTCGTCCTTGCGAGCGCGCCCGTGCTCGGGGCGTCCATGGCCCGCCCGGCGGCTGCCGACCCCGCGGACGTCACGGTGGGGGCCGTGCGCGCCGTGTTCGCCAAGAACGGCACCGCCCTCAAGACCGAGGCCAAGCCCCTGGCCCGCGCCACCCAGGTGCTGCCCTACGGTGCCCGCGTCACCATCTTGGAGACGCGCGGTGCCTGGGCGCGCGTGCGCACGATGAGCGGGCAGGTCGCCGACGGTTGGGTGCTGACCGCGCAGACGGTTGCCCCGTACGCCCTGAGCGGCGAGGGCAGGCTCGGCCGCACGGGCGCCGACAACGCGATCGCGCGCCCGGTAGGTGGGCTCGCGACCGAAGAGCAGGCGGCCGTCAGCCGGGGTCTGGGGCCCGAGCAGGAAGAGCTGCACAAGCAACGGCGCCTGGACCTCCGGAGCGCTTACGCGGCCCTGGACGGCCTGATTGCCGACGCGCCGCCGCCGCCGCAGATCGAGGCGTTCGTCGAGGAAGGCGGTCTCAGCCGTCCGGCTCCGACGCGCTGATCGCGCGCCGCGGCGACGCCAAGGGAGGGTGCAGATGGGCAGGGAGGACGTGCGCTGCTGGGGGCGCCGCAAGTCGGCGGTCCTGGGCGTGGGACTGCTCGCTGGTCTGGCGGCGGGCTGCACGATCGGCGACGTCGCCGGCAACCTCGCGGGCAACGCGGTGGGGGGCCGCGCGGGCGAGCTGGCGCGTGCGGCCGTCTCGAGCGCGGCCGACAGCGTGCAGCAGATGCGGATCGCGTTCTCGCCCGAGCAGGAGTACGTGGTAGGGCGCGCCGCGGCGGCCGAGCTGATCGCCCGCTTCGGGCTGGACCCCAACCCGGGTCACCAGGCCTACGTCAAGACGATCGGCGCCACGTTGGTGGCGCTCTCCACGCGCATCACGCCGACCCATGGCGGCTACCACTTCGGCGTGCTCGACGACGACGCACCGAACGGCTGGAGCGCGCCGGGCGGGTTCGTGTTCGTCACCCGCGGCGCGCTGCTCCGTGCCGAGAACGAGGACGAGATCGCCGGCATCTTGGCGCACGAGATCGCCCACGTCAGCCTGAAGCACGCGGAGACGATCATCGTCCGCGGTCGCGAGGCCGGCAGCACGGCGGCCGCCTTCGGCAGGATCCTGGGTGCCGCGGGCGGCAACCAGGGTGTGTTGCGCAGCCAAGCCGAGATGCTCGGCGATGTCTCGGGTGCCATGGTGGCCTCGCTCACGCGCCAGGGCTACGGCTACGACGCGGAGTACGAGGCGGACCGCGAAGGCACGCTGATCCTGTACGACGCCGGCTACGACGCACGTGCCCTGCGCGCCTACCTCTCGGCCACGGAGAACCGCCCGGCGGGCACCTGGGACACGCATCCGCCGTCGGCGAACCGTACGGCGGCCCTGGACCCGGTCCTTGCCACCTACGGCGGCGACTTCGACACGAGCGACGCGTCCGACCGCGCCGTCCGCGCCGAGCGCTACGCCCGCGTCATGGCCGGCGGCCCCGTCGTGGTCGAAGAGCCGGCGCCGGCGCCCCCCGAAGGCCCATGAGGATGGGAGTCGGGTGTGATTCCTACCTCACGCCGCCTTGGACCAACACACGCCAGGGGGCGTCCCGGCGTGAGGTTGGAATCACACCCGACTCCGTACAGTGCCCTTGGCGGTACAGTGCCCCTAGCGCAGCTCCAGCACGTCCCCCTGCCTCAGCGGTCGGATCCGTGAGTCACCCAGCGCGCCGAGCTCGCGCAGGAGGGTCTCCTCGTAGCCCGGCTTCATGTGCGTGATGTGCACCGGCACGTCGGCCTTCAGCTTCTTCAGCTCCTCGCCCAACAGCCTGGGCGTCAAGTGCTTGCTGCGAAGCGCCAAGTCGGCGTAGGCGTCGGGAAAGCTGCACTCGACGACCGCGGCCTTCAGGTTGGGCGTGCGGTTGGCAATCGCCCAGAAGCGATCCGTCACGTGCGTGTCGGTCCCGAGCAGCAGCGCGCCCTCGTCCGTCTCGATCAGGTGTGCTTGGCACGGGACGGTGTGATCCACGGGGATCGTCGTCACCCGGTAGCGCTTGAGCAGCGTGGCCTGCTCGCCGGCCTCCAGGGGCTGGAGCTGCATGAGCGGGCCCGTCATGGTCATGGCCCGCGTGAAGTCCGGCCAGACGCGATCGTTCATCTGGTGGGTGGCCAGCGTCTCCAGCGTGTAGCCGCTGGCCCGGATCGCGCACGTGGGCGTCCCGTCCTGGAAGCGATTGGCCAGGAAGAGGGGCAGGCTCCAGATGTGGTCCATGTGCCCGTGCGACAACAGAACCATGCGCAGGAGCTGCTGCTGCTCCAGCTCCAGGGTGGTGGTCAGCGCGCCGGCGTCCACCGCGAGGACGTCGTCGATCAGGTAGCTGGTCAGCTCGCGCCGGGGGGCACTGCCCCCGGAGCAACCGAGCACATGGACGCGCATGGCGCCCGAGGCTACCCCGAGCCTCCCCGAAGCCCGAAGGCTCCATCGCGGCTCCTGGCAAGGGTACGTGCCTTCGCGACGTCAAGGTCGGGCCCGTCTTGACCGTCCTCGCAACGCATCGGTACGATCCGCCCCCCTGACCCCCGACTGGACGCGCCCGGAGCCTGCCCGTGAAGGACAACGCCATCGTCAGCTTCTTCAAGCTCTGCGGGACGCTCCTGCTGGCCTTCCTCGTCTGGCTCACCTACTTCCAGAGCAGCAACCGCGAGGAGATCGAGCTTTCGACGAAGGGCAAGGTGGACCAGATGCAGGCCGACATGCAGGCGCTGCGTACGGCCATTCGCGAGCAATCGGCCTCCACCGAGCGCTTGGCCGGCCAGGTCGAGGCCCTGAAGGACGTGTTGGCGAGCGGGGCCCTGGTGGCGCGTGCGCCGACTGCAGCCCCGAGCGGGTCGGGCGACCAGGCGACGGCGCCGCCGCGCGTGCCCCGCGCCCAGCGCCCGCCCTCGTACCTGGGCGCCGAGGCCGTTGCGCTGTGGGGGCGGCACCCCGACTTCCTCGTCCCCGACCCGGACCCGATTCCCACGGCCGCCCCCGACACGCCCGGCGCCGATCCGAACGGCGAGCTCAAGCTCTTCTGGGGGGCGCAGCCCAGCAAGCTCAACCCGCTGACGGCCAGCGACTCGATGGTCACCACGCGCATCGTGCAGTACTGCCTCAGCTCGATCGCGGCGCCGCACGCCAAGGACGCCAGCACGTACACGGGAGACGTGGCCGTGCGTGTCGAGGTGAACGTCCCCGACTACACGGAGTACGTCGTCTTCCTGCGAGACGACGTCTACTGGCACACGCCCGCCATCGACCTGGATGCCTACTCGTGGCTGCGCGGGCGTCACAAGCTGACCGCCCACGACATCAAGTTCACGCTCGACATGATCACCAACCCCGACGTGGACTGCGAGCACCTGCGCGGCTACTACACCGAGTACAAGGACTGCACGGTGATCGACGACCACTGCTGCATCATCCGCTGGAAGAAGCCGCAGTACAACAGCATCTCCTTCACGCTCAGCATGAGCATCATCCCCGAGTTCATCCTGGCCTACAACGAGGTCGGCGAGCGCTACGAGGCCGCGCAGATCGGTGTGGCCTTCAACGACCACTGGCTCTACCGCGACTTCAAGTACGTCGGCTCGGGGCCGTATCGCGTGACCGAGCTGAACCCCGACAGCCACATCAAGCTGGAGCGCAACGACGAGTTCTACGGTGAGCGCCCCGCCATCCGTGTCATGCGTATGCTTTTCAACAACGACAACCAGGCCGGCATGCGTCTGGTCGAGACGCGCGACGTCGATGCCGAGGCCTTCCAGGCCAAGGTCTGGCACCGCCGGGCGGAGGAGGAGAAGGACGTCCCCTCCATTTTCACCGACGGCAGCCTCGGCCACGTCTGGGTGCAGGGCACGGGCTTTGCTTTCATCGGGTGGAAGAACACCCATCCGATCTTCGAGGACAAGCGCGTGCGCAAGGCCATGACGCTCGCGTGCGATCGGCCGCGCTTCCTGCGCAACCTGTTCATGGGCCAGGGGACCATCGCGTCGGGCACCCAGCCCGTGGACTCGCCCTTCACGCCGCCGGATCTCGAGCCCCTGCCCTTCGATCTCGAGGCCGCCAAGGCCGAGCTGGCAGCCGCCGGCTGGGCCGACACGGATGGAGACGGCATCCTCGACAAGGAGCTGCGGGGCGTGCGGACCCCGTTCAAGTTCGTCGCGACGGTCCCTTCGGGCGTCGACACGTGGCTGACGCTCTTCACGATCTTCAAGGAGGACCTGAGCAAGATCGGCGTGCAGATGACGCTCGAGTTCCTCGACTGGAAGATCTTCGTGAACAAGCTCGACACGCGCGAGTTCGAGTGCGTCACGCTCTCGTGGCAGCACAGTGGCTGGGAGAGCGACCCCTACCAGATCTGGCACTCGAGCCAGGCGGATGTCTCGCCCTCCAGCAACTTCATCGAGTACCGCAACCAGGAGGTCGACGGGCTCATCGAGAAGCTGCGCGAGACCTTCGAGCTGGAGGAGCGCCTGAAGATGCAGCATCGCATCCAGCGCATCTTCCACGACGAGCAGCCGTACACGTTCCTGATCTCCGCCAAATCGCCCTATGTCTGGTGGAAGGACACGCTGGGCGGCGTCGAGGAGGCCACCCAGTTCCTGTTGCGGCCGCGCGTGCGGTTCACGCCCATGTGGGTCAAGGCGAAGGCCCGCTAGGGCAAGAGCGCGAGCTCCAACGTGATCGACTACCTGCTCAAGCGTGTCCTGATCCTGGTGCCGACGTTCGTCGGCATCTCGATCCTCGTGTGGCTCGTGATGACCCTGGCCCCCGGGGACCCGGGCGCCAAGTCCGCGGGAGGGGGGCTGGACAGCGGCCCCCCCGAGGATCTCACGAGCCTCGAGCAGGGGCGCAGCAAGCGCAACTTCCGCGAGAAGTTCGGCTTGAACCGGCCGCGGTTCTGGAACGACTGGGACGCGCTGGGCACCGCCGAGGTGCGCGCGGCCCTGGAGGCCGTGCTCGGCGGCGTTCCGCTCGTCGGCGCCCAGCGCTTCAAGGAGGCGAGCCGGGACCTGGACGACTGGGGCCCCTACTCGCTTCGCCCGTTGGTGCAGCTGCTGCCCGAGCTCCGATCGGAGCCCAAGCTCCAGAGCCTGGCGTTGCGCTACCTGCGGCAGAACGCGTACCGCGTGCGTGCCGTCTACCCGCCCGGCTACGTGCCCACGGAGGAGGAGCGCGCCCGGGACCAGGAGATCGACCGCCAGAACCTCCTGATCCGCTCCGACGAGCTGACGTGGAAGCAGGGGACCCCCGCCGACGAGCGGGATGCGGTGGTCGCCCGCTGGCAGACGTGGTGGCAGGAGCGCGAAGCCGACCACTCGTACAGCGGCGTCGGCAAGGTCTGGAACCGGCTGACGGACACGCAGTTCGCCAAGTACTGGGGCAACCTGGCCACGGGGGACATGGGGCGCAGCATCCGCACGAACGAGCGCGTCAGCGACATGATCCTGTCGCGTCTCAAGTACAGCCTGACCCTGGCGGTGCCGGGGTTCCTCATGGCGTGGATCCTCGCCGTGTTGCTCGGCGTGTTCAGCGCCACGCACCACCGCTCGGTGGCCGACCAGAGCCTGGGCGTCGTCTTGTTCGCGCTCTACAGCATTCCCACGTTCGTGATGGGCACCGTGCTGCAGCGTTGGCTCGCCGTGGACCTGGACCTCTTCCCGCAACACGGCTTCCAGTCCGATGCGGCGGCGTCCCTGTCGACGTGGGAGCGTGTCAAGGACATCGGCTGGCACGTCACCCTGCCGCTGATCTGCTACACCTACGGGGGCCTGGCGACGATCTCCCGGTACGCACGTTCTGGCATGCTGAACGTGCTCCAGAGCGACTTCATCCGCACGGCGCGGGCCAAGGGCCTGAAGGAACGAACCGTGATCTGGCGCCACGCCGTGCGCAACGGTGCCATGCCCTTGGTCACCCTGCTCGGGACCGCCTTGCCCGTGCTGCTGGCGGGTAGCGTGATCATCGAGTACATCTTCAACATCGATGGCTTCGGCCTGCTGATGATCACGTCGATCCGGCAGAACGACTACAACGTGGTCATGGGCATCCAGCTGATCGTGGCGATGCTCACGCTGATCGGGATCCTGCTCACGGACCTGATCTATGCAGCCATGGATCCGAGGATCAGCTTCAAGTGAACGACGCGCACGATCCCGACCCGCAAGGACGGCCGCCCGACGAGGACCTGGGCGAGGTTTCCCTGCCGTCGTGGTTCGAGGAAGAGCCCCCGCCTCTTGGGGACACAGGCCCTGCCGCGATCGATCCGGAGGCTGCCGCGGAGGCGGCCCCTTCCGACGAGGGTCCGCCCGTGGCGGACGGCGAGACGACGAGCGCGGGCGCCTGGATTCCGGCGCGGGTCTCGCGCAGGGAGATCGTGGCCAAGCAGTTCCGCAAACACGGCTCGGCCGTGTGGGGCTGGCGGGTCACGAAGGCCCTTGTCGTCCTGGCCATCTTCGCGCCCGTGCTTGCGTCGGGCGAACCGTACGTGTGGAGCGCGCCAGCGGCCGAGGGCGGGGGCTCGAGCTTCCCCTGGTTCGTGAACCTCTTCGACCGCAACGTGTACCAGTTCGTGCTCGACCGGCTGTTCAACCTCGTGATGGTCGTGCTGGCCGTCCGCTACTTGGTCCGGGGGCTCGCGTGGCTGGTCGCCGCGATGGGCGGCGGAGGTAGCGGCTGGAAGGAGCTCGACCGCCATGTCGGGCGCCTGGCGTGGGTCGTAGGTGCCGTGATGGCCCTGGCCATGGTGCTGCCGCGCGGCGACGGGGCGGTGGGCAAGGTGATCGCCGCCATCGACCCCACGAGCAGCGAGGCGCGCGTGGCCTACGCCGACGAGATGCGCAAGGCCGAGGCCCATGCGGAGGCGGCGCGGCGGTACGCGGAGGCCGACGCCCAGGGCGATGCGGAGCGCAAACAGCAGCTGCTCGTCCTCTTCCCGAAGCTGGTCAAGGACGACGCCAGCAAGCCGCCGACGGTCTGGACGCCCGAAGACTGGAGCTTCACGCGGATCCCGACGCCGATTCCCTACGGCTACCGGGAGCAGCTGCCCGACTTCAAGGACCGCTTCATCGGCTTCTTCGACTTCAGCCGCGGGCCCCACGTGCTCGGAACCGACGAGAGCGGGCGGGACGTGTTCGCGCAAGTGCTGTACGGCACGCGGATCGCCATGACGGTCGGCATCGTGGCCGTGTCGATCTACATCCTGATCGGCACCATCCTGGGCGCCCTGGCCGGCTATTTCCGTGGCTGGGTCGACATGGTCATCATGCGGACGGTCGAGATCTTCCTCTGCATCCCCAGCCTCTTCCTGCTGCTGATGATCATCGCCGTGACGCCGGCCGAGTACCGGACGATCTTCCTGATCATGGGCGTCATCGGCCTGATCGGCTGGACCGGTACGGCGCGTCTCGTGCGCGGCGAGTTCCTGGCCGAGCGCAACAAGGAGTACGTTGCGGCCGCCCAGATGCTGGGCATGAGCAGGACGCGGATCATCTTCCGGCACATCCTGCCCAACTCGTTGAGCCCCGTCATCGTCACGGCCTCGTTCGGCGTCGCGGGCGCCATCCTGACCGAGTCGGGGCTGTCGTTCCTCGGGCTCGGGGACCCGAACGTGCCGTCGTGGGGCGCGCTGCTCAACGAGGGCCGTACGAACGCACGCTGGCACCTCATCATCCCGCCTTCGATTGCCATCTTCATCACCGTGACGGCGCTCAACCTCGTCGGCGACGGGCTGCGCGACGCACTCGATCCCAAGCTGAGGCAGTAGGCCACCATGCCCGGCGGTGAGGGCTCCGCGCCGTCGCCGGCTCCGGCACCCCGGCGCGAGGGCGTCGCGCGGTCGGCGGGGATCGTGGCGTCGGCCACGATGGGCTCGCGCGTGCTGGGGTTGGCGCGCGAAGCCGTGTTCGCGGCCCTCTTCGCGACGAGCACGGTCGCGGACGCGTTCGTCATGGCCTTCCGCATCCCGAACCTCCTGCGGGACTTCTTCGCCGAGGGGGCGCTGGCGTCGGCGTTCGTACCGAAGTTCACCGAGGTCGCGGCCCAGGAGGGGCCGGAGCGGGCGATCCAGCTGGCCCGTCGCACGCTGGGGACGCTCGCGGCCATCACGGGCCTTGTCGCGCTGCTCGGGATCGTCTTCGCCCCCGCGGTGGTGAGCCTCGTCGCGTGGGACGTGAAGCCGGAGGACGAACCACTCGTCGTCCACCTGACCCGCATCATGTTCCCGTTCCTGCCGCTCGTGGCCGTCGCGGCGGTCGTCATGGGCGTCCTCAACGCGCGCTCGCGCTACTTCGTGCCCGCGCTGGCGCCCATGCTGTTCAACGTGGTTGCCGTCGTGGGAGGCTTGATCGTGTGGGCCCTCGGGCTGCCAGCGGAGACGGCCGTCGTGGTGTGGTCGGTGCTCGTGCTCGTAGGCGGCGCGGCCCAGGTCCTCGTGCAGCTGCCGGTGGCGCGCGCCGTGGGCTGGCGGGGCGGACCGCTGCTGGACCTGCGCTTCCGCGACCCGGCGCTTCGCAGCATCGCCAAGCGCATGGGGCCCGTCGTGCTCTCGCTGGCGGCCACGAACCTGATGATCTTGCTCACCACGGGGTTGGCGTCGGGGCAGGCCAGCTGGGTCTCGTCCTTGAACTACGCGTTCCGCCTCGTCCACCTGCCGATCGGCATCGTCGGTGTGGCCCTGGGCACGATCGTGCTGTCGGCGGGAGCGCGCGCGCGCGTGACGCAGGACGATGCCGCACTGGACGACCTCGGGCGTCGTGCGCTGCGCCTCAATGCGTTCTTGTCCGTGCCCGCGGCCGTCGGCCTGCTCGTGCTCGCCGAGCCCCTCGTGCGCCTGCTCTACGAGCGGGGGGCGTTCGATGCAGCAAGCACGGCGATGACCTCGGATGCGCTGCGTGCCTACGCCTTGGGCATCCTCGGCTACGCCGGCGTGAAGGCGGCGGCGCCGCTCTTCCTGGCGCGCGGCGACACGAAGACGCCGGTGCGGTGCTCGTTGCTGGGCTTGGCCGTGAACGCGCTGCTGGCCTTCACGCTCGTCGGACCGCTCGGGCACGTCGGCCTCGCACTGGCCGTGGCGGCCGGTGCCACCGTCAACTTCGCCTCGCTGCGCTGGATCGCCTGGCGCCGGCACGGCGCCACGTCCTTTCCCGGCGCTCCCTTCCTGCTCCGCATCACCGTGGCCGCCGCGGTCATGGGGGGGCTGGGGCTCTTGGCGCGCCAGGCGTGGCCGGGCGGTGACCTGGGGGCTGACTCCAAGGCGCTGGACGCCGGCGTCACGCTGGGCGTCGTGGGGCTGCTGGGGCTGGCCTACTTCGGGCTCTGTGCCGCCCTGGGGGTGAGCGAGGGGCGCGAGCTGCTCCAGCGGCTGAGGCGCCGCGCGGCGCGGTGAGACGGGCGGGCCCCGGTACCCTGGGCCGGGGCGGAGAGGCCGCATGAGGGAGCGTCAGGCGGAGGGCCTGCGCGGCAGGGCCGCGCGGCGCCTCGCGGTCGTGGGCATCACCGGGCTCCTCCTGCTCGTCGCGCTCCCCCGGGGCGCGGCGGCGGAGGGCGACGCTGCCACCCTGCCTGCGCCGGTGGTGCGGCGTGTCCGGGGACCCTCGGAAGCGCCGGCCGCTCCCGCCCCCACGGCGCCGCGCACGGGCGCGCCCCCCCGTTCGCCGAGCGTCCCGTCGACCCAACCGGACGGAGCGGCCGACGAGCCCGCCGACGGCGCCGGACGCGGGTTCCTCGGCGGTGGTCTGCCGCCGCCCGAGCGTCGGCCGGCGGGATCCACGCCCCGCGCGCCGACCCCGACCCCGCAGCCGACACCAGCTCCGCAGGCCACCGCGGCGCCGGGCGGCACGGAGCCCGGCGCTATCGCGCCCCCGCGGCCCGGGCCGTCCGTGCTCGACGAGCCGGCGGGTACCCTCCCTGCGGCGCCCGTTCCCGCGGCTCCTGGGCGCCCGGGTGACGCAGCCGCCTCACCGTCGTCGGGGCTCGTCGCGCCTGGCGGCTCGTGGTTCGACGGCGACCGCTTCTTGCCCGAGCGCCCGCCGGAGCGGCCGGTCGTGCGCAACGAGCCGGAGCCGGGCGAGGTCAGCTTCCAGGTGGCCCGCCCCGGCGGGCTCATGCGGCTCTACCGCGACGAGGTCGAGGCCGAGACGCGGCGCATCGTGGTGATGGTGGGCACGCCGCGCATCGTCAGGCCGGCGCACGAGCGCGTCGATGCGCAGGGCCGGCGGCGTCGCGTCGAGGAGCTGATCGTCAAGGCCAACGCGATTGTGGCCTGGGTCGATCGTCGTGGGTTCCCCGGCGTCGACGCCTACGGCGGGCTGGACCTGGCGGGTGAGGACCCGCGTCCCCAGTCGGAAGCCGAGAACGGCTTCCCGATGGGCAAGACCGCGTCGGTGGTCCCCGAGTTCCTGCTCGGCATCTACGCCGAGGGCGCCGTGGAGCTGACGTTCGGTGCCCAACGGTTCACGGCCGAGTCCCTCTACCTGGATCCGCACGCCTTCCGCGGGCTGCTCGTGAACCCGCGCGTGGACGGCCGGGCCAAGGGCATCGAGCAGGCCGGCGAGGAAGGGCTTCCGCTGCACCTGCGCGCGCGGCTGGGCCGCTTGGAGGCGCGCGGTCTGACGGTGTTCGAAGACGCCGAAGTCACGACCAGCCGCAGCGACGACCGCATTGCGCTCCAGGTGCAGACCCTGCGCGTGCAGGAGTTCGCCGAGCGGTACGGGGCCGATGGCGCGGAGCGACCGCACTTCGTCGGGTTCCAGGCGCGCAGCACCCAGCGCTACGAGGCGCGTGGCATCACGGTGCAGGGCGAGCGACTCCCGCTCGTGCGCGTCGGGGAAGCGTCCTTCGGCCTGTCGGATGCGTCCGAGGGGCTGCCGACGTTGATCAAGGGTGTGCGGGCCGGAAGCCGCGGTCACCTGGGCCGCTACGGGTTCGTCGAGCTCGGCGGCACCGCGGGCTCGCGGGAGGATCCCTTCGGCGAGTGGCGCGTGGAGCTGGGCGGCTACACCAAGCGAGGGCCCGCGATCCTGCCGCGCCTCGAGTGGGATCGCCGGGATGCCAGGGCGGGCTGGCGATCGACCGGCCGCGTCGACGGCTTCCTCGTGTTCGAGCAGGCCGACGAGGACCGCACGGGGTATCGCCCGGGCGACGTGCGGCACCGCCTCGCGCTCGAGAGCCGCACGTGGCTCTCCGACGCCCTCACGCTCGATGTCGAGGTGAACGACTTCAGCGATCGCGGCGTGAACAACGAGTTCTTCGAACGCGACGATCTCGAACACAAGGACCGCGAGTCGTACGCGCGGCTGCGCTGGGCACCCGAGCAGCCCGGGACGTTGGTCGGGACGCTGACGGGCAAGTGGCACCAGCGCGGCTTCGCCACGGAGACGTTGGAGGAGCCCGTTGCCGGCCTCTGGGTGCAGTCCGTCCCCGTGATCGTCCCGTGGCGGCGCGGCGACGTGGGCGTGGACCTCACCAGCGAGAGCAGTGCGGGTCGCTGGCGACGCGTCTACGACGACGGCCTGGGCCTCGACGACGAAGCCGCGTGGCGGTTCGCTTCCACGACGCGGCTGCACGGCCGGCTCATGGCGGGCGACGTGGTCCTGAGCGGCTACACGGGCATCGCGGCCGACCACCTGACCGAGATCGAGGGGACGGCCGGTGCCACGGAGACCACCCGCACGGCGCTGGAGGCCGGCGCGCGCGCCCACCTGCAGATGCACCGGACGTGGTGCGACGCGCGCGGCGGCTGCTTCGGCCTGGACGGCCTGCGGCACGTGATGGACTTCGAGCTGGGCTACGCCGCTCGGGAGGGGGGCGGCGACGAGGTTCGCCTGCCCTGGTTCGACCGCCGCGAGGCGCTGGTCGACCAACAGGCTGTCCAGGCCGAGACGCGCCAGCGCTGGCAGACGCGGCGCAAGGACGGCAGCACCCGCGACCTCCTGGACCTGCGCTTGGCGGCGGCGTGGTGGCTCGACGAGCGTGGGCCCTACGGGCGCGAGGCTCCCGGGGTCTTCCAGGCCGAGCTCCGCGGCGAGCCCTGGCCCGACGTCCTCATCCGGGGCGACCTCGACATGGACCTGGACGGCCGCGTCGCCAGCGGCTCGGCGGCCGCCGAGTGGCGGACGCGCCTCGGCGGCGGGGCCTTGCGCTTGAGCGGCGGGTATCGCTACGTGGAGGACGTGAGCAGCGCCGTGACCGCCGAGCTGGGCTGGACCTTCAGCCCCCGATACTCCGTGGAGATGCTGACCCACGTCGACGTGGACGACGGCGCGAACCTCTTCCGCGTGATGTTCCACCGGACCAGCATCGACCATCTCATCTCGTTTGGCCTCGAGCTCCGGGACGGCTCGCCGCAGCTGGAGCTGGCGTTCTCGCCGGCGATCGGTGGGCGTCCCGCCATCGACGCCCCTTTGTTCCGGGACGTGTTCGACCCCAGTACGTCGAGGAGCCTTCGTCCATGAGCCAGCGCACCGCCCTCTTCCCGGGAACGTTCGATCCGGTCACGCACGGCCACGTGGACCTCGTGCGGCGGGGCTTGGACCTGTTCGACCGCGTCGTCGTGGGCGTCGTCGCCGACCAGGGAAGGCCCCTGTTCCCCGCTGAGGAGCGCGTGCACTTGCTGGGAGCCGTGCTGGCGGCCGAGGGCCTCGCCGAGGGACGGCGCCTCGTCGTGGCGCCATTCCGTGGGCTCGTCGTGGAGGCCGCGCGGGCGCACGGGGCCTGCTGCCTGCTGCGCGGGATCCGCGGGGCGCTGGACTGGGACTACGAGATGCGCATGGCCTTCGCCAACCGGGATCTCGCGCCGGAGGTCGATACCGTCTTCCTGCCGCCCTCGGCGGCGACCGGCGCCATCAGCGCCTCCCTCGTGCGAGAGGTGGCCCGCCTCGGAGGCTCGGTCGACGCCTGGGTGCACCCGCTGGTCGCCCAAGCGCTCGCAGCCCGGATCGGCGCCACGGGGGGGCAGGACGGGCCGCCTGCCAAGGGGTAGACTGACGCCCCTTCGGAGGGGGTTCCGACGCTCTCCGCAGCCCCGCCGAGCGCCGCCGGCCCCCTGGGCCGCCTACCCCCGAGGACGTCCATGCCCCTTCGCTTCCGTGTCCCGGCCTTCCTGCTCCTGGGCCTCCTCCTGGTGCTGCCCGGTCCCGTGGCGCCCGCCGCGGCGGGGCCCACCGATGATCCGGTGGTCCTGCGCTACAACGAGAACGGCTCGCCCCTCCTGGACCCGGCGCGCTACGCCGCCAACCGCATGAACGACGAGCGGCTCCTGATCGCGGTCCTCGAGCCCCTGACGTCGCTCGATCCCGAGACGGGCACGGCCAAGCCTGGCGCCGCCACCTCGTGGAGCTGCGACGAGAAGGGTGTCACGTGGACGTTCAAGCTGCGCCCCACGGCCAAGTGGAGCGACGGCAGCCCCGTCACGTCGGCCGACTTCGTCCGCTCGTGGAAGCGCACGCTGGACCGCAGCAAGCAGGCCGACCAGGCCTCGCCGTGGGTGGAGCTGCTGTTCGTGCTGGACGGTTGCCGCGAGATGATCGCCAACGCGGCACGCGTCGAGCTCTTCAGCGAGCTGCGCCGGGCGCTCGACGAGGAGATCGAGCGCAGCACGGCCACGGGCATTCCGGGTGAGCGCCTCAACGACTTGCTCACCGAGCTGGGCGTGCGCCCCTACCTCGTCGGCGTCAAGGGCCGCGCCATCGTGCGTCTGGCCAACTGGGACTCCAAGCAGAGCTTCCCCGCCGAGGCCGTCAAGAACGTCGGCGAAGCGTTGAAGGATGCGCGCCGCGAGGCCAAGAACGCCGCCAACGACGCCTTGGACCAGTTCGGCAAGAAGGGCTCGCCCGTCTACGCCCAGGACGCCCACACGCTCGTGCTGCGCACGGAAGGCGTGGTGCCCTACTTGCCCGACCTCGTGTCCCGTGGCGTGTTCGCGCCCGTGCACGAGCGCTTCGAGAGCATCCGCGACAAGATGTTCGAGGACGCGCACCTGTTCATCAGCAGCGGCCCGTTCCACTTCGAAGGCCGCGGGCCCCGGCCTCCGTTCAACACGCCCAACGAGCCGACCGCCAGCCTCGTGCACCTGGTCCGCAGCAAGACCTACGACGGCCCCAACAAGGCCAAGACCAAGGAAATCGCGTGCCTCACGGAGCAGTGGGCCAACGAGAGCGCCCTCAAGCGCGAGGACCTGCGCATGTTCGAGAACGGCAGCACGGACCACGTGTTCTGCACGTGGCAGGAGCTGCCGTACTCCTCCAAGAAGAAGGACGAAGACGTGCTCGGGAAGTACGAGGCGTCAAAGGCCTTCGCGGCCCGGCCCTCGGGCGCCGTGCTCTACCTCGTGTTCCGCTGCGACCGTCCGCCGTTCGACAAGAAGCAGGCCCGCGAGGCGTTCGCGCGTCTCGTGGAGCCGTCGGCCGTCGCCAACGTGCTGTGGCCCGCGGGCGAGCCGCTGGACCGGCTGGTGCCGCCGGGCATCGCGGGCCGCGAGCCCGGCGTGACGGCGCCGGCACCGAACGCCGCGGCCGCCAAGGCCGCCTTCAAGGAGTCCGGTTTCGACCTCGAGAAGTGGTACACGGTCAGCTATCCGCTGTATCCGCGCATCGACACCGTCGTCGGCGGTCTGCTCAAGTCCTGGGAGAAGGCCTTTGGCGCCGAGGGCGGCGAGCGCATGGAAGCCAACGAAGGCGAGATGCTCAAGTCGCTGCGGGCAGGCAGCTACGAGCTCATGGTCATGCTCGTCCGCGGCGGCGCGGACGATCCCGCAGCCTACCTCTCCCGGTTCCACAGCATGAACCCCGAGAACGGCACCGGCTGGCGCGACGCCGAGCTCGACAAGCTGCTCGACGGCGCGCGCGATCCCGGCGTCGATGCCACGAAGCGGTCGCAGCTGCTGGCCCAGGCCGAACGACGCCTGCTCGACGAGTACATCGTGCTGCCCCTGGCCGTGCTGCGCGAGGCGGAGCTCGGCGGCAAGGTCAAGGGCTGGGGCAGCGAGGCGGCGTGGCGCAAGCCCGGCTTCGTCGGCGCGCTCTGGGCCGCCACGAAGTAGCCCGGGCGCACGCGGGGGCCCGCGGCGGGGGGGCCAAGACTTCGGAGGCCCCGAGCTAGGGGCCGCGGGGGCATGGGAGCGTCCGCGGCGAGGGAGGTCGGATGTACCGGACGCTGATCGGGATCGTGGCCGCGATCGTGGCGGCGCTGGCCCTGGGCTTCTTCACGTTCGCGCGCAGCGCGGAGCGCGCCGCCGACTTCGTCTTCGTCAACGGCACCGAGCCCAAGACGCTGGATCCCCAGATGATGACCGGGCAGCCGGAGGGGCGACTGGCCGACGCGATTTTCGAAGGACTCACGTATCGCGATCCCAAGTCCCTTGCGCCAACGCCCGGCCTGGCCACCTCGTGGACGATTTCGGAGGATGCACGGACGTACCGCTTCCGGATCCGGGAGAACGCCGTCTGGAGCGACGGCACCCCCGTTACTGCCGCCGACGTCGCATGGTCTTGGCGTCGCATGCAGTCTCCCGATCTGGGCAGCGAGTACGCCTACATCCTGCACATGGTGCGCGGCGCCGAGGCGTACAACACGTATCGCTCTGCGGCCGATCACCTTCGCAAGAAGGTCATCCCGGGGCTGGCGAGCCTCGAGGCCGGCGCGGATGGCTCCGTTTCCGCCAGTAGGTGGGCAGGCTTCGTGCGTGACAAGCACGTGACGGCGTCCGTCAAGGGGAGTACGGATGCCTTCCTACTCGACTTGCTGGCGCGTACGGATCAGGCTGTGTTGGCGGAAGAGCTCTCACGGGCCGCGGCAGCCTTCGAGCGCGAGGCCACGGCACGGGCGGAGGCCTTTGCGCACGCGGACGCCCACTTCGGCATCGACGAGGGCGTCTACGTGGACCCCTCGGACTCTGCCGTTCTCGTTGTCGAGCTCGTCGCACCAACGCCGTACTTCCTGGAGATCACGGCGTTCTACCCGGCCTACCCCGTGCCGCCTCACGTGGTGAAGGACAACGAGGACGATTGGTTCCTGCCCGAGAAGATCGTGAGCAATGGACCGTACCGCCTTGCGGATTGGCGGGTCAACGAGCGCATTCGACTCGTCAAGAGCAAGATGTACTGGGGACGCGACGAGATCGCGCTCGACGTCATCGATGCGCTGCCCACCAATGACACGACGGCTGCCATGAATCTATTCCTGACGAAGGACGTTGACTGGGCGCCCGGCCCACCCACCAGCTTGGTGCCCATCTTCCAGAAGCGCCCCGAGTTCCGTTCGGCTCCGGGCATGATCGTCTACTACTATCGGCTCAACTGCACCAACCCGGTGTTGAAGAACCCCAAGGTGCGTCAGGCAATCGGGTTGGCCATCGATCGACAGGCCATCGTCGACAACATCTTGCAGGCTGGCCAGCCGCCGGCGCTGCGCATCGTTCCGCCTGGACTTCCGCGCTACAACCCGCCCGACAGCGAACTCGGCTACGACGTCGAGCGGGCGAAGCGCCTCCTCGCGGAGGCGGGCTACGCCGACGGGAAGGGCATCGGCAAGCTCAGGCTGCTCTACAACACGCTCGAGACCCACAAGCTCATTGCGGACGTCGTCAGCGACCAGCTTCGTCGCAACCTCGGGCTGGACGTGCTGCCCCTCAACAAGGAGTGGCAGACATATCTGGCGGATACGTTGGCCCTGGACTACGAGATCGCCCGAGCCGCTTGGATTGGCGACTACCTCGACCCGAACTCGTTCTTGGACATGTGGGTCACCAACGGCGGCAACAACCAGACGGGCTGGTCGAACTCGCACTACGACCGCTTGATTCGCCGGGCCGCCGACGTGGAGAAGGCGCTGGAGACGTTCGATGGGTGGGTAGGAGACCTGAAGGAACCAGACCGGGCACGTGAATTGGCAGCCGCTGTCCGTTCAGCACAGGACGCCACGAGCCGGCGCGAGGCGGCGGAGGCACTTCGCTTGCAGCTGTTTCGCGAGGCCGAGGCCATCCTGTTCCAAGACGAGTTTCCGATCATTCCCATCTACTACTACGTGACGCAGAACCTCGTGCAGCCTTGGGTCGAGGGGTGGCACACCGAGCTCGAGCTCCCCGACGGCTCGAAGGTGCCCAACCTCCAAGACATCCACCCGCTTCGGGGCATCCGGATCACCGGTGGCCCGCGGGCCCGCTAGGAGGATCGCGTGATTCGCTGGATCCTCGGTGCTGTGTTCCTGTTGGCCGTTGGCCTCGTCGTAGGGCTCAACGCCAAGTCGGCTGGCCTCGAGACCGGCCTCGCCGTCGTGTTCGGCCTCGTGTTCATCGCGGCTACGGCCTGGTACCCAGCGGCCGTCGTCCGCGTTCTCGGCTCGGTCTACTTCGCCCTGCTCCTGTTCCTCCTGCTCAAGCATGCGATTCCCGATCGCTACGGGGGCGAGGCGACGGCCGCTGCCCTATCGGTAGTGACAGGGCTCATGGCGTGGCGCTATGCGCCCTCGCTCGCCCACCGCAAGTTCTGCTTCATGATTCCGAGCATGGTGTTCCTGATCTATGTGACGACCCTGCTCATGTACCAAGCGCCGGGAAGTCCGTTTGCGGGCGAGAAGGCGGCGAGCTCCAACGTGCTCGAGGCCAAGGCCAGCAAGTTCAAGGTCTACCCGGGTGCAAACCAGTTCTTCGCTGGCTACATGCACGACTTGATCGTGGACGGGTCGCTGGGCTTGTCCGTCAAGAGCCAGGGCCGAACGGTCAACCAGCTCCTGCAGCCGGCGTTCCCGGTCAGCGCCACCCTGGGACTACTTGCCATTTCGCTCGCCGTTGGAATCGGATTGTTCTTGGGCGTGCGTGCCGGGCTCAGGCCGAACTCGGTGGCCGACTACTCGAGCATGGCGCTCGCACTGATCGGAATCTCGCTCCCCAACTTCGTCATCGGTGCGTTGCTGTTGATCGTGTTCGCGCTGAACCTGGGCTGGTTCCCCGTCGCGGGGTGGGGGACGCTCGGCCACTTGGTGCTGCCGGCCTTGACCTTGGCGCTGCCCTACGCGGCCTACATCGCGCGATTGGCCCGCGGCGGGACGATCGAGGTGATGCGGCAGGACTACATCCGTACGGCGCGCGCCAAGGGTCTGCCCGAGCGCATCGTCGTGCTCAAACACGCCCTGAAGGGGGCCATCCTTCCGGTGGTGTCCTTCTTGGGGCCCGCAGTGGCCGGCATCATGACGGGCTCGTTCGTCGTGGAGCAGCTCTTCGGCATCCCCGGGATGGGCCGCTGGTTCGTCACGGGCGCGACCGACCGTGACTACAGCGTGGTGCTCGGGACGGCACTCATCTACTTCACGATGATCACCATGTTCAACATGCTCGTGGATCTCGCCTACGCGTGGCTCGATCCGCGCACGCGCACGGAGGCGGAATGAGCGGCGCGCAACCGGCTCCGGCCGCCTCGTTGGTGGGGCGCAGCCTGTGGGGCGACGCGTGGCGTCGCCTCCGCCGCAACCGCATGGCGCTGGTGGGCGCCGTCGTGCTCGTGCTCATGGCGCTTGCGTGCGGTGTTCTCCCCTTCCTCCTGGGCCTGGACCCCGAGGCGACCAACCTCGACGTCGTCAACAAGGCGCCTTGGTCGGCAGAGGGCGTCGGACCGTTCGGGACCGACAGCGGCGGTCGCGACTATGCAGCGCGCGTCCTCGTCGGAGGCGGCTACTCCCTGCTGGTCGGCCTCGTGGCCACGATCGTGTCCGTGCTGATCGGCACGACGGTAGGGGCCATCGCGGGCTACGTGGGGGGGCGCGTCGACGAGGTCATCATGGCGTTCGTGGACATCCTCTACGCCATTCCCTACATGTTCCTCGTGATCCTCGTGCTCATCGTGGTGGGTGAGGAGTATCGGGGCAACCCGATCCCGATTTTCGCGGCGCTGGGCATGGTGCAGTGGCTCACGATGGCCCGGATCGTCCGTGGCCAGGTGCTGTCGCTTCGCAACCAGGAGTTCGTGGACGCGGCGCGTGCGCTCGGTGCGAGCGATTCCCGCATCATCATCCGCCACATCCTGCCGAACATCCTGGGCGTGGTGATCGTGTACGCCACGCTCACGGTGCCGGCCGTGATCATCCTGGAGTCCTTCCTCTCCTTCCTGGGACTGGGACTGCAGCTTTCGTGGGGAGCCCTGGTCTCGGAGGGGGTGAAGGTCGTCAACCCGATCGAGAGCCAGTGGTGGCTGCTGTTCTGGCCGTCGCTGTTCTTGGCGCTCACGCTGTTCAGCCTCAACTTCCTGGGCGACGGCCTGCGCGATGCCCTGGATCCCAAGGGCCGACGGTAGGAGCCCCTCCATGAGCGCGTCCCCCGAGCCCATCCACACCGAACGGGCGCCCGCGGCCATCGGCCCCTACCGGCAGGCGATGGCCTACGGCGACCTCGTGTTCACCGCGGGGCAGGTGGCCCTGGATGCGACCACGGGAGAGATGGTGGGCGGCGGCGACGTCGGCCGCGAGACCGAGCAGGTCCTGCGCAACCTGCGCGCGATCCTCGAGGCCGCCGGGTCGAGCATGGCCCGCGTCCTGCGCTGCGAGGTGTACTTGGCGGACCTCGGCGACTTCGCACGGATGAACGAGGTGTACGGCCGCCACTTCGGCGATGCCCCGCCCGCCCGTGTCACGGTCGAGGTGTCTCGTCTGCCCAAGGACGCCCGCGTCGAGATCAGCGCCGTGGCAGCGCGGCGGTAGCGGTACGGAGTCGCGGTACTGGGTCGTCGGGTACGGGGTACGGAGTCGGGTGAGATTCCAACCTCGGGCCCCCGCGACCCCGCCCATGTGAGGGAGCCTGGCAGCCCGAGGTTGGAATCTCACCCGACTCCGTACGGGACGTTCCGCCCGAGGTTGGAATCTCACCCGACTCCGTAGGAGGGGGGCCGCAGCCCCGGTAGGCTCCGGGCATCGGTTCCCCTCCGACGCGGAGCGACGTCGTGATGCCGCCTCCCCCCTCCGGCAGCCCGGCCCTGGACATCGTCCTCTTCGACATCGACGACACGCTCTACAGCACCACGGTGTTCAGCGAGCGCGCCCGCCGGGCCGCCATTCGCGCCATGATCGAGCGCGGCCTCCTCGTCGAGGAGGAGGAGGGCATGACCGAGCTGGCCGAGGTGGTCGCCGAGTTCTCCAGCAACTACGGCAACCACTTCGAGCGCCTCCTCGATCGTCTGGGGCCCGAGCGCTACCCCAAGCGCAACCCGGCGGTCCTCGTGGCCGCGGGGGTCGTCGCGTACCACGGCACCAAGCGCGACGGCCTCGAGATGCTGCCCGACGTGCAGAGCGTCCTGCTTCGCCTCTACAGCGCCCGGGTCCGCCTGGGCGTCGTTTCCGCGGGCTTGCACGTGAAGCAGGCCGAGAAGCTCGTTCGTCTGGATGCGATCCAGTACTTCGACCCCACGGCCATCTTCTTCACGGACCAGATGGGGATCAGCAAGCCCAACCCCAAGCTGTTCCTGAAGGCCTGCAAGGCCGCTGGCGTGACGCCGGCGCGCGCCCTCTACGTCGGGGACCGGCCCAGCCACGACATCGCGCCGGCGGCCACGGCCGGTCTCAAGACCGTGCTCTATACGGGCGCCTCGGGCAAGTACGGCAGCACGGATGCCGACGTCCGCCCCGACCACGCCATGGCCGACCTGCGCGAGCTCGTGCCCATCCTCCGCCTCACCTACCACCTCGACGTGTAGGCGCGCGCGGAGGTGCCCGGCTAGCGAGGCGCGCGGAGGTGTCTGAACCTGTGCCTCGGAGCGAAGCGACGGTGGCACGGTGTCAGTTCTTCATGCCGACGGCAAAGCCCGTACGGAGGCGGGGAATTCTTCCGCAACTTGCCGATGGGCACTTGCGCATGCCGAAGCGCAGGGCGG
>JBFWRP010000009.1:0-163599 GCA_050248855.1 Planctomycetota bacterium | reverse complement strand
AGCCCGCGCCGACCGAGCGAAAGGGCGTTCAAGCCGATTCACGTGCTTCGCCGAAGCTGGAATCCAGGAATCCGAGCTGCAGGACGGGGGTGGCGCCGTGCACGCGATCTGTGGCGCAGGCTCCTAGTTCACGGGCGGGGCGCGGCTGCGGAGGGTCTCGGACAGGAGGCCGTGGGGACGCTTCACGGACTTGCCGATGACGGCGAAGACGGTGCCCTGGCCCTCTTCGGCGTCGTCGCCGTCCACGATGCGGTCCACGAGCTCCTTCTCGGTGTGGCCGCGCTTGACGCCGCTGTTGATCGGGCCCCAGTAGAACTTGTCGAGCTTGACGCGGTCCTTGGAGGGCTTCTCGCCGGGCGGTCGCTCGAGCACCACCTTGGAGGGCTCGAACACGCTGCACTTGGTGAGCGTGACGTCCTTGAAGCTGCCCTCGGCCGGCTGGCGCACGATCAGGTTGCCGAAGATGTCGCAGCCGTCGATCTCGAACTGGTCGACGTGCTCGGCGGTCACGTCGCCCTTGAACTCGCAGTGACGAAGGATGTGTTGGCCGGGGCCCTTGAGGGTCGTGACCTTCATCCACGACGTGCGGATGTCGACCTCGACCGGCTTGCGGTCGGCGGGCACGCACGTGATCTGGCACGGGCACACGAACTCGACCGTCATGATCTTCACGAAGCCCGAGGCGATGTGCATGTCCCACGTGCAGCTGCGTTGCACGCAGGCGTTCTCGAGCGTGAGCAGCCCCGTGAACGGCTGCTCCTTCGTCCAGGTGAACTTGCACCCCCGGAAGTCGACCATGTCCAGATGCAGGTCCTGCTTGGGAGCCAGCGTGGGGGAGAAGTCGATGTTCTCCACGACGACCCAGCTCTCCTCCGTGCCGTGGATCTTCAAGCCCCCCTGGACGTCGAGCGAGGCGTTGTTGATGCCGACGATGCGCGTGCCCAGCTCGATGCGGATCTCCGCACTCGGAGGAATCACCGTGGGTCCGTCGATGTACCAGACCGTCCCGCGCCCGCGGACCGTCGTGGTCCGCTCCACGGGGAGCGGCTCGGCACCCTCCGGCCGCGCCTGCTCCCCGGCGCGGGCCGCGTCGGCCAGCACCCCTGCAAGGACGAGCGCTGCGACCACGCAGCCCCCGATTCGGCTCCCCGCCGCATCCAGCATGCCCATGACGTTCCCCATCGAGACCGGGGAGAGGCCGGGTCGGGCGCCTTCCCCACGCTCGTGCCCCCAGGCTAGGGGCGGGGCGAGGGGCCGGCAGGCGGCGCGACCTCCGCCCTCCCGGAATCAGGCTCGCTTCGGGGCCGCGAGGCTGTCCAATGCGGCCCATGCGCAGCCTGGCCCACCTCCTCGAGAACAACGCGGCGTGGTCGGCCGCCATGAAGGACCAGGATCCCCGGTTCTTCGCCCGCCTGGCCGAGCAACAGCGGCCCGAGTACCTCTGGATCGGGTGCTCGGACAGCCGCGTCCCGGCCAACGAGATCGTGCGCCTGCTGCCCGGCGAGCTGTTCGTGCACCGCAACATCGCCAACGTCGTCGTGCATACCGACCTCAACTGCTTGTCGGTGATGCAGTTCGCCGTGGACGTCCTGCACGTCAAGCACATCATCGTCTGTGGACACTACGGGTGCAGCGGTGTGCGAGCAGCACTGAACGGTGACCGCGTGGGCTTGGCCTACAACTGGCTGCGCCACGTCCAGGACTTGCGCGACAAGCATGCGCCGGCCCTGGCCCGCCTTGCCGACGAGGGCGAGCGCGCCAACCTGCTGTGCGAGCTCAACGTGATCGAACAAGCCGCCAACGTCTGCCAGACGACCGTGGCCCAGGACGCGTGGGCCCGCGGGCAGCCCCTGCACGTGCACGGTTGGATCTACGGCCTCCACGACGGCCGCCTGCGCGATCTGGGCGTGACGTGCACCGGGCCCGAGGAGGCCCTGACGCTCTTCACGCACGCGCTCGAGGAGCGCTCACCGGGCTTGGTCTGACTCCGGGGTCGGGGCGCCGGCTCCGGCCTCGTCTTCGGCGATGCGGACCAGGCGCACGCCGCGGGGCTCGATGAGCAGCGTGTCCAGCCAGTGCCGTCCGTCGTGGCGGTAGCGCAAGAGGGCGCGACGCGACGTGCCCTCTTCGAGCGCCGCGAAGGCCTCGTCGAGGCGGCAGGCGCGCGTGCCCACGCCCGCGACCTCGACCTGGGCCGTGAGACCCTCTGCCAGGGCAACCAGGTCGCGGTAGTACTCGGCGCGGTCCTCGGGACCGAGCAGCGCCTGGAGCAGCGGGGCGTGGCTCATCGTGCGGCCACCGGCGGGGGCGGCAGGAACCAGCTCGCCGGCAACGTCCTGCCGGGATGGGCTTGGTCTTCGACCGGCGCGTGGCACTGCAGGCAGCTCGAACGCTCGGGATGGCTCGTCTGCATGCCCGGCCAGCCGTGTACGCCGTGGCACGCCGCGCAGTTCTCGCGCATGGCCAGCGTGTGCGGGACCACCGGAGGCGCCCCGGCGTAGGCGCGCCGACCCTGCTCCGGGGCCGGCTTGCCGCGCCACGTCGACGAGGCCAAGGTCCCCGTGCCGCCTCCCAGGGGCGCCGGCGCAGCCGCCACGTGGCACTGCGTGCATTGGCCCAGGTCGGCGTGGGGCAACGCACGTGCGACGGCCCCCTCGATGGCGATGCCCTGCCCATGGCACAGCGTGCACGACGTGTCGGCCATGCCGTCGATGCCGTGCGGAACGGTCGGCGGAGCTCCGTTGAAGGCTCGCCGCGAAGCCCGCACGGCCAGGGACTCCAGGCGCGCCTCCATGTCGGTCACGGGAGCCTGGGCGGGCGCGGCGAGCAGGGTCGTCCACTCGCTCCATGCGATCGGGGTGGTGGCCTCGGGGCGGAGCGCCCCGGCCCCGACCTCGGCGTACGAAGGTGCAGGCAGCGCCCCTGGGTGCGCGCCGGAAGCAGGTCGCTTGGTGCGACCCTCCAGCCCCGCCCGGTGCTCCGGGACGCCTGCACGCAACCCGACCACGTTGCCGATCACGGCGAGTGCGAGCACGGCCACCAGGAGCAGCGTCTTCCAACGCATCGCCAGGCCGCGGGCGGTGTAGGGAGTCGCCTCCATGGCTCAGTCCCCGAGCCGCCGCAGGCGCACGGCGCACTTCTTGTAGTCGGGCTGCTTCGAGAAGGGATCGTGGGCGTGCAACGTGGCCTCGTTCACGAGGCGCGTCTCGTCGAAGAACGGCACGAACACGCTGCCGCGAGGAGGCCGTCCCCGCCCCCGTGTCCAGACCGGAAGCTCGGCCCGTCCGCGTCGCGACTCCACGTAGACGATCTCGCCCTCGCCCAGGCCCAGGGCCTTCGCATCGTCCGGGTGGACCTCGACATAGGCCGTGGGCATGGCGCCGGCCAGCGGGGCGACGCGACGCGTCATCGTCCCCGTGTGCCAATGCTCGAGCACGCGCCCCGTGCAGAGCCAGAAGGGGTACTCGTCGTCGGGGACCTCGGGCGGGGGCTCGTACTCGTGGAACCAGATCTGGGCCCGGCCGTCGCCGGTCGTGGAGTGGTAGAACTCGACGTCCTGGCCGTCGGCCACGTAGGGATCGTCGAAGCCGCTGAAGCGATAACGCGTCTCTCGCCAGCTGCCGTCCGGCTGCTCGACCACGGGCCAGCGCAGGCCGCGCGCCTTCACGTACTCCTCGTAGGGCGCGAGGTCCTTGTGCTTCATCCGCGTCAGCTGTCGGTACTCCTCGAACAGGACCTTGTCCACGTTGACGTCGTAGTAGTGCTCCCATTGCCAAATGGGGACGGCGTTGCCCTGCTCGTCCTCGACGTGGAACAGGAACCGGCCGTCCTTGTCCTTCATGCCGGGATGCCCCAGCTCCATCAGGCGGTGGGCGATGGCGATCGTCATCCAGCAGTCGTCGCGGGCTTGGCCCGGCGGCTCGACCATCTTGAACCACTGCTGCGTGCGTCGTTCGCTGTTGCCGAACATCCCGTTCTTCTCCACCCACATGGCGGCCGGGAGGATGAGGTCGGCGAGGCGCGTGGTGGCCGTGGGGTAGGCGTCGGCCACGATCAGGAACTTGTCGTCCTGCCCGGCCTTGCGATCGAAGAGCAGGGGGAGGTTGGGCAGCGTCTGCCCGGGGTTGGTGACCTGCACGAAGATCGTGTCGATGTCACCGCCTTCCGCGGCCGGCGTCGTGAACTGCTCCCACATCTTCACGGTGTGGTGGCCCGGCTTGGGGTTGATGCGACCCGCCGGGACGTTCCAGACGGCTTCGCACTGGGCCCGATGCTCGGGCTTGGCCACGAGACGTCCGCCCGGCAGGGCATGCGCCAGCGTGCCGACTTCGCGCACGGTGCCGCAGGCCGAGGGCTGCCCGGTCAAGCTGGTGGGCGCGTCGCCCGGCCGGCCGAAGTGCCCGCTGAACAAGTGCACGCCATGGATCAGGCTGTTCATGGCCGTGCCCATCGTGTGCTGGTTGACACCCATGCACCAGAGGCTGGTGATGCGCAGCGAGCGGTCCGCGAACAGGCTGGCGAGCATCTCCAGGTCGTCCTTGGCGATGCCCGACAAGCGCTCGACGACGTCGGGCGTGTACGCCGCGATGCGCTCGCTCCACGTCTCGAACGAGATGGCCTCGCCCTGCAGGGAGGGGCTCTCGGCCTCGGGGGCGCGGAACGCGCAGTGCTTCTCGACGAACGAGCGGTCCCACGCGCCCTTGGCGCGCAGGAGGGCCAGGATCCCCAGCGCGATGGCCACGTCGCCGTGGGGCTTCATCTCGAGGTAGCTGTCCGCCTGGTCCGTCGTCCGCGTGCGGCGCGTGCCGATGTCGATCAAGCGCACCCGCTGACCGCGGGAGCGGCGGTCCACGATGCGGGAGAACAAGACGGGATGCATCTCGGCCGGGTTGTTGCCCCAGCAGATCACGACGTCGCAGGCGTCGAAGTCGTCGTAGCAGCCCGCGGGCTCGTCGACACCGTACGTGGCGAGGAAGCCCGTGACGGCCGATGCCATGCACAGCCGCGCGTTGGGATCGATGTGGTTGTTCGAGAGCCCACCCTTCATGAGCTTCTGGGCCGCGTAGCCCTCGGGGATGGTCCACTGGCCGGACCCGTAGAACGCGAAGCGCTCCGGTGCACGCAGGATGCGCCGCGCCACCACGTCGATGGCCTCGTCCCAGGAGATGGGCACGTACTCGTCGCCGCGACGAAGCAACGGCTCCGTGAGGCGGTCCTTGCCGTAGAGCACCATGCCCACGTGGTAGCCCTTCACGCAGAGCAGGCCCTTGTTGACCTCCGCGTCGCGGTCGCCGGCGATGGCGACGACCCGCCCGTGCTCCACGCCGACCTGCACGTGACAGCCCGTTCCGCAGAAGCGGCAGGGGGCCTTGGACCACGTGAGGGACGGCTGTTGGGGAACGGGCTCGCCAGCCTGCAGCCGACCCGGCCTCAGGGCCGCGACCGCGGCCGCCATGGCGGCGGCCTTCAGCACGGTGCGACGGTTCGTGGCGGTGCTCACGTGGAAGCTCCCTCGGCCGTGGGGGCGGGCCCGTCCTCCGCGGCGACATAGGCGACCTCGAGCTGGTCGATGCCCGGCAAGGCCACCAGCTCCTCGCAGAGGTCGCGGCCCGCGGCCAGCGAGTCGGTGACCAGGACGACGGCCACGCGGCGCCCCTCGGTGGGTCCGAGCTCGACCCGCTCGTCGACCGCCAGGTGCCGCAGCACGCCGTCACGGCGCTCGCGGTCCTCGGTCAGGGTCAGGACGATGCCGCTCACGGGCATGGCGCTTCCTCCGCGACGCCGACGACGGTAGCCGCGGGGCCCGCAGAAGAAAACCAATTTCGGATCGTGAATTCTTGAATAGGGTCGGTGGCGGGACTACCGTGCAGAGCGGATGCAGGTCCGACCGGGAGTCCCCTCGATGGCCAAGGCCGCCGACCGCCGCCCGCTGGTGCACGTCATGCTCCTGGTGCTCGGGTTCTCGTTGGGCGCGTGCGGTGGTCGCGATGTCGATCCCGACGCGGAGCCCAGCCCGCCGCCGGCCCCGACGATGCTGCATCCCGTCGTGTTGCGGCCCGTGCCGGGAACCCCGCGCATCCATGTCGAGCGACCCGATGGGGGCGTGGAGGCCGTGGCCTGCGCCACGTGCCACGCCGTGAAGACGCCGGCCCCCGAGCAGCGCGGCGGCCCGTCGCTGGATGCGTTCCACCGTGGCCTCGAGATGGCCCATGGGAACCTGACGTGCCTCTCCTGCCACGACGCGACGAACTACGACCGGCTGCGCCTTGCCGATGGTCGGTCGCTGCCGTTCGAGGACGTGACGCAGCTCTGCAGCCAGTGCCACGGTCCGCAAGCGCGTGACCACGCAGCAGGGCTGCACGGCGGCATGTCCGGCTACTGGGATCGCACGCGCGGTCCCCAAGTGCGCAACCAGTGCACCCACTGCCACGCGCCGCACGCGCCGGCGTTTCCGGGCATGCAGCCCACCTTCAAGCCGATCGACCGGTTCCTGGCTCCTGCCGAGGAGACACACGATGAGTGATGACCCGACGATCCCGCCGGCGGCCGACCTCAGCCGTCGCCGTGTCGTGAAGGCGCTCGGCGCCACCTTGGGTGCGGCTGCCTTCGGGGCCGCGGCCGCGCCGCTGTTCGACCAGGAGGCCCCCGACGCCGCGGCGCTGTTCCAGCGGCACTACAAGGAGCTTTCCCGCGACGAGAAGGCGGAGGTCATCCGGCGTCTCGAGGACGAGGCACGCGAGGAGTTCGGCCGCGACGTGACCATCGCCGACCCCAAGCCGCGCTGGCGCACCAAGTTCGCCTACGCGATCAACTTGAGCCTCTGCAACGGCAACGGCAAGTGCGTGGAGGCGTGCCACCGCGAGAACAACCACGACCGCGAGACCCACCAGAGCTACATCCGCGTCCTCGAGATGCCCAAGGGCACGATGGACATGGAGCAGGGGAACACCACCTACACGCACGCGGTCCCTGCGGAGGACAAGTTCTACTTGCCGGTGCAGTGCCAGCAGTGCGACGAGCCGCCCTGCGTCACCGTGTGCCCCGTCGAGGCCACCTGGAAGGAGCGCGACGGGATCGTCGTCGTGGACTACGACTGGTGCATCGGGTGCCGCTACTGCATGGCGGCGTGTCCCTACCATGCGCGCCGCTTCAACTGGACCGCGCCCGTGGTCCCGGCGGACGAGCTGAACCCCGACCAGGGCTACCTCTCCAACCGCGTGCGCCCCCAGGGGGTGGTCGAGAAGTGCCACTTCTGCCTGCACCGCACGCGCGAAGGACGTCTGCCGGCGTGCCTCGAAGTGTGCCCGACCGGCGCACGCGTCTTCGGCAACATCCTCGACCCGCAGTCGCCCATCCGGCGCGTGCTGCAGGACAAGCGGGTCTATGTCCTCAAGGAGGAGCTCGGGACCAAGCCGAGCTTCTTCTACTTCTTCGACGCTTGAGGCGGATGGACGACCTGACCATGGACATCCCGACGCCGCCGCCCGCCCGACCCGCGTCTGCCCAGCCCCATCGGGTCACGTACCCGCGGTTCCTCGCGCGCGCCCTGGCAGTGGCCACGGACGGCTCGCTGGCCTTCTACGCCTGGATGACGGGGTTGACGGCCGTCTTCCTCGTCGGGGTCAACGCGTGGGCCCACCAGGTGAGCTCCGGCATGATCCACACGAACATGACGGATCACGTCAGCTGGGGCCTCTACATCGCCAACTTCACGTTCCTGGTCGGCGTGGCCGCCGGCGGCGTGATGATGGTGATCCCCGCGTACCTGTACAAGGACAAGAAGATGCAGGACGTGGTGATCCTGGGCGAGATCCTCGCCATCGCCGCGATCCTTGCGTGCCTGGCGTTCGTGACGGTGGATCTCGGGCGGCCCGGGCGCGTGTGGCACATGTTCCCCATCGTGGGACGCTTCCACTTCCCCGTGTCCATGCTGACGTGGGATGTCGTCGTGTTGAGCGGGTACCTGCTCCTCAACCTGCATGTCGTGGGCTACCTGCTCTACACGCGCTTCCTGGGCCGGCAGCCCAACCCGCGCTGGTACAAGCCCTTCGTGCTCGTGTCGATCGTGTGGGCGATCTCGATCCACACCGTCACGGCCTTCCTGTACTGCGGGCTCGGCGGTCGTCCGTTCTGGAACTCCGCGCTCCTCGCGCCGCGGTTCCTGGCCTCGGCCTTCGTCGCGGGCCCGGCCTTCCTGATCGTGACGATGCTCGTGCTGCGGCGGTTCGGGCGGGTCGACCTGCCCCAGCGCCCGATCGACGTGCTCGTGCGCATCGTGCGCGTGGCGATCCTCGTCAACCTGCTGATGGTCGCGTCCGAGCTGTTCACCGAGTTCTACACCGGGGGCGCGCACACGGCTTCGGCTCGCTACCTCTTCTTCGGACACGGCGAGGCGACGGCGCTCGTCCCGTGGATCTGGACGGCGCTGGCCTTCGCGGTCGTGGCTGCCTTCCTGTTCCTGCGCCCTGGAGCGTCGACGAAGCCCACCACGCTCGCCATCGCGTGCGTTCTCGCCTTCGTCGGCGCCTGGATCGAGAAGGGCATGGGGCTCATCGTGCCCGGCTTCGTGCCCAGCACGCTGCACGAGATCGTGGAGTACACGCCCAGCCACCTCGAGTGGCGTGTCTCGGCGGGCATCGTGGCGTTCGGCCTCCTCGTGTACTCGGCGGCGCTGAAGGTGGCCCTGCCCGTCTTCCGTGGCACGCTGCAGCTGCCGGGTGCCAGCTCCTCCGCGCCGGCGGAGAGCAGCCGATGACCGGCAAGGCGACCGAGACGGCGATCGCAGCCATGGGCTACCTCGCCGAGCGGTACGACGGCGGCGTGACGCTGGTCTCCGCCGCGGACATCGCGCGTGCGCGAAACCTCCAGCGGCCCTACGTGGCCAAGGTGCTCACCGAGCTGGCCCGCGCGGGGCTCGTGCGCGGCATGCGCGGGCCGGGTGGCGGGTACGCGCTCGCGCGCGATCCGGCGTCGATCCGCCTGAACGAGGTGCGCGACCTGTTCGAACGCGCCGGAGACGATGCGTGCCCGTTTGGTGGGGGCATCTGCGGGCAGGTCGAGAAGTGCCCCTTGCACGACGCCTTCGCCAAGGTCCGGGCCGCCAGCGAACGGATCCTGCAGCGCACGACCTTCGCCGTTTTCCGATCTCCCCGCAGGAGTACGTCATGAGTCGCTCCGTCGCGTTCGTCGCCGTCCTCGGGCTTTGGCTGCTGGCCGCGCTGCGTCCGGCCGTCGCGGGGGAGGCCTGCACGGACTGCCCCGCAAACCCCTGCTGCACGTGCCGCGAGCCCGAGAAGGCCGCGTGCCCGCCCAGCTTCGCCAACCGCCGTTTTCTCGAGGACTGGAAGCCCTGCCTCTGCGTCCCGTGCTGCGAGAAGGACGGCTGGGCCGAGCGGGTCAAGGCCATCCCGCTGACCCGCTCGCGCCGGCTGTGGGTCGACGTCGGCGGCCAGGTGCGCGCGCGCTTCGAGAGCTTCCGCAACCAGGCATTCGGTGCGCCTGCCGATCCGGACGACGCGTGGTTGCTCGCGCGCGTGCGCGCGCATGCCGATGTCCACGTGGGCGACCACGTGCGCGTGTTCGTGGAGGGCATCTGGGCCGACCAGCTCGACGAGCGCGAGCTGGGGCCGCGGCCCATCGACATCGATCGCGGCGATCTGCTCGGCGCGTTCGGCGAGCTGCGGGGGGACCTCGGGTTCGGCGCCAGCAGTGCCTGGCTCGGTCGTCGCGAGCTGGAGACGGGCAAGCAGCGACTCGTCTCCCCGCTCGACTGGGGGAACACGCGGCGCACCTTCCAGGGCGGTGGCCTGACCTGGAAGCACGGCTTCCAGGCCGTGGAGGCCTGGTACACGAACCCGGTCGTCGTGGCCGCCGAGGACTTCAACGAGGAGGACGACGACGTCACGTTCTGGGGCGTCGACTACGCCAACCGCCAGCTCACGTGCCTCACCTGGGGTGCGTACCTGTACGGGTTGTCGCGTGACGACCTCGACGAGGATCGCCTCACGCTGGGCCTGCGCGCGGAAGGCACCGTCAGCGGCACGCGGCTGGACTACGACGTGGAGGCGGCATGGCAGACCGGCGAGGTGGGCGCCGACGACATCGGCGCCTGGATGGCCACGGCCACCTTGTCGTGGAAGCCGTGCACGGCCTGTGGCGATCCCAAGCTCGAACTGGGGATCGACTACGCCTCGGGGGACGACGACCCGGCCGACGGGACGCGGGCGGGCTTCGACCAGCTGTTCCCCCTGGCGCATGCGTTCCTGGGCCACGCCGACGTGATCGGGCGTAGCAACGTGCTCGCGGCGCGCGTCGAGGGTTCGTACGACCTCACGAAGTCCCTGAACCTGAAGGCGTGGTTCCATGCCTTCTGGCGCGCCGAGACGGACGATGCCGTCTACAACGCGGCGGGAGGCGTCCTGCGGGGTGCGGGCGGCAGCACGGCTCGTGCGATCGGCACGGAGATCGACGTGATGCTCACGTACAAGATCGACAAGCGCTGGCAGGCCTTCGTCGAGTGGGCGCACGTGTTCGCGAGACGCTTCCTCGAGGACACGGGCGCAGCGGAAGACGTCGACGTCTTCTACGTGGGCTTGCAGGGCACGTTCTGAGGGACGCGCACGACCTCAACGCGGGACCGCTCGAGGCAGCTGCCCGTCGCGGCACGAGCGGCAGAACGCGAGCACGCGCTGGCCGAGCTCGTCGGGTGCAAGGCCCGTGACCTGCTTGACCATCCCCGGCTTGTAGGAGCCGTCGTACCAGGCACGCACGAGCGTCTTGAGCGCGGCGCCCTCGTCGCCGTGGGCGAGGAGCAGGTACTGGCAGACGGCGCCTGACTGCAGGTAGAAGAGGTTGACACCGTCCAGGTGGTAGCCGCTGTCCAGCTTCCACCACGAGGACGCCTGCACGGGCTTGCGCTGCGCGAGCTGCGCCAGGCCCACTTGCGGCATGTCGAGCATCTCGTCCCAGGGCAGCGCGTCCTTGGGCGCCAGCCCTGCCAGGATGTCGAACCGCTCGAGCTGCGCGTCGAGCGGGACCAGCGTGCGTCCGCGCAGGTCCACGCCGTGGTCCGCCATGCACTCGGCGATGCCTTCGACGACCCAGTAGCCCGGCGTCACGGCCGAGCCTCCGCCCCTGGAGAGGTGGCGGTCGCACCAGTGGTGGGTCAGCTCGTGCAGGAACGTCGACCAGTAGCGCTCGCCGCCGCGGTCGCGCTTGGGCTCGCTGTCCAGGAAGAGGCGCGAGATGTCCTGGTTCGGGCTGTAGAAGCCGACCGAGCGCTCGGCCAGCTCGCGCCAGCTGCCGCGGGCCCCCTCGGTGGCGGCCGCGAGGTAGGACTCCTTGTCCTCGTAGATGTGGAGCGGGATCGGCACCGCCGCCGACTGCGGGTCCACCGAGGGGCCGAGGATCTCCTCGAGCCTTCGGCACAGGAGCTCGCCCGCCGCCAAGCCGGGCGTGACCCGTTGGGGGTGGGTCAGGGCGGACACCACCATGAGCGGCCCCGTCGTGAAGCCGTAGAGGTCTTCCCGCCACGCCTTGCGCGCCAGACGCAGGTGCACGCCGGACTTGGACGCGGGGTCGACCTGCGTGAACGTGATCCACGTGCAGGCATCGGCGAGCGCGAGCCAAGCCCGGGGATCGAAGTCCTCCGGAGGCTTGACGACGTCGGGCAGCTGCGCGCGCACCCGGGCTCGTGCCGCGTCGTCGGGCCCGAACTCCTCCACCCAGCGCGGCAACACCTCGGAGGTCCAGTCCCAGTCCGTGGTGCCGTCGGCGGTCTCCCGCGCGGCCGCGAGGCGCGCGCGACGTGCGGCCAGCGCCTCCTGCTCACGCGCGATCGCCTTTTCCACGAGCGCCGTCTTGGGCTTGGGGGCCTTCGCGGCCGTCGTGAGCTTGTCCAGGTCGCGAAGCGTCGACTCGGAGACGTCCTCGCGGGCTCCGCGCGCGCCGGCCTCCGCCAGGTAGCGCTGCCCGAGGGCCGGGTCCCGCGCACGGACGGCGTCCTTGACGAGCCCGGCGTAGGCCGCGCCCAGCTCGACGTCGGCCAGCGTCCACAGCGCCTCGACCCCCGAGAGGCCAGGGCCCGCGAACGCGACCTTGCCGTCCGCGGTCAGCGCCAAGGCGACGTCGCTTCGCGCGAACGTGGCGTCCGCGGCGTCCTCGGCCACGGCGTCCGCCAGCGTCCACGGGCCCTCGTGCACGGTGCCGTCCATCTCGACCAGGACACCATGGCCGGCCTCGGCGGCGGGGCCGACGTAGGCCGGCGTGCCCTCGCTGCGCGTCCCCGCGCGACGCAGCGCCACCAGCGTGGACGGCGCCGACACGACGAGCAGGTGGCCCTCCGCGGGCACGACGCGCATGGCGGGATCGAGCGGCAGCGAGGGGAGCCGGCGCATGCGCTGGATGTCGATCACGCTCCGGCCGAGGTGGAGGACCTCCTGCACCATCGTCATGCGGTCCGAGCCCGGGAGCAGCTCGGGGTTCTTGTTGCGGGACGCGAGCGTGTAGCCGCGGACTTCGCCCTTGGCGTCGACCTGCGCGCGGAACAGCTCGTCCGGGTCCCCGAACATGCCGCCGCGCGCCACCCACAGGCGCCCGTTGCCGACCGGCATCCCGTGCAGGTTGCCGAGCCAGAGCGTCTTGAGCGGCGTGAGGCGCCGTGAGCCATCGGCGTCGGTGTAGCCGCCCATCTGGTCGCGGCGCACCCACGCCGTGTTGGCGCTGCTTCCGTCGGCCAGCGCGATCGGACCGCCGGGGCGCAGGAACAGGTCCTGGTCGAACAGCAGGGCTCGGCCAGCCTGTTGGCTGTCGCCCGAGCTGACGAGCTGACCGAGGAAGGCCGGCCCCGCCGTCTGTTCGTTCCACGCGGCGGGCAGGCCGTCGTACGGGACACGACCGATGTCGAGCCAGATGTTGTCCGCCGCGTCGAAGGAGAGGACGGGCATCACACCGCCGTACAGGCCGCCGTACATGGGGGCGCGGTGCGTCCCCCGGCCCATGTCCTGCGTCCGACCGTCGCCGACCTTCACCAAGCCGTCGTACGCCAGGTAGCGCCCGTTGCCCGCGATCAGGAGGAGGCGTGCTCCGTCGGTCACGAGGTCGAAGGTGGTGGCCGCGTCGGGCGCCGCCACGAGGCCGCGGCGCGAGAGGCCGCTTCGCCCGTAGCGGTACACGACGGCCTTGCCGTCGCCTTCGCGCCAGGCGACCCCGCGCCGCGTCATGACCGGATCCAGGGGGACGGGGTGCTTGCGGCGCACCTTCCACGTGCGCTGGTCGCTCATGCGCACGAGCCACAGCGTGCGGAGCTCGCCGTCGACCGTGGTCAACACGACGAAGCCGTGATGCACGAGCGGCTCGCCTTCGATCGTGCCATCGACGTCGAGGCGCCACGCCTCCTCGTAGGGGCCGATCACCGGCTCCGTGATGCTGTAGCCGGCGCGCGACGGCGAGCCTCCCGCCAGCGCCCAGACGCCGGGCTCGAGGCCGGCCTTGCGCGCGACGGCCGGCGTCACCGCGACGTCGTCTTCTGCCGCCGTGGGCGCGGCGGTCGTCGTCAGCAGGGCGAGCGCCACCAGGGCGGTCAGGGGACGTCGACGATGCGCGCCGTGGCGCCGCGGACCAGCCATCGGGCTCCCTCCTCTCCGGGGTCGTCGGCGGCCAACCTAACCGGACGCGCGGTACGATCCGGCCCATGGGAGGCCGCATGCGGATCGCCAGGTGGGCCTTGCTCGCGGCTGCCGCGCTGGGCAGCGGCGCAGGAGGCCCGGGCCGGGCCGACGAGGCGTCCGCGCCGGTCGAGGCGTGGCAGCACTTCCAGCAGGTCCTGGGCGCCGCCGAGACCCCCGAGGCCCTGCGTCCCTTCGTGGTGCACGGGGAGCTGGTCCGCGGCGCACGCCGCGTGGGCACGTGGTCCCTGATGGCCCGGCGATCCGCGGCGGGCGAGGTGCCAGGCTGGCGGCTTGCGGAGGTCTTGCGGCTCGACGGACACGTGGAGCTGGCGCGCGAGAGCCGCTGGACCCCATCGCTCCGTCTGGTCGACGCCACCCTCCGCCGGCGGTCGTCGGCAGGCACGCGCCGCGTGACGCTGGAGGCCGAGGGCGACACCGTGAAGATCCGTGAACACGACGGCGAGCCCCGCGTCGAGCCGTTCGGCGGGTCGGCCCTGGCCGGCGTGGCGCCGTACGTGTTGCTGGCTCCCGTCCTGGCACGGGCACCGGGCGTCTACCGCAGCACCCACGTCTACGACGACATGCCCGGTCCCGTACGGCTCGCGGCCCGCGACCTCGACGTCGGCCTCGACCCGGGCGAGGCCGGCACCGTGCACATCGCGCTGCAGGGCGTCGGGGCGGTCACGCTGCGGGTCGACATCGAGACGGGTGCGGTGCGCACGCTCGCCGTGGCCACGCCCGAGGGCGAGGCCACGCTCGTGGAAGGCCCGTACAAGGACGACAGCGCACCTGGCTGGGACCTGTTGACCGCGGAGCCCACGACGCCCGTCGTGGCCGCGACGCGCTTCCTCTACGCGCTCGAGCGTGGCTACCTGGACCTCGCGGCGCGCTTGGTCGCGTGGTCGGCCGACCTGGGCGTGCCTGGTACCGACGTGGACTCGATGGACACGCCGGGTCGCCGTGCGTGGCTGGAGGCCCGCCGCATCGAGCTGCGCCGCGGCTTGCGTCCCGCCGAAGCCGCCGCGCGCCTCCAGGGCGTGCGCGCGGAGCTTGATGCACAGCCCGATCGCATCGAGGTGTCGGCGAGCAGCGCGCGCATCCGCCTGCCCGCGCCCTACAGCGGGTGGGACCTGCTCCTCGTGCGGGATGCCGAGGGAACGTGGCGCGTCGCGGGCACCGCGGAGTCCAGGCCGCGCTGACGGCGCCGCCTACCGGCGGTGGCACAGCTCGCAGCTGATCCCGTTGTCGGGATGGGCCAAGGGCGGTGCGCCGCCGCCGCCGACGCTGTTGTGGCACAGGCGGCAGTTGAGGCCCGGGCCGTGGCTCGGCGGCTGGGACGGTGCGGTGTCGTGTGACGGGTTGTTGAAGTGGCAGACACGGCACGACGGCTCGCGCGAGATGGGGAAGTGACAGCCGATGCAGTGACGGCTCTGGCGGCCCGACCAGCCCGGTCCGTGCGACTGCGGCGGGGTCTCCTCGTGGCAACGCACGCAGAAGTCGCTCTGGTGGCAGACCTGGCAGCGCTCGCGGTCGATCGCCGAGAGCAGGCCGTGCGTCTTGAGCCGGAACAGGTTGGTGTGGTCCTGCGGCGGCGTGTCCTTGTGGCAGTCCTCGCAGAACGAGGGCTCCGTGTGGCAGAACGCGCAGCGCTGGGCCCCGGCCCGGCCGCCGTGCATGTAGGCGTCGCCGTGGCGCAGCGTCCACAGCGCGTCGTGCGATGGCGGTGCCTTCGAGCGGTGGCAGTCGTCGCAGAACTGCTCGTCCTGATGGCAGAACGAGCAGCGGGCCAGGGCCGCACGGCCCCCGGCGGCGAGCACGTTGCCGTGGCCCGCGATCCAGGCCGCGTCGTGGCTGGCGGGAAGCTGCTCGTGGTGGCACGTGTCGCACCACGCCCCGTCCTGGTGGCAGAGCACGCAGCGGTCCAGCGCCGGCGTCCCGCCGGTACGGAGCAGCTGCGCATGACCCTCGCGCCACAGGGCGTCATGCGACGGCGGCTTGACCGTGGCGTGGCACGTGTCGCACTGGTTCTGCTGGTGGCAGAAGAGGCAGTTGACGGGCTGGTCGGCGCGCTGGGCCGCCACGAGGCCCGGGCCATGGCCTGCGAGCCAGCCGGCATCGTGCGACGGCGGGCGCTTCTGCGTGTGGCACTGCTGGCACCCGTCTTCGGTGTGGCAGAACGCGCAGTTGGTGGCCTCGCCCTGGCGCTGGGCCGTGCGCAGCAGCGGCCCGTGCTCGCCGACCCAGGTCGGGCCATGTGACGCGGGGCGCTTGGTGGCGTGGCACGTCGCGCACGAGTCGGGCGTGTGGCACCACGAGCAGGTGTCGCGTTCGCCCTCGGCGGCGGCGGTCTTGACGACCGTGCCGTGGTTGGTCGTCCACGCGCGGTCGTGCGTGCGAGGCGGCGTGTTCGAGCGGATGGCCGTGTGGCACGCGGCGCACGAGTTGTCGGCCTGCCGCTCGTGGTGGCAGGCCATGCAGTCGTCCATGTCCATCAGCGGCTGGGCGCGACGGACGTTGGTCTCCAGGATGTCCTGGTGGCACGAGAGGCAGTCCACGTCCGTGTGGGGGCCGTGGGACCAGATGACGTCCCCCGTGAACGGCAGGACCGCGCGCTGGCGCTTGGGACGCCCCTGCTCGTCGAAGAAGACCTTGTCGACGTGCTCGGACTCCGGCTTGTGCTTGTCGATGTCGGCGTGGCAGCGCTGGCAGGTGTCGAGCGTGGCCGGGCCCGGCTGCAGCTTCTCGTCGAGACCCTTGGTGGGCTGGTGGCAGTCCAGGCACGCGAGCCCCCGTGCCATGTGCGCCTTGTGGTCCAGGCGGGGCCCGCCCACGATCGGCGCCCCGGCCTTGGGGCGCGCGGGGTCGTCGTCGTCCGCGCGCGAAGCGTCCACGAGCCAGCCGGCGCCGACCCAGGCCACCAGGGCGACGGCGATCCACCAACGGGGGGCGCGGGCGCGACTCATCGGGGGGACCCCATCAGAACCGGACCTCCGCACCCGTGTCCACGGTCCACGCCGAGGCGAGGTCGTCGTCTTCGTAGCGCACGCGGACGCGCAAGCTCCAGCGGTCGGTCGGCTGCCAGCGGGCGTCCACGTAGACGGAGCGTGAGTCCAGCCGCTCGTCCTGGCGCCAGAAGTCCGTGCGGTAGCGCTGGAAGTCGGTTCCGACCCGCAGGCGCCAGCAGCGCGAGGGACGGTGCTCGGCCTCGAAGCCGATCGCGGCAATCGTCTCGTCGCCGGTCCAGACCTCGCCGGTCAGGCCCAGGGACCAGCCGCGGCGCGGCCAGTCCTTGCGGCCGAGCATCGCGTGGAAGCGCTGGAACTCGTGGTTGTAGCGGGCCTCGTCGCCGCCCTCGGCGAGCCAGCGGCCGTAGGCACCCCCCTCCACGAACCAGCAGCGTCCCAACATGCGCGACACGTGCACGGAGGCCTCGTGGTACGGCGCCAGGGCCTGCAAGAGGATCGTGTACGGGTCGAGCTCGTACGTGATGTCGTCCTGCTCGTGCAGCAGGGCCTTGTAGCGGACGCGGACGAAGACGTCGGGGCGACGTAGCGGCCCGTCGTAGACGACCTCGAGCTCGTTCGGGTTGCCGTTCTGGTGCGAGTAGCGCAACCAAGCCACGGCGTCGCGGGCGAGGCGCCGGCGCAGCTCCGCCGTCCAGAGGTGGTTGTGCTCGGCGCTCTCGAAGCCGCTCGTGTCGTGGATGTAGACGTAGTCCAAGCGGGCCGTGGTGCAGGAGCCGAGCGAACGCTCGACGCTCACGCCCGTGATCAGGTCACCCGCGGCGCCGTCGTAGTACTGCGTGCTGGGCACGCCGCCGAACGCCACGAGCGTGGCGCCGCCCAGGGCCCGCAGCGGACGCGTCGTCACGCGGATGCCATCCATGTGCAGGTAGGCGCCGGCGTCCACGTCCTGGCGACCGACGCGCACGTCCTCGACGGGGCCTCCGCACGGGCGGACACCCACGTAGGCGTGCCAGATGCGGGCATCGACGCGATGGTCGCGCGTGTCGGCGACCGACGACCAGAACGAGAAGCTCGAACCCGTACCGAACTCGTCCAGGTCCTCGGACAAGCGACCGTGGAAGCTGGTGTACCAACCGCGCGACCAGCCGTCGCCGACGTCGACACGGAGCGCTTCAAACAGGTCGTGGTCATCCTGGCCGCCGGAGCGGACGCGACCGCGGTAGCGCACGGCCAGCGACCCATGGACCTTGGAGCCCGCCGTGCCGCGCGGGTCGCGCGGTCCATGCCCGAGCAGCGCGCCGACGCGCCGCGTGCCCCACAGGTCGAGGCCCGTCACGCGTGCGGGCCACGAGGCGAGGTCCAGGTCGGGCTGCGGCACGGGCAGCAGGATCTCCGGGTACGGAGCGTCGGGGCGCTCGGCTCCCTGCGCGACCGGAGGCGCCGCGGGGGCCAGCGTCGGGTCGCTCGAAGGAGGGCCCTGATCCACCCTTGCCGTGCCGTTTTCGCCACTTCGCCCGCTGCCGAGAAGACGATCCGGAAGCGCGGGCTCGCCCACGGGCCCGGGGAGCGGTGCGCCATCGGACGGCGGCGGGCCCAGGCGCGGCGCGGGCGGCGTGCCGTAGGGACCGACCTCGTCGGCCCACGCGGGAGCCGTGGACGACGCGGCGAGGACCGCGGTCAGCAGCAGGACGGCGCCGTGTGCGCACGCACCTCGCATCCTCGCTCCGCTCCGGCTTCGCCGGGGAAGCCGTCACGCACCGCAACACACGCGTGCCGGCGCCTCGCTCCCGCCGCTAGAGTAGGGGAATGCGCACGGGAGTCGAGGCCCACGTCGCCCGCGGGATTGCGCTGGGCACCTTGGTGGTGTCGTTCCTCGCCCTCTTCGCGTCCACCTCGGGATGTGGCGGCAGCGGCGGGGGGGACGACGGCACGCTCCAGCCGGGCGGCGATGCAACCTTCGTGGTCGTGGACCGGGCGGGCTTGCCGGTCGCCGGCGCCACGGTCCATGTCGTCCCCACGAGCGGCGTCGACAAGCGTTCGATCAGCGCGGCCCAGGTCCTGAGCGGCGATGCCGAAGATCGCGACGAGCCGCTGGAGGACGCCGTGCGCCTGCGCGGCGCCACGTTCCCGCAGGCCGTCACGGATGCCGACGGACGTGCCGTCGTCCCGGACATCCCCCCCGGCCGTTACTTCTGGCTCGTCGTCCCGGCTCCCGGCGACCTCGAGCACCTGCCCGGCGGCACCGAAGGGCGCTTCGCGCGAGACCACTACCTGTTCGTCGGCCAGGAGACGCAGCTCGTGCTCTCGGGCAACCCGTCGCCGGCCTCGACGTACATCGGCTCCAGCACGTGCCTGATCTGCCACGACGAGCAGGCGGTTGCCGCCCGGCACGCCCACCGCATCGGCTTGGTCAAGCCGGGCCAGCCGACGGCGCATCAGGATCTGTCGCTGCACCCGATGTTCACCGCCGGGTGGGCGCCGTTCGTGGACGCCGTGGTGCCCGAGGGCGGGACGGCGATCTGGTTCTCCGACCGCGATCCGCTGCGCGGCCAGGACGTCTTCCTGACATCGCCGGACGACCCGTCACCGGGCGGCACGCCTTGGCTTCGGGCCTGGCTGTGGCGCGATCTCGGTGACGGCAAGCGCAAGATCACGTTGGACAACCTCGTCAACCCGGCCGACCCGCGCAACGGCGCGCCACGCTTCACGCTGGAGGTCGAGCTCACCTACGGTGGCGCGGTCGGCAGGCAGGTCTACCTGGTGCGTGTTCCGGGGCGCAAGGGCCACTACCCCCTCGGCCAGTACCACCTGACCGGCAGCGATGCCCGGTACGACTGGACGCGCCGCCGCTTCCGCGACCTGGACCTGTCCCTGTTCTTCGACGAGGGCGCCCAGCTGCTGCGCGACCCCGCGCCGGACGCCACGTTCGAGGCGCGCTGCGCGGGCTGTCACTTCACGGGCTACGAGGGGTATGCGGACGTGGGCGGGGAGCGGCTCGCGCGCGCCGTGCGCGACCCGAGCGGTGTGCTCGACCTGGAGGGCGATGGCTTCCTCGACGAGATCAACGTGGGCTGCGAGTCGTGCCACGGGCGCGGCCAGGAGCATGCCGCGTGGGCGGCGCATCCCGCCAACGCGGCCCACGCGGCGCGCTTCATCGTCTCGCCGGGCGCGTTGAGCCCCTCGCGGCAGCTGATGCTCTGCGGCCGCTGCCACGAGCGCGTCGTGGGCCAGGGCACGGTACCGTCGCAGGCCCCGCTGGACGCCAACGACCGCATGCCGCCCGCGGGCCTGTCGCGCGCCGAGTTCCTGGCCAGCTACGTGAGCGTCAAGGGGCCGGCGCCGACGGACCTCTGGAGCGACGGCATCCACGCGCGCTTCGACCACCAGCAGGCCAGCGAGCTCGTGCGCTCGCCCAAGGCCCGCAACGACCGCATCCTGGTCACATGCCAGGACTGCCACGACAACCACGGAGAATCCACCGCCCTGCACCACCTGCTCTACGACCACACGGACCCGCTGAGCCTCTTGTGCTTCCGCTGCCACAACGTGGACCACCTGCAGCACATGCAGGACCGCACGGGCAGCACGCATGCGGGCATCGGCACGGTGTGCTCGCGCTGCCACATGCCGGCGACCGGCCGGGGGGGCGCGGGCACGCCCGGCTTCCCGCTGGGACCCCTCACGGGCACGGCCGCCGATGAGCACCTGCTGTACTGGCGAGGGGATCGCACGAGCCACCTCTTCGCACCGCTGCCCCGCACGACGAATCCGGACGTCGCGGGCGAGACGCCCATGCGCGCGATGCCCATCCCCTACACCGACGCCTGTGGCACGAGCTGCCACGACCCGTCCGGGCTCCCCTTCTTGCCCAAGCCCGACGGCGAGCTGCTGCGCGCCCCCCGGGCGCGCTGACCTGGAGGTCCCATGCGGACGTGCACGCTTCGTCGGGGAGCCGCCACGGCACTCACCCTCCTCTCGACCGCCTGCGGCGGCGACCCGCCGCCCGTCGAGATCACCGACGTGCGCGAGGTGCGGCCGATACAAGGCCCCGCGCCGGCAGAGGTGGACGAGGCTTCGCGGCTCGGCGTGGGCGTGGACCCCCACGCCGGCATCCCTGGCATGGGAGGCATGGGGAGCCCAGGGGGCATGGGGTTGCCGGGCGGCGGCATGCCTTCGGGCGGCGGACGGTTCGCCTGGGACCTGCCTCCGGGCTGGCTCGAGACCAAGGCGCCGCCGGCGACCCTCGCCGCGTTCGCCATGGAAGAGCACGTCGACACGCGGATGACGCTCAGCGTCGCGGGCGGCGCGCTCGAGGACAACGTGCAGCGGTGGCGACGCCAGATGGGCCTGGAGCCGGCCAGTGCCGCCGAGCTCGGCGACCTGCCGCACGTCGAGGTGCTCGGCGCACCGGCCGTGCTCGTCGACGTGCGGGGGACCTTCCGCGGCATGAGCGGTCCCTCGATCGCCGGCGCCCGCCTGCTCGGGATCATCGTGCCGCAGGGCGGGCAGAGCGTGTTCCTGAAGCTGATCGGACCCGCGGAGGAGGTCGAAGCGGAGCGCGAGGCCTTCTTGGCGTTCGCGAAGAGCCTGCGCGAGGCGCCCGCCGGCTCGCTGCCCGCCGGCCACCCGCCCACGGCGGCGGGCGAAGGCGCACGGCCCCAACGTCCGCGTCCGACGACTGCGCCGCTGGCCTGGGACGTGCCGCCGGGCTGGGAGGAGGTCGAGAGCCGACCGCCGCGCCTGGCCACGTTCAGGCCGGCCAACACGAAGGACACGCAGTGCCTGGTCACCGTCCTCGGAGGAGCCGGAGGGGGTGTCGCGGCCAACCTCACCGAGTGGCGCCGCCAGCTGGGCCTGGGGCCCCTGACGGACGGCGAGTACGCGGCGCTCGAGCGCACCTCGCTGCTCGGCACCACCGCCGTGTTCCTGCGCGCCGATGGCAGGACGGGCACCGAGGACGGAGGCGAAGGCGTTCCCGCCACCCTCTACGGCGCCATCCTCCCGCGTGACGAAGACACCGTCTTCGTCAAGATGTGGGGGCCCACCGAGGAGATGAAGCCGGCGTGGGACGCGTTCCGTGCCCTCGTGGAGTCGCTGCGTGAGTGAGGGGGCAACCGGCTGGGTGGCGCGCCTTGCGACGTGGGGCCGTGCCGGTCTGCGCTTCGCGGGTTCGTTCCATCTGGCCGTCCTCGTCCTCGTGCTGCTTTTGGTCCTGACGTGGTTCGGCACCATGGCGCAGGCCACGCGCACGATCTACGACGTGCAGCGCGAGTACTTCGAGAGCGCCTTCGTGCTCGTGCACGCGGGACCCGTCCCCCTGCTGCTCCCTGGCGCGTACCTGCTGCTCGCCGTGCTGCTCGTCAACCTCGTGCTGGGGGGCATCGTGCGCATGCGCAAGCGCAAGGCCACGCTCGGCGTGCTGGTCGCGCACCTGGGCATCGTGCTGCTGCTGGTCGGCTCCTACGTGGAGCACCAAGGCAGCGACAAGGGCTTCGTCCGCCTGCGGGAGGGACAGACGGCCGAGAGCTTCATGAGCCACGAGGAGTGGGAGGTCGTGATCGCCGAGCGGCTCGCAGGCGGCCTGCTGCGCGAGCACCTGGTGCCGCAAGCGCAGCTCGAGCGCCTCGTCGATGGCGACCGCCGTCGCTTCACGGCGCCGGACCTGCCGTTTGCGGTGGAGCTCTCGGGCTGGGCGCGCAACGCGCGGATTGCGGAAGTCGGCGAGGGACGAGGGGTGGGGGGGCTGGCCTTGGAAGTGCTCGACCCCGTGACCAAGGGCGACCAGATCAACGTGCCGGGCCTGGTGGCCTCGCTCCGCGATGCCTCCGGGACCGTGCACCGGGCGTTGCTCTACGGCCTGCAGATGCACCCCTTTGCCTTCGAGGAGGGGGGGCGGCGGTTCGAGCTGGACCTGCGCCGTCGGACCTGGCCGCTTGGCGGCGGCGCCCATCCCTTCGCCGTGCGGCTGGACGATTTCGAGATGGAGACACACCCCGGCTCGGGCATGGCGCGCTCCTTCTCGAGCCATGTCACCGTGCTCGAAGGCGGTACGGCGCGTCGCGTGCACATCCGCATGAACGAGCCGCTGCGCCACCGCGGCTACACCTTCTACCAAGCCAGCTACGGCCCACCCGACGGTCGGGGGCCGCCGTGGAGCCAGCTGGCCGTCGTCCGCAACCCGTCCGACCGCGTACCGCTGATCGCGTGCATCGTCATTGCCCTCGGCTTGGCGTTGCACTTCGTGCGCAAGCTCGTGGTGCACGTTGCCCGGCAGGCGGCCGCGTGAAGCGCGGGCTTCTCGCGGCCCTCGTCGGCCTCGTCCTGCTCGGCGCGCTCGCCGGGGGGTTGCCCTTGGCTCGCGGCAGCGACGTCGCCACCGCGCCCGTCACGCCCGACGAGGCCATGCCTGCCGCATGGCCGTCCGACGTGCTCGACCTCGTCGCGGCGATCCCGCTGCAAGCCGAGGGGCGCGTGAAGCCGCTCCAGACCTGGTCCCGCTACACGCTGCTGCGCCTCAACCACCGGGCCACGGTCCAGGACGCCTGGGGCCGCACGCAGGGGCCGATCGGCTGGCTGCTCGACGCCTTGCTGCGGCCCGCCGTCGCCCGCCGCGCCCCTTGCTTCCTGGTGCCCGACGACGAGGTCCTGCAGGCGATCGGCCTGGCCCGGCTCGACACGAAGAAGAAGCGCGACCGCTACACGTACGAGGACCTGCTGCCCGCCCGCGACGCCCTGCGCGCCTTGGGGGCCGACTACGCCCATCGCGAGGCGGCGGACCGCACGCGTGTCGAGACCTACGTGATGGAGCTGGCCCACGACGTGGCGCTGTACGAAGGGCTGATGGGCTACCTCGATTTCGCCGCCGTGCGCGAGGGCAAGGTGCCGACCGGCGGGGAGCTGGCGGCGCTCTTCGGGGGCCGCGAGGCCGTGGGGGCGCTCGAGGTCCTGGCGCGCGCCGACGAGGTGGTGGCCGTGGCGCGCCGCGTTCCCGACGGGGCCCTGGACCCCGAGAGCCCCACCAGCCGCGCCTTGGAAGGGCTCACGCGCGCCGTTCGCGGCTCCCGCACCCTGGCCCTGGTCCCGCCGCTGGACCCGGCCGACGAGACGTGGCGCACGCCCTTCGACCTGGCAAGCGACGCGTTCCTCGGCGGCGCCTACCCCTCGCCCGCGCAGATCGGGATCCTGCAGGCCTTGGAGGCCGCGGCCACCAACCCGGCGGACACGGGGGCCGTCCGCCAGGCGGTCCGCGCGTGGCACGACGGCGCGGTGTCGCTTGCGCGCGCTCGCGGCGAGTACGACAAAGTGCCGCTGGAGGTGGCGCTGGTCCGCTGGGCTCCCTTCGCCTGGGCCCTCCGGCTCTACTTGCTGGCGTTCGTCCTGCTGGCCGTGTCGTGGCTCAAGCCGTCGCCGTGGTTGCTCCGCGGGGCCGCGGGTGCGGTGCTCGCGGCGCTGCTCCTGCATGCAGGGGGGATCGTCGTGCGTTGCGTGCTGCGCGACCGGCCTCCCGTCAGCACCCTCTACGAAACCGTCCTGTTCGTGACATGGGTGATGGTGGCGGCCTGCTTGTTCGTGGAGCGCCTCGACCGGCGGCGCGTCGCGCTGGCCCTGGCGCCCGTCATCGGCGCCCTCGGCCTGTTCCTGGCCGACCGCTACGAGGTCCTCAAGGGCGAGGACACGATGCCCCAGCTCGTGGCCGTGCTGGACACGAACTTCTGGCTCACCGTGCACGTGCTCTGCATCGGCATCGGCTACGCGGGCAGCCTCCTGGCGAGCGCCGTGGCCCACGTGCATGTCGTGCGCGGCGTGTTCGGGCGGCAGGGTGACCTGGACCGCGCCCTCGCGCGGATGGTCTACGGAACGCTCTGCTTCGCCCTGTTCTTCACGCTCGTAGGCACCATCCTCGGCGGCGTCTGGGCCAACGAGAGCTGGGGGCGCTTCTGGGGCTGGGACCCCAAGGAGAACGGGGCGTTGATGATCGTGCTGGCGCAGCTCGGCATCCTGCACGCCCGCATGGGGGGGCTGCTCAAGTCCTTCGGGATCTCCTTGGCCACCATCGTGGCCGGGGTCGTCACCGCGTTCTCCTGGTGGGGGGTCAACCTGCTCGGGATCGGGCTGCACAGCTACGGGCACACGACCGGCGTGGCCCGGGCGCTCGACATCTTCTACGCGGTCGAGCTGGTGTTCGTCGTGGCCGGCGGCGTGGCGTGGGCCCGTGCCCGCCCCCGCGTATGCTCTCGGCCATGACCGCCCTGCTCGTCGCCCTCATCGTGCTCACGATCGTCCTGGGCTTGACGATCGTGTTCCGTCCGCGCGTCACGCGACACCTCGGGGGGCGGGCCGTGGCCTTCCTCGCCATGTTCGTGTTGCCCGTCTTGGCACTGGCCGGCGGCGCCGCCAACCACATGGAGCGCTCCAAGACGACCGCGTTCTGCATCTCGTGCCACGAGATGCAGCCGTACTTCGACAGCCTGCACGTCGACGAGAGCCGGCACCTCCCGGCCGTCCACTACCAAAACCGCACGATTCCGCGCGAGAAGGCCTGTTTCACGTGCCACACGCAATACACGATGTTCGGCGACATCAAGGCCAAGATGAACGGCCTCAAGCACCTCTGGGTGCACTACATGGGCACGATCCCCGACAAGATCGAGCTCTACGAGCCCTACAACGACCGCGAGTGCCTGCACTGCCACCAAGGCGCACGCCCCTTCGACGAGCACCCCCAGCACATCGCCTCGCGCGAGAAGCTGGCGGACGGCCGCCTGCGCTGCTTCTCGTGCCACTTCAACACCCACTCGATCGGCAGCCTGCACCGCCTCAAGCGCTGGACGCCGCCGGAGGGCAAGTGATGCGGCTCCTGCCCCGTTCGTTCGAGAACCGCCTGCGGGTTTCGGCGGGCCTGATCGTGACCGGCCTCCTGATCGCGCTGCCCACGCTGTTCTGGACGCACGCGATGTCCTTCATGCTGTTCATCACGGTGTCGGGGGCGCTGACCGGCCTCGGGGTCCTGGTGTACCTGGTGTCCTTGTTGCGCCATCTCGTGGTGGCCGAGCACCAAGCGCCGCCCGCGGAACCGCCGACCACTCCGGTCTGAGATCCAGGCGAATCCCGACCAGATCGATTCGTATCAAGCAATCGTTTGAATCGCGCCCTCAGGCCGGGTTCGCTGCGGTCTTGGAGCATCCCGAGCGCTATGCTCGTGTTCGGTCGGTGCAGGAGCGAGACTCGCTCCTCGACGCCGAGCCGGGAGGAGCGTCTCGTGCGTGATCCTGCAACGCGCGTACGGTCGCGGTTCCGCACCGCAAGCTTGTTCGCCTTGTTCGCGATCGTCGGCATGACCGCCACGGCCTGTGGCGGTGGCGGTGGTGGCGGTCCCGTCACACCCCCGCCGACCGGCAGCGGTGAGTTCACGCTGTCGGGCAACACGACGGACCGCTGGTTCGAGATCCAAGGCATCTCGATCGACGGCAGCGGCCACTTGGTCGTGCGCTTCCACATGGAGGACGGCGGTCAGCCGCTTGCGCTGGCCGACCTCGACAGCGACCCCCGTTGGCATTTGGCGTGGATCGACGTCACGACGCTGCCCAGTGGCGACGAGCGCACCCGCTACCAGAACTACGTCGTCAACAACCGCAGCGGCGCGCCGTTCGACGGGGACGGCGACGGCATCGTCAGCGACCCGCCGGCCCTGGCGTCGGCGACGCAGGCGAGCAACTTGAGCGGCGGCACGTTCGAGGCCTTGGGCGGTGGCGACTTCCGCTACACGAGCAGCTTCGTCATGCCGAGCGGCTTCGACGCCGCGGCAACGCACACGCTGGCCTCCTACGCCACGCGCGACGGCCGCTCCGACGTGGTCAACGCCTACGCCCACTTCGTGCCCTCGGGCGGCGCGCTGACCTACTTGCGCAGCGTCGTCCCGACGGAGTCGTGCAACGCCTGCCACGACCACCTGGAAGTGCACGGCGGGACGCGCCGCGAGGTGATCCTCTGCCAGGTGTGTCACACCGACCAGACGATCGACCCCGAGACCGGCAACAGCGTCGAGTTCGAGCACATGATCCACAAGATCCACGCGGGCTCGAGTCTTGCGAACGACTACCGCATCGTCGGCTTTGGCCAGGGCGTGCACGACTACCACGAGATCGTCTGGACGCAGGACGTGCGCAACTGCACGACCTGCCACCACGGCTCGGCGCAGTCGGACAACTACCGGACGGCCCCGGGGCGCGCGGCGTGCGGCTCCTGCCACGACGACGTCGACTTCCAGACGGGCTTCGAGCACAACGCGGGCGCGTTCAACGACGACGATGCCTGCGCCGCCTGCCACGAGCCCGTCCAGCTGAGCGAGTTCGACCTGTCGGTCCCCGGCGCCCACGTCGTGCCGTACTTCAGCTCGAAGAACCCCAACCTGACCTATGCCATCACCAACGTGACCGGCATGGTCCCGGGTGGGGCGCCGACCGTGACCTTCACGGCCTCGAACGACATGGGCGCCGTCGACATCGCCACGCTCAACCGCACGGCCATGACGTTCGCCGGGCCCGCCCCGGAGTACACGCAGGCCACGACCGTGACCGTCAGCGGGGCCAACGGCACGCTCACGCCCATGGGCGGCGGCGTCTACACGTTCACCCCCTCGGCCTACACCGTCCCGCCCTCGGCCTCGGGGACGTGGGCAGTCGGCATGGAGGGCCGCACGGAGAACATCGCCGTGGGCGGTCTGACGGTGGTCAACATCCGCTTCGGCGGCAACAACCCCATCGCCTACGTGGACCTGTCGGTCGGCACCCTGGGGGCCGGCAGCCCCCACGCCCGGCGCATGGTCGTGGACGAGACCAGCTGCAACGTCTGCCACAAGGACGTGATCCTCCACGGTAACCTGCGGACGGAGACCCAGTACTGCGTCATGTGCCACAACACGTGGGCCAGCGACGAAGCGCGCCGCACGGCGCCGCCGCCGGACGCCGTGACCAACGTGCCCTCGTCGATCGACTTCCGCTACATGATCCACAAGATCCACCGCGGCGCCGGCCTCGAGAACGGCTACTCGGTCTTCGGCTTCAGCAGCCTGATCGACTTCAGCCACGTCCATCTGCCGCAGCCGGTCTCCAACTGCACGATCTGCCACGGCGGGGGCACGCACCAGCTCCCGCCCCACGCGGATGCGGGTGCGCAGGTGTTCAACATCGGCGGGCAGATCCTCGGTGTGGACCTGAGCCCGACGTCGTGGATCATGCCCATCCGGCCGCCGATCTCGGCGACGTGCCTGAGCTGCCACGACAGCGAGGCCGCCGCGGCGCACGCCATCCTCAACGTGATCCCCAACCCGATCACGGACCCCGAGGACTGGACCGAGGCCTGCATGGTCTGCCACGGCCCCGGCGCCCAGTTCGACGCCGACCTGTACCACGGGGACTGACCGGGGGCCCGAGCGCGGGCGCCACGCAGGCGCCCGCGCCTCGCGCTGCCTCAGCTGGCGAGCGACTGCAGGTGCTCCTGCAGCGAGCTGAAGTCGTTGGCCGCATGCGCCTCCGTCGCGGGACACGCCGTCGCTCGTGACGGGCGCGCCTGCGGCGCGCCCACGGCCACCTCGATGGCCTCGAGCAGCACGTCGGCGGAGCACGGCTTGGTCAGGATGCGCAGGACCTGGCCGCGGTTGACGGCCCGTAGCGCCGTCTCCACGGTCGCGTGGCCGGTCAGGAGGATGGACCGCGTCGTCGGCCAGCGGCCGCGCACGAAGGCGAGGAAGTCCGTCCCCCGTGCGCCGGGCATGCACTCGTCGCAGACGACGACGTCGTACGGCTCCGCAGCCTCTTCGAGGATGCCGAGGGCCTCCTCGGCCGAGTGGGCCACGACACAGGTGTAGGGGCGGGTTTCGATGAGCCGGGCCAGCAAGCGGGCCACGGAAGTGTCGTCATCGACGACGAGCACGCGGGCGATGGTGGTCATGGGATCGCTTCCTTGGGCCACGAGGTGGCCCCGGGTGGGTGGGAAGCGGCCGATCCAGCCGTGGGGGAGCCGAGCCGTGCGAGTGCGGCGGGCCTCGGGTTGAGCTCGGGACATGGAGTCTCCCCCAGGGGCGGGTAGGCCCTCGGCCGAGGGGGGAGCGGCCGCGTCTCCTATCGGCAGCACCGACCGTGGGCTCAAGCAGGATCAGCGCACGAGATTCTTGAGGCCCCGGGCCGTGGCCATGACCCCCAGCTTGAGGCGATCCGCAAGGCGGGAGGCGCCCGGCGCGCGGGGGGAGAGCCCGAGCCGGCGCAGCTTGGCGTTCATCTGCCGGATCGTCTCCGTGCGCCGCGAACGGTCGCTGTGGAACGTGAACGAGGCGCTGATGGACGCCTCTCCGGTACCGTTCTCGACGGCATGCGGCCAATACACGGGGAAGTAGACGCCCGTTCCCGGCTCCAGGTGGAAGGAGCAGGTCGGCGGCTTGTCCTTGCGCTTGACCGGCAGCCCGGCCCAGTCTGCCGTGGTTGCGAACGCCTCGAGCAGGCTCTCGGGCACGATCTCCCGGTCCTCGACGTCCCAGAGGTGCACGGTCTTGGTGCCCCGTACCTGGAGCAGGAAGTTGTGCTCGGGGTCCATGTGGATGGGCTTGCGCGCCCCCGGCGAGGACACGAAGAAGTTCGCCTCGACCTTGTGGATGCGACCGACGCGATCCGGCAGGGTCGCCAGCGCCTGGGACAGGAAGGCGTGCGACAGGTCGCGCACCTCGGGATCGCCCTGCACCTTGTCCAGGCCCAGCCACGCCTTGGCCGTCTCGATCTCGCGCAGGAGCTGCCGGGGGTCGGCGGGAGGCTTGGGCGGCCGGCCCACGTGATCGAGGTCCACGTCCGCCGGATGCCAGTCGACGTGCTTGGCGGGCACGCGGTCCACGAGCGCCAGGAGGCCCTCGACCGTGAGCAGCGGGTGCCCGACCAGCTCGTGGCGGACGGCGAACGGTCGCGTGGGGAAGGCGGCCTTGGACTCGACGCCCACCGTCTCCGGACGCAGCCAGGGCGACTCGGGGGTGCGCGTGGGCGTCGCCGCGGCGGGGGAGGCGGTCACGTTCATCGAGGCAGGGATCTCCACCGTTTCATCGGGTCCACCGTACCCGCGGCTTGAGTGCGAACGTCACGCCGGGGCGACCAGGGAGCGCCCACCGTCCACGCACAGCACGACACCGGTGAGGTATCGGGCACCGAGCAGGAACAGGGCCGCCGCACCCACCTCGTCCACCGTGCCGAGCCGGCCGAGGAGCGTGCGGCCAACCGCCTCGTCGGCCTGCTCCGCCGTGCCCCCAGCCGGCGGCAGGATGGGCCCCGGAGCGAGTGCGTTGACGCGTGCCGCGGGGCCCAGCAGCCGCGCGAACCCCTTCGTCAGGTTGACGACCGCCGCCTTGCTGGCGCTGTAGGCGATGTAGCGCGACCAGGGCCGCTCGGCCGACGTGCAGGCAAGGTTGAGGATGGCACCCTGCTGCGCCGGATCGGCTTCGTGCCGGTCGCGCATCTGGCGGCCTGCGTGCAGCGACAGCGCGTACGTCGCGCGCGCGTTGGCGCCGAGATGCAGCTCCAGGTCCGCCACGGTCATCTCGTCCAACGACGCCGCGTGGAACGCCGAGGCGTTGTTCACCAGGACCTCGATCGCGCCCAGCCGCCGCGTGATGTCGCGCACGAGACGTGCGCAGGTGGCGGCCGAGGCGAGGTCGCCGTGGAACCCCTCGGCGCGTCCGCCCGCGGCCCGGATGGCCTCGACGGTGGCCTCGGTGCCGGCCCGGTCCGTGCGCCCGTGCACCGCGACGACGTGGCCCGCGGCGGCCAGCCGCTCGGCCAGGTGCCGGCCGATGCGGCGGGAGGCACCCGTGACCAACGCCACGCCGGTACCGACGTACGGAGGTGCGGTCGTCGAAGCGTCCGGATCCATGCGCGCGTTCTACGACCGGGCCGCGGTCCGGTGGGGCAATCCTTCGGGTTGCCAGCCCCGGTCCGTACAAACCAGGGGTCGCACGACCGCGGACGGCTGTGCCCGCCCGCCTCCCGCGACCCGATGTCAGCGGCCGGAGCCGGTCGCCTGTTGAACCCCCGGGTTGCCCGCGCGCGGGCGGCCCCGTTCCCGGAGAACGGCACCCATGTCCGATGCCCCCGCCTTGGTCGCCCTGCTGGTCGACGTCGCCAACGTCCGCCTGGCCCTGGCCGACGCCAACCAGGAAGACCGCTTCGAGGCCTGCCCGCAGGCTCTTGCCCGCTTCGCCGCGGGCGGTGGCCGCCTGGGCGTCGTGCGCGCCTACGCGGACTGGACCCGTGACCCGGACGGCCCCCGCGTCCTCCTCGGGACCCGCTACGAGCCGGTGATGGTCCCGGCCACGGACGAGGGCGACGACCGCAGCCACATCCGCCTCGCCGTCGACGCCGTGGAGCTCGCGCACGAGGAAGGCGATCACGCCGATGCGTTCGTCCTCGTCTCCGACGATCCCACGATGGTGCCCCTCGTGCGCGCCCTGCGCCGCGTCGGCGCCCAGGTGGTGGTGGTGACGCCGTCGGGCACGGGCACCGAGCTCGGCGCGGAGGCCGACCTCGAAGTGGCCCTGGACGACGTCCTGGCCGGCGCGGTGCTGGAGCCCGTGCGCCTGCGCCCCGCGCGGGCCGGGCGGAGCGCAGGCCCGGAGAAGGGGCGCGGACGGCGGGAGCGGGAGGAGCGCCGACCCATCAAGCTCTTCGACCCCGGTCCGGGCCCCGACCCCGACTTCACCGGCTACGACTGGACGGGGTTCGTGCGCCTGATCGACGAGCTGGAGGAGCGCCTTCCGTTCGTTGGCGTGCGGTACCTCGTCAACAAGGTCCTGGCTCCGCACAACTGCGCCCTTGCCGATCCCCGCCTGAAGCGGGACCTGATCAACGAGGCCGTGGACCAGGGGATCATCGAGCTCTACACGGTGGAAAACCTGCAGGAACGCCTCGACCCGGTGACGGCCTGTCGTCTCGACCGCCACAACGCGGTGGTCACCGAGGTGCTGGCCAGCTTGCCGAGCGAGGACGACGGCGAGGATCTGGACGACGACGACGGGCTGGACCTCGATGACGACGGCGAGCGCGTCGAGAGCGTGGTCGCCCGCCATGACGAGGCCTGATCCGGAGGAGGGGACGTCATGATCGAGGTTCGTGAGCTGCGCAAGCGGTACGGCGAGCTCGAGGCCCTGAAGGGCATCGACTTCGACGTCGAGCGTGGCGAGGTCGTGGGGCTGCTCGGGCCGAACGGCGCCGGCAAGTCCACGGCCATGCGCATCCTGACCGGGTACCTGGCGCCCACGTCGGGCTCCGCCAAGGTGATGGGGCAGGAGGTCATCGCCGATCCCGTGGCGGCCCAGCGCCACATCGGCTACCTCCCCGAAGGCAACCCGCTCTACCTCGAGCTGCGCTTGATCGAGGCCTTGCGCTTCGCCGCCGGCCTCCATGGCCTGAAGGGCAGCGAGCGCGACCGGGCCATCGGCGATGCCCTCGAGGCCGCGGGTCTGGTCGGGCTCGAGCGCCGCCGCATCGTGACGTTCTCCCGCGGCTACCGCCAGCGTGTCGGTCTGGCCAAGGCCCTCCTGCACAAGCCGCCCATCCTGATCCTGGACGAGCCCTCCTCGGGGTTGGACCCCAACCAGCAGCGCGACATGCGCCAGTTCATCCGCGGCCTCGGCGAGCGCTGCGCGGTGATCTTCTCCACGCACATCCTGCCCGAGGTGGCCGCCACATGCGACCGCGCGGTCGTGATCGCGGACGGCCGCGTGGTCGCGGCGGGCACGGTCGACGAGATCGAGGTGGCCGCGGGGCTCGGCGTGGATGTCGAAGCGCGTTTGGCGGTCGGCGATCCCGACGTCGCGCGCGCGGCGTGGGCGGCGCTCGACGGCGTGGACGACGTGCGCGTCGAGACCGACCGCACGCCGCCGCGTCTCGTGGCGCGCCTTCACGGCGCGGCCGACGCCGAGCGGCTGGCGGCCCTCGCGCAGGCGCTGCAAAACGCCGGCGTCTTGGCCTGGGGCGTGGCCCCGGCCAGTCGCTCGCTCGACGACGTGTTCGCCCGACTGACCGCACCCCGGGCGAAGGAGGTGGAGGCATGAGGGGCCTTGGGACCATCTTCCGCAAGGAGATGCGGGCCTACTTCGTGAGCCCGATTCCCTACGTCGTGATGGCGCTGTTCTCCGCGCTCGCCGCGTGGATCTTCTTCTTCGAGCGCCGCTTCTGGTTCCAGAACTCGGCCTCGCTGGACGGCACCTTCTTCTTCAACTTGGAGCGGCTGTTGGTCGTGCTCGTGCCGTTGATCGGCATGCGTGCGTGGAGCGAGGAGCGCCGCGGCGGGACGATCGAGACCCTCATGACGGAGCCCGTGACGACCACGTCGGTGGTGCTGGGCAAGTTCTTCGCCGCGTGGGCGGTGCTGGGGCTTTGCCTGCTGTCGACGCTCGGGCTGGTGATCACCGTCGCGTCGCTCGGCGACCTCGATCCCGGCCCGGTCATCGGCGGGTACCTGGGCGCGTTCCTGCTCTCGGGCGCGCTCTTGGCCGTCGCCACCTGGATCAGCTCGTTCACGTCCCATCAGCTCGTGGCCTTCATCGTGGCGTTCCTGATCGGCGCCGTCTTCATCTTCATGCAGTCCATCGCGGACGACGTGAAGGGAGGCCTGGGCCGCGTCCTCGAGTCCGCCTCGCTCACCTCGCACTTCCAGGCCATGGGCCGCGGGGTGGTCGACCTGCGCGACGTGGTCTACTTCGCCAGCGCGATCTTCTTCTTCCTCTACCTCAATGTCCGCTCGATCGAGAACCGGAGGTACCGGTAACCATGGAACGCGTGGAATCGCTCCAGGTCCGCTCGCTCAGCCTGCTGAGCGGGGTCTTGCTTCTCGTCGTTCTCGTGCTCGTCAACGTGGCGTTGGCCCGCACCCACACGCGACTGGACCTCACGGAGGAGGGCCGCTACACGCTGGCCGAGGGCAGCCGCACGATCCTCGGTCAGCTGCGTGATCCCGCCGAGGTGCAGGTGTTCTGGCACGGCGTGCCGATCGCCCAGGAGGGGGCCCGCCGCTACGTCGAAGCCCTGCTCGCCGAGATGGAGGACGCCTCGGGTGGGCGGCTGACCACCACCTGGGTCGACATGAGCGGCGATGCCGGCCGCAAGATCGCCGAGGACCTCGGCGTGCCGGAGTACGTGTTCGGGGCCGTCGAGAGCGACGAGTACCGCCAGAGCAAGGGCTACATGAGCCTCGCGCTGCGGATGGGCGACGGGGACACCACGGTCATCGACAGCTTGGCCGAGGTCCAGGACCGTCTCGAGTACCGCATCGTCTCCGATCTGCAGAAGCGCCTGCGGACGACGCCGCCCACCATCGCCCTGGTGACGGACCTCGCGGGGGCCCGCGACTTCGATTTCCTCGCGCAGGCCATGCGCGAGACCTTCGGCGAGGGCGTGCGCCTGGGCCTGACGCTGGATGAACCCTTGCCCGAGGACATCGAGGTCGCGGTCCTGGCCGCCCCCTCCGACCTGGCGCCTCGCGCGGTGTACCACTTCGAGCAGTTCCTCCTGCGAGGGGGGCGGGGCATCGTCCTCCTGGACCCCGTCGACCTCCAGGTGGCGCAGGGCCAGGAGAGCTACCGCTCGAGCGGCCTGGAGGACTGGCTGGCCGGCCTGGGCATCGAGGCCCAGCCCGGCTTGGTCGAGGACTTCGCGCGCCCGGGGCGCATGATCGCTGGCGGAGGGCTGGTCGCGTATCCGCCGTGGGTGTTCGCGTCACCCCCGAAGGACAGCACGAACGTGCTGGCCGCCTCGCTGCCGAGCGTGATCCTGCGCTGGCCGGGCGCGCTGCGTGTGGACGCAGCCCGCCAGCAGGAGGCCGGGCGGACGGTGACGACCCTGTTCGAGAGCTCGGAGGGCGCCTACCGTCGCGCCGACACGCTCGGCTTGTTGCAGTCGATCGACACGCAGGCCGGCAAGCGCCTCGAGAAGTACGCGCTGGGCGTCATCGTCGAGGGGCCCTTGGCCTCGTTCTGGAAGGACAAGCCGCTGCCCAAGGTGGAGGCGCCCGCCGACGAGGAGTCGCCCCCGGACGTGCCGCCGTTCCACGGACCGGAAGGCGCGGAGGACGCCTCGGGATCGCCCGATGGCGAGGCCGCGGGCTCTCCCGACGGTGACGACGACCCGGGCGACGACGACCCGGGCGACGACGTCCCTGGCGATGGCGCCAACGGTGACGGGGAGGAACCGGCCCCCGTTCCCGAGCCTGCGCCGGCGGAGGTGCCGGAGAACCGCGAAGATCACGTGGACGCGGGCGACGTGCGACTCCTCGTGCTCGGCGATGCCGACCTGGTGCGCAGCTTCTGGGTACCCACGCCGGACGCCCCCGTCCCCGTGCGCATCTTGGCCCAGTTCAACGGCGGCGCGCAGGGTGGCTTCGCCACCGTGCTGAGCGCCGTCGACGTCCTGACGGGCAGCGAAGAGCTGCTCGCGCTGCGCGCGCGGGCCGACAAGCCGCGCCGGTTGCCCAAGATCGAGGCGGGCGATCGCGAGGCGATCGAGTGGATCAACATCCTGGCCGTGCCGCTCCTCATGCTCCTGGTGGGCATCGTGGTGTGGGTGGTGCGGGGGAGCGACTGACATGAGCCGTTCACCGACCAAGACGTTGGAGCGACGCAATCTGCTCTTGGCGGGCCTGGCCGTCCTGCTCGGGCTCTGGTTGATCTTCCGGCCCGAGCCGGCGCGTGGCGTCGCGCTCGACGACCTGCCCGCGTTGCTTCCCGGCCTTGACACCTCGGCCGTGCGCACGATCGAGATCACGCGCACGGACCCGGACAAGCCCGACGCGCCCGAGTCGATCCGCGTGGCGCGCAAGGACCTCGTGAGCTGGGTCCTGCCCGATCGCTTCGACCATCCGGTGCTGCCCAACACGGCCGAGCGCCTCCTCGATGCCTTGGTGGGCGCGCGTGACCGGGGGACCGTTACAACCCGCGCGGACACCTTCGACCGGTACCGCCCCGTGACCGGCTGGAAGTCGGTGCGCCTGCTCGATGGGGAGGGCGCGGAGCTGGCCGTCCTCGACATGGGGCGCGCGGAGCGCAGCGACCTGCTGGTGCGCATGGGGGTTGGCGAGAAGGGCCGCATCGTGCGCGTGGCCAACCTGCGGCCGAGCGTTGCGCCGACCGCCGCGTCCGCATGGATCGAGACCCAGCTGTGGCCCGGCACGCTCCGCTCTGCCTCGCTCGTCGAGCTCGTGCTGGACCGCACCGCCGCGGGCGGGCCGCGCATCGTCGTGGTCAAGCGGGGCCTCACGATCGAGGGTCTCCCCGTGCCGTCGCCCGCGGCCGACCCCGACCAGCCCGAGCTCGTGTGGACGATGGTCCAGCCCGAGCTGGCCGCCGCCGATACGACTGTGGTGGAAGACATCGGTCGCGCGTTCACCGGCCTCGTGGCCGACGACGTGGTGGCCGCGGCCAGCGCGGCCGACGGCGCGACGTACGGCTTCGACAAGCCGGAGGTGGTCGCGACCTTCTACGAGCAGGACGGCGCGCAGGCCAAGGCCCACCGTCTGGAGGTGGGCAAGAAGGCCGACGACAAGGACGCGTGGTACGTGCGCGTCGACGGTCGGCCCTTCGTCTACCTCGTCAGCGCCGGCCACAACCTCGGCCGCCTACGCAGCGACGTCATCGACATCGCCCCCTCGCTCGACACGGCGCCCGGCGAGGACGACGCCGCCCCGCCTGCCGATGACACCCCGCCCCCGCCGGACGGCTCCGACGACTAGGCGCGCGCCGCGGCCACGAAGGCTCGCGCGCGCTCCGCGTCGAGGCGGTGACGGCGCTTGAGCGCGGTGCCCACGATGACGCCGTCGGCGGTGGCGAGCAGCTCGCGTACGCTCGCCGCCGTGGCTCCGGAGCCGACCAGCACGGGGCGGCCCGCGGCCGCGGCGGCTACCGCCTTCAGGCGTTCCACGTCCACGGCGGAGCCCGTGCGCGGGCCGCTCACGACGAGGGCGTCGGCGCCGCCGCGTTCGACGAGATCGGCCACCTCGTCGTCGAGCGGACGCTCGGCGAGCGGGGCGGCGTGCTTGACGCGCACGTCGGCGAGCACGCGTACCTGGGGCGCCAGGCAGCGCCGTTCGCGCAGCACCTCGGCAGCGTGACCCTGCAGCAGGCCCTGGTCGGTGACCACGGCGCCCGTCAGCACGTTGACGCGCACGAAGTCCGCGTCGGCCACGGCCGCGATCGCCAGCGCGGCACGCGCGTCGTTGCGCAGCACGTTGACACCGAGCAGCGCACCGCGGGGCAGCGCACGGCGCACGGCATGCGCGGCCACGCCCAGGGCCGCCACGGTGACGTCGGGCACGTCGTCGCCGAAGAAGGGTGCGTCGCCGAGGTTTTCCACGACGACGCCGTCAAAGCCCGCCTCGGCGAGCAACAAGGCGTCGCGCACGGCTTGGTCCACCCAGCGCGCCCCCGCGGCGCTGCGCTCGGGACGGTGGCGCGGGCTCCCGGGCAGGGGCAGCAGATGCACCATGCCCAGCAGGAGAGGTCGGCGGTCCCACGCCGTGCGCGCCATGCCGGGAGCCTACCGCGACGACGCTCGCGTCCGCACGCGCGAATCCAGCTCACGCGAGGTGGTACACGGCGCCACGACGCTTGCCCTCACGGATGAGCAGCCCGCGGTCGATCAGGTCCGTGAGGTCGCGCAGGGCCGTTCGCGCGCTCGTGCCGGTCAGCTCGCAGTACTCGCGGCTCGTGCAGCGGCCATGGCGCGCCAGCCAGGCGAGCAGCGCCTGCTGGCGGCGGTTGAGGTCGTCGCCCGGGGCGCGGCGGGGGACGAGGTCGCCTCGCGCTTCCGGGCCCCCCGGGTCCAGCTGGATGTGCTCGGGCCCGATCTCCTCGCCGTCGCAGAGCACGGCGCCGCGCTCGATCGTGTTGCGCAGCTCGCGCACGTTGCCCGGCCAGGGGTGGCGGTAGAGCAAGTCCATGGCGGCCGGCGACAGTCGCTTCGGACCGCTGCCGGTCCGGCGCCGCATCTCGTCCAGGAACAGGTCGACGAGCAGCGGGATCTCCTCGCGGCGTTCCCTCAGCGGCGGGACCACGAGGCGGATCACGTTGAGGCGGTAGTAGAGGTCCTCGCGGAAGCGACCCGTCTCGACCGCCCGCTCCAGGTCCTGGTTGGTGGCCGCGAGGATGCGCACGTCCACGGGGATCGGGCGCGTGCCTCCGAGCCGGGTGACCTGCTTCTCCTGGAGCACGCGCAGCAGCTTGGCCTGCGCTCCCGGGCTCATCTCGCCGACCTCGTCGAGGAACAGCGTGCCGCCGTCGGCCAGCTCGAAGCGACCCTCGCGGCGGCGGTCGGCGCCCGTGAACGCGCCCCGCTCGTGCCCGAAGAGCTCGCTCTCGAGCAGCGTGTCCGGGAACGCGGCGCAGTTGATGCTGACGAGCGGACGGCTGGCCCGGGCGCTGCGCCGGTGGAGGAGCGTGGCGAGGACCTCCTTGCCGGTCCCCGTCTCTCCCGTGATCAGCACGGAGGCATCGCTGCGTGCCGCGCGCCGCGCCGCCTCCACGACGGCCACCATGGCCTGGCTGCGGAACACCGCGCCTTCCTCGAAGGGCGGTACGTCCACCGCCCCTTGGCCCTGGAGTGCGGCCTCCTCCACGCGGTCGCCGCCGGCAGACTGCGCCACGGCCATCGCTGTGCCCGCGGCGCCCGTCAGGAACTCGACGCTCCGCGCGTCGCCGGGGCAGATCGCCACGCCGATGGAGACGGTCGTCGAGAGCTGCGAGCCGTCGGGTGCCGGGACGTGCAGCGAGGCCAGCCGCTGGCGAACGCGGTCGGCCAGCGCGCGCACGGCGCCGGGCGTGCGGGCTGCCACGCGCGCCGCCAGCTCGGCCGGCGCCGTCCGCCCCACGCGCCGTACGTCGCCGATCTCGGCCACGAGCGCGGCGGCGATCGCCTGCAGCAGGCGGCGCGCCGCCTCGACACCGTGCTCGCGCTGCTGGCGCTCCAGGTGGTCGAGCCCGATGCGCAGCAACACGACCTCGGGGCCGCCGCGCACCGCCGCGTCGACGTCGCGGCGCAGCCGCGCTTCGAAGGCCGTCGCGCCCGGCACGCGCGTCACTTCGTCGAGCAACGCGACGCGATAGAGGTGGGCGCGGTGCAGCGCCGCCGCGGCCATGGCGCCGAGGGCCGGCAGGCGCCGCCTCGCGGCCTCGCCGGGGCCCGCCGCGCCATCCCGCCAGCCGTAGAGCGCCCAGGCCTCCACGCGTCCGCCGCTCGCAAGCGCTTGGGCGCGCCAGCGCACGGCGCCGGCGCCCAGGGCCTCCAAGGCCTTCTCCCCGGCGTCGCGAGGCACGTCGAGCAGCCCGTCCGGCCCGGCGGCGAGCGAACGCAGGAACGCATCCTCGAGCGGCACGGTCCGCCCCTCGCCGGCATCGGTCTCGTCCGGCCCGTGCGCGCGGAGCCGACGTCCGAGCAACGCCAACGCCGGTACGCCCGAGCGCGCTTCGAGCAGGCACGTCACGTCGGCGCCCGTCGCCTCGTGCAGCAGGCCGAGCACGCGCTCCGCACAGACGTCGTGATCCAGGTGCTCGGCGAGATGGTCCTGCGCGCGACGCAGGGCGCCCAGGTCCTCCATCCGCTCGCTCAGGTCCAACCGCATCTGGTCGAACGCGCGGGCCAGCCGACCGACCTCGTCCGCCCCACCCGTCGGCACCGGCACGTCGAACTCGCCGCGACGCATCGCCTCGCTCGCAGCCGCCAGGGCGGCGACGGGCGCCGCGGTGGGCCGCGCCACGAGGACGGCGCTGGAGGCAATGAGCGCGAAGCCGAGCAGCGCCAGCCACAGCAGGGGCACGCGCTCGCTGGCGATCGCCGCGTCCAGCGCGGCCGCCGGCTCGGCCGCAACGACCCAGAGGGGGCCGTCCCCGTCACCGCGCCCCGGGGCCACTTCGACGGACGACAAGAGGGCATCGCCGCGGCGGCCGGCGAGGGGACCCCGCGGCGTGTCGCGGCGCGCACGGGCGAAGCGGTCGGCGGCGAACGCGCCAGCGGGTCCGCCGACGGCCAAGCGGCGTCCGGAGTCGGCGACCAGCGCGATGCCGGTGGCGCGCGCCCTCTCGGGGAGCAAGCCGGCGAGATCCTCGTCGCGCAGGCGGCGCCCGACCACCACCTCGATCGCCTCGCTGCGGCCCGCCTGGCCGCGAGCCACCACGAGCAGACCGTCCCAGGGCGAAGCGACCAGGCGCGGTTCCCCGTCCAGCTCGTCCAGGGCGCGCAGCGCCGCGAGCGGCGTGCCGCCGAGCGTGACGCCCAGGGTGGGCGTGGTTCGCGACCGCACGAGCGCGCTCCCGGCCAGGCCCTGGGGCAGCACGGCGCGAATCGCCGTTGGCCAGCGTTCGGGGGGCGTGCCCTCGGCCAGTCCGCGTGCGTGGCGTGCCAGGCGTCGGGCGAGGTCGCCGGTCTCGCGCACGAGCGTGCCGAGGCGGGACTGCACGGCGCGCGCGGATGCGTCCAGCTCGCGCTGCGCCTCCGTCTCGAGGCGGCGCTGCTGCTTGGACTCGAGCAGGAACAGCGTGACGAGCAGCGGCACGAGGGCCGCCACGAGCACGCCCACGGTCAGCCGTGCGCCCAGCGTCTGCAGGCGCCGCGCCCAGCGCGTAGCCACGAGCAGCAGGACGAACACGCCCAGTCCGAGGACCGCCAAGCGGGCGATGCCCAAGCGCCGCGCGCCGGCCGCGGCGTCGGCATCCAGCCGGCCCTCGAGACGCAGCGGCACCGGAACGTCGGCCGGACCCACGTCGGCTTCGTGCGCTACGCGCAGGGCTTCGTCCTCCCCGGGTGCCGAGGGGCGGGGCAGCCGCGCGGCCAAGCTCGCGAACGCGTCCTCCCGCGCGAGCACGGCACGGTCGGCGGCCGCGTCTTCGTCGCGGATGACGCGCAGCAGCGAGCCCTCGGGGGCGCCGCGCGTGCGCACGAGCGTGCCCGCCAGCAACACGAGGGGACGTGCGCCGCGGCGGTTCTCGATCGTCACGCGCTCGGGACGCCGCGCCGCGTCCAGGCGCAGCGGCAGCGCGTCGCGCTCGTGGCGGAAGCCGTCGCTGGCCGTCCAGTCGAACGCCACGCGGCTGCGCCGGGCCGGCGGCCGCGGCATGCCCTCGGCGCGCCGGGCGGGACCCAGGTGCACGCCCTCGGCGAGCTCGTGCCGGTCGGGCGGTCCTTCCGCGTAGCGCACCTCGACACGGACCGAGCCGCCTTCGTCCGTGTCGCTGGCCTCATCCGGTCCGAAGACGAACCAGAGCCGATCCGCACCGCCGAGCAGCACGGGCAGCTCCAGGTCGAGTCGTCCCCCCGGTGCGATCCGGACCTGGGGTGCGTCCTGGCGCGGGTGGGCCAGCACGGGCACGCCTTCGTCCGTGAGCCCGGGCAAGCGCAGCACCCGCTCGCCACTGCCCGCCTCGCCGGCGAGCAGGCGCCGCAAGCGGGCCCGGGCGGCGGCCGGGCCCGGCTGCCACTGCACGCGGTGCCAACCGCCGGCGGGGGGCTCGGGGAGCGCGACATCGAGGCGCAGCGCCGCCGCGGGTCCGCCGGGTGCGCCGACGTCCACGTGGGCCCGCTCTCCGTTCGCGCTCTCGAGGGTGAGCGTGCCGAGGGGCGAGGCGTGGCGACGCGGCCGCGCCAAGTACACGTCCAGCCCCATCGCCGAGGACGTCACCGGCTCGGGCAGCAGGAGGTCGAGCGGTCCCTCCAGGTCCAGGTCGTAGCCGTCGGCGGGCGCGGCGCCGAACCGACCGTCCGCGCGAAGCGGGATGTAGGCGGCGGCATCCACCCCCGGCGCCGCGGGCACGGGCTCCCCGCGCAGGAGGCTGGCCAGCGCGGCGGCCCGGGCCTCCGGACTCTCCTCGTGCAAGGCGCCGACCTCGCGCGCGGCCTCCACCAGCGGCACGGCCGCGCGGGCCTCGCGCGCCAGCTCGGCGGCGAGCGTGTCGCGCGCGGCCTCCTCGCTGCCCGTCACGAGGCCGCCGAGTGCGATGCCGGTGGCGGCCAGCGCGCCGAGCGCCACCACGAGGGCACGTGTCGGGACGCGCTCCAGCTGACGTCCGCCCGGTCCCACCAGCAAGGCGGTGAAGGCGATGGCCCCGACGAGCAGCGCCAGCAGGCCGAGGGTGGAGGGCCCCTCGGGTGCGCCGGGCACGGGGGGCGGCGCGACATCGCGGGCCGGCAGGCGCGCCACGCTGAAGCGGGCGGGCACACGGTAGAGGTCGAACTGCGCGTTCCAGGAGAGGTAGCTGCCCGGGCTGCCGGGCCCGTCGTCCGCGTCGTCGAGGGCCAGCGCGAAGCCGAAGACGCGCTCGGGACCGGGGAGGATGCCGAGGTCGGCGAGGTCCCAGGACAGCTCGACGGTGGTGCGCTCGGGGGCGGGTCGCCCGTAGCGCACGTCGAGCCCGCGCAGGCCGGCATCGTCGAAATGCGATGTCGGGCCCCGCCACACGACACCCCACGGCAGGGCCGGGTGGTGGGGGAGCAGGAACAGCTGCACGCAGTCGGGGCCATAGGCCGGGCGCGCCGGCTCGCCCTCGACCCGGTGGGGATCGAGGAACAGCTCGACGGCGTCGCCTTGCCACCAGGGCGCGGCGCTGTCCTGGAACACCTGTTGGTCACGGATCTCGAGCGCCAGCCAGAGCGTGTTGCCGCGCAGGCCCCACCACCCGCGTGCGGAGAGGTCGTCCGGGCCCTTCCAGCGCTCGGCCCGGTCCGGCAAGGCCTGCTCCCGCCGATCGATCACGAAGTCCGGCGCGCGGCCGGTCCACTCGCCGAGCTCGCCGTCCAGGCGGGGGGCCTCCACCAGCTGGCGAAGCGGTGGTGCGGGCGGTGGCGCCACGTCGTCGGCCCGTGCGGGACGCGTGGGCCAGAGGGCGAGCAGCGCCAGGACGGGGAGCCACGCGAGCACGCAGGGCGCGCCGTGACGCCCGCGCGCACGCGCGGCGCTGGCGACGGCGGAATCCGGGCTGCGCTCCCGCAGGAAGGCCCCTCCAAACCGGGCTCGAACCTTGATCGTCCGTTTCGCCACGGGGGATTGCGACACAAATCCGCCATGCGCCCGCCGGCGCTGCGGAAGCGCTTCGCGGGAACCGATGGAGGTAGTGAGCGCGGTCCGCGAAACGGTTCGCTCGGCTGTCACGAGCGCCCGGTAGCCTCACGCGGTACGCACGCGCGCGACCGATCCAGCCCGGGAGGAGGAGCCCTTGTCCATCACTGCCCGCCGTCGTCCTGCCGCCCTCGCGTTCGCCTTCGCCGGCATCCTCGGCGCCCTGCTCCTCGGCGGGCTTCCCGGGCCGGCGGGAGCGGGTGAGCCCTTCCAGACCGACGCCCGCGTCCGGGCCGGGGACGTCCTGGTCCAGGACCCCTCCGGTCGCTGGGTCCCCGCCCGTCGTGCGGGTGCCGCTCCCGCTCCCGGTGCTGCCGTCGCGGCGCCGGCCGCCCTGGTGGACTCGTCACTGACCGCTCGCGAGTTCGCGGCGATGCACGGCCTTGCCTACACGGACAAGGGTACGTTCGCCGTGCTCGAGAACGGTGGCCTGTCCATCTACCTCTACGCCGACAGCACGAAGGGGCTCATCTCGACGCGGCCCATGACCTTCAAGGAGCCCGTGGCGCGCCGTGGGGAGGACCTCGTCATCCCGGCTCGCGTCGTGCGCCTCCTGGATCGCGAGGCCGTCGCCGAACAGGCCAGGCACCAAGCCCGCCAAGACCGCCTCCTGACGCGGGCGCTCGAGCTGCGCACGCGCAACGAGGCGCCGCCCACGCCGCCCGCACGCATCCAGGTCGAGCCGGTGACCCCGCGTCCCATCGTGAAGCGGGCGCCGCGCGTGGAGACGACCTCGCGCGCCCCTGCCCGCGGCTTGGCGGGGTGGGTGCCGCCCGCCTCGGCCCCGCGCCGCGACTGGAAGTACATCATCCTGCATCACAGCGATGACCTGGCCGGCAACGCGGAGAAGTACGACCGCATCCATCGCGTCGACAACGGGTGGGAGCACGGCCTGGGCTACCACTTCGTGATCGGCAACGGCTCGCTCAGCGGCGACGGCGAAGTCGAGGTGGGACCGCGCTGGAAGCAGCAGCTGCACGGTGCCCACGCCAAGACGCCCGACAACCGCTACAACGACTACGGGGTCGGCATCTGCCTGGTCGGCAACTTCGAGCTGCCCGGCGGGCGGCCCACGGCGGCCCAGATGGACAGCTTGGTCAAGCTGGTCCGCTGGCTGATGGACACGTACGACCTCTCCCCGGACGTGGTCCAGGGGCACTGCCACTGCTGCCCCACGAAGTGCCCTGGGGCCAACTTCCCCTGGGACGAGCTCCGGCGCCGCTTGCGGTGACTGCAAGCCCGGCGTCGGGGTAGCCTGTCGCCCCCATGGGCGCCGCCGATGCCTTGAGCCCCGGGGCTGCCGCTGCCCTGCGGCGCCTCGTGAAGGCCGATGACCCGCTGGGAGCGGTGCGCCTTGCGGACGACCTGCTGGGTGACGGCGAGTACGGCGCCGCCCGCGCCGTCCTGGACGAGGCCGGGCTCCGCTGGCCGGCCGATCGACGCGTGGCCATCCGCCGGCTCGAGCTCCACTTGCGCTACAAGCGCTTCGACGAGTTCGATGCCGTGCTCGCCAGCGCCATCGGGCACCACCCTGCCAGCGCGCTCGTGCGCATGCTCGAAGCCCGTCGTCACGAAGCCGCGCACGACTTCGAGGCGGCCGTGGCCGCCTACCGGGCCGCGGCCGGACTGCGCCCCGACGACGCCGAGCCCGTGGTGCGCGGGACCCGCGCGTTGCGCGCGCTTGGACGCAACGACGAGGCCTTGGCGTGGGCCCGCGAGGCGCTGGCGCGCCACGAGGACTCCTCCCTGCATGCGGCCGCGGGCTACGCGCTGATCAGCCAGGGGCGACCCGACGAAGCCGTCGAGGCGTTCCGGCGCGCCCATCGCCTGCAGCCCGACTGGGGCCCCTGGCTCGACGACCTCGCCGGCGCCTTGATGCTCGCGGAACGCTGGAAGGAGGCCGTGCGTACCGCCGTGCGCTCGCTGCAGCACGGCGCGCGCAACGAGCGTGCGTGGACCGTGTACGCCGTCGGCCATCAGCACCTGGGCGACGATCGCCATGCCGAGCAGGGCTACAAAAACGCGCTGAAGTGCGCGCGCAACGTGTCCCGCGCGCAGGGCAACTACGGCCTCTGGCTGTCCCGCCAGCCAGGCCGGGAGCTGGAAGCCCATCGCCTGCTCAGCGCTGCGCTGGAGGCCCACCCGGAGTGGGAGGAGGTGCAGCAGGCGATGCAGCGCCTTCGCGGTCTCGCGTCGTAAGGCGCTCGAGCAAGGCGAGCAGCGCGGGATCGACGTCGCGCAGCTCGTCGCGCGTGTGAGAGGCCGTGCGCCGCACGCCGGGCCGCTTCCAGGGCGAGACGAACGCTTCGAAGCCCTGGGCGAAGTACTCGTCCGCGTTGGAGGCGGCATAGGCGTCCAGGCAGCGCCCCGCCTCCACCGCTTGCCGCCAGAGGGCGTGGACCTCGCCGCGAACCGTTTCGGGAAGCGCGTAGGACAGGATCTGGTGGGCCAGCTCGTGCGCGAAGGTGTCGAACTCGTGGCAGGCCGCGGCGCGCAGCTTCTCCTCGCCGGTCGCCGCATGGAGCCCGCCCACGCCGCGCAGGTGCGCGTACCAGCGCCCGTCGAAGGTCGTCTGGTCGGCCAGGTCCTCGCGCTCCGGCGCATCGACGAGGCTGACGGCCAGCGGCAGGACCTCGTGGCGTCCGCCCGCCGCGAGCAGCTCGGGCAGCCAGGCCTCCCAAGGACGCAGCGCGCGGCGTACGACCGCCAGGTGATCGGGCGCCAGGTCGGCGACACCGGGGACGAGGCGCCCTTCGCCGGCGACGGGCCGTCGCGCTTCGTCCGCCAGCCACGACGTGTCCGGCGGCAGCGCGGCGCACTCGGCCCACGCCCGCTCGCGCAGCACGAGACCAAGCCCCAGGCGGAAGCGCGGCTCGTCCGGCGCATCGGCGACCAGGTCCGCGAAGCGCGCCAGTGCGGTCTCGAGGTCGTGGGCGCGCCACGCGGCGGCCGCTTCGTCGAATCCCTGGCGCTGGGCGACCGACCTGAACACCAACCGGTCGCCGCGCGGCGCGAAGCCGCTACCGAGCCGCAGGTTGGCCACCTCGTGCCACGGGTCCAGGCGCACGGTCGTCGCATAGAGCCGTCGCGCGCGTTCGAGGCGTCCGGAGCGATACGCCGCCTCCGCCGCCGTCGCGACCACGTCCGCCTGACCGGGCGCTTGGCGCAAGGCCGTGGAGGCGGCACGCCAGGCGGCCTCGGTGCGCCCCTGCAACAGGGCCAGCTCCGCGCGCAGGCGCCACGTGACGGCCGCGTCGTCGTCCAGCAGGGCCAGGGCGCGTGCGGCCTCCGCGGGGCGGTGCAGCGCGAGGTGCGCGGCGGCGGCCTCGCGAGAGGCCGCGGGGTCGCCGGGCTGCCACAGGCGCGCCTCGTCCGCAGCGGCCAAGGCGCCCGCGAGATCGGCTCGCTCGCGCCGGGCACGGGCCAAGGCGAGCCAGCCTTGCGCGTCGTGCGGCGCCGCCGCGACGGCGGCTGCCGCGCGGGCCTCGTCGCGTCGGCGAGCGTCCGGCCGCGGGAACCGTTCCCGGGGAGCCGCTTCGACCCGACCCCGCGCCGCCACGGCGACGAGCAGCAGCGCGAGCGCTACGCCCGCCTTTGACGCGAGGGGGGGCGCGGGGCGAGACTCCCCGCCCCGCCGTCTCGTCGTGGCCACGACGCGCGGACGACGGAGGCGGAGGGTCGGCATGAAGCGCACCATCGCGGCGATGCTCGCATGCCTCGGGGCGGCCGCGCTCGGGGGCTCGCGATCGGGCAACGCCGGCGAGGCGCGTGCTCCCGAAGCTGCGCCGAGCCCCTACACCAGCACCACGGACATTGCCCTGGCGGACCTGCGCGCGCGCCTCGCGTGGATCGCCGACGACGCCCGCCGCGGCCGGGACACGACCGGCCCCGAGGCCATCGAGGTGTCCGCCCACATCGCGTCGGTGTTCCGCCGCGCGGGCCTCGTGCCCAAGGGCTCGGACGGCTGGTACCAGCCCTTCGACGTGGCCGAGCCCGTGCTCGGGGAGGGCAATGCGCTCACGGTCACGATCGACGGTGAGGCGACCTCCTACACCGTCGAGGAGGACTGGAACCCGTTCTCGGTCAGCGCGGCCGCGGACGTCGACGCGGAGGTCGTGTTCGCCGGCTACGGAATCCGCGCGCCCGAGCGCGAGTACGACGACTACGCCGGCCAGGACGTCAAGGGCCGCGTCGTGCTCGTGCTGCGCAAGAACCCCGGCTGGCAAGAGGTCCAGCACGCCTCCTTCCTGAACAAGCTGAAGGTCGCCGCCGAGGCGGGTGCGGCGGCGGTACTGCTCTGCAACAACCCGGACACCACGAAGGGGGGACCCGATCGCATCGGGCACTGGAGCGCCAGCCTGGGCGCGCCCGCGGCGTCGGCGCCGATCCCGTACGCGTTCGTCTCGCAGGCGATTGCCGAGCGGCTCTTGGCGGCGCGGGGCACGAGCCTCGCCGACGTGGAGGAGCGCTTGCGCACGACGGGCCCCTGCAGCGGTCCCGTGCCCGGAGCGCGCGTGCACGTCGTCACCACGCTGACGGCGACGCAAGGGGCCAATGCCCGCAACGTCATCGGCCTGCTGCCCGGGTGCGACCCCGACGTGGCCGACGAAGTCGTCGTGGTGGGCGCCCACTACGACCACGTGGGGCTCGGCTGGTTCGGCAGCACGGGCGGTGCATCCGCCGCGGGCCAGATCCACAACGGCGCCGACGACAACGGCTCCGGCACGGTCGCGCTGATGGAGCTGGCCGAGTGGTTCGCCGCGCCGGACCACCGGCCGCGGCGCAGCCTCCTGTTCATCGCGTTCACGGGCGAGGAGCGCGGGCTGCTCGGCTCGCAGTGGTACGTCGACCATCCCACCGTGCCTCTCGAAGACACCGTTGGCATGGTCAACCTGGACATGATCGGCCGCAGCCGCGAGGGTCGCGTGCAGGTAGGCGGCGTCGGCACGGCGAAGGGCCTGCACGAGCTGGTGGAGGGCCTCAACAAGGACCACCACCTGAACTGCCTGTGGGACCCGGGCGGCGTGGCGCCCAGCGACAGCACGTCGTTCTTCCGCAAGAACCTGCCCGTGCTGTTCTTCTTCACGCTGCTGCACGAGGACTACCACCGGCCGACGGACGACGTGGAGCGCATCGAGTTCGAGGGCCTCGAGCGCATCACCCTGTTCGTGCGTGACGTCGTGCGCGAGATCGCGAGCCGCGAAGAGCGCTTGGAGTTCACGAAGCCGCCCACGCCGCCCCGTCCGCCGCGCTTGGGGCTGCAGGCGAGCCCCGAGCCGCACGACATCGGCGTCCTCGTGGCCGGGGTCGCCGACGGCGGGCCGGCGGCCGAGGCCGGTGTCGTACCGGGCGACGTGCTGGTGAGCATCGCCGGCCAGGCCACGCGCGATCGGCAGGGCCTCGTGGAGGCGCTGAGGCGGCTCGAGCCCGGCAAGCGCGTGGACCTCGTCGTGCTGCGGGGCGACGAGCAGGTGACCTTGAAGGTGTTGCTGGCCGCACCCGGGCGTCGCTGACCGTGGCCACCGTCGTCCACATGACGACGCTGCGGCGCACGTCGATCGGACCGCTCGTGCTGGCCGCGACGGGCAGTGGGCTCGTGCGCGTGCACTTCGGCGACGACGACGGCCCCGTGCGCGACGGGCTCGAGCGTTGGCTCCTCAACGTGGACCTGCGCCGCGGCAGCCCGTTCACGACGGAAGCCGGCCGCGTCCTGGCGGCCTACCTGGACGGCGGCCCGGATCCGAAGGACCTCCCGCACGTGCTGCCGGAGAGCGGCTTCGGGCCGCGCGTGTGGTCGCACTTGAAGCGCATCCCGCGCGGGCAGGTGCGCACGTACGGCGCCGTGGCCAAGGCGCTGCGCCGCCACGGCGCGGCGCGCGCCGTGGGTCAGGCGTGCGGACGCAACCCGCTGCCGCTCGTCGTGCCCTGCCATCGCGTGGTGGGGGCCTCGCGGCGGCTGGGCGGCTTCACGGGCGATCTCGACATCAAGCGCCAGCTGCTGGCCATGGAGGGCGCCGCGGTCAGCGGCTGACCGCTTCGGCGTCCTTCACCAACACGAGCTTGCCGAAGTTCTTGCGCTCGTGAAGGTACGTGTGCGAGGCGGCGGCCCCGGCCGCCGTGAAGGGGAACCGGCGGTCGAGGTGGGGCCGGATCTCGCCGCGGTCCAGCAGCTCGCCGAGCTTGGCCATGGCCGTGCGCTGCAGGTCGCGCTCGGTGAAGAGGTGGGCCAGGTTCAACCCGAGCACGCCCACGTTCTGGTTCATGAGCGTGATGGGGTTGACCTTGGCCGTCTTGAGCACGCTCGTGACGGCGTGCCAGAGCTTGCGCTTGGGCCCCGTGACGAGCGACGAGAAGCCGTAGCAGACCAGGCGCCCGAGTGGCGCCAGCTGGCGTAGCGACCTCTGGAACGACTCGGGGCCCTGAGGGTCCAGCACGAGGTCGTAGCCACGCCCGCGCGTGGCCCGGCGCGCCTGCTCCTCGAAGTCGGCCGCCGTCCCGTCGAGCGCCGCGGCCACGCCCAGCTCGAGCAGGCGCCCGCGCTTGGCCGCGCTGCTCGACGTGGCATGCAGCACGAGGTCGCGCCCGCGTGCGAGGTCGATCACCGCCAAGCCCACACCGCCCGCGCCACCGTGCACCAGCACGCTCTCGCCGGCCCTGGCGTTGCCCATGTGCACGAGGCCAAGCCACGCCGTGAGGTAGTTGACGGGCGTTCCGGCGGCCACGTCGAACGGCACGTGGTCGGCCAGCGGGACGACCGCGTGCTCGGGCACGCGCACGAGGTCGGCGTAGCCGCCGAAGCGCGTGACCGCCATGACGCGCGTCCCGGGCGGCAAGCGCTCCGCCGCGCGCTCGCCCGCCTCCACCACCGTGCCCGCGACCTCGTAGCCGGGCGCATACGGCAGAGGCGGGGCATCGGGGTACAGCCCGACGCGGCCCATCACGTCCGCGAAGTTGACGCCGGCGGCCGCCACCTCGACGCGCACGTCGATCGGCGTCAGCCGCCGCTCCTCCACCTCCCGCTCCTCGAACACCTCGGGCGGCCCGTTCTTGGGAATCACGATCGCGCGCACGGCGCCCAGCCTACCTCGACCATGCTTACCCCCTAGGTATAGTGGGGCCGTGAAGCTGCCTGCCGCGATCCGAGACGCCTTCCGCGAGCAGGGCCGCCGCGGTGGCCGCCTGCGCGCCGAGCGCCTCGCCCCAGCCCGGCGGCAGGCGATCGCCCGACGCGCCGCCCTCACGCGTTGGATCCGCGCTCGTTTCGGTGGGCCTTCCTTCGCCGACCTGGGTCTGCCCGGCGGCGATCTGGTCGACCGCGGTTTGGATGACGTGGCCGCGGGTCGGATCACGGCCGACAGCTTGTTGGTGGCGCTGGCGCAATCGCGGCTGCGCCGGGAAGGCGTCCCCGTTCCGCACATCGACTGGTCGGATCCCGATCACCGCCTGTACCGACTGCTCGAGTCCACGGACGGTGATCTGGCGCATCACCGCTATCTCGCGCGCTTGCGGCTCATCCAGTCCTTCGCGGATGCGTGTGCACGCGTGCTGCGAGCAGCCCGTGCGTAAGGACGTTACGCCGGAGCGACTCGCGCTCCTGATGCAGGAGCTCTCGGCGAGTGCGCCGCGAGGCACGGACTTCTGCGTGTTCCTCGCGGGCGGGGGGACAGCCGTCCTGCGCGGCTGGCGTGCGTCTTCCCTCGACGTGGACCTGGCTGTCGAGGACCACCGTGTCCTGCACGAAGTCCAGCGCATCCAGGAGGAGCTCGACATCAACATCGAGCTCGTGGAACCAAGCGCGTTCGTGCCAGAGCTCTCCGATGCACGGCACCGCCACGTGTTCATCCGCCGGATCGGGCGCGTTGCTTGGTACCACTACGATCCCTACACCCAGGTGTTCGCCAAGCTGGTCCGCGGGTTCGAGCGCGATCTCGCGGACGCACGGCGCTTCGTCGAGGACGGACTCGTCGATCTGGCGACGCTGAAGTTGCTCGTCGAGGCGATCCCCTCCGCCGCCTACTCGCGGTACCCCAACCTGTCGAAGGAGGCCGTGCGCAAGGCCATCGACGCCTTCGCACCAGAGGGGTGACCGAAGCTACGTGGAAGGCGGAGGCAGCCCCAGCACGCGGGCAGCCCACGGCAGCGCGTGGCGCAGCTGGAGGAGCTGGAGGGGGCGGACGCGCGGGGCGGTGGGGAGCGGGGGCTGGCCGGCCGTCGAGGCGAAGTAGCCCGCGACGGTGGGGGCCACGTCCGCGGCGTCGGGCAGGACGACGTCGGGCGCGGGCCCGCCGTCGGCGTGGAGGCTGGGCAGGAAGAAGGCGCGATCCAGGCGCGGGTTGCCAACACACGCCCAGTTCCAGTCCACGAGCACGGCTTGCCTGTCGCGAAGGCAGAGGTTGTCGCTTCGCGTGTCGAAGTGACAGAGCGCATCGCCCCCGAGGACGAGCTGCTCGTCGGCTTCCAGCAGCGGGGGCAGGGCCCGCTCGAGCCACGCGTGGGACGCGACGCCGAGCGACAAGAACGGTCGTGGGTCCGCGGCCACGCGGCGCCAGCCGCAGAGCATCTCGCGCTTCTGCTCCATCGGGGGGAGGCCCGACGGCGGCGTGCTGGCGGCCATCTCGTCGAGCGCGCGGAGGACGTCGTCGACATGCTCCGCCGTCCACGGTGGGGGCCAGTGCGCGTCCGACAGGTCCTCGATCGCCAGAACCGGAAGCTCGGCCGGGTCGAAGCCCCGTAGCCGCGGCAGGAACGGGGCCTCGACGTGGCCGTAGACGCGGTGCTCGTGGCGCAGCCACGTCGCGGTGTCCGCATCGGTGGCGGCCTTCACGAAGGCCGTCGAGCCGTCCGGGAGGTGGGCGCGGAGGCGCAGGGCAGGCGTGCATCCACCCTCGATGCGGTCGAAGCGAAGCGGTGCAGCACCCAGGAGCCGCCCAATGCGCCGAGCCAAGGTCGGGTAGAGGTCCACGTGCCGGATGCTGCGCCGGGGCTAGGATGGGCGGATCGCCACTGGGAGGGCGAGCTCGGGATGGTGGACGAGGTCGGGCTGGCCGAGGGGATCGAGCGGTCGTGGGAGCGCAGGGCGCTGCTCACGGTCGTCACGCTGCTCGCGTTCGGTGCGTTCCTCTTGATCCTCTGGCCCTTCGTGACGCCCATCGCGTGGGCGCTGTGTCTCGCGGTGGCCACGGGCAGGCCGTACCGGGGTCTCGTGACGCAGCTGGGCAACCGGCCCCGGCTGGCCGCGCTGGTCATGGTGCTGCTCGTGCCCGTCGCGCTGCTGGTGCCCTTGATGCTCGTCGGCGGGATGCTCGTCGACGAGGTCAAGAGCTTCGACGTCAGCGAGGTGGTCGCGCACGTGGAGGCCGGGCTTGCGGCGGGGGGCGAGGCGGGCAGCCTCCGTCCGCGGCTGGATAGCGTGGCCGAGTTCCTCGGCTACAAGGACTTCGAGGCGCTCAGCGAAGCGCTCCAGAAGGGCAGTCAGGAGCTGGCCCGCCGCTTCGTCACGGGGTCGCTGGCCAAGGGCGTGCTCGACATGCTCTTCGCGCCGTTCCTGTTCCTGTTCGGCTTCGTGGTCATGTTGATCACGCTCTACTTCGTGTACTGCGACGGCAAGCGGTTGCGGGACGTCGTGATCGATGTCTCTCCTTTCACCGTCACGGAAACGGAGCGGATTCTCGACAGCCTGCACGGGACCACGACGGCCGCGCTCCTGGGGGGCGTGCTGGTGGCGCTGATCCAGGGAGCACTGGGTTCGGTGTCCTTCGCCATCGCGGGCCTCGACGCCCCCGTGCTCTGGGGTCTCGTCATGGCCGGCGCCAGCCTGTTCCCGTTCGGCGGCACCGCGCTCGTCTGGGCGCCGGCGGCCGTCTACCTGTTCATCACGGGCTCGACGGGCGCGGGCATCTTCCTGGTGGTCTGGGGGCTCGTGATCGTGGGCATGGCGGACAACGTGCTCAGGCCATGGATCCTGTCGCGCACGGGGGCCCACGACGTGCACCCGATGATGCTGTTCTTCGCCATCATGAGCGGCATCGGCCTGTTCGGGATCAGCGGGGTCGTCTTCGGCCCGCTGCTGCTGGCCTTGATCACGACCGTGCTGCGCATCTACCGGGAGCGGGAAGGGGCGCGCGTCGCCACGGGCGGCAGCGAAGTGGCCGGGGTGGACGGCAGCTGACATTGGGCGGAGGGCCGGGGCGAGCGTCTCGCGTACCATGTCGGCATGGCCCTCCACGAGACCCGGACCTGGCGAGACCGCATCTCCGTCGACCCCACGGTTTGCCATGGGCAGGCCTGCGTGACCGGTACGCGGGTCTTGATTACGACCATTCTTGACAGCTTGGCTGCGGGCATGACGGCCAGCCAGATCGTGGCGGAGTACCCGTCCCTTCAGGTAGAGGACGTCCTGGCAGCCCTGGCGTACGCGGCAGAGCTGGCGCACGAGCGCACGGTCCCCCTGTCGTCGGCATGACCGTGCCTCCGAAGCTACGGTTCAAGCTCGACGAGGTCATCTACGAGGCTTGCCGCCGCGAGCGTCGCGCCCTTGTGCCGTTGGACCGTGGCTTCGGGGACCCGCGCCGACATCCAGCCAGCGGAAGCGCGGGCATCATCGTGCTTCGTCCAGCCTCGCAAGCCGTGGCTGACGTGCGTTCCCTGCTCGTCAGGCTGTTGCCGCTCCTTCAGGCGCAGCCGCTCGAGGCCGCGCTCTGGATAGTCGAGTCAGAGCGCGTGAGGATCCGACGCCGAGACACGTGAGCGAGTCACGGGCTTGACCGCGACGGAGCGGGCCCTCTCTACCTACTCGTAGGGGGCGATGGGGACGAGGCAGTGGGTGCTGGCGCGTAGCGTGGCGATGGCGGCGTGGTCGGGCGGGAGCGTGCCGATCAAGTCCTCGTAGAGGCCCTTCATCGGTCCCCAGCACGCTTCGAGGCGATCCCACGTCACGAGGCCGAGCTTGTCTTCGGGGCCCGCAGGCAGAGCCTCGATGGACCGCGGGACCGCGGCCAGCCAACGCGCCACGGCGGGGCGCAGGCGTTCGGCCTCCTCGGGCTCGAGCTTCAGGTGCATGCGGACCACGTTGAGGGCGGTCTCCTCGCCCGACGGTCCGCGCAGGTACGTGATGGGGCTCACCTGGCCTTGCCAGATGATCCCGGGGGAGAACAGGTCCAAGCCCAGGCGCGCCTTGGGGCCGTTGGGGTGCAGGACCTTGAGCTGCTCCGGCGTCAGGAACGCATCGACGGCGTCTTGGAAGGCCTGCTTCAGCTTGGACTCGTCGACCAGCTTGACGAATGCCAGCGTGTCGGGGCCGTAGCCCGCCACACGGGCTGCCTCGCGATTCACGTAGTCGTCGGCCACGGCCTTCAGGCGCTCGATCTGGCGCTCGTCCAGCGGCACGCCCGCGGCCTCGAGCGTGCCATGGATGAGGTTGGCCGTGACCGAGGGATGCGTGAACGCGCCGTTCACCCCGGTGCCGCTCAGGCCCGCTTCGACGAGCTTCATCGCGGCGTTCACGAGGCGCAGGTTGCGCTTGCCCAGCTCCATGGCCTGGGCTTGGTCGAGCTTGTCCTCGGCCATCGAGCGGATCAGCGGGGCCAGCATGGGGGCCATCTCGTGGGCCGCCGTACCGGCATCCTTCCAGTCGATGGCGGCCAGCACCTCCTGCTTCGGCCCGACGGGGATCACCAGGCCCTCGTGCTCGGCGCCGTCCTGCGTCGCGCCGGCACCGCCGGCCTCCAGCGCCTGCACCTTGGCGACCAGCTCCTCCACGCGTGTTGCCAGGCGCTTGGCCTTCGCTTCGGCCGCGTCGGCGCGCAGCGTGGCGGCTTCGAGCGCGGGCACGTCGCGACCCAGCGTCGGCCCCGTCCCCGCCAGCGGCTCGTCCGTGGGCCGGTCCTCGCGCGTCTCCAGCACGGGCTCCGGCGTGGGCCGCGTGGCCTCGCGCAGGAACCAACCGCCGGCCAACCCGCCGACCAAGCCCGCGGCCACCCATCCGATGCTCGAAGCCATGAGGACACCTCCTGTCGCGGCCGCGGGAGCCAACGCCCCCGCCGCCGTACTCGTCGTTGCCGCCGCCGCCGCCGCCGCGTCGCGCGCCAGGCCCACGCCCAGCCACGCGGCGAGCGGAAGGCACCACGCGGCGCGTGAGCCCATCAGCGCATCCAGCCGCTCGCGCAGGGCTTCGCGCGCGCGGCGGAGCCGGCTCTCCACGGTGCGCACCGGCACGCCGAGGCGCTCGGCGATGCGGGCTGGCGTCTCGCCGTCGAGGTAGCGCAGCACGATCACGGTCCGCCCCGGCTCCTCGAGCGACGCCACGGCCTCGGCGATCCGCCGCTGGACTTCGAGCCGTGCGGCCACGTCGACCGTCGCGTCGATCGCCTCCGGTCGCGCGGCCCGCTCGTGGCGCGTGCGGCGTCGGGCCGCATCGCGCGCCGTGCGCTGGGCCCGGTGGCGGACGATGCCGGCCAGCCACGCGCGGGGCTTCTTGGGCGCCGGGCCCTCGCGCTCGAGCGCAATCACCCACGCGTCCTGCACGACGTCGTCGGCCTCGGCCTCGCTGCGCACGAGGCGCCCGGCGAGGCGGCGCAGGAAGGCGCCGTGCTCCAGGAGGGCGTCGATCTTCAGGGCGGGGGGCGGCGGGACCATGGGGACTCTCCCCTAGGTTCCCGCGGGCGCCGGAAACCCTCCACGGGTTCTCGAGCGCCCCTCGCGCGGCGGCCCGGGGTCAGCGATCGACCTTCTTCTCCTTGACGAGGCGGTCGGCCAGGGCGCGGGCGGGTCCGCGGCCCGGGTGGGGGGCCCCCTCGTTCGTGAGCAGGGACTCGGCGGCGACGTCGGCCAAGTCGTACAGCTCGTCCCAGCGCTCGGCCTTGGCCCACATCTGGACCAGGTTGTTGTAGGCATCGAAGTAGCCGTTGTCGCTCCAGTCGAGCGCGGCCAGGTAGTAGCGCTCGGCACGCGCGAGGTCCTGGATCTCGGGATAGAACTGGAACATCAAGCCCGTGTCGCTGATGACTTGCGCGCGGCTCAGGCGCTCGGTCATGGCCATGCCTTCGTACTGCGCGCTGTACTCGCCGACGATCTCGGATGCGCGCACGTACATGTCGCGGCTGGCCTCGAGGATGGGCTTCCACGATGCGTCGCCCTTGTGCTGGGCATGGGCCTCGCGAAGGATGAAGGCCAGGTTGTTGAGCAGCAGCGTGTTGCGCGGCGCGAGCTTCAGGAGCTTCTCGTAGTCCGCGATCAGCTCCTTGGCGGACTTGACCGAGCTGGCAGCCCTCTGCATGCCGCCTTCGCGCAGCGGCGTCTCGAGATGGAACGCCGCCAGCTCGTTGCCCGGGTCCACCTCCAGCGCCTTCGTCCACGCCTTCTCCGCGCCGGCCCGGTTGCCGCCCTTCAGCTCGAGGTCGCCGACCTGGACCCACGCCGCAGCGGGATTGCGCAGGTTGGCGGCCGCAATCTGCATGGCGGCGATGGCCCCCTTCGTATCGCCGGCGGCGGCCTTCTCCTGCGCAAGGAACCACCCGGCCATCGCGTGCTTGGGCTTGGCCTGCAGGATCCTCTCGAGCGCGGCCACGTACCGCGGACGGTCGTAGGTGAGCACCACGGAGAGGCCCTTGAGCGGTGCATCGTTCTGCGGCGCGAGGCGGGCCGCGGCCTCGTAGGCCTCGGCGGCGCCGTCCACGTCCTGCAGGTACTGGCAGGTGTAGCCAAGCTCGATCCACGCCACGACGCGGGTCGGATCGGCCTTGGTGCTGGCCATGAAGGAGCCACGCGCCTGCTCGAAGAGCTGGCGGGCCTCGCCTTGCACGGGGTACGCGCCGCCCGCCTCGCGGTGCGCCGCGAGCGCCTGGCGGTAGCGGATCTCACCCTGCCAGAACAGGGCCTTGGCCTGCGTCTTCGTGTTGCGGCCCAGGTAGGAGCCGAGTGCATCCAACGCCTCCTGGGTGCGTCCCATCAGGAAGTGCACGCGGGCCAAGCCCACGGCGGCACCCTCCAGGTTGGCGTCGGCCTCCAGCGCGCGGCCGAAGTGCTCCTCGGCGTCGGCGTAGGACATCTTCGCGGTCGAGCCCGCACCCGGCGATTCGGCCAAGAGGAGCGCGAGCTCGCCGCGCAGCTCCCACGCCTCGGCGTCGTTCTCGTCCTTCTGCGTCAGGGCGCGGGCCGCCCGATCGGCGTCGGCGAGGTGCGCGAAGACGCGCCCCTCGTGGACGGCGCGACCCAGGCCGAGCGCGGCCTCCCGATCGCCCGCCTTGGCTTGGAGCACCCCGGCCCACGCCTGGGCCGCCTTCTCCCAGTCCTGGTCGGCCGCAGCGGCCTTCGCCTCCGCGGCGCCGGGCGCGGCCTGGACGGGCGCGGCGAGCAGGGCCGCGCACCCGACGGCCAAGACGAGCGCGGGCGCCAGGCGGGAGAGAAGGGCGGGGCGATACATGTCGTGTCTCCGGAAGGACAAGTGACGCGGCTACCGGTCGGTAGCGTGGACGTCCGCGTCGGACGCGTCGGCATCGGCGTCGGGGGTGGGGGCCCCGAGCTCCTGCAGGATCCGTGCCCTCAGGCGCTTGGCGTCGGCGGCCGCGACGGCGCGCTTGACGTCGTCGGGCACCAGGTCGAAGCCGCCGTCGTCGCGCGGGACCTCCTGCAGCAGCCCCTCGGCGGCGCGCACGGCCGCGCGGTACCACGCGAGCTCGTGGCCGGTCAGGATGTCGCGGTAGAGGCGCTGGAGGTTGGGGACGTAGCTGTCCTTGTAGCCGTCCTCGGTCATGGCCAGTGCGCGCAGGTAGAGCGCCTCGGCCCGGGGGCCGTCCTGGACGTCCACGAAGTAGTGCAGCATCAGCCCGAGGTCGTTGACGACGGTCGCCAGGTTCCAGTCCTGCTCGATCTCGCGCAGGCCGTCCTCCGCGGGGTCGACCAAGGCGACGGCCCGCTCGTAGGCCTCGACGCAGCGCAGCAGCTGTGCGTGGACGCGGTCGGGGGCCTCGGCCGTCAGCTTCTGCTGGCCGCCTTCCCCGAGCACCGTGTGCGGGGAGACCTGCTCGCGCAGCAGGAAGCCGAGGTTGTTCCACAGGAACGGGTCGTCCGGACACACGGCGACCAGGCGCTCGTACCAGGCGATCGTGCGTTCGGGGTCGTCCTCCACCACGCTGCGTGCGACGGCGTCGAAGCGGATCACGGCCGCGCGGTCGTTCGGGTCGCGGCGCAACGCCTCTTCGAGGTGGCGGATCGCCTCCTCGGGCTGGTCCATGGCCTCGAACACCTTCGCGACCAGGCGCCACCCCGCCGGATCGTCGGGCGCGAGGGCCCGTCGCGCCTCCGCGGCTTCGAGCGCCGAGCCCAGGCGGTTCTCGGCAAGCCACGCGTCGGTGAGCGCCTCGAGGGCAACGTCTCCCTGCCCGCCGGCGCCGCGTCCGAGCTCGGCGAGGGTCGTGCGGTAGCGATCGGGCTCGTACGTGAAGAGGCTCGCGAGGCCGCGCACGGCCAGCGCACGTGCCTCGCCGCCGAGGGCGTAGACACGACGGTAGGCCTCGGCGGCCTCGTCCACGCGGCCGAGGCGGTGCAAGGCCCAGGCCCGGCGGGTGGCGAGCTCGGTGCGCTTGGCCGGGCGCATGACGAGGCGCGGCAGGGCGTCCGCGTGGGCAGCGAAGAGCGCGACCGCCTGCTCGAAGTCCGCTTGCGCCTCCGCGGTGGGGCGGCCGTCCGCGCCGGGCGCCACCGCGGCGCCGCGGTCGTAGGCCAGGCGCGCCTCGGAGAGGGCGAGCAGCGGGGTCCAGCTCGAGGTCGCACCCTCCGCACGCCGCGCCGCCAGCACGGCAAGCGCCTCGTCGTGGCTGCCCTGCGCCGCGTGCGTGCGAGCCTCGAGCAGCGCCGCGAGGTCGTCCGTCGCGGCATCTCCCGATCGGACGCGTCCCGCCGACAACGCCTCGTTGAAGAGCAGGGGGATGCTCGACCCCTGCATCTTCTGCCGCCAGTACCAGATGGCGGTCGCCAGCGCCGCGTACCCGCGCGCGACGCGCGCGGCGGGCGGCGGGTCGGCCTGCTCCGTCAGCGCCGTCGAGAGGTCGCGCACCTTGGACGTGGCCGTGGGCGCTTCGATCTCCTGCGCGAGGTAGGCCGCCTCGAGCAACGTCGGGTGGTCCGGGCGACCGTCCACGACCAGGTCCACGAGCACCGTCTCGACCGTGTCGATGTCGTCGCGTCGCACGGCCTCACGCGCGGCCTCGAGCGTCGGCGGCGCCGCCTCGGCGCCCACAGCGAGCGCGAGGCACGCGATCGCGAGGGCCAAGCAGGTGAGGCGCGCCATCGGGTCCGTCCTTCCTCGTTCCGGGGCAAGTCCCGCGGCACGGCAGGATACCCGTGCCCGGACCGCTGGGGGGGCCGGGGTAGGATCCGCCACCGACGTGAGTCCGTCCCCTCGTCCTTCCTCCGCGGCCGAGCCCTCCTCGGGCGCGGATCGCTCCGCCCCTGGGGTGCGCGAGGCGCGCGCGCCGACGCTCGACGAGGCGTTGGGCGCCTTTGCCCTCGACGCGGCGGGCCGCGCCGCCCTCGGGGCGCAGGTCGCCGCCGCGTTCGAAGCGGTGCGCAAGAGCCCGCGGCGCGGGCCCGGCCGCCTCGCCGCGGTGCGCGCCCTGCGCAGCGATCCACCGGCAGCGCTGCTGGCGCCGGCGCGTCTCGTCCCCGTCGTCTTGGCCCTGCGCGATCGGGGGGCGGGTACCGCCGACCAGGCCGAACGGCTCGCGCAGGCCGCCGATGCGCTGCTGCTGCACCTGTGTCGGACGCCGCGCGAGGAGCCGTCGCGGACCGCGGGCCGTGGCCTGCCGGCCTTCGACCCCATGCGCCGCACCCTCGAGCGCCTGCTGCGCGTGCTCCCCGACGCGGTGCTGACGGTGCGCGCGTCGGGCCAGGTGGGGCTCTGGAGCGTCGGCGCCTCGCGCCTGACCGGCCGTCGTCGCTACGAGGTGCAGCGTCGCGGGCTGGACCGCTGCTTCACCGAGCCGGACTTCCTGCAGCGGCTCCTCGCCGACGTGGACCAGGGCGGCCGCGTGGACGGTCGGGAGATGTCCCTCCTCCACGCATCCGGCCATGCCGTCCCCGTGCGCGTCCACGGGGCGCGCCTCCGGCCCGGGAGTCGCGCGCCCGACCCGGACCGCTACCTCCTGGTCCTGCACGATCGCACCGAGGTCCACCGCATCCGGGCCCGCCTGATCGAGACGGAGAAGCTGTCCGCGATGGCCAAGATCGCGGGCAGCGTGGCCCACGAGTTCCGCAACCCGCTGAACAGCCTCTTCCTCTCGACGGACCTGCTCGAGGACGAGCTCGAGGGCCACGATGACGTCCAAGCCGCGATCGCGCCCACGCTGGCGGCCATCCGGGAGGAGATCGAGCGCCTCAACCAGATCATCACGCACTACCTCGCCCTCTCGCAGATCGGCGGCGAGGAGCCGGAGGAGCTGGATCTGGGCCGCGCCGTGACGGAGTTCGTCGAGGAGCAGCGCGAGCGCGCCGGCGAGCGGGGGGTGACGCTACGCGCCCGCATCGATCCGGGCCCGCACCCGATCCGGCTGGACCGCCACCAGCTGCGGCGCGTGCTCTTGAACCTGGCCGACAACGCCTTCGACGCCCTCGCCGAGCAGGTCGACGCCGGCCGGAGCGGCGCCGTGACCCTGCTCGTGCGCCGCATGCGTCGCTCGACCAAGCTGACCGTCAAGGACAACGGTCCGGGCATCCCCGACGACCTGCGCGAACGCGTGCTCGAACCCTTCTTCACCAGCAAGTCGGGCGGCTCCGGGCTCGGGCTCTACCTCGTACGCGAGATCGTCATCGCGTCGGGCGGCAGCCTCTCGCTGTCGTCGGCCGAGGGTCGCGGGACCGGCATCTCCATCCGCTGGCCGCTCGCCGAGCCCGCGTCCGACGCCGCGTCGTGAGGAGTTTCGTCTAGAGGTTCGTCCCCCCGCGATGGGAGGATGCCGCGCGGGCAGCACGGGGGTCGAGCTTGAATCACGTCTCCACCGACGCCGCACCTGTCATCTTGATCGTCGACGACGATCGCAACACGCGCGAGTCGCTCGGGCGTGCCCTGCGTCGCGACGGCTACGAAGTCCTGGTGGCGGAACACGGCAAGGCCGCGCTCGCGCTGGCCCAGGACCGCCACGTCGACTTGGTCCTCACGGATCTCAAGATGCCGGGGCTCGATGGCCTCGATCTGATCGAGAGCCTGAAGGTCGTCTGCCCCGACGTGTCCTCGATCCTCATCTCGGCGTTCGCCAGCGTCGACACGGCCGTGAAGGCCGTGCGCCGCGGCGTCCGCGACGTGCTGGAGAAGCCGATCCGGCTGCGCGACGTGCGGCGGGCGATCAAGCGCGCCTTCGAAGATCGTCCGCCGGCCGGCGAGCGCCGCCGGGCGCTCTCCGGCCGTACGGCCCCGGCGGCCCAGCACGCCAGCGGGAAGGGGCGGTCGCTCATCGGCGCAAGCGAGGCGTTCCTCGAGCTCCTCGACGTCGTGGACCGCGTGGCGCCCGCCAGCAGCACGGCGCTGCTCCTCGGCGAGAGCGGCACGGGCAAGGAGCTGATCGCGGAGGCGCTCCACGCGCGCAGCCCACGCTCGGACCGTCCGCTCGTCAAGGTGGCCTGCGCGGCGCTCGCCGAGGGCGTCCTCGAGGCGGAGCTCTTCGGCAACGAGCGCGGGGCCTACACGGGCGCGCACGAGCAACGCAAGGGCCGCTTCGAGCTGGCCCACGGCGGCACGATCTTCCTCGACGAGATCGGGGAGATCGACCTACCCCTGCAGGTCAAGCTGCTGCGCGTCCTGCAGGAGGGCGAGTTCGAGCGCGTCGGTGGCAGCACGACCATCCGCACCGACGTGCGCGTGATCGCCGCGACCAACCGCGATCTGGAAGCGGAGGCCCGTGCGGGGCGGTTCCGCGAGGACCTCTTCTGGCGCCTCAACGTCATCGCGATCCGGGTGCCCACCCTCTTGGAGCGGCACGCCGACATCCCCCTCCTGGCGGAGCACTTCCTCGCCAAGATGCGGGCGCGTACCGGTCGGCAGCTGGCCGGCTTCGGCGAGGGCGTCATCGAGGCGCTCCAAGCCTACCGGTGGCCGGGCAACGTCCGCGAGCTGGAGAACGCCATCGAGCGGGCGGTCGTGCTGACGCGCGGCAACCACATCTCGCTCGGCGACCTGCCGCCAGCCGTTCGTGGCGTCCCGCCGGAGGCCGCCACGGGCAGCGGGGTGATCCGCTTCGAAGTCGGCCAGAGCCTGGGCGCCCTGGAGCGCGAGGCGATCCTCCGCACGCTCGACGCCGTAGGGGGCAACCGCGAGGCCGCCGCTTCCATCCTGGGCATCGGCACGGCCACCCTCTACCGCCGCCTGAAGGAGATGGAGGACGCCGCCGGCGAGTAGCGGCGCGCGGGTCCCCCAAAACGAGTGCGGCCCCGCCATCCCGGGGGACGGCGGGGCCACGAAGGATGTCTTGACGACTACTTCTTGCGGCTGGCGCGGGCGGCGCGCTTCTTCGTGCCCTTCTTGGCGCGCTTCTTCGTGCCCTTCTTGGCACGCTTCTTCGTCGCCTTCTTGGCGGTCTTCTTCTTGGCGGCCTTCTTCTTGCGGGCGCCCTTCTTCTTTGCAGCCATGGTCTGTGTCTCCTTGCCTGTCCCTCGAGGGGGCGGACTGGGGTTCGAGCCGGTCACCTGCCCGAGCGCCGGTGGCCTCCGGCGTCTTCACCGACCGGGACGACCGCAACTCCGCGGCCGCCTCCTTCCCGTCGGCGTCCACCACCTCGCGTCGATCCCGGGATCGATCGCGGGGCGCTGGACGACGACGAGCAGGTCGACGATCGGTCCCGCACAGCGTGACGACGCGCACCACAGCGCGCGCTGACATCGCTGACAACAAACAGCGTGCCGATGCTTGTTTCGCATCGCGAAGGCATGCATCGGGAGGTGTGCGACTCTCAAATTGAGAAACGGAGCTCTCCGAAGCGTGCGCGCGCTCTCAAGTTGATCGAAGTCGAGTCGTCCTGCGATCGTGTGCGCGTGCGCGTGATCGATTCGTCGCTCGCAACGCTGGACACCGACGTCGCTGCGACGCCTGGCGTGCTCGTCGCGCTCGTGCTCGCGGGCTTCGTCGGTGCACCGCTTCCCGAGGAGGGCGTGTTCGCGTACGCAGGATGGAGCGCGAAGAGCGGCTCGCTGGCTCCGGGCGTCGCGTTCGGCGTCCCGTACGTGACGGTGCTGGCGCTCGACGCGTTCGTGTTCGCCGTCGGTCGTCGTCTCGGGCCGGCGCTCAGACGCTCGCGCCTCGTGCGGCGCATCCCGCGGCGGCGTCTGGCGCGCGTGCGGCTGTGTGTCTCCCGCCGTGGGATGCTCGCCGTCGCCGCAGCGCGTATGGTCATGGGCACGCGCGTGCCGACGTTCCTGGCAGCGGGCGCCGGCGGGCTCTCGTGGCGCCGCTTCCTGGCGACCGACGTGGTGTTCCTGGTGCTGAGTGGTGGCTGGCCGTTCCTGCTGGGCGGCGCGATCGAGGACGCCCCCCGGCTGTTCGCGCAGATCGGCCGCTACGCACGCTGGCTCGGTCCGGGAATCGCCGTGGTGCTGGTGGTCCTGTTGATCCGCGCACGCCGCCGGGGTCCTCGGCGCTCCTGATCCCGCGGCACGGGGCCCCGGGAGTGTCCCCGCGCCCGCGTACCGTCCGCATCCCATGCTGCGACTCCGATCCCAGTCCGTCCGGCGCTTCCGCGTCGTGGGTCCCCTGCCCAGCCCCTACGAGCCGGCGTTCGCCGAGCGCCTCCATGACCGCCGCTTCCGGCCCTTGGCGCCCCACGAGGAGCGGACCTACGGCTGGGTCACGGCCGACAACCTGCTCGTGACCCGCTTCGACGTCGACACCTTGGTGCGCGGCGAGACGGTCGCCTTCGCGCTGCGCATCGACCAGCGCCGCGTCCCGCCGCGCCTGCTCAAGGCCCACCTCGAGCTGGAGCTGGACGCGCGGACGAAGGCTGCCGGGGACGGGGGGCGGCCCGGGCGCATCTCGCGCGAGGAGCGCAAGGCCCTGCGGGAGGAGATCACGCGCCGGCTGCTGCTCGAGACACCGCCCCACGTGCAGGCCCACGGGATCCTGCTCGACCCGCGCCGCCGCGTGCTCTACGTCCAGTCCCTCTCGCGGCGCGTGCTGGAGCAGGTGCAGCTGCTCGTCGCCGACACGTTCGAGGTGTCGCTGGAAGCACTCACCCCCTGGCGCCGCGCACAGGAGATCGTCGCCGGCACGGAAGCCATGGCCGCCCTGGAGGACATCCGTCGCACCGAGCTCGGCGGCGCCAGCGAGGCGCTCGCCGCCGCGCTCGCGCGCCGCGTGCGCGGCACGGCCGCCGTGACCGAGGAGGTGCCGTCGTGATCGCCCGTACGCCCCCCGTCGCCGACCCGCGCGGCGGCGTCGACTTCCTCGGCCCCGAGTTCCTGACGTGGCTGTGGTGGCGCAGCGACGTCGCCCCCGGCTTCCAGCATGCCGACGGCAGCGCGTTCTTCGTGCACGTCGACGACCACCTCGAGTTCAAGGGCGAGCGCGCGGCCGCGCGGCGCACGGTCCTCAAGGCCGGCGTCCCCTCCGCGAGCAGCGAGGCGCGCGCGGCGCTTAGAAGTGGCAAGACGCTGGCCGCCGCGCGGATCCTGCTGGCCCGCGACGACGAAGAGGTGCGCTTCACGCTCAAGGCCGAGGACCTCGACGTGGCCTCCCTCAAGCTGCCGGCACCCGAGGGCGACAGCCCGGCCGAGCGCGAACGGGCCCTGCTGGATCTGATGGGTCAGGTCATGGACGATCTGGACCTGTGCTTGGCCAGCTTCCTCGACGTTCGCCTGGGGCCCGGCTGGGACGCGGAGGCCGAGCGCATCCGGGCCTGGGGCCGCGCGCCCAGCCAGGACGAGCGCGCGTAGCGGCCTTGGCACTCGGCGCGCTGGCGGTCGTCCTGCTGGCCGGCTGTGCGCGCTACCCCGGTCAGCCCACGGGACGCGTGCGCGCGCCGGGACCGTGGCCGTCGGCCGTGGGGGTGCCGGAACCGGAGCCGCTCGGCGTCACCGCGACGGCCTTGTCGTTCCAGGAGGGGCTCGACGGGATCGCGGAAGTCGTGGCCGGCCTGCGCCGCGTCCCGGCTTCGGAGACGCCCGGCTTCTTCGACCCGCAGGAGCTCGCGACGTCCATCCTCGCGCGGCATCGCGGCCGCGGCTTCGGCGGGCCGTTGCGTCACGCTCTCGGGGTCGCGGTGATCGCGCGTGCTCCCCTCGCACCAGGTCGCTTGGCGGACCTGCTCGTGGACGCCGACGTGCAGCGCGACGTCCTGGCCGCCCGCGAGGTCGAGCCGATCGGTTCCCCCCACACCTTCGGGCCGGCTCGTACGGGTCGCTCCTACCACGTGGTGAAGGCGGACGTGGGGGCGGGGCCGATCCGCGTGGACCTCGTGTTCCGGGTGACCGTCGAGCGCTGGGACGCCCCCGACGGCTCGGTCTGGATCCGCTACGACCCGCGGCCCGCCGGCCCCGTGGAGCACATCACCTACTGGCGCGGCCTTGCGATCATCGAGCCCGACCCGCAGGGCGCGCGACTGACGGAGGTGCTCGTCGTTGGCACCGATCTCGTCGTGCCCCCGTTCTTGACGGGCCTGCTGCGGAACATGGCCCGCGACACGCTGAAGGACGCCCGCCGCGCGCTTCTTCGGCGGGCCGCCGCGCCGCACGCTCGCTGACGGCTACTTGCCGGCCGGAGGCGCCGGTGCATCGGGCGGCGCGGGAGCATCCGGCGCCGAGGGCGTGCTCGGCGTCGTCGGCCGCGGCGGGCCCCCGGGGCGCTCGCTCGGCTCGGCATCGAGGTCGGACGCGTCCAGGACGCCGTCGCCGTTGCGGTCCAGCCGCCCGAACTGGCGCTCGTTGCCCGCGAACTCGTCCGCGGTGACCTTGCCGTCGCCGTTCCTGTCGAACCGCCGCAGGCCGTCCATGGTGAGGCCGCGCCCACGGCGAGCCTCGGCCCCGCGCGCGCCCATCTGCCGGGCGCCCGCTGCCGCTTCCTCCTTCGTCACGCGCCCATCGCCGTCGGTGTCGAGGCGCTTGAGGAGGGGCCGCTCGCCGATCTCCTCCGCCGACAGGACGCCGTCCTTGTCCGCGTCCAGGCGGTCGAAGATCGCGCCGCCTGCGCCCATGTCGTTGCCCTCACCCGGTGCCCCGCGCGCGGCTCCGCGGACGTCGGCGGCGTCGACGAACCCGTCGCCGTTGCGGTCGAGGCGCTCGAAGGCCTGCGTCGGACCGCTGAACTCGTCGCGCGAGACCTTGCCGTCGCCGTCGGCGTCCATCTCGCGGAGCCGCTCGAGGTACCCGTCCCGCGGCCGGCCGGGCGTTGCGCCCGCCCTGCCGCGCGTGCGCTCGGGCCGCTTCTTCGCAGGGTCCGGCTTCCATGCGGCCGGAAGTCCCAGCTCGGGCGCGGCGATCCGACCGTCGTCGTCGACGTCGAGGAGGCGGAACACGTCCTGGTTGCCGCGGAACTCCTCGCGCGTGACGAAGCCGTCGAAGTCGGTGTCGTAGGTCTCGAAGAACAGCGTGGTGCCGGGCAGCTCGGCGTCGTCGGCGCGCGCGGGGCTCGCGGCCCAGCCCGCCAGGAGGGTGGCCAACGCGAGGGTCGAAAGGACGGGGCGGCTCATGGGACCTCCTCGGGGAAGCTCCTGATACCCGCTCGCGCGGGCGAGGTGGCGGGTCATGGACGCTCGATGCGGATCTGGTCGAGCCGGCCCGCGCCCTCGGGCATCTCGACGATGATCACGTGCGGGCCCGGGGCCAGCCACACGACGGGCGCCGCCTCGAAGGCGGCGGCGGCGACCTCGAACTCGTCCACGGCGCTCAGCCGGTGGACGTCGAGCCGCCCGCGCGTCCGCACGCCGTACGTGCCCTGCGACTTGGCGTCGGCGAGATCCATCGCCAGGAGCGGCCGGCCGTCCAGCGAGGCCACGGCCACGCCGCCGTGGCGCTCGACGCGGATCACGCGCGGCAGCTCCGGGGCGTTTTCCTCCGGGGCCACGACGGCTCGCTCCACCACGAGCGTGCCGCCGCTCACGTGGCCCAGGACGAAGCGTCGCCCGCCGTCGACCAAGCCGACGAAGCGCGCCTCGTCCAAGCTGACGGCGTCGAACAACAGCAGCGCGTCGTCGCCGCCGTCCTCCTCGACGGGCAGGGTGACTTCGATCTCGCATCCCGTGCGGCGGACCGGGTCGGGAACCAGGAAGCCGGCCGGCGTGTCGCGACCGTCCAGCTCCGGCCCTTCGGGCCCCAGCGCGATGCGGCCGCGCGCATCGGCCAGTGGCTGCCCGGCGTCGGTCAGGTGACGCGCCACGAAGTCGCGCCACCCGCTCGCGCGGGTGGCGGGGTCGACGGGTTCGAGCGGGGTGTCGACGACGGCATCGACGCGCAAGCGGGCGCCCTCGCCCTTGCCCTGCCAGCGGGCCACGATGCGGTACGCCATCTCGTCGACGACCTCGAAGCGCACGGCCACGCGTCCGCCGCCCTCCAGCGCCTCCATGGCCAGGTAGCCGCTGGCCGCGGCGTCCTCCACCTCGTCGACGCCCTCGACCAGCTCCAGGTCTTCGGCTTCCAGCACCAGGCCCCCGGCCGTGAGGCGCCGCGCAACGCGCGTCCGCTCGGTCGGCAGCGGCGGCCCGGGCTCGCCGCGCACGAACGCCTCGAGCAAGGCGTGCTTGCCGTCGCCGCGGCGGAAGCGGTCGCCCCCCTTGTGCTTCAAGCCCCCGTCCTCGACGGCCAAGCCCTTCTGGAGCAGGCGCGAACGCTCGGGGTCGCCCGGCGTGATCAGCTCGAGGATCGTCTGGAAGTTCTCGAGGTGCTCCTCGAGCTCGAGCGCCTCGCCCTCCTCCGCCACGACCAGCTTGTGGCGGCCCTTGCCCTTGCCGCCATGGCACTCCGCGCAGTCCGACGCGAGGAGCGGCGCGACCTTGGCCACGAAGAAGCGGAAGTCGGGTTCGCCCTCCACGCGCGGAGGGGGCGTGAAGGGCGTCGGCGCGATCGAGGCGCCGTTGATGAAGTCCACCATGGCCCCGTAGTCGGGGCTGTTCATGGCGATGCGCTGACCGCCCTCGTGCTCGACGCCCCCTTGACGGGGCCCCAGGGCCTTCAGCAGCCACGTCGAGCTGCTGGGGTCACCGGGCACGATGTAGCGACGGATGGTCTCCAGGTTCTTGCGCACGTGGCGCTCACGGACCTTGCGCCCGGGGTAGGGGACCAGGAAGTGCTTGCCGAGGCGCTTGCGCGGGTTGGCGTGACACTCGCCGCAGTTGGACAGGATGATCGGCAGGATCCGCTGCTCGAAGAACGTCGGGTCCAGCGTGATCGTGGGTGCCGCCTCGTCGCCCTCCTCGGCGTGGCCCGCTGCGGGCTGCAGGGCCGCGAGCCCGGCGATCAGGGTCAGGAGGCCCACCGAGGCGGCCAGCAGGCGGGGGTGGCGCGGGGCCGGGCTTTCCATCCGCCTCATCCTACGAGGTGCGTCGGATCCCGGCGTGCAGGGCACTTGGGGAGGGAGGCCAGGGGGTAGACTCCCTGGCCAACGCTTCACTGCATCCCCCCCGGAGGCACGCATGCCCATTCCGTCGCTGGATTTCACGGTCGCCGAGCTCGTCTACGAGCGGCCCAGCTACTTCCTGGAGTTCTTCGTCCCGTTCCTGATCTGGGGCGTGTTGGCGCTCCTCAACTTCTGGATCTGGTCGAAGTCCAAGGCGCAAGGCAACCTGCTGATGCTGGTGGGGGCGGGCATCGCCGCCCTGGCCAAGCTGATCGCAGCCATCGACTTCCCGGAAGGCAAGTTCATGATGTTCTGGCTGCCGACCATTGGGGTGGCAGTGTTTGCCTTCGGCTTCTACCGCACGGTCGCCGTGCAGGTTTCCGCGCAGCTTGCCGCCCTCAAGCAGAAGGCCGCCGACCTCGCCAAGCCCGACAGCAGCGGCGGCGACAACGCCTCCTGATCTCGTGAAGTCCCCGTCGGCTCCTCCCCTGGACGGGCCGACGGTCCACGCCAAGACGGGCTGGTGCGTCGAGCACCAGCCCGTCGTCACGTCCACGCACGACATCGCGGCGGCGCGGCTCCGGGCAGGAGCTTCGCCGCCGCTCGTCGTGGTGGCCGACGAGCAGACCGCGGGTCGGGGTCGCGAGGGCCGTCGCTTCCACTCGCCCCCCGGGGGCCTCTACGCGAGCCTGCTCGTGGCCGCATCGCCCTTGGTGGAGCCCGCGCCGCTCGTGGCAGCGGCTGCCGTCGCGGTCGCGGAAGCGCTCGAAGCCTTGGGCGCACGGGACGTCGAGATCAAGTGGCCCAATGACGTGTGGATCGGGGGCCGCAAGGTGTCGGGCATCCTGCTCGAGCGCGTGGAAGGGGGGGAGCGTGCGCTCGTCGGCATCGGCATCAACCTCGCCCGCGTGCCGCTCGAGCTGCCCGCCGACGTCGCACGGCGCACCACGTGCGTGGCCGATGCGCTGGGTCGCGTGCCCTCGCGGACCGAGGTCCTCATCGAGCTGCTCCCGCGCCTCGATGCGCGCATGGGGGATGCCTGCGACCCCGCCCGCACCGGGCGATTGGAGGACGGCTGGCGTGCGCGGCTGGCGCTGCGCGGCCAGATGGTGCGCTTCCGCCAAGCGGGTCAGGCCCGGGCCGGCGTGCTGGAGGACGCATCGTTCACCGAGGGGCTCCTCGTCCGCGATGGCTCGGGGCCTCGCTGGCGCCCTGCGGCCCACGTCGTGGACTTGACGCCGGCCTGAGGGGGACACGGCCCCCGTGCTACCGTCGCGGGCGCATGTCGCTGCGCGGCGCCCTCGACCTGCGCGGTCCCAGCCGTTGGTCGAAGACGGCCGCGATCGTGGTCCTCCTCGTGTTCGCCCTGATGGTGGGCGTGTCGATCGCCGGTCTGTACGCGTTCGACCAGGGGCGCAAGGCCGACGTGGCGCGCCGCCGCGCCGAGGCCCGCGACCTCGTCAAGGCCCGGCTCGGCGACCTGCGGCGCGAAGTACGCGACGACCTGGGCGCGCTGCTCGCGCGCGTGGGCGACGTGGACGACGCCGCCTCGTGGCGCGCGTTCCTGGCCACGCCCGAGGGGGCGTTGGTCCAGGACCTCGTCGTGGCCGATCGCGGGGAGCTGCACTGGGTCGATCGCAGCACCCTGCTCGACCTGCCACCCCAGAGGCTCGGGGACTGGGCCGACGCGCAGGCGCAGGTCCTCGAGGCGGCGGATGCGGCGGCAAAGGAGCTGCAGGTGGAGCTCGCTGCGCCGCGCGATGACGACGAGCGCCGCAAGCTTCTCGATGCGTGGTGCCAGCAGCTCGAGATCTACCCCGTGGTCACCAAGCGACCCGCTGGCGGAGCCGGGCGCTGGCCGCTCTCGCTCACCTGGGTGCCCTTGATGCTCGAGGTGGCGCGCCTGGCGCCGCGCTCGGCGCCGGCCGATCGGGCGCGCCTTGCTCGCGCGGCCCGCATCGCCCTGATGGTCATGCGTGTCAGCCGCGGGCTTCCCGACGTCCGCCCCGACGAGCTCGAACGACCGCTGGCCGACGCGGCCGAGCGCCTGCGGCTGTTGCTCGACGCGACGCGGCCGGGGGGGGACGAGATCGCTTGGGAAGTGGAGCGCATCCGTGCGACCACTGCGGTCCTCGACGACCCGGCAACGAGGGGCACGCTGCAGCGAGCGGCCGAGGGCGCCCGGGCGCTCCTGGGCGAGGCGCCCGCTGTCGGCCGCGTCCTCGTGCAGTACGCGCCGCCGGAGATCGTCGGCATCGTCGTGCTGCCGCCGCCTGTTGGCGGACACTCTCCGCTCGCCGTGCTGCGCCTCGCGCGGTCGCCCTTGGAGGCCTGGATCACCCGGCGCGTGGCCGACCCGCGCATGACCAGCCTGGGCATCGAGGTCCAGGTCGTCGGGGCCGGCGAGGCCGACGAAGCGAGTGACCCGCAGCTCGTGGCCGAGGCGTCGCTCGTGGATCTCGAGGGCGCGTGGAACCCGCCCTTCCGGCTGCGTGCCTACCGCGTGGCCGAGCCGGCGTCGCAGGCCGATGCGGGCGCGTGGTCGCATTGGCTCGTGCTGGTGCTCGCGGCGCTGGGCATCGGCGTCGGCGGCTGGGTCCTCGTCCGCTTGCTCACGCGGGAAGTGCGCTTGGCGCGCCTGAAGGCCGACTTCGTCGGCAACCTCTCCCACGAGCTGAAGACGCCCATCACCAGCATCGCGATGTTCACGGAGATGCTCCGCGACGGGAAGCTCGAGGGCGCCGAGGACCGCGCGGAGGCCTACGAAGTCCTCGACACCGAGTGCAAGCGCCTGGAGCGCACCGTGGCGCGCATGCTCGACGTGGCGCGGCGCGAAGCGGGCGGCAGCCCGTACGTCATGGAGGTGGCGGACCTGCGCGTGGCCGTGCGCCGCGCGCTCGAGCGCTTCCGACGCATCGTGCCGGACGCGGGCCTCCACGTGGCGGCGCAGCTGGGCACGCAGCCCCTGCCCGTGCGGCACGACGCCGAGGCCATCGAGGACGTCGTGGCCAACCTGCTCGGCAACGCCTGGAAGTACCGGCGCGGCGAGGAGGCCCACATCCGCCTGGCCCTCGCCGTGGACGGCAGGAACGTACGCATGACCCTGGTCGATGACGGGGTCGGCATTCCCCGGGCAGAACGCCGCCGCGTCTTCGAGACCTTCTACCGGGCCGAGCAGTACCTCACGCAGGCCGTGTCGGGGTCCGGCCTGGGGCTGGCGCTGGTCCGGACCATCGTGCGGGGGCACGGCGGTCGCGTGCGGGCCCGCGGCGGACCCGACGGTGTGGGCACCACCCTCGAAGTGACGCTGCCCCTGGTCCGCGGCGGGCATCGTGACGGGAAGGTGACCGCGCGCCGCAACAAGCGCGCGTCCCCCCGGTCGGACGGCGAGACTACGGTGGTGCAGGGGAGGGCCCCCTCCCGCTCGCCGAAGACCCTGGATCCCCGATGAGCGCACGCATCCTGATCGTGGAGGACGATCCCTCCATCCGTCTCGGTCTCAAGCGCAGCCTGGAGTTCGAAGGCTTCACCGTGGACATGGCGCGTGATGGCGAGGAGGCGATCCAGCGGGCTTTCGACAAGAAGCCCGACCTCATCGTGCTCGACATCATGCTGCCGCGCGTCAACGGCTTCGAAGTCTGTCGAACGGTTCGCAAGTACGACGCGACGCTGCCCATCCTCATCCTGTCGGCCAAGGGCGACGAGGGCGACAAGGTGCTGGGGCTGGAGCTGGGCGCCGACGACTACATGACCAAGCCCTTCTCGGTCCGCGAGCTGACGGCGCGCATCAAGGCCCGGCTCCGCCGCCGGCGCGCGTTCGATGGCGAGCTCGAGACCTTCGACGAGGGCGGCATCCACATCGACTTCGCCGGTCAGCAGATGACCGTCGGCGGCGAGGCGAAAGAGCTCAGTAGCCGCGAGTTCCACCTGCTGCGCCACCTCATCCAGAATCGCGGCCGCGTGCTCTCGCGCGACCAGATCCTCAACAAGGTCTGGGGCTACGACTACGACGGCACGCCGCGCACCATCGACAACTTCATCAACAAGCTGCGCCAGAAGCTCGGCGACGACCCCGTCAACCCACGTTGGATCCAGACGGTGCGAGGCTCTGGCTACAAGTTCCGCGCGTAAGGTGCGCAGCGAGGCGGCTCGCGACCCCGGATGTGTCAGGACCCTTGCCGCGGTGCCGCGAAGCGGCAACGTGGGCAAGGTGCCTGACACGCAGGGGTCGCGATTCGACGGCCAGGAGACGTCGCACTTCGGCGTCTGACACCGTGCCGCAATCGCTGTCGCTCCGAGGCACGGACACCTCCGCGCGACTACGACACCTTCCGCACGACGGGAGGAGGAAGCTCGGTTGGCAGCGTGGACTCGGGGGGCGGTTCTGCGGCTGCAGGGCTCGGCGGCGGCGTCCGCTGCGGTGCGATGCGCGGCGTCACGGGTCGAGGGGCGGGAAACGCCGGCAGCTGCAAGTCGCGGAGCGCGGCCCCGAGTGCGCCCGGCGGGCACGCAGGAGCGGGATCGGTGTCGGCGGGAACGTCGACGCTCACGGGGCGCTCGCCGGGCAGCGCAAACGTCGGGCGCGCGGTGCCCGCGGAGCCCGCGAACGTGACAGGCAGGCGACCCGTGGCCAGCGGCACCAGCCCCGCGCTGCTGGCGGCCAGCACCTGCGCCTCGAGGGTGACGGCGTAGGTGAGGGCACCGAGGCGGCGCGGAATCGCGCCGTAGGGGATGCGCAACGTGGCGAGGTGTCGCGCACCCTCGGCTTCCACGACGAAGCGCACGCTCTGCGCCGTGAGGCGACCGTCCCCGTCCGCGTAGCCGACGGCCGCTGCCGGTAGACGCAGGTCGGTCGCCGCGTCGCGCATCCAGACGCCGACCACGACCGGCAGGCCGCCCAGACCCCGCGCCGTGAACGCGATCTCCAGCTCGACGCCCCGCGGACCGCCTTCGAGGACCACGCCATGGCGCACCGTGACCTCGAAGATGCGCGCCGTGGGCCCGAGCGCCTGTCCACCGCCGGCGCGCCCTCGCCCGGGGAAGGTCTGGGTGCGTTCGCGCGGCTCGGCGGGGCCCGGCCCGGTCATGCCGCCCGTGATGTCGAAGCCTGCGCTCCGCGCGGCCTCGATCGCCGCCGTAGCGTCGTCGACCGCGGTCGGGGACCCGGTCGCGTCCGCCTGCAGGCCCGCGTCGGGCCCGAGCTGCTCCGGCGGCGTCGTCCAGCGATCCTGCGGCGAGGGCGCGGGCGGCTCGGTTTCGGGAGCGCTCCACTCGTCGTCGTAGGCCGGCGGGGGCGGCGGCGCGTACGGGTCGTCCGGTGCAGCCGTCCCCTGCGAAGCAGCTCCGAGCAGTCCCAGCGTGAGCACGCTGCCCAGCAGGAGGAGTCGGTTCCGCGGGACGCCCGTCCTCATGGCGAAGCTCGATGTCATTGCGCAGCCCGAAGCACGACGATGGCCAGGAAGAGGGCGTGCACGATCACGATGCACGCCGTGGCCACGACCTCCATCATTCGCACGAGGCCGGAGCCCGAACCGCGGGCCTCGAGCGCCCGTCCCGTGCGGTCGAGCACCGGCAGCCACCAGAACAGCAGGCTCCAGGTGGCCAAGCTCAGGCCCACGAGCCAGGCGGCCATGCCGGCCTCGAGCCGAGGGCCTTCGGGCCCTCTCCAGAGCAGCAGGGCGACGACGCCGCCGTAGCTGACGAGCGCAGCCACCATGGCCGCCTGCAGCAGGCGGTTGCGGCGGAGCATCTCGAGCGCCAGCGGCCGCGGGTCGCCGCTGGGCCGGCGCGTTCGGGGGGCATCCTCTTGCACGAGACCCCAGGGTACCTCGCGGCTAGGCGCGGAACGTACGGGCGGCGTCGGTCAACAGCGGCAGGACCTGGTGGGCGTCGCCGACGATGCCGTAGTCAGCCACCTTGAAGATGGGCGCCTCGGGGTCCTTGTTGACCGCGACGATCACCTTGCTGCTGCTCATCCCCGCCAAGTGCTGGATGGCTCCGCTGATGCCGCACGCCACGTACAGCTTCGGCGCGACGGTCTTGCCCGTCTGCCCCACCTGCTCGGCGTGCGGACGCCAACCGGCATCGCACACCGCGCGCGACGCACCGTGCGCCGCCCCCAGGGCCGCGGCGAGGTCGAGGATCAGGTGCCAGTGCTCCGGACCGCCCATGCCGCGGCCGCCGGACACGATGACGTCGGCCTCGGTCAGCTCGATCTGCTTGGTACCCGGCGCCTCGACGCTCTCGACCCGGACGCGCGCGTCGGGAGGCGCGACGGCCAGGGTGCTGCGCTCGCCGGCCTTCGGGGACGGCTCGGGCGCGACCGCGTTGGGGCGCACGCTCACCACGGCGGGCCCAGCCACGCGCAACGTCGCACGCGCCTTGCCCGCGTACTTCGGCTTCCGCGCCACGAGGGCGTCGCCGTCGGCGTGCACGTCGATCGCATCGGCCACGAGGCCGCGCTCCAAGCGCGCAGCCGCCCAGGCGCCGAGCTCCTTGCCCGCCACGGACGCGGCCAGCAGGATCGCTCGCGGTGCCACCTGCTGCGCCGCGGCGAGCAAGGCCGCGCCGTGCGCCTCGAGCGTGTAGCGGTCGAAGGCCTGGCCCTCGACGGTCAGCACCTCGTCCACGCCATGCGCAGCCAGCGGTGCGGTGTCGACGCCCGATCCGGGCACGAGGGCGACCACGCGGCCGCCGAGCTGGTCGGCGAGCCGGCGGCCGGCGGTCGCGATCTCCAGCGCCGACTTCTTGAGCGCGCCGTGGGCGGACTCGACATGCAGGAGGACGTCGTTGGCCATGGTCAGATCACCTTCTTGTCGTTGCGGAGCGCGGTCAGCAGCTGCTGCATGCCCGCGGCCGTCGGCTCGATCGCCACCATGGCCCCGCGTGCGGGGGGCAGCTCGAGCGCCGTGGTCTCGACGAGCGACGGCGACGGGGCCGGCGGCACGTTGTCGAGCGGCTTCTTCTTGGCGGCCATGATGCCCTTGAGCCCCGGATAGCGAGCCTCGGCCAGGCCCTTCTGCGCGGTGAACACGGCGGGCAGCGTCACCACGAGATGCTCGACCTCGCCATCGATCTCGCGACGTGCCTTCGCCGTGCTCCCGTCGACCTCGAGGCCGTCGACGAACGCCACGCACGGAAGGCCCAGCCGTGCGGCGAGCATGGGCCCCACGGCAGCATCGTCCTCGTCGGTCGCCTGCTTGCCGCAGAGCACGATGTCGGCGCCGAGGCCCTCGAGGGCTGCCGCCAGCGCAGCCGCCGTGGAGGAGGCATCGCGCGCGCCTTCGTCGACCACGTGCAGCGCACGGTCCGCGCCCATCGCGAGCGCCGTCCGCAGCTCCTTCGTGGCGGCTTCGGGGCCGACGGTCACGACGACGACCTCACCCGATCCCGCGCCGTCGCGCAGCCGGATGGCCTTCTCGACCGCCATCTCGTCGTAGGGCGCCGTGATGAACTGCACGCCCGCGAGGTCGATGCTGCGGCCGTCGGGGGCGATCTTGACGCGCGTCTCCGTGTCCACGACGCGCTTCATGCAGACGACGATCTTCATGCGGCCCTCCTCGGTGCAGCCCGCTCGGAGGGCGGCAGGATACGGGCCCCTCCGCGCCCCCCGGAGCGGATCCCCCGCGCTGGCCGGGGGAGCGCCCTACGGAGCGCGGAACTGCCAGCCTGAGGTCCGGAACTGGTCCCCGGATCCCACCGGAAGAATGGTCGCTTGGCGAGCCGCGTTACGTCTCGCGCCGGTGGGATCAGGCCACGCTCGCGCGCCGCCGGCTCGTCAGGGCGACGGCAGCGTGCCCCCATCGGCGACGACTCGTGGTCTGTTCACTCGAGGAGCCGATGGGGGTGCGCGGCCGAGCATCTGGCGAGCAGCACGCGCGACGGGAGGGGCCGCTACCGACCATTTTCCAGCTGCATGTAGAAATTCTGGCCCAAGTACGTGCGGCGGACGACCTCGTCCTCGACGAGCTCGGCCGGGCGGCCTGCGCGGAGAATCCGGCCGCCGGCGATGATGTAGCTGCGGTCGGTGATGGCCAGGGTCTCGCGCACGTTGTGGTCGGTGAGCAGGATCGCGATGCCCTTGGACTCGCGCAGCTGGCGCAGGATCTTCTGGATCTCCTGCACCGTGATCGGGTCCACGCCCGCGAACGGCTCGTCGAGCAAGAGGATCGCGGGGTCGTGGACCAGCGCGCGCGCGAGCTCCAGGCGCCGCCGCTCGCCACCCGACAGCACCTCCGCACGGCTGCGGGCGACCCTCGTCAGCTCGAGGTCGTCGAGCAATGCGTCCGCGCGTCGCTTGCGCTCGGCTCGCGAGATCGGCAGCGTCTCGAGCAAGGCGAGCAGGTTGTCGCGCGTGCCCAGGCGCCGGAAGACGCTGGGCTCCTGCGGCAGGTACGCGATCCCGCGGCGCGCCCGCTTGTAGATGGGCAAGTGCGTGATGTCGCGGTCTTCGAAACGCACCTCGCCCGCGTCGGGCCGCACCATGCCCACCACCATGCGGAAGGACGTCGTCTTGCCCGCGCCGTTGGGGCCGAGCAGCCCGACGATCTCCGAGGGGTCCACCTGCAGGGCGACCTCGTCGACCACACGTCGCTTGCGGTAGCTCTTGACGAGCTGGCGCGCTTCCAGCAGCGGCATCAGCGCACCCGCCGGAACCGCCCCGGCGGATCCGGCCACGCAGGCCAGAACACCAGGAACGCGCGGCCTACGAACAGCTCCCGCCCCACGAAGGGCGTCCAGTCCGTCGTCTCCGGGACGTCGGGGTCCTCGTCCTGGGGACGCCAGCGGCGCTCCACGCCGTCGGCATCCGAGACCACGTACCACGTCTCACCCGTCTCGGGGTCTCCCTCCCGGTCGAGAGGCTTGTTCTCGTCGTACCGGATCACGGTGCCGTCGCGCAGCGTGACGGTCGTGAGCTCCCACTTGCGTCCGTCGTAGCTGCCTTCGCTGCGGTTGCCGACGTCGCCTTGGTTGTCGCCGATCATCAGGTACTGGCCAGCGGGAAGCGCCACGCCGTCTTCGGCGCCCGAGCCCCGGGGCGACCACGAGCTTTGGTAGGCGATGTCGCGGTCGATGTGCAGGCCTGCCAGCGCGAACGGCGTGCCCGTGGCCTGGATGGCCAAGCGCTGTGCCACCTGGGCGTGACGGCGCCGGAAGGGACGGCCGTCGGGCAGCACGGCCAGCTCGCGGCCGTCCACGTGCACACGCAGGTCGCCGTCGACCGCCTCCAGCTCGACCGTACGAGCGTGTCGACCGTCCCACACGGCATCCAACCGGACCTCGCGGAGCACCGCGTCCTCGACCAGGATGCGGGCCGTGGAGCTGCCTGGCGTGGAGCCGAGCGTGAGCCGGTACTCGTAGTAGCCATCGGGTCGCCAGGCGATCCGGACCTCGCTCGGGGGCACCGTGGATTCGCGGTCCTGCGTGGGCACCAGGCGCGCCCGCACGCGGATGTCGCGGGCCGGCGTCCCATTGCGCCAGGACTGGTTCCACGTGTCCGGATCGGTCGACGTGAGGATCGGGTTCCTGGCGACCAACGTGGCCGTCGTGCCGCCGCGATACTCGAAGCGATCCAGGGCGTCCAGGCGGAACGCGTCCGGAGCATCGCCCTCGACGCGGAACCAGCGGCTGGCGATCCCCAGGCCCTCGCTCCCGCCGTCAAACGACATCTCCTTGTCGCGCTCGCCGGCGGCGTCGGGGGGATACACGGGCCGGTACAGCGACTCGCGCACGCGTCGCGGCTTGCGGGCGATCTCGTAGGGAGCGTCGGCGCTCTTGGCGACCCAGATGTCCCCGTCTTCGCTGCCGATCTTGAGGTGATCGCCCGGGAGGCCCACCACCCGCTTGATGAAGTTGCGCGAGCGGTCGAGCGGGAAGCGGAAGACCCAGATCTCCCAACGCCGCGGGTCGCGCAGCCAGTTGGCGAACTTGTCGACGAGAATGCGATCGCCCACGCCGTCAGGGGCCTGGTTCTCGCCGATCAGCGTGGGGTGCATCGAGCTGGTCGGGATCGTGAACGCCTCGACGCAGAACTGCTTGAGGACCAGGGCCATCACGAGGGCGATCAGGATCGCCTCGGCGTGGTCGCGCACGGCGTGCGCGGCGCGGCGGGCGGGCGGCCCTTGATCGCCGTCTTCGCTCACTTGCGGCCCTTGCGGTCGTCCTCGTCGTCGCCGCCCAGCACGGCCAGGAAGGCCTTCTGCGGGATCTCGACGTTGCCGACGAGCTTCATGCGCTTCTTGCCTTCCTTCTGCTTCTCCAGCAGCTTGCGCTTGCGGGTAATGTCGCCGCCGTAGCACTTGGCCGTGACGTCCTTGCGCAGCGCGCTGATGTTCTCGCGCGCCACGACCTTGCCGCCGACCGCGGCCTGCAGCGGGACCTGGAACAAGTGGCGCGGAATCGTCTTCTGCAGGCGCTTCAAGACCTTGCGCCCGCGGTTGCCGGCGGTGTCGCGGTGGCAGATCAGCGAGAGCGCGTCGACCTCGGATCCGTTGACGAGGATCCTCAGTCGTACGAGGTCACCGGCCTGGTAGCCCCGCACCTCGTAGTCCAGCGTGCCGTAGCCCCGCGTGGCCGACTTCAGCTTGTCGTAGAAGTCGAAGACGATCTCCTGGAGGGGGATGTCGAACACGAGCATCACGCGCGTGGGCGACAGGTACTGCGTCTCGATGTAGACCCCGCGGCGCTCGGTGCTGAGCTGCATCATGGCGCCGATCGATTCCTGCGGCAGGATCATGCTGCAACGGGCAATGGGCTCGCGGAACTCCTCGACGTAGTTGCCGTCCGGCACGTCGCTGGGCTTCTCGACGCGCACGATCTCGCCGTCGGTCTTGAGCACCTCGTACGTGACGTTGGGGGCCGTCTGGACGAGGTCGATGTCGCTGTCGCGCTCCAGGCGCTCCTGCACGATCTCCATGTGCAGGAGGCCCAGGAAGCCGCAGCGGAAGCCGAAGCCCAGGGCCTCGGACGTCTCGGGGATGAACGTGAACGAGGCGTCGTTGAGCTGCAGCGTCTGCAGGGCCTTGCGCAGCTGTTCGAAGTCCTTGGGGTACGTCGGGTACAGCCCGCAGTACACCATCGGCCGCGGCTCCTTGTAGCCGGGCAGCGGCACGAGGCCGGGAGGCGGCGGGTGCGTCGTCACCGTGTCGCCGATCTTGACGTCGCCGAGGCTCTTGATGCTGGCCACCAGGTAGCCCGATTCGCCCGCGTAGAGGGCGTCGACCCGGAGGCGGTTGGGCGACAGCACGCCGACCTCGGTCACCTCGTGGAGCGCGCCCGCCTTGTAGAAGCGCACCGTCTGGCCGGCCTGGAGCGATCCGTCGATCAAGCGGACGTACACGATCACGCCGCGGTAGGTGTCGTAGACGGCGTCGAAGAGCAGGGCCTTGAGCGGCGCCTCCGGGTCGCCGATCGGCGGCGGGATGCGGTCGAGGATCCGGTCGAGCACCTCGGGCACGCCGACGCCCGTCTTGGCGCTGCAGCGCACCGCATCGCTGGCGTCGATGCCCAGCACGGTCTCGATCTCTTCCGCCACCTCGTCGGGGCGGGCCCCCTGCATGTCGACCTTGTTCAGGACGGGGATCAGCTCGAGGCCGCCCTCCACGGCCAGATAGGCGTTGGCGACCGTCTGCGCTTCGACCCCTTGGGTGGCGTCGACGAGGAGGAGGGCGCCCTCGCAAGCGGCCAACGAGCGGCTGACCTCGTACGTGAAGTCCACGTGCCCGGGCGTGTCGATCAGGTTGAGGATGTACTTCTTGCCGTGGCGTTCGTAGGGCAGCCGCACGGCGCGGGCCTTGATCGTGATGCCGCGCTCGCGCTCCAGGTCCAGGTCATCGAGGAGCTGGGTGCGCTCGACGCCCCGCTCCACGAGGCCGCTGACCTCCAGGAGGCGGTCCGCCAGCGTGGACTTGCCGTGGTCGATGTGCGCCACGATGGCGAAGTTCCGGATGTGGTCGAGAGGCCGGCGGGACATGGGGCGCGATTGTAGGGACGCTGCTCAAGGGTCGAGGCGGGTATCCGGTGTGCCCTCGAGAAGGCGTGCAAGCGCCCGCAGGGCCTGTCCGCGGTGGCTGACCGCCCCCTTGGCGTCCTGCGAGAGCTCCGAGAAGCGTCTACCGCTGGGCGGGTGGAAGAACAGCGGGTCGTAGCCAAAGCCTCCAGCGCCTGCGGCGGGCCAGCGCACGATGCCCTCGGCGCGCCCCAGGGTCTCGGCCACGATCGTCCCGTCCGGCGCAGCGACGCACATGGCGCACACGAACGTCGCGGGCGCCTCGACGAGGCCCAAGGACTCCAGGCGCTCCACGAGCAGGCGGTTGTTCGCGGCGTCGGTGGCTCCCTCGCCCGCGTAGCGCGCCGAGCGGACGCCGGGCTCGCCGCGGAGTGCCTCGACGGCCAGCCCGGAGTCGTCGGCCAACGCCAGCTCGCCCGTCGCCGCGGCGGCGCTCCGGGCCTTCAGGCGTGCGTTCTCCGCGAACGTTTCGCCGTCTTCCACGACCTCCGGCAGGCCGGTGCCCGTCAGGACCTCGAACCCCAGCGGCTCCAGGAGGGCCCGGATCTCGGCGACCTTGTGGGCATTCGTCGAGGCGACCAGCAACCGGCGTGTCACGCCGGCGCCGCCAGGGCCTGCCGACAAGCTTCGATGACGCCTTCGACGCCGAGACGTCCATGCTCGAGGAGGCCGTCCAGCTCGGCGCGATCGAAGGGCCGCGCCTCCCCCGTGCCCTGGACCTCCAGGAAGCGTCCCGAGGCCGTCATCACGACGTTCATGTCCACGTCGGCGCGGTGGTCCTCGTGGTAGTCGAGATCGGTCACGACCTGCCCGCCCACGACACCCACGCTGATCGCCCCGACCGCCTCGGAAACGGGCCAGCGGGCCAGCGGCTTCTTGAACGGGTAGGTCTTGAGCGCATCGCAGAGCGCCACGTAGGCCGCGTTGATGCAGGCAGTCCGCGTGCCGCCGTCGGCCTGCAGCACGTCGCAGTCCAGCCACACGGTGCGCTCGCCGAAGGCCGCCAGGTCCGTGACCGCGCGCAGCGAGCGTCCGACGAGGCGCTGGATCTCGTGCGTGCGTCCGTCGACGCGACCGGTCCCCCGATCACGCGGCTTGCGCGTGGTCCCCGAGCCCGGGAGCATCGAGTACTCGGCCGTGAGCCAGCCCTTGCCACGGCCCATCATCCAGCCCGGCACCCGCTCCTCGATGCTGGCCGTCACGAACACGATGGTCCGGCCGCACCGGTAGAGGACGGACCCCGGCGCCGCCTCGGTGAATCCGCGCGTGATCTCGATCGGGCGGAGCTCGTGGGGGCGGCGGCCGTCGTGGCGCGGCGCGTCGGCGCTGGTCATGGAGGCCTCGGGGGGGCTTGGCGGAGCCGACCCGCCGGCTACCGGGGCCGGATGCTACCAGCCGCCAGTACGGCCGGGCCCTGACGTGCCGAGGGAGGCCGCCGCATCTCGTGGGGGCCACGCCCCTGGGCTACGCGGCGGCGCGGAGTGACCGCTCCGTCGGAATCGAGTCGCCACCAACGCGCACCGGGTCGCCAGGGCGACGGTAGCGCGCCAGCATCGGCGACGACTCGTGGTCTGTTCACTCGAGGAGCCGATGCTGGTGCGGGACCGAGCATCTGGCGAGCCGCACGTACGCAGGTCAGGGGGTAACCTCACCGAGGGTCCGGTGCCCGAGCCAGGCGAGCCAAGGCTGCCAAGCCCCGCTGACGCCCAGCACGTCCACGTGCACGAGACCGCCGTCGTCGATGGCCGCGACGCGTGTCGCGAGCTCCGTGGGTGCCCCCTCTTGCCAATGGAGCAGCACGGCGAGCTCGTCGCGCGGCCGCGGCGCCTGGGCCAAGGGCAGGGACGCATGGTGACCGGCCAGGGCAGGCGGCCGCGCGGTCAGGACGTGGCCCGGCACCTCGATGGCCAGGGGATCACCATGCGGAGAGGAAAGGGAGACCATCCGGTGCAGACCTCTTGGGGGTGCACCCTCCCCACGATCCCGTTCGCTTCCTATCGGACGAGGCCTCCGGGGGCTTGACCGCTTCCTCGTGCGACCAGTCCGGGGCATCCTCGCGGCGTGGGCCCGCTGCCGTTCCGCAAGCTGCACGGCTGCCGCAACGACTACGTCGTCGTCGCGGAGGAGGACGTCCCTGCGAACAGCGACCTCGGCGCCATGGCCCGCGCGGCGTGCGACCGGCGCGCAGGGATCGGTGCCGACGGCCTGCTCGTCGTCGGCCACCCGGCGGACACGGACCTGTCGATGCGCATGTGGAACCCCGACGGGAGCGAAGCCGAGATGTGCGGCAACGGCCTGCGCTGCGCCGTGCGGTTTGCCTGGGAGCGCCGGGGACGCCCGCCCACGGGCAGCGGGCTGGCGCGCACCGCGGCCGGCGTGCTGGCGTGCACCGTCCATGGGGCGCACGGCGCATCGTGGGACGTCGAGATCGAGGTCGGCACGCCGAGGCTCGAAGGGCCCGTGACGCTGGACGGGCCCGCCCTGCATCTCCAGCGCGTGTCGATCGGCAACCCGCACGCCGTCACCTTCGTGGGCGACGTCGACGCGGTGCCGGTCGCGGCGTGGGGCCCACGCGTCGAACGCGATCCCGCCTTCCCCGACCGGACGAACGTGGAGTTCGTCCACGTCCGGTCGCGCGAAGCCCTCGTGCAACGGACGTGGGAGCGGGGCGCGGGGGAGACCGAGGCGTGCGGGACGGGCGCGGCGGCGGCCTGGGTCGCTGCGCGAACCGCGGGCCATGTGGGCGACACGGGCGTCGTGCACCTCCGAGGCGGTGACTTGCGCGTCACGTGGGCAGGCTCGGGACCCGTGCGCTTGCGAGGCCCCGCGACGCTCGTGGCCGCGGGCACGTGGCACGTTCCCGAGGCCGTGGGGGGGCACGATGCCCGAGTGTGAGTCCTGCGGCAGCCACACCTTCGAGTCGTCGCGCGTTGCGGGCGTCGACGTCTCCGTGTGCGGGCTTTGCGGCGAGGTGCAGGGCGACGCCGACCTCCGCCGCCAGCTCGACGAGCGCCAGGAGGCGCTGGATCGTGGCATCGACCCGCTCGTCTACCCGCTGGTGCGCGCCCTGGAGCGCGTGCCGCTCTTCCGCGTGGACCAGGCCAGCGCCGGCCGGCCCGGCACGGCGGAGTACCCGTTCGTGTTCCTGCGCCTGGCCAAGGGCGCGCTCCCGCATCTCGAGCGGCTGCTGACCAGCCTCGAGATGGCCAACCGCACCACGCACCGCCGCTGGGTCATCGAGTGCAGCCTGCAGCACGGGCTCCTGTTCATCCTCCGCCCACGGTTCTGGAAGCCGATCCTCGAGATCGACGAGAACGACGTGCTCCAGGCCCGGCAAGACCTGCCCGTCCTCGCCCAGGTCATCGGGCGCGACGTGGCTTTGGGGTGGTGGGGGAGCTGATCCCGGCTCAGGCGCGGATCTTGAGCGCGATGTCCAGCGCCTTGGCACTGTGGGTGATCGCGCCCGAGCTGAGCCGGGACACGCCCGTCGAGGCCAGGGCCTCGATGGTCTCGAGCTTGACGCCGCCGGTGGCCTCGAGCGCGGGGCGGTCGGCGTCCAGCGCGCGCACGCGGCGCACGGCGGCACGAATGTCGCCGATCTCGAAATCGTCGAGCATCACCACGACGCGCTGGCGCCGCCCGGCGGAGGCGTCGAGCACGGCGTCCAGCTCGTCCAGCGTTTCCACCTCGACGTAGAGCAGCTGGTCGTCGCGCAGGGCCGCGAAGCAGGAGCGGACGGCCGCGGCGATGGCCTCGGGGCCACGCCGCCCATGCGCCGCCACGAGGTGGTTCTCCTTGATCATCGCGGCGGCGGCGAGGTCCATGCGGTGGTTGACGCCTCCGCCGCAGCGCACCGCGTACTTCTCCAGGTGCCGGAGCCCCGGCGTGGTCTTGCGCGTGTCGTAGATGCGCACGCCCGTCGCCATCGTGGCCTCCACGAAGGCGGCGGTCTTGGTCGCGATGCCGGACAGGCGCTGGAGCAGGTTGAGGGCCGTGCGCTCGCCGGCGAGGAGCGCACGCGAGGAAGCCGTCACGCGGGCCAACAGCGTCGTGCCCGCAACGCGAGCACCGTCCTCGAGCAGCAGCTCGACGCGCGCCGTCGGGTCCAGCAGGCGGAACAGGGGCTCCAGCAAGGGCAGTCCGGCGATGACGCCTTCCTCGCGCGCGAGGACCTCGGCCGTGCGGACCGCTCCCTCCCCGTCGAGCAGCGCCGCTGCGGTGACGTCCTCCCGCGCCCGGTCCTCGGCCAGAGCGAGCTCCAGGAACGAGGTGAACGCAGCGGGATCGAGAGCGTCGTCGGACATGGGCGGATGCTACTCGCCGCGAACCGCACGTCGGCTACGGGGCAACCCCTGCGAGACGCTGCCAGCGGGCGACCGTGTGGGGCCCGATCCCGCGGACCCGGAGGACGTCGTCCCAGCTCCACGGCGTGCCCGGATCGGGACGTGCCGCGACCACCGCGGCCGCGCGTGCGGGGCCCATTCCCGGCAGCCACTGCAGCTCGTCGCGCGAGGTGGTGCCCAGCCGCAGCACGCGGGGCGCGGGCTGGCGCGCCACGTCGCGCCTCGAGGGGCCGCCCAGCGCATCCACGAGTCCGCCGCCCAGGCGCAGGGCAAGCACGAGGGCGAGGGCGGTCTCCCCCGCCCGGGCGGCGCGCTCGCGCCGGGCGTGGGCAAGAGGCTCGATCGGCGTGGACATCGCAGGAGGCCACGGCCGCGGGGGAAGCCCGGTCACGCGAAGGGGCGCCGCCCGTAGGCTTGGCGCGATGACGGCGGGACCCGGCAGCCTGGGGAGCAGCGACCTGCTCGTGGACGTGCGCGATGCGCACGTCGACTACGGACGCGGTCGGCGCGTCGTGCACGCCCTCTGCGGCGCCACGCTCGACGTCCGCGCCGGCGAGTGCGTGGCGCTCGTAGGGCCCAACGGCAGTGGCAAGAGCACGACGCTCCGGCTCGTGCTGGGTCTGGTCCGTCCGCGAGCCGGCACCGTCCACGTCCTCGGGGGCGCACCGGGGCGGCGTGCCGCCCGCGCGGCGACGGGCTTCGTACCCGAGGAGGCGCGACGCTTCGGGCGCCTCACGGGTCGCGAGACCGTCGACTTGTTCGCGCGCCTGCAGGGCGTGGGGCCCCGCGCCGAGCGCAAGGCGCGCGTCGCGTCGATGCTCGATGCCGTCGGGCTCGAGACCACGGCGCACGACCGGGCCGTGGGCGGCTACTCGCGAGGCATGGCGCGGCGCCTGGCCCTGGCCGCGGCCGCCGTCGCGGAGCCGCGTCTGCTCGTGCTCGACGAGCCCACGTCGGGCCTCGACCCCGATGGCGTCGACGACGTCTTGCGCGTGGTGGCGGCCCATGTCGCCCGTGGCGGCGGCGTGCTCGTGTCCACGCACGAGCGCGTCACCGTCGAACAGGGCTGCCAGCGCGTGGTGGCCTTGGCCCGGGGCCAGGTGGCCCTCGAGGGCACGCCGGCCCTGTTGCTCGCCGGTGACCGCTCGGCTTCGCTCGGCCCGCTGTTCCGCCGCGCTGCGGACACGCCATCGTGACCAGCTGGGCCGTCTTGGTCGGCCGCCACCTGCGGGAGGCCCGACGTGCGCCGGGCTTCGGCGCGCGGGTCGCGCTGGGCATCGCGGCCCTGGCGCTCGTCGCCATCGCCACGAGCGGCGGCATGGGGGGGCCTGCGCGGGGCCTCTCGGGCGGGCTCGCGCTCTTCGCGCTGCTGGCGGCTGCCCAAGCCGCCTCGGCAGCTGCCGTGCTCCCCGCGGATCGCCGCGAAGGACGGCGCATGTGGCTCGGCACCTTGGCGCCGTCGGCCATGGCGCACCGGGTCTCGGCGGCCGCGGCCGGCGTCGCCCGTATCGGCCTCGCGGCGCTCGTCGCCGGCGGCGTCCTGACCGTGGCCCTGGCGCTGGGCCCGGGGCTCCCGCGGCTCGACCGCGACGTCGGCGCGCCACCCCGCGCACCGCAGCTCGTGCGCGCGCTCCGCCAGGGAGAGCCCACGCCCGCCGATATCGCGTTCGCGCCAGCGGCCCTGCCACGCCGCCTCGTCCTCGACCTGCGCCCGGTGCTGCTCTCGTTCGAGGCGAGTCCGCGGGCCGTCCAGCTCGACCTGCGCACCGGCGGCGCGGGCGAGGCGACGCGGCTCACGGTTCCGGTCCGGGGCGTCCTCGCGCTGGACGTTCCGCCGGGCATCGACGTCGTGCAGCTGGCCTCCCGCTCCGAGGACGTGCACCTGCGCATCCGCAGCGCGCGCCTCCTCGCGCCGGCCGGGCTGCCGGCCGCCGAGGTCCCGCTGCTCTTCGCGCTGGCCGTGGGCCTGGCCGTGGCCAGCGTGGTCCCCTGGGCCGTGTTCGCGGCGCGCTTCACCTCGGCGCCGACGGCCGCGGGGCTCACGGCGTGCCTGCTGCTGGTCGGCGCCGTCGGGCGTCCCCTCCTCGCGCTCGTCGCCGACACGCGCACCGCCGACTGGGCGCGCAGCGTGCTCGAGGGCGTCACGGCGCTGGCCCCCGACCTCGGCCTCGTCGCAGCGGCCCGGGCGCTGCTCGAGGGTCGCGTCCCCGACGCCCTGCTCGAAGGGGCAGGTGGTTCGCTGCTGTACCTCGCCGTGGGTTTCGTGCTCGTGGCGTTGCCTGGCGGCGAAACGGGGAGCGACGCATGAAGCGACTCGGCCTCGCCCTCGCCTTGCTGGCTGCGGCCGTGGCCGTGGCGCCGGAGCCCGCGCCGGTCGCCGGCGGAACGCTGGCCGGGTTCGCGCGCAGCCTCGGAGGCTTGCGCGTCGCCGTCATCGACGCGCTGTTCCTGCAGGCCGAGGCCGCCCGCCGGGCCGGCCGTCGTGACGACGCCGCGGACCTCTACGAGCTGGTGCTCGAGCTCGATCCTGACGACGATGCGGCCGCGGCGTACGTCGCGGAGGCGCGCTACGACGTGGTCCTGCAAGTGCCCGACGTCGCCTCGCGTCACGCCGCGCTCGTGGCGTTGCTCGACGAGCTCGAGGCCACGTGGCGACGGCGCACGCACAAGGCACGGCTGCAGGAGGTGGCCGCGCGGCTGCTGTTGACGACGCGCTTCGTGGCGCCCGACGTCTACGAGGCGCTTCGCTCGCGCTGGCCACGGCCCGAGCGCGTCGCCCTCGGATGGCTCGTTGCCGCCGCCCGCGAGACGGGGCGGCTCCCCGCGGCGCCGCTCGAGCTCCTGCACCTGCGTGCGCTTCCGTACCTCGCCATCGAGGTGGCCGCCCAGGCCCACGCCGAGGGGGACGCGACCGTGCGCGACAAGGTGCTGGCCGACGGCGAGGAGGTGCTGGCCCTGCGCCAACCGCTCCTCGCGCAGCTGGCGGACGTGCCCTGGGATGGGGAGCTGGGCCGTCCGGGGGGGCAGCTGCGCATGGACGAGGTACTCCGCGAGGGGCTTCGCTGCGTCCGGCTGCTCGTGGCGGGCGCTCCGGAGGCGCCGGCCGCCGTGGAGGCCTTCGCCGCCGCGACCGGCGAGAGCCGGGCGCTCGAGGCCCTGAAGGCCGCTCTCCGCCGCCCGCGGTGAGCCAAGACGTCCCTCCAGGGCACCCCTCCGCTACCCTCGTCCGCCCTTCGAGAGACGCCCGAGACCCCCATGAACGCCCAGGACCCCCGTGCTCCCGTCAGTGCCGAGCGGCAGGCCGCGCGCGCCGAACCGCGCGCGCTGCGCGGCGACGCCTTGCTCGAGGTCCTCGTGGCGGCATGCCGCGAGCGGCGCGGCGAGGACATGGTGTCGCTCGACGTGCGTCCGCTCGTCGAGTACATGGACCACCTGCTGCTGGTCACGGGGCGCAGCAGGCGCCAGAACCAGGCGATCGCACGCCACGTGATCACGCGCCTCAAGCGCGAGCACGGCATCCAGCCGCTCTCGCGCAGCGGGATGGAGGAGGGCAGCTGGATCTGCCTCGACTACGTGGACGTCGTCCTGCACCTCTTCGACGCGGCCACGCGTGCGCACTACGACCTGGAGCTTCTCTGGGCCGACGCCGCGCGCAAGGAGCATGCGCCCGCGGGGCCGGACGAGGTGATGCCCGACGAGCCGGAGCCGCTGGACGACAGCGAGGGGTTCCTCACGTAGCGACCGCAGGGCGCGCGCTACAAGGTGTCGACGATGTCGAACTCCTCGAAGTCGACGCCACCGTCGCCGTTGGTGTCGGCACCCTGGATGCGGTGACCGAACGAAGCCGTCTCCTCCGGCACGAGGAGACCGTCGCCGTTCACGTCGAGGGCCTCGAACGCCAAGCGACGCTCGCTGACCGCCTCGAGCCGCACGGGCCGGCTGGTGCCGAAGATCGCCGCGACGCCGTCCGCGAGCGTGCCGGTCCCGACCGGCTCGTTGCGGAACGTGCCGTCGCGCTGCGGCTCGTAGCGCACGGCCCGACCCAGCGAGTCGACGTGACCGATCTGGTCGTTCCGGTCGAGCGTGGTCACGACCTGCATCGGAAAGGCCGGGCCGCCGCGGACCTGCTTGTAGCGGTTGTCCAGGACGTAGCCGACGTGCCGCTCGGGCAGCCCCATCTGCGACTCGTAGACCTTGAACACCTTGCTCTGCTGGCTCACCATCCAGCCGCCGCGGTCGATGCGGCTGGCCAGGGGCTCGACGAGCGGAGCGCGGTCCGTGAAGCCCGCTTGGCCCGTCCGTTCGGACATGCTGTTCGAGCAACCGGCCAGGCACGTGACGGCCAGCGCGGCCAAGGCGATACGGATCATGGGCGCGTGCCTCCTCCCAGGCGATCCGTAGGATAGCCGGTCGCAGGCCGGGCGCCACCTCGTCGACGATGACCTCCCTGCCCCCCTCCTCGCTCCAGCGCCTGCTCGGCCCCGACGGGCCGCTGGCCGCCCTGCACCCCGGGGGCGCGGCCGCCTACGAGCACCGCCCGCAGCAGCTCGTGATGGCGGCTGCCGTCGAACGGGCGCTGGGGGAGGGCCGGCACGCCCTCGTGGAGGCCGGCACGGGCGTCGGCAAGTCCTACGCCTACCTGGTGCCGCTGCTCCGCTACGCCGCCGAGCACGGCGTCACCGTCGCCGTCGCCACGAGCACGATCGCGCTGCAGGAGCAGCTGGTTCGCAAGGACCTGCCCCTCCTCGCGCGGGCCCTGCCCTTCCCCGTCGACTTCACGCTGGTCAAGGGCCGCGGCAACTACCTCTGCCGTCGGCGCATGGACCTCGCGCTGGAAGACGAGCAGGGCGCCCTCGTCGCCGACGAGGCCCTCGAGCAGCTGCGCGCCATCGCCGCCTGGGCCGACGGCTCGCACGACGGCAGCCGGCAGGCCTTGCCGTTTCGTCCGCGAGGGGAGGTCTGGGAGCGCGTCCGCGCGGAGTCGGGCAACTGCCTGGGCCGGGCGTGCGAGCACTACGAGCGCTGCGCTTGGCAGGCCAGCCGCCGGCGCGCCGCCCAGGCACGGCTGCTCGTGCTCAACCACCACGTGCTGCTGGCCGACCTCGCGCTGCGCCGTGCGGGTCACTCGTTCCTGCCTGACGTGGCGGCGCTCGTCATCGACGAAGCCCACGACCTGGAGGATGTCGCCTGCCAGCACCTGGGGGTCCGCGTCGGGTCCGTGGGCGTGCGCCAGGTCCTGGGCCGCCTGTGGTCGGGCACGCGCCGCAAGGGCCTCCTCGGGCATCCCGCGCTGGCCGACCTCAAGGGCGACGTGGGTCAGCTGCGCGCGGCGGCTCGGCAGCGCTTTGCCGCCTGGGCCGACTACGCAGGCGCCGAGGGCCTGCGGGGCCTGGAGGTCGGCGACATGCTCGACGAGGAGCTCTCCGAGGGCTTCCTCGATCTCGCCTCGGCGCTCGAAGAAGCGTCGAAGGCCGTCGCCGACATCGGTCGCCGCCTGGAGGTGATCTCGCGCGCACGCTCGCTGCGCGACCTGGGCGAGGCGTTGCGCGTCGTGGCCCGCGGCGAGATGGACGGTCACGTGCGCTGGATCGAGGCGGGGCCGGGCGATGGCGCGACGCTGTGCCAGTCGCCGGTGGATGTCGCTCCCGTACTGGGCGAGGTGCTGTTCCAGGCGGTGCCCAGCGTGGTGCTCGCCTCCGCGACCCTGGCTTCGGGCGACCCGCCTTCCTTCGAGATCGTGCGGACACGCCTCGGGGTCCCGTCGCCGCTCGAGGTGTGCATCGGCAGCCCGTTCGACTACCGCCAGCTGGTGCGCCTCGTCGTGCGCGCGGACTTGCCGGATCCCGTGCGCGAGCCCCGACAGTTCGAGGACGCGCTGCCGGCCGCCGTGCTCGAGGCGCTGCGCCGCACGGACGGCGGCGCCCTGGTGCTGTTCACCTCCGTCCGCAGCCTGGAGCGCACCGCGCGCGCACTCGAGGACGACATTGCGGCCGCTGGCTGGGCGCTCCACGTCCAGGGGCGCGACATGGAGCGCCCGCAGCTCCTGGAGGCATTCCGCGCCTCGGGCGGTGTGTTGTTCGGCGTGGCGAGCTTCTGGCAAGGCGTCGACGTGCCGGGAGCCGCGTTGCGCCATGTCGTGATCACGCGCCTGCCCTTCGAGGTGCCGACGCATCCGCTGCAGAAGGCCCGGCACCGGTTGGCCGAAGAGCGCGGCGGCGATGCCTTCCGCGACGTGTCGCTGCCCGTCGCCGCCCTGCGCCTGCGCCAGGGCTTCGGGCGCTTGGTCCGTCGCCGCGATGACCGCGGGATGGTCACGCTGCTCGACCCCCGGGCCATCACGCGCCGCTACGGGGCGTGGCTCCTGGCCGGGCTTCCGCCGTGCGAGCGCGAGGTCGTGCGCGGCTGACCGGGGCCGAAAGGGGCCCGTGACCGCAGGCGTCCCGTACCGTGCCGCCGTGCAGCCCATGGCCCGCCCTGGCGTGAAGTCCTATCCGCATGCGCGGGCCCTGTCGGCGAGCCCGTTCGCACGGATCGTGCTCGTGCTCGACGTGCTGGCGCATCTCGTCGTGCTCGCGAAGGTGGGGCGGGCCGCGGCGGCGGGCGAGCTCGCGACGCCGTGGACGATCGTGCTGGGGGCGCTTGCCGCGTCGACCGTCTTCGCCTCGCTGGGTTCGCTGGGCCTGCGCGCCCGCTCGCGCGTCTGGCGCGGACGCCTGTGCGCCGCGGCGCTGCTGGTTGCCATCTGGCGCGGTGGGCCGCTCGACGACGATCGCGTGGCCATCCTCGGCGTCGTGCTGTGGACGGGCCTCGTCTGGATCACGCTGCTCGTCGAAGGCCGCCGCGTGTCCGCCGCCGTCGTCGAGGCCACGGGCGAAGAAGGCCTCGGCGACGACCCGTCACGGCATCTCTGAGCGGCGCCGCCCTACGCCTTCGCGGCCGCCGCGCGCAGGCGCTCTTCGGCGAGGCGGTTGCTGGCCTCGTTCGTGGAGATGCCCTGCTCCTTGGCGATCTCGAACACGCGCTTGAGCGCGATGTAGATGTTCTCGACCTTGGCGCGCGCACGGGCCTCGTCGTAGCCCGAGGGCTCGACCTCGATCGACACGTTGATGATGCCGCCGGCGTTGATGACGTAGTCGGGTGCGTAGAGGACGCCGGCTTCCTTCAGCTTCAGGCCGTGCTCTTCGCGCAGCAGCACGTTGTTGGCCGCACCCGCGATGATGGGGGTGTGCAGCTTGGGCAGCGTGTCGTCGTTGAGCACGGCGCCGAGCGCGCAGGGCGCAAGGATGTCGCACTCCGCGAAGAGGATCTCCGCGGGGTCCATGACTTGGCCGCCGGTCTCGTCGGCGATGCTCTTGGCGCGGTCCTCGCTGATGTCGGCGAGGAGCAGCTTGGCGCCCGCCTCGTGCAGGTGGCGCGCCAGGTACAGGCCGACGTGGCCGCAGCCCTGGATCGCGACCGTCTTGCCCTTGAAGTCCCCGCTGCCGAAGACCTCCTCGAGGCAGGCCTTCATGCCGCGGAACACGCCGAGCGCCGTCCAGGGCGAGGGGTCGCCGCTGGAGCCCATCTCGTGCGGCAAGCCCGTGACCCATTTGGTCTTGCGCTTGAGGATGACCATGTCCTCGACGGAGGTGCCGACGTCCTCGGCCGTGATGTACCGGCCGCCCATGGAGTCCACGAACGAGCCCATGGCCTCGAAGAGCTTGGCGGACTTGTCGGTCTTGGGGTTGCCGAGGATGACGCTCTTGCCGCCGCCCAGGCCCGTGTCGGCCACGGCCGACTTGTAGGTCATGCCCTTGGAGAGGCGCAGCACGTCGAACAGCGCGTCGTCCCACGAGGCGTAGGGCCACATGCGCATGCCGCCGAGCGCAGGACCGAGCGTCGTGTCGTGGATCGAGATGAGGGCGCGAAGGCCGCTCTCGGGGTCCTCGCAGCGCGCGATGTGCTCGTAGCCTTCCCGGGCAATCGTCTCGATCTTCATCGTCCGCGCTCCCGCCCCGCCGAGCCCCTCGGCTGCCGGGCGGCGGTACGGTAGCCCCCGCCGCCCAACGCCCGGTAGGAATGACCCGTGCGCGGGCGTTCAGGCCTTCTTCCTTGCGGCCTTCTTCCGGGGCGCGGCCTTCTTCTTGGCCGCCTTCTTCGTGGCGCTCTTCTTCTTCGCGGCCTTCTTCTTGGCGGGCTTCTTGCCACGTCCCCGACCGCCGCCCGCGGCCAGCCGCGCTGCGCGCTTGGCCAGCAGGTCGACGGCCTCCTCCATCGTGAGGGACTCCGGCGCGGTCCCCTTGGGGAGGCTGGCGTTCACGGTGCCGTCGGTGACGTACGGGCCGTAGCGCCCGTCCAGGATCTTCAGCGTCAGCCCGCTCTGGGGATGCGCGCCAAGCTCGCGAAGCGGTGCGGCCGGGGCCTGCTGGCCGCGCCCGCGGCGCGGCTGGCGCAACAGCTCGAGGGCCTCGCCCAGCGTCACCTCGAGGGGGCTGGCGCCGCGGGGCAGCGAGCGGCTCTCCTTGCCGCACGTCACGTACGGGCCGTAGCGGCCGACACGCGCCATCACGTGCTCGCCGCTTGGGTCGTCCGGGCTGGGCCCCAGGTCGCGGGGTAGTCCCAGGAGGCGCAGCGCGAGGTCGAGGTCGACCTGCTCGGGATCCATCCCGTCCAGCAGGCTGACGCGCTTGAGGTCCTCGTCCTCCTGCTGGTCGCCCAGCTGGACGTAGGGGCCGTAGCGACCCGTGAGCAGGAACACCGGGCGGCCGGTCTCCGGGTCGTCCCCCAGGGCCTGGGGGCCACGCGCGGCCTCGGCCAGGAGCTCGAGAGCCTTCGCCAGACCCAGCTCGTCGGGCACGACCTCGTCGTCGACCGAAGCGCGGACCTCGCCGTCGGTCAGGAACAAGCCGTACTTGCCGACGCGGACTTCGATCGTGCGGCCGTCGTCGGTGGTTCCGAGCGTGAACCCGCAGAGCTCGCGCGGATCCGCCTCCGCCATGCCCTTCTCGACCAGCGTCTCCAGACCCGGCTGGCCGTTGCCGGCCCAGAAGCGGCGCAGGTACTCGCGGCTCTCCGCGCGCCCGAGCGAGATCTCGTCGAGGTCATCTTCCATGTGCGCCGTGAAGTCGTAGTCGCACAGGGGGCTGAAGTGGCGCTTGAGCAAGCGGATCACGGCAAAGGCCGTGTAGGTGGGGACCAGGGCCGTGCCCTTCTTGAACGCGTACGAGCGCTCCAGCAGCACGCCGATGATGCTGGACCACGTGGACGGGCGGCCGATGCCGCGCTCGTCGAGCTCCTTGACCAAGCTGGCTTCCGTGTAGCGCGCCGGGGCCTGCGTCTGGTGCTGCTTGGCCTCGAGGTCGAGCACGTCCAGCGTCTGCCCGGCCTGGACGGGCGGGAGGATGTGCTCGGCTTCGGCCAGCTCTGCCTGCGGGTCGTCCGAGCCTTCGACGTACGCGCGCATGAAACCGGGGAAGTCGATGATCTTGCCGGAGGCCCGGAACACGGCGTCGCCGATCCCGACGCGGACGGTGACGCGACGACCGCGGGCGTCGGGCATCTGCGAGGCCACGGTGCGCTTCCAGATCAGCTCGTACAGCGCGGCGGCGTCGCGATCGAGCGCCTTGCGGACGGCGTCGATCGTGGCGAACGAGGAGCCCGCAGGACGGATGGCCTCGTGCGCCTCCTGGGCGTTCTTCACCTTGGTGCGCCAGGTGCGCGGCTCGGTGGGCAGGAACTCGTTGCCGTACTGGCGCGCGATGAGGCTGCGTGCGGCCCCGAGCGCTTCGCTGCTGAGCTCGGTGGAGTCCGTACGCATGTACGTGATCCAGCCGTTCTCGTAGAGGCGCTGCGCGACTTGCATCGTGCGCTTGGAGGCGAAGCGCAGCTTGCGACCCGCTTCCTGCTGCAGGGTGCTCGTGGTGAACGGCGCCGCGGGGCGCTGCGAGAGGGGCTTCTCCTCGACGTCCAGCACCTTCGCGGTCTTGCTGGCCAGCGCCGCGTGCAGCGCCTGGGCGGCCTGCGCATCGAGCCACGTCACATCGCGGGCGTCGGTGCCCAGGCGGCCCGTCGCCGGGTCGAAGTCGCGGCCGCTTGCGACCCGCTTGCCCGCGACCTCGACGAGCTGCGCCTCGAAGGCGTCGGCCTTCTTGCCCACCGGCGCGAAACGGCCGGCCAGGTCCCAGAACTCCGCGGAGTGGAACGCGATGCGCTCTTGCTCGCGCTCGACGAGAAGGCGCAGCGCGACGCTCTGCACGCGTCCGGCGCTCAAGCGCGGCTTGATGCGCCGCCACAGCACGGGCGACACCTCGTAGCCGACCAAGCGGTCCAGGATGCGTCGCGCTTCCTGCGCCTTCACGAGATGCAGGTCGATGTCACGCGGCGAGGTCAGCGCCTTCTCGATCGCCGACTTCGTGATCTCGTGGAAGACGAGGCGATGGACGGGGACCTTCGGGTCGAGCACTTCCAACAGGTGCCAGGAGATCGACTCCCCCTCGCGGTCCTCGTCGGTGGCGAGCCAGAGCGCCGGCGCATCGGCCAGCAGTCGCTTCAAGGCCCGGATCTGGTCCTTCTTGTCGTCCGGGACGACGTACATGGGCTCGAAGTCGTTCTCGATGTCGACGCCGAGCCGGGCGCGGGGGTGACCCTTCCACTTCTCCGGGAGCTTCCCGCCCCGCTCGGGCAGGTCGCGTACGTGGCCGATCGAAGCCTGCACCTCGTACTCACCACCCAGGAAGCGGGAGATCGTCTTGGCCTTCGCCGGCGACTCGACGATCACGAGCGGCTTGCCGGCGGGCTTCTTGGATCGGGCAGCGGCCATGGCGGGGGCGGATTCCTCCTGACGGGGCCGGGCACCCTACCCGCTCCCCCGGCCCGTCCTCACCTTGGCGGCATCCACCCCCGGCCCGGTCACCGAGCGGTGGGCCCTCGCCCCGAAGGGGCGGGCGTCTCGGCGACCAGGGACCAAGGACCCATTCGGGAGCGGGGGCCGCCGTCCCGCGCCGTGGCGGGGGAGGCTCGCTGGCCCGTGGCAGGATGCCGCCATGAAGAACGTCCCGAGCCTGCTCGTCCTGGCACTCCTGGTCCTTGTCGGCGTCCTCGGCGGCGCCCCGGTCCACGCGGAGGACCCGCCCACGACGGGCGCCCCCGTGGAGGACGAAGCCCCCCCCGCCACCGCGGATGCCAGGGCCGCACTTGCCGCCCGCTTGGCCGCCTTGCCCGAGCCCTCCGCCACCGGGGCGTTCTCGTTCCGCGGTTGGACCGAGATGAGCGGCGCACCGATCGAGCCCGCGCCGCGCGGCGTCTTCGAGATCACGGTCGACGTCATCGAAGAGGGCGGCGCTCCGCGCTGGCGCGTGCGCGAGCTGTTCACGGTCGACTTCACGGTCGCCGGTGCAGAAGAGATGCGCCACGAGGCGGAGGTCGTCCTGGACCGCCACCTGATGCCGCTCCGCGGCCGCTGGCACCAGCACGACCCCGACGGGGTCGACCACCGCATGGAGATCGTGCCGGGCGCGCCGGCGGGTCAGCTGCGGTTCGTGCCGATCGCCGGGGAGGAACGCGGTGAACCGCGCGACGTCCAGGTCGAGGGGCCGCTCGTGCCGACGCTGGGTGCGTTCGTGCTGCTCCAGCGCCTGACGATCCCCGAGGGCAACGGCGTGCTTCACGCGGGGCTCGCGCTGCACGGGCCCGACGAGGAGGAGCGCTTCCAGACCGCCTCGTACGTGCTCGACGTCAACGGTCGCCAAGAGGGGCAGCCCGCCTACGCGGTGGAGTCGAAGCGGGGTGACGACGACACCTTGGTGATGTGGTTCGACAAGGAGACGAAGGCGCTCCGCGGCGCCAAGCTCGGCTCCAAGTCCAAGCCCTTCGTCTTGATGGTGCGGGAGGGGCAGGCGCCCGCCCGTGCGGACGCGGACAAGCCGGCCCTGCCCCGTGGCCGCGATGACGCTCTCCAGGCCGGTCTCGACTGGGCCTTGGCGTACGGCACCGGTGACGTGGACCTCCTGGACTCGCTGATGCACTGGCCGTCCATCCACGCTGCACTGGTCGAGGCCGCTCCGGCCGTCGACGGCAAGAACCCGCCCACCGTGGAGCAGCTGCGGCTGCGCCTGCTCGCGACCTGGCGCCAGTCGCTGCCCAAGAACGACCGGGACATGGTCCAGATGGGTCTGATGATGGTGCGTGACAGCGTCGCCCTGGAGATGGACGAGGGCAGCGAGGACGGCGCGACCGTCGCGTTCCCCGAGACGTTCCAGTCGCTGCGCCTGCATGTCGGTCGCTACGACGGGAAGTGGTTCCTGGACCGCCTCCCGGCGCCGAAGCGGTAGGCCGCCGATGTCCTGGCCGCGCCACCTCGCCGTCGTCGCCCTGCTTGCCGTGGCAGGCGCCGCCGCCCCCGTGACCGCCGAAGAAGCGGCGGCCCCGGCCCAAGGCTTCACCTGGACCGGCACCGTGCGCCACCTGGGCAAGCCCGTGGCGCGACTGCGCCTGCTCGCCGTGCCCACCGGCAAGGGGCCCCTCGCAGGCGCCCCCGAGGGTGCAGCGTGGCGCGTGATGGAGAAGCTCGAGCCGACCCAGCCCCAGATGGACGCGCAGCAGAGCGAAGCGTGGCTCGATGCGCACGGCCACGCGCTGGCGGGCAGCTACCGCCGCAGCAACGAGGGCGGCTTCCTCGCCGCGCAGTGGACCAAGCGCGAGAAGGACTTCGTCCTGGAGCACCAGACGCCCGAGTACGAGAACCACTTGGAGCCCGAGAGCGTGGGGCCCGCGCTGGCGACTACCCCGGGCCTGCTGCTCTGGTTGCGCGCACAGGGTGACGGCGCGGATGGCAAGGCCATCGCGGACTTCGATCCGGACCCCGCGCCCGGCGACCCGTACGTCGCCCCGCTCCACGTCGAGTCGCATGGCGCGGTGCGCTGGCGGCAGGGCGAGGAGGTGCGCGAGCTCGAGACGCTCAGCATCACGCGGGGCCAGCGCACGCTGCGCTTCGCGTTCGGCGCCGACGGCACGCTCGAGGCCTTCGAGATCGTCGGGCTCGGCCTGGATGTGACCCGCGGTGACGGGGAGGCCCTCGTCCTCGAGGACCCCGAGGGTCTTGCCCAGTCGCTGCGGGACCGCGCTGCCGAGGCGGCGCGGGCGGCCCGCGCCTGCCTGGACGCCCCGGCCAAGGCCTGGCGCTTCGAAGGCGACCTCGTGCTCGACGGCGCCACGATCGGCAGCGTGCTGTTCGAGGCCACGCCGGCCAGCGAGGGCGGCGAGCCGGCCTGGGACGTCCGCGAAGTCACCGAACGCGCCGGCGGGGACGCCGTGGTCCGCAGCGAGCTGACGTGTCGCCTGGCCCAAGACCTCACGGTGCTGCGCGGTAGCCGAAGCCACACCTCGCCGTCGGAGAGCGGCAGCTCCAAGTTCGAGCGCAGCGGCGAGGTGATGCACATCTCGCACGAGATGGAGGGGCGCCCGCCCGTCACGATGGACGGCGCCGTGCGCGCGGACGCGACCATGGGCACGCTCGCCGTGCTCCTCCTGGCCCGGGATGCCACGCCGGCCTCGGGATCGGCACACTGGGTCCTGCCCGGCTTCGACCCGCGGTTCGCGCGCGCGCCCAAGGCGGGCTCCGGCGCGGTGGCCACGGGCGAGGCCGACCTCACCGTCGACGTCAGCACGGCCGACGACGGCGTGCGGACGGTGCGCGTGCGCTCGCGCCTAGGCTTCGAGACGGTCTATCGCCTTCGCGCCGAGGACGGATCCCTGCTGGGGGCCGATGGCCTGCTGCCGCGCTCGGGCATCGTGCCCAAGGGCGAGGGCGGTCCGGCGCCGGACTGGTACGACGCGATCGAGGGCACGCCGACCAATGCGTGGCAGGCCTTCATCCGCTTCGGCCGTGGCTACCACCTCCCGCGCCGCGACCTGCTGGAGGTCGCCATCGACTGGGAGGCGCTGCGCGCCTACGAGATCGAGGCCGGTCATTGGCCCGCGGACACGCCGCTCGAGACAGTACGCGACGGCTGGATCCAGGAGTTCGAGAGCCGCTCCAAGCACCGCACCACGGGCGACTGCGACGATCTGTTGATGCAGATCTTCTTGACGATGCGCGTGATCCGCGAGCCCGACGGCTCGATCACGTTCGCCACCCTCCCCGTCTACGGCGGGCACCGCTACCGCATGGCGGACGGCGGCGAGAAGGGCTGGCGCATCGTTCGGATCGACTGACGCGCCTCGTCAGCGGGCGCTGCGGGCGTCAGCCTCCGCGGCGTCCTGCTCCAGCAGCTTGAGGACCAAGGCCTTCACCTCGCGCACCTCCGCGCGCAGGGCACGGACCTCGTCCAAGAGCCCCGCGCGCTCCTCCGGGTTGCGCTGGGACGTGTTGGCCTGGGGCCGGCGCGCCGAGCGCGAGGCCTCGCGCTCCCGCGCTTCCGCATCGAGCTTGGCGATGTGCTGGCGAAGCTCGTCGTAGCGCTTCTCGGCCAGGGCCGACTCGAGCTGGGTCTTGCGGACCGCCAGGCTTTCCGCCATCACCTTCAGCTCGTCCTGCGTGCGCGTGATGCGGTCGATCTCCTTGTCGAGCGACGCGCGCTTGTCGTGCTCGTCGGCTTCCAGACGCCCGGCCAGGTCGGCGATACGAGCCACGCGGACATCAAGGTCGGCGCGCTGGCGCTCGATGGCCGCCGCGCGGCGTTTGAGCTCGGCTACCGCGTCCGCAGCCGCCTGGTCGACCGACACGAACGTGCCGGTATCTCCCTGGACTCGAAACAGGACGGGGCCCGGTAACCTTCGGACCATGGGTCCCGTCCGCACGTGGGTGACGAGCGTGTCGTTCAGGGCCTCGATCGCCTTGCGCCGCTCTTCCGAACCAGGACCACGGAGGACATCCAGCTTCTGCTCCAGCTCACGCTGCTCGGCGTGGCTCCGGGCGATCGCCTCCTCCACCCGTGAACGCGCGTCCAGCAGGGTGCCCTGGTCACGCCGCAACCGTGCGTCGTCGCCGCCATCCTGAGCGAGTTGCCGAAGGTGCCCATCGAGTGCCTCGCGCTGATCCACGAGCTGGGCGTGGCGGCTACGCGAGGCCTCGATCCGCTGCTCGAGGTGCCACACGAGCCCCTTCAAGATGGCGGTGTCGACACCCTCGAGGAGACCGCGCCGCTGCTCGATCCAGGCTTCGACGGCGCGATGGAAGGCATCTGGGCCTTGCACCAAGAGTCGCTGGGAACCCTCCGCTTCACGGCCGATGAGGAAGATCCGGCCGTTGGGGTGCGTAGGCAGCTCGGCAAGCATCTCCTGCGTGAAGCCGAGTCCTGCGGTGTCGTAGACGCGCGACGGACCCTCCGGCGCCGGCGCGGGCGGCGGTCGCTGGATGACCCCACTCGTTGGCTTGTCATCGGCGACAGCGGTGGCGGACACCAGCGTGGCGCCCAGCAGTACCGCGGCGAGAACCCTCGGGATGGCGTGTGTCGGCATGGGACTCTCCTGACTTGCCCTGGAGCTCAGCGTGAAGATCGCGCGTCATCGGCCGCCTGACGCAGCGCATGTCGACGGGCGGCGAGGCGATCGAGAGCGGCGTCGAGATGCGGGTTGGGGCGAGCGCGTCGGGCCAGGGACAGAAGCTCGTCGAGCTCGGTGTCCAGGGCCGACAGCTCGGACTCGAGTGGGTCGCCAAGCGCGGCCGTGCTCGGCTCGTCCGAGATCGTCGTCGCGTCCGGCGTCAAGGAGGCGGGTCGTGCGGTGGGCGCCGCGGCGAAGGCGACGGTGCCCAGCCCGGCGCCGGCCGATACGAGGATCAGCACCGTCAGCGCACCGGCTCCGCGCACGGGCGAAGCGAGCAGGCGCTCCACGCGCACCTGCAGGTGCGGCGGTCGATCGGCCATGGCGGTCGCCGCCAGGGGCATGCGCCGTGCGTCGTGCCAGCCGCTGACGCGGACCAGGCACGAGGCCAACGCGCGGCGGTTGCCGGTCCATGCGGCAGCCACGTCGTCGGCAGCCCGCTCGACGGCCGGCGACCAACGCCGCGCCACGGCGCTTGCGAAGGGGACGAGGAGCGCGAGTCGTGCCGCCGCGCGCACGAGGTGCGCGCGGAGCGCATCGCGCCGCACGACGTGGGCCAGCTCGTGCGCCAGCAGGGCCAGCTGCTCGTCCGACGGCAGCTCCGCCGCGCGCCGCGGCACCAGCACGAGCGGCATGCGCACGCCGTGGGTGAGGGGCGTGGGCAGGTCGTCCGTCTGGGCCCAGCGGACGCGGTGGGCGGCGCCGCCCACACGGGCGACGAGCCCGTGGGCCAACGTGGCCAGCGGCTCGTCCAGCGGCTGGTGGTCCAGGGCACGGAGCGCGCGTGCTGCGCGCCGGTCGCGCACGATGCCGACGAGCACGACGAGCCCCGAGGCGCCGAGGAGGGCGCGCAGGATCGCGGCTGCCGCGGCCGGGGCCAAGGGCCGCGTGCGCGTCGCGGTCGGAGCCGCCGCGGCTTCCGGCGCGATGCGGGGAACGGGCGACGAGGGTGCCGCTTCGAACGTGCGCGAGGTCCTGGGGGTCGGTCGTGGGCTTGCACCCTTCACCGGGCGCTCCGCCAGCACAGGCGGGGCGAGCGCACCCTCGCTCGCGACAGGCACGGAAGCGGGGGCCTCGTCGGCCACCTGCGCGCCCGCAGCCATCGAGGCCGTGAGCCACGGCGCGACGAGCACGAACACCACGAGCGCCTGCTCGACGCGCGGCGACAGCTCGCGTGCGTGTCGCAGCACGAGCCAGCCCCCCGACGCCAGGACCGTGGCGTGCAGCCACCACGTCGCCAGCCAAGCGGTCAGCGCATCGGGGAGGGCAGGCAGCCACGACATCAGGCACCCCCCTCGCTCTCGCGACGCAGGCGCGCGAGGAGTCGTTTGCGCGTGGCCTCGTCGAGGTCCTGGTCTTCCACCAGGTGGTGGACGAGCGCGGCCGGGTCGCCGGCGAACAGGCGGTCCATGAGGGCGCCAACCATGGAGCGGCGCACCTCGTCCTCTTCGACGGCGGCGCGATACAGGTAGGTGCGCCCATCACCCCGGCGGCGTGCGACGGCCCCGCGGCGGACGAGGCGGGCCAGCAGCGTGGCCACGGTCGTGGTGGCCAGGTCGCGGTGCGGCTTGAGGCGCTGCTGCACGTCGGCGACCGTCCCTTCGCCGTGCTCCCAGAGCGTCCTCAGCACCTCGATCTGCAGGTCGCTCAGCGTGCCCGCCATGGCGCCTCCCATCTACGGCTGTAGATCTACATATGTAGATCTTGCCGCCAGGGGGCGTCAAGTGCCACCCCGGAATTCCGGGGTGAGGTACTCGGAGCCCTGACAACAGGGCTTCAGGCACTCAGTCCGGGTTGCGGGCGTCCGCCGTGCCGGCTTCCTGCTGGGCGGCCGCACTGGCCGACGTGTCGCCGCGGGCGGCCTCGATCTCGGCCAGCACGCGGAACGTGTAGCGGTCGGGCAGCTCGCGCCCGTCGGCGGCGGCTGCCGTGCGCAGCTCGACCGCCTCACGCGCGAGCTCCCGGGCCGCGTCGAGGAACGCCGCCGCCTGCTCGGGCTTCCCGGCGAACGGCGCGGAGATGCCGGCCAAGTACGCGCGCACCGCCTCGGCGGTCTTCAGGCGCGCCGTCGTGACGCGCGGATCCTCGCCGGCCGGGGGTGGCGCCTTTGCGGCTTGATCCACCCAGAAGCGTGCGAGGCCTTCCAACGCGCGCGGGTCTTCCTCGGGCTCGCGCCACACGCCCGCGGTGAAGAGGGTCCGCACCATCTCCAGCCACTCGTCGCGCGTGAGCTTGTCGTCCTTCCAGCTGACGCCCTTGCGCGCGACCTGCACGGCGCGCTGCGCCCAGCTGCTGGCGTTGGCGCGGTTTCCTTGCGCGCCCCAGCTTTGCGCCAAGCGGCGCGCGCCACGCGCCTGGGCCACCCACGCTTGCTGGGGGACCTCTTCGTTGTCCAGGCGCGTGGTCGCGGAGAGATCGTTCCAGTAGGCCTCGAGCCGGTTCTCGAGACGCTCCAACGACGCACGCCGCAGCAAGAGCTCCGCGTAGCGCGGGCCGTCGCGGCGCAGGTTGGGGTCGGCGAACTCGAAGTTGTCGCGTGCGGGCTTGAGGTGCGTGCCCGCCTCGTCGGCGCGGCCCGCCACGGTGAGCCAGCGCGCCATCTCGACGTGCACCTCGCCGAGGTGCATGCGCGTGAAGCCCATCTCCAAGCGGATCGCGTCCACGTTCATCGCAGCCGAGCCGTAGACCTCGAGGCGCTTCTCCAGGAAGGCGCGCGCTTCCTCGAGCAGGGCGAGGGCGCCCGGGATGTCACCGCGCCGCGCGGTGGCGTCGGCGTCGGCCATGTACGACTCGGCGACGCCGCGGAGCGCGCCGACGTGCGTCTCGCGCAGGGCTTGGTCATCGAGCAGGGCCTTGAGGTACAGGCGTCGCGCGTCCTCGAAGCGCCGCTCGCCGTAGGCCTCGCCGGCCACCGAGCAGCATTCCGCGGGCGAGAGCGCCGCGGTGGGGTCGGCCGTGGTCTCCGGCGGCGGGGCGTCGCCCGGTGCCTCCACGGCAGGATCGACCGGGGCAGGCTCGACCGGTCCGGGATCGACGGGCTCCGGCTGGGCCGGCTCGGGCACGACCGGCTCGGGCGCCACCGGCTCGGGGGCAGCCGGGCCCGGATCGGCGGGTCCGGGATCGACGCTCTCCGGAGGCGTCGGGTCCGGTGCCTCGGGCTGGGCCGGCTCCGGCGTCGTCGGACCCGGATCGACGGCGGGCGGAGCGACGGGGGCCGGAGCCTCGGCCGCCGGCCGGTTTGGCTCCGGGGCGGGTGCGTCTTGCGTCTGGTCGGCGCCTACCTGGGTCGGCGGGCGGGACGGGGTGTCGTCCTTGCCGAGCGCAAGGAACGCTCCCGCGCCCAGCACGGCGACGCCGAGCAGGATCGGCACCCAGCGCGTCCGCTTGCCCCCGACCGGCGCCGAGGTCGCCGCTGCGGGAGTCGCTGCCGCGGCCGCCTCTTGGCGGGCCAGCTCCTGGCGTGCCTCCTCGATCGTCGTGATGCGCGACGTGTCCGAAGGCGGGCCCTTGCCGGCGAGCGCCTGGGCGAAGGTCGTGACCGAGGCATAGCGCGCATCGCGGTCGCGCTGGAGGGCCGTGGCCAAGGCGGCACGCGTCGTGGCGCTGACCGGCAGGTCGGGGTCGATCGCCGGTACGGGATCCCGCAGGAGCTTGGCCGCCACCACGATGCCGCTGTCGCCGGGGTAGGGGTGATGCCCCGCGAGCATCTCGTGGAGCATGAGCCCCGCCGCAAAGACGTCGCTGCGCTTGTCGATGTCGCGCTCGCCCTGGAGCTGCTCGGGCGACATGTAGGCCAGGGTGCCCACGATCGTCCCCGTCATGGACCGATGCGCGGCCGCCGAGCCACTGACCGACGTGAGCTTGCTGAGCCCGAAGTCCAGGACCCGGACGTGATCCCCGCCGTCGCCGCTCGCCTCGACGAGCACGTTGGCCGGCTTCAGGTCGCGGTGGATGATGCCGGCGGCGTGCGCCGCTTCCAGGCCCGCGAGGACTTGTCGCATGATCCCCAGCGCCCGCGCCTCGGGGAGGCGGCCTTCGCGCTGGACCAGGTCGCCCAGGGTCTCGCCCGCCACGTAGTCCATGACCAGGTACAGACGGCCGGCGTGCTCGCCGACGTGGCGCAGCTGGACCACGTTCGGGTGGCTGAACCGGATGAGGGCGCGGGCCTCGTCCAGGAAGCGGGCCCGGGCCTCGGCGCTCTCGCACATCTCGGGCTTGAGCACCTTGACGGCGAACTTCTGGTCCAGCAGCTCGTGGTCGGCCTCGTAGACCTCGCCGAACGCCCCCTCGCCCAGCTTGCGCCGGAGGTGGTAGTGGCCACCGAGGACCGCGAGGTGGGCAGGGGGCTCTGTGTCGGACATCGTCGGGGGAGTCTACCGACGCCGAGGCCCTCCGCAGGGGCGTTGGTTCAGCGTTCTTCGGGCACGTGGATGAAGTCGCCGCTGCCCACGCGGGCCAGGGCCTGCAGGAACGTGAGGTCCACCCCCAGGTTGCCGAAGGCGATGACGTTCAGCTGGACCTTGCCGAAGCGGTTGATGTCCTCGAACCAGGCAAGGAGCTCGGGCGTGGACGTGATCTCGCCCTCGGTCGGGGAGCCGTCGGTCAGGAAGTAGACCGTGTCCGGGATGTCCTCGAGCGTCGCCTCGAGGCTGGGCTTCTCGTGCAGGCCGAGTGCGGCCTTGAGTGCCCCGTGGATGTTGGTCTCGCCCTCGGCCGGTGCATTGAGCACGGCGTTGGCCGCCGACGACGTGTTGGACGGCGAGGCCGGCACCATCTGCTTCTTCCAGGGCCGCACCGTGCTGCTGAAGAGGACGAGGTTGAACCGGGTCTGGGGGTTCAGCTTCTTGAGCGCCGTGGCCAGGACCTCGCGGGCGATCTCCATGCGCGTGCCGGTAGCCGGGATGTCGCCGAGGCCCGTCCGCGACCCGGCGGCGATCACGATGTTCTTGTCCATCGACCCACTCGTGTCGAACACGAAGCCGACGCCGCGCGAGTAGATCTGCCGCCCGTAGTAGTGCGGCTCGTCCTCCTTCGGGGGCTCTTGCTTGCCGTAGCGGTCGTCGTCCGGGTTGGTCACCTTGGGCGGCTCGTTGGGGTTGAAGCCGCCGAAGCGCGCCTTCTGCTGCTCCCACCACTTCTTCCACGTGTCGGGGTCCGCGCCCAGGTCGTCGTTGGCCACGCTCTTGAGGGCGCGCCGCATCTCCCGCTCGAGCCGCCCCTTCTCCAGCTCGAAGCGCTCGATGAGCTTGTCCATGCACTCCTGGGTGCCGACTTCGGCGAGTGCCTGGCAGGCCGTGACGCGAACCTGCCAGGCGTTGTCGTCCAAGCCGTTCATCGCCTTGAGCGTCGCCTCGACGGAGCGCTGTTTGAACGAGGCCACGGCATCCGTGATGGCCATCCACGCCTTCGGCTGGCCGTCGTCCATGGCCGCGACAAGGGCCGGCAAGCTCTCCGGCTTGGCGATGCGCTGGAGGGCCGTCGCCGCGTTGGCGCGCGCCAGCCAGAAGTCGTCCTTCAGCAGCTCCTCCAAGGGCACGCGGGCCAGCTCGTCGCGCATGGAGCCCAAGGCCCGGGCCACGATGGCCCGCGCCATCTTGCCCTTGTGCTGGAGGCCCTCCGTGCGCAGCCATTCCAGGACGGCGTGATCGGTGCTGCGCGCGAGCACGAGATGGATGGCCTCGCGCACCAGGTCCGACGGGTGGTCCAGGCGGTCCACCACCACGGCGAGGGTCTTGACGTCCTTGATCTCGTGGAGGCCGCGCACGAGCCCCGCCAGCACGTCCGCCTCTTCGGTGGTCTGGATGCGTTCGCGTTCGCGTCGGCCGACGTCCTCGTCGTCCTTGGCGTCCTTCTTGATCTCGCCAAGCGTCGGCCGCTTGCCGGTCAACCGGTCCGCCCACCGCTCCTGGAAGGTATCGGGCGTGATGCCCATGGACTCCTGGATCGCGTATCCCTCTTCGTTGCCGTAGCGCAGCAGGGCCAACATCTGCAGGAACCGGTCCTGGTCTTCTTCCAGGCCCAGCTTCATCAAGGACCACGCGCGGATGTGGTCTTCGTAGCCGAAGTCCGCCAGCGAGTTGCGACCGAAGAAGGTCTGGATCGGGTCGATGCGCTTGCTCGCCAGCCCGCGGGCCTTCTTCATCCAGTCCTTGCCCGAGCCCCCTGGCGCCGTGGCCTCGTCGCTGCAGAAGGTCGCGTAGTCCTCGTGGGGCTCGAGCATCTTCTCGAGGAAGTGGGCCGCGCCGATGAACGCCCACTTCGGACAGTACTTCTCCTCACCGGTGACCTTGCGCCAGCAGGAGAAGAGGATGTGGCCGATCATGTGGCGGCAGTAGGCGTGCAGGTCCTGGTCGTCGCGGTTCTCCTGCAAGGAGCCCACGAAGCCGTTGCCGCAGAAGCCGCCGCCGATCTTGGTGTCACCCCCGCCGTACAGCATGTCGGTGCGCGCGCTGCCCAGGTACCGTTCGGCGTACGTCTCCGCCGCGCGCTGCTTCGTCATGAGGTAGACGCCCATCACCTTGGGCGCCTGCAGACCGCCCTTGAACCAGTGCTGGAAGTCGTTGTAGGCGCGCTCGCAGCGCTCGGCGAAGAGGTGCGCCACCTCGTGCCCGGTGGCCAGGCGGGGCGCGCCGCCCTTCGTGCCGACCTTCATCTTGCGGTCGATGTCGGTGACCACGTAGAAGTGCGGGGAGACGGCGATCCACAGCTTGTTCTTGCGCTCGTCGTGGCCCTCGATCCCGAGCTGCCGCTTCAGCATCTCGCTGATCTTGGGGTCGGGCTTGCCGATGAGCCCGTCGCACGAGTCGCACTCCGATTCCTCGAAGCACTGGCTGCAGTGGATCTTCCAGCTGTAGGCGTGGCGCTTCCAGAAGCACTCTTCCTTCTGGCTCTGCCAGCACGGGCCAGGCGTGTTCTTGGGGCGGTCCTTGCTGCCGCAGTCGCCCTTGGCCAGCAGCAGGCCGCACCAGGGCGGGTCCGCCGGGGGACGCAAGGGGCTCCGCAGGTACTCCCACGTGCCCTGGCCCTCGTCGCAGAGGCAGCGTCCGGGGCGCAGCCGCTGGACGTAGTGCGAGTCCTCGTCGCCATGACCCCCGCGCGCGAGCTGGGGCAACGCCCACCACGGGGCGGCGAGGGCGACGGCGAACAGGGGGGCCAGAAGCCAGGAGCGGCGCCAAGACATGGGCTCAATCGTCCTCCGCGGGCCGCTCAGGGTAGCGCAGGCGACGGCAAGGCAGTCCCCGTCCGGTCCTGGCGCGTGAGGCATCGGTCCCGATGTGGATCCCTGCGCGGCAGCGCTACCCTCTGCGGATCGCGGAGGACGCCATGGCGGGCACGGAGGCGGGCAGCGGAGGCCGGAAGATCGGGCCCTACCGCCTCGACGCCGTGCTCGGCCGCGGCGGGATGGGCACCGTGCACGCGGCCACCGTGGTCGAGGGCGCACCGACGGCCCCGCCGGTGGGCTCGCGCGTCGCCGTGAAGGTCCTGCACCCGCACCTCGCCGAGGAGGCCTCGTTCGTCGAGCGCTTCGAGCGCGAGGCCCGGGCGGGCCTGGCGGTGCACCACCCGAACGTGGTCCGCGTGCTCGACGTCGGCCACGCCGACGACGGCGGCGCCTTGCGGCCGTACCTCGTGATGGAGCTCGTCGAGGGGACGCCGCTCTCCGACCTCGTGGGGGACCTGGGGCGGGTGCCCGAGGGGTTGGCGCGGCACGTGGGCCGCGAGGTGGCCCGCGCGCTTGCCGCCATCCACGAGGCCGGCCTCGTGCACCGCGACGTGAAGCCCGGCAACGTCCTGTTGACGCCCGACGAGCGCGTGCGCCTGCTCGATCTCGGCGTGGCCCGCTGGCACGGCGCGGGCAGCACGCGCCTCAGCGAGACGGGGCAGTTCGTGGGCTCGATCCTCTACGCGGCGCCCGAGCAGCTGGCGGGGGAAGAGCGCCTGGACGGGCGCGCCGACCTGTACGCCCTGGGCCTCCTGCTGCACGAGCTCGTGGTGGGCCACCACCCCTTCGAGGCACCGAGCCTCGCGGCCGTCATCCGTCGCCAGCTGGACGAGACGGCGGCGCCGCCCAGCGCCAGCGTGCCCGACGTCTCGCCGTGGTTCGACGAGGTCGTGGCCACGCTGCTGGCGAAGGACCCGGACGGACGCTTCGACGATGCCGGCGTGCTCGCCCGCGTCCTCGAGGCGGGCGAGGACGACCCGTGGTGGCAGGCCCGCGAGGAGGCGATGCGCGCGCGCAGCGCCGTGCGCCTGCCGCGTCTGCGCGTGGCGCGCGAGACGGCGTTGGTCGGCCGCGACGAGGCGTTGGTCGAGCTGGGCAGGGCCCTGTTGGCAACGCATGGCGGCCACGGGCGCGTCGTGCTGGTCGGGGGCGAAGCCGGTATCGGCAAGACCCGGCTGCTCGACGCCTTCCTCCGCTCGGTGCACGCGGCGGACCCGAGCGTTCGCCTGCTCGCCGGCGCCTGGCCGCCCGGTGAGGCCGCCACCGCGTACGACGCGTTCCTCGATGCGCTACGCCAGCACCTCTCGGGCCCCGGGCTCGAGCGCGACGTCGCCGCCCGCCTGGGCGCCATGCAGGGCCTGGCCGCCGAGCTCGCGGCGAGCCTCGGGCGCGGGGAGGACGCGGTCGCGGGTGCCCGTCCGGAGCTCCTCGCGCCCGACGTGCTGCGGGCGGCGCTGCTGGAGGTCGTGCGTTCGCTCGCGGCGGAAGGCCCCGCGGTGCTCGCGGTCGACGGCTTGGAGGACGCCCCGTCCGAGGGACGCGCGTTGTTCGCCGCGCTCGCTGCGGTGGCTGCGGACCTGCCCCTGCTGCTGGTCGGGACGCATCGTGGTCATCTGGCTCCGGCGTGGGTGGCCGATCTCAAGCGCCTGGGCCACGTGACGACGCTCGACCTGCCGCGCCTGGACCGCGCCGGCGTCGAGGCCCTCCTGCAGGCCGCCCTCGGCAGCGAAGCGCTGGCCCACGATCTCGCACGACCGGTGACGCGCCGCAGCGAGGGCAACCCGCTGTTCGTGCTCGAGGTCGTGCGGGCGCTGCGCGAGACGCGCGTGCTCGAGCGGCGCACGGACGGAACCTGGCGCGCCACGCGGCCGCTCCACGACGTGCCGCTGCCCAGCGGCATCAGCGACTTGGTGCGGGCCCACCTGCACGGTCTCGAGAGCGAGGATCGCGATCTGCTCGACGTGGCCGCGTGCTGCGGGCTCGAGTTCGACGCCACCTTGGTCGGTGCAGCGCTGGGCCTGGGGCGCTTGCCCGTCCTGCGCCGGCTGGCACGTCTGGAGAGCGACCGTCGCCTGGTCCGCAGCGTCGGCAAGCGCTTCGCGTTCGACCACCCCACGCTGCGCGACGTCGTGTACGAAGCCCTGCCCGAAGCGCTGCGTGCCGAGTACCACGCGGTCTTGTTCGACGCGCTCGCCGCCGAGCACGACCTCGACAACCGCGGCGCCGAGGGCCTGCCCGGGCCGGTTCGCGCTGCGCTCTGCCATCACGCCTTCGAAGCCGGGCGCGGACGCGAGGCGGCCGACTTGGTCAGCCCCGCCCTCGCCCACCACGTGGCGGAGCAGCGTCCGGATGCCGCCGTGCAGCTGGCGCGTCGCGCGTTGGAGGCGCCCGGTGTGCTGCGCGGGCTGCCGCGTCTGCAGGTGCTCGTCGAGGCCGCGCGCCTGCTGGCGTTGCTGGGACGCCGCGAAGACTTGGGACGTCTGCTCGACGAGGCGCTCCTGCTGACGAGCGACGACGTCGAGGACGGCGACGCGGGCGCGGTCGCGCGCGGGAGGGTGCTTCGCCTCATGGGGGAGGCCCTGATCGGGCCGGGGCTCTACGAAGAGGCCGAGGCCAGGCTCGCGGAGGCCGTGCGGTACCTCGCTGCGGCCGGCGACGCCCGCGAGGAAGGCCTGGCGCATGGTGCGCTCGGCACCATCGCCTGGCGCAAGGGCGACTTCGCGCGCGCGCGTGAGCAGCACGAGGCGCATCGCCGCTTGGCGGCGTCCGCCAGCGACGTGGCCGGTGAAGCCCGCGCGCTCACCAACCTCGGCCTCCTGGAGCACTTGGCGGGCCGTGCGGCCGAGGCGCGTGAAACGTACGAGCGCGCGCTGGCCCTGGCCACCGACCACGGCCTTGCGACGCTGGCGGCATCGGCCCACAACAGCCTGGCCGTGTCGTGGCGTAGCGTGGGCCGACGCGACCGGGCGATCGGCCACCTCGAGCAGGCCCTGCGCCTGGCACGCGCCAGCGGCGACCGTCGTAGCGAAGGCAGCATCGTCGGCAACCTCGGCAACCTGCACAAGGACGAGGGCGCGCTGCGTCGCGCGCTCGATGCCACCGAGCGGCAGCGTCACATCGCCCGCGAGGTGCAGGACCGACGCAGCGAGGGCATCGCGACACTCAATACGGGGCTCACGTGCCTGCACCTCGGCTTGTTCGACGAGGCCGAGGCGCGGCTGCTCAAGGCCATGATGCTGTTCGAGCTGCTGCACGAAGAGCGCTTCCTGGCGCACGCGCGCGGGTTCCACGCGCAGTGGTCCGAGGCGATGGGCGATGCGGAGGGTGCCGAGAGCGGCTTTCGCGAGGCGCTGGACGGGCTTCGCGCGCTCGGCGCGGAGCCGGAGGGGCTGGACTACGCCAGCTACCTCGGACGGTGCCTCCGCGAGCGCGGCGCGTCCGACGAGGCGCGCGCGCTGCTGGACCATGTCGTGGAAGCCGCGGCGGCCAGCCGTCGCGAGAACGCCGAGCTCATGGGCCGCGTGTTCCGCGTGCCGCTGGTCACGGAAGGCGTGGACGAGCTGGCCGCGCGGCTCGACGAGCATGGCGAGCGCTTGAGCGTATGGGCGCGCATGATGCTCCGCCATGACCTCGCCACGAGCACGGGGGATGCGCGTCACGCGCGCGCGGCCCGCGAGGCCCTGGCGCGCATCGAGGCCGGCGTCGATCCGGACGACCGACGCCGCATGCGCGCCAAGGTCCCGTTGGTGAAGGCCGTGCACGAAGCCGTGCGTCCGGGCGACGGTCGGGGCACGCGCTCGTGAGCGGGGCCGGACGGACGGCGTGGCCTGCGCCGCCCGCGTGGGGCGCGGTGCTCGTGGCAGAGGCAGCCCTCGTGACGGCGGCGATCCTCGCGTACACGCACCTTGCCCTACCCAGCCATCGCGTGCCGGGCTGGGTCGGTCCGGTCTTCTTCGTGGGCATTTTCGTCGTGCCCATCGCGCTCGCGCGTTGGCACGGCGATGGGACCCGGGCGATGGGCGTGCGCGTGGACAACCTGGGGGCGTCGCTACGCGCGGTGGCGCCCGTCGCGCTGCTCCTCCTGGGGATCGTGGCCGCCGTCGGGCTTGCGATGGGGACGTGGCACCTGGACGCGCCCGACCGGGTGATGAAGCGCGTGGCGCGCTACCTGCTGTACGGACCCGTACAGCAGCTGCTGCTCTGCGGCTTCCTCTTCCGTCGCCTGCACCAAGCCCTCGGAGGTGCGCTGCCCGCGGCTCTCGTGGCGGGCCTCTTCTTCGGCGCCGCCCATGCACCCAACCTGCCGCTGATGGGCATGACGACGGTCGTGGGCGTGGTCTCCTGCTGGATCTTCGCGCGTGTCCCCAACGTGCTCGCCGTCGGCTGGCTGTTGGGGCTCTCGGCCGTCGTGGTGCGCTACGCGTGGCCGGAGACGTGGCTCGAACGGCTCACGGTGGGGGGGAACTACCTGGAGCGCATCACGCCGGGCCTGTTCGGCGCCGGGTAGCTCGCCTCGAAACGACGCGGCCCGGCGCGCCGACAGCGCACCGGGCCGCAGGATCGGAGCGCGACGTGCGTTCCGCTTCCGTCGTCGGCTCTCAGGACCAGCGCTCTTCGCGCTCGTCGTCGTGGCGACGCGGACGACGACGGCGGTCATCCCGACCTCCGAAGCCGCCGTCGCTGGGGGGCGGACCGCCGAAGCCACCGCCGCCGCCACCGAAGCCGCCACTGCTGCCGCCGCCACCACCGCTGCTGCCGTGGCCGCCACCGCCGCCACCGCCGCCGCGGCCGCCGCGACCACCGCCGCCGCCACCGCCGTAGCCGCCACCGCCGCCGCGACCTCCGCCGCCGCCACCACCGTAGCCACCGCCACCACCGCCGTAGCCACCGCCACCACCGCCACGCGGCTCACGCGGGCGGGCGATGTCGACGCGGATGCGTCGACCACCGATCTCGTGGCCGTCCAGCTGCTCCTGGGCAGCCTTGGCTTCTTCGGGCGTCGCCATCTCGACGAAGGCGAAGCCGCGCGGGCGACCGGTGTCTCGGTCCATCACGATCTTCACGCGCGTCACGGTGCCGGCAACGGAGAAGACGCGCTCGATCTCCTCTTCCTGGGCTTGGTACGGCAAGTTCCCTACGTACAGGGTGTTCGATTCCATGCGGGGCTCTCTTCTCGACTCCTCGAGGGCGGCTGGCGGCGACGCTCCGCGGACATCGCGGTTGACGACGCGCTGCCCCTCTCGTCTGGGGACCCCGCCAGCGTACCGAACCGCCGATTCCCGTGTCCGCTGGATTCCGTCACGGGCGGCCCGGATTCACCCGAGGGGGCCCACGCCCGTAGAGTCCGCCTCTGTCACGCGGCGCGGGCCCGTAGCTCAATCGGTCAGAGCAGGGGACTCATAATCGGCTCGGATACAGGTGGGAGTAGGAGTGCACCGGCCCATAGATCCGGGCTGACACCACGCGCATCAGGGCGGGGCTCGTCGTGCGCTGCTGACGGGCGATGTATGCCGCGTCCCCTGTCGATGCACTTCCGGACGCTCTGGAGAGCCATGCTGACGGATCTGCTGACGTGAATCGAACTGGCCACGCAAACTCGCCGCCGACGGCGACACCTGGTGGCTCTACACCTCGGCAGCGAAGTCCGTCGGCGCGATGCCGGCGTCCTTCAAGATCTTCCGCAGTGTGCCCCCTGGCACGTCGCCTGGGTGCCATGCGACCGTTACCAACTGCCGATGCTCGGGGTGCTTGTAGATGCGGTGCGACCCGCACGACCTGACTTGGACCCAGCCTCGGGCCAGGAGGACGCGCTCTACCTCTCGCGGTCGGACGGAGGGTAGGTCAGACATCCACCTCGACGCTGGCGCAGAGTTCGTCGCCATCCTCGAGCTCGACCTGCTCGAAGGGAATGGGCTGCCCGCTCTCCTGGTGGAGATCAAGCACGCAGGCGAGGACCGCCCGGAAGGAGCGCAGGGCCTTCTTGAAGCTGCGCTCCTGAGCCATAGCGCCCGGCAGGTTGGTGGCGAACACGAGGACGTGACCGTTCTCGAGGGTGCGGCAGGCGACGTCGAAGCGCAGGCGAGCGTTGTGCCGATACTCCGTCCACTTGAAGCGCGGCTTGACCGCGGGAAGGGTCTCCACGGCGTTGGGCGCGACGCCGAGGTCGCCAGGCGCGGTGAGGATGTTGCTACCCATGGCTCTTCTTCTTTCCGGGAGGTGGCTGGGCGACGAACCGCCATGAGCTGAGGGGGACGTCCTCGTCCCCCCACAGCACGTCGAGAGCGTAGGCCCCAGCGTGGGGGATCGGGAGGGGCGGCATCTTGATTGCTACCTCGGCCCCGACGAGGCGGTCCTTCATCTCGAACTTCACGGGCCCCAGCGAGCCTACGACACTGTCGTCATCGAGGTCGACCACCCGGAGCCGAAGCGACGCCGGGCCCTTGAAGTCGACGAGCCGCACGTAGACGCACCACTGCGCGTGAACCGCGGGGAACTCCGATGCGAAGATCTGCGTGAACGTGCCGGCCACGACCATCTTGTTGGTCTGGGTGTCCTGGTAGACTTGGTCACAGACGAGCAGCGCCTGGACGGCCGGCTTTCGGGCGTGGCTCATCGCGCGTAGCGTACCCGCGACGGCTGCGGGCGGCACGCCTACGAAGGCTCCCTTGTCCGAGGCAGTGCGATTTGCCGCGCCGTGACCTAGGGGTCGTGGTCACAAGTGTTTACTGTACAACATCTTGTGTCCACCTGTTTGTGACCTGTAGGTGTCCCCCTGCGTGGATAGGGTGCGCCTCCGCGGAGCCCGGAAGGCTCCCCCTGGTCAGGAGAGAGGAGAGGCCAGGCGCGCGGCGCGTGAAAGAAGCGTCGTGGATGGTTCAAGGCGGTCCACGGGTCGGCGTCCCGCCCCCGGGAGAGGAAGGCTAGGGCCCGAGGACAGGGCGGTGCGGGACCTGCAGGGGCGCCTCAGGCGCCTTGATGAGGATGGCTGGTCGTCGCGAGTAAGGTGGTTGTCTGGTCGTCGGCGACTGCCGCCGCCGACGTCGAGGTGAGCATGGCAGGACTTGCCGCCACGCCCCGCAGTACAGACCCGCGCGTGGCCGCCGCGCTTCACTTACTCTCCACGCCCAGGGACGGACTCTCGAGCTGGGGGGGCTGTGTGTGTGAGGCAAGTGGTCCGTGTGACAAGGGGTGGAGGGAGGATCTGCCCGCGTGCTGCCCACCAACTGGCGTCCGCGATCCTGTCGTCGAGGTCGTGTACCGCTTGGTCAAGTCTGTTCCCGCGACAGACCATGACTTCCTTCCCTCGGCCACGCTGCATCCAGGCCGCACCTACGAAGGGCCGGACGCACACTGCATACCCTTTGCCCTCTCGGTGTTCGAGACCATCGAGGCCTGCCAAGCCAGACGTAAGTGGCCGAAACTTCGCGACACACATGTCGCTGGGTACACGCTGAGCAAGGGGGATGGCTGCATGAAGCCTACCCATGGCCCGGGCCACCTATCTTGGTGGTGCTGCTCAGAGTTCGACCCTGCGTCGGGGGTTCATGCTGCTGCATCTCCGGGTGGTACGGCATGACGACCGCGCGCCTCGAGAGGGTCCTTGAGTATGTGGACGGGGTGCAGGCCGGGGTGCTGATTGACACCGTCGGTACGAGGTATCTAGCAATCCTGGTGGAGCGATCTGCATCCGCGGATACGTACTTGTGCGTCCGTGTGTCCGCGGAGCGAGTTGCCGATGTGCTTTCCGGTGTCGTTGAAGTCTTGACGGCAGTTCTTGAGCCCGAGGTCCTGCCACTGCACAAGGCCGTGGTGACCAATGACGGAACGAACGAACTGCGCATCTCGGACATCGCAGATGTGCCGCCGGCTTGGCTTCCAGGACCCGGCCCGCTCTATGGCGCAGTCCCGGCATCAGAGGAGGGCATGGAGAGTGGGCTGATTCGGCGTGCGCTGGCTACCAACCGTGCGACAGCTGTGTTGCATCTTGAGCCAAGGGAGGCAGTTGCTTCTGGGGTCGTGAACGCGAGCACTCTGACCGAGGCCATCAAGCGGTTCGCCACGCTTGTGCGCTTGGGCTGCCGGGGGATCAAGGATCGCCCGAAGGCGAAGCGTGACGGGATGGCTTCGATGGATGCGCTCCAGGTCGTCGCGTTCTCGGCAGGCAGCTTCGAAGTGCACCTCCAGTCGAGGGACCTCGGCGATCTGATGGAGAACACGCGCGCATCACGGGGGCTGGAGGTGGTCAGTGACCTCATCCACTCCTCGGCAACCCCCGATGACCTCGTGTCCTTGGCGCGCGAGATCCCGGTGGACCTAGTAACCTCCTTTCAGAGCTTCCTAAGGTTCGTACATGAGGCCAGTACGCCAGTGTCGGTGGCTTGGACGGGGCCAGGGGGGCGTCATGTTCGGGCTGAGCGCATACAGCCACGAGACGCGATGCTGGCTTACCGTGCGCTCACTGCGCGTACGGAGCTTTTTGAGGAACCATTGGAACTTGTCGGAAGTTTCTACATGGTTGACGAGCGCGGAGGGAAGTGGCGTATCGCTACCGCGGACGGCAAGGACTACTCGGGGGTCGTCGATGAGAGTTCAGGCAACGCACTTCTCGGTGTGACCATGACGCCCGCCCGGTACGTGCTGCAAGTCACGCGGCGTTTGATGGAGGACGCGGGAACGGGGCGGGAGCACGAGCAGCTCACACTCCGTGAACTGCGGAAGCAGACGGAACTCTAGTCGCTCCTATTCGCATCCCGCATGCAAGCGGCTGTAGGCTCTCACGTCGGTCGCGCCATTGCGTGAGCGGGTGTCGGACAAGAGTACGGGGTGAGCTTGGCAGCAGTTGCCGCGGTCCAAGTGGTCAGCTCCCGTCCGCCGACGCGGAGGACGATTCGGCGTCATTGCTCGGAGTGTCCGACCCCAGCGCATCGATACAGGCCTCGCGGAGCAGTTCACTCTCAGAGAGGATCGCCAAGGCGAGCTCAAGATCGGCACGGCCTCGCCTGCTGCGACTCGTGGTCAACTGAGTGGCGAGTTCAGCGCCCTGGCGTTGGATGATTGGTAGCCACTTCTTGAGATTTGGCCGGCCCATCGACTCGCGCGCGGGCACCGGAAGGTCCTGGGCCTCACTGCCAAGGCGCACCGCCGCCCAGAGATAGCCCATGGCAGCTTCAAGCTTGCCGGATTCCCTTGAGAGGGCCGCCCAACGGAGGTACATCCCCATCAAGTGTCGGCTGTGCGGCCCCGCCAAGCCTGGATCCCCTACTGCCCCTCTCACCCCAGCGTGAGCGACAAGCTCGACGGCCCTTCGCAACTCACCCATTCCCTCCGCTAGCGACCGTTGCTGCTGGCTCAGGATCGCCAGTTGGTCGACTAGGCTACAGGATCAGTCGAGGCCTCCGCCGAAGCCCCAAAGTCGATCGCAGCGATCTTCTGCTCGAACTCGTTGCAAAGGCGCTCGATGGATGGCTTGTGTGGGCTGAGTCCAGCGGAGCGACCAATCTGCATCATCTGCTTCACAAGGTGCGCGCCGTCTCCAGGAGCATTCTGAAGCGCCTTGAACGGACCCGCGACTTCGTGCATAGGCACACCGAAAAGACAGCCATACACCCGCTCAGCCCATGCGCCTCGTGCGAGCCCTGCCTCATAAAGAATCCAAGGCTTCACGACGCTTCGTGGCGTTATCAGGCAGACCACCCTGTGGGCCTCCCGCAGCTCGCCGCTGGATGGTTGGCAGGTCGGCGCCGGTGGCGGCGAGCCTGGTCCCGTACGTGTGGCGGAGGGCGTGCCACGCGACGGGATGGATCCCCGCCTTGGTGCAGCGCAGCTTGAGGGCCCTGACGGCGTTGCTGTGGGTGCTGAAGCGAACGACGGGCCCGGCGGCAACGCCGGCGCGGGCGAGTACTTCGCGCAGGGGCTCGCTCATAGGCACCCGCCGGTCGGTGTGGGCCTTGCTCCCCCGAATGATCAGGTCACCGCGCTTCCAGTCGACGTCCTTTGCCTCGACGGCTCTCAGCTCGGCGTAGCGCAGGCCGGCCAGGGCGGCCATGGCGATGGCGGGCTCGAGGGCGTGCCCATGCGCCTCCTTCAGGAGCGCCGCGAGCTCGTCGCCGCTCAGGGCCTTGGGGTCGGACCTCTGGACGGTGGGGCCCTTGAAGCGCCCGACGACGTCGGGGCAGGCGATCCCGGCCTCCTGGGCCCAGCCCCGGAATCGCTTGGCTACGTTGCGGAGCATCTGGATGGTGCGCGGCAACCAGTCGTTCCTGGCCACCAGGCTCTCGAGCATGGCCCTCGACCAGCGTTCGAGCGGCACCGCCTTCCAGGCATCGAGGAGGGTCTGCAGCCGGCGCGCGTAGAACGCATGGGTCTGCTTGGACCGGCAGAGTTTCACGTAGGCCAGGAAGCGATCCACGGCCTGCTGCGCTGTGAGGCGCTCCGTGACGGGCGGCTTGCCTTCCCGCTCGGCCTGGACGCTGTTGAGGATGGCCTTGGCGAGCTCGGGGTCTGAGGTGTTGGTGGGCTCGCTGCGCACGCGGCCTTCGGGGTCGCGCCACTGCGCGTAGGCGAGGCGTCCGCGCTGCGTGTTTCGCCATCGGATCCAGGCCATGCGATGCTCGCTCCGTCAGCAAAGCGCTGGTGCGTCTGCTGACGGGCTTGTACCTACGTCCTCGGATAGGCTGCAAAGCCCTGATAACAAGCACGGGCCCGTAGCTCAATCGGTCAGAGCAGGGGACTCATAATCCCTTGGTTGCAGGTTCGAGTCCTGCCGGGCCCACCGTCCCGGGGTGGTCAAGCCGCGGGGGCGGTGCTGCGGTCGGTCTCCTGCTCGGCGGGGCCGCTTGGCATTGACCTCTTGGCGCGCGTCCGTTCTGCGCGCGTTGCGCACTCCGGGCCCGGCAGGCGCCCGCCCCATCGACTATGTTCGCGCCATGCGCGTGCGTGCGGTCGGCGTGTCGGGGGTGCTGCTGCTCGCACTGGTCGTGGTGGCTTGGCTGGCCGGGGTGGGCGCCCGCCCCGACGTCGATCCGCGACCGGCACGGCCGCTGGAGGACACCAGCGCGCTCTCCCTGAGGGGGCAGGCGCCCCGCCCGGATACCGATGCGCGATCTGCGTCCGAGGGCCCCTCCCTGGCGTCGGGCCCGCCGCGCTCCTCGGCGGGGGATGTCGAGGAGGCGCGCACGACGCACGGCCCGTCTCGCGGGCTCGAGGTCGCGTCCGTGCTCGTGGTGACCGCGGAGGGACTCGAGCTCGTGGGGGACGAGGGCCACTACCGCGTCTACGTGCTGCCCGCGGGCGCACCCGGTGCAACCAGCTGGGACGAGGTGACGAGTGTCGAGCGGGCTAGCGAGGGCGTACGAGAGCCCGTCGAGCTCGTCGTCAACGGCGAAGGCCCGTGGGACGTGTTCCTCCTCGTGGACCAGGGGCGGCGCTGGGAAGCGTTGGACGTCCGCGCGCGCGAGGCGCGTCAGGTGGTGCAGCTTGCGCCGACGCCCACAGGAGCCGTGACGTTCGAGGTCGGCCCCGGCGTGCGCGATCACCCGCTACGCGTCTCCCTGGATGCGCTGCTCTCGAACGACGTGGATGCGCTCTTGGCGCCCGGTCGTCGTGACGCGTACCAGGTCGCGGTCCGGCGTCTCGTCCCGCCCGGCGTCTCGCAAGCCGTCTTGCACGTCCCCGCCTGGATGCGCTACGAGTCGTACTCCAGCCTGGTGCACGCTCGCGACGCGGCGCGGGGCGGCTCTACGCCCACCGTGCAATGGAACGCCAGCCCGCAGCAGGTGCGAGCGGGGGACATCGTACGCGTCGAAGCCCTGCCGCTTGGCCCGCTCCACGTGCATCTCCGGGTTCGCGAGCCCCTGCCTGCGCATTGGCCGCGCGAGGAAACCCGCTTGGCCACCTCGCTGTGGGCATCGATCCGCGGCCGCCGGACGTACCTTGGGCACCAGTCGCTGGTCCTCGCCAACGGCGGTGCGGCGCCCATGACGTTCACCAAGCGCGCGCCCCTGGGCCCCGCCACGCTCGAGGTCCGCGTTGCGGGCATGTTGCGGGTACCTCCGCGCGAGATCGACATCGCGGCGCATGGGACCGACGTCTACGTGGAGCTCGTTCCCGACGAGAGGATCCGCGGCTGGAGCCCGTCGCGGCCGCCCGCGATCGATTGGCAGACCCAGCCGCCGCGCGCCGCGAGCTCGTTCCACGTCACGGCACCCTTCGCCGATCCTCCCGACCCGGCCCTCGGCATCGCCAACGACCTGCCCGTGCTGCTCGGCAGCGACCAAGGACGACGCCTCTTCCACCAGCGGGCCGACGCACGAGACGCCGACGGCGGCGCTCCCCGAAGCGCTTGGACCTGGTCGGTAGACGGCTTCGAAGCGGACGCCTGCACGCGGGTCGGTGCCTACCACCCCGACGGCCGCGTCGCACCGCCGGTCCCACGCGCCCCGGGGGAGAGCGTCGAGCTCGCCTTCGTCCTCGGCGGCTGGCTGGTCGTCGCGCCTACGCGGCCGCCGGACGCGCGGCTTGGTGCGCTCCGCGTCTCGCGAGCGGACGGTTTCCCCCTGGTCGTGGGGGGCGTACAGACCGAGGCTGAGCGGGACGTGGCGTTGGCGCCGCGCGTCGATCCCGGCACCGTCCTCGGCCCGCTCGAACCCGGCTCCCACCGCTTCCACGTCCGCGTCGGCAGCCAGCGCCTGCCCGACGAGATCGTCATCGTCCGCCCCGACGAGATCAGCGTGCTACGGATCGGCGACTGAACGAGCCGTCAGTCCCCTTCACCCAGCAGGGCTTCGCGGATCTCGCGGTAGGGCTCCGTGGAGAGGATGCCGGCGAGGTCGGGATCGTGGAAGAGCCACTTGGGGCCGTTGTCGCGCTCGCGCTCCAGCTGGATGTAGTGGATCGCCTTCGCGGGGTCCTGGCGCAGGGCGTAGACCAGGACGAGGTACTTCGCAGAGCCTTCACGCGCCTCGAACGCCTGGGCGACGTCCAGGGCTTCGTCCCATCGCTTCAGATGCGCCAAAGCCCGAACGAGTGCGTCATCCACGTGGAACATCAGCAGCGCTTCGGCGCCTTCGAGGATGTCGGCCTGCGGGAGCAGCTCACGGCGCAAGGGCATCAGGAGCTCGGCGGCCTGGGCGTACTTGCCTTCCTCGCGAAGCAGATCCGCACGTTCGAACCGGACCCGACGCTTCAGCTCGGGGAGCTCGGCGGCGATGTCCAGAAGCCGAGCGTAGACCGGTGGGCTCATCGTGTCCTTCAGATGGAAGTGGAGCTTGTCGAACACGTTGGCCCGATCCTGTTCGGCCGCACGCTGCATGGCCTCGGGGATCTGGCCACTCTCGATCATCTCGTCCAGCCACGCGTCCACGTAGTAGAAGCGCAGCTCCTCTTGCACGTCCGGGGTAACGCGCTTCAAGGCCTCCTCCAGCTTGGCTGCGGCTTCGCGGTGTTGGCCTCGTCGCCCCAGCAGCAGGCCCTCGTAGTAGGGAACGTCGCGATGGCCCGGCAGGCGCGGTGCGACGGCGCGCGTGACGCGCTCCAGCGCATCGAACGCGTCTGCGTCCAGCAGCTCTTCCGCGATCTGCTCGAACTTCGTCGCGGGATCCCGCAAGTAGGCCAGACGCCTGGCCAACTCGTCCTCTCGCTCGGCGGGTAGGATCTGCGCCAACCACATGAGGGCGTCCGGGTCACCCGGCGCATCGTCCAGCGTCGCCAAGAGCACGGTTGCCGCCTCCTCGCGACGATCCATGCCCAGTAGGGCGCGCGCGATCTCCACGTCCACCACGACGTCGTGCTCGATGGCCTCCGCGTAGCGCCGGGCGTGTTCGAGCGCACTGGCGTGCTCGGCCAGGTCGTTCAACGCGCGGGCCCGAACCAGCTCCGTGATCGCTGCCGTCGGCATGATCTGTTGATGGTGATCCAGATGGACAAGGGCCTCCTGAGCCCTGCCCGCGTCGATGTCCACGAGCGCGGAGAGGACTTCGATCGCGGCACGTAGGGGCGGTGGGAACTCCCTGCCCTGAAGCTCGTCGAGCAGGCGCTGGGCCTCGGAGAGGTCGCCGGTCTCCCGGGCCGCGTTGGCGGCCGTCACGGACCTCGCCGTCCGCGAAGCGTCGTCGGCCGTCCCCTCGATGAGCGCGGATAGGATCAGGCCCGCCTCCGTCGACAGGAACATGCCGCTGTCCAAGTACTCGACGTCGTACAAGCTCCAATGGCCGTCGCGCTGGTCGAAGCACAATCGAACGTGCGAGCGCTCGCCCGGTGCGAGGCTGAGTCGGACGAGTGCCGTCGCTTGGCTCGCGGCTTCGCCCTCCTCGATGCGCAGCACGACCAGATCGCGTGCTGCCCCGAACACTTTCTCGAGCGGCTTGCGAGCAAACACCGTTCGCAGGACGCTCGTGAACCGTTCGCGAACAGCGTCGCGGGCGCGCTCCGGGACACGAACGAAGTACCCGGCACGCTCGAGGGCGTCGTAGTGGGCCTGGGGATGGAGGACGTCAGCCAGCGTGGCGGGCGGCTCGCGCGTGAGCAGCGCACGCAGTCCGGCGACGGACTTCCGGATGGCTGCGTCCCGCTCGGCCTGCTCCTGCGCCGGCTCCTTCGCTTCCGCCGTCGTAGCGATGAGGACGAGGGCCGTGATCAGGGGCATGAACAGACGCATGCGCATCTCCCGAAGGGGGCCAGCCTAGGCTCCCCCGTCCAGGAAACGTTGGAGGCGGTCGACGTGACGGCGGAAAGCGGCGCGGCCGGCGTCCGTGAGCTCGACGGTGGTGCGGGGACGCCGGCCGACGAAGGCCTTGGTGATGGTGACGTAGCCGGCGGCCTCGAGGCGCTGGAGGTGGGCGCCGAGATTGCCCTGCGTGAGCCCAAGCAGGTCCTTCAGCTCGCTGAAGGTGGCCTCGGGACGGGCCAGCAGGGCGGCAACGATCCCGAGGCGCGCCTCGGCCAACAGCTCGGCGTCGAACCGGTAGTCCGCCTCCGTCACGCGGTGGCTCTCGCTCGGACCCTTCGCTCGGCACGCCAGCCGGGGACGATCATGCCCAGGCCCATGGTGGGGCCCAGCACGTAGCCGTTGCCCGCGGGCCAAGCGATGGCCGCGACCGCGCCGGCGAAGATCACGATCGCCGCCACGAGGAAGGCGCGGTCGTAGACCACGCCGATGCCGAACGCCATGGCCGCATACACGAGGCCCCACAGCGTCGGCACCTCGGGCCCCGCGATGAAGCCGAACGCCGGTGCGATGGCCGAGAGGACCGCGCCTGCCCCGATGGCTCCGAACGTGACGAGCACCACTTGACGCGCGATGGGGGTGGGGCCGTCCTGACGCTCGCCGCGGCGGCCCAGCAGCACTTCGCGTCCGATGCTGAGCAACGCGCCGAGACCCACCGCGATGGCGCCGACGGGCAGCAGCCAGTCCAGTCGGTCGTTGCGCGTGAGCCACGTGGCCAGCGGGTACCAGACCAGGACGATGGCGCCCCAGTGCACGTAGTGGAAGGCGTGCGGGTCGACGAGCTTGGACGTGCGGTCCATCACGTCGCGGATGTAGGCAAGGTCGCGGGCCGCGGCGGCCTGGGGATCGGGGTGGGTCATGGGAGCTCCAATAGCGATGTGACAGACAAGTCTGTAGTTCAGACATAAGGGCCCGTCCACTTGTGCCGAGGGTGCCGGCTCTGTTTCAAAGTTGATTCTGCAATTCGATCGCAATATGAAGCGCGACCCAAGGAGGTCGCAATGGGAGCGAAGAAACGATCCGCCCGCGCGTGTCTGGCGCTCGGGCTGGCCCTGACGCTCGGTGCCCGGGCCCCGGTGGCGCGGGCCGATGACGGGGCCGAGGAGCGCTTGGCTCGACTCGAAGCCCTGCTGCTGGAGCAGACGGAGCGCATCCGCAAGCTCGAGCACGACGTGGCGCACTGGCGTGACCAAGCCGCCGCACGTCCTGCGGGTACCGACGGCGTCGTGCCCACCCAGGCCACGCACGAGGCGCCGGCGCCAACGCCCGCGCCGGTCGCACCGTACGCCCACGCTGGCGTCACGCCCGAAGAGCGCCTCGAGCTGACGCGGCTGTCCGGCGGCGCGGACCGCCTCGTGCGGTCGCCGTCGTCCCTCCACGGCGGTAGCTCGCCGGGCGGCGTGCGGTGGGGTGGCTATCTCACGGCCGAGATGCGTGCCAACAGCTCGCGCAACACGACCTTCGACCTGCACCGACTGATCCTGCAGCTCGACGCGCCCATCACGGACTGCGTCGACTTCACGGCCGAAGTGGAGATCGAGCACGGCGGCATCGGCGGCGGCAGCGAAGGCGACGTGCGCGTCGAGCAGGCGGTCGTCACCGCACGCCTCGTCGACTGGTTCCAGCCCAAGATCGGCGCGCCGCTGATCCCCTTCGGTCGCTACAACCTGTTCCACGACGACCCGCTGGCCGACTTCACGATCCGCCCGTGGACGGCCCGCTACTTCGTGCCCACGGGCTTCGGGCAGGCGGGCCTCGGTGTCGAAGGCTCGATCGGCGTGGGGTGCGACGCGCTGCTGTCCTACGACGTCGTCGTCTCGACGGGCTTCTCGGACGACCTCACCCCTGGCGGTGGCGTCCGCGGCGGTCGGCAGGAATGGGATGTCGACAACAACGAGAACAAGCAGGTCTGGGGCCGCGTGGTGCTCGAGGGGCGCAACCGGTTCCTGGATCGCTACGAGATCGGCCTCTCCGGGACCACGGGCAAGATCGACGACGCGGGCGACGAGGCCCTGACCGGCTGGGGCGTGGACTGGTTGCTGCGCAAGGGCCCCTTCGAGCTGCAGGGCGAGTACCTGCGCTACGACATCGACCGCCGGGCAGGAGCCCCCGCCGGCACGGTCCATGGCCTGGATGGCCTATGGGCGGAGGCCGCGTGGCACTTCATGCCGTGTGCGTGGCGCGCATGCGACACGTGCCTCGTCACGCCGACGAGCCATTTCACGCTGGCCGCGCGCTACCAGACCACGGACCTGGACGACCGCTCCGTCGGCGCGGCCAAACAGGACGACGCGGAGAGCTTCGGCCTCGCGCTCAACTACCGCCTCACGGAGCGCACCGTACTGCGCTTGGACCACACCTGGCTGCACTTCGAGAACGAGCGCGACGAGCGCGAGCTCACGTTCAGCCTGTCGACGTACTTCTAGGAGGCTCGGATGACTTCACGCTTCGCGACGAGGAGGGCGTGGCGCACGGGTCTCGTGGCCACGACGGGCGCGCTGGTCCTTGCGGGCTGCGCGTGGGGCTATCCCGCCGATCCTGGCCGACGATCGCGCAGCGGCGCCGCGCCGGCGACGTTTGGCGACGAGACAGCCGAGGCGTGGGCCGATCGGGCGGCCGATCCGGCGACCGAGGCGATCTACCGCCGGCGCTGTGGGCAGTGCCACGAGCCGTTCGATCCCACCTACGCGAGCGCCGCGGAATGGCCGATGTTCGTGGCCCGCTACGGGCCGCGGGCCGGGCTGTTCGGCGCGGAGCGCGCGCGCGTGCTGGCGTGGCTCCAGGCGCATGCGGGCCGTTGACCCGGGACGGCGGTCAGGCGATCTCGACGTGGCGGCGCACGCTCAGCGTGCGAAGCAGCGGGGGGGCGACGAGGCGTGGGTCGGCTCCCGGCACCTCGTTGACGGCCACGGGCGCAGCCTGGGTCGCCAGCGCGAGCTCCTCCGCGCGGCTGGCATCGCGTCCGAACACCGAGAGGCCCACGGCGTCCGGCGATGACGTGGCCAGCTCGAACGCGTGGGCCTCGTCGTGCGCGGTGGCGAGGAGGGCGAGCGGGCCTTGCACGCGCTCGTCGAACAAGGGCATGCCCGGCTCGAGGCCCGCGACCAGCAGCGCGGGGCACCAAGCGCCGGGCCCTTCGGGGAAGCGCGACGCGCACACGCGACGCGCCCCCGCCGCCACGCTGGCCTCGACGTGCGTGGCAAGGCGCTCGATGACGCCGTTGGCCAACACGGGCCCGATGGTGGTGCCCGTGTCGCGCGGTGGTCCCACCACGAGCGCCGCAATGCGCGCGGCCAGCTCCCGTTCGAAGCGTTCGGCCAGGGGCTCCACGACGATGCAGCGACGGGGCCCGCGGCGGCCCTGCCCCGTGGCGTGGAAGCGTCCGCGCACGTAGGCCGCGACCGCGTCCCCGACGTCGGCGTCGGCCAGCACCACCAACGCGTCGTTCGTGGGCCCTTCGGTCCACGCCTCCGTGTCGTGGCGGGCGGAGGCCTCGCGCACGAAGCGCACGGTGGCGGCGGAAGCGCGCGCCACGGCTCCCGCGATGCGCGGGTCGGCGACCCACGCGGTCGCCTCGGTCGGAGCCAGCCGCGCCACCCCGATCAGGCCGTGCGGCACGCCCGCGGCTTCGAGGACCTGGACGAACGCGAGCGCGCTCGCGGGGGCGCGCACTTCGGGCAGCACCATCACGCCGGAGCCGGTCGCCAAGGGCAGGCCCACGGCGTGGGCCAGATCCTCGTAGACCGTGACGCCCTCGAGCACGGCGAGCAGCACGCCGCGCGGGTCGAACCGCGCGTAGGCGCGGGGCTTCTCCGCCGAGACGCGCTCGGGCGCCAGGTGGCGCGCGGCGTGGCGCGCCAGGTAGTCGAGGAGCGCGACCGCGGCGTCGAGCTCGGCCCGCCCCTCACGCACCGGCCGACCGACCTCATCGGCCAGGAGCAGCGTCAGCGCGGGCGCGCGCGTGCGCAGCAGCTCGCCGGCGCGCGCCAGCACGGCCGCTCGGGCCTCGGGCGTACGGGCGCCCCACTCGGCCTGGGCCGTGACCGCGGCGTCGAGCGCGGCGTCTGTGTCCGCAGGCCGGCTCGCGGGCCACGTGCCCAGTACGCGCCCAGTGGCGGGGTCGACGGCCTGCACGTCCACGGTGGCTCCCGCCTCGGTCGCTCGCGAGGCGGGGCCAGCGTACCTGTCCGCGGCGTGGAGCCGACGGCTCGTCAGCGGGTCGTCGTGTCGGCGGCGGGCGCGGTGGTCACCGCCGTCGCAGGCAGACGACGGAGCAGCCAGACGTGGCCCTGCGGTGTGCCTCCGCCCCCCCCGAGCTCGCGCATGCGCTCCATCGCGGCCTCGGCCTCGGCCTGCATCGCCTGGGCCTCTTCGTCAGCCTCGAAGCGCTTCATGAGCGCCTTCTGCAAGCGGCCCTTCTGGTCCTCGGGCAGGCTCTCCAGCTTGCCGTTCGGATCCTCGAGCTCCTCGTCGGTCGCCTCGATGCCCTCTTCCGCGAGCGTCTCGCGGAGGATGCGCTTCATCACGGGCTCGAAGCGCTCGCCGAACTTGGCGAGATCGGCCTGGATCTTCTCGAGCTCGGCGTCGTCCTCCGGCGTGCGCACGCGCGCCTTGGGCTTGGCGAGCGAGAGGTCGCCCACGAGCAGGTCGAGCCGACCGTCGCCGTCCCAGTCCGTGACCCACGGCTTGGCGCGAACCCCGGGGCGCGTGTCGTCCATGCCGCCGGGCCCGCCCCAGCCTCCGCCCTCGAGCAGCGTCACGGGTGCGGCGAGGACCGCCGCGCCCTCCTTGGAGGTGTTGCGGTAGAGCAGCACGCTGCCGTCTCCGCAACCGAGCACGAGGTCCAAGCGACCGTCGCCGTCCCAGTCCGCCACCGTGGGGCCGGCGTCTCCGCCGTCGACGCGGATGGCCTTGCCCTCCACCTCGAGCGGCTTGGAGCCCGACAGGCTCAGCGCCTTCGTGCCGCCCTGCCCGTCGAAGAGGTGCACGCCGCCAGCGATGTCGCCCACGACGAGATCGAGGTCGCCATCCGCGTCCCAGTCCACCGCGAACGGCGCCGAGGCGCTCTCCACCTTGACGTCGTTGCCGTCGGCGAGCTTGACCTCGTCACGAGCGAGGAAGCCGCCTTCGCCGTTGCCGCGGAACACGTAGACGTGCCCGGGGAATCCGCCGCTGATCATGTCGAGGTGTCCGTCGCCGTCGAGGTCCACGACCTGTGGACCGAAGCCGACGCATCAACCCGCTTCGACGGTGGCGTCCTTGCCGTCCACGCGGAACACGGTGGACGTCGTGAACACGGGCTTCGTGTCCGTGCCCTCGTTGCGCCAGACGAGGAGCTGGCCCTTGCCCATCTGGCCGACGAGCAAGTCGCGCTTGCCGTCGCGATCCAAGTCGTGGAAGCAGGGCGCGGCGTGGCCGACCTCGGCGCGGATCGGCGCCTCGCCCGCCACGACGCGCACGGGCGGGGCCAGCTCGCCGCCGGCCCAGGCGGTGCCCGGCAGCGCCGCGAGCCCGGCGGCGGCCAAGAGGAATGCGGTAGAACGCATGGAAGCCTCCTCGTCCATCGGGAGGCCCGTTGGACTGGAGGAGGCTACCGCGCCGGCGGGGTGTGTGCCCCGCGATCAGGGGGCGGTGGCGGCGTCGAGGTCCAGGCGTCCCTCGCCCATGTCCCCATCCCGCGCGGGGTTGAGGGAGCGCACGTCCACGCTCGTATCCCGCAGGTGCGAGACGACGTGCTCGGCGTCCAGGCCAGGGAAGGCCTCGCGGACCAGGGCGAAGGCGCCGGAGACCAAGGCCGCACTGAACGAAGTCCCCGACCACCGCACGGCACCGAGTCCGTTGGGAAACGCGCCGATCAGCTCCTGGCCGGGCGCGGAGAGATCCACGTCGTCGCCGAAGGAGGCGAAGCCCGCCAGCACGTCGCCGTCGTCGACACTGGTGACGCTCAAGCCATCTCCGAGCGAGGCCGGGAACGTGACGCTGCGCGTGCCCGTGTTGCCCGCGCTGGCGACGACGAGGACGCCCCGCTCGCGTGCGTACTGCACGGCATCCTTCACGACCTGCACGCGTGTCGGCATGCCCGCTGACAGGTTGATCACGTCCACGCCGAGGTCGGCGGCCCGCGCGATGGCCTCGGCGAGAGAGCTCGCCTTGCCACGCGAGTCACTGTCGAGCACGCGGAAGGGAACGATCTGCGCACCGGGGGCCACGGCCAGCACGAGGCTCGCCACGAACGTGCCGTGGCCGCGACCCTCGTCGATCAGACCGTCCGCGTCGTCGTCGCGACCGTTGGCCACGTAGCGCGGGTCGTCGTCGCCGTCGATGAAGTCCTGGCCGCCCGGCGCGATGTGACCGACGAGCAACGGGTGATCGGGGTCGATGCCGGTGTCGAGCACCGCCACGCGCACACCAGCCCCCGTCACGCGATCGTGCGCCGCCAGCAGGCCGATGCGCAGCAGCTCGGGTTGTTGGGCGACGGCGGTGGCGAACAGCTCGCCGCCCAGCGGAATCGTGGCGCCGCCGCCCTCCGGCGAGCTGAGCTCGATGTCCTCTTGGCCGTCCGTGATGCGGATGTCGTCGTCGACCAGCGCGAGGAAGCCTTCGGGGGACAGTCCGGTAGGCAGCTCGAAGCGGTGGAACGCCGTACCGTCCACCTCGCCCAGATATGTCGCGCCCGTGTCTTCGACGACATCCTCGATGGTGTCCAGGACGTCATCGGGGTCGTCGTCGTCGTCCACGATCTCGACGAGCACGACCGTGGGCTGGAGATTGTCCGGTGGCGGCGAGGCGGAACCGGCGCCGCCGCCACCGCAGGCCGCGAGCAGCAGCGGCAGACAGGGGACCACGAGGCGCGCCCGGGCCGCCGCAGGAAAGGAGAAACGAAGCGTCATGGCTGGAATCCCGTGAGCCGGAAAGGAAGCGAACGCGCGGGCGTGCCCTCTTGATCCTGCATCAGGATCAGGGCTTCGCCCAAAGCAGCCGCCGTTCCGAGCCGCTTGCGTGCCGTATGAAACGCCGTCATCAGGCGCGCGCTGGCTGCGTCGTCCACGTCGGCGGCCGTCCACAACACCTGGCGCGCGCCGGCGGCCAACAGTGCCCGCGGGAGGCCGCCCACGGGTCGCTTGGAGCTGGCGGTGCCCGTTCCACTGCGGCAGGCCGCGAGGACCACGAGGTCCGCGCCCACACGCGAGGGCACGTCCGCGCTGGTGAACCAACCGTCCGCCAAGCGCAAGCCGCCGAGCGCGGGTGCGTCATCGGGCGTGTAGCCGTGCCCGGCAACGTGCACGACGCGATGGCGGGCCAGCGCGCGGGCGAGGCCCTCGCGCGTGGGCGCAACGGCGGCGGCATGGCCGAGCGCGCGTACCTCGTCGCGAGCCCCCGGCAAGTCGTCGGCAGCAAGGAGCACGGCGGCCTCGCCACGCCCGCGCGGTCGGGCTCGCGGGGCGGCGTGAAGTGCGGGTACGCGGGCCATCGGCACGCACGCCGCGAGCGGGCGTCCCTCGAGGGGGAGATGCTCCAAGGGCAGGGCGCTGGCGCGCGGATCAGCGATCCAACCCCATGACGCGGGCAGCTCCCCGAGCGCCTCGACCATGGGGAGGAGCACACGGTTCGCAAGCAGCTCGAGCTCGTCGTCGAGCACATCGCGAGCGGCCCGCGAACCCATCTGCCGGACGCGCTCGGCGTGGAAGCGCACGGCCTCGGTGGCGCGTCGGACCTCGGTGTCGGCGGCGAGGGCGGGGAGCGCGAGAACCTCGCCGCTGCGACGGCTGAGCGTAGCCCGCAGCCGACCGCCGTGGTGCCAGAGGTGGGCGATCACGTCGAATGCATCGTTGGCAACGGGGGGCTCGCGGGTGGGCGCGAGCGAGGCCGTCTGCCGCTCTTCGTCGCGCCAGCGGCGCAGCACGTCCTGCTCGAGTCGCCGCGCTTCCTCCACGAGCGCCGGTCGCGCGGCCAGGCCCAGCCCGCGCGCGCCGCCTCCGCCGGCAAGCGTGGCGTAGATCGACTCCAGTCGCTGGCGCAGGGCCATCAAGCCCCTGGCGCGCGGCGGGCTCGTGTCGACGGCAAACGCCTGGCGCGCCAGCTCGTCGAGGCGTGCCACGGCCTCGCTCCGATCCACGGCGCGGCCACGCACGAGCAGCAGGTCCACGAGATCCAACGTGGCACCGCCGTGCCGTGCGAGGAACGCACTCGCGAGCCAGCCGCCCGGCACGTCGCCTGCCCACGCGGCAAGACGCGTGGTGACGCGGCGCAGCCCCGAGATGGCAGCGCTCGTGTCGCCCAGGGCCGCCGCGGCACGCGCGTCCACGCGTGCGGCACGTACGACCGCAAACGGATGCGTACGACGCAGCAGGCCGTGCTCCTCGAGCCGGGCGCGCGCGCCCACCGCGTCGCCGTGCAGGAGGAGGCGCTCGGCCTCTTGGGTGCGCGTGGCGTCGGCTACCTCACGCAGGCCCAGCTCGTTCGCGCGAGCCGCACGCCGTGCCATCCCCTCCATGGATGGCAGCGTGCCCGCGGCAAGGGCGACGTCGTCGGCGAGCACCGCGATACGCAGGGCGATCTCTTCGCGGCTGGAGAGCTCCGCTGCTCGACGTGCCGCATCCAGCGTCTCCGTTGCAGGACCGCCGTTCACCGCCACCTCGGCCTGGGCCAGGAGAAGCCACGCTTCGGCCGCCTCGCCAGGAGCGCGTTCGGCTTCGAACGCGTCAGCCGCCATGCGCGCTTCGCGCGCTGCGGCGTCGTCATCGCCCAGTCGCCCCAGCGCGTCGGCGAGGTCCATGCGCGCCAGCGCGGCGCGACGCACGAGCCCGCGGGCTGCGAAGTCGCGTGCCAGCGCGTCCAGCGATCGGACGGCCGGGCCCAAGCGTCCCGCCCGGACGTCGAGACACGCCAGGTCGTAGCGTGCGTCCTCCACGCGATCTGCCTGCCCCAGCGCCTCCAAGCGCCGGGCCGCCGAGCGGAGGCGATTGCCGGCCTTCTCGAGTCGTCCGGCGTACATCCACGCCACACCCGCGTTGAGCTCGGCGGCGGCCGCGCTCCCCTCCTGTCCGAGCTGCTCCAAGCTGCGCGAAGCGGCTTCGCTCTCGCGGGCCGACTCCTCGAGGCGCCCCGCCAAACGGAGTGCGCTCGCCCGGTTGCCGCGCAAGAGCGCGCGACGCAAGCGGTGCCGCGCCCCGCGCAGGACGCGGGCCAGGGCGTCGGCCTCGGCCAGCGCATCGTCCAGCTGACCGGCGTGGGCCAGGGCGTCGACGGCGAGCAGGCGCGCGTGCGCAGCGTCGTCGGGATGCCCGGCGGCGACGAGGTGGTCAGCGGCCTCGCGATAGAGCCGCGCGGCGTCGGTCGGGCTCCCCGTGCGATGGAGTGCGACGGCGCGCTGCCCCAGCAGGCGCCCCAGCACGTCGTGACGACCGGACGCTTCAGCGGATTCTGCGAGCGCCGTGGCAGCCCCCTCCGCGCGCTCCGGGCGTTCGAGGTACGCCGCGCGAAAGCGCTGGCTCCACGCGTCCCACGCGAGGCCTTCGCGCAGCACGCGGTCAGCCAGCCGACGACGCGCCGAGGCCGGCGCGTCGAGCAGCTCGTCGAGCAGGGCCTCGCCCGCTGTCACGCCCCGCCCCGCAAGAGCGGCGGCGTACAGAGCACCTCGCCGTCCTCGTCGGTCACGACGAGAACGACGTCCTCCGCACCTGTCCAAGCCACGTGTGCGGAGTCGCACTCATCCAGCGCGGCGTCGGCCAGCACGCGGCCGCCCGGGGTGCGCACCTCGACACGTCCGCCGAGCGGCAGGCCTTCGACCGCGATGCTGGCCTCACCGCGGTCCCCGTGAAGCGCCAGCTGCAGGTCCAGCGCGATGCCCGCGTGCTCGAAGCGGACGAGGCGCTCGAGGTCCGCACCGCGGGCGGGTGCCGCCGCACCGTGCCACGAGTCGAACGTGAGCGCCGCGAGCGCCTCGAGCCACGAGGCCGGTCGCGGACGGAACAGGGAAAGGGCGCGGCGACGGGCTGACGCCGGGCAGGGGGGGTCCTTGGCCAGCCCGCGCCGCGCAGCCACGAGACGGCGTGCCAACGCGAGCGTGGCGTCCGGGCCCGCGCCGCCCTCGCCGCGGGTCACGGACCCCAGAGCGGCGAGCAGACGGTCGGGATCGGGGCGCGTCATCGTCGTGGGCTCCGGCGCGTGGCCTTCACCTCGCCAGAGGCCGCACCCAGACCTGCGGATACGTCGTCCAGCGGGAAGCCCAGGTCCGCCAATGCATCCACCATCTGGGCGAGGCAGCGGCGCCGCGTGGGGCCTATGCTGCCGACGGGCATGTCGAGCTCGGCCGAGACGTCTTCGTAGCGTTCGATGCCGCGCAGGAACAACGCGTCGAGGAGGGCTCGACACCGTTCACCCAGCGTGTCCAAGGCGCGGCGCAGGAGATGGCGCTGCTCCGCGGCCTCCACGGGATCTTCGGTCTCGCCGTCGTCGCGTAGTGCGTCTCGGCCCACGGCTTCATCGCGCGCCACGCGGCTGCGCCCGCGCCGTCGTCGGCGCCAAGCTTCGCGGCGCGCCGTCTGGGCGATCCAGCCCGCCAGCCGCTCGCGCGCGCGAAGGCGCGGCAGGTGGCGCCAGAGAAGCACGAACACGTCTTGGACCAGGTCCTCGGCCGCTGCTCCATCGAGCCCCGAGCGACGCCCGATGCCGTGGACGAGGTCGGCGTAGCGGTCGACCAAGGCCTCCCAGGCCTCCTCGCGGCCCTCGAGGCATAGCGCGATCAGATCGGGGTCGGGGAGGGCCGGCATGGGCTCCGACGAGGGTAGCGGGGTCCGTCCCGGAGCCCTCTCCGTGCCAGCTCCGCCAGGGGGGCGTATTCCAAGCGGGGGGGACGGCCTCTAGGTGGGGTGGCAGGGCAACCCGACTCCGGAGACATCCCCATGCACTTCAAGCTCCCCTCCCTCATCGCCTCGCTCGTCGGGCTCGGCCTCCTGGCCGGCTGCGGCGGCGGTGGCGGCACCGGCGGCAGCGCCGGCAGCGCGACGCTGAAGGGCGTCGTCCTGACGGCCGACGGCACGACCGATGCCCTCGGTGGCTACGCGTTCCGCATCCTGCAGACGGGACGCCGTGCCGTGACCAACACGGAAGGCCAGTTCGACCTGGGCACCGTGCCTACCGGTCAGCTCACGATCGCGCTGGACGGCTTCAGCACGATCCAGGCGCCCGTCTTCCAGAAAGATGGCGTCGACGACGACAGCTCCGACGACGACAGCTCCGACGACGACGGCTCCGACGACGACGGCCCCAACCACGATGCCGGTGACGACCACGGGGACGACGACGACTTCGAAGACGAGCAGGGCATCCTGGTCGACGACGACAGCGTCACGATCATCGCCGTGCGCGATGGCGAGAACATGGTAGTGGAGGTCCGCATCGACGGTGGTCGCCTGTCGGAGGCCGGCTGCAGCCGCTCGCGCGACGACCGACGCGAGGTCGAGCGTCGCTTGGCGCGTACGGAGGCGAGCGACGACGTCGACATCAAGGGCGAGCTCGAGCTGCGTTCGCAGAGCGACCGCGAGAAGCTCGAGGTCGAGGTCGAGCAGGCCACCCCGGGGCGCGTCCTCGAGCTGTTCGTGATCGACGATGGCGGCAACGAGGAGTCGCAAGGCGTGCGTACGGTCTCGTCCTTCGGCGAGGCCGAGTGGGAGCAAGCCACCAACGACGGTGAGCGCCTGCCCTTCGACGTCAGCGCCGTCTCCGAGCTCGAGGGCTTCGTCGTCGAGGTTCGCGATGCCGGCAGCGGCCTCGTGCTCCTGCGCGGCGAAGTGCCGGACGTGCCGGCGACCGCGGGCGGGCAGGACGACGACGACGACGACGACGATGGCGACGACGATGGCGACGACGAGGACTCGCGCGGTCGCTCGCGCCTGACCGCCCACGAGTCGGGCCTCGAGGGCTACGTCGAGATCCGCAGCCGGACCGACGACAACCGCGAGCGCTTCGAGATGGAAGCCGAACACCTGGCCGCTGGCCGCACCGTGGAGTTCTTCATCGAGGACGCTCTCGGCAGCGCGACCTTCGTGTCGCTCGGCACCCGCACGGCGGGTTCCTACGGCGAGGCCGAGCTCGAGCTGGACACCGGCGACGGCGACACGCTTCCGCTCGACGTCTCCAGCGCCTCGGCCCTCACCGGCTTCGCCGTCGAGGTGCGTGACGCCAGCACCAACGCCCTCTTGCTCTCGGGCGTGGTGCCAGTCGCCCACGAGGACTGATTCGACGCGCGCGGCCTCGGCCGCGCGATCAGGCGTCGCGATCGAGCGGCGGGGGCAGGTGGGTTGCCGCGCAGCCGCCGGCCGTGTGGGTGGGTGCGCTGGCCGCGCATCCGCCCGCGGCCGGCAGCGAGGCCGCGCAACCGCCTGCCGCTGCCGCGTCGTCGTCGCCGCGGGCGCGGTTCCACGGCGCCTTGGCCAGGACCAGCGCCATGCCGCAGCGGTCGGTGACGCCGGCGAACACGAGACCCGCGCCGATCATCGCGGCGAACGCGATGAACAGCGGATGGACGAGCCACGCCAGCAGGGCGCCGAGGATCACCAGAAGCCCCGCGCCGATGCGCACTTGGCGCTCGAGCGACATGCGCTCGGCGCCCGTCTTCACCTCCCCGCCCAGGCGGCGGTAGGCCTCGATGCCGCCTTCGACCACGCTCAAACCCGCCACGTGATGGCGCAGGAGCGTGTCGCGAGCCATGGAGGCGCGATTGCCCGTACGGCACAAGAGCAGGCGCGGCGCGGGCACGGCCATCACCTCCTCCAGACGCTGTTCGACTTGGTCGAGCGGGATCAGGCGCGAGCCGGGGATGTGCTCGCTCTCGAACTCGGCGCCCATGCGCACGTCGACGATGCTCGTGGCGCCGCCCTGGCGCACACGCTCGGCCACGGTGGCGGCATCGATGCGGTCGGGGATCTTGACGCCTTCGCGGTTCAGGCGCAGGAGGTCGTCCATGTTGGCCGGTCGCGGCGGCGGGTTGGCCGTCAAGGCCTTCACGAACGCGGCGCGATCGGTCAGCTGGAGCCACGCGTTGCCCGCGCGCTCGGCGCCCAGCGAGCTGGACGTCCGGCCCTCGTAGTCGTGGCCGGGGTAGAGCACGGCCTCGTCCGGCAGGTCGGCGATGAGGGCGTGGATCGTGTCGTGCAGCTGGCCCGCGTCCCCGCCGAGGAAGTCGGTGCGCGCGACGCCGCCGATGAACAGCGTGTCGCCGGAGAAGAGGGCGCCGTCGGCCAGCACCACGAGGTGGTCGGGCGTGTGGCCGGGGGCGTGGCGGATCGTGAGGACCTGGTCGCCCAGGTGCAGGCGGTCGCCGTCGTCCGGATGGCGCGCCACGCCGCGGTGGTGGGCGGCCTTGTGGGCGATGCGCGTGGAGCCGAACAGGGGCGCCAAGTCGCCGGCGCCGCTCGGGTGGTCGGCGTGGGTGTGCGTGTCCACCACGTAGGGGAGAGACCACCCTTCGGCGCGGACCCGATCGGCCACTGCGTGGACCAAGTCCAGGTGCACGTCCAAGGCCAGGGCCTGGCCCGAGTCGGGGTCCCCGATCAGGTACGTGCGGCACCCTTGCGGGTGGAGGAAGGGCACGACCAGGAGCGAGCCGATCGCTTGGGCGGTCGCGCCCGGGGCGGGGGAGGTGGTCGTGGACATGGGAAGTCTCCCGGAAAGGATCTTGGAATTCTTGATCCTTTGAGCAAATAATCAAGAAATGGTTCCCGACCACATCCCCGAGCCCCTGCTCGACCGCGTGGCGGCGCGCTTCCGGGCACTTGGCGCCCCGAGCCGGCTCCGCATCCTCTCCGCCCTGATGCAGCGGCCCTTGGGCATGGGGGAGCTCATGGCCGCCACGGGCCTGGAGGTGTCCAACCTCTCGCGCCACGTGCAGGCCCTCGAGCAGGACGGCTGCGTCCTGCGCGAGCGCCAGGGGCGTGAAGTCAGGGTGCGGATCGCCGACCCTTCGCTGGTCGCGCTCTGCCACCTGGTCTGCGGCGCGCTGGTTCCGCGCTGAGCCGGCCCGACGTGCGGACCGTCCCGTGACGAGGGGATGGAGCCACAAGGGGTAGACTCCCCCCTTCGTCAAGGCGAAGCGGACGGGAGCCGATTCGCCGGGAGAGGACCGAGGAGGATCCATGCACCGTCTTGTCGTGTCCCTGGCGACCGCGTTCGCCCTCACCCTCACGGCCTGCGGCTCCCCGGGTGTCGCCGCCACGCGCTCGACGCCCGATGGCACCGTCCAGTGGTTCAAGGCCCAGGCCAGCAACAAGAACTACGCCAACGAGTGGGACGCCCTGAGCCCCGGCCTCAAGCGCCGCCTCAGCCAGTCCGCGGGCCGCAACGTGGACCTCGGCGACTACATCTTCATGCGCAACAAGCTGCAGGAGAACCCGCAGGTACGGTTCGCCGAGCAGTTCATCGATTTCGCCTCGATCAGCAGCCCGCGCATGAATGGCCCCAACCAGGCCCGCGTCACGGTGGGTGCGTTCGGCAACAACACGGATCTCGGCCTCGTGCGCCTGCAGCGCTGGGAGCTGTGGATCAACGGCGAGAACCAGCCCTACACGGGCACGCTCGGTGACCCGGCCATCCGTGCCGAGGAGCAGCCCGACGGCACCGTCGTGGTGGTCCAGCAGGGCCTCGAGCCCCTCGTCTTCGAGAAGCGCCAGGTCGGGCGGTACCAGGTGATCGACCAGTGGTACATCGACGACCTCGGCAACATGGAGCAGCAGTTCCTCCGGTAGACGAGCGTCTGGGCCCGGGAAAACGGCCAAACGGATCCAGCCGGGCGTCCCGCCCGGGGGCGGTCCCGGCGGAGCGCCGTTGGTACCTTCGCCACCCGTCCGCCCTCCCCTGGCCGCCGGACCGAGGATCCATGACGTCGCCCGCCCACGCTGCCTCCGCCGACGCTGCCAGCGCCGAGGGTCCCGCCCCCACGCCGTCGCTGGGGCCCCCCGCCTACGAGCCGCGCCACCCCTTGCGCATCGTGACGGCGGCCTCGCTGTTCGACGGGCACGACGCGGCCATCAACATCATGCGGCGCATCCTGCAAGGGAGCGGCGCGGAGGTCATCCACCTCGGCCACAACCGCTCGGTGCGCGAGATCGTCGACTGTGCGATCCAGGAGGACGCGCAGGGCATTGCCCTGACCAGCTACCAGGGCGGCCACGTCGAGTACCTGAAGTACATGCACGACCTGCTCGAGGAGCGGGGCGCCGCCATCAAGATCTTCGCGGGCGGCGGCGGCACGATCCTGCCCGCCGAGATCGAGGAGCTGCAGGCCTACGGCATCGAGCGCGTGTACTCGCCCGATGACGGTCGGGCGATGGGCCTGCAAGGCATGATCAACGACCTGCTCGAGCGGTGCGATCGCGCGGCCGGCAGCCAGGACCTCGCGACGGATGCCGCCCGCGCCCTCGAGCGCGAGCCCCAGGCGCTGGCGCGGCTGATCACCACGATCGAGAACGAGCCCTCGCGCCTCGAGGCCGTGGAGCGCGCCGTCGCCGATGCCGCGTCCGCCCGCGGCGCGGCCGCCGCGACCGTCCCCGTGCTCGGCATCACGGGCACCGGGGGCGCCGGCAAGTCGTCGCTCGTGGACGAGCTCGTGCGCCGCTTCCTGCTGGACCAGCCCGAGCGGACGGTGGCCATCCTCTCGATCGACCCGTCGCGCCGGCGCACGGGCGGCGCCCTGCTCGGCGACCGCATCCGCATGAACAGCATCGACTCGCCGCGGGTGTACATGCGCTCGCTCGCCACGCGGCAGTCCAACCTCGCCCTGAGCCGCCACGTGGCGCCGGCCTTGCGGCTGCTCAAGGCGGCGGGCTTCGACCTCGTGATCGTCGAGACGTCGGGCATCGGCCAGTCCGACACGGAGATCGTGGAGCACGCCGACGTCTCACTCTACGTCATGACGGCCGAGTACGGCGCGGCCACCCAGCTCGAGAAGATCGACATGCTCGACTTCGCCGACGTGGTGGCGATCAACAAGTTCGACAAGCCCGGCTCGCTCGACGCCTTGCGCGACGTGCGCAAGCAGGTCCAGCGCAACCGCGGCGCGTTCGGCGAGAGCCCCGACGCCATGCCGGTCTACGGGACCGTCGCCAGCCTCTTCAACGACGGAGGCACGCACCGGCTCTACCACGCGCTCATGGAGCGCATTGCCAAGCAGACGGGCGTGCCGCTGGACCGGGGGCGTGGGTTTGCCCCTGCGCCGCAGCGGCGCAGCGACGTGCTGCCTGCCGACCGCAATCGCTATCTGGCGGAGATCGCCGAAGCGAGCGACCGCTACGACCAGCACGTGGCCGAGCAGGCCGACCTCGCGCGGCGTCTGGGCCACCTCCACGGGGCGATCGCGGTCCTGCGCGGAGCGGCCGACCGCGCCCAGCACGCCGCCGCACTGCCGTGGCCGACCGACCTGGTGCCCGCCACGCAGGCCGACGACCCCGACGAAGTCCACGCCCTCGTGCGCCACGCGCAGGAGCTGGCCCGGCGCATCGCCCCCGACGCGCGCGAGGCCCTGCTGGGCTGGGGCGCCACGCTCGAGCGCTACGCGGGCGACACCCTGGCCTACGCGGTGCGCGGGCGCACGCTCGAGCAGCCGCTCGTCTGGACGTCGCTGTCGGGCACGACCGTACGCAAGGTCGAGCTGCCGACGACGCGCGACTGGGGCGAGGTCGTGCGCTGGGTGCTGGCCGAGAACGTGCCGGGGAGCTTCCCGTTCAGCGCGGGCGTGTTCCCGTTGAAGCGCGAGGGCGAGGACCCCGCGCGCATGTTCGCCGGCGAGGGCGGGCCCGAGCGCACCAACCACCGTTTCCACTACCTGTCGCGTGGCATGCCGGCGGCCCGCCTCTCGACCGCGTTCGACAGCGTCACGCTGTACGGCGAGAACCCCGATCGCCGTCCCGACATCCACGGCAAGATCGGCAACTCGGGCGTCAGCGTGGCCACGCTGGACGACGCGAAGATCCTCTACAGCGGCTTCGACCTCGCCGACCCCAAGACCAGCGTCTCCATGACGATCAACGGCCCCGCGCCGATGCTGCTGGCCTTCTTCCTGAATGCCGCCATCGACCAGGGCTGCGAGAAGCACATCGTGGCCGAGGGGCTGGAGGCCGAGGTCGATCGGCGCATCGACGAGATCTTCCGGGAGCGCGGCGTGCCCCGTCCGCGCTACCGCGGGAGCCTGCCCGAGGGTCATGACGGGCTGGGCCTGCGCCTTCTCGGCGTGACCGGGCGCGAGGTGCTGCCGCTCACCACGTACGAGCGCATCCGCGCGGAGACGCTGGCCAAGGTGCGCGGCACGGTGCAGGCCGACATCCTCAAGGAGGACCAGGCCCAGAACACGTGCATCTTCAGCACCGAGTTCGCCCTGCGCATGATGGCCGACGTGCAGGCGTGGTTCATCGCCCACGACGTGCGCAACTTCTACAGCGTCTCGATCAGCGGGTACCACATCGCCGAGGCGGGCGCCAACCCGATCACGCAGCTCGCCTTCACGCTGGCCAACGGCTTCACCTACGTCGAGTACTACCGCTCGCGCGGGATGGACGTGGATGCGTTCGCGCCCAACTTGTCGTTCTTCTTCAGCAACGGCCTGGACCCCGAGTACGCCGTGATCGGCCGCGTGGCGCGGCGCATCTGGGCCAAGGCGTTGCGCGACGTCTACGGGGCCAACCGCCGCAGCCAGCAGCTCAAGTACCACATCCAGACGAGCGGGCGCAGCCTCCACGCGCAGGAGATCGCGTTCAACGACATCCGCACGACGCTCCAGGCGCTCTATGCGCTCAACGACAACTGCAACTCGCTGCACACCAATGCCTACGACGAGGCCATCACGACGCCGACCGAGGAGAGCGTGCGGCGCGCCTTGGCCATCCAGCTGGTCATCGCCAAGGAGCTCGGCCTCTCCAAGAACGAGAACCCGCTGCAAGGAGCGTTCGTGATCGAGGCCTTGACGGATGCCGTCGAGCAAGCCGTGTTGGAGGAGTTCCGCCGCCTGTCGGCGCGCGGCGGCGTGCTCGGCGCCATGGAGCGCATGTACCAGCGCACCAAGATCCAGGAGGAGAGCCTCGTCTACGAGGCCAAGAAGCACTCCGGCGAGCTGCCGATCATCGGCGTCAACACGTTCCTCGACAGCAGGGGCTCGCCCACCATCGTGCCCGACGAGGTGATCCGCTCCACGCCCGAGGAGCGCGAGGCGGCGATCTCGTCGCTCGAGGCGTTCCACCGCGCCCACGCCGAGGCCAGCCGCGACGCGCTCGACCGCCTGCAGCAGGCCGCCGTCGAGGACGCCAATCTCTTCGACGTGCTCATGGACGTGGCCACGACCTGCTCGCTCGGCCAGATGAGCCACGCGCTCTATGATGTGGGTGGCCAATACCGAAGGAACATGTAGTCGCGCAACGAATCGGAGTCCCCATGGCCTGGAGCGTCCCGTCCGGGCAACCCCTGATCGAGTATCCGTGCTCCTGGGTCTACCGACTGGTCGGCGCCAGCGTGGAGAGCCTGCACGCGGCGATCGCCGAGGTCATCGAGGGCCGCGATCACGTGATCGAGCCGGGCCACCGAAGCAGCGGCGGCCGCTGGCACAGCGTGCATCTGCGCGTCGTCGTCACGAGCGACGCCGACCGTACCGGCCTCCTCCGCGGCTTGCAGACGCGCCCAGCGGTGCGGTACGTGCTGTAGCCACCTGGCGTACACTTCGCGCCATGCCCGACCAGCTGCAGAGCGTCGTCCTCATGTGCCGCGACACGGAGGTCGCCAAGGCCTGGTACGAGGCGATGGGGTTTCGCCATCTGCGTGGCTACCACGGCATGCACTGGGTGGGGGTGGGCAGCACCGAGATCATGCTCCACCCGTCCGAGACCCCGAGCGGCGGCAGCGGCCTCGTTCTCCACGCGGGGGTTCCCGACGCGCGGGCTGCCTTCGAGCGGGCGCGTGCCGCGGGCTTCAAGCCCTACGACCACCAACAGCCAGGTGTCCGACTCGACGGCCCCGTGACGCGTCCCTGGGGTGCGGTCGAGTTCGAGCTGGACGATCCCGACGGCCATCGCTGGGGCTTCACCCAAGCGCCCACGCGGGCGTGAGGCACGCGCGCACCGACGCGCCTCGCTACTTCGCGGCGGGCGCCAGCGGGTAGGTCCCCTCCGCCTTCATCCGCTCGGCGATGGCCTTCTGCCGGCGGCGGAACTCGCGCGGGTCTTCGAACGGCAAGGGCGGCGCGCTCGCGGCCGCCTTCAGGCACGCCGCCGCCTCCGCGGGCATGCCGTTGTCGCCGTAGCGCGTGACCGTCTCCACCGCCCGACCAGCCGCGAGCAGCAGGACGCTCAGGTTGCGCTCGTCCACCACCAGGTAGGCCAGCGTGCGCCCGAAGGCGTCCAGCTGGCCGCTTCGCTTGAGCACGGCGGTGCGGCCCATGGCCAAGCAGCCCTCCAGGAACGCCTTGGCCTCGCGACCGAACGGCTGGTCGAAGGGCAAGTCGTGCTGGAGATGCTGGATCTCCGGGCAGTCGATGCCCAGGAGCCGTACGTCCTCTTCGCCCCCCGGCCCCACGATGCGGATGCTGTCGCCGTCGTCCACGCGGATCCGCTGCAGGGGGATCACCTCCGAGGAGGGCCGGTCGCCCGCACACGCCGGTGGCGCGACGGGCGCCAGCGTCAGGAGCCCCAGGATCAGCAAGGGGGCGGCGAGGACGAGGGGCGTGCGGCGCGACATGGGAATCTCCGAGCGGCAGGCCCCATCGTGCCGGAAACGCTCACTTTGCGTCGGCCTCATGGACGAGCGCCACGGAGTTGATGCAGTAGCGAAGGCCCGTCGGCTTGGGCCCGTCGGGGAACACGTGGCCCAAGTGGCCGCCGCAGCGCTTGCAGCGGACCTCGATCCGCACCATGCCGTGGCTCGTGTCGCGCACCGTCTCGAGGTGCGCGCCGTCCAGCGGCTCGAAGAAGCTGGGCCAGCCGCAGCCTGAGTCGAACTTGGCGTCGGAGCGGAAGAGCGGGAGGCCGCAGCCCTTGCAGGCGAACGTGCCGGGCCGCTTGTCGTGCTCGTAGAGGCCGGAGAACGGACGCTCGGTGCCGCTCTGCCGCAGGATGCGGTACGCCTCCGGGTCGAGCAGCTGGCGCCACTCGGCGTCGGTCCGCTCGATCCGCTCGAGGTCCGGAGGCTGTGCTTGGGCGTCCGCCACGGCGGGCTCCTCCACAGGGGTGAGGCGCTGTTCGCAGCCTACCGCGAGCAAGGCGCCTGCCAGCAGCAGCGCCAGCCTCCAGGGAGCGCCCCCACGTCGTCGAAGCGGCATGTCGTCCAGACTCGGCGGCATGGCGCCAAGCCTCGCCCGAGCCCAAGGGTCGTGCGAGCCGGGCAGGACCGTGCGTCCGGGCCTGGTTCCGGCTATCCCTCGCCGGACGCATGGTGGCCGCCCTCCTCGAGAACCCCAACCCGCTGCTCACCATGGGCGCCGTCCTCGTGGTGGGCGTGCTGAGCGGGGCCGTCGCCAAGCGCTTCCACCTGCCGAGCGTGACGGGCCAGATCCTGGTCGGGATCCTGTTGGGCGAGTCCGTCCTGCACGTCTTCCCGTCGGGCAGCCTGTCGGGCTTGAAGCCCCTCACGGGCTTCGCCCTGGGCCTGATGGCCGTGGCCGTGGGCAGCCACCTGAACGTGGCGCGCTTGAGACCGGCGCGCAAGCGTCTGGGGTACCTGCTGCTCTTCGAGGCCCTGCTCACGCCCGTGATCGTCGTCGGGCTGGTGGTGTGGCTGCCCGAGATCTCGTGGCCCGTGGCGCTGATGCTGGGCGCGCTCGGCGTCAGCACGGCGCCGGCGACGATCCTGGCCATCGTCAGCGAGACGCGCTCGCGGGGCGTGTTCGTGAAGACGCTCGTGGCCGGCGTGGCGCTCAACAACCTGGCCTGCATCGTGCTGTTCGAGCTGGCCCACACCGGCGCCCTGGCTGCGCTGGCGGCCGCGGACGCCGGCGGCGGCGCCTCCATGGCGCAGGTGCTCCTCGCACCGCTGAAGACGGTGGGTATCGCCGGCTTGCTGGGCGTGGGCGCGGGTGTGCTGTTGGTGGCCCTGACCAAGCACGTCGTGCGCACGAGCCGCCTCACGACGGCCTCGCTCATCACGATCCTGCTGACGGCGGGGCTCGCCGAGCAGATGGGCACCAGCACGTTGCTTTCGTGCCTGATCCTGGGCGTCGTCCTGGCCAACATGACCCCCGACAAGGAAGAGATCGGCCACGCCGTCTTCGAGAACTTCGAGAGCGCCATCTTCGCCGTGTTCTTCACCTTGGCGGGCCTCAAGGTGGAGCTCGGCCACATGGCCACGGCGGGTGCGGCAGCCCTGCTCATGTTCTCGGGCCGGTTGGTGGGCAAGCTGGCCGCGGGCTGGCTGGGCATGAAGCTGGGCGGTGGGACGAAGCGGCTCCGCAGCTGGATGGGCATGGCCCTGGTCCCGCAGGCAGGTCTGGCCGTGGGTCTCATGTTGTTGGTGACCGAAGAGAAGGCGTTCCCGGAGGACGTGCGCAACCTCTTCCTCGCCGTCGTGCTGACCGTGGTCACGCTCAACGAGATCGTCGGGCCCGTGCTGACGCGCATCGCGCTGGCCCGCTCCGGCGATCTCGGCAAGGACCGCGCGCGCCTCATCGACTTCCTGCACGAGGAGAACATCGTCACGCGCTTCCACGCCGACTCGAAGGAGGAGGCGATCCGCAAGCTGGCCGACGTGCTCGCGGCGAGCAACTCGCTGCGCATCGACCGCGAAGCGTTCCTGGAAGCCGTCTTGGCCCGCGAGGCCGCTGCCAGTACGTGCCTCGGCGAAGGTCTCGCCACGCCCAACGCCATGGTGCCCGAGCTGCCCGAGCTGGTGGGGGCCATGGGCATCAGCCAGGAGGGCTTGCCCTTCGAGACCCCCGACGGCCACCCCGTCCACTGCATGGTGCTGTTGGCGATTCCCGCCGACCAGATGGGCCGGCACCTCGAGGTGCTGACGGCGCTGGCCCGTGCGGCGACGTCCGACCGCGGCGTGCAGCAGCAGCTCTACCACGCCAAGAGCCCGGCCCACGCCTACGAGGTGCTGCACGCCGAGGCGTCCGAGGACTTCAACTCGTTCCTCGAAGACTGATCGGTGGCGGCAGGTCCCCGGCCTTCTCGGTAGGCTGCCGGCGAGGAGGTGCCGTGTGCGCCGAGCAGGGGTGGTCATCGGGATCGCGCTGGCGATCGCGCTGACGGTCGCACTGGCCGCCCATCTGTTGCGCAGCGGCCCGACGGCCGACCCGGTGCTGCTCGACGTCCCCGAGGACGCTGCGGAGACGGTGGCGGTCGGCTTGGCGCCGGGCATGCCGGGTGGGTTCCGGGGGCGGGGCGGTAGACGCCGTGCTCCTGCAGGGGCGTTCCGCGTTCCCACCGAGGCGGCGACGATGGACCCGTGGGACATGCCGCCCACGCCGGGAACGGGCGTGGTCGCGGGCCATGTCGTGGACATCGAGGACCGCCCGCTCGCCGGCGTGAGCGTGTCGGCCGAGGCCGTGGGCACCCTGCAGGGCGCGTGGACGACGACGAGCGGCGAGGACGGGCGCTTCCTCTTCGAGCGCCTGGGGGCCGGCACCCTGCGACTCCACGCGAAGGGCGTGCCCGCCGTCGAGGTGGCAAGTGGCCGACGCGACGTGAAGCTCGTGCGCTCGGTCGAGCTCACGGAGCGCGAGCTCGTGCTCCTGGCCGAGGACGGCACCGCCGTCACGGACGGGGAAGTGCTGCTGCACGTGCGCGGCCCGGGTGCCCAGCCCGCGGTGACGAGTGTCCGGATCGTCGGTGGCGTTGCCGTGTTGGACTGGCCCGCGACAAGCGTCGAGGTCACGGTTGGCGTGCTGCGTGCCCGCGCCGGGGCGCGCGAGCTCGATCTCTCCCGGCGTCCGCTGGCCATCGATCTTTCCAGCACCGGGCGCCTGCACCTGACGGTCCCGGAGAGCTTGGCGATCCGAGGGCGCGTCGTGGACGCGACTGGGAGCGGCGTGGCGGGGGTTCCCCTCTCCGCCGAGGTGGCGGGCGCGAAGAGCTCGGTGGCGACTTCCTCGGCTGTTGCCCGAAGCGGCGCCGACGGGAGCTTCCGCCTGGGTGGCCTTTCCGAAGGCGCGTGGCGCATCGTCGTCGTGGGTCATGCCTTCGAGCTGGACGCGGACGCCTCGGCGGTGGTCGATGCGGGGTCCAGCGAGGTCGAGGTCGTGGTGCGCGCCACCCGCGCGATCTTCGGCAGCGTCGTCGACGATCGGGGACGCGCCCTCTCCGGCGCCACCGTACGCGCTTCGCCGGCGGCCGGCGGCGGTCGCGTGCGGCGGCCGCTCGCCGCTGTCACTGACGACGAAGGGGCCTTTCGCATCGAGGGACTTGCTGCCACGGGGACCCTCGAGGTCTGGGTCGATGCCCTGCAGCGGGACGGCGAGGTCTGGCAGCCGCTGTCCGGCCACGTCGTCGATGCCGTGGACGCGCCCCTGACGCTGGCGGTCATGCGTGGCGCAATGGTCCGCGGTCACGTGCGCGGCGCGGACGAGGCCCGCTTGGCGGGCACCCGCCTGGAGGTCTGGACCCAGGAGCACGGCGGCGAACCGACGCGGCTCGCGGGTCTGGGATCGCCTCGCACGGACGGCACCTTCGCGGTCGGACCGCTCGCGCCCGGTGCCTACGAGCTGGTCGTGCGGCACGTGCACACGCAGACGATGGGGCGGCGGCTGGCGGTCCGGGCGCCCACCGAGGATCTCGTCGTCGAGCTGACCGACGACGGTCGGTTTCGCGGGCATGTGGTGGGTGCCGGCGCCGACGTGCGTCTCGAGGTGTTCGGCGGCGGCCCCCGGCTGCGCGCCACGACGCTCCAGGACGGCTCCTTCGTCTTGGGGGTGCCCGCCGGTCCGTTCTTGCTGCTGGCACGGGACCCGGCGCGTCGTCGGGCCGCGCTGCTCGAGCTGGATGGCGCACGACTCCCCGACGACGTGCGCATCGAGCTCGGCCCGGCCGCCGACATCGTGGGCACGCTCGCCCGGCCCGTCGGAGGATTCCGCTACGTGCGCGGCGCGACCGCGCGGCGCGGGTCGGTCACCGTCGACGGGCGTGTCGACCGCGAGACGGGGCGGTTCCTGTTCGAGGCGCTGCCCGCGGGGCCGTGGGACCTCGTCATCTCCATCTGGACGGGTCAGGCCGATCTCATCTACGCGCAGCGCGGCGTCGCGGCCGGGAGCCGCGATCTGGTGCTGGAGGCGGGTGCCGAGTAGCCGTGGGCTCGCTAGCGCGACGCCTCGGGCACGACGCCGCCTTCGTCCTCCCCCGTCGGCTGCTCTTGCGCCGCGTGCAGCGCGTCGATCTGGGCGCGAAGCGCGCGGCGGACGGCCTGCATGGGGCCCGCATCGATGCGCACGTCGAGACGTTGCGCTTCGCGGCCGTGCTCCTCCACGTCGATCACGTACGCCGCACCGGCCGAGGACTGCCATGTGCCCTCGTCCTTGTCGAACAGGCCCCAGCGCACTTCGTAGGTACCGCGCTCGGGCAGCAGCAGGCCGCCCGCGGCGTCGTCCGCCGTTGCGGCAAAGCCCCAGCGGCCGCGCGGCAGCAACGGCAGCGAGCTCTCGGTGGCGCCGCGGCGCGGGAAGATCATCGAGCAGACGTCGCTGACCCGCATCGCCGCCTCGTCGTCCTTGGCCGGGTCCTTCTCCGTGACCGGGCGCACGCGGAACAGGATGACCCGCGAGGGCTCGGGCGGCGGCGCGTCGCCCGTGACGTGGATCTCGATCGGGTACCCGAGCTCGAGCGACACGGAGCGATCGCCGGAGATCCCTTCCACGATCTGCGTCTTGCGCCCCGGCGCCGCGAGCTGGAGCGTGTGCGGCGCGCTCGCCCGCGGCAGGGTCACCAGCGCCCGCTCGGGATCCCAGCGCATGCGCAGGCCGCCCGCGTCTCCGTGGCTCCCGCCGTGCAGCACGCGCGCCCACGTCGCAGGCTGGCCCCGCTCGTCGAGCACGCGGACCGTGATGACGTCGCTCGCCGGCTCGCTCGACCCGCACGCCGCGAGGACGGGGAGGGCGAGCAGGACGACGAGCAGGTTCGGCGTGAGCACGCGAGGCATGGGCCGATCCTGCCTTGGGCCCCGCGTCCTCCGAAGCGTCATCGCGACCGTGGGGGCATGATGGGGACCTACCGACTCGCAGTCGACGGAGAGGAACGATGGACGGCGTACGCGTGGCGCTCGAGGCCCTGGACGATGCTTGGTCCCACCCCTTCGAGTCCCTGCAGGCCGCCCTGGCGGACCTCGGCGAAGCGGAAGCCGAGTTCCAGCCGGCCGCGTGGAGCGCCGAGCCGCGCGAAGAGGGCTGGCCTGCACCGGGCACCGTGCGGTGGCAGATCGCGCACCTCGCGCACTGCAAGCGGCACTACGCGGACATCGTGAAGGGCCTGGACGCCCCGGCGCCGGCGCCACGCCCACGGGTGGCGCTGCCCACGCTCGCCGAGGAGCTCGACGCCCTGGCCGCGGCCCACGGCGAGGAGCGCGAGGCCTTCGCGGGCCTGCGCCCCGCCGACCTCGAGCTCGTGGCGGGCGGCAACATGCCGATGCGCGAGTTCCTCGCGATGGCCACGCGCCACGACAGCTGGCACGCCTCGCAGATCGTGCTCCTGCGGCGGCTCTTCCGCGCCGAGGGCGCCTCCGCGTGACCGCACGAGGCTTCGCCGTCCTCGCTCTCGAGGTGGCCGCCTGCGTGGCGCTTGCCGCGTGCGGCGAGCCACCCACCCCGGTGACGCCATTCACGCGCGTGGCCGTCGAGGGCTTCCCCGGGCTCGTGGTGGCGCCCGAGCAGGTCGTGTGGGCCGAGCGTTTCGGCGCCCCCGTGGCCATCCGCGATCCCGACGGCCGCGTCCTGGTCCTCGCGCCAGCAGGACGCTCGCGCCAAGGCGAGGCGCAAGCGCGTCACGAAGTGCGCATCGGCCTGCCCTTCTACGTGGACGTGTCGCCGCGCGCGGGCGAGGGGCCGTTCGACCCGGCCGTGGTCGAAGCGGACGCCAAGCGGCTGACCGCGGCGGACCCCATCTGGACCTACCGCTGGATCCGCGAAGGCGAATGGGAGCACGCGGCCCGGGCGGGCACCGAGGGCACGTGGCCCACCGAGGACGGATCGCCGTGGCGCGAGGGCTTCGTGAACCGCTGGGGTCTCGTGGGGCTGGGCCAGCATGCGGAGGTCGTGGCCGATCACCCGGGCCCCTTGCCCGTCTGGGACGTGGCCGACCCGACGGGCCCCGCCGACGGCGCGGGCCATGTCGTGCGCGGTCTCGTGGCGGGCGCGGAGCCGTCGGCGCTGGCGAGCCGCGGCCGCATCAACGGCGAGGACGGCGTGCGTGCATGGTCGTATCGCCTCGTGGCACCGATGGGCTACGGCCTGGGCGCCTACGGCCGTCACGCGGTGCGTTTCCGGTTGGTTGGCCCCGGCGCCCCCTCGGATCGCCTGGCCCTGCACCTGATCCGGATGGAGAACCGGCTGGGGGAGCGTTCGCTGGGGCGCGTGCCCGTGTGGGAGCGCCTGGAGCTGACCGGCGACGAGGTGCACACGCGTCTCGTTCCCGGGCGCTACTACATCCACGCGGCGGTGGGCGAGGCCGGGGCCTCCGACTACCTCCGCGGGCTCGAGGTGAAGTTCACCGTCGACGGCGACACGGAGATCGACGTCCCGCGTCCGGGCGAGGCGTCCTCGCGCTTCGGCGACTCCTCGCCCCAGTAGCCCGGCCCGCCGCGACGCGACCGTGACCAACGCCCCCTCCGGCATCGCTACGATCGGCACGCGCGGGGTGGGGGGCCCCGGGCAGGGGCGCGGGGAGGCGCGACATGCGCGCGGCATTGGCGGTGATCTTGCTGGCGGCGCTCGGTGGCGCCGCGTGGCTGCTGGTGGGGGACCTCGGCGGGGAGCCCGGCCTCGATGTCGGTGCCAGCGACCCGCTGACGGGGCAGTCGCTCGGTGGGCCGACTCTGGCAGGCCACGGCGGCGTGGCCGGCGACCGGCCTGGCGCCGCGGGGCCGACGGCGGCGGGCGGCGCGGGCGAGCCCTTGGCCCTCGGCGAGGACGATGCGCGCGTCATCGGCCGCGTCGTCGACGAGCACCGGCGGCCGGTAGCCGGTGCGGCCGTCGAGATCATCATGCGTGAGGGAGGCGGGAGCACCGGCACCACGGACCGCGACGGGCGCTTCGAGCTGGCGGCGACGCTCGACTCGCTCGGTGCCCGTGTCTGGAACACCGGCTACATCGTGGCGCGCCACGGCGAGGACAAGGCCGGCTCCACGTGGGCGCAGATGTACGGACTGAGTCCCGGCGACGAGCTCGACGTCGGCACCGTCGTGCTGCGCGAGGGGCAGGCGGTGCCCGTTCGCGTCGCGCACCACGGTGCGCCGGTGGCTGGCGCCGACGTCGTGCTCGTGAACGGACAGGTCATCCTGCAGCAGGTCACGACCGCTGCCGACGGGCGGATCGTGCTGCCCGTGCTGCCCACGGGCCAGTACACGGTCGTGGCGCGCGGGCCCCAGGAGGGTCAAGGCCGGGGCGTCCTGCGCGTGCGCATCCCGGCGCCTGGCCTCGAACCCCAGCTGCTGGAGCTGGGCGACGAGCGCCGCTTGCAGGTCTGGGTCAAGGACAAGGACAGTGGGTCGCCGATTGCCGGCGCGCGCGTGGTGGTCGGCGACGACGTCACGTCGCTGCCGCCGCAGGGGCCTGGCTACCTCCCCGCCCTCCCGGACGCCGTCACCGATGCCGAGGGCTACGTCGAGCTGCGCGGGCTGGGCGAGGGCAAGGCGTTGGCCGTGGCCGCGGAGGCCGCGGGCTATCCGCCGCCCGCCGGGTGGGGCAACATCAACACCGTCGCGGCCAAGCCGGCCGACCGTCACGTCACGCTCGAGCTGTCCTCGTGGCGCACCGTGCGCTTCCCCGTCCGGGCCGGCACCGTACCCGTGCCCGAACCCGGCACGCCCCTCACGGCCGAGAGCTCGCGGATGTCGTGGCTGGCCTCCGAGACCGACCCGGAGCTCAAGGCCGAGATGGAACGCGACGAGGTCGCGATCCACGGCCTCAATCCGCTCTGGGCCATGGGCAAGGTGCGCACCGAAGACGGTCGTGTAGCGACGTTCATGTCCCAGCAGGGGCAGGAGAAGGGACAGGCGATCACGTTCGTCAAGGAGGCCGACCTCCTCGTGCGCACGGTGGATGCGTCCGGCGCGCCGGTGCCGGGCGTGCTGCTGGTGGCGCTGGACGCGTCCTCCAACCAGATGCTGGCGCCTGCCGCGCTCACCGACGCCGCGGGCGAGCTGCGCTGGCCGGGCGTGGCCGCGACCAAGGTGATGGTCAAGCGCATGCGCTCGCGAACGGACAACTGGTGGTCGGCGCCCGCGGTGGCCACGATCGAGCCTGCGAAGTCGGCCGGTCGCGTCGACATCACCCTGGACGATGGGCCCTTGGTCACGCTGAAGGTGCGGTGCTCGGGCGTGGCCCGCCTGCCTCCCGAGTACACGCTGCAGGCGGCCGGCCAGAACGTGCCCGTCACGTCCGTGGAGGAGGACCCCGGCGCGGGCGAGCTGCGCTTCCAGCTGGGTCGCAAGCCCGACGACGCCAAGGAGACGGTGATCACGCTCGGCGCGATGGGCTACCTGCCGGGCGAGGTCAAGGTGCCGGCGGGCGGGTTCGTCGAGAGCGCGTCGTTCGGCGTCGACCTGCAACCGTGCGGCGCCCTCGTGCTCCAGTACGACCCGCCGTCGGACGGTGAGGTCCAGTTCGAGCTGCAGCGCCATGGCGACGAGCCGGGCGCCGACCCGTGGAAGGGCTACCAGCCCAAGGGTTGGGGCAACGCCGTGCCCCTTCCGCCCAGCGCCGGTGACGACCCCGGCGCCACCAAGACGCAACGCTACGACGGGTTGGAGTCGGGGCGCTACCGGGTCGTCGAGCGTTCGACGGGGCTCGAGTCCCGCGAAGTGGAGGTCGTCGCCGGCGCGCCCGCCGAGGAGCTCTGGTTCGATCTTTCGCGCATCGTGTGGACCGAGGGCGAGCTCGTCGTGCCCGAGGGCTTCGAGGTCCAGGGGTCGCGCGTGCTGCGCGTGGGCCACGATCGCGACAACGTCGTGCGCGGAAGCGGCGGCGCCTACGTGCAGGGCCGGGGCACCAGCGGCCGCTGGAAGCTGCGCAGCCAGGACGGCGAGCCCTTGGAGCTGCGCGGCTGGAACAACCGCCTCGCGCCGGCGGCCGAGGGCGGCGTGGTGCGCACGCGCGGTGGCGCCAAGGACGTGCGCCTGGTCATGGAAGCCGGCGGCGGGCTCGTGTTCCGCATCCCGTCCCGCATCGAAGAGGCGGAGCGCATGAAGCAGCACCGCGGCAACCGCTTCGGCCAGCACGTCGGGTCGGTCAGCGTGGCCGTGCATCGCGGCGCCGAGCTGGTCAAGCAGGTCAACGCGGGCGTCGAGGACGGCGCGTTCCGCGTAGGGGGCCTGGCCGCGGGCACCTACCGCGTGGTGATCGAGACGCACGACAAGGTGCCGTACGAGCTGGCGGCCGTCACGATGCCCGCGACGGGCGACGTCGATCTCGGCAGCTTCGAGCTGGCCACGGGCACGACCGTGAACGTGAGCTGGAAGCCCGACGAAGGCGAGTCCGTGGACCGCGTCTACGTCACGGCCACGGCCGTGCTGCTCGACGCGAGCGAGGGTACGAAGCAGAGGTCGGGCAGCGCCATGCTCACCGCGCCGGGTCAGGTCAAGATCCCCGGGCTCTCGCGCGGGCGCTGGAAGGTCACGGTGTGGGCTCGCGCGTTCAACGGGTTCATGTGGGGCGGTCAGCAGGGACTCCCGACACTCGAGCGCGAGCTCGAAGCGGACGGAGTCACCGACCTCGAGCTCGAGGTGCAGGGCACTTGATCGTCGTGGAAACGGTGCCTCGCGGGCGGCTACCCTACGCGCCGAGGAGCTCGCGATGTCGTCACTTGTCGCTTGGTGGGCCGAGGGGAGCGCGGTGCTGGCCGCGGGGTGGGGTCTCGTCGTGGACGAGACCCCCGTGCCGCTCACGTGGCTGCTGATCGGCGGGCTCGCCGCTGGCGTCCTGCGGTTCGTGTGGGGCGCCCTCTGTTGGATGCTGCTCAAGCACCACGATGACGACTGGCGCGGCGTCAACGACGGCGGCGCGCTGGAGGAGGCCCTGGCCAAGGCCGACCTGCCGCCGGGCTGGTTCTGGTCGCTGCCCGATCCCAAGCAGTACGAGGGCGGGATGTCCAACCCGGGCTTCGTGGAGCGCCTGAAGAAGGGCCCCAACGCCATCATCGTGCCCGTGCCCAAGGGCGGCTGCATGGGCGGGTCCACCTTCCTCAAGGGCTTCCTGCTGAACCTGCTCGAGGGCGTCGGCTTGGCCGTGCTCGTGTGCATCTTCTGGACGACGACCGCCGTGGCCATCGACACCCTTCCCGAGACGTTTGCGGCGTGCGCCGCCGTCGGTCTGCTGGCGTCGATCAGCATCCACTGGATGGGCAGCACGTGGATGGGCTTGCCCTGGCGCCACGCCTGGAGCAGCACGTTCGACATGGTGGTCGGCTACGGCTTGGCCGGCAGCCTGCTCTGGTGGCTCGCCAGCCAGTTCGAGCTGCTCGGCTGACGCGCACGCGTCGTGTCGCGCCTCACTTCACGAGGCGTACGTCGTCCAGCCGGATGCGGCGCTCGTGCTTGGGTCCCAGCAGGAACCACGTGATCCCGTCCACGCGGGCGAGATCCAGCGGCCGCGTCTGCGGTCCGCGTGCCACGGCGTCGAGTGGGATCTCCACCTCGGACCACCCCGCCGGCAGGTCGTAGCTGCCGTTGAATCGATCCGCGTAGGTCTCGTCGTGGTCGCGGTCCACCACGAGCACCTCGAGCGCGCCGGCTTCGTCCATGTGCACGCGAAAGGCGAGTGCACGCCAGCCGCGCCAGTCCGGGTAGGGGTGGATCAGGCTCACGCCGGGCCAGCGCCCCGGCGGCAGCACGGCCTCGACCTCGTGGCCGCCGCGGTCGCCGGTCGCGGGCACCCGTGCGACGCGGCCATCGCTCGAGCCCCAGCGCAGCATCTCGAGCCGCGTCTCGAGGTCGGAGAGAACGGGCAGGTCACGGCCCTGGCGGTAGAGGTCCAGGCCCGCCAACGCAACGGGTGCGGTGCCCACCGCGAGGACCAGCAGGGCCAGCGGCACCGCCCGTCGGCGAGGCAGCACGAGCAGCAGCACCATGGCCAGGCCGCCGAGCCCGTTGGCCACGATGTCGTCCACCCCCGGGGAACGCGACGTCAGGACCTGCGCCACCTCGAACGCGCCGAGGAACAGCATGGCCGCCATCCAGCCGAGCCACGCGGAAGCCACGCGCGCGGTGCCGAGCCGCTCGACGAAGCGCGCGGCGACCCACGTGAGTCCGGCGCCCAGGACGAGGTGCGCGAGGTCCATGGGCAAGCCCCACGCCCGGTGGGCACGGGGCAGGGGGAACAGCAAGCCCACGGCAGCCACGAGCCCGGCGCCTACGACGAGGCGGACGGGGAGGGGCCGCCCCGCTCGAGTCGGCGTCCGTCCCTCCGGTGCGTCGTGCCCGGCGGTCAGGCGACCGATGCGGCCTCCATCGACTCCGACCAGGCGCCCGTCCGGGCCGCGCCGTTCATCCGTGCGCGGTGGAGGTAGGCCGCCTTGCCCGCCGCCACGCCGTCGGCGCGCCCGCCCCAGGCCTTGAGCGCGGGCGCCTGCAGCGCCCGGCCGTAGGAGAACGTGAGCTCCCACGGATGGGGGCCCATGGCGTTCATGGCCGAGAGGTGGGCCGTCGCGAGCTCGTCGCTCTGGCCACCGGACAGGAACGCGATGCCGGGCACGGCGCCGGGCACGGTGCGGCGGAGCGTGCGCACCGTCGCGGCGGCGACCGTCTCGACGTCGGCCTGCTCCGAGCACGTGGTGCCCGAGATCACCATGTTGGGCTTGAGGACCATGCCCTCGAGGCGCACGCCCTGCACGGCGAGCTGGTGGAACGTCTCCACCAACACGTCGGTCGTGACCTGCTCGCAGCGTTCGATCGTGTGGTCGCCGTCCATGAGGACCTCGGGCTCGACGATCGGAACGAGCCCGGCCTCCTGGGCCAGTGCCGCGTAGCGGGCCAGCGCGTGGGCGTTGGCTTCGATGCACGCGCGGCTCGGGATGGCCTCGCCGATCGTGATCACGGCGCGCCACTTCGTGAAGCGGGCGCCGGCCTCGCGGTACGTGGCGAGGCGCTTGCGCAACCCGTCCAGCCCCTCGGTGACCTTCTCGCCGGGATGCCCGGCCATGTCCTTGGCGCCGGCATCGACCTTGATCCCGGGCAGGATGCCCTGGCGCTCCAGCGTCTTCACGAACGGCGTGCCGTCGGCCCCCTTCTGGAACAGCGTCTCGTCGAACAGGATGACCCCGCTGATGAAGCGCTCCGCGCCCGGCGTCGTGAAGAGCATCTCCCGGTAGTCACGCCGTGCCGTCTCCGAGCTCTCGACCCCGATCGAGGCGAAGCGCTTGGCGATCGTGGGGAAGCTCTCGTCGGCCGCGAGGATGCCCTTGCCGGGGGCCACCATGGCCTGGGCGATCGAATCGAGGTCCTTGCTCATCGCGCTCTCCTCCCCGCGGCCGTACACCCCACCCGGGACCGTGTCCCTTGCGGGGCGGGGGGCCGAGCATCCTACCCAGCCCGTGGCTCCGGGTCCGCCCGGGGCCCAAGAGAGGGGGGAGCGGCAACCAGGGCGGCTCCGTACGATCCGCGGATGCCTGATGCGGGCACCCTCCCGGCGGCCTCGCCCGACGCGCGCGCGCAGCGCGCGTGGTGCCTCTACGACTTCGGCAACTCGGGCTTCGCCGTCCTGTTCCCCGTGGTCTTCGGCACGTGGTACGCCACGAGGGTCGTGGGTGGCAATGCGGGCGACGCGGCGTGGGGGCGGCTGGTCGCGACGTCCATGCTCGTCGTGGCCGCGCTGGGTCCCTTCCTCGGCGGGATCGCCGACCACGCCGGTGTCCGCAAGCGGCTCTTCGTGCTCTTCACGTTGCTGGGCGGTGCGTCGGTCCTCGGCTTCAGTGGCCTGGGCACGGGCGACGTCGCCCTGGGTTTCGTGTTGGGCGTCCTGGCCAACGTCGGCTTCGAAGGCGCCATCGTCTTCTACAACGCGTACCTGCCGCGGCTCGTACCGCCCGCCGAGCAAGGCGTGTTGTCGGCCCGTGCGTTCGCATGGGGTTACGTCGGCTCGCTCGTGGCGCTCGGCGTGGCCGTGCCGCTGCTCAAGAGCGGCTGGCTGCTGGGCGTGTGGGTGGCGTTGACGCTCCAGTGGTGGCTGGCGGCCTGGCCATCGTGGCGTGACCTGCCCGCCGACCGCGCGACGGGCATGGGCGTGCTGCGGGCCGCGCGCGTGGGCGCGGCGGGCACCTGGCGCACGTTTCGCGACCAGGTCCTGGGCCGGCCCGTCGGGCGCTTCCTGCTGGCCTACTTCTTCTTCATGGACGGGGTGCTCACGGTCATCTCGTTCGCGTCGCTGTTTGCCAAGCGCACCCTCGCGTTCACCGACGCCGAGCTGATCGGGCTCATTGCCGGCGTCCAGGTGACGGCGCTGATCGGGGCGGCCGTCATCGCGCGCCTGGCGCGTCGGCATGAACCCGACACGCTGCTCCGCGCCTTGCTGGTCCTCTGGCTGGCCGTGGTGGGCGCCACGTGGTTTGCCACCACGAAGGGGGCGTTCCTCGTCGTCGCGGGCTTCGCGGGCCTGGGGCTCGGCAGCATCCAGAGCACGGCGCGCGCGGCCATGGCGCGCCGTATCCCCGAGGGGCAAGAGGCCGAGCTGTTCGGCTTCTACGCGCTCTGCGGCAAGTCCGGGGCGATCCTGGGTCCGCTGCTCTTCGGCGCACTGAGCGAGGCGCTAGACGACCAGCGCCCGGCCGTGCTGGCGCTCGGCACCTTCTTCCTGCTGGGTCTGGCGATCCTCACCGGCTCCCGGCGGGCCCCGCGGTAGGATCCCGGACCTTCCCCATCGCCCACCTGGAGGCTGCCCATGGTGCTCTGGATCGTCCTCGGCGTCGTCGTTGTCGCTGCGATGTACTTCATCGGCATCTACAACGGCCTGATCCGCGCGCGCAACGAGACGAAGAACGCCTGGTCGGGCATCGACGTGCAGCTCAAGCGCCGGCACGACCTGATCCCCAACCTCGTCGAGACGGCCAAGGGCTACATGAAGCACGAGGCCGAGACGCTCGAGCGCGTCATCCAGGCCCGCAACCAGGCCATCAGCGCGCAAGGCCGCGGTCCCGCCGCGTCCGGCAAGGCCGAGGCCGCGCTGGGCGCCGCGCTCGGTGGCTTCTTCGGCCTCGTCGAGAACTACCCCGACCTCAAGGCCAACGAGAACTTCCTCCAGCTCCAGGCCGAGCTGACGGAGACAGAGAACCGCATCAGCCTGGCGCGCGGCATCTACAACGACGTCGCCACGCAGTACAACAACCGCCGCGAGACGTTCCCCGCCAACCTGATCAGCGGCGGCTTCGAGCGCGCCGAGATGTTCGAGGTGGAGACGCCGGCGGAGCGCGAGGTGCCCAAGGTCCAGTTCTGATCCGCGCGCGGATCGCGCCGCTGCCTTCACGTTTCGGGAGCAGACCCTTCGCATGCACGTGACCGCCCCGCTCGAGGCCCACGATCTCCTCCACTTCATCGACGCGTCGCCCACGCCGTACCACGCCGTCGCCGAAGTCGCCCGACGCCTCGAAGGCGCCGGCTTCGTGCGCTGGAACGAGGAAGACGCGTGGCAGCCCGACGCGGGGACCAAGGCCTACGTCGTGCGCGGTGGCGGCAGCATCGTGGCGTTCCACGTGGGCTCGCAAGCCCCGGCCGACAGCGGCTTCCATGCGATCGGCGCGCACACGGACTCGCCCAACCTGCGCTTGAAGCCGCGGCCGGACCGCGTGGCCGAAGGCTTGCGCCTCCTGGACGTCGCCACCTACGGCGGCGTGCTGCTGCACACGTGGTTCGATCGCGACTGCAGCTTGGCGGGCCGGGTGGTCGTGCGCGATGGCGACGAGCGCCGCGTCCTCCTCGTGGACCTCGAGCGTCCGCTGCTTCGCGTCGCGGACCTTGCCATCCACCTGCAGCGCGACATCCGTGCGGAGGGCTTCAAGCCCAACCCCCAGACCCACATCGCGCCCATCCTCGGGGACGCCGGCGCGCCGGACCTCCTGGGCCTGCTGCGTCCGGCCCTGGCCGAGCAGGGTATCGGCGACCTGTCGGCCCGCGACCTCCTCGGCCACGACCTCATGCTCTACGACACGTGCCCGTCCACGTTGTCGGGGCCCGACGAGGAGATGATCCACGCGCCGCGTCTGGACAACCTCGCGTCCTGCCACGCCGCCATCCGCGCGCTCACGGCCGGCGAGGGGCGAGCCGCCGCGTTCACGCGCGTCGTCGCCCTGTGGGACCACGAGGAGGTCGGCAGCCGCAGCGCCACGGGTGCCGAGGGCACGTTCCTGGCCGACGTGCTCACGCGCCTCTCGGGCGACGAGATCTCCTTGCGCCGCGCCATCGCGCGCAGCTTGCTCGTCTCGGCCGACATGGCGCACGCCGCGCATCCCAACCATCCCGAGAAGCACGATCCGCTCCATCGGCCGCACCTCGGCCGTGGGCCCGTGGTCAAGGTCAACGCCGACCAGCGCTACGCCACGGATGCGCTGTCCGCTGCGCAGTTCCGCCACCTCGCCGCCGACGTCGGCGTCACCACGCAGGACTTCGCCGTCCGCAACGACATGCCCTGCGGCTCCACGATCGGCCCGATCAGCGCGAGCCGCCTCGGGCTCTCGACGGTGGATGTGGGCAACCCCATGCTGTCCATGCACAGCGCACGCGAGATGGCCTCGGCGCTCGACGTGGGGCCCATGATCCGCGTGATGCGGCGCTGGCTCGAGACGTGATCCGCCATCGGCCGATCGCGTACGCCGTCTTCGCCGCGCTGCTGGCGGTGACCTCCGGAGGAGCGCTCATGGCCGACGACGAAGCCCCCAAGGCCCCGGCCGCACCCGAGAAGCCCGCCGAGCCGCAAGAGCTCCCCGCCAACGCCGCGCGCGACTTCGACACCCAGTGGAACTACGGCGACCCCGCCGCCACCGAGACGGCCTTCCGCGAGCTCTTGCCCGCCGCCCGCGAAGGCGACGATCCTCTCTACCTGGCCGAGCTCCTGAGCCAGCTGGCGCGCACGCACAGCCTGCGCGGCACGTTCGACAAGGCACACGCGCTCCTCGACGAGGCCGAAGCCGTCCTTGCGAAGGCCGGTGAGGCATGCGCCGGGCCCTCCGTAGCGCGTGCGCGCATCCTCTTGGAACGCGGGCGCTGTTGGAACTCGTCGGGCGATCCCAAGCGATCGGTGCCCCTCTTCGCGAAGGCCCTCGAGGTCGCCCGCGAAGCCGGCTCCGACTTCCACGCCCTCGACGCCATGCACATGCTCGGCATTGCGGCACCTGGCGACGAGGCACTGGCCTGGAACGAGAAGGCCATCGCCGCCGCCGAGGCCTCGAAGAGCGCGCGCACCCAGAAGTGGCTCGGGGCGCTCTACAACAACACCGGCTGGACGCTCTTCGAGAAGGGCGAGCACGCCAAGGCCCTCGTCTACTTCGAGCGCGACGCCGCCTGGCGCAAGGCCCGCGGCGCCAGCGACCTCATCTCCCGCTGGAGTGCCGCCAAGGCCAAGCGCATGCTCGGCCGCGTCGAGGAAGCCCTCGCCGAACAGCGCGACCTCCTCGCCGCCTACGAGGCCAAGGGCGAGACCGACGGCTTCGTCTTCGAAGAGATCGGCGAGTGCCTCTGGACCCTTGGCAAGCACGACGACGCCAAGCCCTGGCTCGCCAAGGCCTACACCGCCCTCGTCGACATCAACTGGATGCGCTCTGGCGAGTGGGACCGCCTCGTCTCCCTCCACACGCGCGGCGAGGTCGAGACGCCGCTGCCGGACCGCCCCGCGAAGCCGGCTGCCGGCAAGGAGTAGGCGAGCCTCGCGCCGTGGCCTCGAGCCATGGCCTCGTACCGACCTCCGGCTTGACAGGCCGATCAGGGCAAGTGGCAGCAAGTCCCGATGGAATGGCCCCCTGCGGCCGATCCGCCCGCGAGCTGGTTCAGCACGGAACTTCCCGATTCATCCCCGATTCACCACCGATTCGGGGCGCGTGCTGGGACCGGTGCTGGGACAGGACAGATCCAGCGCGGGCGGCGCCTCGGCCTATCTTGCGGGCAACGACGCGGCCACGCGGACGCCGAGTGTGAGACTGCTGTTGTTCCCCTCCGGGCCAAGCCCGTCCCGCGATGCGCAGCGAGTCATGTATGGGACCGACATCCACGACCCGCCCCGCACAACCCTCCCGGTTCCCCTTGTCGCACCAGGCGGATCAATCGCGGGCGAACGCTCGTAGTAGTTCTCCGCGTCGCCGTCGTACCAATCGGCACACCACTCAGCTACGTTCCCGAGCATGTCGTATAGCCCGAAGCCATTGGGCTGGAACGAGCCGACCGGGGCCGCAACAATGTGACCGTCGTCAGCGTCGAACGGGGCCCCGCGCCACTCGCCCCTCTCGCGTACGAACGCACGATCACAGACGTTCTCGAAGCGCGCGACGTCGCGGGTAGCGACGCCCCAGTACCGACTCCCCGTCGTTCCCGCCCTGGCCGCATATTCCCACTCTGCCTCTGATGGGAGCCTATAGAGGATGCCTCTTGGAGCCAAGTTATCGCTGCGCGCGCGCAACCACGCTATGAACCCATCCCCGTACGCTCCATCCTTGCCCGCCACATCGACGTAGCGGACACTGGTAGCAGGCTGTGCTTCAGCGTCCAACGTGTGTCGTCCAGCCGAGCCGCTCTTGTGGCTGGGGTCGTACTTGCGCCATTGGCCGTTCGTGACCTCTGTGACTTGCATGTAGAATGGCTTCGTAATCCGAACGGTGTGGGCTGGTATCTCACTTTCGAACGTGCTGCGCGTGAGCGAGAGTCCCCCAAGTCTGGCCTCTCTGACAACATCGTCGACCTCCGAACCCGAAGAGCCCATGGTGAATTCGCCGGGCGGGATCAACATGAACCGCATGCCAATCTCGTTCTCGAACGCAACAGGTACGCCGTAGTCGCTCGCCGCGTGAAGCTGTGCCTCCGAGGAGATTGCCCAAGCAGCGTCGATCGGAATCGTAGCGGGTGGCTGGCCAGCCCAATCCGCCATCGCCCCGCTTGGCTGCTCGGTGCCTGACGAACCTGTTCCTCCATCCTGAGACGGAACCTGCCCGACCTGTCGCCTTCCCGAGCCGGTCAGGGCGTTGAAGGTGAGCAGGACCGACGCAGCAACGAGGCCTACGACTGTGAGAGAGAAGACTGCCCTGCGCACTCCGCGGCGTGGAGTGGCGGACTGCGCAGTGGGGGTTGCCAGCGCATCGCTCTGCGCCGGGCTAGACGCGAGTTGCTGCAGCCTGGAAGCCCCCGCTTCATCAGGATCGCCCCTGTCACTCTGCTGACCTGCCCCTGATGGGGCCTGCGCGGGAACTCCGTCTTCGGTAGAGCTGCCCATGCCGAGGTGCTGAATGAACTGACCGCACGTCGGGTGGCGTTCCGTTGGGTCGCGTGACAGAGCCTGCATGATTGCTCGCGCTTGCGCCGCTGATAGGTGAGGGGCTACTTCCACTATCGGCCGGGGATCCTCTGTCCGCTTGCGAATGAGAACCTCAACCGGGGTCTTGCCCTCGAAGGGTAGGGAGCCGGAAAGCGCGCGGTAGATCGTCACCGCAAGCGCGTACTGGTCGGTCGCACCAGTCAGTGGTTCACTGGATGACTGCTCCGGGGCCATGTATATGGGGGATCCCGGTGTCGCACCCGTCTGCGTGAGGCCGGACGTCATGCTGAGTATCGATTTGACGAGGCCGAAGTCGGCAAGGAATGCATGGCCGGACTGGTCGAAGAGGATGTTCTCGGGCTTCACGTCGCGATGCACGACTCCTCGGCTGTGGACGAAGTCCAGTGCCCGTGCGATGTCGGGGAGCCACTCGAGCAACCGAGACAGCGGCAACTGTCCAGTCTCCGTTGCCGTGATGCGATCCTGGAGACTCCCGCCCTCCATGTACGAGGCGATCAGAAATGGCACTCCAGCATGAATCCCACGCGCGAGGATCTTGAGAATGTGTGGGTGGTCGAGCGCTAGAAGGCCCTCGATCTCGCGCTCAAAGCGCTGGGCGAACCCAGGCTCTGCGACGAAGTCAGCGTGGGGCACCTTGACGACTACCCGCCGCTCAAGAACCTCGTCCATGGCGACCCAGACCTGCCCCATACCTCCCGCACCGATTCGTTGTTCGACCCGGTATCGGTCCAGTAGGAGAAGACCACGCAAACTGGTGGCGTTACCTTCCGAGGGGTTCCCCATGGCTCGGCAACTCCCATTGGCGGCCCAGCCGACTTGATTGCCGCCACTATCCTGACGGCAACCCTCTCTCCACCGGAAGGAGGGGCGTCTCATGGTTGCACGTCCCTGGCACGGCCCGGATGTCCGGAGGCGAGGGGTGTCACAGGCGTGCGGGCGTCGCGAGCTCCAGCGACGAGCTCACGTTGGGGGGTGCGCGAGAGCGCAGGCGCAGCAGGCGTCGGCCCTGCGTCCGAGCGCCTCGCGAACCGTCGACCGGGGGGCGGTTCGTCCCCCGCGAGGCTTGATTTCAGGGCTCTGAGGACTGTCCCCCCTCGTTTGCATGATGTTCGCATCGCCCGCGCCTGACCGCGGCGGGGCGGGAGCAAGGACATGGCACGTCAGGCTCTCTCGGACGCTCTACGGCGCCCGTCGTCGTACCTGCCCAGGCACCTCCGCTTGCTGCCCGGCGACGGCGCGTCCCTGGTGCGCGAGGTCCCGCCGCACTCATCTACGCCGCACTCATCTACGACGCGATTGTCGGCGGAGGCTGCGCCCACACCTCAGCTCGCTCCGGTCCAGCTGATCAGTGGGCTGCCGGTGAAGGCCATCGTCGACCAGGTGCTGCGGATCCAGCGCATGAGCGACGTCTCGAACCGGGCGCTGGCCTTCTACATCGCCGAGCTGGTGGAACGCACCGGCTGGAAGGAGATGGGCAGCCCCACGCTGGAGCACTTCGCCAAGAAGCGCTTGGACATGGATCGCCGTCGCGTGGGCGAGCTGCGCGCTGTCGGCCTCATGCTTCGCGACCACCCCGCCATCGACGAGACGTTCCGCCAGCATGGCATTCCGTGGTGCAAGCTCGTGATCCTGGCGCGCGTCGTCTCGCCCGCTCACGAGATCGCGTGGCTGGCGCGGGCCGTGGATCACGACCTCGACAGCCTCAAGAAGGCCGTGCGCAACAGCAAGCCCGGTGGGCCGCCGCCCAAGCACGGCAAGGGCAAGGGCATCCCCGAGGTGCGCTACCCCATCCGCATCGTCCACGACGCCGTGACCAAGCGCTTGTGGGAGCAGGCCCGCGAGAGCCTGTCCGAAGAGCTCGGCGCACCGGTGACGGACGCCGACGCGCACCGCCTCCTGGCCGAGCGCTACCTCGGGGGCGGCGGTTCGTCACGGCCCGTGTACCGCATCGAGCTCAAGCAGCACTGCGTGCACGAGGACTGCCCGTCGCACCTCTCCGTGGACACGTCCGACGGTCCGGTCCCGGCCGCCACGCTCGACGCGCCCGACCGCAAGACGCCTGCGTGGATGCGCGCGCTGGTGCTGGAGCGCGACGGTGTGATGTGCCGCAATTGCGGCGGTCGTCAGCACCTGCAAGCCCACCACGTGATCTTCCGGGAGGACGGCGGGCCGACGCAGCTCTCCAACCTGGCCTGCCTCTGCAGCAGCTGCCACGGCCTTCTGCACGCGGGGCATCTGGTTGCCGTGGGTGACCACGCGGCCACATGCCGCTTCGAGGCGCCGACCGCCGAGGCCCTGCGCGAGGTGGCCCAGGCCTCGCAGCGGGCCGTCGTGCTCGAGCCCACGCCTCCGCCCGCTCCGCGTCCGGAGCCGCTCACGTTGGAGACCCTGCCCGCGCGCGTCGACGGCGACTGGTGGGAGCAGTGCGCCGACGCCCTGCGCACCGGCGACGGCGGCCGCATCGACTTGGTCCCCGGCTTCGTCCCGCCGGTAGCCGAGGATCTGCCGAAGTTTCGGCGCGAGGAGAACCCGGATAACAGGGCTCCGCAGGCGGCGGCGTTCGAGGGGCTGCGCGGCCGTGACCGTCTCGTGGACCGCCTCGAGGTCTGGGCGACGGACGCCGAGAGCGACGGCAGGCCCTTCCCCCACGCGCTGTTCGTCGGGCCGGCGGGCACCGGCAAGACCACCCTGGCCCGGGCGGTCGCCGCGCGCATGGGCGCGGGCCTGACCACGGCCATGGGCAACCGCGCGAGCGACCCGACCACGCTCCTGGGCCTGTTGGCCGGCCTTCGTGAGGGGGATGCGCTGTTCCTCGACGAGATCCACTCGCTGCCGCGCAAGGTCATGGAGCTGCTCTACGAGGCCATGACCGATCAGC
>JBFWRP010000008.1:0-184866 GCA_050248855.1 Planctomycetota bacterium | reverse complement strand
GGAGGACCCGGATTCGAGTTGGGCCGTGGCGTAGCGAGAGCCCCGGTGGCCGCAGCAAGAGGCGTTTGCAGACAGACCCGAGGGTCTGTCTGGAAACACTTCGTCGCGAGGGCGCCGGGGCCGAAGCGAGCCACAGGCACGACGAGAATCCGGGCCGGAGGCGGTCTCCTGACCGTGGAGGACCCGGATTCGAGTTGGGCCGTGGCGCAGCGAGAGACGCGGTGGCCGCAGCAGGAGGCGTTTGCAGACAGACCCTAGAGCTGCCCGAGCAGCCGGGCCTTGACGAAGCCCACGCCCTTCTTGCGCAGCGACCAGGGACCGTCGATCCCGGCCGTGTCGAGGAAGCCGCGGTGGTGCGCCAGTTCCTCGAGGACGTGCGGCACGTCCTCGCCCGACTCGTCGAGGACGGTGCGGAAGAAGCGCTTCACCTCCGCGGTGTCGAACTGCTCGCGCTTCTCGTAGTTCCACAGGTAGAAGGCGAAGGCCATCACCTTCTTGTCGGTGCTGCTGGCGCGGTCGCCTACCTGGGCGACGAACTGGTGGAACTGGGCCGGGGCCTGGGGCTTCCAGACATCGGCCGCGGGCTTCGCGGCCCCGTTGGACGTGGCGGCCGCAGGCAACGCGGGGGGAGCGCTGGCGGCCAAGGGAGCGGCTGCCCCCACCTCGTCCGCAGCGCCGTCCGCCGCGGCACCACGCTCGGCGCGCGCGAGGACGGACTCCACGAGAGGCTCGATCCACTGCTCATAGAAGCCACGACGTCCCTGGAATGCGATGCGCCACGAACCGGCTTCCACATCGATGCCTACACGCTCCATGGGTGCCTCCAGACGCCTGACATCGGACGAACAACCGGCGCCCCGCAACGAGGCGAGCCCTCTCGTGCGGGCGCGTCCGATCTGCTGCGCACCGCCAATGGCCAGAGCCTAGCGGAGCGCGCGGGATCCCTTGCTTTTGACCCGACAGGCCCGGATCCTCCCCCCCCATGGTGACGAGCGGAAACACCGAAGAGGTCCCCCTGCCCTGGCCCGACGTGGAGTGTCAGTCGCGCCCCGGCGAGACGGCCCGCGCGCTGCTGGACTACGTCGCGTGGATCGCGAAGGAGATGAGGCAGCTGGGCTTCCACGGCGGAAGCCGCCGCGAGGAGTGGCGGCGACGCGTGCACCAGGCCTACGCCGCCTTGTTCGTGCCTCCCGTGCCGGGCTACGGCGACCCGTACCCGCCGGACGTGCCCCCGCCGCGCACCCCGGGCACGTGGCCCGACATCCCGAGCGCCTCGGTGCCGGGCATGACGGTGCGTCACCAGCTGAGCGTCATCGGCCACTTGGCGGCCCAGCTCCGGGACAAGGACTGGATGCACGCGCGCCGCGGGGAAACGGAGATCTGGGACGGTCGACTGGCCCGGGCGCGCGCCGCCCTCGACCACGGGGATGCCAAGCCGATGCCCGAGGAGGCCCGCACGACGACGCCCGAGGCCACGATCCAAGCCGTGGCCTCGATCCGCGCGGCCCGCGCCGAGAAGGCCAAGCGCCGCGCCGCCCAGGAGCGCGCCGCCAAGCGGGCTGCCAAGAAGGCGGCCAAGTCCGCGAACGCCGCTCCGAGGCAGGCTCCGGCGAAGAAGGCTCCGAAGGCCGACACCCCGGCGAGGGCCCCGAAGACGAAGACCGCCACGCCCAAGCAGAAGACGGCCGCCAAGAAGGGCCCGCCGAAGAAGAAAGCGGCTGCCACCAAGAAGAAGGCCGCGGCCAAGCCCAAGAAGGCCGCCAAGAAGAAGAGCACGGGCTCGCGCAAGAAGTAGGGCCCGCTCGCGCGCGCAGGGCCCTGATCACGTGCCTGGGAGCGAAGCGACCCTGGCACGGGGGTCTGGGCCCGGAGTGCGACGGGGGGCGTCCGCCCGGGGGGTGGACCCCGCGCCCGCGGCGCCGCTCATGCGGCACCGCATCACGGGTGCAGACCCCAGGCTCGCGATTTCCGCGGAGAACACACCACCCAACCCCCTTCGCGGTAGTCCCGCCTCGCCCTGCCAGCGGCGATCGCCGACCGCACGGCACCCTGCCGTTCGCCCACTCCCCATGCGTCGTGACGGGTCGCCCGGGCGAGGGCGCCGGCAAGCGATGCAGGCCGCCGCGTGGTCTTCCCACGCAAGGCCGACACGCGCGCCGCCGCCGCCGAGCCCCGGCGAGCCGTCAGGCGGGCTGGTCGAGGCCGACGCGGATCCGCGTCTCGGCGTCCATCGCACGCTCGAGAGCGACGATCACGATGATGTCGGCCGGATCATCGAGTGCGGCTTCGAAGCCGCCCAGGCGCCCCCAGCCGCGCCACACCGGCTCGGTCCCGCCGCCGCCGCCCAGGCTCAGGCGGACGCGCTCGCCGTACAGCTCGGAGAACTTGGCGGCCACTTCGGGAAGCGGACGTATGTCGCCGTGCACGTCGACGGCGGCGCCCTTGAGGCGGACGAGCACGGCCTCGGACGTGAGCACCTCGGTGAAGCCGTCCTGGCTGCGGCCGCCGGGCCGAAGCGAGTCGAGGCGCGCCTTGTGGCGCTGCTTGGGCCTGGACACCATGTGGCGGCCGCTCGCGGCGACGCCCGGCGTGGCGCCGCGTCGGATGAGTCGCGGTGTGCGCTGCGGCGGGCCGGCGGGCTCCTGGGCCACCTGGTCCCAGTCCGTCTCCGCGCGGTCGGGCGCATCCTCGCCCGGGATGGCCACGCCCATGGGTGCGCCCAGCAGGGCGGCCTCCTCCTCGCTGAGCGGGTCCAGGAACAGCAGGCCCACGTCGATGGCTTCCGGGCCGTCCGTCTCGCTGACGAGCCGCACGACGATGGCCTCCTTGGCCAGCGTGCGGTTCGAGCTCGGGCCCGCCCCCGGCAGCACGATCGAGGCACGGCGTCCGTAGCCCTCGCGGATCCTCTCCAGCACCTCCGCAAAGCGCGGGGCCTGCGGGCAGAGGGCGTCCAGCCGCAGCCGCAGCCGTACGCCGCGGCGGCTCAAGTCCTGGGTCATGCCGTGTACGGCAGCACCCTCCTGGCCCTCCAGTCGGGCCGGGACCTTGTAGACGTGGCGGGGCTCGCGGCGGGCGTGGATCGACATGGCAGGGGGGCTCCGGCTCCCGCCCCTATCGACCCCAGGGGGCGCCGGCCTGTAGGCCGGGCCTGCCCCCGGTTCAGGGCCGCGAGAACATGATGAACGAGTTGTTCTCGCGGACGTCGCTGTCCTCGATGCCCTCTTCCAGCGGCAGCCACTCGCACTCACCGCTGTGGAAGTAGCGCATGTCGAGGTCGAGCAGCTTGCCGAGCGCCGAGAGGGCCGCCGGCTGCCAGCCGATCCAGTCGTGGTACTCGAACAGCGTACGACGGTCGCTGTCGTCCCAGGCCACGAGGTCGAAGCTCATGTGGTGCGTCAAGGGGTTCGGGGTGACGTCGTCGAGGTCCTCGAGGGCCACGTTGAGCCCCACGGCCTTCATCTCGCGCCGCGTCAGGTCGTCGATGGTGGGCTCGTCCTCGACGACGTAGGGCTCGCTCACCTCGAGCACGAGATGGTCGGCGTACTTCGTCCCCCACTGCAGGATCCGGAACAGGTCCTTGGCATCGAAGAAGTTCTGGCTCTGCTTGCCGATGTAGGCCAGCGACTTGCCCTTGCTGGCCTTGCGCACGTCGATCCAGACGTCCTCACCGAGGGCGTTGCCCAGCAAGAACGTCCGGTCGGTGCCCTCGAGCCAGCGGCGGCCCTCGACCAGCTTCTTCGCGTCCGGGTCGAGGTCGAACATCACGTACGACATCTGCGGGTGGCGGAAGTGACCCTGGTAGCTGAACTCCGCCGTCCCGGCGAGCGGCTCGACGATCGTCTCCACGTCGCTGGCGAGCTCGGTGTGGACGAAGTCCTCGACGCCGTACTCCCAGGTGCCCAGGACGGCCGAGTACGTGCCGTACGCATCCAAGCCCGCAAGCCCGCCTTCCTGGTAGCTGCGGATGTAGTCGAAGTCCGTGACCCACGGCGCGTCGTAGGGCTTCATCCAGCAGTCGTCGACGAAGTCGTGGAAGCCCGCCCGCGCGGTCTGCTGCCAGAAGGCGAGGTGCTTGTGGCGGCCCTTGATCTTCAGATGCGGCGTCTTGAGGCCGCGCTTGACGCCGGCGTGCAGACGGAGGAGCCAGTCGGCCCAGGCCTTCTTGGGAAGCGCGCCCGGGTCCACGTCGGCCTTCAGCTCGATCCAGTCGGGGCGCAGCTCGTCGCCGCTCTCGATGCGGCGCAGCAGGCGGTCGAGGCCCTTCCACGAGCCCACCTTGCGCGTGACCAGATCGACCTCCATGCGTGCTCCCTCCGGGCCCCGACGGGCGAGCGGCGGATCGTACTCGCCTCGCTCCCGCAGGAGACCCTTGCCCAGGAGGCCCTTCACACCCGATGCACCCACGCCGTGACCCGCGCTCCGCGGAACCCGTTCACCTACCCGACAACCAGCCGTCAAGCGTGCATGGATGCCGCTCGGAGCGGAGCGCGACCGCCACGGATCGGGTCGTCGCGGGCCGTGAGGGGTGCAGGGGTGGTGCGGAACCAGCACCCCTGCTGCGGAGGCGAAGCCGGAGCACCGAGTCCGCGCGGTAGCGTGGAACGGACTCGACGAGGCTAGCGGCGCGCGGGAGCCGATGCGGGGGCGGGACCGAGCATCTGGCGAGCCGCACGTCCGCACCCCTGGGGGTGAACGTACACGGCCCGCGGTAGGCTCCCGCCCATGACCGAGCACACCGCCTCCGACGACCTCGCGGGCCAGGTCGCCCTCGTCACGGGCAGCACGCGGGGCATCGGGCACGCCATCGCGTCGCGACTGCTGGACCTCGGCATGGACTTGGCACTGCACGGCCGGCAAGAGTCCGGCCCGGGCGATGACGCCACGCAGGCCCTGATCGCAAGGGCAAGGCAGCGCGGACGCCGCGCCGAGCGCTTTGCCGCGGACATCGCCGACAAGGCCTCCGTGACGAAGCTCTTGGAGGACGTGGGGCAGGCGTTCGGCCGCCTCGACGTGCTCGTGCTCAACGCCGCCCGGGCGCCCTTCAAGGAGAGCTGGCGGCTGCTCGAGCGCGACCTGCGCCAACTGGTCGACACGAACTTCCTCGGCAACGTGTTCCTGGTGCAGAGGGCACTGCCGCTGCTCGAGCAGCACGGCGGTCGCATCGTGTTCCTGTCCAGCCTCGGTAGCCGCGCCATGAGCCCGCAGTACCCGCTGGGCCCCATGAAGGCCGCCATGGAGGCCATGGTGCGCCACTGGGGCGAGGAGCTGCGCCCCAAGGGCGTGCGCAGCAACGCGATCTGCGCCGGCCTCGTCAAGACGGACGCCTTCAAGACCCTGCGGCGCATCTGGCCGTCCGTGGACCGCCTGCCCGACGAGCTCTTCGTGACCGTCGAGGAGGTCGCCGACGCCGTGGCCTTCCTCGCCGGCCCCGCCTCCCGTGGCGTCAATGGCCAGACGCTGGTCGTGGACCGCGGGCTCTCCAACCGCCACCTGCGCGGCGACTGATCCACGCGCCCCCCGGGAGGGGCCGCCAAGGTGGACCGGCTCGCGTGGCACGGGTAGACCATCCGCTTGGGCACCCCTACTACCTCCGTACAGGAGGCCGGAAGGGAGCCCCGAGGAGCCTCCATGTCCAAGTCCCCGGTCACCCGCGAGCGCATCGAGCAGGAGGTCCGGCAAGCCCTGGCCGCGACGCTGCGCAAGGATGCCGCGACGATCGACCTGGACAAGCCCATCGTGAAAGCCCTGGGCGCCACCTCCATCGACTTCCTCGACATCAACTTCCGCTTGGAGAGCACCTTCGGCGTCCAGCTGGCCACCCAGCTGCTGCTCGACCACGTCGAAGAGGAGCTCGGCGAAGGCGTCGCCATCGATCGCGACGGCCGCATCACCGAGCCGGCGGCGGAGCTCTTGCGCATGTACCTCGGCGAGCAGCCGGGCTTGAAGGGCGGCCTCGACGCCGACGAGGTGCCCTCGTTCGTGACGCCCAAGGTGCTCGTACAAAGCGTGGGCGGCATCCTCGAGCACCTGCCCGAGGCCTGCGGAGCGTGCGGCTCGACCGACGGCTGGAAGACCGACGACGGCTGCAAGGTCCTGTGCGCGGCGTGCGGCGCCGCGGCCACGTACCCCGACGGCGACGAGCTGACGAAGACGTGGATCCACAACGTGCAGGCCGAGCAGGGGCTGTTCCCCGTCTCGTGAGCGCGGACGGACCCGTAGGCGCCAACAGCCCCGCGCCCGTCGACTGGGCCCGCGTCGCTCCCACCGCACGACCGGACGCCCAGCGTGTCGTGGTCACGGGCATGGGGATGGTCAGCGCCCTGGGCCCCGACGTCGCCGCCACGTTCGAGGCGGCCGCGCGCGCCGAGTCCGGCATCGCCCGGCTCACGCGCTTCGACCCCACCGGCTTGCCGTGCGACATCGGTGGCGAGATCGACCTCGACGCGCTCGACGCTGCCGAGCCCGAGGACGAGATCGGCGGGAGTGCGTGGCACCTGCTGCGCACGGCCGCGCGCCAGGCAGGCGCGGTCCACCTGGCCGCGCCCATCGCGGACCGCCGACGCGTGGCCGTGATCCTCGGCGGCCACGGCTGCACGCCCTTGAAGGAGAACTACGTCCACGCGGCGCGCTACGTCGACGAGCAGGGCCGCGTGAACCTGGAAGGCCTCGCCCGCGACGCGCGCTACGACCGTCGCCAGGGCCTGCGCCGCTCGCCCGACACCGCGCCGCTCCTCCTGGCGCGCCTCATCGACGCGCGCGGGCCCGTGCTGCCGATCGTGTCGGCGTGTGCGGCAGGCACGCAGGCGATCGGCGAAGGCTTGCGCCTGATCCGCGATGGGCGCGCCGACGTCGTGGTGGTCGGCGGCACCGAGCCGCTCCTCGTCTACACCTACGTGGTCGGCTTCGCGCTGCTCGGCGCGCTGACGCGCCGGTACGCCTCGCCCGAGACGGCCTCGCGCCCCTTCGACCGCAAGCGCAACGGCTTCGTGATCGCCGAGGGCGCCGGTGTGCTGGTGCTCGAACGCCTGGACGGCGCCAAGGCCCGGGGGCGCGAAGTCCTCGGCGAAGTCCTCGGCTACGGCGACTCGGCCGATGCGTTCCGCATCACCGATCCCCACCCGGAGGGGCGCGGCGCCCTGGCCGCCATCCGTGGCGCCCTGCGCGACGCGAGCGTGCATCCGCACGACATCGGCTACGTCAACGCCCACGGAACGAGCACGGCGATGAACGACCCGATCGAATCGGCGGCGCTCGAGAAGGCGCTCGGTGAAGCGGTCGCGCACGTGCCGGTGAGCAGCAACAAGTCCATGCTCGGGCACGCGATCGGCGCCGCGGGCGCCATCGAGGCCATCCTCACGTTCGAAGGCATGCGCCGCGGCGTGGTCTTGCCCACGCGCAACCTCGATGCGCCGGACCGCAAGTGCCGGCTCGACTACGTGCCCCACGAGGCCCGGTCGCACGAGCACGCGATCGCGCTCTCGAACAGCTTCGGGTTCGGCGGCCAGAACGGCTGCCTCTGCCTCGGGCGCGGGGCATGACCGAGCCGCTCGCCACCGTCCTCGCCAGCGTGGTCTCCACGAGCGGCGAGGGCGCGCCCGCGTGGCGCGACGTGCCTGCGGCCTGGGGCCCCCGGCTGGCCGCGCGCGCCCGCACGCCCGACGTCGACGACGAGCCGCCGGGCGAGGACGACCCGGCGCTTCGCGTGCTCGGCCACCACGGGCGGCAGCTGGTGGCCGTGCTCGGCGCCGTGCACGAAGCCGGTGATGCGGGGAGCCTCGATCGCGACCGCATCGGCCTCTTCGTGGCCACGGACGTCGTCGACCCCGAGCCCGACGACGTCCTGCCGGCGCTTCGCGCCTCGCTGGCCAAGGACGGTCGCTTCGACCTCGCACGCTTCTTCGGCGGCGGCTTCCGCTCGCTGCATCCCCTCTGGCCTCTGGCCCAGCTCAACAACGTGGCCGTGGGCCAGGTCGCGATCGACTTGGCAGTGCGCGGCGAGAACGCCGTGTTCGGCAGCGAGGCGGACGCCGGCGTGCGCGCCGTGCTCGAGGCCGCCTGGTCGGTACGGGAAGGCCACACGACGGCTTCGCTCGTGGGCGCCACCGCACCGCGGCCCGGCGCGTTTGCCGAAGCGCGGGCCTACGTCGAAGGCTGGCCGCCCGGACGTCCGCTCGGCCAGGGCGCCGCCGCGCTGCTGCTGGGCACGTCGCCCGCACCCCGGCCGCGCGGTGCCGTGTCGATCCTGGCCGGCACCACGGGCCACGGCGCGACCGACGACGCCACTTCGTGGGAGGACGTGATCGAGCACGCCCTCGCCGCCGCGGGCGGAACATCCCCGGTCGTCGTGCACGCGACCGAAGAACCCGCCTTGACCCGGGCCCTGGCGGCCTTGGGCCTCTCGAGCACGGCGCGACGCGACCCCGAGGCGGCTGTCGGTCATCTGGGGCCGGCGAGCGCGATGGCCGTCGTGGCCGGGCTCGACGCGCGTCCCGGCGAGGAGCCGGCCGGCGCCCACCTGCTGCTCGTGCGCGGTCCGAACGGCGGTCGTGGCGCGCTCGTGCTGGAGGTCGCATGAGGTTCGTCCTCTTCGACCGCGTCACGGCCTTCGAAGCGGGCAAGCGCATCGAGGGCGTGAAGCTGCTCTCCGCGAGCGACGACGCGTTCGGCGCGCCGACCGGCGCGCACGGCTACCCGCCCGCACTCGTTCTGGAAGCGATGGTCCAGCTCCTGGCGTGGACGGCCATCGCCAAGCACGGCTTCATCGTGAGCGTCGTGATGGCCGGGGTGGACGACGTCGAGATCCCCCCCGACCTGAAGCCCGGCACCGTGCTCGCGATCACGGGCCACCTGCTGGGCACCAATCCCAAGGGCAGCCTCGGCCGCGTCGAGGCGCGTGTCGACGGCGAGGTGGTGGCCCGCGCCGGCCGCGTGCTCTACGCGCACGTGGAGGGCATGGACCCCGCCGTGATGCAGGCGCGCTTCGCTGCCCTGGGGGGGCCGGCATGAGCGCGCGCCGCGTCGTGGTGACGGGCCTGGGCCTGGTGACGCCGCTCGGCGATGACGTCGAGCGTGTCTTCGACCGCCTCGTCGCCGGCGAGGTCGCGGTCACGGCCCCGCGGCGGCCGGGCCTCGCCGAGCATGCGCCGCCCACGCAGGCCTTGGCCGAGCTGCCCGACGAGCTGCTGGCCCGCCTGCGGCGTGAGCTGGGCCCGGATGCCGGCGAGGACGTGCGCACGCTGGCGGGTGTGGCCGCCGCCGAGCAGGCGCTTCGCCATGCCGGTCTCGATGCGTCGGGTGCACCGCGCTTGGGCGTGGTGCTCGGAAGCGGCCCGGGCCACTTCGACCCGGCGCGCCTCGCCCCGTCGGCGGGCGAGGCGTTCGACGTGGCGCGGTACGCCGAAGGGCTCGAGCCGGGCCGACCGGACTCGCTGGGCTTGCCGCGTCGCGCGGAAGCTCCTGCTGCCCTCGTGGCGCGTCGTGCCGGAACGCACGGACCCGTGCATGCCGTGACCACCGCGTGCGCGGCGGCCAACCAGGCCCTCGGCATCGCCTACCGCATGATCCGCCGCGGCGAGATCGACGTGGCCGTAGCGGGCGGCAGCGACAGCATGGTCAACCCGCAAGGCCTCGTGTTCTTCGTGCTGCTCGGCGCGGCCGCGCACGTCGACCCGCACGACCCGGCCGCGGCGTGCCGTCCCTTCGACCGCAAGCGCAGCGGTCTCGTGATGGGCGAAGGCGCAGGCTGCGCCGTGCTCGAGGCGCTCGACCACGCGCGCGCGCGCGGCGCCACGATCCTGGCCGAGGTCACGGGCTACGGCGCGACGCTCGATGCGTGGCGCATCACGGCGCCCGAACCGGAGGGCAAGGGCGCGGCCCACGCCATGCGCGCGGCGCTCGCCGACGGGGCCCTCGGGCCCGGGGACATCGACTTCGTGAACGCGCACGGCACGGGCACCAAGCGCAACGACCCGGCCGAGGTGCACGCCGTGAAGGCCGCGTTCGGCGAGCACGCGACGAAGCTCGCCGTGACGTCGTCGAAGGGCGCCCTCGGGCATCTTCTCTCGGGCGCCGCGGGCGTGGCCTTCGTGGCCTGCGTCAGCGCCCTGCAGCGCCAGGCCGTGCCCCCCACCGCGAACCTGGCCGACCCCGATCGCCACTGCGACCTCGACCACGTGCCGGGCCAGGGCCGCGCGACGCCCGTTCGTGCCGCGATGAACGACGCCTTCGCCTTCGGCGGCCAGAACGCCTGCCTCGTCGTTTCCCGCTTCGACGAAGCCGGGCGAGGATCCAGCCGATGAGCGAGGCCCTCCCCCCTACCCGCCGCCGCGTGCTCGTGACCGGTGCCTCCCGGGGCATCGGGGCGGCAATTGCCAGGCGACTGGGCGCGGACGGCAACCACGTGTTCGTGCACTACGCCGGGCGCGAAGACGCCGCGAAGGCCGTGGCGGCCGACATCGAAGCGGCGGGCGGTGCCGCAACCGTCGTGCAGGCCGACCTCGGGGACGCGGCGCAGCTGGACGCGATGCTGGCCCGCGTCGAAGCCGACGGCCCGCTGGACGCCTACGTCGCCAACGCCGGGCTCACCAAGGACGGCCTCGTGCTGACGATGCGCGAGAAGGACTGGCGCCGCGTGCTCGACGTGGACCTCGATGCGCCGTTCAAGATCCTGCAGCGCGTGCTGCGCGGCATGCTGCGCGCGCGCGCGGGTCGCGTCGTGCAGGTCAGCAGCATCCAGGCCATCCGGGGCGGCCTCGGCCAGCCCAACTACGCCGCGGCCAAGGCGGGCCTGCTCGCCTTGACCCGCGCCGCGGCGCTGGAAGTCGCCGAGCGCGGCATCACGGTGAACGCCGTGCTGCCGGGCTTCATCGACACGGACATGACGGCGTCGCTGCAGCGCAAGGCCGGCAACCGCATCCTCGAACACATCCCCTTGAAGCGCTACGGCACGCCCGACGACGTCGCGGGCCTCGTGCGCTTCCTGCTCTCCGACGACGCGGCCTACATTACCGGGCAGGGCTTCGTCGTGGACGGAGGGCTCTCGGTCGCATGACGTTCGCCTCGCTCGCCCACGGCGTGGATCTGGTCCACGTGCCCCGCTTCCGGGAGGTCTTCGAGGGCCGGCCCGAGCGCCAGGCGCGCGTGTTCACGCCCGGGGAGCTCCACGACGTCGGCGACCGCGCCGACCCCATCACGCATCTCGCCGCGCGCTTCGCCGCCAAGGAAGCCGTGTTCAAGGCGCTCGGCGTGGGGCTCGGCGGCGTCGGCATCGACAGCCGCTTCCAGGACGTGGAAGTACGTCGCGCCGGAGGCCCGCCCGGCGTGCGCCTCTTGGGCAAGCTCGCCAAGCGCGCCGAGGCACGGCGCCTCGAGGGCGGTGTCCTGTCGCTCTCGCACGACGGAGACTACGCGCTCGCGAGCGTGCTGTTCCCCGTGGGAGGCGCGTCATGAGGTTCCAGATCGTGGACCACGACGGCTCCGCGTCCGACGCCTGCATCGTCCGCGGGTCGCTCTGCTTGGCCCGGGGCCACGAGATCTTCGACCACCACTTCCCCGAGCGCGCCGTCGTTCCGGGCAACCTCGTGCTGGAGGCCGCGGCGCAGCTCGCCCACCTCCACGAGATGGCGCGCTCCGGAGGCATCACGGCCTTCCTTCTCGACCGCGTGATCACGGCGCGCTGGACGCGCCTCGTCGGCCCCGACGAGCGCGTGGACATCACGCTCGCGGCGATGGACGCACCCGAGGGACGTCGGGCCTACCACGTGACGTGCGCCGTGGGCGACGAGCCGGGCGCCTCCCTCGAGATCGAAGGCCGTCTCGTGCCGCACCTCGTCGAGCCGGGAGGCTCGCCCTCGTGACGCCTGCGCTCGACATCCTCGGCGCCGCGGTCGTGACGGCGTTCGGCGACGCGCAGCAGACGCTCGATGCGTTGGAAGCCGGCCGCTCGGCCGTCGTCGACCAAGGCGATGCGGGCGACGACCGCGCGCGCGCGTTGGCCGCCGTGGCCGACGCGTCCGACGTGCACGTGCCGCTCCCGCCCGATCTCGACCCGCAGGTGAAGTTCCTATCGGGGAGCGGCAAGATGCTGGCCGACGCCGCGTATGCCGCTGCCGCCCACGCCCATTTCGTGGCCGATGCCGCGAAGGCCGAGCGCCGCGGACTCTGGCTCGCGCAGATGGACGCCGGCGACTGGGACTGCCACGACTTCACGCCGGCCGTCCACGCCGCGGACACCCACGAGTCGGACGGCACGCCGACCGACGAAGCGATCAACCGCGCGTCGCTGCGCGTGGTGAAGCCGTTCTTCCTGCTCGAGGACTTGAAGAACAACGCGTTCTCCTTCCTCGCTTCGTGGTTCGACCTCCGCGGCGCCAACACGAGCGGAGCTGGCCATGGCGCCAGTGGCCTGGTCCTGCTCGACATGGCGGCGCGCGCCCTGCAGCGGGGGACGCTCGACCTCGCCGTCATGGCCTGGGGCGCGCGCCTGACGCAGCCCGTTGCCCGCCACGAGCGGGCGCTGGCTTCGGCGCCGCATGCCCCGGCCACGGCCCCCGGCGATGCCGCGGCCGTGGTCGTGCTGGCTCCGCAGGACACGGGCGACGTCCGGCCTTGCACGCGCGTCACGGGCCTCGAGGTCGGGCACGCACCCGGCACCAACGGACCGCTGCCCGATGCGCACGGGGGCCCGCTGCCCGTCGCCGTGTTCGCCACGGGCCCTGGCGGCCTGCCGCCGGGCGCCTACCGCCTGGACCCCCACATCGGGGACGTGGGCCTCGCCGCGGACGGCGTGTCCTTGGCCCTGCTCGACGCCGCGGCCCGCCGCGGTCGCCTGCCGCGCCCCGGGGGCGGAACGATCCCCTGGCCGCTCGGCGCTCATGCCCTCCTGGTCGCTCGCGGCCCGCAGGGCGTGGGAGGTGCGCTGCGCGTCGAGCGCTGCGCGTAGACTGCCCTGCATCCCCGGGAGGAGTCCCCATGAGGCGCACGGTCTTCCTTGCCCTGCCGCTTGCCGCGGCCCTGGCACTTGGCACGACATCCCTTCGCTCGGCGGACGCCGCGCTGGACGTCGGCGACGCGGCTGCGGAGTGGGTCGTCAAGGAGATGGTCAACGGCGACGCCGTGACGCTGCCCGAGCTCCGGGGTCGGGTGATCCTCTACGAGTTCATCGGAACGGGTTGAGGCCCCTGCAAGACGCAGGTGGTCCACCTGAACGAGCTCAAGCACAAGTTCGCCGACAAGGGTCTCGTCATCCTGGGCGTGGCCGACGAGCCCAAGGCCGCCGTCGAGAAGTTCGTCGAGGACACCAAGGCCGAGTACCCGTTCCTCATCGAGGACGGCGCCACGCGCAAGGCCTACGGCGTCACGTCGATCCCCCACTGCGCGTTGATCGGCCCCTCGGGCCGCGTCGCATGGAAGGGCCATCCGGGCTCGCTCCCGACCAATGTCCTGGAAGAGCAGCTCGCGGGCGCCCGCCTCCTCCCCGAGCTCCCGTCGGCCCTTTCCTCCGTGGAGAAGGACCTCGCCAAGCAGAAGTACGCCTCGGCGCGCAGCAAGGCCGAGAAGTCCTGCGAGCACAAGGACGAGGACGTGCAGACCGCCGCCAAGGCCGTCGTCGAGTGGATCGACTGGTTCTCCACCTCCACCCTCGAGGGGGCCGACCACGACGCGGAGAAGGGCAAGGCCTACGACGCGTGGCTCGCCTACGACATGCTCGCCGACGCCTACAAGGGCCTGGACGTGGCCAAGGACGCCGAGGCCAAGGCCAAGGCCTTGGAGAAGGACGACGAGAAGGGCAAGGCCATCGACGCCGGCAAGAAGTACGGCAAGCTCATGGAAGACATCGAGGGCCTCTCCCCGAAGAAGGCCCTGCGCAAGGTCGAGCCCTACGTGAAGAAGTACGAGGGCACCCCCCACGGCGACCGCGCCAAGGAGCTTTTGGCCGAGCTCGAGAAGGCCGCGGAGTAGCTGGCGGCGTGACGTCGGATGCACCCGAGGGGCAAGGCGCTTCCTGCCCCATCGGCAACCTCACGACCAAGGGTCGTCGCGTCCGCCTGTTCGGCGGCGTCGGCGCGTTGGTCGGGCTCTCGATCGTGCTGGCGGTCGGTCCGACGGGCTGGCCGCTCTGGACCTACCTCGCCGCCGCGGGTGCGCTGGCCGGCGTGGTCGCCCTCAACGGCCTGCAGAGCGGCTCCGGCACCTGAGTGGCCCTCGCCGCGCGCGGTCTGCGCGAGACGGACGCCGGCACCGAGGCCGTCACCGATCCGACCGACCTCGCCCGGCATCGCGCCACGTCCCGGCGCATCTACCTCGCTTCGCTGGGCGCCGCCGCCGCCGGTGTGCTCTTGGCCTGGCTTCGCGCGTCGATCTGATCGCGGGCCAGTCGAGGTATCCGTTCAGCCCCTGCAGTGCGGACGTGCGGCTCGCCAGATGCTCGGTCCCGCACCAGCATCGGCTCCTCGAGTGAACAGACCACGAGTCGTCACCGATGCTGGCGCGCTACCGTCGCCCTGGCGACCCGATGCGTGGCGGTCGCTCTCCGCTCCGAGCGGCGTCTACGGGCTCTTGACGGCTCGTTCTCGGCGAAGGTGAACGGGTACCAGTCGAGCTACCCGTCCACCTTCCTGGCCAGCGTGCCCTCGGGATGCTGGTACCAGCCGGGATCCTCGTAGCTGGTCAGGTCATCGCGCACCTTGAGCACGGTGAACATGCCCCCCATCTCGATGGGACCGAAGGGGCCCTTGCCCATCATCATGGGCAGGGTGTTGGCCGGGCCCTTCATGTGCTCGCTCATGGGCTGCATCTCGGCCATGCCGTCCTTGCCCATGTGCATGTAGCCGGGCAGGAGGCGTCGGATCCGCTGCTCCACGGGCCCCAAGTCCACGCCCATCATGTTGGGCAGGTCGTGCCCCATGGCGTTCATCGTGTGGTGCGACTTGTGGCAGTGCACCGCCCAGTCCCCGGGCGCATCGGCGACGAACTCGATGTCGCGCGTGCTGCCCACGGGCACCGGGACGGTAGTCTGCGGCCACTGTCCCGCTTCGGGAATGGGGCCCCCATCGGTGGCCGTCACCTTGAACGCCAGGCCGTGGATGTGGATCGGGTGTTGGTCCATGGAGAGGTTGCCGAGGCGCACGCGCACGCGCTCGCCCGTCTTCACGACCCACGGGTCCGTCGCCGGAAACACTTTCGAGTTGAACGTGAACAGGTTGAAGTCGAGCATGACCGACGGGTCGGGTCGGTACGTACCCGGGTGCACGGCCCATTCGTGCGTCAGGATGGCGAAGTCACGATCGACAGGGGCGACTTGGGACTCGCGCGGATGCACGATGAACATGCCCATCATGCCCACCGCCATCTGGACCATCTCGTCCGCATGCGGGTGGTACATGAACGTCCCGGCGTCCAGCAGGTCGAACTCGTAGACCCAGGTCTCCCCAGGCTTGATGTGGGGCTGCGTGAGTCCTCCTACGCCGTCCATGCCGTTGGGCAGGCGCAGGCCGTGCCAGTGGATCGTGGTGTGCTCGGGCAGCTCGTTCTTCACGAACAGGCGCACGCGGTCGCCTTGGACCGCCTCGATCGTGGGCCCCGGTGTGATGCCGTTGTAGCCCCAGCAGGTCACGGTCATGCCAGGGGCGAACTCGCGCTCGACCGGCTGCGCAACGAGGCGGAACTCCTTGACGCCGTCCTTCATCACGAACGCCAGGGTCTCGCCGTTGGGCGTAATGACGGGGCGGTAGCCAGCAGGAGGCGAGGAGGCGGGAGGCACCTCCGTGGCGCCTTCTTCGTCGGCACGCGCTCGGCGGAGGAGGGCACCGGACCCGAGGAGCAGCGCGCCGCCTCGCACGAGATCACGTCGGTTCAACATCACATGCCTCCTTCCATGGACTGTCCATCGTGGCCGCCGTGATCCGTGGGGCCGCCGTCCCCGGCGCCTCCAGGCTTGGGCAAGGCCACGGCAGGCGGCGCGCTCACCTGCAGACGGACGCCGACGGCGCGCTCCAGATGAACCCGCTCGATCCAATAGTCGCGAATCGTCGTGACGTAGCGTGCGTACGCCTCGTACTCCTCGCGCTTGGCTTCGAGCAGCTTGTCCACTCCGAGCAGCATGAAGTCGTACTCCTGCTGGCTGAGGGCAACAACCCGTTCACGCGCTGGGATCAGGCGCCGGGCGTGGAGCTCGACCTGTTTGCGGAGCACGTCCAGTCGCAAGCGATGCGTGCGCACGTCGCGCCGAACCTCGGCTTCCAACGATCGCACGGCCCACGTCGACTCGCGCCACGCCGAAGCGGCTCGCTCCCGGCGCGCCTGCCCCTGGTCGAAGAGCGGGATCTCGACCTCCCAAGCGGGCCCGGCGGACCACGCGCCTTCGACTTCCCGCTCGCCAACGGCCCCCCCCTCCAGCGTTCCGAGTGAGCCCAGCTGGCGGGCCAGACCCAGCTCGTGCGCCAAGGCCATGCGGCCGGCACGAGCGGCACGGAGATCCGCGCGGGCGCAGAGCGCCGTCTCCAGCAGTCGTTCCAGCGGCAGCTCGGTGGCGGGTACGGCGGGCAGGACGTCGGGGACCCGCACGTCTTGGTCCGGGTCGGCCGCAATGGCTGCGAGCAAGTGCTCCCGGGCCGCCACGACATCGCCTTCGGCCTCCAAGGTCTCGGCTGCGGCCTGCGCATGCGTTGCCGACTCCCGCGCCAACCCCAGGCGACTCAGCGTGCCCGCGTCTGCCATGCGCCCTGCGACGGCCTCGGAAGCGCCCGCCGACTCCTCCACGAGGGCCCGCATCGCGTGCAGCTGGCGCGCCGTGACGAGCGTGTACCAGGCTTCGGACACCTCCAGGGCTCCGTCGACGATCTCGGCGACCACGTCCTGGCGCTCCGCATCGAACCGGGCACGGGCCGCGGCGCCACGGCGCGGACGAAACAGCAGCGAGATCACGTCCTGCAACACGTCCAGGTCGACGCCGAAGCCGGCGCCCTCGAGCGGCCAGCGCGCAGCCACGCCGATGCGCGGGTTCTCCGGCGTGAGCGCCTCGACGAGCTCGGCCTGGGCCACACCGGCACGTGCAAGCGCTTGGCGGATGCGCGGGTTGCGTTCGAGCGCCAAGGCCACGGCGGCCGGTTCGTCCAGCTCGCCGTCGCGCTGCGACGAGCGCAGGCCGGGATCGGTTCGCCGGCCCACATCCGCCATCACGGAGGGGGCTGGGTCGGCCACTTCGGCCATGCGGCACCCGCCCAGGCCGGAGCAGGCGACCATGAGCACCACGGCCCTTGATCGAGCGTTCATTCCCACCTCCCTGGAAGGGGCTGTCCGACAACCCCTCCTGCTGCGGCCACCGCGTCTCTCGCTGCGCCACGGCCTGACTCGAATCCGGGTCCTCTACGTTCAGGAGACCGCCTCCGGCCCGGATTCTCGTCGTGCCTGCGGCTCGCTTCGTCCGCGGCGCCCTCGTGACGGAGTGTTTCCAGACGGAGCCTGGCCAATCGCGACACGATTCAACCGCAGGGCGTTCAGCACGACGGAGACCGAGCTCAGCGTCATCGCCAGGGCCGCGAGCATCGGGCTCACCAAGATGCCGAACGCTGGGTAGAGTACGCCAGCGGCCACAGGCACGCCGAGCAGGTTGTAGCCGAACGCGAACAGCAGGTTCTGCCGGATGTTGCGAAGCGTGGCCCGACCCAGGCGGCGCGCCCGCAGGATGCCCTGCAAGTCGCCGTGCATCAGCGTGACGCCTGCGGCCTCCATGGCCACGTCCGTGCCGCTACCCATGGCGATGCCCACGTCGGCCTGGGCCAAGCCGGGTGCGTCGTTGGTGCCATCGCCGGCAAAGGCCACGCGATGGCCTTCTGCCTGGAGGCGCTTGACGAGCTCGGCCTTCTCCTCCGGCGTGACTTCGACGTGCACGTCCCTGATGCCGAGGGCGGCGGCGACATGCCGAGCCGTCGTCGCGGCATCGCCGGTTGCCATGACCACGCGAACACCTTCGCGCGCCAGCTCGGCCACGACGTCGGCCACGCCCTCGCGCAGCGGATCGGAGATCCCCAGCACGCCCGCGAGCTCGCCATCGATGGCAACGAACACGGCCGTGGCGCCCTCGGCCCGCAGGCCCTCGGCGGCATCGCGGCCCCCACCGGTCTCCACCCCCTGCTCGACCAAGAAGCCCGCCGAGCCGATGAGGACGCGGCGCCCCTCGACGTGGGCCACGATGCCCCGCCCGACCGTGGCCTCGAAGCCCTCCGCCGAGGGCGCGCGGATCCCACGCGCCGCGGCGCCTTCGCCGATGGCACGGCCCAGCGGATGCTCGCTCCCGCGCTCCGCGCCGGCGGCGAGCCGGAGGACGTCGTCCTCGGGCCAGTCGCCAAGCGCACGGAGGGACGTCAGGGCCGGGCGCCCCTCGGTGAGCGTACCCGTCTTGTCAACCACGATCGCATCGATGCGATCGAGCGTCTCGAGCGCGGCCGCATCTCTCACGAGCACGCCGGACAGTGCACCGCGGCCCACACCCACCATCACCGACATGGGCGTCGCCAGACCCAGGGCACAAGGGCAGGCCACGATCAACACCGCGACGGCGTTGACCAGCGCGTAGGCCAGCTTGGGCTCCGGGCCCCAGAGGCCCCACGCGATCGCCGTGACCACCGCCGCCACCATGACCGCCGGCACGAACCACGAGGACACGACGTCGGCCAGGCGCTGGATGGGCGCGCGACTGCGCTGGGCCTCTCCCACACGACGCACGATCCGAGCCAGCACGCTGGCTTCGCCGACGTCCTCCGCCTCCACGACGAAGCTGCCCGACGTGTTGAGGGTGCCGCCGATCACGTGGCTGCCGACGGCCTTGTCCACGGGCATGGATTCGCCCGTGAGCAGGGACTCGTCGACGGCGCTGCGGCCCTCGACCACCTTCCCGTCCACCGGCACGTGTTCGCCCGGACGAACCCGCAGGTGATCGCCGACCACCACATCCTCGAGGGCGACATCGGCGTCGTTGCCGTCCTCGTCCACGCGCCGAGCCGTGCGCGGCGAGAGCTCGAGCAGGGCGCGGACGGCGCCCTGCGTGGAGTGACGTGCCCGCAGCTCGAGAACCTGTCCGAGCAGCACCAGCGTGAGGATGACCGCCGCGGCCTCGAAGTAGAGCGGCGGACTACCTGCGTGACCCGCGAAGCCCGGCGGGAGCACGGCGGGGAACGCCAGCGCGATCACGCTGTAGAGGTAGGCGACGCTCGTGCCGAGCCCAATCAGCGTGAACATGTTGGCGCTGCGCGCCCGGACACTGGCCCACGCGCGGCGGAAGACGGGCTTGCCTGCCCAGAGCACCACGGGCGTGGCCAAGAGCAGCTGCAGCAGCCCGTTCCAGCGCCCGAGCCTCACGATCCAGCCCGAGAGGCCAGGCACCATCTCGCCCATGGCCAGGACGACCAGCGGCACCGAGAGGCCCGTGGCCACGCGGAAGCGCCGCGTGAATCCAGCCAGCTCCGGGTCAGGCCCGTCGTGGCGAGATGCCACCATGGGCTCGAGCGCCATGCCGCAGATGGGACACGAGCCGGGCCCTTCCTGCACGACCTCCGGGTGCATGGGGCAGGTGTGGAGGGCACCTGCGGATGCAGCGACCGCAGGTGCCGACGGGGCGCCGCGGTGGCGCTCCGGTGCATGACCATGGTGGCTGCGGTCGTGGTCGTGGTCGTGGTCGTGGGTGACGGTACCTCCCTGGGCGTCGTCGTGGTGGCAGGTGGCGTGGCTCATCGATGGCTCTCCGGGTCGGGAACTGCCCGGGAGACGCACCTCGCCCTGGAAACCTTACACCCCGCTGGAGCAGCCCCGCCGGGGGCCTCGGCACTGGCAGTCGCGACAGCCGTGGGTGGCGCAGGCGCCGCAGGCTCCCTTGAGCGCGTCGCCCAGCGCCTGGCGCGCCCGGTGCAGACGGACGGCCGCCGTCCCCTCTGCGATGCCCAGGGCCTCGGCTACGTCCTTCACGCGCTGGCCTTCCAGCTCGACCCGACGGAGCAGGTCGGCCTGCTCGGGGCGAAGCCCTGTCAACAGACCGCCCACGCAGGCGCAGAGTGCATCGTGCAGGTCGGCCTCGAGGCTCGCCCCGCCATGAGCCTGACCCTTCAGCGCCTGGCGCGCCCGATTCCCCGCCTGGCGACGTCGCACGTAGTCCACGACGGCATTTCGCAGGACCTGGAAGAACCAGGGCACGACGGCCTCGTCCTCACGCAGCGACGAGCCCTTGCTCCACGCCTTCACGTAGGCGTCCTGGAGAACGTCTTCCGCCGTCGCCCGATCGCCCAGACGCCGTTCCAGGAAGCCCAGGAACCGGGCCTGCTCGGCGAGCAGCAGATCCAGCGGCAGGACCTCGGAACGCGTCATGCGGGGACGATCTCCAAGCGGGCGACCGATAGCGTGATGCCGGGCGCCTAGCTCCCGCGCCCGAGCATGGCCTCCAGCCACTGGATCGCCCCAGGGACGCTCTGCCAAGCCGGCTTGCGATCAGCCACGTAGTGCCACGCCTCGGTCTCGTCGCCGAATCGCATGTACTCCGGAAGGCGTCGAGGGAGTGGCCGCACACCGAGCAGGTAGATCGGGACGTGGGCGTTGGCCTTCACGGCCGCGGCCAGGGCGCGCCGGGCCGCGGAGCACGTCCCCTCCCGCTGGAAGACGACCAACGCCTGCGACCAGCTCCAGTCGGCGCCGAGGTCGTCCTTGTAGCAGGTCAGCAGGGCCTGCGCCTCATCCCAGGCCCCCGTGTCGAGCAGCCAACCAAGCAGCACGCCGCGCACCCCCTGGTTGTCATGGGGGTTGAGCACCAACATCTCGCGCAGGTGCGCCGTGGCCTCACGCTCTTCACCGAGCTGCCACAGGAGCTCGGCCAGCGCCAAGCGTGCTCTCATGTACGGCCGCGTCTCGAGGACACCCCAGAAACAGCCCAGGCTCCGGGCGAAGGCTTCCGGTCCCAGGGCGCGTTGGCCGGCTTCCACCGCCTGACGACAGAGGGCCAAGGCCCGGCCCGGATGGCGTTCTCCCTGGGCCAGGACGAGATACGCGTCGGCGCAGTCCACCGAGAGACCGAGCGCCTGTTTGGCCAGCGTCCGCGCACGGTGCGGAGGCGCATCCCAAGCCCGGTACATCAGGTCCTGGGCCTGCTGCAACGCCGTGTCGACGCGCAGGCTCCCACGCACGTGTGCGAGCATGCGCTCCCGCGCACCAGCCCGGGGCATTTGGGCCGAGAGCCGGGCCATGTCGGGGTCGGCGGGCGCGGGGGCAGTCGGCGGACGATCCCACCCGTACTTGGCCTTGGACTCCACGCCCTTGGATGCCTTCTTCTTGACCACGGGACGAGCCTCCGCGGCCACATCGTAGATGCAGGCATGGACGGACTCGCTCAGGCAGGATGCGGCGCCCACCGCCTTGCCCGCTCCACGATGTCGCCGAGCCACGCGGCCAGCGCGCGGCGCGGCTCCTCGGGGTGCACGGGAATCACGCCGCAGCGGCCCTCGTCGTCCTGCAAGCGGCACGTCGGCGAGGTCAGTGGTGCCATCGCCCAGCTGCGCTCCGGACGGGCGACCACGGGGATGCCGGCCACCAGACGCGGGGACGAGAAGCGCAAGGACGTGCGGTAGCGGCTCTTCTCGCGCAGCCGTTCGTCGTCGGTAGCGAGTGTGGCGTCGAGCACGTACGCGTCCAGGCCGCGCTCGCCGGGTGCCATCAGGACGAAGTCGGGCTGCTGCTCGAAATCGTGGGCCGGGACCAACGTCGTCGGATGGGCCTCGCCGCGCACGAAGCGCGGCTCGCACCAGAGCGTCAGCGCACGCCGCTCGCCATCGAGGAGCTCGATCGCGAGCTCGCCCAGCAGGAGGGGGCCGGTGGGATCCGTGCGCGGGCGGAAGCCGAGCTCCCCGAGCGCCCGCACCAGCTGCACGCCGCACCATCGCTGGTAGAGGAACGGCAGGTCCAGCGCGCCTGCGGGCGCGTCGAGTGCGCTCGACCACCACGCCGGCAGGAGCACCGCGGGGTCGTGGATGCGCCGCGCCACGCCACGTAGCCGCTGCCACGTGGCGGTGGCGGGGTACGGGCGGGGCTCCATGCCACGCGGGCGTGCCCCCACCGGGGCATGGCTCACGAGGGCGCGTTGGGCGCGGGCCAGCGACGCGCGGCTCGCGTCGATGCCGCGCCGCAGCGCCGTCAAGCGGTCGCGCTCGGCGCGCGCGTATGTGGAGCGCTCCGAGCGCATGGAGATCGCATCGTCCAGGTGCACCTCGACGTGGCGCGCCGCGCGGGCCAGGTGGCCGCCCACCAGCGTCGCCAGGTGCCGGAGCCAAGCCACGGCGGCGGGGGCCGGGGCGGGCAACGGCTCGACCGCCAGCCACGTGGTGGGCAGCAGCCGACCGTCGTGGACTTCGAAGTCCCACGGTGCGCGCGAGGCCCGGGCCCGGCGTGGGATCGCGGCGCTGCGCTGCACGAGGCGGCGTGCCGCGCGGTCCTCCCGCGTGGCCTCGGCCACCAGACGCGGCAGCATGGCGGTCAACGCGCCGACGAGCCCGTGCAGCGCCTCGAGCGCCGACCGACCTGCCTGCACCTCGCCCGCCGCCCGCGGTGCCGCGCCCGGCTCCAGGAGCGGCGCGGAGAAGGCCCGCAGGTCCTCCACCACGCGCGACACGAAGGCCGGCCCCATCATGCCTGCACCACGTCCTGCCCCCGCTCGAGGCAATCGTCCCACGTCTCGAGCAGCGCGCTGCAAAGCGGCAGCTCCGCCCCGTGTCGCTCCTGCCACGCCGCGAGCCGGGAGAGGAGCGCCTGGTCCCCCGGATCGCCGACGTGGAGCCGGACCTTGCTGAGCATCTCGTGGGCCAGGACGTGGTCGAGCAAGCCGGCCTCGTCCATGTCCAGCGCCGTGGCGTGCGCCAGGGCCGCGCCGAGCGACGCCGCCGTTCGCACGGAGAAGCCCAGGCCGCGCCCGCGCAGCTCGTCGTCCAGGTCCATGATCGTCACCAGGAGCTCGTCGGACACGGCGCAGCCCACGCGCTGGAGCGCATCCTTGGGCGTCAGCTCGAGCTCGATGACCGCGGCCCGGTCCAGCACGCGCGGCGAGAGCGGCATCACGGTGTGGTCGTTGTTGATGGTGGCCACGATGTGCACGGCACGGCTGAGGAGGACCTCCTTCACGGGCCGCCCACCGCCTTCGGGCTCGAAGCCGGCGCCGCCCAGGTGGATCCGACGCTGCGCGTCTTCCTGGGCTTGGCCGAGCGAGAGCACGTCGGTCAGCCAGTGCTCCGGCTGGCTCAGGTTGAACTCGTCGAAGACGACGAGCCAAGGCGAACGGTCGCCCTTCTCCCAGGCCACCGCGCTCCGGTGCAGGAAGCGCGTGAGCTCCGTCGGCTCGAACGCGCCGCTCACGGGGTTCACGTAGCCGAGCAGGTCTTCGCGTCCCCGCCACGTCGCGCCGACCGGAACCAGGAGGAAGCGCTCGGCGGGCACCAGGTGGCGGGCCAGGTGGCTCTTGCCCACGCCCGTCGCACCGCGCAAGATCACGATCGGCTTCGTCACGGTCGCGATGGCCAGCGCGCGCGCCACGCCGTCGCCGTAGACGCCTGCGACCCACGCACGCGCGGCGGCATCGAGGAGGGGCTTGCGGCCTGCCGGGGCCGGCGCCGGGGCGGTCGGCTTGGGCGGTGTGGCGAGCTGCCCGGGCACCGGCGTCAGCGACGGCACCGGAGCCGGCGAGCGCGCACCTGCCATCACGCTGGCCCACTGGCCGGCAAACGCCGACTCCAGGCCGCCTTGCGCATCGCCCACCGTGAAGCGGGCGCCCTCGCGACTCGTGGTCATGCGCTTGCGGCGCTGGACGGCCGCCCGATCGAGCCAGCCACCCAGGGACGCGTGGAAGTGCTGGAAGCGCGCGGCGTCGCCGGGGTCGAACCACTTGACATCGTCCGTCTCCGCGGCGCGGGCCACCGTCTCGAACACGCGCTCCACGTGCCGACGATCCATGGACCTGACGTACCGGCCCCCGGCATAGGTCGTGACAGGACACTCGACTTCGATGGCGGGGAATCGCGTCCACCCGTCGCCGTACGGACGAATCGACCACGAGTACATCGAGTCGTGGACGGACCGCTGCACGCGATAGGCTCCGATCACCACACGCTTCTCGGGATGTCGGGTGCCGAACGGCTCGGACGTCGCTGCCGTCCAGAACAACAGGATCTGGTCGTCCAAGCGGTCCTCCGCGCCACTCAGCACCCAGTCCATGCCGTTCATGTCCGCCACGAACACCGGCGCGCCGGGATGGAACAGGTTCAGGTGGAAACACTTGGGGATGCCGGCGGCGCACTTCTCGATACGGAAGTCGGACTTGGTCCCACAGTCCCATTCCTCCGGGCCTCGGCAGATCGTTCCATCCCAGGCGTGCCGATGTCCGTTCACCTTGCAGACCAATGCGTTTCCGGGAGCGAGATCGAGTCTCATGACGTCCTCCGTGTCGACATCCGACGCGCCCATCGTCGGTCGTTGGCGAGGTGGCGTCAAAGGGGTCGCGACGAAGCTCCGAGGGGCGCCGCCCTTGGCGGCGGCGGCGCGGGCAGGTGCGACGCGCCGTCGGACGCGGAGGCCCGGACAACGCGACCTCCAGGGCGTGGTTCCAGCTCCAGGGGACGTGCTTCGCCGTTACCTGGACGAGTCGCGGGTCGTTCGGGCGCCTGGCCTTGCGGCGCCGGACTGCTACAGCACCCCTCCGAGACAGGGCCTACACGACCGGTCGCCACACCTTCCTGAACCGCAGGACCTGCCCCTGCAGGGCATCGCCATCGAGGGAGGCTGCGTCGAAGCGCGGACCCCAGGACGCGCCGGTGGGGACCAGACCTTGGCAGTCGGCGGGACCGTCGGGCATCCAGCGGTAGCGGCGCGTGCGGAAACGGACGAACGGCTCGTGCTCCGGGCGTCCTGCGGGCGGCGGATCCATCACGTCGATGCGGTCGAGCGCCGGATCCAACGCCGCCAGATCGAGCATGCCCACTACGTCCGAGCCCACGAGCAGGAAGTCGTGTCCCTGGTCGATGCGCACGACGAAGCGGGTACGGCCGTGCGCACCCAGCAGGCGCCACCAGCGACCCACGGGGGGCGGCTCGGAGGGCAAACCCTCGATCGGCACGACCACCAGGGGTGTGCACTCGGGGCGCTCTGGCAGCTCGGGCACGTCCGGTGTGGGACCACGCAGGTGGAACGTGCCCAGGTCGATCCGCTCGTGCTTGCGATCGGCGGGCGGCGTCACGAACGACACCTCCGGTCTCGCGGGCGCGACTGCTTTCCACGCATCCGGATCGACGTCGGAGCGCCAGGGAACCTCCGGGCCCGGGGCTGGCGGTCGGACCTCGGCTTCGGGCCACGCCGGCCTCTCGCCTGGGGTGATCAGGTTTCCATCGTCGTCGTAGTCGTCCGTTGCCGTGTGCCAGTCGGTGTCGCTCGAGATGGGCCCCTTGCCGAGCAGGAACTGGCAGCGGGCAACCGCCTCGTCACGCGTGCTCCCCCGTGCCCACACGCCACCGCCCACGCCCTCGATGGCCACGACCGCAGGGCCGTCGGGCAGCCCGCCCTCGAACAGCACGCGACGCAGGCCCGAGAGGGCCCTGGCGACGACGCCCGACACACCGCCTGGCGCATGCAACGGGTAGTGGACGCGCGCAGGCCCGAAGCGCCCCTCGTCGAGCGACGTCACGAAGTGGAGGGCCGCGTCCTCGGGCATCGGGTCATGGGCCAGCAGTCGTGCCAGCTCGACCAGGCGGCCCGAGGCCGTCCCATCCACCGAGCGGTCGATGGGCGCGCCGTCCTCGCCGTACAGCACGCTGATGCGCTGGCGACCGTCGAACAGCTCCACGCCCTCGCTCTTCGTGCCGGCGATGGAAGCCATCGTCCACTTGAGCGACGGAGAGGGCAACAGATCGCCACCCCCCTCCGCACGGCGAACCAGATGCCGGATCGCACCGCCGTTGAAGGTGTCCTCCACGGCGTGCTCACCCAGCGCCCTCACGCAGCGCCGGTACCAAGTACACGCGGCGTCCTTCGTGGGCAGCGCGGCGACCAACGCCTCCAGGGCGCGCACCAGCGGATCCTGCGGAGGCTTGCCCATGCCGACCACCCTACCGCCTCGCCCCGGATCTTGTCACGCGCTCCGGCGCGCCGTGCGCCGCAAGGCGGCGCCCTCACGAGGCCTGGCTTCCGCGCGAACCGGGGCCAAAGGTGTCCGGACGTCCGGACACTTCCGACGGCGCCGCGGCATCCTCTCCGTCTCCAGGAGGACACTCACGTGCACCCCGACATCAAGGCCTATGCCGAGGCCCAAGCGCCCGCTGACCGTTCCATCTGCGACCTGCTCGCGAAGCAGATCGACCGCCACCTGCCCGAGGCGGAGAGCAAGATCTGGCACGCGCACCCGGTCTGGTTCCTCGAAGGCAACCCGATCGTCGGCTACAGCAAGCTGAAGGGCTGCGTGCGGCTTCTCTTCTGGAGCGGCCAGTCCTTCGAGACGCCGGGGCTTGCCAAGGAGGGCAAGTTCAAGGCCGCCGAGGCGCGCTTCACCGACGCCAAGGACGTCGACACCAAGCTCTTGGCCACGTGGCTTGCCGAGGCCCGCGACATCCAGTGGGACTACAAGAACATCGTGCGCCGCAAGGGTCGCCTCGAGCGCCTGAAGTAGCGCCGATGCCGGGACGGCCCGCACCTACGTCCGCAGGATCTTCTCCATGGTGCGGCCCTTGGCAAGCTCGTCGACCAGCTTGTCCATCCAGCGGATCTTGCGCATGAGCGGATGCTCGATCTCCTCGATGCGCACGCCGCAGATCGTGCCCGTGATCTTGGCAGCGTTGGGATGCAGCTCCGGGGCTTCCTCGAAGAACGTCTCGAGACTCGTCTCGCGTCGGATCTGTCCGGCGAGACCCGGCGCGCTGTAGCCCGTGAGCCAGCGGAGCACATGGTCGAGCTCCTTCTTCGTGCGCCCCTTCCTCTCCACCTTCGCCAGGTACAGCGGGTAGATGCTGGCGAACGTCATCGCGAAGACGCGATCCAGGTTGGACTTGGACGTGGCCATGGGAGCTCCAGCGGCTCTACGCTCTACGGGAAGAGGGGCACGAGCCGACTCGTACGCACGGCGATGTCACCGGGGTAGGCGGCGGGTCCCGTGACCCGTAACGCCACAGGCGTCACGCCGGGCGACACCACGAGCGGGCCCCCGGGAACGGGGGTCGTGCTTCCCGCGGCCATGCCGCCGGGCCAGATCGTGAGCCGGCCAAGGGCGTCGATCCGCGCCGTGCATCCGGGTGCGAGGTCCTGCGGGATCGCGATGCTTCGCCCGCCTACCTCCAGACTGACGCCCGTGATGTCGGCGGGGGCGACGACCGCCGGCGTGGCGCGGAGCAGGGCGAGCCGCAGCGTCACCGCGGACTCGGGCGGCAGATCGTCGGCCACGATCACCATGTACGTACAGCGGGTCCGATCGAAGGCCGCGGGGGGCGTCAGCGGAAAGGTGAACAAGCGCCAGCCCTGGAAGAACAGGGGCACCTTCAACACCAGACGGTCGTCGCTGTTGTCGTAGAGCTCGATCGACAGCTCGATGCCCGATCCATCGCCATGCACCCAGAGTCCGGTCGCCGCCTGCCCCGTGAGGTCCACGACGGGAGCGAATCGGCGCCCCACGGCACACCAGCCGATCGAGGTGTTCGTGTTGGTGGCAGCAAGCTCCAACGCCTGGCCGCCCACGGCGGCGTCGGGCACGGCGACGAACGTGTGCTGGACGCCCGTGCGGGCTGGCCCCGCTGCGTTCATCGTGCTCTCCGTGCGGTTGACCAAGCGCGCGCTGTCGTTGGCGCCCCCCGGCGCGAAGGGTGCGGCGTCGCCGAGGGGATCGAGGGTGATCGCGCCCGCGGCCGTGAAATCGGCATGGCTTCGGACCGCCTCACCACGCGTGATCTCCACGCCAAGCAGGCGGTCACCACCCGCGGAGCTGGAGACGTTCCACCCGGAGGCGCCATCTTGCAGCGATCGCACGTCACGGACCTCGTCGTAGCTCGCCTCGAAGAGGTGGGGCGATCCGTCGGCGTCCTCCACCAGATGGAAGTCCCGACCCGGCACGAGGAGGGCGTCGCGCACGGCCGGGGGTGGGCCCCCGGTGCTCTTCCATCGCTCGTAGCGCCCGATCATCTCCAGCACCTCACGGGCGCGCCGGTCGCCCTCCAGCTCGATCACGTTCGTTTGCAGCGAGATGCCGGCGTCCCACCCCAGCGCTTTGGCACACACGTACTCGAGGTGGTCGGGAGGGCGCCCGGCGCCAAAGCCGTACCAGCCGATGTCGGGCACCGTAAGGCCCCGCAAGATCGACTCGATCGAGGGCGTGCGCCGGTCCAGGTACCACTTGATGTCGCCGTGACCGTCCGCACTGGCGCTGCGCGGCACGATGTGCCAGTCCATCTCCCGCCCGGGGCCCATGCCCGTTTGCACCAAGACATCGTGGTCGAACGCCGCGTAGATCGGCGGCAGCGTACGGTTCATGTAGTACCAGCGCTGCACGAAGTCGTTGGTGGGCATCGCGGCCGTGCCGTCGAAGTAGATCATGTCGATGCCGGCGCCGTTCACGACGGCGGCGAGGTTCGCGGCCAGGGTGGCGACCAAGGGGCCGTCCGGGTCGACCAGGAGCTGGTCGTTGACGGTGGCCAGGTGCCACGGCACGGCTCCGGCTGCATGCGTCGCAGCGATGGTACCGAGGGCGCCCCGCTCGCAACCCGTCAGCTGGAACGGGGGCCCTGCCTCTGTCGATCCGTAGCGGACGATCTCGTCGCCCAGGCGGAGGTACCGTCCGGGGAACCGGCCTCCTCCGGAGGGGGGAAGCGTCGCCGCATCGACCAGCGTCAGGGTTCCGGCCGCCGCATCAACGTCGGCGGCCAGGGCCGGGCAAGGCCACGCAAGCAGGCCCGGAGCGGGCACGGGCGTGACGAGCGGGTCGTCGAGCGAGATCGACGGGCCGAAGACGTGGAGCCCCACGCCAAGCCCTGCGCCTCGCAGCTGCGAACAAAAGGACGCCAGATCGGACAGCCCACCCGGCCAACGCACGGGATCCAGGCCATACGTCCCCGCGCTGCGGCGCCAGAGCGTGCGCAGCAGGAGCACGCGGGACAGCCCGGCAAGGTTGGCGTACTCGATGACCCTCGTGGCCGTCCCGGGCTGCAGGTAGGTGAGGAACAGGTAGCTTTGCCGCATGCTGCGGCTGGCACGCGCGGGCACGCCATCGAATCGAGGCGCTGGTAGCTGCTCTGCCACCTGCAGGGCGTGCACGGCCGAGAAGAACGAGGAGCGAGGCGCGGCGATCCACGCGGCGGCTCCCCCGACGATCCCATGCACGGCGTCCCACTCGACACCAGGCTGGGGGATCCCGCCGGGCAGCGAGCGGTAGATGCAGCGCGTAGCGGGCTCGATCGAGCGCAGGCAGAGCACGACGTCGTCGTCGTACGTGCCGTTGAGCGACGGGTCGACCTCGTCCAGGCGTTGCACGGCCAAGCGGAGGCGAACCGCCTCCGCATCCGACGGGACGACCTCGGCGACGCGGAACACGATGCGCCCGTCCGCGGCCTCGACGTCGAGGCGTATCGAGGCGGCACCACCGTCGAACTCCAGCTCCACGCCGCCGGGCACGGCGCGGGCGCGGTCGGGTAGCAACGTCTCGCCTTCCCGTACGACCTCGAGCAGGGGCTGCGGGTCCGCCGCAGCGAAGGCGCGCGAATCGCCCCCGACCCGGACATCGACGACGTACCCCGCCACGTCCAGCGCCAGGGACAGGGTGCCCGACGCGAAGCGCACCTCCGTGGCAGGCTGGACCGGGGCGGCACCACCGGGACCGCCCCCGCAGCCAACGAGCGCGAACAGCAGCGCGACGGCCATCGGGATCCTGCCCACCCCGGAAGGATCCCACGATGGAGCACCCGGTGCCATCCCGCGAGGCCCCCCTACCCGGCTGGGTTGGCGCCTTTGCGGGGGCAGACGTTAGGCTGGCCGCAGGTCTCCTGGGGAGTTGCGCCCATGCCCATTTGCGTCGTTCTCATGGTGGTTCTCGCATGCGGGCTTTGCGCCTGCGGCGATCCGCCCGCGCCGCACGTCCCGGCCGCCAGCTTGCCGGGCGCCGGGGCGCCGCCCGCCGATCCCAAGACACGCGCGAGGGACCTCGCGGAGATCATGACGACGATCGTTGCCGCCCAGAACGCCAACGACGGGCGTACCTACCTCGCCGCCATGCACGCGTTCGTCCCGACGCGCGCCGAGGTGCGCTCGCTCTTGCGCGAGGGGCCGGCCACGGAGACCTTCCTCGCGGCACTGAAGGACACCACCGTCGAGGACGGCCTGCGCGATCGGCGACCGCCCAACGCCCAGCAGCTCCCCCCCACCACGCGCACGGAGGTCACCGTGCACGTCGCCACGACCGAAGAGCTCGCCGCCTACGAGCGGGGCACCGTCGCCTTCGCCGAGTTCCCCGGCGGCATGAAGCGGTTCGCGCGCGAGGTCGCGGCCCCCGGACGCGCTTGCTACGCGGTGGAGCTGCGCGAGCCCGGCCACGACAGCGGCACGCGCATCACGGCGTTCGCCGACCTGGGCGATCGGTTCGTGCTCGTCGCCAAGCCCTGGCGCGCGCTACCCGACGAGCGCGAGGCCGACGAGGGCCCGTAGGCCGCCACGCGGCCGGCACTCACGGCCGGTAGACGACCACCAGCGTCGGCGGCGCCCCGCTCCCGGAGCCACCCGTCTCGCGGATCTGCACGGTGTCCTGCTGGCCGTCGCCGTCGGTTGCGAGGAAGAAGCGGATCCGGAACTCGCTCCGCGTGCGCAGTGCGGCGACATCTGCCAGCACGGCGGCCGTCACGTCGAGCGTCCGCTCGCCGGGCGCGACCGACGTCGAAAGCGTGCCGAGCAAGGGGATCAGCGCCGCGGACGCCGCGTCGGCCCCGTCGACGCCCGCGCCCAGGTCCACGCTGTCGACCACCACGACGCCCAAGTCCGCGTAGGGCGTACCGAACGTCTCGTCCAGCTGATGGATGCCCAGCGTGGCCGATTCGACTTCGGCGCCGCTTGGCAGGTCTTGCAGCGAGAAGCTGAGGAGCGCCACGCGCCCGCTGTTCAACCCGTTGTCGCCGATGGCCAGCGTGTTGGCCACCGTCGCGCTGCCGCCCCCCGCGACCCCTTCCCGTGCCTTCGTGCCGCCAAGGACCAGCATTTCGTCGTCCGAGCCTCCGCCTCCGCACCCGGCGAGGGTCAACACGACGACCGCGCCTGGCACGAGGAAGGCAAGGCTCCAGGACCGCGACGCACGTACTCGCTTCGACACGATGGACCTCCTGGGGAATGACCGGCCGATCCCCCTATCCGCGCCCTCGCGCGCTCGACGGCCGTGTCTTCACTCCTCCGGTGTCATGCGGAAGAAGAGCTTCCCGTCGATGAGCATCGACTCGTGGGCGGCCTCGAAGCTGAACAGCAGGCCGGGCTGCGTCGACGACCACGGGGGCGCCGCGCCTGTCCATGTCGCTGTACCGGAGCCGTTGCCTGGGTCGCTGCTGCGCTCCCCCTGGAGCGGGTACTCAACCCCACCGCCCCGCACGACGCCCTGGAACTCCTCGCCGTGCACGAACCCACCCTCGACAACGGCGATCCAGTCTCCTGCCTGCGTACGCCAGACGCCACGCGCGGGCCAGCGATAGCCGTCGTGCGTGCATACGATGTGCAGTCCCGAGCCATCCGTCGCATCGAACTCGATCGCAACGTCCCCGGGCCGACTCGTGTTCCCCACGATCTGACCCTCGACGGGCGTATCGCCCGAGGGGCCGGCAAGGATGCCCATGAGCGCCTTGCCTTCGTAGCTCCCTACGAAGGACAGCTCCGTGGTGCCCCCGCTCACCAGGCCGCAGCTCACAGGCAGGCTGGCGGTGGAGTTCAGGACCCACTGCTCGTCGTCCTCGTCCAGCCAGATGCCTTCGAAGGGTGGGATGTACGGGTCGTCGGTGCAGGCGAACGTGGCCACCAGCTTCCCGGCAGGGCCGACGTTCTCGCCCACCATCACGGCGACTTGGAGTGTGGGGTGAACGGAGATCACCTCTGCCAGGAACATGGGCGTCAGATCGGACGAAGTGCCCCCCAGCGCCTCCTTCCCACTCACCGGGCTCGTCGCCAACGTGAGCAGGCCGTCCGCGTCGCCCAGCCGCCTGATCTCCACTCCGCCCACGTTGCCCGCTGGCGGCCCGACCAAGTAGGTGGCGTGCTCGAGCAGCCCCTCCGCCGTAAGCACGATCTCGGAAGCGCCCGTCGCAGGATCCGTCAGGGAGCCGGAACCGAAGGGCGTCTCCTCGAAGGCGAAGAAGCGGTACGTCGGGTGGCCCAGGGATCCGGCATGCGTTCCCACGTCGGCGGTCGTGTCCAGGACGCACGAGATGCTCGAGCGCCCCGTGAGCAGTGCCAAGGCGACCTCGGGGTCGAGCGCGACCGAACCCTCGAGGTTGCCGTTCCCGTCGTCGGGTGCCATGGCGGCCAGGTTGAGCACGGCCAGCGGCGCCGGCCCACCGTCCTTCAGCACGCGAACCTGCGTGGGTGAGGGATCAAAAGCCTCGCGTGCCAGCGAGAAGGCCACGTGCGCTTCCGACCACGTCTCGGCCTCCAGGACCAAACCAGCTGGCCCGCCGGTGGATGTCGCCTCCAGCCGGCCCCATACCGCCAGGTCGGGCGGCCCGACCGTTCCCACGTAGCTGCCCGCTCCGCCCGTGGCCTGCAGGGACACGCCCAACGCCGAAGGCTCCACCCAGAGCCACAGCAGGAGGTTGGCATCGACCTGGGCAAGCGGCGACGTGGCAACGCCGGTGACGCTGTCGAGGTCCGCCAAGAGACTCGTCCACTCAAGAAGCGGCGAAGGGCTCACGGCGGCAGGGGGCAGAAGCCTGAGCGGCGCCACCCAGCTCGGCGAAACGCCATCGCGCGTGGTCATCCATGCGTGTAGCGCGCTCGGCGACTGGGCGCGTAGCGCGAGGTAGCTCTCCCCGTCGATCGCGAACCCGGACGGCGCGCCACCTGCCATCTCGAGGGGGTGCTGCAGCACACCCCCCAAGTCGAAGGTGAACGATGACGACAGCGGTCCACGCACGATCTCGGCGCCGGAGGCGTTGCGCAGCACGACATCGAAGGCGTCGGGAGCCGCGCCCACTTGCTGGATGACGGATGCAGACACCGTGACGTCACCCCCAGAACGAACGGGACGGACGTTCGGGAGTGGGGCAAGCCCACTGCTCGCATCGACCTGGACCACCGGCGTACCCGTCGACCGCTGCACGAGCCGGAGCGAAGCCACTTCACCGCCCCAGCCAGGCTGACCGGTGAGCGTGTACGACACGACGCCCGTGCTCTGTGCGGCGAGCTGGATCGCCGCGCGCCTCGACGCCAGGGATTCGGACGTCATGCGCGCATAGAGGACCCATTCCGGCGGCGGGGCGGGTGGATCGGTGGGCCCGCCACCTCCGCCCCCCCCACCGCACGAGGCAAGCACCAAGCACACGAGCAGCCCGAACACCGGGCGAGCCAACAAGAGACGCAAGGACATACCCACGACCTCCGTGAGGCAAAGCCGGCATACGCTAACGATGGTTCCCCACCCGCGGACACTCCGCGGGCTCTCCTGCGCCAAAGGGCAAGCCACGGCTTCGTGGACCCCACCTCATGGCGGGTAGGCTAGAGCGGCCTGGCGTCGCGGGGCAATAGTCCCGATCTCGGTTACGGATCCGCACCTCGCTGACCGGGCCAGCCGGCGTACGGCAGGGTCACGCCCGGCCCGACCTACAGCCTGCCCCGCTCGAGGGCCGCAAGGAAGCGCCTGGCCTGCTGCGCGACGGCGTCCAACCGGCCTTGCACGTCGGCCAGCAGGGGTGCCTTCTCCGCGTCGAGGTGGCGACAGGCTTCCACGTCGGGCACCGGGACCTCCAGCAGGGTGTTGAGCCGGGCGCGCACGCCGTTCAGGCGGAACAAGGCTCCCCGGTAGACGCCGCCCTCGATCGCGTCCTGCAGGGCGTCGAACTCGCCCAGCCAGTCCTCGCCCCAGTACTTGCGCACCGCAGCCCGATGTTTGCCGAGCCGGTCCACGAAGGGCGGACTGAACTGGTTGTAGGAGAGCGTGGCGCGCAGGAGGGTATCGGTCGCCGGTCCACGGCGCGTCAGGAGTTCCGTGGCCTCCTCCAGCGCCGCCCGTAGGCGGAACGTGTGATCGAAGTACTGGCGAAGGTCCTCGGCGATCTCCTTCAACACGCGCTCGCGGGGCGGGCGCCAGTCCTCCTCCGTACTCGCCTGCATGGCGATGCGCAACGCCGCGGCGTGCTCGACCGCGTTCAGGACCTTCTCCACGTGGGGCTCGATGGGAGGACACAGCGCGTCGATCCACTGGTCCTTTCCCACGTAGAACGCCAGGGCGTCGCCGGGCGAGATCTCCTCCAGCCGCACGGTGATCACGGGGACGGCCTGACCTGCGGCCAGGTCGATCTCACGAAGCACGTACTCCGAACCTCGCGAAGCGACGCTGAGCAGGAGCACCACCGCGCGCGCTTCGCGGATGGCTTGCGTGATCTCGCTCGCAAAGGGCACGCCGCCGCGGATGTCGCGCGGCGCGATCCAGCACCTGGAGCGGCGCGCCTCGGCCTCCTGGCAGAACGCGTGGGCGAGGGTTGCGTCCCTCGTCGAGTGGCTCACGAAGATGTGCGCGTCGGTCGCGTGCGTCGCCATGGGCCCCTCATCCTGCCGCCCGGTCCCGGAATCCTACTCCCTTCCGGCGAGCGATCCCGTACAGCGCATCTTCTCCAAACCCCTTCGCGAGGCTGTGCACGCCCAGGTACACGCACTCATGCCCCGGGCACCCCCGCGCCTCGGACAGGGCGGCGAAGGTGTCGCTGGCCACGATCTGGCCCACGCGGGCGACGGGCTCCATGCGTGCGGCAAAGGTGATCTGCGTACCGACCACGCGTCGCACGCCCGTCACCGGATCCGTGACCAGCCGCACGGGCCCCGCGTGCAATGCGACGCGGAACCCGAGGTCTGCGGGCAGCCCTGCTGCCTGCAGCTCGGCGCGGCGGGCCTCCAGGGCTTCCATCATGTCAAGCGCGAACGCGCCGCAGCTGGCAACATCGCGGAACGCATAGAAGAGGGCGTCGCCCCAGGTGTTGCGCTCCAGGATGTCGGCCTCGAAACCGGCCTGGACGTCGGCCACGATGCCGAGGACCTGCTGCACGAAGACCGCCGTCTGGCGCTCCTCCAGACGACTGAACCCCTTGGCATCCGCGCACAGGAACGCGGCGATCAGGTTCGGCACCCCGCGTTCCCGGGACGACGGAACGTCTTGACCGCGCGGCGTCACGGCGTGTCGTGCCGCGCCCGCACCCGTCAGCCCCTGCGGATCCACCACGTGCACCTCGATGCCGGCGGTGTCCCACAGCTCCAGGGTGTCGGCCGTGCCTCCCGGCCCGTCGGGGGGCCTGCCGTCGAACAGGGCGAAGCCCACCAGCTCCGTGTCCAGCCGCCGGGCCTCCAGCTGGGCCAGGCCCAGGACGACTTCGTTGGCCAAGCTGTAGCAGAGCGCGTCCCAGCCGAACGCATGCCGGGCGGTTTGGTGTACCCGATCGGCGGTGTCCAGCAGCGTGTCAAACGTCGAGGCCCAGGTCGCGGGGTCTTGCCCCAGCACGTTCAGGTTGCGGAACAGCGCGCGGTCATAGGGAAGCACCACTTCACGGCGCAGGCCGCGCTCCGCGAGGACGTGCTGGAAGATCGCGTCCGTGCCGGCCGCGAGGGAGGAGTAGCCGGCACTGCAACCCACCTGCTCCACGAGCGCCTCGATCGTCTGCCTCACGCCATCGACGATCCCGCTGGGGAAGCGGGGCCTCGGCCGATCCGGCTCGTCGAGGCGATGCCCCGCTGCGATCCAGACGGGTGGTACGCGGAGGAGCTGCTCGATGGTCGCGAGGCCTTCGGCATCTTCGGAGACGCGGATCCGCCTCACGTTCGCCCGCATCGAGGCCAGCTGCTCCCAAGCGCCGGCCTCCTCGCACGCCGCACGGAACGGGCGGAAGGCCTCGGCCGCCTCGGACGTGCGCCCGGCGAGCAGGAGGCACTCCGCACGCGTGCCGAGGAGGTAGCGCCGCGCCAACGCGTCGTGCGTCGTCGGCGCGGCCGCATCGACCCGCGCGAGCACACGCTGACTGGTGGCCTGCGCCGCGTCGTGGTCTCCGCGCAAGTGCTCGAGCAGGGCCACGTTGACGCCACACCAGTAGGACGCATGGGCCTCCAGGCCCTCGCGATAGAGCCGCTCCGCTTCGTCATGGAAGGCGTGGCGGACATCGGCCTCCGCCTCGAAGCCACGCCGCTTGAGGAGACCGCCCAGGAGCCCCAGTGCCTCCTCGCTGCGATGTCCGGCCGCGACCCTCTCGCGCAGGATCGCCTCCGCCCCATCCACGTCGCCGAGCCGCTCCAACACCCGGCCGCGCTGCACCTCGAGCTCCGCCGTGACCTGCTCGTCAGCCGCCAGCGACTGGCAGAGCAGGTCGTACGCCGCGAAGCAGCGTCCACTGGCCATCAGCTCGTGGATGTCCTTCATGCGAGCGCCCCCCCACCAGCGAGCCTCCGCACCCGTCACCGGCCCCTTGACCTCACGGGCAAGGGCAGGATCCCATGGCGCCCATCCCCTCCGTCAAGAGGCATGCGCGCGCGCCGACCGCGTCGGTGCGATCCCGTACGTACCGCCCCAAGGTCCGGGGTCTCAGGGGAGCTTCCTGCCCCCGCTACCGGGGCGGCAACGTCGGATCTTGGCGGATGCGCAGCTCCTGCATCATGCCCACGTCCTCGTGCGTGAGGATGTGGCAATGGGCCACGAACACGCCCGTGATGGCGGGGTGGTAGCGCATGCGCAGGGTCACCGTTCCAGCCACCGTGTCGGAGACACGGGACGGCACGAGCACCGTGTCGCGCCACTCGGGTTCGGGGAGCGGCACGCCGTTGATGTGGGTCACGAGGAACGGGTTGACGTCCTGGTGGTAGGGATGGTCGGTCTTCGAGGTGTTGTGGATCGTCCACTCCTCGATGGCCGCCGAGTACATGTCCGAGAACAGCGGCTCCCCGTGTCCGAACAGGGCCTCCTTGGCAAGGGCCGGGCCCGGGTCGTCCAGGTCGCGCATGAACATCCGGTTGCCAAGCGTCGTGCCGCCCCAGTAGGCGGCCCTGTCGTAGCCGCCCAGGAGGTCGAGGGCCTCGCAGTCGTTCGTCTCGAAGCCCTCCGGCCCGCACAGGGGACCCATCCCGTCGGGCCTGTCGCTCGGGCTCCGCATCAGGGAGGCCGCGCTTGTCCCCGAGGAGCGGATTCCATAACGTGATGCTCGATCACGTCGATGGACCGCAGGGGCGACCGTGCCGTTTGAATCGAGCGACATCCAGAGGATACGGATCTTCGTTTCCTCCCCCGGTGACGTGGCCGAGGAGCGCAACGTTGCGCTGAGCACGATCCGAGATTTCCAGGCCGAGTACCAAGGGCGCTTGGTCTTGATTCCCATCCTGTGGGAGCAGCTGCCGCTCCTGGCGACGGCAGGCTTCCAGGAGGAGATCGATCGACGGGCGCCTCCCTCGCAATCCGACATTGCCCTGTTCATCCTGTGGTCGCGCCTGGGGACGCCGCTTTCCAGGAACTTCCAGCTCGACGACGGACGCCGACCCACAGGCACGGAGTGGGAGTTTGCAGATGCGATGGGCGCGCACGCGCAGCGCGGTGCGCCCAGCATCTTGGTGTACCGAAGGGTGGATCCTCCCCACGTGGCCGTCACGGATCCCGGCTACGAGAGCCGCCGTTCGGACTGGTCCGCGGTCGAGCGGTTCTTCTCGCAGAACTTCCAGGACTCCGAGGACCTGTCCTTCAAGGGATCCGTCCATCTCTTCCAAGCCCCCTCCGAGTTCGGGCGGAAGCTGCGGGCACATCTGCGGGACGAGCTCAACGATCGCTTGGCGGGGGGAGCACGCGCGGGAACGTGGCACGGGACGCCCTTCCGGGGACTCGAGCCCTTCGACGTCGAGCACGCCGCCGTCTTCTTCGGACGCCGACGCGCGGTCGAGGAGGTGCGCCAAGCCCTCTCACGCCAGATCCGTGCGGGGCGCGCCTTCGTGCTGATCCTCGGGGCAAGCGGTGCGGGCAAGTCGTCCTTGGCACGTGCCGGCTTGCTCTCACGACTGACGGGGCCGTGGGTTGCCGAAGAAGCCCTCGCCGAGGGCTTCTGCCGGCAGGCCGTCGTGCGGCCCGGCGATGCCCAGACCCCTCTCGAGGCGCTGGCTTCGGCGCTGGTGCGCGAAGGCGCACTCCCCGACATCGCCTCGCACGGATCGCCAGCCGATCTCGCAGCCGCTTGGGCCAGCAGCCCCAAGGCCGCCGTCAACGACGTACGCGGGGCCCTGGTTCGTGCGGCGGCGCCCGCAGGAGGCGGCGCGGCCGAGGACGTGAAGGGCCGCCTGGTGCTCCTCATCGACCAGCTCGAGGAGCTGTTCACCCAGCAGGGCGTGACGGAGTCCGAGCGGAGCGCCTTCGCGTCCGTGGTGAGCGTCTTGGCACGCAGTGGCCTCGTCTGGGTCATCGCCACGCTTCGCAGCGACTTCTATCCGGCTCTTCTCGAGCTACCGGAGCTGAAGGCCCTCAAGGAGGGCGACGGGCAGTACGACCTCCTCCCCCCGGACGCGGAAGAGATTGCCGAGATCGTGCGTGGACCGGCCGAGCTGGCCGCCCTGTCATACGAGTACGACGAGACCCTCGGGCGATCGTTGGACACCGTCCTGATCGCCGAAGCCCTTGGTGGCCGCGACGCGCTTCCCCTCCTGCAGTACGCACTGACCCTGCTCGAGCACGAGAAGCAAGCAGATGGGCGCCTCACGTTTGCCGCACACGCCGCCTTGGGGGGCCTGGAAGGCGCCATCGGACGGCAGGCGGACCGGGTTTGGGAGACGCTCTCGCGGGATGCGCGAGCCGCCTTCCCGGGCGTGCTTCGGGCGCTGGTCGACGTGGCCGAGGGATCCGAAGTCCGGGCGACCGCGCGTCGTGCCCCCAAGCGGCTGGTCACCTCGACACCCGAGGCCACGTCCCTGGTCGAGGCCTTCCTCGCAGCGCGGCTGCTGGTCGCCGAGGGATCCGCGACGGGTGAGGTCGTCGCGGTGGCGCACGAAGCCCTGCTGCGCCGTTGGGAGAGGGCGAGACGCCTGATCGAGAACGACGCGGAGCTCTTGAGGGTCCAGACCCGACTCCGGACGGAGGCCACCCGATGGGATCAGGCGGGACGGCCAAAGAGCTGGGAGCACTGGCGCGGGCGCGACCTGGACGGCGCCAAGCAGCTCCGACAGGCCGGGTTCGACCTGGATCCTGCCGCACGCGCCTATCTCGCCGCGGCAGAGGGGCAGGCGCTTCGCGGCCGCCGCGTGAGGCGTGCCGCCGCAGGTGCGCTCGTCGTGCTTGCCGTGCTCGCCGCGGCCGCCGCGCTCCATGCGCGGCACATGCAAAGGACCGCGCAAGCGGCCTTGGATGACAAGGCCCGGGCGCTGGACGACGTGCTGCGTCTCGCCGACTCGAAGGAGGTCGCCGACCTGGTTGACGAGGCGGACCGCCTGTGGCCCCTCGTGCCGGAGAGGGCCTCCGAGATGGAAGCCTGGGTCGCCCGAGCGAAGACGGTGCTCTCGCGCCGCGCCGAGCACCGCACGCGCCTCGCGGCGATCCGCGAGGGCGTCCCCTACTCGGAGGAGGAGAAGGCCCGGGACCTCGAAGCCGGCCGCCAATCGATCGAAGCCGCGCAGCGGCGGCTGGCGGAGATCGAGGCCGAGAAGGCGAAGGTCCAGGGCGACAACGCCGAGTACGAGCGCACGGCCCTGGAGAAGGAGGAAGGGAAGGTCACGGCCCAGGTGGCCCAGCTGGAGGCCGGCTTGCACGAGCGGAGATCGTGGACCTTCGCCGACCCCCAGACCGAGTGGCAGCACGAGGTGCTGGTGGCCCTACTTGCGGGTCTCGACCGCCTGGACGGCGGTGACGCGCAGGACCAAGGCGGCATCCTGGCCGACGTGGAAGCGCGCTTCGCGTTCGTGACGACCCTCCGGCAGCGATCCCTTGAAGACCACGCCAGGGCGTGGGACGAGACCATCGCCGGGATCGCGGCCTCGTCCAAGTACGGCGGCCTTCGGATCACGCGCCAGGTCGGCCTCGTACCGCTGGGACCCGATCCGGAGTCAGGTCTCTTCGAGTTCGCCCACCTGGGGTCCGGCCGAGTCCCCACGCGGGACGACACCACCAAGCAATTCGTGCCCAAGGACGACGCCGCGATCGTGCTGGTGCTCATCCCCGGCGGTTCGTTCCTCATGGGCGCGCAGAAGAAGGATCCGCAGGGACCGAACTACGATCCCCTCGCCGAGGAGACCCAAGAGCCCGTCCACGAGGTGTCGCTCTCGCCCTTCTTCCTCGCCAAGCACGAGGCGACGCAGGCGCAGTGGAAGGCACTCACCGGAGGCCTGGACCCCAGCGCATGGAAGGCTGGAATGAGGGCCGACCTGAAGGACTGCACGGAGCGCAACCCCGTGGAGCAGGTCTCGTGGGAGGACTGCGACCTCTGGCTCTCGCGCCACCGCCTCGTTCTCCCGACCGAAGCCGAGTGGGAGCACGCGTGTCGGGCGGGCACCGACACGCCCTGGATCACGGGGCGGGACGTGGCGGCGTTGGGCGGGGTCGCCAACATTGCCGACGCTTGGCTCAAGACCCACGGCGGCGAAGCGTTCCCCGCCACGATGGAGGTCAACGACGGGTACGGCGTCCATGCGCCCGTGGGATCGTTCGCGCCCAACAAGTTCGGCCTGCACGACGTGCACGGCAATGTCTGGGAGTGGTGTCGCGACGCGTATCGTCTGTATACGGCTGACGCCGTGACGGATCCCGTCGTGCAGGGCAAGGGGGGACGCGTGAACCGTGGCGGGGGATGGCCCAATGTCGCCCGCTACGCGTGCTCCGCGCGCCGGGCCCGGTCCGACCCGGGGTCCCGCATCTACTCCATTGGCGTCCGTCCCGCCAGCACCCTCGCCCCCTGAGCGCTTGTGCTCTGCCTCCGCCCCGGCCGCACGCTGGCGGGTTTCCAGAGCAGCCTCCATCACCCCCACTCCCTGCCAGTGCGTGGCGAGATACCGGGCGGGGGAAACCCGTATGGGATTCGGACCGTTGCCTCAAGAGCCCAAGCTCATCCGCACTGCCAGGCGGTGAAGGTCGCCGGAAGGCAGCACGCAGACCGGGTCGCGCGCGAGCAAGTACGCCAAGCCCAGGCCAACCGGGAGACCACGCAACGGACGTCCCTACGCTGCGACAGCACGACCTGCCTGCCAATGCCGCGGCCCATCACGTGGTGCCGCACTCCGGGACCGGCTCGCCGCTCACGCGGACCCACGCCGGACTGGCCTCCGCGAGCACCGCGCCGGAGCCCCTGCCTCCGTCACGAATCCCGTACGCACCGCACTGGGAATCCTCGCCGCGCCGCAGAGCGGACACGCGTCGATGTCGGCGGGCGGGGTCGCGCTGCTCATCTCGCCCCAGCGTACGGCGCGCTCTTCGTCCTACGGCAGCGCGACCAGCAGCTTGAGCATGCCCGCCACGCCGTCCGCAACCCGATCAAGACTGGCCGGCGGCTGCTTCGCCGCGCGCAAGGCCACTGTCGCCGAGCGGTGGACGGCGCCTGTCCGCAGGCCGTGGAGCCCGCCTCCATCCAGGTACACGCCCTGGCATGTGAGGCAGTGATCGGCCCGAACGGGGCCCAGGGTGGCCTCCTTGAGGGTCGCCCGGCAGCGAGGACAAGCCCGGTCGGACACCACGACGTCATCGAGAGGTGGAAGCGTCCGGCCCGAGGTCTCCGCCAGCTGGCACGCGGAGGACGAGTCCGTTGGCCAGAACGGCCCCGATGCCATTCGGCGCCGCCGGGGCCCGCGCATCGGATGGGCACATCTCGAGGAACTCGGGCGCGGGCGAGGATCGAAGCCTCTGGGACCAGCCATGAGGGGTCGAGAGCGACGTGCCGCCCAGGCTTGCCGCCTCGGCTCAGGTCAGGCCGTCACGGGCTCGACGCTCGACAAGCTGCCTGAAGACTCTTGCGACGGCGCGGGGCTCGGCCTGCCATGGATCAACCTCCCGAAGAGGCTGGGCATGCTGCATGGGAGCGGTGCATCTGTCGGGCGTAGTTCCCCGAGCGGATACGGTGGAGGGCCCAGGATCCCATGCCGCCTCCCCCCGCTGCCAAGGGGGCCCACGCTGCTGTCTGCGCCTACCGGGGCGGCAACGTCGGATCTTGGCGGATGCGCAGCTCCTGCATCATGCCCACGTCCTCGTGCGTGAGGATGTGGCAATGGGCCACGAACACGCCCGTGATGGCGGGGTGGTAGCGCATGCGCAACGTGACGGTGCCTGCGATCGAATCCGAGAGCCGGGAGGGCACGAGCACGGTGTCCCGCCACTCGGGCTCGGGAACTGGCACGCCGTTGATGTGCGTCAACAGGAACGGGTTCACGTGCTGGTGGTAGGGATGGTCGGTCTTCGAGGTGTTGTGGATGGTCCACTCCTCGATGGCCCCGGCGTACATGTCCGAGAACAGCGGCTCGCCGTGCTTGAACATCGCCTCCTTGGTGAACGCAGGCCCCGGATCGTCCAGATCGCGCATGAACATGCGGTTGCCAAACGTCGTGCCGCCCCAGTAGGCCGCCGTGTCGTAGCCGAACAGCAGGTCGAAGGCCTCGCAGTCGTTCGTCTCGAAGCTCTCGGGGCCGCACAGCTCGAAGAGGATGTTGCGCGTTTTGCTCGGCGTGGCCGCCAAGATCGCGTTGGTCTCCGTGGCGTCGATGGCCGGCGGGACGGGGAGCAGGCTCGGCGGCAGGGGCATGTCGTTCGCCGTGCCCTCGACCTTGATCTTCACGAGCGTGATCGGGAAGTTCCACCCTTCCGTGTTGGGCGGGTGCGGTAGCACGCGGGCCTGGCGCATGGCCGGCTCGATGCCCTGCGGCGAAATCGAGGCCACGACGGGGCTCCCCGAGCCTCCGTTGGCGTTCGTGTTGTAGGTGCGCAGCTCGAAGCTGCCCTCGTAGAGCGGCGCCTTGATCAGCACGTCGGCGCGGTTCCCCCCACCCAGGATCAGCTCGTCGCCGAACACGGGCATCGTGACCATCTCGGGCACGGTCAACCCGTCGTGGGCCAGCACGTACAGGGGAAGCCCCGCCAGCCGCTGCTGGTCCGTGGACACGATCGCCAGGGCCAGCGTCTCGCCCAGCGTCGCGTTCAGCATCCGGCAGCGCACGACTTCGCCCGGCTGCATCCTCAGCGTCGGCGCAACGATGCCGTTGGTCGTCATGAAGGCGTTGCCACCCGTCAGCGCGGCGTGGAGCTGCTTGAAGTCGGTGGCGGCCGGGTTGACGAAGGGCACCGTGCCCTGCGTGTTCACGCGGATCGTCTGGAAGCCCATCACGAGGTCGCGCGCCGCGGCGATCTCCGGCACCTCGTCGAGGCTCCCCGGGCCTCCCTCCAGGATCAGGAAGCCAGCCATGCCGCCCATCATCTGGTAGGCCACCGAACCGTGCTTGTGCGGGTGGTACCAGAAGGTCCCGGTCGGATGGTCGGGCACGAGCTGGACCAGCACCTCGTTCGTGGTGCCCGCTTCCATCTTGCGATGCACGTTGTCGCTGATGCCACCCGGGTCGACGGTGAGGCCGTGCGTGTGCAGGTTCGTGGTGTGCGGGTCGTGCGGGAAGGCCCCGCCGCGCTGGACCGCGGGGTTGGGCGGCAGGTTGTTGACCACGTTCACGTGGAAGTCCGTGGCGCCGGGCTGCATGCGGAAGGTCGGCCCCAGGATGCGCCCGTTGTAGGTGGGCCCCGTCACCGTCGTGCCGCCCACGGCCTGCGACGTGATCGCGCACGTCAGCGTGTGGATCGTCGTGCTGCCGGGCGCGATCGTGATCACCGGCGGCTGCGGGAACCCGATCGCCACGGGCAGGGCCGGCCCGGACGTGCCGCAGGCGCCAAGGCCTGCCACTGCCAGGAGACACGCGGCCACGAAGCCCCGCCGGATCACGCCCTCCCCGCACCTTGCCGTCACGCGTGCTCCTTTCGCCGCGGTCCAGATGCCCGCGTCCCGGTCGGACCGTAGCGGAGCGCGGGCCGCGGGGCAATCCACAAGCCAGCAGGGACGGGACGGCCGCGCCGGGGCCGTGCCGCGCCGCATCGACACGACGCCCACCCTCGTGCAGGATCTGTCAAGGCATGTCGACCTCCCTGGACCCGGCTTCCCGTCCTGCGCGGAAACCCCGATGATCGCGATGGCGCTGGTCGTCGTGGTCCTCGTGGCCCTGGGCTCGGTGCTGGCGCTCGCGGAGGCCTCCCTCAGCCGCGTCAGCCGCGTGCGGGCACTGGCGCTCCAGGTCGAGGGCCGCCGGCACGCAGCGGCCCTCGTCGAGATCGAGACCGATCCGGCGCCCCACTTCAACGCGATCTACCTCGCGGTCATGCTTGCGCAGAACGGCTCGGCCATCCTCGTTGCGCTGCTCGCGACGGAAGCGTGGGGCGATGCCGGCGTGGTGGTGGCGTCCGTGCTCTTCACGCTGGGCTACTTCGTGGTGGTGGAAGCGCTCTCCAAGACCGTCGGCATCCTGCACAGCGACGCCGTGGCGCTGGCGCTGGCGCCGTTCGTCCTGGGCCTGGCACGGCTGCTGTGGCTACCGACCAAGCTGCTGGTCGGCCTGGCCGGCCTGCTGCTGCCGCGCTCGGACCGGGAGTCCGTCTCGCACGAGGACATCCGCTCCCTGGCCGACGTCGGCGCGGAAGAAGGCGTCCTGCGCGCCACCGAGCGGGCGATGATCCACTCGATCCTCAAGTTCGGGGACACGCTCGTGCGCGAGGTGGCCACGCCGCGGCCCGACATCACGGCGCTCCCGGTCGGCGCCAGCCTCGAGACGGCGGTCGATGTCTTCCTCAAGAGCGGCTGCTCGCGCATTCCCGTGCACGCCGGCCACCTCGACGAGACGCTCGGCTTCGTGCACGCCAAGGACGTGTTGCGCGTGGCGCGCGACCCCGGCACGACCACGCTCCGCGAGCTGCTCCAGCCGATCCGCTTCGTCCCCGAGTCCCGGCCCGTGGCCGAGCTCTTCCGCGACATGCAGCGCGAACACGCGCACATGGCGATGGTCGTCGACGAGTTCGGGAGCGTGTCCGGCCTGGTGACGCTGGAGGACCTGCTCGAGGAGATCGTCGGCGAGATCGAGGACGAGCACGACCGCGAAGAGCCCCCCGTCGTCGAGGTGGGACCCGGACGCTGGCGCGTCGACGCAGGCCTCTCCGTGGAGCGCATGAACGACCTGGTGGGCGCCACCTTCCCCAAGGCCGGTTGGGACACGGTCGGCGGGCTGCTCATGGGCACGCTCGGCCATCCGCCCACGCGGGGCGACGCCGTGGAGCTGCTCGGCCACCGCATGAGCGCCGAGCGCGTCAAGGGCCGGCGCGTCCACACGGTCCTCGTCGAGCGCCTGGCCGCCGAGCCCGGGCCCGTCGCCCCCGGGTGACGATGGTCCGATGGTCCGATGGTCCGCGCGCGAACCGTCGCACGAGGGCATCGCAAGCCCGCACCCCCTGCACGCGGATGCGCGCCTCGCCCGATTGCCGGTCTCGCATGCGCCGTCGATCCACGCCCTTCGTGCCGCTTGCAGGCGCGCTCCCCGTCGCCAGCAGGAGGGCCCAGGGGCAGCGTGAAGTCGAGGCGCGACGCAAGTCCGGCCAGAAGACGCTGCCGGTGATCGTGGAAGGTCGCCACATCGCCCGCTCCTTCTGGGGCAAGGCTTGGTGCGACAACCTCGAGCGCCAGGGGCGCTCGAAGAAGGCCGCGACGCAAGGGGCGGGCCCGAAGGCGTCCGCGACGGCCAGGCGCGCCACGACCACGGCCCGCAAGCGCCGCGTGCGGCGCCCCAAGCAAGCGCCTGTCCGGCCCCGCTCAGTCCCGCACCTCCGGGGCTGAACGCCTGCGGGGAGTCGCTTCGTGCTCCTCGCCATGCCCTGGCGCGCACTCCCCGACGACGAGGATGCGAACGGGCCGAAGCAGGAACGCGCCGTACCGGCACGGCGTCAGGAGCGTGCAGCTGCGCATCTCACCACCGTGCCCAGTAGGCTACGAACCATGGCCATCTCGCTCGCCCTGCCCGACGATCGCCCGGTACACGTCGAACCGGGCCAGACCCTCCTGGAGGCGCTTCGTCAAGCCGACGTGCCCATCGTCCATGCGTGCGGCGGTCACGCCCGCTGCAGCACGTGTCGTGTACGTGTCGTGGCCGGCATCGCGAGCTGTACGCCCCGCACGCAGGACGAGCAACGCATGGCCGAGCGCATTGGACTCGAAGACGCCATCCGTCTTGCCTGCCAGACGAGGATCCACGGCGACGTGACCGTGCGTCGCCTCGTCCTCGACCCCGAAGACACCGAGCTCACGCGACAGTTCAAGAGCCGCACCACCTCGGCCTCGATGGGACGCGAGGCGCACGTCGCCGTGCTCTTCGCCGACGTCGAGGGCTTCACCCATCTCACGGAGATCTTGCCGGCCTACGACGTGGTGCACGTGTTGCACCGTTGGTTCCATCAGGCGACGGCCGTGATCGAAGCGCACGGCGGGCGCGTGGACAACTACATGGGCGACGGCCTCCTGGCGGTCTTCCAACGCCCGGAGGCCGAGGCCGCCGCGGCGGCCGTGTTCGCGGGTCTGGGCCTGCTGGACGTAGCCTCGGCCGTTGGCGCCTACTTCGGCGCGGCCTACGCCCAGGGCTTCGCGGCACGGGTCGGCGTGCATGCAGGCACGGTCGTGGTCGGCTCCCCCACACCCTGGCATCGCGAGCACGACACCGTGATCGGCGACGTGGTCAACGTGGCCAGCCGCATCGAGGCGGCCAACAAGGAACTCGGCACGCGGCTCCTCGTGAGCGATGTCGTCCTTGCGCGCGTGGCCTCGCTTGTACGCACGGGCCGCCGCGCCGAGCTGGAGATCCGCGGCAAGTCGGGCCTTCACACCCTGGTCGAGGTGCTCGGGCGTACCGAGGACCTCGGCGGCGGGAACGACGCAGACTGACGCCGCCCGGGTGCGCGCCCGGGAAGCCGCTCGAGTGGCAGGTGAGCCGGACGCAGAACGTCCGCCCCAGACGCCCTACGGCTTCAGCGTGTGGTCGGCGGAGACCCCGCTGAGCACTGCGTGTCAATGCCCGCACCGCCACCCTGGCCCTCGAGCGCCTTGCCGCCGGTCCGACCGCCGAAGCCATCGTGCGTCGCGTACCGGCCCACGGACCAGTCGAATACGTGCTGTTGATCGCTCCGCTCCCGGCCGCCGTGTACGATGCGACGTAGGTCCCGTCGGGTTGGTACACGGAGTAGTCGAGGGAAGCGGACGAGGTGGCGCTGTTGGCAATGTAGAAGTAGGCCCCGTCGATGGCGAACGTCCCTCCGAAGGTGACGGTGCCCACGGCCGAGGCCGGCGGGGCCTGCGAGAGGGCCACGGTGCCGACGAGTTGGAGCGTGGTGCTCCCGACGGTGGTCGCATAGCGACGGATCGTGGAGGTGTCCTGCAGGATCAGCAGCTCCGTCGCGCTGCAGGAGATGACCGTGCAGTGGCCGATGTAGCCGTCGGTAAAGGTCGGGGGGACCCGGGCTCCCAGGGCTCCGGTCGTGCGGTCGGTCGACGCGATCCTGAGATCGGCAGCCGCGAGCGGACCGACACCCCCGGGGTCCCCGATGACCGACGTGCCATAGGTCACCGTGTTCGTCCGGGAGCAGAAGACCATCCGCAGGTAGTTGGTACCGCCCGTGTCGTTGTCGGGCTCCGCGGGCCGTCCGCCAACACCGGCCGCATGCGATCAGTAGCCGGCGTCGCTGTAGTTGCCGACGATGATCTGGTCGCTGTTCAGGTGCCAGATCCCGTTCGTGAGGTTGTTGAGATATGCGAACGTGCGGTCGACCGTGTTGAAGACGGCGGCCGGGCTCGGTGCGCCCGCGGCTCTGGAGGTCCGACAGCAGATTGGCCGCAGCCATCGCCGGCCCTCCCGAAACCAAGTGCACGAAGTAGCGAGATGCGTAGCTTTGTGCAATCGATCTCGGCTCGACCGTACTCGGCGGTGGCTTGCGCCCGGCGCCGCTCGGGCGCTCACGAAACTGGTCTTGCGCCGGCCCCCCTCCCTGCCCCGCCGTCCCGGCCGCCTCGATCGGACGCCGGACCTCGAGCGTTGGTCGGCCAAGCCCACGTGCTTGGCCTTGCGACTCGTACCGACGGGGGATCTCCGCCGACTGGGCCATGGGCTTTGCACGCAGCCGGGCACCGGCCGCTTCGGCGGGGTGCCCCCGCGCGACGAGGAGCTCCTCCGTGCCCTCCTCGGTGGTGCGCCGTACGTGCTCACGGGGTCGTCAGCGTGGAACGCCCTCGGTCTGGGGGCCATCGCGGTGCACGTGGACACGCTCGTCCAAGACACGAAGCGATCGGGGACGCCCTGCCCCCGCGGCTACAGCAAGCGCCTCCTCGACTACTTGCCCTCGAGTGACACCCAGAGCTGCTGCGCACGAACGACGCGTTCCACGTCGCCTAGCGCCCGCGCGGCGGCCTCCGCCCGTGCGGCCGTGGCCTGCGCGACATCCAAGACGCCTGCCTGCGCCTCGAGGGCAGCGAACACCAAGAGGGCGTCTACCCCCTCAGGCGAAGCGTCGACGTCGGGCACGCGCTGGAGCAGCTCGCGCCTCGTGGCATCCAAGAGCTGCGTCCACGGCACCTTGCGCACGACGGCCCAGGCCGGGAGGGTGCGCAGAAGGAGCGGCTCGAGATCTTGCCACCGCGCGCCTGCAGTCTGGATCGCGACCTCGACACCTTCAGCGAGCTCGGGCTCCGTCACCCGAAAGACATGGATGGTGACGACCGATTGGCCCACGGGCACGGCACCGGACGGCTCGGAGCTTCCCCCCAGAGCGTCGAGGTCAAACGGGAGTGGCCTCTGCTCGGCCCTGTACGGCAGGAAGTTGACCTCCCCGGGCTCTGCGGCGCCTCGGACGCGGACCCAGAGGGGCCACACACGCCCGGGCCGTGCGATCGCAGACTTCGTGGGGGTTGTGCGGAGGCGTACGACGAGATGCTCGCTGGCGCTCAGCCTCGGCCCGTCGCTGGGTTCGAGCAGAGGCAGCTGCTGGAGGGCCACGTCCATAAGCTCGACGCGAACACCGTCCTCGGTCACGACCTCGAGCAGGGGCGCAGCGGGCAGCTCTTGCCGCACGGGGCTCGCGACGCGCGAGCCACCGACGCGTGGGGCAAGGCGCGCTGCGTGGGCCGCCGCCTGCAGGGCGACACGCTGTCCCTCGGCTGTGTCGAGGGGTGCCGCCAAGAGGTCGAGTGCCTGCTCCCGGGCCAACGCCATCGCCGCCTCGTCCTGTGTCGCGCGAGCCAGGCGCTCCTGCAGATGCGCGCGGGCCAAGTGGATCCATCGCACGAGCTCCGGATAGCAACGGAGCTCACGCGCTAGCGCTCCGTGCCCGTCGATCGCAGCCGTGAGCCTGCCTGCGGTCTCGGTATCGGCGTCCTTGGAAACCACGGCCTCGATCGCGGCCGTGCACCAACGCTCAACCACGCGACACGCAACCCGCTCCAGTTCCGGCAGGGTCGGCGCAACCTCGCGCAGGACGACCGCGTGGCGCTGTAGCCGCACGACGACCTCGGTCGCAACGGCGTTGCTCGATCCGAGGGTGGAGCGGGCAAGGTGCAGCTCCATCGCCGCGGCAAGGCGCGCCCGGGCACCGGGCCCCGCCGGGAGCGCCTCGATCTCGGCCACGGCCGCGTCGATGAGCGCTCGCGCGTCTTGGCGCGGCGCGCCCACCAGAGGCACGGTGGCGAGCGCCCTCTCCACCGCTTCCAAGACGGTGGCCTCCTCCAGGGGCGACGTCGGCAGGAGGGCCAGCCGCTCCCCTACCCGCTCGCCGAGGAAGCGCGGCAGGCCGATCTTGCGTAGCAGGCGCCACTGCACCGCTGCGACACGAGCCGGCACGCCCTCCAGGCCGAGCTGGCCTCGGTCCTCCAAGGTCGCCAGGACCTCCGCCGCACTTCGCAGTCGCGCGAGGGACTTCACCCTCGCTGAAGCCACGTCCGTCTCCAGACCCTCGCGGGCAAGCTCGGCCAGCGCACGCACACCGGGGTCGGGATCGTCGACGGCACTCGCCAGGGCCGCCCTGACCGACTGGGTACTCCTCTGCATTCGCAAGAGTGCCAGGAGCAGCGCGTGCCGCACCTCGAGCTGGTCCTCCGAGCCGAGCAGCCTGGCCACGCGTGTCGCCTTGGGTGCGGCGCCGTGGCCGACGCGCGCGAGGGCTTCGGCCGCCGCGAGCCGGACGAGGGGCAGCGGATCGCGCAACAGCTCGGCGAGGGCATCGACGAGCGCCGTCGAGGCCTCTGCCGGCACCGACTCGATCACGGCGAGGCGGGCGTCCACGTCAATGTCGGGATCACGCATCTGCGCGATGCGCGCCTTGTCGGCGTCTTCGGGGCGCTCCACGCCGCGGTAGGCGGCATGCTGGAGGGTCGAGATGGCCAGTGCCGTGCTGTAGACACGTCCTCCCCAACGGCCCCACGCGCCTTCCGGCGGCCAGGATCCCGCATCGGGGGCCGGGTCGGCTCCTTCCACCTGCGCGGGCAACAGGGCGGCTGCAGCTTCGGTCCGCCAGGGGAGGAGCCTCTTGGCGACCTTGCCGCCCCATCGGTCCACCTCGTGGGCAACACGCGCACCCCACATCCAGAAGTACTGGTCAATGCGACCGTGAGGCGCATTCCACTCCGGCGGAAGCGCGGCAATTCGCCCCAGGCCCTGCTCCAAGAGCTCGACTCGGTTGGGGTCGTCGCCCCAGCGCATCCGACACCACGCGCCAACCGCCGTGGTGGACTCAGACAGCTCCGCGGGGAACTTCCCTTCGTGCTCGTCACCGTAGCGCGCAGGACGTCTACCTCGCGCCAGGTAGCCCGCCTGCCCGGTCCGGAGGTCCGTGACTTTGTCGAGCCACGTCCGCACGCCATCCCACGCGCCGGGATCGAACCAGAGGAGGGGGGCGTCGCCCTCCGGCACCTCCGCATTGATGGACTCTGCTTCGGCAATGGCCAACATCATGGAGCCGGTGACTTCGGTGTCGTTGTCGTTGGGTTTGACCCCGTAGCGGTAGGCGAAGTAGGGATTGCGCGCAAGTGCCGTGAAATGCAGGGCGGCCTGCGCACCCCGCTGAAGCGCCGGGGTCCTGGACACCTCGTAGGCACGGACCAGGGCGTACGCCCCGAAGGCGTGGCCGTGGATGTAGGGCCCTGTACCGCGAGGGCCCACACATCCCTCGTCGTCCTGCGACGCAAGCAGGAAGGCGAGGCCCTTGCGAAGCGCGCCCCCCTCCGGCGTGGCGTCGTCGGGTCCATGTCCCGCGTCCATCAGCGCCAACAGGGCGAGCGCGGACAGCCCGGTTCGATACTCGGTGCTGGCCTCTCCCAGGAAGCTGCCGTCTTGTTCCTGGTGCGCGACCAACCACGCACACCCGCGGGCGATCGCCTGCTTGACCTGCTTCTCGTCCGGGTCCCGCTTCACGGCCCAGCCCGCAAACCGCACTCGGCTGGTCGCCCGCACGGCGACCCTGCGCACGAGGAGAAGGGCATCGGCCGTGGGCTCCCCACCCGCCGCACCGTGCATGCGCCACGGCGTTACCAGCAGCAGCAGGAAGGTCAGGAGGGCCGCACCGAGCCGACCCGCCGCGGCCAGCGACACGGCACGGCACGCCTCCCGACGAACCCGTGTCACGTCCGATCCACCAGCCGGCATCCGTCCTCCCCGGGGATCTGGGGCGTAGCGTTCTGAGACTACTTCGGCTCCAGCGCCTCGCGGAGCTTGGTCGCCTCTTCGAGCCGCGCTGGATCCCCGAGCGCCTTCGCGCCCTCCTCGGCGCGTTCCGCAAGGCCCCGGGCATCCGAGAACAACTGTGCCTTCTGCAGGTAGCTGGAGACGAGGAGGAGCGCGTCCACGGCCTCCGGCGTCTCGTCCACCCGAGGTTGGAGGCGCGAGACGGACCAGCCTGCGTCCCGCGCGAGGCGGCTCCACTTCACTTCGCCCGAGATGATCGCCCGTGGAACCTCCGCGGAGAACAGGGGCTCGGATGCGCCTGCGTCCGAGCGCTGGATGCCGATGTCGACGACGATGCCATCTGCCAAGTCGGCTTCGGTCGCCCGAACCACGTGGACACGGCTCACGGGGTAGCCCTTGGCGTAGAGATCCTCCGGGCGCCAGTTCGCGCCCAGCCGGCTCTCCTCGACCGATCGCGATCGCGCGTCGTCGACCCAAGGGGGAAGCGGAGGCCCCTGCTCGGCCGCCTTGCCCCGACGCGCGCGCACGATCAGTCGCCATGCACGGTCGTCCCAGGTGAGCCCCTCCGTCGGCGGCTTGATACGCGTCCGGATCACGAGCTGTTCGTCGTCACTCCACTCGTTCCTCCCCTTGGGCGTCTCGAGGGGGAGCCGCAGGAACGCGACGTCCAACAACTCCACCCGAAGCTCCTCCTTCGTCGTGACCCGCTCGAGCGGTGCGGGGGGACTCTGTCGAGACAGGTAGAAGTCCGGGGGAGGCGCGGGGACCAAGGGCGCAAGCCGAGCCGCCATCGCAGCCGCACGCAGACTGGCGCGCCGGTCGTTGGTCGTGGCGTCGACGGCCCCCATCACCTCTGCCGCCACGTCGCGCGCGGCCTTGAAGGCGTCCGGAGTCGGCGCTGCTTCCGCCAGCTTCTCGAGCAGCTCGGCCCGTCCCAAGTCGCTCCACGGCCGAAGCTCAGGGAAGAGATACAGCGTGCGAGCTACCTCCTCGTGCAGGGCGATCGTCCAGCGGACGCGCTCCTCCGCACCTGGCGCTTTCGCTTGGAGGAGCAGCACGGCGAGCGCATCCTGGCAAGCCAGCTCCACCAAGCTGCACGCGGCGCGATCCTGCTCGCCAGCCTTGCTCGCGACCTCCTTGAGTTCGGCAACGTGGAGCTCAAGGCGACGGACGCCGTCCGCGACCGCACTCCCGTCCCCGCCCTTGGCCGCTCGCGCTGCGTGGACCTCGAGGGCCGCGGCCAAGCGGGCTCGACCGGCGGACGCCCCGGAGAGCCGCTCGATGGCCTCCAGGGCGGCATCGGTGAGCGCGCGCTGCTCGGCAGGTGGCACCTCGGGACTCGCCGCAGCTGCCAGGGCCTTCTCGGCGGCCTCCAGCACCGAAGCCTGCTCGAGCGGCCCAGCGGGTAGCACAGCGAGCCGCTGCCCGACACGCCCCCCGATGGCGTAGGGAAGTCGGCAGGAACGCAGCAACGCCCAGCGCGCAGCCGCGGCGCGTCGCGCGGCGCTTTCCGGCTCCAGTTGCCCGGCGTCTTTCAAGAGCTCGACGGCAGCCGCTGCCGTGGGGACCCAGTGAAGACCCCGCACGCCGCGGATGGGCTTCTCCGCAGCCAAGGCTTCCTCCGCGAGCCTGCCGAGCAATCGCACACCGGCATCTGGATCCTCGGCGGCGCGCTGCAGCGCGATCATCACCGACTTCGATGCCCTGCTCATGCGCAGGAGGGCGAAGACGAGTGCCTGCCGGATGGGAACGAGCTGTTCTCGCGCAAGCTGTCGTCCGACCAGCGTGCGGTGCGCATCCGCGGCCGGCCCGATCCGTGCCAGCGCCTCGGCCGCGGCGAGTCGGACCAACGGCTCGGCGTCAGACAACAGGCCGGCCACCGTCTTCACCACGAGATCAGGCGCCTCGGGCGAGATGCCCTCGAGCAACGCGAGACGGTCGTCGAGATCCGCCTTGCGGTCTCGGAGGTGCTTGACTAGCTCCCGGGCATCGGGCTCGGCCACAGGAGCTCCCCGATAGGCCGACAGCTTGAGCGTGGAAACGGCCACGGCGGTGCTGTACACGCGCCCGCCCACGGCACCCCACGCCCCCACGGGCGGCCACGAACCGGCGGACGCTGCGGTGCCGCCTTCCTGCCCGTCGAGAAGGGCATGCACGGCTGCACCGCGCCATGCCTCGAGGGCCGGCACGGGTGGACCTCCCTTCCGGTCTTGCTCGTGTGCGACACGGGCACCCCAGAGCCAGTAGTACTGGTCGATGTTGCCACGGTCCGGCGTCCAGGCTGGTGCCACGCCCGCCATCAGCTTGATGGCTCGCTCCACCTGAACCGCGGCCTCCTCGTCCTTGCCAAACCGCAGGTAGAACCACGCGGAGATGGCTGTCGGGCCCTGCGAAAGGTCAAAGGGGAACTTCTCACCACTCGCCCCGTGCAAGTCGACGTACCGGCCGGGCCCCCCGCCACGCTCCAGATATCCGACGCGCCCATTCTGGAAGTCGGTGAGCTTCTGGAGGACGTTGCTCACACCGTCCACGGCGCCGTCGTCGAGGCTCAAGGAAGCGCTACGCCCCCTCTTCACGGCACGCGCACCCACACCCTCGCCCACCGCATGGGCCAGCATCATGGCTCCGGAAATGTCCGGGTCGTTGTCCGCAGGTTTGAGCCCGTAGCGCCACCCGTGGTAGGGGTTGCGCGCCATGGCCGAGAAGGCCAGCGCCTTGTTCGCCGAGCCCAGCAGCCACGCCGCATCGTGGAGGTCGCACGCACGCAGGATGGCGTACGCGGCGAACGCGTGGTTGTAGACGTACTTCTGCGCTGCTCGCGGGCCCACGCATCCGTCCCCATCCTGCGAGGCGCACAAGAACTCGATTCCCCCTCGCAGAGCCCGCGACTCCGGCGTGTCCTCGAGGTACGGATGCCCTGCATCCATCAAGGCCAAGACTGCCAGCGCCGTCACCCCCCATCGGTACGCGGGGTCCGCCTGCCCCTGCCAGCTGCCGTCGCCCGCTTGCTGGGCCACCAGATAGGCACAACCACGCTCGATGGCCTGGTCGACGCGCTTGATGTCCTCCGCCGATTCGATCGCAGGGCCGTCGAACACGGACCGCGCTCCCCCGACGGGGAGCCTGCGCTGCACGAAGAGCGGGGCCTCCGGAGCACCCTTTGGCAGCGCGCGACGCAAGCCTGCGGGCGACCACCCACCGAGCAGCACGACGAGCGTCGCGACACCCAGGCAGTACGACATCACACCTCTGGGCAGGGGTCTCCGCAGCCGGCAGACCGCACTACCGACCTGCGGCGCGCGCAAGGGGCCACGCCGTGGAGTCTGAGCCCGCCACCGCATCGCACCGCCTCCTACGTCCCTGCCACCGACCTTCGCATGCGGCGCCAGATCTTCCACGCTACCCCATCCGGGCGTCCTCCGTCGCGCGGCGCCACATGTCCGATGGAGGCGCGCGGAGGGGCACACCCGTGGGATCCCCCTGGCGGCCGGACCTCCCTCGCGGGGGACCGCGCGAGGGCCACGCTAGTTCATGGGAATTGCCCGCACTCGGTACTCCAGTTCATGGGAATTGCCCGCACTCGGTACTCCAGGCCGCTGACGGGTCGAGAGCTGCCGAGTGCGGCCCCAGAGACATGCCGTGTGCGGTGACTTCGCATGGGACTCGAGCCGTCGGCTGTCCGGGCCCGGCGTCCAAGCCCCTTACCTTGCAGGCATGCTCGGGAGAGCCCTCATCTCAGGACCACCCAGGACCGAGCTTGTCGAAGCCTTGCGACGCCTCCGGACGCTGGCTGGCGTCGGCATCGACCGCCGCGCCCACCTACTTCGCTACGATCGAGGCGAGAAGCGCCCGGGCGCGCTCGGTGCGCGCCGCGTCGCCCAGGGCCTCGGCGGCCGCTTCGGCTCGTGCTGCCGTAGCCCGTGCGACGTCCACCAAGCCCCCTCGCGCCTCCAGCGCCGCCACGACCAAGAGGGCGTCCACGCCCTCCGGCGACGCGTCGATGTCCGGCAGGCGTTGGAGGAGATCATCCTTGGTGGCCTCCACGAGCCTCGTCCACGGGACTTCGCGCAGGATCGCGGAGGCCGGCAGGTTGGTCGCCACCAGCCGCTCGGCTTCCTCCCCGCCGTCCCGTCTGATGCGGAGCGTGACCTCCACGCCCGCGCCGAGCTCGGACTCCGTCGTGCCGAACACGTGGACCGTGACGACCGACTGCCCCTCGGGCACCGTGCCCGTCGGTTCGGTGGTCCCCCCCAGGGCTTCGTCGTCCACGGCCAGTGGCGTTGGTTCCGGCGCATACGGCATGAGATGGACTTGCTCGGGCGCAGCGCCGCGGCGGACGCGGACCACGAGACGCCAGTCTCGCTCACTCCACGCAAGAGCGGTGTGCATCGGGGTCGTCCGCACGCGAACGACGAGCTGCTCGCGTGCGCTCAGCTTGCACACGTTGCCCGGGGCGAGCAGGGGCACCTGCTGGAACGCCACGTCCAGCAGCTCGACACGCAGTCCGCCGCTGCTCGTGGCCTGCTGCATTGCCGTCAAGGGAAGCTCTCGTCCCAGCGGGCTCGCGACACGCGAGACTCCGATGAAGGGCGCAAGGCGTGCCGCCTGCGTTGCACCGTGGAGGGCCACCCGCCGGCCATCCAGCGTGTCGACGGGCCCCACCACGACGTCGAGCGCCAGGTCCCGTGCACGAGCCATCGCGGCCGGGTCCTGCGTCGCACGGCCCAGACGCTCCAGCAGATAGGAGCCTGCCAGCTCGACCCACCGCACCAGATCGGGGTAGGCGTAGAAGGCGCCGGCCATCGCCGCGTGCTCGTCGAGTGCCGCCGCAAGCCCCTCGACGACCTCCGCACCGGAATCCTCGGGGGCCAGGGCCTCGATCGCTGCCACGCAACGTAGCTCGATCACGCGACACGCATCGCGCTCGAGCTCCTGCAACGTTGGCGCGAGTGCCCGAAGCGCTGCCCTGTGGCGGTGCAGCCGCGCGACGATCTCGCCGGTGATCGGCCCGGCTGCTCCGACGTGGAAGCGCGCGAGGTGGAGCTCCAGCGCGGCGGCCAGCCGGGTCCGCTCGCCGGGTCCGTCAGGGCAGGCCTCGACCTCGGCGACAGCCGCGTCGTACAACGCGCGGGCCTCCGGCCGCGGCATGCCCGCCAAGGGCGCGGCCGCAAGGGCCTTCTCCACCGCCTCCAGTACGGGAAGCCGCTCCAACGGCGACGTGGGCAGGATCGCCAACCGTTGCCCGGCGCGCGCCCCCAGGTGATGCGGCAGTCCGATGTCGCGCAGCAGGCGCCAGCGCACCGCGGCCCCACGTGCGGGGAGTCCCTCCAGGCCCAGCTGCCCGCCGTCCTCGAGGAACGCAAGGAGCTCGGCGGCGCTTCGCCATCGCGCCAGCCTCTTCAGTTCGGCGGAAGGCTCCACGGACACGATCGCCTCGTGGACGAGCTGGGCAAGTGCGCGCACACCGGGATCCGGATCCGCAGTCGCACGCGTCAACGCATCGACGATGGACTTCGAGCTCTTGCCGATCCGCAGGAGTGCGAACAGCAAGGCGTGACGAATCTCGACCCGCTTCTCCGCGCCAAGCTGCTTGGCAAGCCGAGCGGCCGTCGACGCGGCATCGGGGCCCAGGCGCGAGAGCGCCTCGACGGCCGTCAACCGCACGAGAGGAACCGGGTCGCGTGCAAGGGCGGCGAGGGCCTGCACGACCTCATCGGGTGCACCGGCCGACACCGACTCGATCGCAGCCAGACGTTCGTCCAGGTCGGCGTCGCGATCGCGCATCCGCCCGATGCGCTCCTTCGCGCCGCCCTCGCTACGCAGGGCCCCGCGGTAGGCCGACAGCTTCAGGGTCGAGACGGCCAGCGCCGTGCTGTAGACACGTCCGCCCCAGCGGCCCCACGCGCCATCCGGAGGCCAGGATCCCGCGTCCGTGAACGCGTTCGTGCCGCCCTCCTGCGCGGACAGCAGAGCCGCTACGGCCTGGGCGCGCCAGCCGTCGAGCTTCGAAGCGGCCTTGCCGCCCCAGCGGTCGAGCTCGTGGGCAACGCGCGCCCCCCACATCCAGAAGTACTGGTCGAGGCCACCGCGGAGAGTGTTCCACTCTGGCGGCAGCTTGGCAATCCGCTGTAGGCCCCGTTGCACGACTTCGGCCTCGCTGGGGTCCTCGCCATGGCGCAGTCGGAACCAGCAGCCCACCGCCGTCATCGACTCGGACTTGTGCTCTTGGAACCACTCCATCTGCTTGTCGTCGTACCGAGCCGGACCCGAGCCCCGGGTCAAGTACCCGACGCGCCCCGTGTTGGAGTCCGTCACCTTCATGAGCCACGTACGCACACCTTCCATGGCGCCTGCGTCGAGACGGAACACAGGTGGCTCACCTGACGCGACTTGCCCGTTGACGGCCTCGGCCTCGGCGACGGCCAACATCATGCAGCCGCTGACGTCCGTGTCGTTGTCGCCGGGCCTGATGCCGTAGCGCCACCCGAAGTACGGATTGCGAGCCAACGCCGTGAAGTCGAGGGCGGCCTGCACGGCCCGCTCCAGCGCGGCGCCCCGTGCCACCTCGTACGCCCGGACCAAGGCATAGGTACCGTAGGCGTGTCCGTAAATGGCGCGCTCTCCCACGCGAGGTCCGACACAGCCGTCTTCATCCTGGGAGGCCAGCAAGAGCGCGATGCCATTGCGCAGGCTGGCCCCTTCCGTTGTCGCGTCATCGGGGCCATGCCCAGCGTCCAGCAGCGCCACCAGGGCGAGCGCGGACAGACCGGTCCGATACTCGGGGCTCGCCTCGCCCAGGAAGCTTCCGTCCTCGTGCTGGTGCGCGACGAGCCAAGCACACCCGCGTGCGATGGCCTGCTGGACCTGCTCCTCTTCGGCGTCTCGCTTCAGGGCCCAGCCCGCGAAGCGTGGGCGGCCGTCGCCCTGTACGGCGAGCCGACGCACGAGCAGGAGGGGATACTTCTTCCCCTCGCTCCCCGTGGCGCTCGGGCTCCCCGGCAGCAGCGAGACAAACAGCAAGAGGACGGCAAGGCACGCAAGGGTGCGCCCCGCAAGCCATGGCCTTCGTACACCCGCCCGCATGGCCGCGCCTCCGCCGGGGAATCGACACCGGCTTCCACCTGCGGCGTCTGGCCCCCCATGGTAGCCGACGCGTGCGCCACAAGGCCGTCGCGCCTCCCGCCCGACGCGATGTGATCGGGACGGTACAGATCGACGGGCGCCCACCTCTTCACCTGGGCCTGCTCGACCTGGGCATCGGCAGACCACCGAGCCCGTGAGCGCCACAGCGTGAGGGAGCCGTGCGGGATCGGGCCTCGGGATGCACGTCGGCGTTCACGACGAGGCAAGAACGGCGGTGGCGCCCCCCGGCGCACGCACATCGTCAAGGGGCGCGCCAGATCCAGACCGTGAGCCACGCCGTGGGGCCCAGGGGCGCGTCGCTCGTCGAGCTCTAGCCCTCCACGCCCAGGCGAGAGGAGGCCGCCGCAAGCGCCTACTCCTCGCGAAGGCGGTAGCCGACGCCAGCGATCGTCTCGAAGAGGCGCGGGCTCGTCGGGTCGGGCTCCAGCTTGCGGCGGAGGTAGGTCATGTACACACGGAGGTAGCGGTTCTCCTCCGGGCTGCGGGGTCCCCACACTTCCCGCAAGAGCTGGCGGTGCGTCATCACGCGCCCGGCGTTCTTGACCAACGCGACGAGCAGCTTGTACTCCGTCGGCGTGAGCGCGATCTCCGCTCCGTCCACGAACACCTGCCGCCGTTCCAGATCGACGTGGAGCGGGCCGACGCGGAACTCGCTGCCAGGCACACCGCCAGGAGGCCGCGCGGCATGGCGCAGCGCCACGCGGATGCGCGCCAGCAGCTCGGGGAAGCCGAAAGGCTTCGTCACGTAGTCGTCGGCGCCCGCATCGAGGGCCTCGACCTTGGCGGCCTCTTGGCCCCGTGCCGTGAGCACGACGATGGGAAGCGGGGACCAAGCACGGATCCGGCGGATGCACTCCACGCCGTCCATGTCGGGCAGGCCCAGGTCCAGCAGGACCAGGTCAGGGAGGTACTCGGACGCGTCCCGGAGCGCCTCGGCGGCGGTGGCCACGTCGAGGACCCGGTACCCGTGTGCGGGGAGGGTCGTCGCCAGCAGGGCGCGCAGCGCCGCGTCGTCCTCCACGACCAGGATGCGGGGGCCGGGTGTGCTCACGGTCCGGTCTGGGCGCCCGCCGGTCCTGCCCCCCCCTCGTGCGCCTTCCCCGCTTCGGGTTCCGTGTCCGCGGCGCGCGGGATCCGCAGCCGGAACCGCGCGCCCCCGGCCTCACGATTCTCGGCTTCGCAGCTGCCCCCGTGGGCCACGGCGATTGCGCGGCAGATCGCCAGACCAAGGCCCGTACCCTGCGTGCCGCGCGCGTCCGAGCGCCGGTAGAAACGCTCGAAGAGCCGCACGGCGCCGTCCTCGGGAAGTCCCGGCCCGCGGTCGAGGACCTCGATCACGCACTCCCCCGGCAAGGCGCGCGCCCGCACGTCGATCGGCGTGCCAGGCGGTGTGTGACGTGCTGCGTTCTCGAGCAGGTTCACGAGCGCCTGCTCCAGGAGCACCCCGTCTACGTGGACGAGGAGCGGGTGTTCGGGGAGCTCCTGGGCCACGCGTCGATCCCCCAGGAGGGGGCGCACGCGATCGAGGGCCGACGCCACGAGCTCTTCAACGGGGTACCAGTCGCGCTGGAGGACGAAGCCCTCTGCCCCGATCCGGGCGAGCGAGAGCAAGTCCGTGACGAACCGGGCCAGCCAGTCGGCCGTGTCGCGAATCGAGCGGACGAGCCCGCTCCGCACGTCCTCGGTCAGCGTCGTCTGCGGGTCGAGCAGCGCGTCCGCCGCGCCCAGGATGCTCGACAGCGGCGTCCGGAGGTCGTGGGAGACGGCCGCCAAGAGGACGTTGCGCGTGCGCTCCGTCTCCACCGCAAGGGCGGCCTCTTCCGCCTCCTCGGCGAGGGCGGCCCGCTCCAGGGCGCCAGCCGCGAGTGCGGCGATCGCTTCGAGACCCTGACGTTGGGACGGAGCGAGGGCCTTGCCGCGCTCGACGAGACGGATGCCCAGGACGCCCTGACGACCTCCGCGCGTCACGAGCGGGAGGTACAGCCCCTCGGCGGCCGGCAGGGTGTCCGTGTCCCGGCCTGCCGCCGCACCGAACGTCAGCACCCATTGCGCCACGGCCCGCTCCCGCGGGCCGGCGAGGGCGCCGTCGCTGCCCTCGGCGACCAGCGTGAGTCCGCCCCGAGGACCGGCCCTGTACATGATCGCGCCGGTCCCCAGCCCGCGGCGGAGATGCGCGACCACGACGCTCGCGATCCCAGCCGGATCGCGCTCCGTGGACAGCGCGCTGCTGACCTCGTAGAGCGCGAGCGTCCTCCGCTCGCGCTCGCGGGCCTCCCGGGCCTGGTCCCGCGTGCGGGTGGCGAACGCGCTTACGACCAGGCCCACGACGAGCAGGACGCCGAACGTCGTCACTTGGCGGACGTCGTGGACGGCGAAGGTGAAGTAGGGCTCCGTGAAGAAGAAGTCGAGCGTAGCGACGCTCAGGACCGCCGTGGCGAGGGAATCGCGCCTGGACAGCTTCGCGGACGCGGCCAGTACGGCGAGCACGTACACCATGGCCAGGTCCGCGAGCTGGAAGCCGAACCACGCGCGCGCCAACCAGCCGACTCCCGTGGCGATGCCTACCGCGAGCAACGCCCACGAGAGGCCCGCCCACCCGGCCTCGCTCAGCTTGCGCCGCTTGGCCTTGCGCGGCGGGGGCGGTGGGACCGCGCTCGTGACGTGGACGTCCATCGAGCCCGAGCCCCGGAGCACGGTGTCGACGAGGCTGGGGCGGAGGCGTGCGAGGAGCCCCCGGGGAGCGGGCTTGCCGAGCACGATCCGGGTCACGTCGCGCGAGCGCGCAACCGCGAGGATCTCCTCCGCGACGCGCTCGCCCCGTACGACCAGGACCTCGGCGCCCAGCCGCTTGGCGAGCAGCAGGTGCGCGCCGAGCCTCGCACGATCTTCTTCGGGGAGGTGCGGGAAGGCACGCGTCTCGACGGAGAGCGCGATCCAGGGCGCCTTGAGGCGCGCGGCCATCCGTCCGGCCACGCGCACCAGATCCTCGGAAGAGGGCGCAGCACTCACGCTCACGAGGATGCGGTCCCTGGTCCCCCACGGACGTGCGACACCGTGCTGACGCTTCCATGCGTCGGCCTGCTCGTCCACGCGCTCGGCCGTACGGCGGAGCGAGAGCTCGCGCAGGGCGATCAGGTGGCCCTTCTGGAAAAAGCGATCCATCGCGAGCCGGGCCTGCTCGGGAACGTAGACCTTCCCCTCCTCGAGCCGTCGGAGCAGCTCCTCGGGCGGCAGGTCCACGAGCTCGATCTCGTCGGCCCGCTCGAGGATCTGGTCTGGGATGGTCTCCCGCACCGTGACGCCCGTGATCTGCGCCACGACGTCGCGCAGGCTCTCCACGTGCTGCACGTTGACCGTCGTGAAGACGTCGATTCCCGCGCCGAGGAGCTCCTCGACATCCTGCCAGCGACGCGCGTGCCGGCTTCCCGGGGCGTTCGTGTGGGCCAGCTCGTCCACCAGCACCAGGGCCGGCGCGCGCGCGATGACCTGCTCCAGGTCCATTTCCTCGAGTGCCAGACCGCGGTGCTCGACCTGGCGAGGCGGAACGATCTCGAGCCCCCGCGCGAGCGCTTCGGTCTCCTTGCGACCGTGGGTCTCGAGCCAGCCGACCACCACGTCCTCGCCCCGCTGGCGGCGGACCTGCGCCTCCTGGAGCATGGCGTAGGTCTTCCCGACACCGGGCGCGGCGCCGAAGAACACCTTGAGCCGCGCCCGTCCGGCGGGGGGCTCTTCCTCCGCCGCCCGCTCGAGGAGGTCCTCCGGGGAAGGTCGCACGCGATCGGGCTCGGCCATGCGGCCTCCCTACCGGGCCTCCTCAGCGTCGAGGGCCAGGTTGAGCTCCAGGACGTTGACCACGCGGCCGGGCGTCAGCGGTCCACCCGGGGCGACGGCGTGCTCGCGGACGAGCGCCTCGATCCGCGCGCGGTCGAGGCCGCGCCGGGCGGCTGCCACGCGATCTACCTGGTAGAGGGCGGCATGTTCGGTCACGTGGGGATCGAGCCCGCCGCCCGAGGCCGCCACGAGCTCGGCGGGCAGCGGGCGCTTCGCCGTCGCTGCGTAGCGCTCCACCAGCAAGCGCGCACGCTCGGCCAGGTCCGGGCTGGTGGGCGACTTGTTGCTCCCGCCGGCGGCCGAGGCGTCGTAGCCGACCGCCGACGGCCGCGGCCAGAAGTAGCGCGGCTCCGCGAAGGACTGGCCGATGAGGCGGCTGCCGACCACCGTGCCGTCCGGGCGCGTGATCAGCGAGCCCTCGGCGGCATCGTTCACGAGGAGCTGCGCAACGCCGAGGGCAACGACCGTGTACCCCACGACGCAGAGGAGCACCGTCGCCACCGTCGCCCGCAGGCTCGTGACCAGGAGTTGCATGGGCGTCTGCATCGTGTTTGCTCCACGTCCGGAGTCTACAGGTAGAGAAGATGCTCCACGACCGGCCCCAGGAGGGCCGCCGGGAAGAAGGTCAGCGCCCCCACGAGCAGGATCGTGCCGCAGAGCATCAGACCGAAGGTCGGCCCCGCCACGCCGAGCGTCCCGGCCGACTCTGCCGTCCGGCGCTTGGCGGCCAACGCGCCTGCAATCGCGAGCGGCAGGACGATGGGGATGAAACGGCCGAGCAACATCACCAGCCCCGTGGCCAGGTTCCAGGGCACGGTGTTGTCACCGAGGCCCTCGAAGCCCGATCCGTTGTTCGCACTCGCCGAGCTGAACTCGTAGAGGATCTCGCTGAACCCGTGCGGCCCGCCGTTGTTGAGCGTCTCCCGCCCCCATGGCGTCACGGCGAAGACCGCCGTCCCGACCAAGATGAAGAACGCGTGCGCAAGAAGGCAGAGCACCGCAAGCTTCATCTCCCGCGCCTCGACGCGCCGGTTCAGGTACTCGGGCGTACGTCCGACCATCATGCCGGCCACGAAGACGGCCACGATGATGTAGAGGAACATGTTGATCATGCCGACGCCCACGCCGCCGAACGTGGCGTTGAGCCACATGCCCACCATGGGCATCAGGCCCGTCATGGGGTTCAGGCTGTCGTGCATGGCGCCGACGGACCCGTTGCTGGTGGACGTCGTGAGCACCGCCCACAGGGGCCCGCTCCCGCTCGCCGCGCCGAAGCGCAGCTCCTTGCCCTCGAGGTTCCCCGAGGTCTGTTCGATCGGAAGATCGGCGAAGGCGCGGGTCGGGGCCGCCTCGAAGGCGACGGCCCCCCCGATCTTCGCCACGAGGAGCAGGAGCATGACGCCGAAGACGACGGCCGCGTGGCGCCTGCGCTCGACGATCCGGCCGAACATCCAGACGCTGGCCATGGGGATCAGGAGGATGGCGATCATCGCCAGCGCATTGGTCCAGAACGTCGGGTTCTCGAAGGGGTGGGTGCAGTTGGGCCCGAAGAACCCGCCCCCGTTCGTCCCCAGCTGCTTGATCGCCACGAACGCCGCGACGGGCCCGCGCGCGATCGTCTGGGAGGCACCCTCGAGGGTGGTCGCCGTCGCTGCGCCCGAGAGCGTCATCGGCATCCCGCCGAAGGCGAACAGGACTGCGACCACGAGCGCGACCGGCAGGAGCACGAGGAACGAGGCCCGCTGGAGGTCCACGAAGAAGCTGCCGACCTGCTTGCGGCCCGCCAGCCCCCGGGCCAGGGCGGTCAAGGCGGCGATGCCGGTGGCCGCCGAGACGAACTGCAGCCACATCAGGGCGAGCTGGGAGAAGTAGCTCAGCGCGACCTCGCCCGAGTAGTGCTGGAGGTTCGTGTTGGACGTGAACGAGGCGATCGTGTTGAAGACGAGGCTCGGCTCGATCGCACCCTTGCCATCGGGGTTCAGGGGCAGGTGCTGCTGGAGGGCCAGGACGGCGAACGTGACGGCGAACATCACCACGTTGAAGGCGAGCAGGGTGATGGCGTAGGCCTTCCAGCCCTGCGGGGAGGCGCCGAGCGGCCCCGCCACACGCTGGAACACGCGGTCGAGGCCCGCGCCGCGAGCGCCGTCGGCCTTCGGCTCCATGGCCCAGCGCATGTAGCGACCGAGCGGCCACGAGAGCGCGGCCGTCCCCCCCACGATCAGAACGACGAGGAGCACGACGTCCATGGACTCACTCCTTCTCGCCGCGGGCGACCGCGTGCGTGAGCGCGACCAGCGCCGCGAAGGTCGCGAGCCCGATCGCCAAATAGACGAGGTAGGTCATCGGAGCCTCCTCACACGAGCCCGAGGCCCGTCAGGGCCATGTCGATCAGCTTGATGCCGGCGAAGGGCACGACGACGCCGCCGAGCCCGTAGACCAGGAGGTTGCGCCGGAGCACGCCGGCGGCGCCCGCGGCGCGGTACTTCACACCGCGCAGCGCGAGCGGGATCAGCGCCACGATGATCAGGGCGTTGAAGATCACCGCGCTCAGGATCGCGGACAGGGGTGAGTGGAGCCCCATCACGTCGAGCGCCTCGAGCGGCCCCGCCTCGCCCCCGGTGGCGTAGAGCCCAGTGAAGATCGCCGGCAGGATCGCGAAGTACTTCGCCACGTCATTGGCCAGCGAGAACGTCGTGAGCGCGCCCCGCGTCATCAGGAGCTGCTTGCCGATCTCGACGGTCTCGAGGAGCTTCGTCGGGTTGGAGTCGAGATCGACGAGGTTCGCGGCCTCCTTGGCGGCCTGCGTGCCCGCGTTCATCGCCACGGCCACGTCCGCCTGCGCGAGCGCCGGCGCGTCGTTCGTCCCGTCGCCGGCCATGGCGACCATCCGCCCCTCGCCCTGGTAGCGGCGGATCAGCTCGAGCTTCGCCTCGGGCGTGGCCTCCGCGAGGAAGTCGTCTACGCCCGCCTCCGCCGCCACGGCGGCCGCCGTGAGCGGGTTGTCGCCGGTGATCATGACGGTCTTGATGCCCATGGCGCGCAAGGCATCGAACCGCTCGCGGATCCCGCCCTTGACCACGTCCTGGAGCTGGACGACCCCCAGGACGCGCGGGCCCTCGGCCACGACGAGCGGCGTGCCACCGCCGCGCGCGATCGTCTCCACGTCCTCCCGCACCTCGGACGGCAGCGTGCCACCCTGCGAGAGGACCCAGTTCTCGACGGCATCGGCCGCGCCCTTGCGCAGGCTCCGTCCGTCCAAGTCCACGCCGCTCATCCGCGTCTGGGCCGTGAAGGGCACGAAGTGCCCGCCGAGCGCGTGGACGTCCCGCTCCCGGAGCCCGTGGCGCTGCTTGGCCAGGACGACGATGCTCCGTCCTTCGGGAGTCTCGTCGGCCAGCGAGGCGAGCTGGGCCGCGCTGGCCAGGTCCTTCTCCTTGATGCCCGGGGCGGCGTGGAACGCGCTCGCTTCGCGATTGCCCAGCGTGATCGTGCCGGTCTTGTCGAGCAGCAAGACGTCGACGTCCCCCGCGGCCTCCACGGCACGCCCGGAGGTGGCGATCACGTTCGCCTGGATCATCCGGTCCATTCCCGCGATGCCGATCGCAGAGAGGAGGCCCCCGATGGTCGTGGGAATCAGGCAGACGAGCAGGGCGACGAGCACGGTGACCGAGACCGGGTCGCCCGTGCCAGCCGCCAGCACGCTGTAGACCGAGAAGGGCAGGAGCGTCACCGTCACGACCAGGAAGATCAGCGTGAGGCCGCAGAGCAGGATCGAGAGTGCGACCTCGTTGGGCGTCTTCTGCCGTTTGGCTCCCTCCACGAGCGCGATCATCCGGTCGAGGAAGGTCTCCCCCGGGTTCGCGGTGACGCGGACGACGAGCCAGTCGGAGAGCACGCTCGTGCCCCCCGTCACCGCGCTGCGGTCGCCGCCGCTCTCGCGGATCACCGGCGCGCTCTCGCCCGTGACCGCCGCCTCGTTCACCGAGGCGACGCCCTGCAGGACCTCGCCGTCCCCGGGGATCACGTCGCCGGCCTCGACGAGCACGTGGTCTCCGGTGCGAAGCTCGGTGGAGGGCACGACGGTCGTCGGTGCGTCGCGGCGGGGCTCGGCCAAGCGCTTGGCCATCGTCGTCCGGCGCGTGCGCCTCAGGCTCGCCGCCTGGGCCTTGCCCCGGCCCTCCGCCACGGCCTCGGCGAAGTTCGCGAACAGCACCGTGAACCACAGCCACAGCGTGATGGCCAGGATGAACCCGGCGGGCGCCTCGCCGCTGCCGAGCAGCGCCTGGAAGAAGAGGCCCGTCGTGAGCAGGCTCCCGACGTAGACCACGAACATGACGGGGTTGCGGAGCATGGTCCGAGGATGGAGCTTCCCGACCGCGTCGCGGACCGCCCGGCGGAGGATCGTGGGCTCGAAGAGCGAAGTCTTTCGCGCGGACATGTCAGAACCTCTCCGGCCGCAGCAGGGCGAAGAGCAGGTAGGCGCCGAGCAGGACGGCGCACACCAAGCCAAACAGGTGGAGGGGACTCATGGGGACTGCTCCTTGGCACGTCCGCGGCTTTCGAACGAGGCTATCGCTGCGGGTGCTAATGGGGCGCTAGAACGCGCCGGCCGGGAACTGCGCGCGGGCACGCCACGGGGTCCGTCAGAAGCCGATGATGCACTCGACGGTGAACGTCAGCTGGTCATGGGAGGAGCCGCCGTCGAAGAGCGCGCCTTCGAAGGAGTGATCCCAACGGATCTCCGGGCGGATGTGGAAGATGGGGAAGGGCGTCTTCGGTGTCCAGTCGAGCCCGAACGTCACCCCGCCAAGCGAGGCGCGTTGGCCGAGCCTCGTGCCGTCGACGTCGCGGAAGAGCTCCCCGCGTGCGGTTGCCGAGAGGCACGGAGTGACGCGGCGCGTCAGGTACCCCGCGGCCCCCCACCACGTGGCATCGTCTCCACCCGCTGCCCCTTGTTCCAAGCCGACATCGACGTTGAGCGCGCTCTGCCAGCAGGCGTCCCATTCCCGCGTCCAGGTGACGTCGAGGACGGAGCGCAGGTCGTCGTCGTCCTGCGGTCGCTCTGCTCCCACGATGAGGTTGGCCGTCAGGGCGTCGCGGTCGGACGGGCTCCACGAGAAGCCGGCGTAGGGCGTCAGCGCGTCGTGGTCATCGTCCCAGACGTCCCATCCCAGGAACAGCCCGCCCGAGACGCCCAGATGCTCGTTCAGGTCCAGCCTGGCGATCCCACCAACATGGGTGAACGGGCCTCCAGCACCCGCCACTGCGGACGTGCCAAGGACCGAAGGGCTCGACCCCGCCAACGTGTTGCCAGAACGGGCGCAGCCGCGGCGCGAAGCAAGTGCGAGGGAGCGGGGGTGAGTGGCTCGTCCTCGGACGTGGCATGTGGCCGGTCGCGCGCTCGCACGCGATCCGCCCCAGCGTCAGTCGCTCTCGTCCCCGATCACCATCCGGCCTTGCCGGGGGTGGCGGCCGAGGCGGGTCAGGTTCTCCTGGGCAGGTGCGTACGTCGGCTCCACGGCGAGTCCCGCACGGAGGAGGTCCATCGCCTCGGAGTGTCGCCCCTGCAGCTCCCGCACGAGCGCCAGGATGTTGTAGGCGGCCGCCCTTTCCGGCAGAACGGCCAGTGCCTCTCGTGCCGTTGCCTCGGCGCGCACGAGATCGTGCGCACGGACCTCGCCTTGTGCGCGACGGATGAGGAGGTCGTAGGTTCCCGTCACTCGGGCGTCGGGTGCATCCGCCATGGAAGCCTCCTCGCGGGAAGCAGTCGAGCCCGACCCTACGGCGCGCAGCCGCTAACGAGTTGCCAGAATCGCTCCTCCGGGCGAGGGCAGCTCGGCAAGCACGGCGCTCGGAGCGACAAGGCGGATCGGCGAGCATCGGCAGATGAGCTCGATGATGCGGCTCTTCCGTTGGCTCGGAGCGACCCGGGGTGCATCTGCGTGCACGGAGCAACCCGCGTAGCCAAGAAGTCGGCCTGGCCCCAGAGCCTGAGAAGACTCCTCAGGCTCGAGCGACGACCTGCCTTGGCAGGCCGCGCCACAGGCTCGGAGTGGCCGAGTCGGCATCTCCGCCCAGCCAGGGACGTGGCGTACCAGGAACGCCGCGGGGAGGCGGCGCACCGGCTTGCCAGCCCCTGGCGGCCGCCTCGCACGGTGGCGGTCCCGCCGGCCAAGCAGCGCCGCGGCCACGAGGCCAGTACCGCTTGGGTTGCCCAGCCGGCGGGCTACCCTGTCGTGCGGGAACCGTTGCGTGAAGCCGTTCGTTGCCCTCACCGACAAGGCGTGGTTCGACTACCTTCGCGTCGAGGCAGCCGACGGCCGCCTCGACGAGGTCAACTTCTGGTCGCCGCAGAGCACGCGGCCCATCAAGCGATTCACGCCGGGCGAGCCCGTGTTCTTCCGGCTCAAGCACCCGTTCAACGCGGTCGCCGGCTACGGCTTCTTCGCCCACTTCTGCACGCTCGGCGTGCAGGAGGCCTGGGAGTTCTTCGGCACGAAGAACGGTGACCCGAACGAGATCCGCTTTCGCCAGCGGATCGGTAGCTACCGGGGAGTCGACCTCCTGGATCCCCGCACTCCCGAGTCCCCCATGGGCTGTACGGTGCTGCGGGACGCTCGCTTCTGGCCCGAGAGCCGATGGATTCCGTGGGGCAGGGAGCGGGGATGGCACCCCAACGTGGTCCGCGGAGCTACCGAGCGCGATGTCGACCGGGCGGCTCTGCTGCTCTCGACCGTGACGCGAGACGCCAGCCTTGCCGAGGCCGAGAAGGAGTGGCAAGGGCAGTTCCAGCTCGTGGATGCAGATGCTCGTGCCGTGAGGACAGCGCGGACCGTGGTCAGGGAAGGGCAAGGCTGCTTCCGGGCGCGCCTGCTGGACGCCTACGGCCGTCGGTGTGCCGTGACCGGTGAGCGAACCGAGCCGGTCCTGGATGCAGCGCACATCCAGCCGTACCTGGGACCCGCCAGCAACCATCTCCAGAATGGTCTCGTGCTGACCAAGGAGTTCCACACGCTCTTCGATGCCGGCTTGGTCGGGATCACGCCCGATCTGGACGTCAGGATCTCGCGCCACATCAGGGATCGATGGAGCAACGGAAAGCGCTACTACGCCTACGAGGGTCGCAAGCTGGCCGTGCTTCCGTCGCGCGCGGAGGATCGCCCGAGTCCGGCCGCCTTGGAATGGCACTTGGATACCCTGTTCCGCTCGTAGATCTTGTCACGCAACCCCAGCGCACCGAAGGTTGGGCGCCGTACCGGAGCTTCCCGTGCTGCTTGACGTGCGATCCTTCCGACGCCGCGTGAAGTCCGACATGCGCAGGCTGGTGGGCGATCTGCAGGAGGCCACGGGCCGCTTCGGCGTGGACGAAGAGCTCGCCTGGGAAAGCTCGCTGCCCCGCCTCAGCAAGGCCTTCGATGCCGCAGGGCTGGAGCGCTTCCACATCCAGTTCGGTCACGAGGCCGCGATCGACCTCGAGTACCAGATGCCTGCCGCCGCGTCGTACTGCGACGCGGTCCTGTTGGGACGGGGCGAGGCCGGACCGGTCGCGGTCATGTTCGAGCTGAAGCACTGGGACACGAGCTCGGACCGCCCGGGGCCGCGGGCCAGTCTCGTCGATCGGCCCCACGGACTCATGCTGCATCCCTCCGCCCAGGTCGAGGGCTACGTCGAGTACTGCCGCCGCTTCCACGAGGCCGTGGTGGGCACGGACGCCGCGGTGGAGGGCTGCGTGCTCTTCACCAAGACGCAGGACGCCTGGGCCTACGTGGCCTCCCCCCACTCCGCGTTGGTCGGCGAGTTCCCGGTCTTCACGATGTCGGATGCGGCCGCCACCGGGTCCCTGACCACCTACCTCCGAATGCACCTGCATCGCCCCGACGGCGACTTCGCGGAGCGCTTCAGCCGCGGTGGCTACAAGCAGGATCGCAACTTCGTGGCCCAGGTCGCCCAGACGATCCGCGACGGGACGCCCGAGTTCGTCCTCCTCGACAACCAACGCCTGGGCTTCGAGCTCTGCGTCCAGCGAGTTGACGAGGCCCTTGCAGGAGCACGTGGGAGCGAGAAGGCCGTCATCCTCATCGAGGGACCGCCTGGAAGCGGCAAGTCGGTCGTCGCTGCCCACCTTTGGGCCGAGCTGGCCAACCGACCGGAGCTTCAAGGCGACTGCGTGGTCGTCTCCACCTCCGGCGCCCAGGCTGCCAACTGGGAGCACCTCTTCACCAGCGTGGCCGGCAAGCGTGCCGGCGCGGGCTTCGTGGTGCGTGCCAATCGGCTGAACCCCGGCCTCACGCCCAAATGGGTCGGCGAGGCGCGCAAGCGCGGCCTCGCGATCGAGGTCGAGACCTGGCGCGCCAATCTCGACGAGTTCCACGTCCAGGGCCACGTGCCGAGGCTCAAGGACGACACCTTCACGGTCACGATCGTGGACGAGGCGCACGCTCTCATCGACCCGGCGGCCCACGGCGCCCGCGGTGTGAGCCCGTCGGGCTGGGGCATGCACGCCGGTCCCCAGGCCTGGCACGTCATGCGTACCTCCCGCGTGTCGATCTTCCTGACCGACCCCCGCCAGAGCTACCGCGACAACGAGCTCACGACGCCGGAACGCATCCGGGAGCTCGCCAAGGACCAGGGCATCTCCCGGGTCGAGGAAGTGAGTCTCGGCGATGCCCAGTTCCGATGCGGAGGCTCGGCCGAGTACGTGAAGTGGGTCGACACCGTGCTTCGCGATGTGCCGGCGGCGGAGGTTCCGGCGCCGACGTGGCGACGGACCGCCACGAGACCCGGCCGCTTCGGGTTCGAGATCGTGGACACGCCGCAAGCTCTGGAGGACGCCCTGCGACGCGAGGCGGACCTGGGCCGCCGCGTTCGCCTGGTGGCCTCGTACGCACGACCCTGGCGAACGAAGGACGAGGGCCGCCCCCACGACCTGTTGGCACACGACATGGATTTCCACATCCCCTACGCCGGCCCCGATGGCGAACGCCATTGGTCGAGGATCTGGAACCACGCTCCGGGCCAAGACTACGCGCGCTGGGTCCAGGCGCCGAAGGGCACGCCGATGGCGGAAGACCCCCTCGCCGAGGTCGGCTGCCCCTACGTGGTGCGGGGCTTCGACTTCGACGTGATCGGGCTGCTCTGGCTCGAGGACCTGGTCTGGCGCGGCAACGCGTGGCAAGCCGACCTCGGGCATGTCCACGAGTCGGCTTGGAGAATGACGAAGGGGAGAGCCAAGAAGGGCGACCCGGCGGCAGCCGATGAGCTGCTGCGGCGCCTCAAGCGCGGATACCGCATCCTGTTGTCCCGCGCCGTCCGCGGGATCTACCTCTGGGTAGCGGACGAGGAGACTCGCGAGCGGATGGTTCGCGCAGCCCACGTGCCGCTCGGAGGCGACGCAGGAAGGACCTGACGGCCGCGCGCACGGAGCGTCGCCCATCGACCCGTTGGAGATCGGAGGGACATGATCCGCAGCGTGACGGGAGCCGACGCCTCCGACGTCGTCGCCCTCTTGGGCCAGCTTCATCCAGGGGCGGTGATCGACGCCGCCAGGGTCAAGGCCCAGATCGAGGCCATGAGCGCCAGCCCCCATGTGGCCGTGCTTGGGTACGTAGCAGGCGAGCGGATCATCGGCATGGCGACTCTGGGCCGCATCGAAGGGCTGTCGCACGGCTGTCGTCCGTTCGGCGTGATCGAGACGGTCGTGGTTGACGCAAGCGAGCGAAGCCGCGGAGTCGGGACCGCGCTGATGCGAGCCGCCATCGAGCTGGCGGAGACCTGGGGCTGCTACAAGGTGATCTTGGAGACGGGCAGCAGGCGTGAGTCCACTCTCCGCTTCTACGAGGGCTGCGGGATGACGCGAGGCGAGAAGACCGCCTTCATTCTCAGACTGCCGTAGCGCCTGGTGCCGCGGGGCGAACCCTAGCATCCGGCGTGGCTGTCGAGCATCCCAAACAACTGCTCGCGGAGCTCTGCGACAGTGGCGACGGTGAAGGACGGAGCCGACGCGGCAAGGCCCGCAGGGCTCCCCATCCCCCATGTGACGGCACAGGAGGCAACCCCAGCGCGGTTGGCCATCTCGATGTCGGAGGGCGCATCGCCAACCATCAGCGCGTCCCTTGCATCCACGCCTGCAAGCCGCAGGTGGTTCAGCAGCATCTCGGGGTCCGGTTTGGGTCGCACCACCGACTGGGATGTCTCCACGTGCTGGAAGAGGCTGGTCCAGCGGAATCGCCGCAGCGCATCTTGGATGGCCTTGGATCCCTTGCTGGTGGCGATGCCAAGCCGAACCCCTTCTGCGCACAAGTCCTCAAGCAACTCCGTCACGCCGTCGTACGCGTCGGAGAGCGCATCGGCGATGCTGGGGTACTTGCGCCGGTAGGCCGCCACCATCGCCGTCAGCGGCGACGCTTGCGAGTGGCCCTCGGCGACAGCGTGCATGGTCGCCTCGAGAGGAAGTCCGATGAGCTCCCGCACCGCGTTGTCCGGTGGGTCGGGCAGCGCGAACTCGCGACAGACTTCGGCCACGCAAGCAAGGATCGCCCTCTCCGTGTCGACCAAGGTGCCATCGAAGTCGAACAGGACGAGGGACAGCACGCGGTCCTCCGGGCCAAACCGGCAAGCACGGCAGATGGTGCACCGGCAAGCGTACCCGCTCCGGCAGCGCGGGAGGTGGAATCCACCTACGCTGCAGGTTCGCTGCGGCGCCGCCGCGCGTCGAGGCGAGCGAGCCGCGACACATGTACGACGTGCCAAGCGAATGCAGTCGAGAGGCGGTGCAGTACAGAGGCGAGAGCACTTGTTGCATGCCTCTGCAAGCCCATGCACTGAAGCAATCCACGTCGAGGACAAGGATCTGGCGCAGGTTGCAACGGTTCTTCCCGCCTCCGTACCCTGGCGCAAGTTGCAACGCTTCTTCCCGCCTCCGTACCCCCGCGAGCTTGCCCTCGCCGTCGTCGGGCCCGAGGCCGGCGAGATCGGGCACGGCCAGCGGCAGCGGTACGCCATCCTTCGTGATGCGCAGCTGCGACGGGAACGGTCCACCCGCGGTCCGCGGGTGGGAGAGGGTCACGTCGAGGTCCCCCCAGCTGCCGCCGCTGGCGACGAGCCCGGCCCTCCCGCAAGCGGAGACCGCGTCCAGCTGACCCCAGACCCGTCGCCCTGACGCCCCGATGCGTGGCGGTCGCGCTCCGCTCCGAGCGGCGTCCAAGCGCCCTTTGCCGGCGGGTTCCCGGCCCAGGAGAGCGGGTACGTGAACGGTTGCCCGTACGTCCAGGAGCATCCAAGCGCCATCGCTGGCCCATGGGATCCCCCCATCGGCTGGACCTCCCTCGCGGGGGACCGCGCGAGGGTCACGCTAGTCCATGGGATTTGCCCGCACTCGGTACTCCCCGGTACCCCGCGGTACTCCGGTACTCCGGAGCCTCGCATACCCCATGACGATCTCGAGCAGCTCGCGGCAGTAGTCCAAGAGCGCGAGGGCGGGCTCGAAGTCCGTGGCCCAGGGGTGGTAGCTGCGCTTGTCCCAGATCGTGCTTCCGTCATGGGCCTGGACGGGTTGGCAATAGTGGATGATCGGCGCTCCGGCGACCGTGGCCTCGGGCCAGGGCATCCAGGCGCAGGTGGTTGCCAGATCGAAGGAGAGGCCGATCTCGGACGCGGCCTGGACGAGCGCGAACATGTCGCTCTCCCAGCGGCCTGTCGCGCGGTAGACGTCGACCGTGCGCTGGCTCCACCGCGGCAGCAGGCTCGCGAGGTCGATCGTGTGGATCGCGATGGGCCACGTGGCTGGCTGCAGGCTGCTGCGCTCTACTCCCATGCGGTCGGCCAGCCACGAGCCGTCGCCGAAGTCGACCCAGCGCTGGGCGATGGGCTTGCCGGGGGCGGCCCAAAGAGCCTGCGGCGTGCGGAAGACCATGTCGGGGTCCAGGATCAGGACGGTGCCTTCGGGCTGTTCCTCGCGCAGCCAGTGCGCGAGCGAGGAAAGGCGGTTCGCGGCGATGTAGGCGTCGCCGCCCAGCGGGTCGAGGTTGGACGGTGGCACGCGCAGGACACGTGCGTGGCGGTGCTCGGGCAGGGGTTGGTCGGCGGAAGCGGCAACCAAGCGGAGCAGCTGGCCGGGCTGTTGTACGGCGTGCCAAGTGTGCTCGAGCAGCTCGCACTGCCACTGCAGCGCGGGCGCGGTGTCGGTGCAAATCACCGTGTGCATCGTGTCCGGCACTGGGCGACCTCCGCGCAGTCCTATAGCATGGCACGCTGGAGGTGCGACGCCGTGGCGAGCAATCGCAAGCGGAGCGGGCCGCTGCGCAAGCTCAAGCGTTCGCTGCGCGCGTACCGGCGGCGTCGTATCGAAAACGTTGCTCCCCCGGGACCGCAGGTGCGGGTGGGCGTGGCCGGCGTCGAGGTGCACTCGGTGGTCTGTGCAGGCGACGTCGCGATGTCGCTTTGGTCCCTATCGAGCTTCGTGGCGTTCTCGGGTCTGCGTCCGCGAATCGTCCTGCACGACGATGGCACGCTGACCGACGCCCACGCCCAAGCGTACCGCCGGACCTTCGACGGGATCGAGATCCTGGATGCGGCCTCGATGGACCGGGCCACGGCCGAGGCGCTGCGCAACCACCCTGTCTGCGCCGAGTTTCGCCGACGTCCGGACTTCTACTGCGCGCGCAAGCTGTTCGACATCCTGGTCGCGGCGCGCTCCGCCACCGTCCTGGTCCTGGACAGCGATGTGTTGTTCTTCCGGCGCCCGGATGTCCTGCTGGACCGGATCGCGCGCGGCGTGGCGTGCTTCGGCTCGGACTACCAGAGCTCGTACGGCACGACGTTACCAGCCCTGTCCGCGTGGCGCGGTCGCGAGGTCCTGCCGCGTGTCAACGCAGGGCTGCTGCACGTACCGGTCGAGGCGTACCGCCAGCACCTGGACTTGATCGAGCGTTACCTCACGTTTGCCAAGGCGACGCTCCCGCCGGGGCAGGTCAACAAGCACGAGCAGACCGCGCATGCGCTGCTGATGACCGAGCTGGGTGCCGAGCGCCTTCCTCCAGGCTACCAGCTGCAGGGTGATCTGGACGATCACACCGTGAGCCATCACTTCGTGCGCGACGGCAAGCAGCGTGGGCGGTTCTGGCATCGCGGCGTTCGCCGCATCCGACGGGAGGTGGGACGCCGTCTGGCGCGTCTCCGCGACGCTTGATGCGCGTGCTGCGATGTGGCACCATCCCGCGGTTGGCGAGTGGGAGTCCAGCGTGGACAGGACGTTGCACGGGGAAGCGGATGCGGCGCGGCGTGCGCGCGCCGCGCTGCATGGGCGCGTGCTGCCTGCGCTCACGCGGACCGGCTTCCGCACGACCCGCGTTCCTGACGTGATCTTCGCCCAGCTTGCGGGCTGGTATCGCAAGCACGCAGACCACCTCGAGCCCGAGGAGGGCGTTGGCTCGATCGTGCGCTTGACGGGCGACGGCGTGGCTTCCAGCCTGCTCCGACTGGACCACACCTCGGCGCTGGCACGCGCGATCCTCGACGGCATGCAGCCCGTGGTCGAGGCCTGGTGCGGCGAGCCGCTGGTGGCCACCTCGATCTATGGCGTTCGCGTCTACCACCGGGGCGCGACCCTTGCACCGCATGTGGACCACCTCGAGACGCACGTTGCCAGCGCAGTCCTGTTGGTTGCCCAGGAGTGCGACGCACCGTGGCCACTCGTGCTGCACGGGCCGGACAACAGGCGCCACGAGGTGACGCTGGCCCCGGGTGAAGCGTTGCTCTACGAAGGCGCGCGACTGGCGCACGAGCGCGATCGGGGGCTCATGGGCGACACCTACGCCGCACTCTTCATCCACTACCGACCGCCATGGTGGGCCTACACCGCGGAGCGCATGGCCCGCCTCGACGCGCGGCGGCCGTTGCGAGCGTTGCTCTACGGACAGCCCGAGGTCGCCCAGGCGCCCATCGCCAGGTCAGGCGGGTTCCTGGCCTTCCAGCCGGACTACGGCGGCTGGAACAACGTCCTGATGCACCTGGAGGTGATGGTCGGCCTCGCGTGGCTGGCAGGGCGCACGCTCGTGCTGCCCCCACCCAAGCGCCACTACCTGCTGGGCGCGGACGAACACGCGCTGGACGCGTTCCTGGACCTGGACACGCTGCAGCGCCACCTGCCCGTGCTCAGCGCGGACGACTTCGCCGCGCGCCGCGGCATCGAGCCGTTCGCCGACTACGCGGCGTTCTCGGATTGGATGGCATCCAACGGCCATGCACCCGGGTGGAACGCGCTGGACGACATCTTGGCGTACCCCGCGGATGCGCCGGCCCAGCGTCCGGAGCTCGCCGAGCGCGTTGGCTCGCGCCGCGTGGTCTACCTGGACGACGCCATCACGGCCTGTGATGTTCTCTACTTCCCGATGACCATCGAGCACCGCATGTTCGGTGTGGCGGAGGCGTTCTTCCTGCTGGGCAACGCGCGCCTCCATGCACGCCTGCGACGCGTGCTACGCGATGCCCTGCGCTACCGGCCGGAGATCGTGGCGCTTGCCGAAGAAGCGCTTGGCGATCCGGCCCTGGGAGTGCACTTCGGCGCCCTGCATGTGCGCCGAGGCGACTTCCAGTACGCGGAGACCCGGATCGATGCTGCGCAGCTCCTGGCCCACACGCGGGGTCTGTATGAGCCCGGCACGACCCTGTACCTGGCAACCGACCACGACGATCCGACGTTCTTCGCTCCACTACGGGCGGCCTTCCACATCGTGACGTTCCGGGACCTGGACGTGGCGGCCGCGACGCCGCCGCACTGGGTGGGCATCGTCGAGACCCTCATCTGCGCCGCAGCGTCTGCTCCGTTCGCAGGAACGCGGCTATCCACGTTCAGCGCGCGCATTGCCACGCTACGCGGGCACCTTGCCCTGACGCCCGCCGGTCAACGGGCGGGCATGGACGACACGCTGTACTTCACGCAGCCTCCCCTGGACGCGGGCGCCGAGGAGCGGCGGCCCTACCCAGCGGCGGCAGAGGCTCGTCTCGCGGGCCGGGCCGAGACGACCGCACCCTGGTGGGAGTCGGCTCGGCGTGTGCCCCTCTGGGGCCGCACGTACGCAGCGATCTGGCGAGAAACGGATGATGCCCCGCTGGAGGTCGCCGATGCCTGAGCACGACACCACCCCGCGCCCGCGAGACGGCGCCGTGGACTTGCCGCTGACTGCCTACGAAGCGGCGTCGACGCCCTGCGTGGACCTGCGGCCGGCCCCGCACCAGCGCGCGTGGATGGACGCGACGGTCGATGCGTTCGCCTACCGCTGTTTGCCGCTGGTCATGGCCAACCAGCTGGGGTGGGAGGCGCTGTCGCCGGTGACGTTCAAGGCCACATGGAACGGGGGACCCGAGGCGTCCGACATCGCGATCACCTTCGATGGCGAGACGAGTCCGTTCATCGACAGCCACTTCGGGCACGGGTTGCTGACGTTCAAGACGGGTTACCACTTCCGCACGCCGCCTGGGCACAACCTCTGGGTGAAGGGACCGGCCAATCGACCCAAGGACGGCATCGCGCCGCTGGAGGGCCTCGTGGAGGCCGACTGGGGACCGTTCACCTTCACGATGAACTGGCGCTTCACACGCGCGCATCACGAGGTCACCTTCGAAGAGGGCGAGCCCTTCATGGGCCTGATGCCGCTCCCGCGCGGCTACCCCCAGCGCTTCGCACCCCGCATCCGGCCGTTGGCCGCGGATCCCGAGCTCCAGCGGCAGTTCCTTGCCTGGCGGGATGCGCGCAACGTCTTCAACGAGGAGTTCGACATCCCCGGGTCGAGGGCCAACGAGGCGCGCTGGCAGAAGCACTACATGCAAGGCACCTCCCCCATGGGGGAGCGGCTCGGCGGGCACGAGCGGCGGCTGGACCTGCGGCCGTTCGTCCGCGAGGATGCGACAGAATCCACGTGAAGCCGCAGTGTCGTCCGGTATGATGCCGGCTTCGACTCTCCGCCTGCCGAAGGAGGCACCCATGGCCCGCAAGCGTGCCAAGTCCGAGCGCACCGAAGTCGCCAACCTGCGCGCCGAGCTCGAGGGGCGCAAGGCCCCCAAGCGCGAGACCAAGCCGTTCGTCGCGCACGGCGGCAAGCCGCCCGCGCCCCCCGCCACGAGGTAGCGATCAAACGGTCGAGCCGATGACGTGATCCACGTCCTGCTCACCGGCCGTCACGACTACACGATCACTACGTTCCTCGCGTCTGGCGGCGAGGCCCTGGCACCGACGCTCTGCGCGCGTGCGTGGAGCGCCGTGTTCCGCCAGCGGACCCTGCCCGCAGGCACGTACATCCTGTCGGACTTCGATCGGCTCCGGCCCCACGCGCTTCGCCGCGCAAGTGCCGTGGCCGACGCCCTGGAGGCTTCCGACGCTGCGCGCCTGTACAACCATCCTGCGCGTGTGTTGGGTCGCTTCGAGCTGCTGCGGCGCCTGCACGCCGACGGCTTGAACCCGTTCTCCGTACACCGCCTGGACGCCCTACCCGACAGCGTGCGCTTCCCCGTATTCGTGCGCATGGCCAGCGACCACCAGGGGCCACGCACGGCACTGCTGCACTCGCGGGCGGCGGTCGAGGCAGCAGCCGACGCGCTCGCCAGGCGGCGCAAGCCTCGCGACGACATGATCGTGGTCGAGTTCCAGGAGACCATCGACGAGCGCGGTCAGTACCGCAAGTACGGCGCGTTTCGCGTGGGCGACCGGATCGTGCCGCGACATCTCTTCTTCGGACGGCAGTGGCAGCGCAAGTCCCCTGCCAACCACCTGGACTGGCAGTTCGACGAGGAAGAGGCGTACCTACGGGACAACCCGCATGAGCAGGAGCTGCTGCAGATCTTCACGATGGCGGGAATCGACTATGGTCGCATCGACTACGCCTTGGTCGCGGACCGCGTGTGCGTCTGGGAGATCAACACCAATCCCATGATCAGCATCGACCTGGATGCGACGACGGGAAGGCCGGGTGCGATGAACGCGCTGTTTCACGCGAGCTTCCGCGAGGCCATGCTCGCCATCGACACCGAAGGCGGGGGCGAGATCGATGTGCGCGGCACGCGTCCCCGCATCTGGAAGCGTCTACGGCGCCCCTGGCGGGCGCGGAGCGGGCCCTACAAGCCCTTGGCGTGACCTGCTCCGTCGAACCTGCGGACGTGGTCTTCGACAACGGCGCGGATGGCCGGCGACGCAGCCGCTGCCATGGACGTGGTGCGGAGGCGCTGCCGGATGCCATCGAGCAGCGTCGCCCCCGCGTCGGTGAGGCGGGCCAAGCGCTCCAGCATGCCGATCGCAAGCCGCAGCTGCAGCGCGGCGCGCGCGGCACGGTCGGCTGCCGCCGAGGCCGCGGCGTCGCCAGGGGCGTCCCGGTGCACGGCACGCCAGTAGTCGTGCACCGGCACGAACACGTAGGCTCCGTGCAGCAGACCGCGCAGCGAACGCCGCTCGTCGCGCCACGGTGAGTAGAACCGCTCGCTCGGGCCGTCGCCCGGCTCCAGGAGTGCCTCCTGGCCTTCCAGGGCGAACAGGCGGTTGTGATAGTGCTCGTGGATCATGTGGTCGGCAAGGTCGTAGGGATCGCCGTAGGCGCCCAGCAGCATGGCTCCGGGATGCTCCGAGCTGCTCGCGTTGGGGTAGCGACGGGCATCCTCGGGCAGCAGGGCGATCACCTGCATGTGGTCACGCAGCTGCGTGAACGTCGCGGGCTGGTGATGCTCGATCAGCCCGAGGGCTTCGCTCAGCTGGTCAACGTGCTGCAGATGGAAGTCCACGCCCATGGCCCGGGACTGCTCGGCGTCGGGCCAGGCCGCCCCGGGGACACACAGGGCTTCCGGCAGCAGGGCGATGCGGGCGTCGGCGTGGTGAACGACCGGGCGCTGCACCCACTGGCCAGCTTCCCGCACCAGCCGGGTCCCGGGCAGATGGACGGCCTCGGCGGCGGGGCGCCCCGGCAGGTCGACCTCGGCGCCGGCGACGTGCACCACGGCCTGGACGAACACTCCAAACGCCCCGAGCTGCGAACGGAGGCGCCCCCTTCCCTCGGCGTCGCCGGGCTCGCGGAGGCAGGTGCGCAGCGCGGCGAACGTGCGCCACGTCCACGCATGGGCAGCCGGGCTCGCCCACACGCTCGCCCGGCTGGTCTCGGGGAGGCGGCACACGGCGTCGTGCAGGGCCAGGAACGTGTCCTCGTCGACGTGCAGCGGGGCCCGCGCGCGGAGCGTCTCGGCGATCGCGGCGAGCGCGTCCTGGCTGCGCTCGCGCTGCGCCACGAACGGCGATGCGTCGTGCCAGAGCCGGTCGTGCGGCCCGGTCGCCATGGGGGAAGCCGAAGCCTGCGTCACGCGCGCAGGCTACCGCGGCGGACGCTGCGGCGCGCCGGGTGCCCACGGGTACGCGGCCGTCCTCACGCCTGCGACGCAGCCCCCTGCAGATCGCCACGTTGCAGGGCCTGGGCCACTTGCCGCTCGATCCACGCGTAGGTGCGGGCGAGGCCCTCCTCCAGCGACAGCGTCGGCACCCAACCCAGGACCTCGCGCAGGCGGGTGTTGTCGGAGGTGCGGCCGCGCACCCCCTGGGGTCCGGGCACATGACGCTTCCCGATCGGGATCCCCGCGATTGCCGCGACCAGGTCGGCCAGGGCGTTGATCGAGATCATCCGGTCCTGGCCAAGGTTGAGGGGTTCGTTGTAGCCGCTGGCCATGAAGCGCTCCAGGCCCTCGATGCAGTCGGCAACATGGCAAAACGAGCGCGTCTGCTCACCGTCGCCCCAGATCTCGATCTCGCGAGCCCCGGTCAGCTTGGCCAGTGCGACCTTGCGGCAGAGAGCCGCAGGCACCTTCTCGCGGCCGCCGGTCCAGGTGCCCAGCTCGCCGAAGATGTTGTGGAAGCGTGCGATGCGCACCTCGAGACCGAACTCCTCGTGGGCGTGCAGCAACAGGCGCTCGGTGGTCAGCTTCCCCCACCCGTAGGCCGCGTCCGGCATCGCTGGATAGGCATCGACTTCGCGCAAGGGCAGCGCGTCCGGCTGGACCTGCCGGGACTCCGGGTACACGCACGCGGTCGACGCATAGAGGACCCGCTCCACGCCATTCTCGCGCGCACCTTGGATCGTCTGGATGTCGATCAGCAGGTTGTTGGCCAGCACATCGGTGTGGTGCCCACTCAGGTACCCCATTCCCCCCATGTCCGCGGCCAGGGCGTAGACGTGTGTCACGCCCACCGTAGCCGTGCGGCTGGCGTCCTGCCTGCGGAGGTCGAGCAGTAGGAACTCGTCGGCCGGACTCGGGGCGAACTCGGGACGCTTGATGTCCACGCCCCGGACCCAATGGCCGCGTGCCTTGAGGCGGACAACGAGATGGTGGCCGATGAAACCGCCGGCGCCGGTCACGAGAACGCGCATGGGTGCACGATACGCAGAGCCAATCCTGACTGCACGGGTACGGACGGCACGCGCCACGGCGGGAAGATCCCCGGCACGGAAGCGGCGGAGGTTGTTGCAGGCTCGCGCACATGGCGGTCGTCGCGAGCCGGACTGGTCCCCAGGCCCTGGCTCCTGAGCAGCATGTCGTACATGCGATCCTGGCCCCACTCCGGATGCTGCTTCCTCATCATCAGGATCGCCCGCCGCGTCGGCTCGGGCAGTCGGCTCAGCGAATGCTACGCTCAGCGACCGCTGCCGATCAGAGGCTGGAGCGCGTACCTCGTGTAGTTCGTGCTCGCGTATCCCTCCGAGAATGTCCGCGCCGACTGTTCCAGCCGCCGGACCACGGCCTCGAACTCGGCCTGGCTCGTCGCGCGCAGCGACATGTACAGCCGCACGGCCGCCTGCAGGTAGCCGAACAACGGATGGTCATCGCGACCTGCCGGACGGCGCCGGAGCAGGGAGTAGAGACGCTCGAACTCCTGGTCCGTCTCCTGGGTCTGCGTGGCCGCGACGTAGGCGGCTGCCGTGCGTTCGATCGTGGCCAAGAAGGGCAGGTACTCGCTGGGGGGACGCGACCCCAAGTCGGGCGGCCGCACGTCGCCGGTCCAGAGATCGGCAAGGGGTTTCAGTCGGACGGGAACGGGCGGCCCGCCCGTGAAAACCACGAGCCACTCGTCACCCCTGGACCCGGCGGGTTGGCCGTTCTCGTCGAGGGGAACGGCGACGTAGGGGCATCCCTGCTCCATGGACGCATCCAGACGTAGCGCGACGAGGCGTTCGACAAGCTCAGGATCCATGGTGCTTCTCCAATCGTCGGGGTGGGCGCAGCCCACCGTGGGTGTCGACCGTTGCGCCGTCGTCGCCAACCAGACTCGCCACGTTGGGCCACGCGTGACGGCGCCCGCGCGGCGTCCCGCGACCCGCCTTCTTCGCCCGCTTCCCCTTCACCGCGTCCGCCCGCCCTGCTGCGCCGATGGAGGTGCGCCCCTCTACGGTGCCCCACGAAGGTCCCGAAGTCGCGCCACGGAGCGCACGATCCCGTCATCTTGCAGCGCCGTGATGAGTACGTCGTCGATCGTACACGGTGGGCTCCTCAGCGTCGCCGCCTGCTCCATCACGACCTGCGCCACGAGGGCCGGTGCCTCTTCGATGCGCTCCAGGATGAAGTCGTCCGGGGGCTGTACCTCGAGGCCGTGCGCAGCCAGCGCGGACGACGGGAAGTCCTTCACGTTCGTCGTCACGAGGATCTGCGCACTGCCGCGGATCGCCGCCGCGAGAACATGACGGTCGGCCGGGTCGGGGAGTTCCAGGTCCTCGATGAGATCCTCGAAGCCAGTGATCTCCCAGTCGGGAATCGCGAGCTTCATGAGTTCGCGGGTTCGGTCCAGCGCCTCGGGTGCGAGGTCCGGACGCCGAGCGCAGATGCTTGCGAAGCACTCTTCCACGATCCGCTCCGACCACCGGGCGCGCACCATGCCCGCGAGATCGAGCCGGATCAGCAGGTCTCGTAGCGGCGCGGGATGGAGGACGCACGCGTCGAGGACGACAACGAGCAGCACGCGGACGTCCGGTCAGTACCCGAGACCGTACTTCTGTGCTTCGGCCGCTAGCTCGTCCAGCACGGTCTTGCGACGCTTCTCCTCTTCCATGCGGAATCGCAGCACGTCGTCTGCTCGCAGGCGGCGATGGGTGCCCACCTTCCGCGACGGGATCTTCCCCTCCTCGATGAGTCGGACCAGGTGCGGGCGCGAGACGTTCAGGAGGTCCGCGGCCTGCTGCGTGGTGAGTTCCGCGTGGATCGGAACCAGGGTCACGGCGTTCCCGTTCGCCATCTGGCCGAGGACCGCCATGAGCATCTGGAAGGCCTCGAGCGGCACGTCCACTGTGATGGGCTGCTCCACTCCCACCGGCCGCAGGCGCACGATGCGCCCGCGGGACCGCGGGAGTTCGGACAGTGCGCGCAGAGCCTCGCGGGCCCGCTGCGTCAGGGCCTTCGAGGGCATCTTGACTTCGAGCGTGCTCATGACCGGGAGTCTGGCAACAAACGAAACAACCGAAACAGACGAAGCAGATGCACGCCGTGAGGCTCCCCCACCCAGGCCTCCTGGCGCCTTGCGATTCCCCGCCGCACCTGCCCATCAATGGACTATCGGGGGCAGCTCCCACTCCAAGCGGAATCCCGAATCCGTACTCCTCCGCCAGGGCGGTGGCCGTTCTACCCGGAAGTCCCCAGGCTCGGGCGGCGGCTCTGGGACCGCAACACCGCCAATGCGGAGAGACTGGTGAGTATCCTCGGGGAGGTCAAGGAGCAAGGACCCGATGCGGCCCGCCCGATCGACGACCTGATCCCCCTCCTGGCGCATGAGGATCGGCGCGTGATGCACGCGGCTGCGGATGCGGTCGCTGCGTTGGGCGAGGCCGTCGTGGATCCGCTGATGCACGCCGCCCTCGCCAAGTACGAGAGGCGGGGAGCGAGCGGTGCACACATCTCGTGGCCCGTGAGCGTTCAGCCCCTGGAGTGCGGACGTGCGGGTCGCCAGGGCGACGGTAGCGCGCCCGCACCGGCGACGACTCGTGGTCTGATCCCCCGTTGGCGTTCCGCGCTCACGCGCGGATTCGGTGCTCCGGCTTCGCCTGCGCAGCAGGGGTGCTGGTTCCGCACCACCCCTGCACCCCTCACGGTGGGACCGAGCAACTGGCGAGCCGCCCGTCCGCACCCCAGGGGGTGAACGCATACCGTGGCCCATGTCGTGGGGCCCCTACATCCTGTCCGAGGTTGGCGAGCCAGCAGTGGTTCCTGTCGCCCAGGCTCTCGGCCACAAGGACGCCTGCTTCTTCGCGTAAGTGGCATTCGACAGACTCGCACTGCTCAGGGCTCCAATGTCGGCCGCAACGCGCGTCGTGATCGAAGGCCTCAGGCAGGTGCAGGAAGGGGACGCGCTGGTCTTCGTCATCGAGGCCGTGCCCGCCCTGGGGCGTGACGCGGCTCGGGCTGTACCGCGGCTCGTGGAGCTAGTCGCTGATCCCCGCCGGCGCGTCAGGATCGAGGCCGTTCGCGCCTTGGGTCGGGTTGGTCCCGATGCATCGGTCGCGCTGACTGATCTCGAGCACTTGAGGCGGGCAGTACCAGAGACTGAGGCGACGATGCGCGGCGCCCTCAACGAGGCGATTGCCGCGATTCGCGGTGATTGGTGACCGAGGCTGCGGAGCCCTCCCGCGATCCGGGGCGAGAGTGCTGGCAGGATCCAGCCATCGTGCCTCATTCGCGGGCACTCGGGAGCCGACTGGATTGCGATCGGGCGTCGATCCAGAGCGTGTTCTCGCCCGCACCGGCACGTTTGCGGGTACGGACGGATCCCTACGTCATCGAGGCCGGGGCAGCGCACGAGGCACACCACGCACAAGTCCGCGCAGCTGCGCGACTTGCGCCATGCGCCGCCGTCCGTTCGGGCGCCCCGAGGATCGTAGCGCCTCGGCCTGTCAAGTCGGCGCCTCAGGCCCGCAGGCAGGGGCCTGAACCACAAGCTAAGTCGCAGCCAATGCGACCAGTCTCTGCATGAACGTGTCCAGTCCCGTTCCGTGACGCGCCGCGACAACTGCGGACGCAGGGCGCGTACCGATGACGTCACGCCCCGCCAACAGCAACGGCAGATCATGGTGATCATGCCGGTTCCCGTCGCGGATCCCGCTCCCCCACAGCACCGCCACGTTGTCGATGAGCATGCCGTCCCCATCCGGCGTCTCCGCCATGCTCTGCACAAGCCAGGCGAACTCGGAGGCGTGCCAGCGGTCGATGCGCTTGATGGCCTCGATCTTGGCGAGGTCGCCGGCGTGGTGGGATAGGGAGTGGTGGCCATCGCGAATGCCGAGGAAGTCGTAGACGCGGTTGCTGCCGCCGTTGCCCAGCATGTGCGTGATGACGCGGGTGGCGTCGGTCTGGAAGGCGAGCACGATCAGCTCGCTCATGAGGCGGGCATGGTCGGGATGGCGCTTCGGGATGCCCGAGGGGGGCTCGTGGTCGCCGAGGCGCTCCCTGACCTCGCGGTCGTGGCGCTCGGCTTCCTCGATGCGGCGCTCGGCGCTGCGAAGGCCCTCGAGCCAGCCGTCCAGGCGATGGCGGTCGGGCGCGCCGAGGCGATGGCGCAGCCGCCTCATGTCGTCGGCGGTGGCGTCGAGCACCGAACGCCGTAGGCCCGCCGAGTCGCTGCGGGCGGCGTCCCGGTCGGCGCCGAAGAGGCGTTCGAAGACGCGGCGCGGGTCCACCTCCTTGGGGTTGGGCGTGTAGGGGTCGGCCCAGGAGATGTGGTTGGAGTAGGCGCAGGCGTAGCCGCTGTCGCAGCTGCCCGACGTGCGGCCACGCTCCAGGCCCATCTCGAGGCTCGCCAGTCGGGTCTTGCCGCGCAGCTTGTTGGCGGCGACTTGGTCGATGCTGATGCCGGCGCGGATGCCGGGGCCCGCCGTCTTCACGGGGTGCACGCTGGTGAGGAAGACGGCGGCGCTGCGGGCGTGGTCGCCAGGGCCGTCGCCGTGCGCCCGGGCGGCGTCTTGGTCGAGGCCGCGCAGGAACGTGACGTGCTGGCGCACGGGCTGGAGGGGCTCCAGGCTGGGCGAGAGCGGGTCCTCGGGCTTCAAGCCTGGCTCGACGAACCACGCGGGCGCATGCACGCCGTTGGGGGCGAAGAGGAACGCGAGGCGTACCGGGGGCTTGACCGTGTCGGCGCGTGCGAGGCGCGGCACGAAGGCGTCGAGCCACGGCAGCGTGAGCGCGGCGCCCAGTCCGCGCAGGACCGTACGGCGGTCAAGGGCGGGTCGCGTGTGAGCGTGGCCTGCGCGCGCAGGGAGGCGGGGCATGGGCGGGTGCTCGCTCATCGCTCCTCCTCTTCGCGCGCCGGGGTCCCGGCGTTCCCCACCTGCACGCGCACGGCGCGCCAGCGGAACGGCACCGATTGGACCACGGCGTGGACGTAGGCGGAGAAGCGGTGTCCGCCCTGGGCGGCGAACCGGCGCTGGAGATCCGGCGAAGCCATCAGGCGGGCGCGAAGGCCGGCCAAGCCGTCCGCGGCCGTGCCGTCGGGGAGCAGGCCGCGGTCGCCGGGGGCGGCGTCGGGCTCGGGCGCGAGGTCGCGATGGCACCCCACCGCGTCGAAGGCCTCGAGGGGCGGCCCACGAGGCGGCCACGGCCCGCGGCGCCCCGGACCTGTCGGCGCCGCGGACTACCCTGCGCGGCCCGGTGCCTCGGCCCCGGAGCCGTCCCTGGTGACCGACGATCCCCAAACCATCGCCGAAGCCGAGGCGCGTCTCGACGCCCTCGAGCGCGAGCGTCGGCGGACCTTGGTCACCCTGGAGCGGCTTCGCGCGCGCGCCGCGCGTAACGCCGACGAGGGCGATCGCCTCGCGGGCTTGATGGCGCCGGCCGAGAAGCTCGCTCTCTTCCGCCGGTTCTTTCGCGGTCGCGACGACGTGTACCCACGCCTCTGGGAGAACCGCCGCACGGCCAAGAAGGGCTACGCGCCGGCCTGCGCCAACGAGTGGGTGCGAGGCGTGTGCGAGAAGCCACGCGTGCGCTGTGGCGCCTGCCCGAGTCGAGCCTTCCTGCCGCTTGACGACGACGTGCTGCTCGGGCACCTGCGGGGAAAGCACGTCGTGGGTGTCTACCCCCTGCTGTCCGATGAGACGTGCTGGCTTCTCGCCGCAGACTTCGACGAACGGACGTGGCGGGACGACGTGCGGTCGTTTCGCGACACGTGCCGCGACGCGGGCCTCACGGTAACGCTCGAACGGTCGCGCTCGGGGAACGGCGCCCACGCCTGGATGTTCTTCGCGGAGCCCGTGGCGGCGGCCGTCGCACGAAGGATGGGCTGCGCGCTCCTGACGGCGACGATGAGCCGCCGGCATGCGATGAGCCTCGCCTCGTACGACCGGTTCTTCCCGAGCCAGGACACGATGCCCACGGGTGGGTTTGGCAACCTGATCGCGCTGCCGCTTCAGTACGAGGCGCGCAAGCAGGGCAACACCCTGTTCCTGGACAACGACCTCGAACCCCTGGAGGACCCGTGGGCGTACCTGAGCGACCTCCAGCCGACGCCGCGCGCCCAGGTCGAGGAGATCGCGGCGCGGGCGGCGCGCGAGGGACGGATCGTGGGGCTCCCGGTTCCGTCGGGCGACGACGAGGAGGTGGCGTCCCCCTGGACCCGCTCCCCGTCACGAGCGCGACGCCGCGCGAAGATCGAGGGGCCGCTTCCGACGCGCGTGACGGCCGTGGCGTCGCAGCGGCTGTTCGTGGAGAAGGCCGGGCTGCCGTCTCCGCTCCTGAACGAGATCAAGCGGCTGGCGGCGTTCCAGAATCCCCAGTTCTACGAGCGCCAAGGCATGCGGCTGTCCACGGCGCTGACGCCCAGGGTGATCGGGTGTGCAGAGGAGTCGCCGCTGCACATCGGGCTTCCACGGGGCTGCACGGAGAGCCTGGGCTCCCTCCTGGCCGAGCACGGCGTCGAACTCCGGGTGTCCGACGAGCGGACGGAGGGCGCCCCGCTCGACGTGACGTTCGAGGGCACGCTGACCGCGCTGCAGCAGAGGGCGGTCGCGGCTCTCCTCCCGCACGACCACGGCGTGGTGGTGGCGCCGCCGGGGGCGGGCAAGACCGTTCTCGGCATCCACCTGATCGCACGACGGGCTCGCAACACGCTGGTGCTGGTCCATCGCAAGCCCCTCCTTGACCAGTGGCGGGCACAGCTTGCGCTGTTCCTGGGCGTGGCGTCAAAGTCCATCGGGCGCATCGGAGCGGGAGCGTCCCGTGCGAACGGACGACTCGACGTGGCCATGATCCAGAGTCTCTGCCGCAAAGGCCAAGTCTCGGACGTCGTGGCGCAGTACGGCCATGTGGTCGTGGACGAGTGCCACCACGTGTCCGCGATCTCCTTCGAACGCGTCTTGGCCGAGACGAAGGCACGCTTCGTGACCGGCCTTACGGCAACGCTTCGGCGGCGCGACGGACACGATCCCATCGTCACGATGCAGTGCGGCCCCGTCCGCTTCCGCACGGACGCCCGGGACGCTGGCGCCGTGCCTTCGTTCCCGCGCTGGCTGCACGTCCAAGACACCGCGTTCCGGATCGATCCGGGGATCCCCACGCCCGGGATCCAGCAGCTCTATGGCCTGCTCGCGGCAGATCGTGCGCGCAACGAGCTCATCCTGCACGACGTCCTTGGCTCCATCGCCGAGGGCCGGGCGCCTCTCGTGCTGACCGAACGGCGCGACCACTTGGACCTGCTGGCCGGGCGCCTGCGGCAGGCGGTACCAGGGCTGGTGGTCTTGCACGGCGGGCTGAAGGCGCGTCAGCGCAAGGAGGAGATGGCACGGCTCGCCGCGCTGCCGTCCCGGGAACCGCACGTGGTGCTGGCGACGGGGCGCTACGCGGGCGAGGGGTTCGACGATCCCCGGCTCGACACCCTCCACTTGGCCCTGCCCGTCTCGTGGCGAGGCACGTTGATCCAGTACGCGGGACGCCTCCACCGTCGTCATGCCGACAAGACGGAGGTCCGGATCTACGACTACGCCGACCGTTCCGTTCCGGTCCTTCAACGCATGTTCGAACGCCGCGCGCGCGGCTACCGGTCCATGGGGTACCGCGATTCGGACACGGAGACGGGGCCCCTGCTCGACGGTGCCTCGAGGGACGAGCCGATGCCTCGGGAACCCGCGCCGCGGAGGACGCACCGGGCCCGCCCGGTGGGAGGTGGCGACGGCTTGTAGCTGCCGGGGCAGTGGGTACGGGGCCGCGCCCATCCGGGTCTCGGTGAGCAGCGTCGCGCCGTCCGATGACGGGCTCGGCCTTCCGAGCCCCCTCTCGGTGCGGGACAACGCGGCCTGACCCCAGAAGGCCTCTCCGAACCGCGCACCTCCGCCCAGGCCGCCAGCTCGTCCTCTCCGGCACCGAGCTCATCCCCGACCCTTTCGATGCTGAAGACCGACCCGGCGCCGTTTGCTTGGAGCAGCCAGCCCCAGAACGCAGGACAGAAGTCCAATCCGTAGCAGCGGTTCTTGGCTTCGATGAGGACGTTGGCGTCGAGCAGGTACGGCATCAGCCTGCGAATCCGAGCCGCCGACCGAGTTCCTGGAAGGTCGCAAGCTTCGAGATCCCGAACAGGCGGAACGCATCCCGGTAGAGCGTATGCCCCTCGAGGGTGCTTCCGACAAGGGCCCTCGCGAAGGGCTCGCTCACGCGAGCCAGCTCCGTGTCGTAGAAGCTTCCCCCCGATCGGCGGGGCTGATCGAGCAGCCGGTCGCGCTCCACCTCGTAGGCCGACCAGAGCTCCTGGCGACCGAGGAACCCGGCGTCGTGCAGTCGTCGCAGGATCACGAGGGTGCTGACCTTGAACTGGTGGGCGAGGCGCTGGATCTCGCTCGGCAAGCTCTTCGACGCATCGTAGGCGCCGCGGATCCACGCGAGGGGGACCAGGAGCTCCGCGGCCACTTGGTTGCACCAGTGTTCCGTGGCGTGCGCGGAGCCGACGGACGGTTGCACGTCCGACAGAGCCGACTGCCCGAGCCAGACGTGGGCGAGCTCGTGCGCGAGCGTGAACATCTGCGCCGCACGCGTATCCGCACCATTCACGAACACGACGGGGGCGTGGTCGTCCACCAGGGCGAAGCCACGAAACTCCTCGGGGTCCAGCTTGCGACGGGTGTTGTTGAGCACGACCCCGCTGACCATCACGAGAATGCCGAGCTCGTCGGCTTGCTCCAGGAAGCGCCGCAGCGCGTCCGTCCAGCCACGCACCGACGCCCTCTCGTCGAGGTCGAAGCCGAGCGCCTCCCGCATGCGGGCGGCTACGTCGATCACGTCGCTCTGCAAGGTCGCCGATGCGACGAACGGGAGCGGATCCTCCCCACTGCGGCGGGCATGCTCGCGATACCAGTCCTGCCGCTCCTGACAGATGTAGATGGTCTCGAGCAGGTCGGGGCTGGGACGGCCCAGGGTCCGGCCCCCCATCGTGCGGAAGTCGGGGATCGGGATCTGCTCGTGCGGCGGCGTCGGGAGGAAGAGGTAGCCGACCGGCACCCGGGTACGCCGGGCGTAGCTCTCGACTTGCCGCAGTGTCGGACGAAGCTCGCCGCGCTCCCACGCGTCGAGCTTGGGAAAGGGACGCAAGAGCTCGTCGCGGCCCAGCCCGGCGCGCTCGCGCGCCCATCGCAGCAGCTCGGCCTTGATCTCCACGCGAATCATGGCCTCGTACTATAGCCCCCCCAGGTCACGCGCCCGCTACGCCTGGATGCGGAGCTAGCTGGCATCACGACGCGCGCCGCTAGACCGACTTGCGGCACCATCGCGTTGCGACGCGGCCCGTGCTACCTCGCTGGGCTGCATGCCCCGGTCACGCCGTGCGCACGTGGAGCCACGTCCTATGGCGCCCAGCGCGCGCGGGCGCGATCTTGGAGCCCGAAGGGACGGTCGGAGAAGGAGCCGGCGGCCACGGCGGCGAGTCCTTCGAGGAACAAGGTGTTGCGCTGACCCAGGCGGGCGGCGTGCTCGCACATGGCACGCCATGCCTTGCCCTGGCCCGCGGCCTCCAAGAGGCGCTTGGCGGCCGCGAAGCTGGGGAGGCCCTCGAGGGCGGTGCGCTGGCGTCGATGCCGCAGGCGACCGATGGCGAGTGCCTCGTAGGCCCTGGCCGCCTCGACGGGCCAGTCGTCTTCCAAGCGACGGGCCACGCGCTGGAGCGTGGCCGGCGCGACCTGCCTCACGTCGCGTCGGTGCGCTTGGCGCACGGCAAGGGCCATGCGCGTCCGCTCGTCCACCTCGAGAAGGAGCTCGAGACAGGTCTCCAGTGGCCAGCGCAGAGCGCCGTCCAAGGCACGCTCACGCCATGCGTCACGTTCCTCGGCCGGCGCGGCCAAGAGCAAGCGATCGAGGCCCCGTTGCGTCGGCTGGCCGCGAAGTCGCTTCCAGGCCACGTCGCGCAGCTCGTCCTCGCGTCCCAAGCCGGCGCGTGCCGCCATCTGCAGGCGGTACAGGTCTCGGGTGGCTCCGCACTCCGCGCCCTCCCAGATCAGCGCGGCCAGACCCCGCTCCGCCCATCCCAAGGCCACGTCGGGCTCGCAGCGCGCGAGGCGCATCCGCGCGATCTCGGCACAGTCGCGGGCCGCAAGGCGTCCAGGCTCGTCGCAGAGGGCCTCGTAGACCGACACGTCGCCACGTGCGGCGGCGAGCTGCTTGCGAAGGTCCAGGACCTGGGGAGCAGCCTCCCCCTCGGGGGACGTGGCGACGAGATGATCAAGGAGGACCGGCTCGACAGCCTCCCGCGTGGCGCCCCGCAGGACGGGCACCAGCACCCACGGGAGTTGCTGGCAGATGCCGCGGGTGTCCTCGCGGAGGTGGCGGAGCAGGAGCGCCGCGGTCTGGGCGGGATCGGCTGCCAGCATCTGGCGCAGCTTCACCCAGGCCACGAACAACGCGTGCACGAAGGAGGCGAACGAGCCGTCGTCCTCGATCTCTTCCGCCTTCTCGAGACAGCCCATCACGAACGTCTGGACATGCGTGATCGCGCTTTGCGGGTCGTCTTCCGCGAGGCCGAGCACGGTGGAGAAGACGTGCTGGAGCCGGTCGAGGTAGATCGGTACCCGGTCGGCCTCGATGGGGCGTCCCGGCTCGAGGACGACCTCGATCCGGCGATCCAGGGGAAGCGCGCTCAGGTAGGACACGGACGGGCGAGTGTAGGCGTCCCGGTGACACGCTCCGCCGGGGAGGGTTCGGGGTCTCGTTGGGCGCGGGTGTGGCCCCTCGGGCCTGGGGTGCGGCCGCCCCGGGCAGCCGTACGGAGTCCAAGGGGGCGCTGAGGGGAGTGCGCGCGATCTGCCGCGGACCCTGCGGGGATCCCCCGTCGCAGGATGCCACCCCAGACGTCGCGTGGGCCCCCTATCTTCGCGGCCTGGATCGCTACCCCCCGCTGTTGATCTCGCTCTCGAGGCTTCGGAGGGCCTCCACGAGCTCGGCCAGCGGCGGGCGCGGGCCGAAAAACATGAGCTCCATGGAGTCGTAGTCCCTGGCCAGCTCCTCGATCCGCTCGCCGGCCGGGGCCAAGCACAAGGTGCCTGGTCGCGCCGTTTCGTAGCTCGACCACGCCGACGGGTAGTGCGTGGCCTTGTACCTGACGACGCGCTCCAGAAGCTGGACATCTGCCAGTGCCCTTGGACCGTACGCGCTCCGCGCCAACATCACCGTGTCGTAGTAGTGGCGCGAGTACCTGGGGGGCATGCCGCCGACGCGGTGTGCCTCGGCGTGCAGGATCGTCGCCTTCTCCCAGAACGTCCTCTCCGCCGTGGTGGCACGTACCACGACCTGGGAGGTCGCGAAACCCGTGGGGAGCTGCTCGGCCGCATAGGAGGTGATGTGGTAGTCGTCGCGGGGGATCCACTCCGCGTGCGGCCCCAGCTCGAGCACGATCTCGTCCTGGATGTACCCGTAGTCCAAGGCCAATCCGCGCGGAAAGCGGAAGCGCAGGGCATCCGGGTTTCGGCTGTCGATCGTCAGTTTCCATCCCTCGTCGCCGAGCTGACCACGGAAGAGCCACTCCAAGTCCGTCCGCACGATTTCCTCGATCCACATCCGACAGGACTGGAGGCGCGCCTTGAGCCACTTGTCGCGCTGGGAGTTCGAGAGCTCCTCGAGACGGGGGACGTCCACATCGTTCGCAAACGCGTCTGGATGCACCGCGATGTCGATGTCCTCGGAGAAGCGGTCAATGATGCGAAACACCTTGGACAGTGTCGTGCCGCCCTTGAAGAGGAAGTGCTCGGCGTGGGGAGACTCCTCGAACATGCGCCGCAGGGTCCATGTGACCCAGAAGTCCTTCTCGACGATGCGTGGATCCACGTTCATCCGCGCCGCGGCTTCCTGGAACAGCTCTGCACGGTACGCAGGCGCCTCGCGCGCTACTCCGTCCATTCGCGCTCCTTGAAGATCCTCTCCAGCTCGGCTTGGATCCACGTCGCGGCGTACTTCACATCCTGACGCACCTTCTTCACGTCCTTGTCGGTGAGTGCCTTCGCGATGCGCTCCCGAATCGCGTCATCGACCTGACTGCGACCGAAGTAGCGAAGCGCTTGGATGACCAGGGCGCCGACACTCGTCTTCGCCACGAAGTTCTTCGGACCCGCGTGGCGGAACACGATGTCGCGGTTGCCGATGCGCACGCTCTGGGTGGGGCCGGAGCTGAGGTACACCACACGGGCCGGTACCTGCTGCGAGAGGCCCAGCAGGTTGGCGGCCAGCGCAGGGTGGGGAATGACGTCCCACTGGCGCTTGCGCGCGTAGGCCTGTGCTGCTCGATCAAGACGTGGGCTGGGTGTCAGGCCCAGATGCCGTGTCGGACGCGGGTGGTCGTACAGCCCCCGCGCAATCGCTCGGATCCTCTCCTTCCGAACCAGATCGTGGAGCACCCAGCTGATTGAGCCGCGGGCGCCCAGGTCCAGGAAGTCCTTGGGCGTGAACACCTGCCCCGGCTTGGATCGCCGGAAGCGCTGGTAGATCCGTTCGGTCAGGTTCGCGCTCGGCACAGCAAACAAATTGTGGGGTACTTTTTGTTTGTTGGCAACCCCTTCCCAGGAGGTTAAGAGGCCTGTTTTCAGGGCTATGAAAGGATAAGGCAGATCAGGATTGCCGACAGGCCTTGGCAACGAAGACTGGCCTGGGAACCCCGGTCTCCGGCGGGGCCGTCCACCCTGGCAAGTACGCTTCGCGGGCCGCGCGCGGCCCGCGAAGCGTACTTGCCAGGGTGGCCGCGAACCGCACCTCTCATCGCCCCCCATCGCTCGCGGCGTCCGCTACATCTCCCACCGGCAGGCGCACGGCGCGCCAGCGGAACGGTACCGATTGGACCACGGCGTGGACGTAGGCGGAGAAGCGGTGTCCGCCCTGGGCGGCGTGGCGGACGACGTCCCGGACCAAGGGCTCGTCCTCGGGCGCAAGGCCGCGACCGAGCATCCAGGCCAGCAGCCGCGCGGCGAAGCGACGCGGAAGGTCGGGCGAGGCCATGAGGTGGGCGCGAAGGCCCGGGAGGCCGTCCACGGCCGTGCCGTCGGGGAGCAGGCCGCGGTCGCCGGGCGCGCCGTCGGGCTCGGGCGCGAGGTCGCGCTGGCGGCCCACCGCGTCGAACGCCTCCAGCGCGAAGCCCAGCGGGTCCATGCGCTGGTGGCAGGCCGTGCAGGCCGGGTCGGCACGGTGGCGGGCGAGGCGGTCGCGCAGCGTGTCGGGGCCGTCCGGGGCGGCCGAGGCCTCCAGCGGCGGCACGCCCGGCGGCGCAGGCGGCGGCGGACGGCCCAGCACGACGTCGAGCAGCCAGCGGCCGCGCTTCACGGGCGAGGTACGCGTGCTCTCGCTGGTGAGCGTGAGCACGCTGCCCTGCGCCAGCAGGCCTTCGCGCCCCGTGCCCGCGAGATCCACGCGTCGCCAGCCGTCGTCCGTGGCGGGTGCGGCGGCATAGCGCGCTTCGAGGCCGTAGTGCTTGGCGAGGCTTGGGCTCAGCCACGTGGTGGGCGCGGCGAACCACGTGCGCACGTCGACGTCCTCGGCGATCCACGTGGCCAGCGTGCGGCGGGTTTCCTCCAGCAGCTCGGGCGCGAGATCCTGCGGTATGCCGGGGTGGGCCTTCGCATCCACGCGCTGCTCGGCAAAGTCGGCGAGCTCCAGCCACGCGACAAGGAAGCCGCTGACGAGCGGCTCGCGGGCCGGGCCCGCGAGCAGCCGGTCGACTTCGTCGTGGAGGTGGCGTCCGAGCTCACCGCGATCGGCGAGGTCCCGCAAGCGCGCATCGGGTGGCGCGGAGGTGAGGGCGAAGGACAGGCGCGTGGCCAGCTCGTGCTCGGTCACGGGCACGAGGTCCGGGCTCGAGGGATCGTCGTCCAGGCCCTCGACGAGGAAGAGGAAGTGCGGCGAGACGAGCGCGCGCACGACGAGGGCCCGAAGGGCCGTGTCGGCGTCGTGCCGCTTGGCGATGTCCGCGATCCACGTGGAGAGACGCGCGACTTCGTCGGCGTCGGCGGGTCGGCGCCACGTGGCCTCGATCGTGCGGCGCACGAGGTCGTCGCGGCGGGTGTCCTCGACCGAGGCGGGGTCGTCCAGGCCTTGGATGGTGCTGGGGGGTCGGGGCCCCAGGCCTTCGGCGAGCGGACCGTGCAGGCGCAGCGCGACCACACCCAGGTTGCGGTCGCGGTCCTTGGGGTCCTTCGCGTCGGGGCGCCAGTAGTCGTTGACGAAGGTGGCGACGAGCGTGCGGGCGCCGGCCTTCAAGGCCAGCGTCTCGCGGCGCGTGCCGGGCGTGCCCGCGGTCTCGGGCACGTCCTGCACCTCGCCGTGCGGGCCGCCCACGCAGGAGAGGCGCACGCGCGCGGGCTCGGGCCCGGCCTGCTGGCCGTAGACGACCGCCTCCAGCACGTAGCGGCCCGTGCGCGGGATGTCGAAGGTGGCGCCGATGTCGCCGTTCGTCGAGAGGACGAGGCCGTCGGCGCGCGGTCCGCCGTTGCCGCGCTCGATCCGCAAGGCCTCGCCATCGCGCTCGACCTGGATGGGACGCTCGGGCGAGGCCGTGACCACCACGCGGCGGGCGACCTCCTCGGCGGCTTCGAGGTAGGCCTCGACGCGTGCGGGGGACGACGTCTGGGCGTCGACCAGGTGCGGGAAGCCGTAGGCCAGCTCGTCGGGCGGGAGGAAGCGCTCGGCGTTGACGTCCACGCCGAACACGCCCTTCACCGAGGCCTGCCACTCGGTGCGCGAGAGACGCCGAGGCGGCAGCGGGACGATGCGCAGGGGGGCGAGGTCGCCGGCGGTCTCCTGGAGCGCCTCGATGGCCTTCACGATGCGCGCGCGGTCGGGCGGCGGGTCGCCGGCGTCGGGCGGGGGCATGGCCCCGGCTTCAAGCGCGGCGGCCACGCGCTCCCAGACGGGACGCGCACGAAGAAGCGCCGAGGGCGTGCCGTGGGCCGGGGTGACCAGGGCCTCGAGGTCGAGGCCGGCCATGGCCTCCTCGCCCGCGTGGCAGGCAAGGCACCACGTGGCAACGAACGGGGCGACGACGTCCTGGTGGCCAGCGACAGGCGTGGGCGCGGTGTCGAAGGCGCCTCCGTCGCCGGTCACGGCGCGCGTACCAAGGGCGGCGCTGAGGAGGAGGAGGGCCGTGGCGAGAGCGCGGGCCCGGCGCGTGGGCGAGCGGTGGCGGCAAGGCCTTCCCATGGGAGGAGGGTAGCCGTGGAGGCGCGGGGCGGAAGGCGCGGACTGGTGTTCGCCGGGCGGCGGAGAGCGCCCCAGGTGGCGGGGATCTGTTCCGCGACTTGCCGCCCTGCTCTTTCGCCCGCGGAACGGCCCTTCGGCAAGTTGCGGAACATTTCCCCGCCTCCGTACCGCGTCTCGATTCCTGCGGCGCCCGCTCCAAGAGAAGAGGCACTGAGCACGCCAAGCCGGGAGGCCAGGACGGTTTCGACTGCGCGGCGCCCACTGGCCGACGAACCGCGCCCCCTGCGTGTCAGGCACCTTGCCCGCGTTGCCGCCTCGCGGCGCCGCAGCAAGGGTCCTGACACATCCGGGGTCGCTCGCGCGCGGGGGGGAGTGAACCCGGAGTGCGACGCTCCCCCCTACCGCGAATCACGCACGGGTGGGCGCCGCAGGCGGCAAGATGCCCGCGTGCCGGTGCTGCCGCTCGCTGCCGTCGTCGTGGACGCCCTGATCGGGTTGGTCGGGGGGCTGGCGTTGTTCCTGTACGGGATGCGACGGGTGACGTCGGCGTTCGAGGCCCTGGCCAGCCGCGGCATGAGCAAGCAGCTCGGCCGGCTCACGAAGAACCGCTTCACGAGCATGGTGACGGGGGCCGTGACCACGATGGTGGTCCAGTCCTCCAGCATCACGACGGTGGTCGTGGTGGGCCTGGTGTCGGCAGGCGTACTGACGCTGGTGCAGTCCGTCGGGATCATCCTGGGCGCCAACATCGGCACGACGGTCACCGCACAGGTGATCGCGTTCCCGGTGGCGAAGTACGCCGTGCTGTTCGTGGCGATCGGCTTCGGGATGCAGGTCGCGGCGCGCAAGGACCTCGTCGAGCGGGCAGGCCACGCGGTGCTGGGCCTGGGGCTCGTGTTCCTCGGCATGGACTTGATGGGCCAGGCCATGCAGCCCCTTCGCTCGGCGCCGTGGCTGCAGCAGGCCCTTCAGACCGCGCACAACCCGGTTCTCGGCGTGTTGATGGGTGCAGCGTTCACGGCCCTGGTCCTGAGCAGCAGCGCCACCACGGGCATCGTGATCATCCTGGCCGGGCAAGGCCTGATCGATCTCAGGGCGGGCGGAGCCCTCGTGCTGGGCGCCAACATCGGAACGTGCGTGACGGCTTGGCTGGCCACGCTCGGGCGCCCCGTGGTGGCCCGGCAAGTGGCGTGGGTCCACGCGATGTTCAACCTGTTGGGTGTGATCGTGTGGTTGCCCCTGCTCGGCGTGCTGACTTCCGAGGCCAAGGCCCTCGCCCCGCACGACGTGCCGCGTCAGGTGGCGCACGTCCACACGCTCTTCAACCTGTCGACGACGATCCTGCTTCTGCCGTTCGCCAGCTGGGTCGCACGGGCGGCGGAGAGGCTGGCCCCCACGCCCAAGGTGGCGCATGCCGACGAGACGGAGAAGGCTTCGCACCTGGACCGGCTCTACCTGTCGGCCCCCCATACGGCCTTGCAGCAGGTGCGCCGTGAGATCGTACGACTCTCCACGCTCGTGCGGCCCATGCTGACGGGCGCCATGCGCGTGATCGGCGAGGGGAGCACGCGGGTGGCGCAGGCCTGGGCGGCCCAGGCCGCTACGCCACGCCGCGTCCACGAAGCGATCCTGGCCTACCTCGCGGACCTCTCGCGCCGGGACCTGTCCAGCAAGGACGCCGAGGCCCTGGCCTCGCTCATGCAGGCGGCCGACCACGTCGAGAGCATCGTGGACACGCTGCTGGTCAGCATGGGGCTCGTGGGTCAGGAGCGCCGCGAGCAGGGACTCGAGCTGAACCCGGAGACCCTCATGGCCTTCGAGGAGATCGCGAAGGACATCGTCCATCAGCTCGACGAGGCCGCCGCGTGCCTGGAGACGCTGGACGTCGCGCGGGCCGAGGCCATCGTGGCCAGCAAGGATCAGACCTACAGCCTGACCGATGCCCTCTCGCGTCGCCTGGGCCGGCGCCTCATCGCCGACGCACCCCAGCGGCTGGCCACGTACCGGTTGGAGAGCGACCTCTTGGACCACTGGAAGCGCATCTCGTGGTCGGTACGGCGGGTCGGGCGGATCGTGGCCGAGCACGGACCGGCCCTGGGGCCGTAGGGGCCCCCTGGCAGGCGACGGGGCGTAGACTTCCGCGCCGTCCCGCGGAGAGCTCCCCGTGCTGCACTACCGACGCTTCTCGGAGGACGTCCTGCATCCCGTCCCGGCCTCGGAGGCGTACGTCAGGCGCGACGGCGGCAAGGGCTGGCCCGAACAGTGCCCGCCCGTGCGCGCGGCCAACGCGTATGGCTTCGACGTGCTGGCCAGCGTGGATCTCGAGCTCGTGAAGGACGACGAGGGGCGCTGGGTCGTGGAGCGCGGTGGGGCCTTGGTAGCCGACTGGACGTGGAGCCCGCCCGACGTCGACGACGACGAGGCGGCCGAGGACGGGCCGCCGCAGGAGCAGGAAGCCGCCTGGGGCTGGGACGAGAACCAGACCCTCCCCCACGTGATCACACCCGAGGTGGCGCCCAAGCTGCGGCGGCAGATGAAGGTGAGCACGTTCCTGTACCTGGCCACGGACCCGGGCGAGGTGTTGCTGTTCACCGACATCCCCCACCTGCCGCGTCCCTTCCGCGTATTGCCGGCGCTGGTGGAGTCGGATTGGTATCCGGCCAGCTACGCCTGGCACTGCGTTCTGGAGATGGACGAGAACGCGGAGCGGGTGGTGATCTCGCGGGGTGATCCACTGTGCCGCATGATTCCCGTGCGCCGCGACACCTTCTTCGCCAAGGAGATGGACGACGCCCAGTTCGGTGCCTTCTTCGACCGCGGCCAGGCGTGGCTCGCGAAGCACGGCAAGGGCGAGCGCGGTCCCATGATGGACATCACCGGCGCCTACGGACGCCAGCAGGCCAAATCGCAGTTCCGCGTGGTGACGTAGGCGCGCAAAAGTGCCAAGCTCGCGGTGGCGCCGCAGCGCGCGCTACTTGCCGCGGCTGGAGAGGACGGCCTTGCGGACGTCGCGGTTGAGCTCGGCGATGAAGGAGACGGAGATCTCCTTGGGGCAGGCCGCTTCGCAGTCGTAGGTGTTGGTGCAGGAGCCGAAGCCCTCGGCGTCCATGCGCGCGACCATCGCCTCGGCGCGGCGCTTCTGCTCGGTCTGGCCCTGGGGCAGGTGGCGCAGGTGGCCGACCTTGGCGGCCACGAAGAGCATGGCGCTGGCGTTCTTGCACGCGGCGACGCAGGCACCGCAGCCGATGCAGGCCGCGGCGTCCATGGCGACGTCCGCCTCGACCTTGGGGATGGGGATCAGGTTGGCGTCCGGCGCCCCCCCCGTGTTGACCGACACGTAGCCACCGGCCTGCACGATGCGGTCGAAGGACGTGCGGTCGGTGACCAGGTCCTGGATCACGGGGAAGGCCGCGGCGCGCCAGGGCTCGATCGTGATCGTGGCGCCGTCCTGGAAGCGGCGCATGTGCAGCTGGCAGGTGGTGGTGCCGCGGTCGGGGCCGTGCGTGCGGCCGTCGATGACGAGGCTGCACATGCCGCAGATGCCCTCGCGGCAGTCGTGGTCGAACGCGACGGGCTCCTTGCCTTCGGCCAGGAGCCTCTCGTTGAGCACGTCGAGCATCTCGAGGAAGGACATGTCCGTGCTGATGCCGTCCACGTCGTAGGACTCGAAGCGCCCCTCGCTTTCGCCGGCGCGCTGGCGCCAGATCTTGAGGGTCAGGCGAAGGGTCGTGGAAGCGCCGGAACCAGCCATCACTTGTAGCTCCGCGTGGTGAGCGAGACGCGCTCGAAGGTCAGGTTCTCGGTGTGGCGCACGGGGGTCTTGCCCTCGCCCTGGTACTCCCAGACGGCCGCGTGGGCGAAGTGCTCGTCGTCGCGGACGGCCTCGCCTTCGGGCGTCTGGTACTCCTCGCGGAAGTGGCCGCCGCAGGACTCCTCGCGGGCCAGCGCATCGCGGCACATCAGCTCGCCGAACTCGAGGAAGTCGGCCACGCGGCCGGCCTTCTCGAGCGACTGGTTGAAGCGACCGGGGCTGCCGGGGATCGCGAGGTCGTTCCAGAACTGCTCGCGGATCTCGGGGATCTTCCGGATCGCCGTCTCGAGGCCCTCCTTCGTGCGGGACATGCCGCAGTTGTCCCACATGACGTGACCCAGCTCGCGGTGGAAGCTGTCCGGCGAACGCTTGCCGCCGATCTTCATCAGGCGGTCGATGCGCTCGCGCACCTGGCCCTCGGTCTGCTGGAAGGCGATGCCGTCGGCCTTGGCGCCCGAGGGACCGGCCGTGGCGAGGAAGTGGCCGATCGTGTAGGGCAGCACGAAGTAGCCGTCGGCCAGACCCTGCATGAGGGCGCTCGCCCCCAGGCGGTTGGCTCCGTGGTCGCTGAAGTTGGCCTCCCCGATCACGTGCAAGCCCGGCAGGTTGCTCATGAGGTTGTAGTCCACCCAGAGCCCGCCCATCGTGTAGTGGACCGCCGGGTAGATGCGCATGGGCACTTCGTAGGGGTTCTCGTCGGTGATCTTCTCGTACATGTGGAAGAGATTGCCGTAACGCTGGGCGACTCCTTCCCGGCCCAGGCGCTGGATCGCATCCCGGAAGTCGAGGAACACGCCCTTGCCGCCGGGGCCCACACCGCGGCCCTCGTCGCAGACCCGCTTGGCGGCGCGGCTGGCCACGTCGCGCGGCACGAGGTTGCCAAAGCTCGGGTAGCGGCGCTCGAGGTAGTAGTCGCGCTCGTTCTCGGGGATCTCGGCGGCGCGTCGGTGGTCCCCGGCCTTCACGGGCACCCACACGCGACCGTCGTTGCGTAGCGACTCGCTCATCAGCGTGAGCTTGCTCTGGTAATCGCCGCTGACGGGGATGCACGTGGGGTGGATCTGCGTGAAGCAGGGGTTGGCAAAGCCGGCCCCGCGCTTGAAGGCGCGGTAGGTGGCCGTGACGTTGCAACCCTTGGCGTTGGTGGAGAGGAAGTAGGCGTTGCCGTAGCCGCCGGTGGCCAGCACCACCGCGTCGGATGCGTGGCTGCGGATCTCGCCCGTGACGAGGTCGCGCACCACGATGCCGACCGCACGGCCCTTGTCGACGACGACGTCCAGCATCTCCGTCCGGGCGTGCATGCGCACGCCGCCGAGCTCGATCTGCCGCGACAGCGCCTGGTAGGCGCCCAGCAGCAGCTGCTGGCCGGTCTGGCCGCGTGCGTAGAAGGTGCGGCTCACCTGCGCGCCGCCGAAGCTGCGGTTGGTGAGGAGGCCCCCGTACTCGCGGGCGAACGGCACGCCCTGGGCCACGCACTGGTCGATGATCAAGTTGCTCACCTGCGCGAGGCGGTAGACGTTGGCCTCGCGGCTGCGGTAGTCGCCGCCCTTGATCGTGTCGTAGAACAGGCGCCAGATGCTGTCGCCGTCGTTGGGGTAGTTCTTGGCGGCGTTGATGCCACCTTGCGCCGCGATGCTGTGCGCGCGGCGTGGACTGTCCTGGAAGCAGAACGCGTCCACGTGGTAGCCGAGCTCGGCGAGCGAGGCGGCCGCCGACGCACCGGCGAGGCCCGTGCCCACCACGATGACGTGGAACTTGCGCTTGTTCGCCGGGTTGACGAGCTTCATCTCGGCGCGGTGGCGGTCCCACTTCGCTTCGAGCGGCCCGGCCGGGACGTTGGCGTGAAGCTGCATGTCAGGCTCCTGCGCCGGGAAGGCGGATGACGCCGAAGAGGACGGCCAGCGGCATGGCCACGTTGCCCGCCACGATGAGGCCCGTGAGGCCCAGGCCGATGGCCTTGGTGAGCGGGCGGTAACGCGGCCCGTTCCAGCCGAGCGTCTGGAAGAGGCTCTGGATGCCGTGGGCCAGGTGCAACCCGAGGCACAGCATGGCGATCACGTAGGCGATCGCCACGGGGGCCTTCTGGAAGCCCAGGACGAACATCGAGTAGACGTCGTGCCGGCCGAGCACGTCGGTGAGCTGGAACGCCTCGGGGTCGGTGACGCCCAGCGTGAAGTGCAGGAGGTGGTAGACCACGAAGGCCAGGATCACGAGGCCCGAAAGGACCATCGAGCGCGAGGCCATCGTGGAGGCCAGGGGCTCGCTCACGGCGTACGGCACAGGGCGGGCGGCCTTGTTGCGGAGCGTCAGCTTGATGGCGCAGGCGATGTGGGCCACGAACAGCGCCAACAGGCCGCCGCGGGCCACCCAGAGCAGGCCGCCCAGGGACTTCAGCTTGGCGGCGTAGGCGTTGTAGGCCTCCTGCCCCAGGAACACCTGCAGGTTGCCGAGCATGTGGACCAAGACGAAGCCCAGGAGGCCGACGCCCGTCAGGGCCATCACCTGCTTCGTGCCGACCGAGGACGAGAGGCCTCGCAGCAGCCACTTCATGGGGACGGACTCCCGGGGAGGACGACGAAACGGGAGTCTACGAGCCTCTACCCCGACCCCGTAGGCACGCACGAGCGTGCGTGCGCACGCGTCCTGGGCTGCGAGCAGGCGGCCCGCCCGATGCTCGGTCGCGCACCCCCATCGGCTCCTCGAGTGAACCGACCACGAGTCGTCGCCGATCCTGGTCGCCGGTGCCGGAGGCACGGCAGCCGAGCCGCACAGGCTGCGGAAGGCGAGCGCGCGCTACCTTCGCCCTGGCGACCCGCAGCGCGGCGTCCAGTGCCCGGATCCGTCAAGGCCGGCGCCCCGCCTCTCCGCCGGGCCCGCTGCGGACTCGGTCCGAGGTCGCGCGGGGGGGTGTACGGACGCTGGCGCGGGCCCGACCGGAGACCGGAAGGCTCCGGTATCCTCCGCCTCGCCGAGCGGTCGGCGGGAGGTCCACGAACGTGCTCGACTGGCCCGACCTGAGGCACGTCGCGGTGCTGCTCTACCCCGGCGTGGGCTTGCTCGACGTGGCCGGTCCCCTCGCCGCGCTCGGCTCGCTCAAGAACGTGTTCGAGCCGGTGCTCCTGGCGCCCGAGGCGGGGCCCGTCGAGACGTCGCAGGGCGCCCAGCTCGTGGCCACCGCGTCGTTCGAAGAGGCGCCCCCCACCGAGTGGCTGCTCGTGCCGGGCGGCACCGGCCTCCGTGCCCGCGTCGAGGACAAGGCGGGCCTGGCGTGGCTGGCCGCGCGCGTGGAGGCCTCCGAGCGCGTGCTCGCCGTGGGCACGGGGTCGGCGTGGCTTGCGGCCGCGGGGGTGCTTGACGGCCGTCATGCGACGACGGCCACGCGCGCGCTGGCCTGGGCCCAGGAGCTGCGTCCGGCCGTGCGCTGGCGGGCCCAGGCCCGCTGGGTCGTGGACGGGCCGTTCGTGACGGCCGCCGGGCCCGCCGCGGGTCTGGACATGGCCCTGGCGGAGCTCACCGCGATCACCGCGCCCGACGTCGGCGCGAACGTGGCCCGCTCGCTGGAGCACGACTGGTGCGCCGACCCGCGGCGCGATCCGTTCGCGACCGGGACGTGGCAGCCGCGGGCGTGAGCCGGAGCGCGCTCGGCCGGCCGGCCCCTCCGCGCATCACGCCCGAGCTGGCGCCGGCCGTGCTCCAAGCGCTCGCCGCGCTGCAGGCGCAAGCCGGCGACGCGTTCGAGGCGCTGTTCAGCGACGGAGACGCGGTGCCGCGCGGCCGCTTGCCGCGCGGTGCGATCCGCGTGCTGAAGCGCGCGCGGCTCGTGCGCCGGGGCGTGGGCCCGCTGCGCGCCACCGTGCGGCTCGACGTCGTGGACGGGCGCCTCCTGGCCACGGACCGTCCCGAGCGCGAGGCCACCGACCAGGTGTTCCCGCTGATGCTCGAGCAGGCCTACACGTTGGCGCTGCTCGACGTGCCCGACGGCGCGACGGTGTTCGAGCCGTGCGTGGGCAGCGGCGTGTTGTCGATCGCGGCCGCGGCGCGGGGCGGCCAGGTCGTGGCGACCGACATCTCGCCGCGGGCGCTCGCGTTCGCGCGCTCCAACGCCGCGCTCGCAGGCGTGAGCGCGCGCGTGGACCTGCGCCAGGGCTCGCTCGTGGAGCCGTTGGGCGAGCACGAGCGGTTCGCGCGGGTGATCGTGAACCCGCCCTTCGAGCCCGTGCCCGCGGGCGGCCACCTGCCCTGGCACAGCGCGGCGGGTGCCGATGGACTGGACGTGCTGCGCGCGTTGGTCCCCGACCTGCCGCGCCACATGACCGTGGACGGCAGGCTCGCGATCGTGACGTGGGTGCTTGGCCGCGACGACGTCTGGGGCGGATTGGGTCCGTTGCTGGAACAGGCCTTCCCGGGATCACGGCGTGCGATCGCCCCGTTGGCCGACGACCCGGTGGCCGTGCATGCGCGCCGCTTCGTCGGCGCGAAGGGCTACGGCGCGTGGCTGCGGCTGCTGGAGGACCAGGGGCTGGACCGCATTCGCCTGGTGCACGCGACCGTCGATCGCGCGGGACCGCAGGGGGTGGAGGTCGTCGACGCCGCGCCGGGGCTTGCTGCGGCGCGGCGGGTGCTGCCGCGGTTGCGGGAGAGCGGGTACGGAGTCACGTGAGATTCGACCTTCGGGCCGCAACGGGCAGGCGCCGCCGGAAGTGCTTGGCGGCCCGAGGGTGGAATCTTACCCGACTCCGTACCGGACCGCCTCCGCGCTGGCCCTACGTGTCGCCTTCGCGTTCGAGGATCTCGAGGACGACAGCGCCGCGGGCGGTGTCGAGCACCTGCGGGTGCACACGGCCGACCTGGCCGGTGTAGAGGATGACGGTCATCATGTCGTCGGGATAGCCGACGTCGCCCCAGTGCAGCCACGCGGGGTCCTCCCCCTCGCGCGGGTTGGTGGCGTGGAGCAGGCCGCCGCGGTTCTTGGACGCGTCGTTGCTGTACGTGGGGGCCAGCTCGGCAAACGACTCGCCCTTCTGCACGCGCATGAGGAACTCGTGGGCCTTGGCCAAGGCCCACCCGCGGGGAATCTCGTCGAAGTCGGCTCGATGCGGCCGCGCATCCTGGTGGCCCAAGACGACTGCCCGCGCCTTGGCCCTGCGCCGCAGCTCCTGCTGGAAGAGACGGTGCAGCTCCTGGCCCTGGACCACCGTCACACGGCGCGCGAACCAGAAGCCCTTGTTCCACTCCACGAGCGGCGTCAGCTGGCCGGGATGCGTGTTCAGGAGAACCCGCTCGCGGCTGTCCAGCGGCTGGCCCTCGCGCGGCAAGGCCACGTAGCCCCGCGCGCGTCCGCCCGGCGCGTTGCTGTGCGTGCGCGCCAGCGCACCGAGGTCCGCGCCGGCGCGTACTTGCCCGTAGAGCGTGCGGGCGAGCTCCAGGGTCTCCTCGCGGGTCCGCCCCGTGCGCCAACCGGGCAGCTCCTCGCCTCGGTCCAGCCGGTAGCTGAGCCAGATCTCCTGCCCGAACGCGACGCCCTCCGGCGGCAGTCGCGCGCCCGGGTAGCGGCGGAGCACATCGCGCTCCGCTAGCGGCTCGAGCACGTCGCGCGGGCTGTCCTTGCTGCGTGACAGCGCGAGCCATACGGCGGCCCCACCGACGAGCACGAGCAGCACGAGGAACGGGGCCAGGGCACGCGCCATGCGTTCACTCTGCCACGGACGTGGGCCCCCCGCTCGCAGCGAGCACGCGCGCGAGGCGCGCTGCGAACCCCACCGGGTCCTCGGGTGCAAGGCCCTCGGCCAAGCGCGCCTGCTCGAGCAGGAGGAACGACAGGTCCTTCAGGGCCTCGCCGTCGGGGGCTTCCTGCGCCAACGTGCGGAGTCGCACGGTGATCGGGTGGTCCGGGTTGAGCTCGAGCGTGCGCTGCGGCACGGGCATGCCGTGACCCATCTGCTTGAGCATGCGCTCCATCGTGGGCCCCGGTGCGCCCTCGGCGGCCACGAGCACCACGGGGCTCTCGGCCAGGCGCGACGAGAGATGCACGCCAGCGACCTCGCCCTCCAGGACCTTGGCCACGGCGCCGAGGAAGTCGCCCTCGGCCTCTTCGCGCTCCTTGCGCTTGGCCTTGGCCTCGTCGCTCTCGACGGGCGCCTCGCCCTGGGCGAGCGACTGGAAGGGCTTGTCCTTCCAGTCGCGCAGTCGGTTGACGACCCACTCGTCGATCGGGTCGCCGAGCAGCAACACGTCGCGGCCGGCCTTGCGCGCGGCTTCGAGATGCGGCGAGCGGGCCAGCGTCTCGACCTCGGCACCCGAGAGCCACAGGAGCTGCTGCTGGCCCTCGGGCAGCTTCTCGACGTGCTCGTCGAGCGTGTGCCAGCCCTCGCGGGCCGAGCTCCTGACCAGCACCAGGCGGGCCACGCGACCGTCGTCGTCCTCGCCGGCGTAGAGGGCCTCCTTGAGGACGGGCCCGAACGTCGTCCAGAAGGTCTCGTAGCGCGGGCGGTCGTCGTCGCGCAGCTTCTCGAGCGCCGAGAGGACCTTGCCCGTGAGCATCTTGCGCATGCGGCGCACCACGGGGTGGGCCTGGAGCGTCTGACGCGAGACGTTGAGCGGCAGGTCGTCGCTGCTGACGACGCCGCGCACGAAGCGCAGCCACACGGGGAGCAGATCCTCGCAGGCGGGCATGATCAGCACGCGCCGCACGTAGAGCGCCAGCTCGGAGGCGCGGTCGGGCCGGTCCTGCCACGTGGCGGGGGCCTCGCTGGGGATGAAGAGCAGCGCCTTGATCTCGACGGGCACGTCGGCCGCGACCTGGATCGACTCGAGCGGTTCGTCGAACGCGCGCGTGACGTGGCGGTAGAAGTCCTTCAAGGCCTCGTCGGTGACCTCGCTCTTGGGGCGCGCCCAGAGCGGGGTGCGTGCATTGAGCGTCTTCGTCTCGGTGATGCGCTTGCGCTCGCCGCCCTCGATGGGCTTGCCCTGGGCGTCGCGTTCGATCGACCAGCGCTCGACGTCCATGCGGATCGGGTGTTCGACGAAATCGCTGTGGCGGCGGATGATGCGTTCCAAGACGTGCGTGTCGGCGAAGTCCTCGAAGTCCTCGTCGTCGGCGTCCTTGGGCTTCAGGTGCAAGGTGACCGTGGTGCCGGGGGTGTCGCGGGCGGCGTCCTCCACCGTGAAGGTGCCGTCGGCCCTGCTTGTCCAGCGCGAGGCCTCCTCGGTGCCCGCGCGGCGGGAGACGACCGTGACCTCGTCCGCCACCATGAAGGAGGCGTAGAAACCCACGCCGAAGCGGCCGATCAGCGTGGCCGCCTCGTCCTTGCCGGCGTCCTTCAGGCGCTCGAGGAAGGCGCGGGTGCCCGAGCGGGCCAGCGTGCCCAGGTTCTCGACCATCTCCGCGCGGCTCATGCCGATGCCGTTGTCGATCACCGCGAGGGTGTGCTTCTCGCGGTCGGGCTCGAGGCGGATGGCGGGTTCCTCGTCGCCGAAGGCGATGGCCGGGTCGGTGAGGCCCTCGATGCGACGCTTGTCAAGCGCGTCGCTGGCGTTGGAGACGAGCTCGCGCAGGAAGATCTCGCGCTCCGTGTAGAGCGAGTGGATGACGAGCCCCAAGAGCTCTTGGACCTCGGCCTCGAAGCGATGGGTGGTCGCGGCGGTGGTCATGGGGTTCCTCCGTACGTGGGTACCGCCATGGTGCCGTTCGCGCCGACCCGCTCAAGCCGAGGACGGGGAGAGGTGGGCCGGGGTCTGACCCCAAGCGAGAGACGCACAGTACGGAGTCGGGTGAGATTCCACCTTCGGGCCGCTACGAGCAGGCGCCAGCGGGAGCGCATGGCACCCCGAAGGTGCAATCTCACCCGACTCCGTACCGCACGACCGTGCGCGCTACCATGCGGCGCATGACGACGACGGCAGGGTTCGATCGGGAGGCGGCCAGGGCCTTCGTGGCGGATGTGTGGGAGCGGTCGATCGTTCCGGAGATCGCTGCGTACATCGAGATCCCGGCGAAGTCCCCGATGTTCGACCCGGCCTGGGCCCAGTCGGGACACATCGACCGCGCCGTGGAGCACGTGGCGCGGTGGTGCAGCGGACGGCCGCTTGCCGGTGCCTCGCTCCAGGTGGCTCGCCTCCCGGGCCGCACGCCCGTGATCGTGGTCGACGTGCCGGCGACCGATCCCGAGGCGGCGGGCACCGTGCTGCTCTACGGCCACCTCGACAAGCAGCCGGAGATGACGGGGTGGCGGGAGGGGCTCGGGCCTTGGACCGCCGTCCGCCAAGGCGATCGGCTCTACGGCCGCGGCGGCGCCGACGACGGCTACGCGGCCTACGCTTCGCTGACGGCCCTGGAGGCCGTGCGCGGCCACGGCGGACGCCACGCCCGCGCCGTCGTGCTGATCGAGGCGTCCGAGGAGAGCGGCAGCCCCGACCTCCCGGCGCACCTGGAAGCCCTCGCCGACGTCATCGGCTCCCCGGACCTCGTGGTGTGCCTGGACTCGGGCTGCGGCGACTTCGAGCGTCTCTGGGTCACGACGTCGCTGCGCGGCATCGTCACCGGCACGCTCGCCGTCGACATCCTGCGCGAAGGCGTGCACAGCGGCGACGCCGGGGGCGTGGTGCCGTCGTCCTTCCGCATCGCCCGCCAGCTGCTCTCGCGCCTCGAGGACGAGGCCGATGGCTCGATCCGGCTCGACGCGCTCCACGCCGACATCCCCGCGCCACGGCGCGAGCAGGCCGCGCGCGCCGGCAAGGTGCTGGGCACGGTCACGGCCACGCGGTTCCCCTTCGTGGACGGCGCGCACGCACCCGACACGTCGGCGGCCGAGCGCGTCCTCGACCGCACGTGGCGCCCCGCCCTGGAGGTGACCGGCGCCGACGGCCTGCCGCCGCTCGTGGCAGCCGGCAACGTGCTGCGTCCGACGACGCGCTTGAAGCTGTCGCTGCGCCTGCCCCCCACCGTGGACGCGCAGGCTGCCGCCGCCACGGTGAAGCAGGTGCTCGAAGCCGACCCGCCCTACGGCGCCCGCGTGTCGTTCACGCCGGACGCCCCCGGCACCGGCTGGGAGGCCCCGCCGCTCGCTGCGTGGCTGCGCGACGCCGCGGACGCCGCGAGCGAGGCGTGCTTCGGCGCGCCCGCCACGTTCATGGGCGAAGGCGGCTCGATCCCCTTCATGGCCATGCTGGGCCGCCAGTTCCCCGACGCGCAATTCCTGATCACGGGCGTGCTGGGGCCGCAGACCAACGCCCACGGGCCCAACGAGTTCCTCCATGTGCCCTACGCGACCACGCTCACCGCGTGCGTGGCCGACGTGCTCGATCGCCACGCCCGACGCTCCCCATCGTCCTGATCGCGCACGCTTCCGTGTCCCTGGCGCCCGCATCCGCCAGCGCGCACGCATCGGACCGCGGCTTGCGCCGTCTCCCGTGCACCTTCCTTCCTGCACGCCCGGAGGCTCCCATGTCCCGCCCCACGCCTTGCATCCGCCCGTTGGTCCTTGCGCTGGTCCTGGCGCCAGCCACGCTTGGCGCCCACGCCGACGACACGCCCCCCGCTCCCGTGCCGGATGCGGCGGCCGCGGACCAGCCCAAGGACACCCACGACGTGCTGATACGCGCCGACGAAGGACTGTCCGCCGTCGACTTCCGTGGCTTGCACCAAGCCCTGATGGCCCAGGTCGAGCGCGTCATCGACATGCCGGCCCGCACCGAGACGGACCACGGCCTCTACGACGTCTGGTACGCCGTGGTACGACCGCGCATGGCACGCCTCAAGCCGGCCATGGCGTTCCTGGGTGACGAGGCCCGCTGGGCCATCGACCCGTCGACCCGGCGCACGCTGGGCATGGCGCCCGACGAGTGGTCGGGTTTCGTGCGCGATGCGGCCGCCGCCCAGGCCTTGCTCGTCGGCATGATCGACGGCTACCGCGAGGCCGACGTCAGGCTCACGCTTCCCCTCGGCCATGGTATCGACAAGCCCGCCGAGCGTGTACCCGACGACGTGTACCTGGACGAGCTGGGCTTTCGCGGCTACGCGAGCGAGCTGTCGCGCCGACTACGCGCCCGCCGCGTCGCGTGGGCCGACGAAGTGCGTGCCTACCGTGCGCTGGCCAGCCGCTTGAACGCCGAGCTGCTGCGTCGTGGAAGCAACGACCCGCGCGACCACGGACCCACGGCCGAGGAGATCGTCGATCAGGCCGCCGCACGGTACGACGCCGCGCTCGCGGAGCGTGTCGAGGACATCTCCCTGCTCCTGCTGGGTCTGCGCACGTATGTCGCCGTGGTGCAGAGCGTCGAGGAGGACAGGCTTCACGAGCTCGTCGATGCGGCCGACCTCGACGAGGACGCCCGTGTCGAGCTCCACGCGAAGCTGGCTGCCTTGCGCAAGGCACGCTTGGATGCCCAACGCCTCACGCTGGCCGATGCGGGTCGCTACGGCAGCCTGCTGCGCAACGACTGGCTGGCCCCCCGCCGAGACCTGCGAAGCGCGCTCGGCGGGGCGGCGGAAGACGTCGACGAACCGGTCCAGGACACGCCCACCACGCCGTCCGCGGCCAACTGACCCCCCGACGCCCGGACCTGCCCCACGCCTCCACGGTCGTGCCGGTGCCACCTCGGCACGGCCCTGACCTCATGGGGGGACACGCGCGTGGTCGGAGAGGGACGCGCAGGCCAGAGGGCCCCATGTTCCGGACCCATGGCGGCGGTCCGGGGTTTGCGGTCCCGTATCCTTTGGCCGTCGTCGCCCCCGCCCCGGAGGTCCCCATGCGCGCCCACCTGCTGCTTGGCCCCCTCGCCCTGGCCTTGACCCTCGCGGTGTCGGGCGGACGCGCCGGGGCCGAGGACGAGCCGGTCGCGCCGCCCCCGCCCGCGCTTCCCGACGCGCCGCCGCCCCCGGTCGCAGCCGACGACGTGCCACCGGGCGAAGGGCTCCCCCCGGGCGTTGTCGACCCGGCTGCGGGCTTCGACTTCCGCGACGTGCACGCCAGCCTCGTCGTGCAGCTTGACCACATTGCGCAGGTCCCCCGCCGCACGGCGACGGACCACGCGCTCTACGACATCTGGGTCGCGGCCATCAAGCCGCGCCTGCCGCGCCTCAAGCAGGCGCTCACCGAGATGGGCCGCGACGTGCGCTTCGAGGTCGAGCCCGACACGCACCGCGCCATCGGCATCGCGAGCGACCAGTGGCCGCGCTTCATCCGCGAGGCCGCGGCCCTGCACGCCGGGCTGGCCGGTGCGCTCGACGGATACATGAAGTCCAACGTGAAGATCACGAGCCCGTTCGGCTTGGGCCTGGACCAGCCCGCGGGCCTGGCGCCGGAGGGCTACCCGATCGAGGCCCTCGGCCTGTTCGCCTACGAGCGCGAGCTGAACCGTCGCTTGCTGCTCGGCCACCACGTGGCGTGGCCGGACGAGGTCCATGCCTACCGGGCGTTCCTCGCCCGCCTGCAGTTCGAGCTCGCGCGCCGTGAGGAGGCGTGGCGCCGACGCGAGATCGCGCGGCAGAACGCCGCGCTCCTGGCCGATGCCGCGGCGGCCTACGAGGCGGCGATCGGCGAACGCGTCGACGAGCTCGGCGTGATGCTCTTGAGCGTGCGCACGCTCGTGGCCACGCTGCAGGCTGTCGAGGAAGACCGCCTGCATCGTCACGTGGCCGCGGTCGACCCGGCCGACCCGGGTCGCGCTGCGCTCGACGCGCATCTCGTGAAGCTGCGCTCCGGCCGCCTCGAGGCACGCCGCCGCGCCGACGAGAGCGCGGGCCGCTACGGGAGCCTGCTCCGCACGGACTGGCTAGGCCCCCGCTTCAAGCTCTTGAAGGCACTCGGCGAAGCCGTCGTCGAGGAGCCCGTGGACGTGACGTCGCCCGACGAGCCGGACGCGTCGGAGCAGGGCACCGGGCAAGCCACGGGCAAGTAGCCGTCTTCAGCGCCGGCGGCCGCGACCGGCCCGTCGGCGCCGCTCGCTGGCCTTGCGCCTCAGCTTCATGCCTTCGAGGCCGTGCCACGTGAGGAGCAGGGCGCCGTCGGCGGCGTGCTGCTCGAAGCACTCGTACACCGCGAACTCTTCGCCGGGCCACGGGTAGGCGTACACGAGGTCGATCTCGTCCACCTCCAAGCCCATGTCCTCGTAGGCGGGCGCCGCGGACGTGTCGAGCCAGTCGAGCTCTTCGCCGAGCACGCCTTCGATCTCGGTGTCCTCGGGGAGGAACGAGCCCACTTCGAAGCGGGCTTCCGGCGCGAAGTCCGCGCACAGCTCCACGGCCGCCTCGACCAGCTCGGGGTCCACCTCGATGCCGTAGGCGTCAAAGCCGAGGTACGCCGCCAAGGCCGTCGCCACGCCGAGCCCGCTGCCCCACTCGCAGAACACGGGCCCCGGGGCGAGGTGCGCGTCGGCAATCGCCGAGAGCGCCGTCCACACGGCGACCGGGTCACTGGCGACGAAGCCGGGGCGGTGGACGCTGGAGGTGGACTCGAACCACGCCGAGCGCACGTCTTCTGCCCGGTCGAGGAAGCGTTCGACCTTGCGCGGCAGCGGGCGCCCGGCGGGCAGCGCGACGTCGACGCTGCCCATCCGCGTCAGGGCAGGCGACGGATGGAGGTGATGGTGACGGGCGTAAGCGGCTTGGCGCCGGGGCCCACCTTGACCTTGCCGATCTTCTCGACGACGTCCATGCCCTCGACGACACGGCCGAACACGGTGTGCTTGCCCGTGAGATGCGGCGTGTCCTCCAGGTTCACGAAGAACTGCGAGCCGTTCGTGTTGGGGCCGCTGTTGGCCATGGCGATCACGCCCTTGACGGGCTTGCTGCTCTGGAACGCGGTGCTGTACTTGTAGCCCTGCAGCTCATAGACGCCCTTCAGCGTGATCGTTTCGAGCGTGTCCTTGAGCTTGGCGTCAAGCTCCTGCGCGCGGGCTTCGATCTCGGCCTGCGAGGTGATGCCCTGCGAAGCCAGCCATGGCTGGACGAACACCTGGGCGAAGTCCTGCTGGCTGCGGATGCCGGCCCAGGCGTGGGGCTGGCCACCCGCGCCCATGAACTTGATCTTGTCCAAGCCCAGGCAGTCGGCGTTGATCTCGTCCTCGAAGGAGTAGCCGGGGCCACCCATGCCGTTGCCCAGCGGGCAGCCGCCCTGGATCATGAAGCCGTCGATGACGCGGTGGAACGCAAGGCCGTCGAAGAAGGGCTTGCGCTGCTCCTCTCCGGTCATCGGGTTCTTCCACAGCTTCGTGCCTTCGGCCAGGCCCAAGAAGTTCTCGACGGTCTTCGGCGCTTCGTCGGCGAACAGCTCCAGCGTGAAGTCGCCCATGGAGGTCTTCACCAGCGCGCGGGGGCGCGTGGGCTTGGCCGCGGGCGGCGTGCCCTCGTCGGACCAGACGGGCAGCGCCACGGCGGCGGCCGCGACCAGGGTGAGGAGGGCAAACAGGCGGCGCATGGCGGTCTCCGGGAGGAGGGAAACAGGTTAGCCGCCACGCCAACGGAGGCGGGAAAAGTTGTTGCGGGGTGCCGATGCGAGCCCCTGGGGCGGGGCCCGGCGAGGCACCTTGCAACAGCTTTTCCCGCCTCCGTACGGGGCTAGGCCAAGCTCCCGGCGAGACGGAAGGCGTCCATGCCGCGGGCCCGTTCGATCAGGGCATCACGCCGGCGGCGGGCTTCTTCCAAGTCGGCCGTCTTGAGCGACCGGCGTACCCGCCAGCGCTCACCGTCCGCGCTCTCCACGGTCATGGCGATCCACCAGAGGCGGCCGTTGCGCCAGAGGTGGTGGTCGGGGTCGATCGGCGGGAGGGCAGCCAGGTGACGCTGCGCCCGCACGGCGAGGGCGTTGGACATCGACGGACTCCGGAAGCGGGGACGCGGGCACCGATCCGGAGGACACGCCGTGCGGCTTGGTGGACCGCAAGGATCAGCATGTCGGACGCTTCGTTGCGTGCTCGCGGCCGTCGGCCGCGAGCTCGCCACATCCCCCCGCGTCGACTCGTGCAAGCACGCGCCAAACCGCGGGGGCGGGCACCTTGGGTTCGTCCGCCCAGGTTGCCGGACTGCCCCGTCAGGGCAGCCACTCCAGATGGTGCGCAGAGTCTAGCGCAGGCTCATGGGCCGCCCAAGAACGGGCGTGTCATAGGGAAGCGGGTGAGTCGGGGGGGCCAGTACGGAGTCGGGTGAGATTCCACCTTCGGGCCGGGACGCGCTACCGCCGGCGCCTGGGCATGGCGGCCCGAAGGTGGAATCTCACCCGACTCCGTACGCGCCGCACCCGCTACCGATCATCCCCGCCGCGGCCACGGCCGCGACCGCGCCCCCGACCGTCGTCGTCGGTTCCTCCGTCGTCATCGCCGCCGCCCGTACCGCCCCCTGCCGGCACGGTGCCGGCCGCGGCGGCGAAGTCGCGTTCGAGCCACGCCAAGATGGGACCACGCACCTCGCGAAGGCTCGGATCCCGTTTCGCCATGCGCTCGAAGACCTGCGCCCAGCCCGCCGCATCCAACCGGCCCTTCTGCGCCTCGACGCGACCGAGGTCATGGCAGGCCGTACAGCGTGATTGGGACAACCGTGCGCCGACGCTGGCCAGGTCGCCCTCCGCGACCGATTCCCAGGCCTCGCTCGTGCCGCTCCGCTGCCAGCGCGGCAGCGCTCCGGTGGCCACCGTCGCGAAGGCCAGCAGGAACAGCGTGATGCCGAAGCCGGGCAGGATCCGGTGCAGCGACTTGTGGCGCCGCGCGATCACGAGCTTGACCAGCAGCAGCGGGGCGATCGACAGGCCCAGCATGGCGTGCAGCGCCTGCGTGGCGCCAAGCCCGCCGGCGCCGCGCACCTTGGACAGCATTGACGCCAGGAGGATCACGTAGAGGATGCCGAAGACGCGCCCGGCCCAACGATGGCGGACCGTGGCACGGTCCTTGCCCTCCGCGCCTGCCTGGCCGCCGAACAGCTCGAGCATCGTCCACGTGGCGTACGCACCCGCGGCGAGGAACAGGACGCCAAGGACGATGTGGACGGTGGCGCTCATGTCGGGGTCTCCTGGGCCCTCGGACGGCCTTGTAGGCTACGAGGCCGCCGACCTGTCCGGCGATACCCGGAGCCCCGATGAGCGACGACATCGTCCACGACCCCGCGGCCAAGCGGTTCGTGCTGCCCCTGGGCGGTGCCTCGGCCCACCTGGACTATGTCGTGCGCGCGAAGGGTGCGCGCCCGGTCTGGGATGCCGTGCACACGTTCGTTCCGCCGGAGGGCCGCGGGAAGGGCGTCGCCGATCGGCTCGTGCGCGCCTTCGTGGCCGCCGCGCGCGCGGCCGGAGCCGACCTCCAGGGCAGCTGCAGCTACGTCGGCACCTGGCTCGCGCGTCACCCGGATGCTTGAAGCAACCCGAACGTACCCTCCCCCCGAAGATGCCCGAGGTGAACACGGCCAAGCCGCTACCGCCGACGATGACGTACCGAGCGGACGCCGCTGCGTGAGCGACCCCGAACGTGTCAGGACCCTTGCCGCGGCGCCGCAAAGCGGCAACGTGGGCAAGGTGCCTGACACGTAGGGGGCGCGGTCGACGGCGGGCGGACGTTGCAGCTCGGGATCCGAGTGCAGGCGGAGCACGAAGAGTATCGTTCCGCGCTCCCGCACGGCGAACGCAGCCGCGCGCCTACAGCAAGCGCTCGCGGACCTTGCTGCTGGCGAGGTCCATGAGCCAGACGACGCCGGTGATGAAGAGGAGGATGGTTCCCACCTTGGGCCACTGGCCCACCTGCTGGTAGTAGATCAGACGGTCGCCGATGCCCCCGCCGCCGACAAGGCCGAGGATGGTGGCCATGCGGACGTTGATGTCCCAGCGGTACACGGTGAAGCCGAGGAACGGCGGCACCACTTGCGGGACCACCCCGTAACGCAAGACGGCGAGCGGCTTCGCGCCCGTGGCCTGCAACGCCTCCATGGGGCCGGGGTCGATGTCCTCGATGGCCTCGCTGTAGAGCTTGCCCAAGGCCGCGATGCTATGCACCCACAGCGCGAGCAGGCCCGCGAATGCGCCCACTCCCACCCAGATCGAGAAGATGATGACCCACACGAGCGGCTCGATCGACCGCGTCACGTTCATCAGCAGGCGCGCCAGGGCATAGCCGCCCTTGCCTGCGAGGCTGCCGCGCGTGAGGTTGCGCGCGCCCACGAACGCCACCCCGAACGCGAACGGCAAGGCCAACGCCGAGGCCAGCAGCGCCACGAAGATCGTCTCGACCATGCGCTCGATGACGGCGGGCACGATGGAGAAGTCGAAGTCGAGCAGGTCCTGCACGAGCCGCCGCACGCTCTGGCTGTCCTCGAACAGCCGTCCCGGGGCGAACCCCACGATGCGCGCCCCCACCGCGAACGTGAGCCCGAGCACGAGCAGCGTGAGGGCCACGCCGGGGCGGCGGTACCAGGGCAGCACGTCGACCGCGTCGTCGCGCCGGCGGCGCTCCACGACGAACCCGCCCAGCCGCTCGGGGAGCGACCGTCCGTCCAGCACGAACGGCGGGACCAGCGCGGCCACCAAGGCCACCCCCAGCGCCCCGGGCAGCCCGTGCCACGCGGCGGTCGCCACGACGGCAACGCCGCCCAGCGCCGTCACCAGCGAGCCCGCCAAGCGCCGGTCGTCCGAGGCGCGCCGCCCCGTGCCATCGCGCGGCTCGAGGTCGAAGGCGAGGAAGCCCACGCTGGCGCCCACGCCCTGGGCCAGCGCCGCCAGCACGGGTGCGAGCCCGAGCAACAGGGGAAAGCGCGCAAGCAGACCCTCGCCGCCGGCCGCGCCGAACCCCAGGGCGTGGAGCGTCCACAGCACGTAGGCCATGAGCAACGCGTCCAGCACGTAGGCCCCGCCGCGCGCCACCGCGCGGTTCCACGTGCCCTCCAGCGCTGCCCCGCGCCCGCTCATCGGATCTCCACCTCCACGGCGTCCTCGCCGTAGATGGCCCGGAAGCGCTCGTTGGTGATCTCCTCGGGCGTGCCGTCGAAGACCTTCTCGCCGGCCTTCAGCGCCACGACGCGGGTGCCGTACGAGCGCGCAAGCGACAGGAAGTGCAGGTTGGCCACCACGGTGAGGCCGCGCTCCTCCTGCAGCATCTTGAGGTAGCGCATGACGGAGTGGGAGGTAGCCGGATCCAGGCTGGCCACGGGCTCGTCGGCCAAGATCACCTCGGGGCGCTGCATGAGCGCGCGGGCGATGGCCACGCGCTGCTGCTGGCCACCGGACAGTGCGTCGGCGCGGCGGCGCTCCAGGGTCGACAGGCCGACCAGCTCGAGCACCTCGCGGGCCTCCGCTTGCGTGGCCGCGTCCCACCAGCCGAGCAGCGCGCGCCACGTGGGCTGGCGTTCGAGGCTGCCCGTCATGGCGTTCACGAGCACGCTGGCCCGGCCCACGAGGTTGAACTGCTGGAAGATCATGGCCATGCGGCGACGCAGGGCCCTCAGCTCCGCGCCCCGCACGTGCGTGACATCCTTGCCGCCGAACGTGATGCTGCCGCCGGTGGGGTCGATCAGGCGGTTGAGGCAGCGCAGGAGCGTGCTCTTGCCGGCGCCCGAGAGGCCGATCACCACGACGAACTCGCCGGCCTGGACATCGAGGTCGATGCCCTTCAGGGCCTGGAACCCGCTGGCGTAGGTCTTCTCCAGACCCCGCACCTCCAGGAGCGGTGCGTCGCTCACTTGCGACTCCGCTGGAAGTCGGCCCAGCCTTCCGGGTCGTTGGCGAACGCGCGCTGGATGACCTGCAGCAGCGGCTCGAAGTCCTCGTTCGTGGCCGGCACGTAGCCGATCAGGCTGCCGACGGCCTCCAGCTCGCGACGGCCCTCCTCGGTGACGACGCGCGTGGCGATGTAGAGGCAGAGGGCCCGGGCCAGCGTGTGCCGTACGGCCTCGGGCACGCTGGCGCGCGCCACGACCGGCTCGTTGGGGATCCACTCGGTGAAGCCGACGAGCCGCGTCGTCTCGAAGATGTCGGGGTGCGAGGCCCGCGCGGTGATGCGCGCGTCGTTCTGCGGGTTGTCGTCGTTGGGCGCCGACCACCAGATGCAGCCCACATCGACGGCGCCCTGGAGCACCGCTTCGACGATCAAGGGGTAGCCGCCGCCGTAGCGCGTGATCTCGGGCTCGATGCCGCGGCGCTGGAAGAGGGCCGAGGGCAGGATCGAGCTCGCCCCCGAGGTAGGCGAGCCCATGGCCACGCGCACGCCGTCCTTCAAGTCGTCCAGGTTCCGGAGGGGGCTGTCGGCCCTGACGAGCAGCGCCGCGCGGTAGGCGAGGTCGCTTCCCGGGTACTCGGGCGAGCCGTGCCGCACGGCGCCGAGGAAGGCCACGATGTCGTCGTCGGGATCGTCGTTGCCGTCGGTGGCGAAGCGTGCGCGTGCGTACGAGGCCGCGGTGAGGAACGCCACGTCGCAGCGTCCCTGCACGAGCTCCTCGATGACGAGGCCGTAGCTGTTGAGGATGCGGCCCTCGAGGGCGTAGCCCGTCCGCTCCTCCAGCCACGCCACCAGGCGCTCGATCGTGGCCAGGGCCTCGCTCTGTTCCGCCGACGGCACGAAGCGCAGGCGCAGCGGCTGCTCCGGGCTGCCCAGGCCCTCGGTGAGCGCGACGGGGCGGCCCATCGCGTCCGTCGGGCGGCCCGTGAGCACGTCCTCCACCAGCCCGGTCTCGACGCCGCCCGTCACGCGGCGGGCCGCCTCGGGCGGGGCCGCCGGTCGGGCGAGGGCGAACACGCCGACGCCCACGGCCAGCGCCACCAACAAGCCCAGGGACACGAGCGCCGGCAGGGGCGCCGCGGCCTCGCGCGGGGGCGGCGGGGCCTCGGTCATGCGAGCGGGCGCACCGTGTAGGCCGCTTCGGCCGTGCCGTCCTCGCGTACCCGCCACGGCGTCCACGCCAGGACCACGTCCTCGACCTCGATGTCGCTCTTGCGCGGCTTCATCGCCGCGTCGGAGATTTCCAGCTTGTCCTCGTCCAGGCGCGCGCGGATCTCCTCGAGGTCGCTCTCGAAGGCCTGCTCCAGCGCCTCCATCTCCTCCTTGACGTTGCCGACATCCTCCTCGGCCTGCTCGACGTCGAGCTTCTCCTTGCGCGAGCGCCCCATTCCGCGTGCCGCCGTCTGGGCCTTGCCGATCGTGCCGACGCCAATGCGCCTGCGTCCGAGCACGGCACCCAGGATCGTCTCGCCCACCTTCAGCCACGATCCGCGCTTGCTGTCCTCGTACTGGGCTTCCTCCTTCGCCAGGCGCTGCTCGGCCTTGCGCAGGCGCTCCTCCAGGCGTTCGACCTTCGTGCCGTAGGACTGCTTGAGCTTCTCGACCTCGAGGTCGCGCTGCTCGCGCAACAGGTGGCGCAGCCGCGTCCGGAAGTCACCTTCGGACTCGCCGGCGTCGGACCAGGCCTCGAGGCTCTCGCAGCGCCAGCGCGCGAGCGTGGCGTCGCGGTAGGCGTGCTCCTTCAGGTCACGTGCCCAACCCCGGTACGACGCGGCGTCGCTCGCTGCGCTCGGCAGACGGGCAAAGGTGGCGCCCGCCGGCGGCTGCGGGGTGAACGCGGGCAGGTCGGCGACGACCTCGCTGCCCTCCCAGGGGTCGGCGGGAACGCGCGTGCCCCCCAGCTTGACCACGTGGACGCGATCCTGCCAGACGTCGATGTCGCGCCGCGCGTCCACGAAGTGCAGGCGCGCGCGTCCGAGCAGCACCGGGCGGTAGACGAAGGCGCTGTCGCCCACGCCCACGTCCGCGGCGCGGACGAAGCGCTCGGGAACGTCTGGCGGCAGGACCGGGCGCGCGGCCTCCTGGCGATCGGCCTTGGGCAGCGGTTCCGGCGCGGTGGCGGCGGCCGCGGCGGGGCCCGGCGCGCCCGCCCCGAGGCGCTTGATCTCGGCGCGCGTGAGCGGGCCCTTCAAGTACGACATGACCCAGCGCGTCTGGAACAGCACGGGCTCGGCATCGTGCACGTTGTTCATGAGGAACACGCGGCCCGCGAGGCCCGAGAGGGTCGCCTCGAGCTTGGCCCGGTCGAAGGGGCGGTCGGCGCTGGCCGTGGCGCCCTCGAGCCCGTCGAGGATGCGCAGCTTGTCGCGCTCGGTCTGGAGCCGCCCGAGGAACCACGTGCCCATGTTCGAGAGGGCCTTGTAGTCGAGGTCGACGGGGTTCTGCGTGGCCAGCACCACGCCCAGGCCGAAGGCCCGCGCTTGCTTCAGGAGCGTCAGCATGGGCGTCTTGCTGGGCGGGTTGGCGCTCGGCGGCAGGTAGCCGAAGATCTCGTCCATGTAGAGCAGCGCACGCAGGCTGGTGCTGCCCGACTGGCTGCGCATCCACGACACGACTTCGTTGAGCAGCAGCGTCACGAAGAACATGCGCTCGGCGTCGGAGAGATGCGCGATGCTGACGATCGCGACGCGCGGCTTGCCCTCCGGCGTGTAGAGCAGGCGCTGGACGTCCAGCGGCTCGCCTTCGACCCACGAGGCGAAGCCCGGCGACGCCAGCAGGTTGTTGAGCGTCATGGCGAGGCCGAAGCGGTCCTTCGCCGGGAAGAACGACTCGAGGTCCATCACGCCCACGCGCGTGAAGCCGGGATCCTGGATCTTGAGGATCAGCTGGCCGAGGTCGAGGTCCTCGCCGTCGCGCCACGCGCGTTCGACGAGGTTGGCGAGCAGGATGTGCTCGCGGCTGCGCAGCGGATCGGCGTCCACGCCGACGAGGCCCAGGAGGCCAGCGACCGACGCGCCGACGCGGTCGCGCAGCGCGTCGGCGTCGTCGCGCACCGCCGGAGGCGGTGCGGCGAAGGAGCGCAGGATCGTCAGCGGCCGTCCGGCGCTGGAGCCGGGCGTGTAGATCGCGAAGTCGGCTGCCTCCCGCAGGCGCCGGATGCGATCGCCGTCCTGGCCCCACGACGCCAGGCCCTCGCGCCACGTCGTGGCGACCGACGTGGCGTACTGCGCCACGGTCATGCCCTTGCGGGCGGCTTGCGCCTCCTCGACCCAGGGGGCGAAGTCATCGGGTTCCAGGTCCGGGAACGTGAGCAGGAGGTTGCCGAGGTCGCCCTTGGGGTCGATCGCGATGGCGGGCACGCCGTCCATCGCCGCCTCTTCCAGCAGGCCGATGCAGAGGCCCGTCTTGCCCGAACCCGTCATGCCCACGCACATCGCGTGCGTGGTGAGGTCCTTGGCGTCGTAGAGGATCGTCTCGTCCGTCGGCGTGCCGGCGGCGTCCTTGACGCGGCGGCCCAGGTAGAAGACCCCCATCTTCTCGTAGGCCGGCAGGCTCATCGGCTTCCCTTCGGGAAGGCGGACCGCTCGGCCTCGAGCTGGGCGCGCAGGGCCGCGAACTTCTCCGCGTGCTCGGGCTTGACCTCGGGCCAGCGCAAGTCGAGCGAGCGCAGGGCGTCGCGCAGGGCCGTCGCGACGGCCAGGCGCATCGCGGGCTTGTCGTCGGCGGGGATCGCATACCACGGGGCCCACGGCCTGGACGTGGCCCGCAGCGCTTCCTCGTAGGCCGCGCGGTAGGCCTCGTACCACGGCCGCTCCTCGACGTCGCCGATCGCGAACTTCCAGTTCTTCTCGGGCTCGTCCAGGCGTTCCAGGAAGCGGCGGCACTGCTCTTCGCGGCTCACGTTGAGCCAGAACTTGAGGATCACCGTGCCGTTGCGGGCCAGGTGCAGCTCGTGGTCCCGGATCGAGTCGTAGCGCTCCTCCCAGAACATCGGCTCGGGCGCGGGATCGGGCAGGCGCTGGGCGTCGAGCCACTCCGGGTGCACGCGGACCACGAGGACCTCCTCGTAGTAGCTGCGGTTGAACACACCGATGCGACCTCGCTCGGGCAGGCTGCGCGCCGTGCGCCAGAGGAAGTCGTGGTCGACTTCCTCCTTGCTCGGCTGCTTGAAGCTGAACACCTGGAAGCCCGTCGGGTCCAGACCCCGGAGGACGGCGCGGATGGTGCCGTCCTTGCCGGCCGCGTCCAGGGCCTGGAACACCAGCAGCACGGCGTGGCTGTCGTGCGCGTAGAGGATGCGCTGGAGCTCGTCGAGCTCGGGCTTCATCTTCTTCAGCAGCTTCTTCGCCTCCTTGCCCCGCGGCCGGTCCGCGCCGGGTGTCGTGGAGCGGGTGGCCAGCTGGAAGCTGCCGTCGAACGGGATCAGGTCGGGATGCGCGGGGGCTTCGAACATGGGGCGTAGAGTAGGCGAATGACGTCCGATCCCGATAGCCGCGGGACCGCCGCCCACCCGGAGGGGGTCGGCGTGGACGTGGCCGTGGTCGGCGCCGGGGCCGCGGGTCTCATGGCGGCGATCCAGGCGGCGCGCGGCGCCCCCGGCGCTCGTGTCGTGGCGCTGGACGGCGCACGGACGCTCGGCGCCAAGATCCTCGTGGCCGGCGGAGGGCGCTGCAACGTGACCCACCGGGAGGTCGGCAAGGACGACTTCTGCGGCAGTCGCGCCAACGCGATCGGCAAGGTGCTCAAGGCCTTCGGCGTGGCCGACACGATCGCCTTCTTCCGCGAGCGGGGCGTCCTGCTCAAGGAGGAGGACACCGGCAAGCTCTTCCCCACGACGGATCGCGCTCGCAGCGTGCTCGACGCGCTGCTCGGCGCCGCGCGCGAGGCGGGCGTGCGCCTGCTCCATCCGGCGCGCGTGACCGCCATCGAGCGCACCGACGGCGGCTTCCTGCTGACGACGGGAGCGGGCCCGCTCCGGGCCCGGCACGTGGTGCTGGCGACGGGCGGCAAGAGCCTGCCCAAGAGCGGCTCGGACGGCGGCGGCTACGCCTTGGCCCGCGCGCTCGGCCACACGATCGCCGAACCGCTCGTGCCCGCCCTTTCGCCGCTGCTGCTGCCAGCGGGGCACCCCGCGCTCGCGTTGGCCGGCGTCGCCGCACCCGCGCGCCTCACGCTGCGCGGGGCCACGGGCGCCGTCGTCGCCACGGCGACCGGACCCGTCTTGCACACCCACTTCGGCCTGTCCGGCCCCGCCGTGCTCGACATCAGCCGCCACGTGCTCATGGCCAAGGCGCTGGGGCAGACCGCCCACCTGGAGGCCGACTGGCGCCCGGACCTCCCGGCGGGCGGCTTCGATGCCGAGCTGCTCGCCGCGGGCCGCGACACGTTGATGCGACGGCTCGAGAGCACCTTGCCCACGCGTCTGGCGGCCCGCCTGCTGGCCGCCGCGGGCGTCGACCCCGCCACGCGCGTCGACCACCTGAAGCGAGACGACCGCAAGGCGCTGGTCAAGCTCGTCACGGCCGAGCCGTTGCCGGTCACCGGCGACCGCGGCTGGACCTACGCCGAGGCCACGGCGGGCGGCGTGCCGCTCTCCGAGGTCGACGTCTCCACGATGGCCTCGCGCATCACGCCAGGCCTCTGGCTGGTCGGCGAGATCCTCGACGTGGACGGGCGGCTCGGCGGCTTCAACTTCCAGTGGGCCTGGGCCTCGGGCACCGTTGCCGGACGCGGCTTGGCGAGGCGCCTCGGCGAGAATGCGCGGCTCCTCCCCGGATCCCCGCCGTGACACGCCCCATCGTCCACACCCCCATCCGCACGCGGCTGCTGCACGTCTACCGCATCGGGCCCGGCCCCAGCAGCAGCCACACCGTGGGTCCGATGCGCGCGGCCGCCGCGTTCCGCCAGCGGTTGATCGAGAGCGGCGCGCGTGTGCGTCGCTTCCGCGTGGACCTGAAGGGCTCGCTGTCGGCCACGGGCAAGGGGCACGGCACGGATCGCGCCGTGCTCGGCGGCCTGCTCGGCTGGGACCCGGAGACGTGCGACCCCGACGCCCTGCGCACGCTGCCCGAGACGCTCGCCGCCGACCCCGAGACGCCGTGGCCCGCGGGCGGCACGCTGCGCCTCGAGCCGGGGGACGTGCGCTTGCTGCCCTACCGCGCGTACCGCGGGGAGCGCTTGCCGCATCCCAACACGATGCGCCTCATGGCGCGCACGGGCTCGCGGCAGGTGATCGCCGACACGACGTGGGTCTCGCTCGGCGGCGGCTTCATCGACGAGATCGACGGCCCGGGCGGCGACCGCGACGCCGAGCTGCCCGACCCCGTGCTTCCGTTCGCGGATGCCGCCAGCCTGGCGCACGCCGCCCGTTCGCTGGGCGGCACCATGGGGGCCGTCGTGCTGGCCAACGAGGCGGCGTGGGAAGGCGATCCCCGCGCGGCCCGCAACGGCCTGCGTCGCGTGTGGAAGGCCATGGGCGCGTGCATCGAGCGGGGGCTCGCGGCGCGCGGCGAGCTGCCCGGCGGGCTCGGCATGCGCCGCCGCGCGCGCGACCTCGCCGAGCGTGTCGAGGGCGGCCACGTGGAGCTGGGCTACCGGCACATCGCACGCGCGCAGAGCTATGCGTTCGCGATCTCGGAGGAGAACGCCGACGGAGGTCGCGTCGTCACGGCGCCGACGAACGGCGCCGCGGGCGTCCTGCCCGCCGTGCTGCGCGAGGCCACGGAGCGCTTGGCGCTTGACGAAGAGCGTGTCGTGGACGCATTGGCCACCGCCGCGTCGATCGCCATGTTGATCAAGGCCCACGCGAGCCTGTCCGGGGCCGAGGTCGGCTGCCAGGGCGAGGTGGGGAGCGCCACGGCCATGGCTGCGGCATCGCTGTGCGAGCTCCTGGGCGGAAGCCTGGACCAGGTGGCTTACGCCGCCGAGATCGCCATCGAACACAACCTGGGCCTCACGTGCGACCCGCTGAAGGGTCTCGTGCAGGCGCCGTGCATCGAGCGCAACGCCATGGGCGTGGCCAAGGCCTGGAGCGCGGCCCAGCTGGCGCTGCACTCCGACGGCAAGCACCTGATCAGCCTCGACCGCGTCATCCGCGTGATGCGCCGCACCGGCGAGGACATGCGCCGCGAATACAAGGAAACGGGCGAAGGCGGCCTCGCCGTCAGCCTGCCGGAGTGCTAGCGGGGCGGGAGTCGGGTGGGATTCCACCCTCGGGCGGCCTGGCGTTCCCGCACCCGGGAGTGCATTGCGGCCCGAAGGTGGAATCTCACCCGACTCCGTACCGGGTTCTCCCCCGCCTCCCCCTCTTCCCGTACACCGTGACCCCGTGACCCTCCTCTCCACCCACGACCTGTCGATGCACCACGGGGGACCGCTCCTGTTCGAGGGCGTTTCGGTGAGGATCCAGCCCGGCGACCGCATCGGCCTCGTAGGTCGCAACGGCAGCGGCAAGTCGACGCTGTTGAAGCTGCTCGCCGGACAGCTCGACCCCACGGGCGGCGTCGTGCGCACCCCGCGCGACGTGCGCGTGGCCTACCAGGCGCAGGAGCTGCGCGCGCCGCCGGGCCTGACGGTCATGGACCACATGCGTAGCGCGCTCGCCGACGCGGAACGCCTCGAGGAGAGCCTTCTCGACATCGAGCACGCACTGGCCGAGGACCCCGACCCCGAGACGCGCGAACGCCTGCTGGCCCGCTACGGCCGCCTCCAGGAGCGCCAAGCCGAGCGCGGCGTCTACGACCTGGAGCGGCGGATCGAGACCACGCTCACGTGGCTGGGTCTCCACGAGGGCGTCCACGACCAGCCCTTGGAGGCCTTCAGCGGCGGCGAGCGCAACGTGATCGCGCTGGCGCAAGTCCTGCTGCAGGACCCCGACATCCTGTTGCTCGACGAACCCACGAACCACCTCGACATGGACGCGATCGACTGGTTCGTGCGCTTCCTGCGCACCACGCGTGCGGCGGTGATCCTCGTCAGCCACGACCGCCACCTGCTCGACGCCAGCGTGCGCGAGATCTGGGAGATCGACCAGCAGCGCGTGACGTCCTGGACCGGCGGCTACGGCGACTGGCAGCAGCAGAAGGCCGAGGCCCGCGCCCGCCAGGAGCGTCAGTGGAAGGCCCAGCAGCGCCTCATCGCGCGGCTCGAGTTCCAGGCCCGTCGCCTGATGGACATGGCCAACGCCTACGACGACCCCGCGCAGGCCCAGCGCGCCAAGAACCTCAAGCGGCGCATCGAGCACATGGAGAAGGTCGACAGGCCCCCGCCGGAGGCGGGCGCGTTCCGCGCCAAGCTGGCCGGGGCCCCGCGGCACGGCCGCCTGGCCGTCCGCTTGGACGGGCTCACCGTGCAGGCCGGCGAGCGCACGCTCGTGGCCGACGCGCGCGTCGAGATCGAACAGGGCGAGCGCGTGGCCCTCGTGGGGCCCAACGGCTCGGGCAAGACGACCCTCTTGCGCGCCATCCTCGATGACGGCGCGTGGGAGAACCCCGTCGTGCGCATCGGCAAGAGCGTGCGGCTGGGCGAGTACCGCCAGCTGCACGACCTGCTCGATCCCACCGCGCCCCTGCTCGACTGGACACGCGAGGCGACGGGCCTCCTGCCGCGCGAGACGGCCGACCTGCTGCATCGCTTCCAGTTCACGCGGGAGGACCTGGACCGGCCGCTCGGCACCCTGTCGGGCGGCGAGAAGAGCCGCGTGCAGCTGGCCCGGCTCGTGGCCGACCAGGTCAACCTGCTGATCCTCGACGAGCCCACCAACCACCTGGACACGGCGTCGGCCGAGCAGCTTGAAGAGGCCCTGCTCGAGTTCGAGGGCACGTTGCTCTTCGTGAGCCACGATCGCTACCTGCTGGACCGCCTGGCCACGCGCATCCTGGAGATCCGCGACACGGCGCTGCTCGACCACCCCGTGCCGTTCGGCACGTGGTGGAACGAGCGGCGCGCCGCGGGGCCGACTCGCCGCGGGGCGCTCGAGACGCGGGGCGCCGCCGACCCGCACGCGGCGGCGCGCACGAAGGCCGACGCGAAGGCCGCCTTCGAGGCCGAGCGCGAGGCGCGTCGGGAGCGCGCGCGACGCACCTCGCGCGCCGAGCGCTTGGAGGCGGACGTGGCCGACGCCGAGGCCGAGGTCGCTCGGCTCGAAGCCGCGCTCGAAGCGTGCTACGCCCCGGGGAGCAACCCGGCCGAGGCGCAGGCCGCGCTGCGCGCCCTGGAGCAGGCCCGGGCACGCTTGACGACCTTGCTCGACGCGTGGACGCACGCGACGGAAGCCTTGGAGGCCCTGGACGCCCAGCCTTGACCGGGGCGCACGCCGCCCGGGTGGACATGCGGAGGAAGGGCACGCCCACGGGTCGTGAGCCACGCCCGGCATCCGGTAGTCTGGCGGCCCCTCCCGGAGGCCACACCATGGGCATCTTCTCCCGCCGCCCGGACCCGTACGGGTCGCGCGCCCCCTACGGTGACCGCGTCCCGCCCGAGCTCGAGCGTCGCCGCGCCACGGCCCGCGACGGGGGCGGCGGGCGCGGCGGCTTCCCCGGCGGCGGCCGGATGCTCGTGGCGTTGGTCGTCTTGGCCATCCCGCTGGTCACGTTCCTGAAGAACTGCGAGGAGAACCCCTACACGGGGCGCCGCCAGTCGATCTCGATGACGCAGGAGCAGGAGATCCAGCTGGGGCTCCAAGCCGCCCCGGAGATGATCCAGCAGCACCGCGGTCTCCACCCGGACCCGCGGGTGCGCGAGGTGGTGGAGCTGATCGGCCAGCGCATCGTGCGCGCGAACGGCTTGGACCAGACCCCGTACCGCTGGCAGTTCCACGCCCTGGCCGACGCGAACGTGGTGAATGCCTTTGCCCTGCCTGGTGGCCAGGTGTTCATCACGGATGCCCTCATGCGCGCCCTCGCCGAGGACGGCGAGCCCGAACCGCGCATCGCCGGCGTCCTGGGTCACGAGATCGGACATGTCATCGGCCGCCACGGCGCCGAGCGCATGAGCAAGATGCAGCTCATGCAAGGTGTCACGGGCGCGGTCTTGGTGGCCACGTACGACCCTGACAACGCCAGCTCGCAGCAACAGGCCATGATGGCCATGATGGTCGGCCAGCTCATCAACATGAAGTGGGGCCGTGACCAGGAGCTGGAGAGCGACACGCTGGGCGTCGGCTACATGATCAAGGCGGGTTACCACCCGGAGGCGCTGATCGACGTGATGAACACGCTCGACCGCACGGCCGGCAAGGGACGCCCCCCCGAGTTCATGAGCACGCACCCGAGCGGCGAGCACCGCCGCGAGGAGATCCGCAACGCCATCGAGAAGTGGGTCGCGCAGAACGGGCCGCTCCCGACCGACCTGAAGCGGTGAGACGATTGGCAGGTACGGAGTCGGGTGAGATTCCACCTTCGGGCCCCAGTGAGCGTCCCCATGCGGACACGCATGGCAGCCCGAAGGTGGAATCTCACCCGACTCCGTACTGGACGACTCCGTCCTGAGGATCTCCCCGCCTCCGCAGAGTGAAGCGATGACCTCCCACACCTCCTCGCCCGTCGCCGCCGGATTCCTCGCGACGTTGGCCGAAGGGCCGCTGCTGCTCTCCGGTGGGTTCGGCAGCGAGCTGGAACGGCGCGGCGTTGCGCTGCCGGCGCCGCTGTGGTCCACCGCGGCGCTGGACTCGCGACCGGACCGGGTGCGGGACCTCCACCGTCGCTACGTGCGCGCGGGTGCGCGCGTGGTCGTGGCCAACACGTTCCGCACGGCGCGACACACGCTCGCGAAAGTGGGCCGTGGCCAGGAGGCGCGACCCCTCACGGCCCTGGCGATCCGCCTGGCCCGCGAGGGCGTCGCCGCCGCGGACCCCCAGGCACCCGTGTTCGTCGCGGGTTCCATCGCCCCGCTCGAGGACTGCTACCGCCCCGACCGCACGCCCGATGCGACGACGCTTCGCGTCGAGCACGCCGTACACGTCGGGAGCCTCGTGGCGGCGGGCGCGACGCTTGGCTGGATCGAGACGATGCCCACGTTGCGCGAAGCCGTGACCGCGCTGGAGGCCGCCCGTGCGGGCGCGCTGCCCGCCGTCGTGTCGTTCGTGCTCGGGGCCGACGGGCGCCTGCTCGATGGCGAGGACCTCGCCGTCGCGGCCCGCGAAGTCGCGGCCGTGGATCCGCTGGCCATCCTCGTCAACTGCTGTCCCGTCGGCGTCGCGACGCGCGCGCTCGACGTGCTGGGCGCGGCAACCGGGCATCCGTTCGGCGCATACGCCAATGGCCGTGGATCCCCCGCACGGGACGGCGGCTGGGGATGGCAGGGCGGCACGAGCGACCGTGCCTACGTCGCGCAGGCCCAGGGCTGGCCTGCGTGCGGGGCGCGTCTGGTCGGCGGCTGCTGCGGTACGTCGCCGCGTACGATCCGCAAGCTCGCCCGCCGCCTCATGACGACAGGCGCCACGCCGCCCTCCCGTAGCGACCGGCGGTAAGCGCACGCTCCGTCAGCGTGACGAAGCGGGGGTCGAAGAGCACGCGCGCACTTCGCCCCTGCGGACGCAGGAATGTGCGCAGCGCCCCGCGGACACCGCGCCGTCGCAGCCGCTCCAGCGAGTCGAACCAGTCCCCCACCACGTCGTTCCACGCGCGGCGGCCGAGGATGGAGAGCCCGCTCGCCACGCCGGCCACGCCAGCGCCGACGACGCGGCCGGCCTTGGTCCACGTGCCCACCGCCAGCGTCCCCACCGTCTCGAGCAACGACGCTTCGTCGTGGCGGGCGAGGTCGCGAACCTCCCTGGCGAAGCGGTCCAAGTCCGGAAGCTGCTCGAGCGCAGCCCCCCCCACGTCCTCGAGCTCCGAGCGGACGTCGGCCAGGTTCTTGCGCAAGGCGGCCATCTCCAGCGGCGGTGCGTCGAGCGACTCGGCCAGACGGCCCGAGAGGCGGCTCATCCCCGAGAGGACCCGGTCCACGCCGGAGAGGCGCGAGCCTTCGGCGACGTAGCCCTTGGCCTCGAGCTCGGCGCCCAGGTCCTCCACGAACTTGGCGGCGCCTTCGCTGACGTCACTGGCCGCAAGCAGGATCCAGAGCGGCGAGGCATGGAGCGCCACCATGAGCACGTTGTCGACCGCGCCGCCCACGGCCAGCCGCTTGGCCAGCGCCGCGTCCAATGCCGGCTGGCCCGGGAAGAGGCGTGCTTGCCCGACGTCGTCGGTCAGCATGCGGACCTGGCGTTCGACAGCCAGCCGGTAGAAGCGGCCGCGGCGGATCGGGGCGGGCACCACCAGCAGAAGCGGCCGCAGCAGGTGTCCGAGCGTGGACGCGACCATGCGCAGCACCCGCTCGGGCACCGACAGCACGTACAGCGTCCACGCGAGGAACGTCGGCGGGCGGCGAAGCGTGGGCGCCAGGGTGTCGGTCACGCCGGAGAGCGTACGGCAGCAGCCACGGTACGGAGTCGGGCGAGATTCCAACCTCGGGCCGCGTTGTCCTCCCGCATGCGAGAGCGTGTCCCAGCCCGAGGTTGGAATCTCACCCGACTCCGTTCTCCCGCTACTCGCGAGCCAGCTCGTAGAGGCCGATGGCACCGGCAGCGGCGACGTTGAGCGAGTCGACGCCCGCCGCCATGGGGATGCGCACGAGCACGTCGAGCGCCGCCATCGTCCGCGCCTGGAGCCCGTCGTGCTCGGCGCCGAGGAACAGCGCCACGCGCCGGCCACGGTCCCGGGCCCTCGCCCATGCCGGCAGCGGCTCGGCCGTGGCGGCGGGCGTGAACCCGATCCGCACGACCCCCGCCGTCTGCAACGCCACGAGACTTGCCTCCCAGCTCTCGGCGTCGTGGGCGAAGGGCAGGCGCAGCGCGGCGCCCATCGAGGCGCGCAGCGCCTTGCGGTACAGCGGGCTGGCGCATGTCGGCGAGAGCACGGCGCCCGCCGCGCCCAGCGCCAACGCCGAGCGCAGGAGCGTGCCGATGTTGTCGGGGTTGGAGACGTTCTCCAGCACGAGCAGCGGGCCCGGGCCCTCGACGACCGCCAGCAGCGCGGCGACCGTCTTCGGCTGCGGCCGGCGCGCCGCGGCGAGGCACCCCTGGTGGAAGCGGATGCCGCCCAGGTGCTCCAGCAGCTGCGGCTCGATCTCGAGCACCTCGACGTCCCCGCGCGCGTCCAGCGCGTCGGCCAGGCCCGCCCGCGCGATCGGCGTCACGAGCACGCTTTCGACCACGTGCGTGCGCGAGGCGAGCAGGGCGCGGACCAACAGCCGTCCTTCCGCCAGGAACCGGTGCTCGCGGCGCACGAGGTCCGGGTCGCGGACCGTCGCGTAGACCGCGAGGCGCGGGTCGTCCGGGTCAGCGAGCCGCGTCGTCGGCAACGACCTGGGGTCGCTCCAGCACGTCCAAGGCCTCGTCGAGCGCCAGCAGCGAGTACCCCGTGCCGTAGGCCTTGTGGAACTGGAACAGCTGGTAGTCCCACGTGGAGCCGTCCTTTTCCTGCATGCCGCGCACGTGGAATGCGATGCGGTCGGCGTGCTCGCGCGCCACGTCGGCGGGGAGGAAGCGCAAGCTCATCGCCGCGTAGTAGTAGCCGTAGAGGCAGAAGTAGCCCGAGTTCTGGTACCAGGTCTCGTGCGGGATCGGGTACTTGCGCGCGATGCGCAGGAAGTGGCCGAACTCCTCCAGGTCCTCGAAGCACTTGCGCCACTTCGCGGCGGGAACGGGCTCGCCCCACAGCTCGAGCGCCAGCAGGCAGGTCGGCGTGCGGGCCAAGCTGCCCTTGACCTGGTTGACGCCCATGCGCGCGCCGGCCAAGCGGTGGTCCGGGCTGTAGTAGAACGCGTTGTCGGGCCGCCAGGAGAGGCGGATGATGCGCTTGCCCCGCTCGACCAGGCGCTCGGGAACGCTGACGCCCTGCTGAGCGGCGCGGTGCATGGCGATCAAGGCCGTGGCCGTCGTGAAGCTGGTGGCGCCGGGCCCCGGACGTCGCGTCTGGGCGTCGAAGTTGTAGTAACCCCAGCCGCCTTCCGCGAACTCGAAGCGCTCGAGCAGGTCGATGCAACGCTCGCACCCTTCCCGCAGCTGCGCGCGCCGTTCGGGCGCGGGCTTGCGCTCGAGCAGACGGGCGAACGCCTCCAGCGCGTACGACAGGGCCCACGTGTTGTAGAGCGTGTCCGCCCGGATGCGGCGGATGGCGTGGTGGTCGAGCAACCAGACCGTGGCCCGCTCGATCTGCTCGTCGATCCGGGCGCGCTCTTCGGCGCTGGCCGCAAGCCGCTCGCGGTTCTCGAGCAGCCCCGAGAGGGCCAGCGCGACCGAGGCCGTCTGGAAGGCCTGCTGGGAACCGGGAGGCGGCGCGTAGATGTCCCAGAGGTTGCTGGCCGAGCTGCCCCAGGAGCCGTTCTTGTTCTGGTTCTCGCCGAGCCAGCCGGCGCCGCGCTCGATGGACGCGCGCGTCGCCCCGACCGCCTCGCTGGCGACGACCGGCGGGGACTCGGGTGCCTCGGCCTGCGGCGGTGCGGCCACCGGTGCCGGAGCCGGCTCGTCGGCGAGCGCGTGCGTGCTGCTCCCGGGCGTCGGCAGGAGGCCGACGAGCAGGACGGCCAGGAAGGCGGAGGCGCGCCTCACTTGCCCGGCACCTTCGGGGCGTCCTTCGGCTGCTCCGCCGGAGCCTCCTGGGGCGGCTCCTCCTGCGGGCTCTCCTTGGGCTCCTTCGCGGCGGCGTCCTCCTTCGGAGCTTCCTTCGCGTCGCCCTCGCCCGAGGCCTTGGCGTCGTCCTTGGCGCCCTCCTTCTTGCCCTCGTCCGCGGCCTCTTCGTCCTTGCGCTTCGGCGCCTTCGCCGCGATGCGGGTACCGGGCTCGAGCCCCTTCTTGATCGCGATGCGATCACCGATCACGTCGCCGGTCTCGACCTCCTGCCAGACGAACGCCCCGTCCTTGGCGACGTGGACGTACGCCTTCTTGCCCTGACGGGCCACGGCGTCCTTGGGGACGTGCACGGACACGGGCGCGGTCTTGCCGAGCACGGTGACCTTGGCCTTCTGGCCGGCCTGGAAGCGCGGGTCCCCGCGCGTCAGCCGCAGGTAGACCTCGAACTTGTCGTCGCGCGGGAAGCGGCCGACGCGCTCCACCTCGGCGCGGAACAGCTCGTCCTCGCCCAGCCCCAGGTCGAACCACGCGGGCTGACCGGCAACCACGTCATCGAGATCGCCCTGTCCGATCCCCGCGACGAGATGGAGGTGGTTGGCCGTGAACAGCGTGTACAGCACCTGACCCGGCTTGACCTTGTCGCCGACCTCGTAGGTGAGGTCGTTCTCGCGAATGCCCTGCCAGGCACCGTTGTTCAGCCGCCCGGCCACCGCGAGGCCCGCGCGCGGCGCCTTCAGCACCATCTGCTCGCGGTCTTCCTCGAGCTCGGCCAGGCTGCGCTTCTTGGCGTCCAGGTCCAAGCGCGCCTTCTCGCGGTTGAGATCCGCGGCCCGCTTGTCGATCTCCTGCGTCTTCATCTCCTGCTCCAGACGGAGCTTGGCCTTGCGCAAGGCCGCGTCGAGCTTCTCGTCCTCGCGCGGGAAGATGACCTCGAGGTAGTACTTGTGGCGGATCTCGCGCCATTCGAGGTTCTTGCGCGCGCGCTCGACGCTGCGCCGCGTCCGGCGCAGCACGATCTCCTCGGTCTCCTCCGTGAGGTCGTCCTCGCCGTACATCTTCTCGAGCTGGGCCAGCTCCTCCTCCTGGTTCTGGAGGAACTCGCGGCCCGCCTCCAGGCTCTGCGCCTGCTCGGCCAGTCGCAGCTCGCGCTCGACCGCGTTCCAGCGCTCGAGCTCCAGGCGGGCATTGCGCTCGTCGCGCTGGGCGTCCTCGACCGCCAGCCGCAGGCGCTCGACCGTCTGCGCGTAGCCGACCTCGGCCTCCTCGAACTTGGCCATGACGAGCTGCAGCTCGATCCGCTCGCGCTCGATCTGCCGGTCGATCTCGGCCGGGTCGAAGCGGATCAGCGTGTCACCGGCCTCGACGGGGCCCGAGGCGCGCGCCTCGACGACCTCGAAGGGTCCGCCGTAGCGGTTGGTCTCGATCTCGACCTCGTGGACGTCCATCGGGACGACGCGCGCATCGAAGGAGACCGCGGCGCCGAACACGCCCTCCTCGGCCACGACGGTGGCCACCTCGGCGTCCTTGGCCTGGGCCGTGCCTCCAGGCACGAACCCCACGACGGGGGTCAGCAGGAGCGCGGCGACGATGCTGGCAACGGATCGACGGGTCATGGTCCTCACCTCGGGGTCCGGGACGGAGAGGGTACGATCCATCGCGCGCGGGGGGGAGGCGCGGCGCCGCTGCTCGCGCCGCCCCGACCGCGGGAGGGCGCCCATGCGCATCGTCGGCATCGGGGCGGGGCCGGCCTCGCTCTGGTTCAGCATCCTGATGCGTCAGGCGTTTCCCGAGGTCGAGATCGAGCTCCACGAGCGCAACCGGCCCGACGACACGTTCGGCTGGGGCGTGGTGTTCTCCGACGAGACGCTGGACGGGTTCGCCGGGGCCGACGCCCCGGCCTACGCGGCCATCCGGCGCGCCTTCGTCCACTGGACCGACATCGAGACCTTCGTGGGCGGCACCTGCATCCGGTCCACGGGCCACGGTTTCTCGGGCCTCTCGCGCCGGACCCTGCTGCTGATCCTGCAGGAGCGGGCGCGTGAGCTCGGCGTCACGATCCACTTCGAGAGCGACATCGGCGACCCGGAGGCGCTGCGGGCCGGGGCCGACGTCCTGCTGGGGACCGACGGGGTGCGCAGCCTCGTCCGCGAGACGTGGGCGGGCTCGTTCCGGCCTTCGCTGGACTGGCGCAGGTGCAAGTTCAGCTGGCTCGGCACGACGAAGCCGCTGGAGGCATTCACGTTCGTCTTCGAGGAGACGGAGCATGGACTGTTCCAGGTGCATGCGTACCCGTTCCAGCGCGAGCCCGAGACCCTGGGGACATGGATCGTCGAGTGCACCGAGGAGACCTGGCGTCGCGCGGGCTTGGACCAGGCCGACGAGGCCGAGACCGTCGCGTACTGCGAGCGCGTGTTCGCCAAGCACCTCGACGGGCACCCGCTGCTGGCCAACAAGAGCATCTGGCGCACGTTCCCCACCGTGAAGAACGGCACGTACGCGCACGACAACGTCGTGCTCCTGGGTGACGCGGCGCATACCGCCCACTTCTCCATCGGCTCGGGCACCAAGCTGGCCATGGAGGACGCGATGGCCCTGGTGGACGCGTTCCGCCAGCACGGCCTCGCCGACTGGCGCGGCGCGCTGGCGGCCTACGACGAGATCCGTCGCGACGATGCGGACCGCCTGCAGCACGCTGCGCAGACGAGCCTCGAGTGGTTCGAGAACAGCGAGCGCTACCTCGTGCAGCCGCCCTGGCAGTTCACGTTCAACCTGATGACGCGCAGCAAGCGCATCACGTACGACAACCTGGAGCGGCGCGATCCCGACCTGGTGGAGGACGTGCGCGACCGCTTCGCCGAGCAAGCGGGCGTCGTCGTGCAGCCCACGTACGACGCGCCACCTCCGGCGTACACGCCCTACCGGCTGCGCGAGCTGGCGTTGCGCAACCGGATCGTCGTGTCCCCGATGTGCCAGTACCAGGCTCGAGGGGGCGTGCCCGGCGACCACCACTTCGTGCACCTGGGGTCCTTTGCCCTCGGCGGCGCGGGCCTCGTGATCGCCGAAGCCACGGGCGTCACGCTGGAGGGGCGGATCACGCACGGTTGCACGGCGCTTTGCGATGCGGCCACCGAGAGCGGCTGGGCGCGCGTGCTCGATTTCATCCGCGGGCATAGCGAGGTGCCGATCGGCATCCAGCTGGGCCACGCGGGCCGCAAGGCCTCCTGCAGCCTTCCCTGGGCCGGCGACCGGCCCCTGACCGACGCCAGCGCGTGGGCCACGGTGGGCCCCACGGACCAGCCGTTCTGGAAGGCCGGGCCCCCGCCCCGAGCTCTCGGACGCGCCGAGATGGACGACCTGGTCGCGGCGTTCGTGGCGTCCATCGAGCGGGCGAAGCGCCTGGGCTTCGACCTGCTCGAGCTGCACATGGCCCACGGCTACCTGCTTTCGAGCTTCCTGTCGCCGCTGGTGAACACGCGGGACGACGGGTACGGCGGGGACCGCGAGGGTCGCATGCGGTTCCCGCTCGAGGTGGCGCGCGCGGCCCGGGCGGCGTGGCCGGCGGAGAAGCCCCTCTCGGTCCGCGTCAGCGCGTCGGACTGGATGGACGACGAGGGCGGCCAGACGATCGAGGACACGGTGGCGTTTGCCCGCGAGCTGCAGGCCATCGACGTGGACCTGATCGACGTGTCGAGCGCCGGCAACGACGCGCGCAGCCGCGTCATCGCCGGGCGCATGTACCAGGTGCCGTTCGCGGAGCGCATCCGCTTCGACACGGGCATGCCCACGATGGCCGTCGGTGGCATCCAGGGCGTGGACCACGTGAACACGATCGTGGCGGCGGGGCGCGCCGACCTCTGCGCCATCGCCCGCGCCCATCTCCTCAACCCCCACCTCGCGCTCGAGGGCAGCGCTCGCTACCGCGAGGCCGGCACGTGGTGGCCGCTCTCCTACCGTCCGGCCTCCATGCGACCCATCACCCGCGAGGAACGCCGGAGGCGTCAGAAGCGGTAGCGTCCACGGAGGCGGGCGTACGGAGTCGGGTGTGATTCCACCCTCGGGCCGCTGCGAGCTTCCCCATGCGGAGACGTCGGGCAGCCCGAGGGTGGAATCTCACCCGACTCCGTACCCGCCGCCGTGGCTCTAGGGCCGCGCGGCAAGCTCGCGACCGATCGCGACGTCGTGCCGCACGACGGCGCCGCCGTCCCACGGGACGACGGCCAGCCGCGGCGCTTCGTCGGGGCCTTCGCGCCAGGCGATCCAGCGGCCCCGGGGATCCACGACGAGATCCCCCTCCGGCCCGTTCGCCGAAGCGTGGACGCGGGCGTCGGCGCCCAGCGCAGAGCACGAAACGACCTCGCGCACGCCGCTGCCGCGCGCATGGCGAAGGACCACGACGCGCTGTCTGGAGGCACACCACACGGGCCTGCGGTCCTCGTGGCCGGCGGGCGTGACCCACTGCAGGCTGCCGCGTTCCACGTCCACGCGCCCGAAAGCGAGGGTGCCCTCCGTGCGCGCACCGCTGACGAGCAGCGTGCGCCCCTCCTCGATCCAGGCGAACGGACGACCGCCGCCCACATCGCGCACCGACCACGTGCCGTCCGCCGCCTCGACGGCGATGCGCAACACGAACTCGAGGCGGTCCTCGCGCGGGATCGCCGCCTCGAAGGCCAAGGCCTTGCCGTCTGGCCGCCATGCCGCCGGCGTGTCGCGATGGACGTCGGCGGCGACGTGCACGGTCTGGCCGCGTCCGCGGCTCCCGCGCACGACAAGGCCCTCCGGATCCGTACGCCAGAGCGCCAGCCGGGAGCCGTCGGGCGACCATACGGCCGAGCGCGAGCCGCCCCACGCGACGGGGGCGAGCACCGTCACGTCCCCGCCGGTGGCCGGCACCGCGTGGATCTCCCAGGCGCCGGCGTCGTGATCCCAGAACAAGAGCTCGGCGCCGTCGGGACGCCAGACCAGCGGACGATCGTACGTCGTGGACGCCACGAGCACGCGGGTCGTGGCGCTCGCGACGTCGATGGCGACGAGCGACGCGCCGACGCGAGCGGCGACTTCACCGACGAGTGCGGGCGTCTCGTCGTCGCCGACCGCGGGACGGACGAAGAGCATGGCAAGAAGAAGGACTGCCGTACGGAGGCCGAGCATGGGTGCGAGGGTAGGAAGAAGCCGTACGGAGTCGGGTGGGATTCCACCTTCGGGCCGCCACGAGCCGTACCCGCGACTCCGTACCCGTCAGTTCGCCGCCGCGGGCGGCAGGGGATCCGGCACGCGGTTGCTGACGGCGGGGATCCTCCGCAGGTAGGCGTAGATCGCCTTCAGGTCCTCGTCGGTCATGTTCTGGCCGTAGATCGCCGGCATGGGCGGAAGCAGGGGACGGCCGAGACCCATATGCCGCATCTCACGCAGCGTCGTCACGAAGTTCTCTTCGGTCCACGTGCCGAGGCCCGTCTCCTTGTCCGGCGTCAGGTTGCGCGTGAAGCTCACGCCCCACGGGCCCGACCAAGCGGTCATCGAGTCCTTGACGCTCACGATCCAGGGGAACTCGCCCATGGGCGGCGCCTTCGTGATCACCTGCTCGGCCGGGTGCCCCGCCAGGTGACGGTCCGGATCGGGAACGCCGTTGACGTGCGGCGTGTGGCAATCGGTGCAGGCCGAGATCGAGACGAGGTAGCGCCCGCGCTCCACGCGGTCGGGCTCGGCGTGCGCCGTCGAGGCGCCGCCCTCCCCGCGGGTGCTCCACAGCGGGACGGCGACGGCGAGCGCCACGGGGACGAGGACGAAGAGACTGGCGACGAGGACACGGTGCAGGGTGGACATGGGAAGCTCCGTTCAGCGGGAGGTGGTCGAAGGGGCAGGCGCCTCCAAGGCACGTACCCAGGTGGCGAGCAGCTCGGCGCCGTCCGCGTCCACGAGACGCGTACCGCGCGGAGGCATGCGATCGAGCGGCGAGGTGGAGCGCACGCGGCGCACCAGCACGCTGGCATCGGGGTGGCCGGGCACGAGGCGGGTGCCCGCGGTGCCGCGTGTCAGCACGCCGACGAGGGTGGCGCGCACGCGCTCGGCGTCACGGGCACTGCCGGGCTCGCGGGCCTCGAAGTCGAGGTCGAGCGATGCCAGCGGGCTGCGCGGGTTGTGGCAGTGCGCGCAGTTGCCGTGCAGGTAGCCGAGCGCACGGGCCTCGGTGTCCGACGCGGCGGCCCCGGGTTCGAGCTGCACGCGGCTGTAGCCAAGGACCGGACCGAGGCCGCTGTCGTGACAGGCCCGGCAGTCGGACTGCGAGGGGATGTCGTAGGGCACGCCCGGCGCGCTCTCGGCGGCGTGCGGCACGCCGGCCTCGGGAGCCCGGGTCGCGTCGCGCCCGTCCGCGTCCCAGCGGTAGGTCGCGAAGGACCAGTCGCCGTCCGGGCGACGCAGCAGGTAGCGCGTCTCCACCGGGCGGCCCGCGATCGCGAACTCCTTCCAAAGCCGCGTGCCCACCGGGAACACCCAGCGGTCGGGGTCGCTCGTGTCGATCGACGTGCCGGCGGGCAGCGCCAGGAAGCGGCGCTTCTCCGCGCCGTCGGTCCAGAGCGGGAAGCGCGGCGTGTAGGGCTGCACGTCGTCGGCCAGGCGCTCCGGCTCGCCGGGCGCGAAGAGCCCGGTGGCCGACAGGCGGTCCGGAAGAAGGTCGCCCCCGGCCCCGGCCGTGCCGGGCCGGAGTGCCGGCCTCTCCTCGGCGGCGGCGCCGCATCCCGCAAGCACCAGCGCAAGGAGCAGCAAGAGCGCGTGCCAGCGGGAATCGGGGAGGGAAGGGGCCGGGGGCATGGAGGGGGAGACGCAAACGGTGCCTGCCGACCGCATGTCCGACTCCGCGGGCAGTACGATTCGCGTCCATGACGCCGCCCCCCGCGCCGCCTCCTCCGCCGGCGGACGGACCCGCCGAGGGCCCCGCCACGAGCGGCGAGCTGTTTGCGCGTCTCTACGGCGAGCTCAGGCGGCTGGCCGTGCGGGTGGCCGGACGGGGCGCCGGCGAGCTCACGCTCTCCCCCACCGCGCTGGTCCACGAGGCCTGGATCAAGCTGGCCCGACCGGGCTCGGAAGCCGAGGTCGAAGACCGCAGTCACTTCCTCAACCTCGCCGCCCGCGCCATGCGCCAGGTCCTGGTCAGCCACGCGCGCGAACAGGGCGCCGCCAAGCGTGGCGGCGGGCGGGCGCGCGAGCGCTTCACCGTGGTCCTCGGGGGCACCCCGGCTGCGGAGCGCGGCGTCGACGTCCTGGACCTGGACGACGCCCTGGAGCGATTGGCGGCGCTCGACGCCCGCCAGGCCCGCGTGGCCGAGCTGCGCCTCTTCGCCGGCCTGTCGCCGACGGAGATCGCGCCCCTGCTGGGCGTCGCGCCGCGCACCGTCGAGCTGGACTGGCGCATGGCCAAGGACCACCTCGCGCGCGTCCTCGGCGGCGAGGGGAGCGCGGCGCCGTGACGGCCGCCGACGCGGATCGCCATCGCCGGCTGCGCGTGCTCCTGGAAGAGGTCGAGGCCCTGGCGCCCGCGGCGCGAGCCGCACGCCTGGACGTGCTGGCCCAGGAGGACGCCGCGCTTGCGGCCGACGTCGCGCGCCTGCTCGACGACCCCGGTGTCGCCACGGGCGAGCTTGCGCCGGCGCCTCCTGGCGTGCGGCAGACGGCGGCGCACCTGGTCCCCGGCGTCACCGTCGGGCCGTATCGCCTCGAGGCGGAGCTCGGTGCCGGCGGGATGGGCACCGTGTTCGCCGCCCGGGACATCGCCCGCGGCGAGCGCGTAGCGCTCAAGGTGATCCACCCGCACGTCGCCGCGCGCCCCGGTGCGCGCGAGCGGTTTGCGCGCGAGGCGGCCCTGGGGACGCGCGTCAAGCATCCGCGCGTCGTGCGCACGCTGGGCGCCGGGCGCGCAGTCGTCGACGGCCGCCCCGTGGACTACGTCGTGCTCGAGTACGTGCGTGGGCGCGATCTGGCCGCGCTCAAGCGCGAGCAAGGCCCGCTCTCCGAAGCGTTGCTTCGCGAGGTCGCTGCGCAGGCCGCCGACGGGCTGGCCGCGATCCATGCCGCCGGCATCGTGCACCGCGACATCAAGCCCGAGAACCTGCTCGTGACGGAAAGCCACGAGCTCAGGATCATGGATCTCGGCGTGGCGCGCCCGCTGGCGGCCGAGACGATCGCGCTGACCACCGAGGGCCAGTTCGTGGGCTCGCTCGCCTACGCCGCTCCGGAGCAGCTGGCGGGCGAGGAGGCCACGCCGCGCTCGGACCTCTACGCGCTGGGCGCCGCGCTGCGCGACCTGCTGCGCGCGGAGGGCGACGCGGGGCCGTCGAGCCTGGCGGCGTGGCTCGGACCCTCGTCAAGCGCACCGGACCCCGCCCTGGCGCGCGTCAGCCCGTTCTTCGGTGCGATCCTCACCTGCCTGCTGGCCCGCGACGCGCAAGCCCGCTTCGCTTCGGCGGCCGAGCTTCACGACATCCTGCGGGCCGGTGAGTCGAGCGCGTGGTGGCGCACGCGCGAGGCGCTCGAGCGCCGGCCTCCGCGCGCCCGCCTGCCGATCGCCCGTGCGTCCCCGTGGCGTGGGCGCGACGCGGAGCTCGCCGTGCTCGACGAGGTGTTCGCCGACGTCGTGGCCCGTGGACGCGCCCGCGTGCTCGACGTGCTCGGTCCTCCCGGCCAAGGCAAGACACGTCTGGTTGCCGAGTGGCTGGCCACGTTGCCCGACGACGTGGCGACGTTCTACGGCGCCTACCCGGCGGGGGGCTGGGGCGGGGGCTTGCGCTCGGCGTTGCTGGCGGCCTACGCCGGCGCGGAAGGCGACGCGCGCCTGGCGGCGCGGCTCGATGCCCCGGAGCACGCCCTACGTGCGCTCCGCTCGTGGCTCCGCGGCGAGGCCGGGCCGGAGGCAGGCGGTGTCTCGGTGACGGGGCTTGCCGTACGTCTCTTCGCCTCGCTGGCGCAGAGCACGCCGGTGGTCTTGGTCCTGGACGACGTGCAGGAGGCTCCGCGTGAAGCGCGCCGGCACCTGGACGCGCTCGCGGCCGGGGTGCGCGGTGAACAGGTGCTCGTGCTGCGCCTCACGGATCGACCCCTGGACGAGCTCCCCGATGGAGCGCTCGCGGCACCCGACCGCACGCTCGAGCTGGGGCCGCTTGCCCACGCCGACGCGGAGGCGCTCGTGCGCGACGTCCTCGGCGACGAGGCCCCACCGGACGAGGAGGTGGAGCGCTTGGCGCGGCGTGCCGAAGGGCTGCCGCTGTACCTGCTGGAGCTGGCGCGCGACCGCCAGGCGGCCAGCTCCACCGACGCCGTGGATGTACCGGCAGCGCTCGCCGCGCACGTGGCGCGGCGCTTGGAGGGCCTCCCCGACGAGGAGGCCGAGGTGCTGGCCGTCGCCGCCGTGGAAGGCCCCGTGTTCGACGTGGAGCCCCTGGTCCGCGTACGGGGCGTGTCTCGACTGCGCTTGCTGGAGCTGCTCGACCGCTTGGAGCGCCGACGGCGTCTGGTGCGGGCCGACGGCGGGGCGTGGCGCTTCGAGCATCCGTTGATCCAGGAGGTCGTCTACGCAGGCCTGCCGGCCGCCCTGCGCGCGGAGATCCACCGTGCGCTCGCCCAGGCGTTGCTCCCCGAAGGCACGGGCGATGGATCGACCTTGGTCGGAGCCCGCGCCGCTCGCTACGCCAGCCACCATCTGCGCGGCCCCGAGCCCGAGCGCGCGTTGCCGTGCCTGGAGGCCGCGCTCGACCACCTGGAAGCGGTCGGGCCCGTCTCGACGACCGGCGACTGGATCGAGCGTGCCCTGGAGCTGGCCGCGCGGGCTCCCGCGCTGCGGGTGCGCCTGGGCTGCCGGCTGTCGCTGGCACGCCGCGTCGGGGCGCGCCTTCCCGAGGCCCTGGAGGCGGCCCGCCGCGCGGCCGAGGAAGCCAGGGCCGCCGGCCTCGATGCCGTGGGCCCCCTCACGGAAGAGGGCTATGCGCTGATCGAGCTGGCGCGCTACGACGAGGCGACGCGCGTGCTGTCCGCGGCGCTCGACGCCCTGCCCGACGAGGGCCAGGAGCAGGGCAGGAGCGTGATCCTGGGCGGCCTGGGCCAGGCCGCGTGGCACCGGGGCGACGTGGAGGTGGCGCGCCACTGGCAGGAAACCGTGTACGAGCTGGGTCGGCGCACGAAACGCCCGCGCATCGAAGCCCGTGGTGCCGCGGACCTGTCCGTGCTGCTGCAGGAGGCCGGGCACCACGACGAGGCCGAGCGCCTCGCGCGACGAGCGCTCGAGCTGCTGGAGCAGGCAGGCGATCACCGCAACCGGGCCATCACGCTGGGGAACCTGGCCAACGTGCTGTTCGACGCCGGTCGGGCCGACGAAGCGCTTGGCGTGTACGACCAGGCCGGGAAGCTGGCGCGCGCATCCGGCTTCCGCGTGAGCGAGATCGTGACCAATCTCAATCGTGGCATCTGCATGACGCGCCTGGGGCGCTTGGAGGAGGCCGGGGCCCTCCTGTCCCGCGTGCGCGAAGCCTTCGCGGACGGTGGGCTCGCGCGCGAGGAGGCCTACGCGTGGAACGCCCTCGGCCAGCTGGCCCACGCGCAAGGGGACCTCGACGCGGCGCGCACGGCGTACGGCCAAGCGCTCGAGCGTCGCGTGGCGTTGGGCGACGGTCGCGGCCGCGGGGACACGTTGCAGCTGCTGGCGGGTCTCGAAGTGGATGCCGGGCGACCCACGGAGGCCCTGGCGCGCCTGGACGAAGCAGAGGCCGCCTGTCCGCCCGGGGTCGATGTCTCCCAGGACGCACTCGTCTGCGCACGGCGGGCTGCCCTCCAGCCTGCGGGCTTCGCGGCGGCCCTGGCCGCGTACGAGCGAGCGGGCTCCCGTCTGCGTCATGATGCGCGCATCGAGGTGCTGGACCTCTTGACGGAGGCGTCCGGCGACGAGCGCTACCGCAACGAAGCGCGCGCCCTGCTGCGCGCCGAAGCGGAGCGTTTGGCTCCGGAGGCCCGCGAGGCGTTCGCGACGGGGCTGCCGCTGCATCGCAAGCTGCTGGCCCCCTGACGAACGGACATGCGCGACATACGGCGACATACGGGGACATACGGAGTCGGGTGAGATTCCAACCTCGGGCGGCCAAGTGCTCTCGCTTACGGGCGTTCGTGGCAGCCCGGGGTTGGAATCTCACCCGACTCCGTACTGCGTACCGCGTCTCACATCCGACCGGCGAACCACGCCGCGATCGCCTCGCGTTCGGGATCGTCGTCGAGCAGCCCGCGTTCCAGGAACGAGGCGAGAATCGCGGGCCCCACGTTGAACTTGAAGTCCGCGTCCCCGCGCAGCGCGTCGAGGACGCGCTCGGTCGACCAGAGGAAGAACTCTGCGACCTCGCCATCGGTCGGACGCGGGACGACGTCGCCTGGTAGGTCCACGTCGTACACGAACACGGTGTCGTTGCGCACGCCCTGCGGTACGGCGCACGTGTAGCGCAGCTCCCCGAGACACCGGGCGTCGGCGAGCACGCCCGCCTCGAGCCCCGCCTCCTCGTGAGCCTCCTTGTCCAGGTTGTCGCGCAGGTCGATGCCTTCCGGCAGTCCACCCGCCACGATGTGGTCCAGCGCCCCCGGGAACGTGGGTTTGGTCATCGCACGCCGCGCGACCCAGAGGCCGAGCCCGTCGTCGGTGGGAACGAATGCGTTGAGGTGCACACCGAAGGCAGGCAGGCCCAGCACGTCCACGGCGGCCCGCTCGATGGCGAAGAGCACGTCGCTGCCCAAGTCCGTGCGGATCGCGTAGCGCTCGCCGCGCCGCGGTGGCAGGCGACGCAGGCGCTCCAGCGCCTCCACGATGCGCTCCGCCCGTGCGTCCAGCGCGGCGCGCCCGCCCGCCACGAGGTCGAGGGCGCCGTCCGCGTCCAGCTGCAGGTCGTCGGGAACCGCGCGCGCCAGGGCCTGGGCCAGCGCGTGGTCGAGACGTCCCAGGTCCTCACCCTCCAAGCGCAGCGGCACGAGCGCGGCTTCCGGCAAGCGGTCGAGTCGTTCCAGGCGTGCAAGCAGGCTCATGGGGCCCTCGTACCACCGGCAGGCGGCGAGGCGGACCTCGCGCGGGCGCCTGGCTCGCGGCGGCAGGGCGAAGCGATGCGGGCTGCGTGCCAGGCTCCCGCGGGAGACCTCGAGAGCGCAGGGAGCCCTCCAGGTCCGCACGGGAAGGCGCCACCGGGTCTCACGGCCTGCCTACGGAGCCGGGCACCGTCCGCAGGGGGCCGCGCACCGTCGGTACGGGCATCATCGGGTGCGTGGAGCTGCGCGAACATGCCCTGGCCGTCCTGCACGCCACGACGGTGGCGGGGAAGGCGGCACCACTCCCGGCGGGATGGACCGACGAGCACCCCGGGCCAGCCGTCCGCGTAGAGGCCCCGGCCCGACCGCCCGGTCTCGAGCTCGTCCCGCGCCGGCGCGTCCGCGTCCCGCCGCTCTCGGGCATGCCGGATCCCGCGCAGCGCCGCCGCATCCTCCATGCGCTGGCCAACCACGAGCTGCAGGCCCTCGAGCTGTTCGCCTTCGCCCTGCTCGCGTGGCCCGCCATGCCGCGCGCGTTCCGCACCGGGTGCGCGAAGATCCTCGGCGACGAGCAGCGCCACATGATGCTGTTCGTCGAGCGGCTCGAGGCGCTCGGAGGACGGTTCGGCGACGAGCCGGTCAGTGCCCACTTCTGGAACCAGGTGCCGCGGCTGACGTCCCCGCTCGAGCTGGTCTGCACGCTGGGCCTGACGTTCGAGGGCGCCAACCTCGACTTCAGCCGCGAGCACGCCGACGCCGCGCGCGCGGCGGGCGACGGCGCGACGGCCGATGTGCTCGAGCTCGTGCACGATGACGAGATCGACCACGTCCGCTTCGCCTGGGTCTGGTTCCAGCGCCTGGCACCTGCCGACGACGACCGCTTCGAGGCGTTCCAGCGCCACGCCACGGTGGAACACGCCGCGGCGCGCGCGCGCGGCACCACGTTCGACGCGACGGCGCGCGAAGCCGCGGGCCTCCCGGCCGACTTCGTCGCCCGCTTGGCGGCAACGCCCGCGCGCGCACCCGGCGGCCGGCCGCGGCGGCCATGACCGTCCTCGTCGCCAACCTGGGCGCGGAGGCGACGTGGCGCGGCGAAGCGCTGTCGCCCGACGCGGAGCGGCGTCTGGCCGATCTCGCGCCGCTGCTCGCGGTGCTGGCCGAGCCCGGCGACCTCCTGGTGGGCGCGAGCCACACCACGCGACCGACGCCGCAAGCCGCGTACGTCCTCCCGCCCGTCACGCGCCGGGACGACGTGCCAGCGGGCGTCTCGGGCGCCGACGTGGTTGCCTGGTCGGCAGCGGGGCTCCCGCCGCGCGGTGGAGCGGCGCACGGAGCCACGTGGCGCGAGCGGCTGCGCCATGCCCCACGTGCCTCGGAGGCGGTCACCCGCCGCGTGCATGGACGCCGCTGGCTGGCCGACGAACGGGCGGCCGGAACGCTGCCCCCCCACCCGCGCGCAGCGTGGGTGGAGGATCCCGAGGCCCTGCGGCAAGCCGCGGAGGGCGCCGGGCCGTGGGTCTTGAAGGCCCCCTTCGGCGCCGCCGGTCGCGACCGGGTGCTCTCGACCTCGTCCGCAGCAGGCGCGTCGACGTGGAACCACGCCCGTCGCGCACTCGCCCGCTGGGGCGGCGGCCTGTTCGAGGCCTGGCTGCTGCGCGACGACGACCTGGGCGCGTCCGGGATCGTGACCGACGCCGGCGTGGTCCCGGGCCGCGTGCACCGGCTCGTCACGGGGCCCGATGGCCGCTTCCGAGGCATCGAACGACTGGCCGGCGACGCCCAGGACACCCCGCTCGGCGTGGCCCTGGCCCGCTCCCTCGGGCCCGTCGGGGACCGCCTGCACGCGGCGGGCTACCGCGGCCCGTTCGGCGTGGACGCCTACGCCGGGCGCGATGCGAAGGGCACGTCGCACCTCGTGGCGGTCGGGGAGGTCAATGCGCGCCTCACCTTCGGACACCTCGCCGCGTGCCTGTTCGAGGTGGCGGCGGCGGACGGCCGTACCCTCCACCGGCTCGTCCTCGGCTCGGCGCCGCGCGGCGCGCTGCCGCCTGGCGCCCTGCCGCTGGTCGAGACCATGGACGGCCGCGAGGTGAAGGCCTGGCTCGAGGGGGACGACGCGTCGTGAACGAACGCATCCGCCGGTTGCGCGCCTACCCGATGGTCGAGCTGGCCCGGCGCAAGGCCGAGCTCGTCGCCCGCGGCGTCGCGGTGCTCGACTTCGGCACGGGCGATCCCATCGAGCCGACGGCGCCGTTCATCCGCCAGGCGTTGATCGACGCCGTACCGGAGATCTCGCAGTACCCGAGCGTCGAGGGCACGAAAGCGTTGCGTCGCGCCTGCGCGGCGTGGGCGAAGCGTCGCTTCGACGTCGAGCTGGACCCGGACCGCGAGGTGCTCCCCAGCAGCGGCAGCAAGGAAGCGATGTTCCACCTGCCCCTCGTGTTGGTGGACCCGTCGAGCGCGCGCGACACCGTCGTCTATCCGGTCCCCGGCTACCCCGTGATGGAGATCGGCAGCCTGTACGTGGATGCCCAGGTCCATGAGGTCCCGCTCACGGCCGACAACGAGTACCTGATGGACCCGGCGACGATCCCGGCCGGCGTCTTGGACCGCGCCGCCATCGTCTGGATCAACTACCCCCACAACCCGACGGGCCAGGACCTTCCGACGTCGCTCTGGAAAGCGTGGGTGGCGGCACGTCGCGAGCATGGCTTCGTCCTGTGCAGCGACGAGTGCTACACCGAGATCTACGACGCCGAGCCGCCGGCCAGCGTGCTGCAGTTCGATCGCGAGGGCTGCCTCGCCTTCCACTCGCTGAGCAAGCGCAGCGGCATGACGGCCTACCGCAGCGGGTTCGTCGCCGGGGACGGCGCGCTGATCGCCCGCTACAAGGCTGCGCGCGCCGGCATGGGCGTGGCGCCGCCCATCTGGACGCAGGCCGCGAGCGAGGCCGCGTGGTCCGACGAGGAGCACGTCGAGGAGCGGCGGCGCGCTTTCGCGGCCAAGCGGGCGCTCATGACGGAGGGCCTGATGGAGCTGGGCCACGCCGTCTACCCCACGACGAGCACCTTCTACCTGTGGGTGGCCGTGCCCGACGGCGAAACCGACGCGACGTGGGCGGCGCGCCTCCTGGAGGCCGGCCTCGTCGTGTCACCGGGATCGTTTTTCGGCCCCGGCAACGAGCGCTTCGTACGCTTCGCCCTCGTTCCCGACCTTGCCGGCTGCGCCGAGGCGCTGCGGCGGATGGAGACTGCATGACGGCTTCCGGCTCCAAGGACCCCCGCGCCCCGTTCGTGCGTGCGGCCTTCGACGAGCGTCCGTTGCTCAAGGAAGCCAAGTACCGCCAGGCGGTCCTCGAGACCGTCGCGGACCTGGACCAGGGCCTGCTGCGCGTGGCCACGCCCGACGAGGGCGGCGGCTGGACCGTCCACGGCTGGGTGCAGCAGGCGGTCAACCTCTACTTCGCGATCGCTCCCATGCAGTCGGGCACGGCGGGCGTGCTCCCCTGGCACGACAAGGTCCCCCTCAAGCAGGACCTGGAGACCGCGGGCGTGCGCGTGGTGCCAGGTGGCGTGGTGCGCTATGGCTCGTACCTCGAGCGCGGCGCCGTCGTCATGCCGGGCTTCGTCAACATCGGCGCCTGGGTCGGCGCCGGCACGATGGTCGACACCTGGGCCACGGTCGGCTCCTGCGCCCAGGTGGGCCGCCATGTCCACCTCTCGGGGGGCGTCGGCATCGGCGGCGTGCTCGAACCGCCGGGTGCCCGGCCGGTCATCATCGAGGACGAGTGCTTCATCGGCTCGCGGGCGATCATCGTGGAGGGCGTCCACGTCAAGCGCGGGGCCGTCATTGCCGCCAACACGGTGCTGACGGCCAGCACGCACGTGATCGACGTGCGCAACAGCGAACCCGTCACGTGGAAGGGCGAGATCCCCGAGCGTGCCGTCGTCGTCCCGGGCACGCGGCCGCGCACGTTCCCGGGCGGCACCTTCGACCTGCCGTGCGCCTTGGTCATCGGCGAGCGGAGTGCGTCCACGGACCGCAAGACCTCGCTCAACGACACGCTGCGCGAGTTCGCGCTCGGATGAGCGGGTCGCTCACGGACCTCGAGCAGCTGACGCTGGACCTGTTGCGGATCCCCAGCGTCATCGGCAGCGAGACCGCCATCGCCGACCACGTCGAAGGCTGGCTGCGTGCGCGCACGCCTGCCTCGCTCGTGCGCATCCGCGACAACCTGTTCGCCCGCGCACGCGCCGATCGCGAGGGCCGGCCCAAGATCCTCTTGCTGGGACACCTCGACACGGTCCCAGCCAGCGCCCCCAACCCGCCGAGGATCGAAGGGGAACGCATCCACGGCCTGGGGGCCTCGGACATGAAGGGCGGCGACGCCCTGATCCTGGACACGCTGGCCTGGGCCGCCCAAGGCCACTCGCCGTGCGACGTGGCGATCGGGCTCTATGCGGCCGAAGAGGGACCGTTCGAGAAGAGCGGTCTGCCCGAGCTCAAGGTGGCCGCCGGGACGTGGATGGACGACGTGGCGCTGGCCGTGTGCTTCGAGCCGACGGACAACGCCATCGAGCTCGGCTGCCTCGGGACGCTGCACGCCTGGGTGCGCTTCCACGGCGCGCGGGCGCACAGCGCGCGGCCCTGGCAGGGTCGCAACGCCATCCACATGGCGGCGCCGTTCCTGGCCCACCTGGCCCAGCTAGCCCCGCGCGAGGTCGTGCAGGAGGGGCTCTCCTTCGTCGAGGTCGCCAGCGCCACGATGGTCCGCTACGACGGCGCACGCAACGTCGTGCCGGGGGGCTTCGACCTCAACGTGAACCTGCGCTTCGCGCCGGACCGCGACAGCGTCGGGGCCCAGCAGCATCTCGAGGCGCTCGTCGACGAGGCCCTCGGTGCCGAGGCGCGCGCCAGCGGCCAGGTCACGCTGGAGATCACCGACCTGGCGCCGGCCGGCCGCGTGTGCAGGGACAATCCCCACGTGCAGCGCCTGGAGCAGGCGCTGGGTGCGGACGGCGTCGTTCGCAGTAAGCAGGCTTGGACCGATGTGGGACGCTTGGCCTCGTGGGGCGTGGACGCCATCAACTTCGGTCCCGGCTCGGGCGCGCAAGCGCACCAAGTCGGCGAGCACGCCTCCCGCGCGCGCTTGGCCGAGGCGCAAGCGATCGTGCGCCGTTGGCTGGGGTAGGCGGCCGCGTACGGAGTCGGGGGGTCATACCCCCCCCGGCCCCTACACAATCCCCCCCCCGGGAGGGCCAGGCACCCCGAGGGTGGAATCTCACCCGACTCCGTACTGCGTACTGCGAGTCCCCCGACCTACACCCGCTCGTAGTCCACGTACGTGAAGCGCCCGTGGGGCGCGGGAACGCGGGAGATCTCGCGCCACGCACTCGCGTCCACGTCGGGGAACCACGCGTCACCGCCCTCGACCACGAGGTCCATCTCCGTCACGTGCAGCAGCGTGGCCAGGGGCAGCGCCGCGCGGTAGACGGCCTCGCCGCCGATCACCTGCGGACAAGGATCCGTCGTGCGCGCGGCGGCCAACGCCTCGTCGAACGAGGCGAACCGCTCGCACTCCGCGGCGATCACCGCGTCCTTCGAGCGCGTGAGCACGAGGTTGCGCCGGCCGGGGAGCGCCTTGCCGATGGACGCGTGCGTCGTGCGGCCCAGGATCACGGCGTGGCCCAGGGTCATGCGCTTGAAGCGCTTCAAGTCCTCGGGCTCGTGCCAGGGGAGCCCCCCGTCCTTGCCGATGCAGCGGTGCCGGTCGTAGGCAACCACCAGGGCAAGGGGCTCCGACGGCGGCATGGCGGCTCCGGGACGCGATTGCGCGGCTACACGGCCACCGGGGCCGCAATGTGCGGCGCCGGGTCGTAGCCCTCGAGATGGATGTGGTCGAGCGTGAACTGGAAGAGGTCGGTGACGTCCGCGTCGAGGCGCACCGTGGGCAGGGTGCGCGGCGTCCGCGAGAGCTGTTCGCGCGCCTGCTCGAGATGGTTCCCGTACAGATGCACGTCGCCGAAGGTGTGCACGAATTCCTTGGCCCGGTAGCCGATCACGTGGGCGATCATCATGGTGAGCAAGCTGTAGGAGGCGATGTTGAAGGGCACGCCCAGGAAGATGTCGGCGGAGCGCTGGTACAGCTGGCAGGAGAGCTCGCGGGCCCCAGGGTCGGCGTACAGCTGGAACAAGGTGTGGCAGGGCGGAAGCGCCACCTGGTCGGCCTCGCGCGGGTTCCAGCCGGTCACGATGTGGCGGCGGCTGGTGGGGTTGGTGCGCAGGTCGTCAAGGAGACGCTGGATCTGGTCCACGCCGTCGTCGGCGTAGGTGCCGTCGGGTTGGAGGGTCGCCCCGAACCTCCTCCACTGGTGGCCGTAGACGGGGCCGAGGTCGCCGGCCTTGCGCCCGAAGCGCGCACATTGCTCGGCCGTGGCCCACTCGTCCCAGATGCGGACCTTGCGCTCCTTGAGCCAGCCGACGTCAGTGCGCCCCTGCAGGAACCAGATGAGCTCCAGCACCACGCTGCGGAAGTGGATCTTCTTGGTGGTCAGCAGCGGGAAGCCCTGGCGCAGGTCGTAGCGCACTTGACGACCGAACAGGCTGCGCGTGCCGACGCCCGTGCGGTCGTCGCGCGTGGAGCCGGCTTCGTAGACCTCGCGGAGCAGGTCCAGGTACTGACGCACGGCTCCTCCGCCCCCGGCCGCGTGCACCTGCGCCGGGACCCGGATCCTACGACCCCGGTTGGACGGTGCGGCCACGCCTCCGGCGCTACGTGGAGAAGCCCTCGAGGGCCGCGCGCCGCTCCAGGCGATGGGCCAGGGCGAGCACGCCGACGACGAGCAGGAGCAGGGCGGCGCCGAGCAGGAAGGGGCGGCCCGCCGTGGACGCGACGGGCAGCGGCTGGATCGGCCGGCCCTTGGCATCGAAGCGCTCCGGCTCCACGCGCGCGGCGAGCGTCCCGCCCGCGACCGCGTCGACGCGTACGCGATGGACGACGCGGCTCGTCTCGTCGCCCAGCGGGACGGCGCCGACGGGAACGACGACCGGGCCGCTCACCAGCCCCAGGCCCCCCGGCAGCGGGCGACCGAACGCGCTGGCCTCACGCAGGGCCGCCTCCGCACTGCGCACCGCTGCAAGCGGCACGGCCAACAGCTCGGCCGGACCGTCGCCCAAGCGCTCGGGGTGTCCGGCGCGGAGCGCCACGAGACGTCCGCTCGGGCCCTGCGCATCGCGCTGCCACAGGTAGAACGCATGCCCCGTGCTCTCCGCCTCCGCATCGCGGGGCGGCAGCTGGAGCACCGTCCCCGGCACGAGCCGGTCCGGGTCGACGCGGGGGTTGAGCTCGGCAATGGCGCGCCAGGCACGCGCGCTGCCCATCTGGGCTTGGGCGATGTGGCCCAGCGTGTCCCCGCGTTGGACGACGACCGTGCGCGGCGCCGCGACACCGGCGGCCTCCACGTCCAGCAGGACCTGCTCCTCGACGTCGTGCGTGGGTCCCTTCGAGAGCGCCGGGCCCGTGCCCGCCGACAAGTGCAGACCGAGGGCCGCGAACAGGGCGGCTGCCAGCAAGAGAACAGGCCAGGAGAGGACGAGACGCTTCACGGCGGCGGGCTCCGGGGGAGGACGGACGCTCGACGAAGCCCGAGCCTACGCGCGCTTGACGCCATGGCTAGCGCCCCGTCGCGCTGGCCACACCCCGCCGCGCCTACGCTCAAGAGCGTCCGCGGACCGCCCGATCCATTGATGCCCGCCATCGTGCGCGGCCCCTGCGCGGCCGCTCCGGCAGGTCGTCGAAGCCCACCACGTGCACGCGACCGCGCGCCGCGTCGACCAGCAGCACGCCCGCGACACCGAAGGCCACCGCGTACTCCAGCAGCTGGCGACGCGTGGCGCGATGGAGGGCCGACGCCACGAGCGGCGAGCCCTTGAGCTCGGCCACGTACCAGAGGCCGCGCCGCTCGACGAGTGCGTCGGCGCGGACGAGGAAGCGCTCCTCGCGTCCATCGACGCGCACGACGCCCTCGCGCACGACTTCCTCGGCCACGATGCGGTAGCCGGCCGCCTCCAGGACCCGCAAGCCGCGAGCGGTTCCGCGTCGGCCCGTGCGGCGATGGCCAGCCACGCGCTGCCGGCGCCGACGACGCGCCGCGACCGCGACGGCGAGACCGCCCGCCAGGGCGGCCGCGATCAGGGAAGGCAGGGCGTGCGCGTCCACCGTTCCATGCTCCCGACACCTCCCCCAGGAAACGGCCTTCGCGGTCGAGGGGCTGTCCGGGAACACTCCGTCGCGAGGGCGCCGGGCCGTAGGGTCGCGCGCCATGTCCGCCGCACGCCGCGTGGCGATCCAAGGCCTGCTGATCGCCCGCACCCTGGCGTGCGCCCTGCCGCCCTCCCTGTCCCTCGCGATGGCCGAGGCCCTGGGCCGGGCCTGGTGGGCCGTGGATGCACGCCGCAGGGCCCGGGCCCGCGCCAACATCGCGGCCGCGCTGGGCGACAGCGTGGACGCCCACGCCCGTGCGCACATCGAGCGCGCGGCGTTCGCCGCCATGCTGCGCGTGCCCGTCGAGGTGGCCTGGTTCGGTCGGCTGCTCGGCAGCGTCCGCCAGCTCGAGGCGAACACGGTGCGCGAGGGCGACTGGGACGGCTTCCTGGCCGACGTGGCGGCAGGACGCGGCGGCTTGTTGCTGGGCGGACACTTCGGCAACTGGGAGGTCGGCGGCCATGCCGTGCGCTTGCATGGGGTGCCGCTGGTCGTGGTCGCGCGCCCGCTGGACGACGCGCGCCTGGACGCGCTGGCCACGCACCACCGCGGCGGACGCGGTGGCGTCGTAGGCCACCGCGGACGCGCGCGCCACCTCGTGGGCGCGCTGCGGCGCAACGCCTGGGTGGGCTTGCTGCTCGACCAGAACGCGGGCACGTCCGGGGTCTTCGTGCCGTTCTTCGGCATGCCGGCCAGCACGTACGGGGCACCGCTGCGCGCAGCGCAGCAAGCGGGCCGTCCCGTGTGGTTCGGCAGCGCCCGCCGACTACCGGGGATGATGCGCTTCGCGCTCCGTCTGGACCGCGTGGACGTCGGACGGCCCGACGCGGACCGGGCCACGCTCGAGCACGCCCTCGCGCAGGTGAACCAACATCTGGAGCGGGCCGTGCGGGCGGCCCCCGACCAGTACAACTGGCTGCACCGGCGCTGGAAGACCCGTCCGCGCGGCGAGGCGCCCGACGCGCGCCTCCCCCGCTACGACCACCACGCAGAGCAGCAGGGCGCACGGTCCGGAGTCGGGTGAGGTCCCTACCTCGGGCTGGGGCACGCTCTCGCATGCGGGAGGACAACGCGGCCCGAGGTTGGGATCTCACCCGACTCCGTTCCCCGCCCCCGTGCCTCTACGCCGTCCCGCCGCTGGTCGGCCGCGGAGCGCGGCGTGACATGAGCCACCACGCGATACCGGCCAGGAGGACCGCGGCCTCCAGCACGTAGTAGACACGCAGGCGTGCCCCGACGCCGGTCGTGAAGCCGTAGCTGTGGAGCCCGATCTCGAGCAAGTTCACGCCCCACCAGCTGAACGCCACGATGGGACCCGTGGCCACGGCGGCCAGGGCCAGGCCATGCGACTTGAGGTACCCCCCCATGCGCGCGTGCAGGATGGCGACCTCCCACAAGCAGATCATGAGCGCGCCGTTCTCCTTGGGGTCCCAGCCCCAGAAGCGCCCCCACGAGTCGTTGGCCCAGACGCCGCCCAAGATCGTGCCCACCACGGAGAACAACAGGCCGAACGCGATCACGCCGTACGTCATTCGCGTGATCGTCCGGTAGAAGCCCTCGTCGCCGCTCTTGAACCCGAAGATGCGGCCGAGCAGGTAGATGTGCCCGAGCGCCGCGGCCAACAGGCCGGCCCCGTAGCCCAGCGTGACCGTGGTGACGTGCGTCGAGAGCCAGAAGTTGGTGTCGAGCACGGCTTGGAGCTCGGGCATCGTGTCCTCGGCCTTGAAGACCTCGTACCCTTGCGCCATCCACAGACTCGCGGCACCTAGCACCGCCGCCAGGACGACGGCAATACGCTGGCGGTTCATGCGCTCCATCGCGAGACACGTGATCACGATGCAGCCACCGATGAACAGGATGGTCTCGTACAGCGTGCTCACCGGCGGGCGGCCGCGAATCAGGCAGCGCATGGTGATGCCGGTGAGATGGAACGCCAACCCGATGCCCAGGGCGACCAGTGCGGTGACGTACAGCCACTTGGCGCGCGGCAGCAACCAGGTGAACGCCAGCAGGACGAAGCCAAGCACGTAGGCCAACAAGCCGAAGAACAAGGGGTCGAGCTGGTAGTAGGCGATCTCCAAGGCCACCTTGCGGTACTCGCCGCGGCGACTGGCGGCGGTCTGGACGCCCTCGGCAACCGACTCCAGGCGCGAGGCGATCGCATGCGGGTCGGTACGGACGTCGAGCGTGGCGCCCCAGCCTGCGAGCCACGTCATCTGCTCGGCGAAGTCGTCGATGCGCTCCTCGACGACGCGCGGGTCGTCGGTCTGCGCGCCGAGCAGCACCGGGTCATGTCGGCCGCCATCCTCGGCGCGCAAGAAGGCCTCCTGCGGACCGAACCAGGTGTCGGACGCCAGCGCGTGGGGACCCGGCGGGAACAGCGCCAAGGCGTCGCGCTCCGTCACGATGTCCTGCAAGCGGGTGCGGACGACGGACAGCGCCTCGAGCAGGGCCTTGCCCTCCTCGCTGAACGTGGGCGCGCCGTCGGCACCCGGCGTGGCCGTGTCCCGCAGACGGTTCCAGACGGCCGGCAGCCGCCGCAGCACCTCGACGGGCGCCGCGTGGGCCGGGTCGGCGAGGCCCTCGAGGTGGCCGGCAAGCGGCGTGGCGTCGACCTTGACCCGCGCGAAGTCCAGCGTGGCCAGCAGGCGCTCGTAGATGGTCACGTTGGCGTCCAGCCGCTGCAGCTCCCACTGCGCGGGCGTGAAGTCGCCGTGGCGGACCTTGCCGTCGCGTGCCTCCTTCTGGCGCACTTGACGGGTGAAGTCGGTGGCCAGGCTCCTCAACGTCTCGCGCGCAGGCGCCAGGTCGGCGTAGCTGTAGCGGTCGCGCTTCTTGCGATCGGGGATCTCGAGACGCAGGCTTTCGAGGACCTGGCCTTCCTCGATGAGGAACGTGCGCTGCCGTTTGGCCAGCTCGGGGAAGTAGAGGCAGTCCAGCGCCCAGGCCAAGGCGGAGCGCCTCTCGTCGGCAGCGCCTTCCGGAGCCGTCGACGGTTCCGGCACGTACGAGGCCTTGCCGTTGAGGCGCAGCAGCGTGAAGCGCGCCCAGGTGGAGAGCGGCTTGACGCGACCGCCCTCCTGCACCGGCAGGCGGCGCACGAGGTCGAGCAGGTCCTCGGTCCAGAGCGGCAAGCGCGTGGTGGTGCTCTCTGCGCCCGCGCCCCGGGGCGCGTCGGGGGCGGCGCCGACGGGACGCGTCGACGCCGCGAGGACGACGACCGCGGCCAGGGCCAAAGTGGCCACGGCGAGGACGACGCGCAGCGCGGAACGCGTGGGCGGGCCCGCGAGCGGGGCGAGCGGCTTCATGCGTGGCGCCTCCGCGCCTCGGCGGCCAGGTAGCGCACGAGGCGAATGAAGAAGTGGGAGAACAAGCCCAGGAAGATGAGGCCGACGGCAAACCAGGGGATGCGATCCGCCGGGTTCTCGACGACGGCGAACACGGAGATCATGCGCTCGCGCCCCGTCGCAGGGACGACGTCCTGGGCAAAGGAGGACTGGTAGAGGATGAAGCCCTTGTGGCGCAGGGGCTCGTTCATCGTGATGTGCCGGCCCTCGGGCACGTCGTGCTCGATCTTCGTGATGTGGCTCGAGTACTCCTTGGGCATGTTCGTGCCGGGGTACATGCGCTTGACGAAGCGGTCGAGCCGCACCTGGAAGGGCAGCTTCCAGCCCCGCCTGTCGAGCGCGACGTCCCAGCCACCGTCGGGCGTCTGGGCCCGGAAGGGAGCCTGCTCACCGGACCACGCGATGAAGTCGATCGGCGAACGCCCCGGCGGGAAGAGCCGTACGTAGCAGCCCGGTCGGTTGTGCTCCTTCTTCTCGGGATGCTCGTCGAGGGAGCGCACTTGCAGGCCCTCGACGCCGTACGTGGCGCCAGGCGGCGTCCTTTCGACACGCGCGTTGGGGGCCCAGCCGCGCACCTCCACCGGGAACGGCAGTCCCGAGCCCTCGAAGCGCACGGGAGCCTCTTGGGCGCGGACGAGCTCCTCGAAGGGCAGGACGACCTGCGTCCGGGGCCCGCTGCGGGCCGGCGTCAGCGTGAGGTCCCACTCGTAGTGGCTCAGGTAGGTCGAGCCCACCTCGCCAGGCGTCCACGCGTTGTCGCCATCGCGGTCCGCGAACGGCTCGCCAGGGTCCCAGACGCCGTCCTCGTCGAGATCCTGGAACTCCTCCTGCTCGTAGAGCGCCAGGTAGCCCTTCGTCGAGACCTGGAACTCGACGAACGAGCCGAGGAGCAGCACGGCCATGCCGACGTGCGTCAGGACGATGCCCGCGCGCGTCCACGTGTACTTCATGCGCACGAGGCCGCCGACCACGAGGTTCACGAACAGGATGGCGAGCAACAGGTAGGCGCCCGGGAGCGGGATCGGGATGCCGCCGACGTCTTCCACGAAGAAGAGCGACTCGAAGTAGCGCTGCTGGACGTTGTAGAGGTTGTCGTGCTGCTGCGCCAACGTGCCCAGGTAGGTCAGCACCAGGAGCAACAGCAAGACGACGACGGCCAGCAGGTACGACGAGAAGAAGGCCACGACCCCGCGGCCGATCCGCGCGGCCATCTCGGCCGCCCCCCGGGCCGACGTGGCGTGGGCTGCGGAGGGGAGGGGACTCGTGCTCGCCACGGGAGGCGGCGGGGAGGAGCTCGTCACGGGGTCGCCTCCAGCGAACGCGCGAAGGCTCGCACCTCGTCCATCACGGCGCTGATGTCCGGCGTGCGGCCGACGGCCTTGATGATCACGATCTCCTCGCCGCGCGGCAGCCAGATGGCGACCAGCGACGCGCCGCCCACGCTGCGGCCGTCGCGCGTGGTCAGCGTGCCGTCGTAGCGCACGAGCGGTCCGCGCGTGCCGAGCGCCTCGATCTGCTCGGCCGCTTCGTAGGCGCCGTCACCAGGCGCCTCGGCGCCGACCTGGGCCGCCCAGCGCGCCGCATTGGCTTCCCAACCGCCGGCGCCCTGGCCCAGCACGCTCAGCGTCACCAGGACGGGCGGCGTGCCGCCGGCCTCGAAGCTGGCGGTCGCGAACATGACGCGCGGCCCGCCCCGCCAGCCCTTGGGCACGTCCCACCGCAAGCCGCCGCCATCGGTCGGGGCGGGCAAGGCGGGGCCCGTTCCTCCCGCGCCGGGTGCCGTGACGGGGGGATGGCCCGTGGGCAGGGGCGGATGCCCGGGCGGCATCGAGGCCGCGGGGGCCCCGCGACGCAGTCCGGCAGCGACGGCGAGGAACTCATCCACCAGCCCCTCGACGGCAGCGGCCGGTCCCACGAGCTTGAGGGTGAGCACTTCGCCAGGCTTCGCACGCACGAGCCCGAGGAGACGCACGCCCGTGCGACGGGTGCCCATCGCGTCCATGTCGCCCGTCAGGTCGACGAAGACGGCCTCGCCGCCCGCCAGCGGCTCCCGGGGCAGTGCCGCCAGCTCGTCCTCGCCGAGCGCCGCCTGTCCCAGCTGCTCGCGCCAGCGGTTCACGTTGTCGCCCACCGAGCCCGCCTCGGTCACGGTGAGGTAGCACTCCACGCCCTCGGCCGCCTCGACGCCGAGGTTGACGTCGCGGAACGGGCGCGGCGCCAACCGGACCCAACCCTTCGGAAGGTCCACCTGCCACGTGGGCGCCGCGGCGGTCGAGCCCGCTCCCCCCGGCGGCAAGGCCGGTGCGCGCTCGACCCCCAGGCGCATGGCCTCGGGGATGACGCCCGGGCCCGGCGGCGTGTCCACCTCGCGCGTGCCGCCGACGCGGCCCGTGCCGTCGTGCCCACAACCGGCAGCGACGAGGGCCAGGGCAGCGACCGCGGCCGCGAGGCGACGTCGGGAACGCAACGAAACGGGATCCGGCAGGGCCATCACGGTCGACGGGTCTCCTCGAAGGCCGGGGCGGTCTCCGGGACGAACCGCCCCGCGCGCAGGATAGTCCCGCAGGGCACGTCACGGGCCTCCTGCCGCAGCGTCCCAACCACGGCGAACGCGCCGGGAAGGGGTAAAACGCCAGCCCACGCTCGCGTCCGGACCGGAGACCGCCATGCCCGCCTCGACGTCCTCCCGCCCCACCGTCGATTTCGCCCATCCGGACCGCTTCGTCGCGCGTCACGTGGGACCGCGCCCGGCCGCCCAACGCGAGATGCTGGCGACGCTTGGCTACGACAGCCTCGATGCGCTCTCGCGGGCGGCCGTGCCCGCCGAGATCGCGTTGGGTCGCGACTTGGTGCTGCCGGCGCCGCTGTCCGAGGCGGACTGTCTCGAGCGTCTTGCCGAGCTCGCCAGGAAGAACGACGTGCGGCGCTCCTACATCGGCATGGGCTACGCCGACTGCATCACGCCTCCGCCCATCCAGCGCAACATCCTCGAGAACCCGGGCTGGTACACGCAGTACACGCCGTACCAGGCCGAGATCAGCCAGGGACGTCTGGAGATGCTGCTGGGCTTCCAGACGATGATCGCGGACCTGACCGGCTTGCCGATCGCCAACGCCTCGCTGCTCGACGAGGGCACGGCCGTGGCGGAAGCGGTCTCGATGGCGATCGGCGTCAACCGCAAGGCCAAGGTCGCGCGCTTCCTCGTCCACGACCGCCTGCACCCGCAGAGCTTGGCCGTGTTGCAGACGCGCGCCGAGGCGCTGGGGATCGAGCTCGTCGTGGGCGACCCGTTCGCCCGGGACCTCGGCGGGCCCTGGTGCGGCGTGGTGGTGCAGACGCCGGACACCGACGGACGCCTGCACGACATCACCGAGCTCGTGACGCGCGCGCATGCGGCGGACGCGCTCGTGATCGTGGCCACGGATCTCCTGGCGCTCACCCTCGTGACGCCCCCCGGGGAGCTCGGCGCGGACATCGCCGTGGGGAGCGCGCAACGCTTCGGCGTGCCGCTGGGCTTCGGCGGCCCGCACGCGGCCTTCCTCGCCACGCGCGAAGAGCACAAGCGCCAGATGCCCGGTCGCATCATCGGCCAGACGCGCTCGGCCGACGGCGGCACCGCGCTACGCCTGGCGCTCCAGACGCGAGAACAGCACATCCGTCGCGAGAAGGCCACCAGCAACATCTGCACGGCGCAGGTGCTGTTGGCCATCATGGCGACGGCCTACGGCCTCTACCACGGCCCCGAAGGCCTGGCGGCCATCGCCACGCGCGTGCGCGGCCTCACGCTGGCGCTGCGCGAGGGTCTGGCGCGACTGGGCTATGAGCCCGGCGACCATCCGGTGTTCGACACGCTGACGGTGCCGGTCGATGCCGCCACGCGCACGGCCGTCCTCGACGCGGCCGACAAGCAGCGCATGAACCTGCGCATCGACGACGCGTCGACCCTGGGCATCAGCCTGGACGAGACCACCGGGCCCGAGGACGTTGCAGACCTCCTGGCCGTCTTTGCCGCCGGTCGCGGGGCCAAGGCCCCCGCCTTCGAGGACGTCGCCGAGGCCGCGGAGGCGGAGCTGCCGCGCCCGCTCGCGCGCCACTCGGCGTTCCTCACGCACCCCGTGTTCCACGCCTACCGCAGCGAGACGGAGCTGCTGCGCTATCTCACGCGCCTGCAGTCGCGCGACCTCTCGCTGACGACCAGCATGATCCCGCTGGGCAGCTGCACGATGAAGCTCAACGCGGCCTCGGAGATGCTGCCCGTCACGTACCCGGGCTTCGGCAAGCTCCACCCGTTCGCTCCCGCCTCGCAGACGGCGGGCTACCGCGAGCTCTTCGCCGAGCTCGAAGCGTGGCTGGCGGAGATCACGGGCTTCGCTGCCGTTTCGCTCCAGCCCAACGCGGGCTCGCAGGGCGAGTACGCCGGCATGCTCGTGATCCGTGCCTGGCACGCCTCACGCGGCCAGGCCCATCGCGACGTGTGCCTGATCCCGGCCTCGGCCCACGGCACCAACCCCGCCAGCGCCGTCATGGCGGGCATGAAGGTGGTGGTCGTCAAGAACCTCGCCGACGGTCGCATCGACGTGGCCGACCTCGAGGCCAAGGCCGCCCAGCACGCCGATCGCCTGGCCGCGATCATGGTCACCTACCCCAGCACGTACGGCGTGTTCGAGAGCACGATTGCCGATGTCACGCGCATCGTGCACGAACACGGTGGGCAGGTGTACCTGGACGGCGCCAACCTCAACGCCCAGATGGGCTTGGCGCGTCCCGGGGACTACGGCGCCGACGTCTGCCACCTCAACCTGCACAAGACGTTCTGCATCCCGCACGGTGGCGGCGGCCCGGGCATGGGCCCGATCGGCGTGGCCGAGCACCTGGCGCCGTTCCTGCCGGGCCATCCGGTCGTGGCCACCGGCGGCAGCGAGGCCATCGGCCCCATCTCGGCGGCGCCGTGGGGCAGCTCGAGCATCCTGCCGATCTCGTACGCCTACATCCGCATGATGGGCGCCGAGGGCTTGAAGCTCTCTTCGCAGGTCGCGATCCTCAACGCCAACTACATGGCCAAGCGCTTGGAGAACGACTTCCCGGTGCTGTTCCGCGGTGCGCACGGCCTCTGCGCCCACGAGTTCATCCTCGACGTCCGCCACCTGGAGGAGGAATCCGGCGTCACGGTCGAGGACGTGGCCAAGCGCCTCATGGACTACGGCTTCCACGCCCCCACCGTGTCGTGGCCCGTGCCCGGCACGATCATGATCGAGCCGACGGAGAGCGAGTCGCGCGCCGAGTGCGATCGGCTCTGCGACGCGCTCCTGTCGATCCGCCAGGAGAGCCGCCGCATCGCCGCCGGCGAGTGGCCGCGCGACGACAACCCGCTCCACAACGCGCCGCATACGGCGCGCGAAGTGACGGCCGAAACCTGGGCGCATCCGTACACGCGGGAGACGGCCGCGTTCCCCGCGCCGTGGCTCCACGAGCACAAGTTCTGGCCGTCCGTGAAGCGCGCCGACAGCGTCTACGGCGACCGCCATCTCGTCGTGTGTGCCTGCATCCCCACGGACGCATACGCGGAGGAGTAGCTCGCGGGCCGGTACGGAGTCGGGTCCGTCCCGTACGCGGATCGTCCCGTACGGAGTCGGGTGAGATTCCACCCTCGGGCCGTTGCGCGCTACCACATGGGTGTAGTCCCCGCGGCCCGAGGGTGGAATCTCACCCGACTCCGTACACCACACCCGACTCCGTACACCACGGACGGCTACCCCCCGCTGACGAGGTCCTCGGCTTCGAGGCCGGGGCTCGCGGCGTCGTCCCGGCGCGCGAGCCAGCCGTCGGGCAGCGCCACCTGCTGACGTCCGCTGCTCTTGCCGCGACGCACGCGCATCCCGGCCACGGGGAAAGGCTCGTCGCGGTCGACGCCGCGCACGGCTTCCTCGAGCTCGGCCACGCTGGAGACGCGTACGAGCCGTGTGCGCAGCTCCGCGCTGCCCGGGAAGGACTTGGTGTACCAAGCCCCGAAGCGACGCATGGCCAGCACGCCGCGCGGCTCGCCGAACCACGCGGCCAGGCGGCGGGCGTGGTCCAGCAGGATGTCGACGATCTCACCGAGGCCCGGCGGGTTCCGCGGCTCGCGCCCGGCGAACACGTCGGCCAGGTCGCGGAACAGCCACGGACGGCCCAGGCATCCGCGGCCGACGATCACGCCGTCGCAGCCCGTGCTGCGCATCATGCGCAGCGCGTCTTCCGCCTCCCAGATGTCGCCGTTGCCCAGCACGGGGATCGACACGAGCTGCTTGAGCTCGCCGATCAGCTCCCAGCGCGCCTCGCCGTCGTAGAGGTCCGCGGCGGTACGCGCATGCAGGCCGACCGCTGCGCAGCCCTCGTCTTCACCGACGCGGGCGCTGTCGCGCCACGTCATGACCTCGTCGGTGAGGCCGAGGCGGAACTTGATGGTGACGGGCACCTCGCCCGCGTTGGCGACGACGGCCCGCACGAGGCGTGCGAGCAGGCGGGGATGGGCGGGGATCGCCGAGCCACCGCCCTTGCTCGTGACCTTGCGCACCGGGCAGCCGAAGTTCATGTCGATGTGGTCGACGCGGCCCTCCCCCACCAGGCGCCGCGTGGCCTCCGCGAGGCTGTCGGGCTCGACGCCGTAGAGCTGGAGCGCGCGGGGCGACTCGTCGGGGCCGAACTCGGCGATGCGCAGCGTGCCCGCGTGCTGCTCCACGAGGCCCCGCGCGGAGATCATCTCGCTGATGTAGTGGGCTGCGCCGAACTGGCGGCAGAGCGCCCGGAACGGGTAGTTCGTGACGCCGGCCATGGGCGCCAGGACGACCGGCGGGTCGATCGCGAGCGGTCCGATCCACAGCGGCGGGAACTCGCCGGGGCGCGCCGGCGGCACGTCGTGGTTGATCCCGCTGCGGTAGCGCTCGTCCATCGGGGCGCGCGATCCTACCCGGCACACGCCGCGCAGGTACCGTCGCCCCCCATGAGCGACGAGCCCTTGCTGCCTTGCGTGGAGATCGAGCCCTCCGCCGAAGCCGATGCGTCCGTGATCTGGCTGCATGGCCTGGGTGCGGATGGCCACGACTTCGAGCCGATCGTGCCGCATCTGGGTCTTGGCCGATCCCACGGCATCCGCTTCGTGTTCCCCCACGCGCCGTCCATCCCCGTGACGCTCAACCTCGGGATGGTGATGCCGGCCTGGTACGACATCAGCCGCCTCGACGCGATGCGCCACGACGAAGCCGGCCTGCGCCTGTCGGCGGGTCGCGTGAAGCGCTTGATTGAACGCGAAGTCCAGCGCGGGATCGACACGCGCCGGATCGTGCTGGCCGGCTTCAGCCAAGGGGGGGCCGTGGCGCTGCACCTGGGCACGCGCTTGGAGCAGCCGCTGGCCGGGATCCTCGCGCTCTCGACGTACATGCTGGTGCGCGAGAAGCTGGCTGCCGAGGCGTCGGAGGCCAATGCCCACACGCCGATCCTGATGGCCCACGGCACCTTCGACCCGATGGTCCCCGTCGGCTGGGGCGAGGCCGCGCGCGACCAGCTCGAGGCGTCGGGCTACGACGTCACGTGGCGCACGTGGCCCATGCAGCACGAGGTATGCCTCGAGGAGATCGAGGTGATCGGCGCCTGGCTCCGCGAGCGCCTGCCTGGCGCCTGATCGCAGGCACGGAGCGAGGTCGGGACTCCGTCCCGGGGCGCTCCCCGAGCAGCCTCCCGGCTACCCTCCCCGCACCCCGATCGAGGAGCCGTCATGCCGCAGGAACTCACGAGCTACGTCGCCGGTCGCTGGCACAAGGGCACGGAGTCCCCGCAGGCGTTGACCGACGCCTCGACCGAGGAGGTCCTGGCCACCGTCGGTAGCGGGGGCATCGACTTTGGCGAAGTGCTCGCCCATGCCCACCGGCAAGGCGGGCCGGCGCTTCGCGCGATGTCGTTCGCAGAGCGTGGCGAGATGCTGCAGGCCGCGTCCAAGGCCATCCACGCCCATCGCGAGGAGCTGCTCGACATCAGTGCGGCCAACGCCGGCACGACGCGCGGCGACGGCAAGTTCGACGTCGACGGCGCCACGGCCACGCTGTCGGCCTACGGCTACCTCGGCAAGAAGCTCGGCGATCGGACCTTCCTCACCGACGGCGACGGCATCCAGCTGGGTCGCACGGCCCGCTGGTGGGGCCAGCACGTCTACGTGCCGCGGCTCGGGGCCGCGATCCACATCAACGCCTTCAACTTCCCGGCGTGGAACATGCTGGAGAAGGCCGCGTGCGCGTGGCTGGCCGGTGTGCCCGTGATCGAGAAGCCCGGCACGGCCACGGCCCTCGTCGCATGGCGCATTGCCGGGATCCTGGCCGAGAGCGGCGTCCTGCCCGAGGGCGCGTTCCAGATGGTGGTCGGCTCCACCGGCGACCTGCTCGACCGCCTGCGGGCCCAGGACGGCGTGGCCTTCACCGGGTCGTCGTGGACGGCGCGCAAGCTCCGTGCGACGCCTGCGATCCTCGAGCACGCCGCGCGCTTCAACGGCGAGGCCGACTCGCTGAACAGTGCGATCCTGGCGCCCGACCTGGACGAGGGCGACGAGAGCTGGCGCCTCTTCGTGCGCAACGTGGCGCTCGACATGCGCCAGAAGACCGGCCAGAAGTGCACGGCGGTACGTCGCATCCTGGTGCCGACGGACCGCTTGGCCGCCGTGCGCGATGCCCTCGTTGCCGAGCTCGCCGGCATCGTCACGGGGGACCCGCGCGCGGACGGGACCACGATGGGACCGCTCGCCAGCAAGAGCCAGCTGAAGAGCGTGCGTGAGGGCATCGACCGTTTCGCGGGGGCGCTCACGACCGTGGTCGGCGGCTCGGCGCCCGTCCACGAGAAGGGCTGGTTCGTCGCGCCGACGCTGTTCGAGGCCTCGGACGCCGACGTGGACGTGGTCCACGAACACGAGGTGTTCGGCCCCGTGGCGACGCTGCTGCCCTACGACGGCTCGCCCGAGGAGGCCGCGCGCCTCGTGGCCCGCGGCGACGGCAGCCTCGTGACGAGCCTCTACACGGACGACGCGGCGTGGATGGAGCGGGCCGTCCTCGGGCTCGCGCCATGGAACGGCCGGGTCTGGATCGGCACGGCCAAATGCGCGGAGCAGACGATGCCGCCCGGCACCGTGTTGGCAAACATGATCCACGGCGGCCCCGGTCGCGCCGGCGGCGGCGAGGAGCTCGGCGGCGAGCGCGGCCTGCTCTTCTACATGCAGCGCACGGCCGTGCAGGGCTTCAAGGGCCACCTCGACCCCGCCTTCGGCCGTCCCGGCGAGGTCGCGACCTCGTAGCGGAAGTCCGTAGGCCCGACTCCGTAGGCCTATTGGCCCGCTCTACATCCCGCCTTCGATCTCCAAGACGGCGCGCTCTGCAGCTGCACGCACCACTTCGGTCTCGCGGGTGGCCTCGGCGATGGCGCGAAGCTCCGGCAGGTGGTCGCGGGCGGCGCCCCGCTGGCGACCGAGCGCGCGGATGACCTTCCACCGCACGTAGTCGTCGGGGTCTTCCAGACGAGCCGCCAACGCGTGCACCACCTCCGGCGTTCGCGGGGCCAGGTTGCCCAGTGCATGGGCCGCCGTCTCCCGCACGTTGCGGGACGGGTCATCGAGCCACCCCACGAGCACGGGAACGGCCGGGTCGCCGTAGGCCGCGATCCGGGTCGCCAGCTCGCGCAGGGCGGGCCCCCCGCGCGCGATCAGCACCTCGGCGTGGATGGCGCCTGCATCCAGCGCAGGGGGTGCGGGCGCCTCGGCGCAGGCCGCCAGCACCAAGGCAAGCACGACGGCCGGCCGCGCACCTACGCGCCGGGCGGTACGAGGCCGCACGTCAGCGGCTCCGCCAGAGCCCTCCGCGCAGCCAGCGCAGGCGCGGCTTGGGTCGGAGCGGCGCCGTGGCCGCCGCGAGCGTCTTCTCGAAGGCAGCCAGCTGCTGGCGCAAGGCCTCGATGCGCCGCGCGAGGTCGTCGAGCACCTCGGGCTTGGGCGCCACGGCATCGGCGCGCTGCGGAACGGACCCGGCATCGGGCGGCGGGCGGTCGGGATGCACGGGTCCCAGGCTACGCAGGAACCACGGCGACCCTCGCGTCGAAATGTGCACGGCGCCCGGCCGAATCTCGACAACCTGGGTGGCCGGCCGCGAGAGGCTCCGCCAACGTCATGTGCAACGTGCCGCGAGGCGGCCTTCCCGCGTGAGCCTGCCTTGGCAGGCTCCGCCAAGATCATGTCCAGAGGGCCGCGAAGCGGCTCTCTAGACGGCGGGGCTCTGCAGCACCAGACGGCGCGCCGAATGGTTCAGCGCGGCCAGCTGGATCCCGTCGTTGCGGGGATCCCAGGTCTGGCCCCTCTGCTCGAACTGCACGCGCACGCGGCGGATGTTCTCGCGCGCCTTGCTCTCGGTCTGGTGGCGCTTGCGCTCGAGACGACGCTTGCGCTGCTTGTAGCCGCCATTGCCTGCCATGTGCGCTCCTTGCTGCGAAGCGCTCCATGGTCCCAGGCTGGGCAGCGCACGCAAGCAGGGCGCCAGGCCTCCTAGCGGAGCGCGCGAAGAGCCTCGTGGCGCCAGGCCAGGCGCTCGTCGAGCCCGGCCTCGGCCAGGTCCTCGGAGGAGTCGCCGTCGGCCCGGCTGGCCGTGGACGCGATCGAGAGGGCGCGGGCGGCCCGGCGACGTACCACCGGGGTCTCGCCCAAGGCCGCCAGCTCGACCAGACGACGCCGCACCGGGACGCCGAGCTCGACGCGTGCGGAGAGAGCACCGGCCAACAGGACGCGGTCGTCGGGGTCCAGGAGGGCCTCGGCGGCTGCCGCCTCTCCCGCGTCACCCGGGAGGCGGACGCGGTGGTAGACCGCCCAGGCGCGCAGGCCCCCGTCGTCGCTGGCCGCGGCGGCCTCCAGCGCGGCCGGCGGCGCCACGCCGACGCGGTCCAGCAGGAACGCCGCCAAGCGCTGCCTCTCGGGATGCGACGGGACGCCCGTGAGCAGCTCCAGCGCCTCGTCGGCAAGGCCCTCGGCCTGGCTGCCGTCCGCCAGGTAGCGCAACCACGCGTGGTGGATCGGGGGCAGCGTACGGCTCGAGACGCGGCGCGCCTCCTCCCGCAGCGCCTCGCTGGTCTCCCGCCAGGGCAGGAGGAGCCGGAGGATCTCCGCGAGGCCGTCGTGCATGCCCCCTGCGCGCGCACTGCGCGACAGCGGCGGGATCGATGCGCCCACCAGCTCCTCGAGATCGGCGTCCGACGGCTCGCCGACCGCCAGGAACGCCCGGACGGCCTGGATGCGCGTCGGTGGCCACCAACCGCTGGCCTGCGTCTCCACCCAGTCCCTGAGGACGGCCTCGACGCGTTCCCGGCGGCCCTCGGCGAACTGGGCGAGCAGCTCGGCCATGTTGGCGCGCGGCCGACGCCAGGGAGGACGCCCTCGCCGCGGACGGAAGCCGTCGTCCATGAGCTCGGTGGGCAGGACGACGGCATCGAGCCACGCCTCCACCTCTTCGAAACCCGGCCCGGGGCCGGCGGTCAGGACCGCGTCGCACCACACGGGCAGGTCGGCCGTCCACCGGCCGGGCCCACCGGCCGCGATGCCGCGCCGCGCACCCAGGCCGCCCAAGCGGGCCATCAGCGTCAACGCGGCCCGCCGCGCGCGCGAGGCGTCGTCCGCGTCCATGGCCGCGAGGGACAGGGGCGCTACCGCGCCCTCTCCGAGGCGCAGGATCCAGCCGAGGTCGTCGACCTCGGCTCCCTCGAGCCGCGCGATGAACGCGAGCATCAAGGCCCTCAGCGCGCGCGGTCCCAGGGCACGCGAGCGTGGGAGGGGCGGACCGGCGCCGAGGCGATCGGCTTGGGCGGCCGCGAGCAGCGACTCCGCGGCGGCGCGCGCCACGCAGGCCTCGGGGTCCTGCAGGCCCCCGAGCAACGCTTCGACGTCAGAGGCGCGCAGGCAGCGCGCGCGCACGGCATGCGCCGCGGCCCGCAGCCATGGCGAAGGGGACGCGGCCCATGCATCGACGCAGGCGCACGCGTCGTCGGGCGGGAGGAACGTCAGGTCGTCAAGCGCCCTGCGGCGCACCTCGGCGACGGGAGAACCGAGGCGCTCGGCCAGCTCGTCCCGGGACGGCGGCTCCGCATGGCCGGTCGATGCCGACCAGCCCGCCAGCAAGCCGAGGAGGAGCAGTCCGACGCGCATACGGTGCCAGAGCAAAAACTACCACCCGGGACCGCACCGCGGGTGCGGTCCCGGGTGGTAGTTTTTGCTCTGGCACCGTACGGCGTTTCGTACGGCGTCGTCGGCTACGGACCGCGCAGCTCGACGTGGCGCTCGCGGAGGGCCGTCAGCAGCTTGCGGTCCGTGGGCGTGTCGCGCAGCAGGGCCTCGGTCGCGCCCAGGCGACGCATGAGCAGCGGCTCCATGCCCGGCACGGCCAAGATCCGGTCCAGGGCTTCCTCGGAGGGCGCCGTCAGCAGCACGCCGCGCTCGAGCAGGGCAAACGTGACGCTGCCGGCCCACGCTTCCAGGCTGTAGCGGACGTTCTGCGGCAAACCACCGCGTGCGCGCGCGTCGAGGAACGTCAGGAACGCCGTCGCATCCCGACCCGCGGCCACGGCGGCCTCGAACGCTTCGCGCGTGAGACGGAAGTGGACGACGTCCTCGGTCTTGGTGCGCTGCGCGAAGCCGTCGAGCGTGTGCACCACGTCGCTGACATCGCCCTCGGGCAGCACGAGCACTTCGAAGTCGGGGTTGACGAGCAGCGGCTCGAGGCCGGTGTCCAGCGCATGCAGCTCGACCCCCAGCACGCGCGCCCCCAACGTGGACAGGCGCCAGGCGACGGGGCGGTCGTCGCGCATGGCCACGTCGAGCAGGCCCAGCCGGTACAGGCGCGGCAGCCAGTGGCGCTGGAGCTCGTCGAGGAGATCCCCCGGCGTCTCGCGCCCGCTGAAGTACGCCGAGAAAAAGCGATCGCGATGACGCGCGGCGATGCCGCGGTCGTCCAGCGACTCGAGGTAGCGATGGCGGCACGACGAAGCGAGCGACCGCCCGGACCACCAGCGCAGGGGCTCGGCCTTCAAGCGCTCCTCGACCAGGCCACGCAGCTCGCGCTGGTGGAGGCTCCGGCCCTGCGGACCGGCCTGCTCGAGCGCCAGACGCGTCATGGCACGCACCTTCTCGTCGAGCGGCTTGGCCAGGAAGAGGTCGGCCTCGGGGCGCAGCGAGAGGAAGCCCTCGTCGTCCGTGGTGACGAGCCCCAGGTGCTCGGCCTGGGCGGACACTTCGGCGAAAACCTCTGCGGGCCCTGCCAGCGAGCTCTCGCGGAACACGAAGCCCGCCTGGATGCGCTTGAGCGCGGCCTTGTAGACCTCGCCTTCGCGGCTGACACGCACGGGGTGGCGACGGATCGACTCCAGGTAGAAGCCCAGGTCGGCGACGAGATCGCAGCCGCCCCGCAGCACGAGGTCGGCCTCCGGGACGGGATCCGGCTGGCGCTGGTGGAAGTCCTCGAGCACCTCGCGGAAGACGACCAGCACCTCGTCGTCGCACGCGATGCCGTAGGGCCCCAGACCCAACCGCGCGATGGTGCCGACGCCAGCCGCCTCGAGCAGCGGCTCCCAGGCGCGACGGTCCCAGCGCAGGTCCGCCAGGATGTCCCGACGGCTCCAGCGACCGCGCCGCATCACGCCCTCGTGGTGCTCGATGGCGTAGCGCACGACGGCTTCGAGGCCCGCACCGAGCGCCGCAAAGCGCGACGGGGCACCGCCGTCTCCAAGCACGGCCTCGACATCGCCCGGGCCCGGTCGCGCGGGCAACGCGGGGAACGAGCCGCGCAGGGTCTGACGCTCCGTGGCACTGAGCGCCGCGAGATGGCGGGCGAGGCCGAAGACGCTGCCGACGGTGCGCGTCTCTTCGCGGAACAGGCCCGTCAGCATGCTGCCCAGCTCGTGGGGCACGGCGTAGAGCACGCGGGGCGACGTGCGCGTGGAGATCACGCCGACGAAGCCACGGCGTGCAAGCGCCTTGAGACCTGCCTCCGCCTCGTGGAACTCCAGCGCTACCGGCTCCTGACCGGGCAGGCGCTGGAAGAGGCCGGGCAAGTCGCTCGCGTACCCCTCGCGGCCGAGCAAGAGCACGAGCACATCCAGGACCTTGCGCGTGAGCGTGCGGACCCGGCGGTAGACGATGCCCTCGTCGTGCAGCAGGCCGTCCAGCCGCTCGACCAGGTCCTTCTTCGTGCCCGACGCGACCTCGTCCTCGCCGAGCCAGAACCCCGCGACATCGCGGAGATCGGCCACGCGCAGCGCATCGAGATGCTTGCGCAAGGCCAGCGGCGCCGCCTTGGTGGCCGCTCCGTTCGAGCGCGGGGCCCCGTTGCCGCGGCCCGCCGCCGGTCGGGCGGCGCCGGCCGTGGCGGCGGGACGACGGGGATCACGATCGGAGTGTCCGACATTCATCGGCGGGCGGTCTCCTCGCGCGCGGCGGCCGCGTGCTCCACCAGCTCGTCGTCACCGAGGATCTGGTAGGCGTAGCCCTGTTCCGTGAGGAACAGCTGGCGGTGTTGGGCGAAGTCCTGCTCGAGGGTTTCTTCGCTGACCAAGGTGTAGAACCAGGCACCCCCACCATCGGCCTTGGGGCGCAACACGCGGCCGAGACGCTGGGCTTCTTCCTGGCGCGAGCCGAACGTGCCCGAGATCTGCACGATCACGCGCGCCTCGGGCAAGTCGATGGCGAAGTTGCCGACCTTGCTGACCACGAGGACCGGTGCAGCCCCGCCTGAGAACGCGGCGTAGCGCTCGATGCGCTCCTCACGCGGCGTGCGACCGGTGATCAGCGGCACGTCCAGCTCGCGAGCGACCTTCTGCAGCTGGTCGAGGTACTGGCCGATGATCAGGACGCGCTCGCCGGCGTAGCGCCCGAGCAGGCGCTCGAGCGCTTCGCGCTTGCGCGGGTTCTCCGCGGCGATGCGGAACTGCGCACGGCGATCGACCAGCGCGTAGCGCTTGCGGTCTTCGGGCTCGAGCGCCAGGCGCACTTCGACGCACCGCGCCTCCGCGATCCAGCCCTCGCGCTCGAGCACCTTCCACGGCAGCTCGTAGCGTTTGGGACCGATCAGGCTGAAAACGTCCTCCTCGTGGCCGTCTTCGCGCACGAGCGTGGCAGTGAGGCCGAGGCGACGCGTGGCCTGGATGTCGGCCGTCATGCGGAACACCGGCGCCGGCAGCAGGTGCACCTCGTCGTAGACGATGAGGCCCCAGTCCCCCTGGCACAAGAGGTCCAGGTGCGGGAACTCGTCCGTCTTGCGCTTGCGCCACGTCAGCATCTGGTACGTGCTGATGGTGACGGGGCGGACTTCCTTCACCTCGCCCGTGTACTCGCCGACCTCGTCGTCGGTCAGGCTGGTCTTCTCGAGCAGCTCGCGGTGCCATTGGCGTACCGCCGTGTGGCTGGTGGTGAGGATCAGCGTGCGCCGCCCGACCCGCGACATGGCGCCCAGGCCCACGACGGTCTTCCCGGCGCCGCAGGGCAGCACCACGACGCCGCTCCCACCGGACACGCTGCCGTCGCGGTGGAACCGCTCGACGGCTTCGTGCTGGTACGTGCGGAGACCGAAGGCGCGTCCGCCGGGCAGCTCGTCGGCCAAGCGGATGGCCAGCGGGGCGCCGTCGACGTAGCCGGCCAGGTCGTCAACGGGCCAGCCGAGCCGCACCAGGGCGCGCTTCAGCTCGCCGCGGTGACCGGTCGTCACGGCCAGCGAGCGAGCGGGCTGCGGGGCCCCGTTGGCGGCAGCCAGGGCCTCCTCGACGGAGCTCACGTACTCCTTCGTGAGGGGGCTGGCGAGGACCTGGTCCAGCAGCACCTGGTCGTCGGCCTCGAGCCGGAGGCCCTCGGCGCCGGCGGGAGCCTTGACCAGGCGCAGGCGCCCGTAGCGACCGTGCAGGTCGCGGATGTCGCGGACGACGTTGGCCGGCAGGTCGAATCGGCTGAAGCGCTGGAGCACATCGACCATCTCGTCCGCGGCCATGCCGCTGGCGGCGGCGTTCCAGACGGAGAGGGGCGAGATCCGGTAGGTGTGGACGTACTCGGGGCTCTTCACGAGCTCGGCGAAGGGGGCCACGGCGTCCCGACAGGCCGCGTAGGCCGGCCCACCCACCTCCAGGAGGAGGGAGCGGTCGCTCTGGACGATCAAGGGGCGTTCGGACCTGGGGTCCATGCGTCTCCCGGGACCGGGCGGTGACCCGGAGCCCCCGCCCCGGGACGGGTGCGCCCCGCGGCGGTCAAACCGGCGAGGGTAGGGCCACCCACCCCCGGGTCAAGCCGAGGCGTGCGCTCACCGCCCGGGGTGCGCGGGTGCGGATCGCCAGATGCACGGTCCCCCGTGAGGGGTGCAGGGGACCGTGAGGGGTGCAGGGGGGGTACGGAATAGCCCCCCTGCTGCGGAGGCGAAGCCGGAGCACCGAGTCCGCGCGGGAGCGCGGAACAGCTGCTCTGCGGCGCTCCGAGCAAGTTCCCCCTGTGCGGGCGGAAGATGGCGGACCGGAACACCCCCCCTGCTGCGGAGGCGAAGCCGGAGCACCGAGTCCGCGCGGGAGCGCGGAACAGCTGCTCTGCGGCGCTCCGAGGAAGCTTCCCTTGGCGCGGGCGGAAGATGGCGGACCGGAACACCCCCCCTGCCGCGAGGGCGTAGCCCGAGCGCGGAACCCGCGGGGAGCTACCAGACACCGAAGTCCGACGGTCGACGGCCGGAGTACCGCGACCCCTGCGTGTCAGGGGGTGCCGCGCGCATCGAGACGCAGTACGGAGGCGGGGATTTCTTCCGCAACTTGCCGCCCTGCGCTTCGGCATGCGGGAGTGCCCGTCGGCAAGTTGCGGAAGAATTCCCCGCCTCCGTACGGGCTTTGCCGTCGGCATGAACAACTGACCCATCCGGGGTCGCTGGATCCGCGCGCCCGAGGCGCCGGCTCACAGGGCCTGGAGCGGCGCCAGGCGGGTCCTCAGGGCTTCGTGCAGGAGGCCGTTGGTGGCCACGACGTGGCCGCCGAACAGCCAGTCCTCCCCGCCCCGCTGGTCCGTGACCGTGCCGCCCGCAGCGCGTACGAGCGCAGCGCCCGCGGCCACGTCCCAGGGCTTCAAGTGCAGCTCCCAGAAGCCGTCCAGGCGGCCCGAGGCCACGTAGGCCAAGTCCAGGGCCGCCGCGCCCATCCGCCGCATGCCGCGGACCTGCCGGCCGATGGCCACGAAGCTCGCGAGGTTGTCGTCGGCCAGCTCGTCGCGGCGGTAGGCGAAGCCGGTGGCGAGGATGGCGTCCTCGAGCATCGGGCAGACGCTGACGGAGACCGGGCGGCCGTTCTCGAAGGCCCCGCTCCCGGGCGCCCCGTACCAGGTCACGCCGAGCGCAGGGGCGTGGACCACGCCGAGGACGGGCTGCCCGGCTTCCACGAGCCCGATCGCCACGACGAAGAGCGGGATCCCCTGGACGAAGTTCACGGTGCCGTCCAGCGGGTCCACGATCCAGCAGGCGCCCTCGGGCAAGGCGTCGCGGCCCGCCTCGCGCGCCGCTTCCTCGCCGAGGACGGGCACGCCCGGCGTGGCGCGCGCAAGCTCGCGCGTGATGAGGTCCTCCGCGGCGCGATCGGCCGCCGTGACCACGTCGCGGCGGCCGATGCGTTCGATCTCGCCGGCGGCCAGGCGACCGAAGCGCTGCAGCAGGGTCTCGCCCGCGGCCTTCGCGATGCGCACCGCTTCGTCGATCACCGCGCGCCCTCCTCGTCCACGGGCCGCCCGAGGTGCTTGCGCCAGAACCGCCAGCGCCGCTCCACCTCGCGCTCCTCGCCGATGGGCCGCGCACGGTACAGGACGAGGTCGGCAAGCGGCGCCGGAAGGTAGGCCTGCCCCTCGCCGGCCTTCGCGTCGGTGTGCGGGTAGCGGTAGCCCGCGCCGTGGCCCTCGGCCTTCGCCCACCCCGTCGGCGCGTTGCGCACGTGCAGCGGCACCGAGGCGTCGGCGTGGGTCTCGGCCGCCTCGCGGGCGGCCCCCAGCGCCTTCACGACGCTGTCGCTCTTCGGGGCCAGCGCCGCGTAGATCACGGCGTGCGCAAGCGCCAGCTCGCCTTCGGGCTGGCCGAGGCGGTCCAGCGCGTCGGCGGCATCGAGGGCGAGGCGGAGCGCTGCCGGGTCGGCGAGCCCGATGTCCTCCGACGCCATGGCGATCAACCGTCGCGCCGGCACGCGCGGGTCCTCGCCCGCCGCCAACAGCCGCGCCATCCAGAACAGCGCCGCGTCGACGTCGCTGCCGCGCAGTGCCTTGTGGAAGGCGCTCAGGAGGTCGTAGCGATCGTCGCCAGCCTTGTCGTGGGCACGAACGCGGCGCTGCGAGGCCTCGGCCACGTCGCCGGCCACGACGACGGCGCGGTCCTCGGCCGCCGCCAGCGCGCACGCGCTCTCGAGCACGTTGAGCAGGCGACGCGCATCACCCCCCGAGGTCTCGACCAGGAGCTCGCGCGCAGCCGGCGCCAAGATCGCGCGGCCCGCCAGACCGCGCTCCGCGTCCGTCAGCGCACGATCGAGCAGCGCCTCCAGGTCCCCGGCCGCCAGCGGCGCGAGCGTGACGACGCGCAGGCGGGAGAGCAGCGCCGCGCGCAGGGCGAAGCCCGGGTTCTCCGTGGTGGCGCCGACCAGCACGATCGTGCCGTCTTCGATGTGCGGCAGGAAGGCGTCCTGCTGGCTGCGGTTGAAGCGGTGGATCTCGTCCACGAACAGCAGCACGCCGCGCCCGCCGGGCGCCTTGCGCGCCCGGGCGATCACCTCCCGAACGTCCTTCACGCCCGACGTGACGGCGCTCAACGCCTCGAAGGGGCGGCCGCTGGCATCGGCGAGCAAGCGGCCGAGCGTGGTCTTGCCGCAGCCCGGCGGGCCGTGCAGCACGAGGCTCGGCACCTCGCCCGTAGCGAGTGCCGCGCCCAACAAGGTGCCGGGTCCCAGCAGCGCGCCTTGCCCCACGACCTCGTCGGCCGTGCGGGGACGCAAGCGATCGGCGAGCGGAGCCGCCTGGTTCACGGTGTGGCGGCCAGCAGCCGCACCACGTCGTCGATGACGCCGTGCGTGGCCACGCCGCCGTTGAGCAAGATCGCGAAGACGCGCCCATCGCGGCCGTCCGTGGCGTCGACGTAGCCCGCGAGCGCCCGCACGCGGACGTCGTTGAGCGTGCCCGTCTTGGCGTGCACGCGGCCGGCCCAGGAGCCGTCGCGCAAGCGCTTGCGCATCGTGCCCTCGGCGGCACTGGTGGCCAGCGCCCGGCGCAGTAGGGGACCGCGCACGAGGTCGCGGTCGAACGAGAGCAGCACGTCGACGAGCGCCTGGGCCGTCGTGCGGTTGGCCGGGGAAAGGCCGCTGCCATCGAGGATGCGCGTCGGAAAGGCACCGCTCGCGTCGGGGCGTTCCACGCCGCGCCGCTCGAGCATGCGGGCGACGGCGACCTCGCCGCTGGCCCAGCTCCCGCGCCCCGTCACCACGGCCCCGGCCAGCTTGAAGAGCGTGGAGGCGTACACGTTGTCGCTCTCGACGAGCATGTGCTCGAGCAGCGGGGCGAGCGGCGCCGCATGCACGGCCACCGTGCGGCCCGGCGCCGCGTCCTCGGCGGAGCGCGCACGCCGCGGCGCGGCGTCCACCGTGACCCCGTGGGCCCGCAGGCGTTCGGCGAAGGCGTGCGCGAAGAGCAGGGCGGGCTCCGGAACCGGCACCTCGACGGCGCCGCTCTGCCCCCGAGGCACCTCGCCCGTCAGCACGAGCCGGTTGCCGTCGAACCGCGCGCCGAGCGCGGGCCGCCCGCTCGCGCTGGTGCGCACCTGGTTGTCCACCTGCGCGCCGCCCCACCCCGTGCTCGCGGCCAGCTGGGCGGGCGCCCCCACGCGGTCCGCACCCTTGGCGAGCACGTGACAGCAGCCCCGGCGCAGCGTGAGCGCGGCGATGCCCGCGCCGTACGCCGCCTGCCGGTCCTCCGCGGTCCAGGTGGCGTGGCGCGTGTCGTCGTCGAACAGCAAGTCGTCGACGACGACGGCGCCGGTCACGCGGCGGATCCCCTTGGCGGCGACCTGCGCGGCGAAACGGTCCGGGACTTCGAGGGGCGACGTCTGGAAGGGCTCGTCCCCCAGGGAGGGGTCACCACCGCCGTGGACGACGAGGTCGCCCTGCAAGACGCCGCCCTCGATCCGTCCGCGCGCGTCCAGCGTCGTGAGCACCTGCGCGCCGGGACCGAGCAGATCGAGGATCGCAGCCGCGGTGAAGATCTTCGCGGCGCTCGCCGGGATCAGGCGGCGATCCGCACCGTCTTCCTGCAGCCAGCGACTGTCGTGACCCCGGCCCGCCCAGACGATGCCCACGCCGCGCTCGGGCACCGCAGCCTTGCGCAGGCGCGCCTTGATCGCGTTGCCGAGGCCCGTGGGGCCCTCGCGAGCCAGGACGACGCCCGGGGCAGGCGCTGCTACGAGGGCGAGCCCTCCGAGCAGGAGGCCGAGGACGAGCGCGAAGGGCGGATGGAACGGACGACGGCGCACCACGTGCCGATGCTACCCGTCGCCGCGCGCCGCGCCGCCGACCGTGAGGTCGAGCGGCCGTCCGACCTGGAAGCCCACCAGCCGGACGCCGCGGTCGTCGTAGCAGATCGCGTTCGCCCCGCGGTCCCAGTCCCGCAGCACGATGACCTCCCCGCCGCGCGCGGCCAGCAGGCGGTGATGGACGCCCGTGTGGACGTGTCCGGCCACCAGCAGGTCGGCGTCGAAGCCCTCGAGCCAACGGCGGGCCTCCGCGTAGTCCAGGGCGAGGACGCCGCGCGGGGCCCGGCGTGCCGTGCGCCGGCTGGCACCGCGCAGCGCCTTGCCCACCCCTCGACGGACCCAGCCCGGCGTGAGCCGCGCCGCGTGGCCGAAGCCGCGGCTGCGCACGACGCGCCGCAGACGCTGGTAGCCGAGGTCGGCCGTGCAGAGCAGGTCGCCGTGCGTGAGCACGACCGTGCGCTCACCCCACCGGGTTCGGACCACGTCCGGCCAGTGCTCGAGCCGCAGGTCCGGGCCGGCCCGGAACAGGAAGTCGCGGTTGCCGGCTTGGAAGGCCACGCGCGCGCCCCCGGCGACCACGCGCGCGAGCGCGTCCAGCACCGAGGCGACGGCCGGCTCGTCGCGCTGGTCGTCGCCCACCCACGCGTCGAAGAGGTCGCCGAGGAGCACCAAGTGGCGCACGCGCCCGACGAGGCCTTCGAGGAAGACCAGGAACGCGCTCGTCACGTCGGGCGAGCCCGGGCCCAGGTGCACGTCCCCCACCACGACCACCGGCGGCTGCATCGGCGCCACGTCGGCAATCGCGGGCAAGGTGGTGGAAACCGTCATGCTCGCGTCCCGCGGCCACGCCGACCGCCCCGACCGAGACGCAGGGCGTTGCCCACGACGGAGAGGCTGGAGAGGGCCATGGCCCCGGCGGCGATCCGCGGGGGGACCTGGCCGAGCGCGGCCAACGGAAGCATGGCCGCGTTGTAGCCGAAGGCCAGTGCGAGGTTCTGCAGGATCACCCGCCGCGTCGCCTGGGCGAGGTCGAGCAGCTCGGGGAGGCGGCCGAGGTCCGCGTCGACGAGCGCGGCGTCGGCCGCGGCCGCTGCAACGTCGGTGGCGCCCGCCACGGCCAAGCCCACCGCTGCTTCGCCCAGGGCCGGTGCGTCGTTGATGCCGTCGCCGACCATGAGCACCGGGCCGGCGACCTGCTGCAAGGCACGGACGCGCTCGGCCTTGGCCGTGGGCAGCACGGGGGCCTCGACCTCGTCGATGCCAAGCGCGTTGGCGGCCGCGCGGGCCGACGCCTCCCGATCGCCCGAGAGCAGCACCACGCGGTAGCCGCGCGCACGGACGGCCTCGACGGCCCCGTGCGCGGACGGCCGGGGCGCGTCCTGCCAGGCCAGCGCGAGCGCTGGCTTGCGGTCCATCTCCACGACGACGATGCCGCGCCCCTTGGCATCCGCCTCGGCCAGCCACGGCGGCGGTGCCTCCGGGGCAAGCGCCGCAAGGCTGCCCACGCGCACGCGGGCCGACGCGACACGTCCCTCCGCTCCCACGCCCGGGGTGGTCGTCGCCTGCTCCACCGCCGGGATCTCGAGGCCCGCGGCCTTGGCCGCTTGCAGGACCGCTTCGGCCAACGGGTGGCTCGCCGCCGCCTCGACGGCCGCGGCCGCGGCCAGCGCGCGTGCCGAGCGTGCGTCGAGGTCCTGGCCCTGGGGGGCACCCTCCTGCCACGCGCCCGGAGCCCCGCCCCGCGCCCAGGGCGCCCAGCCCACCACGCGCGGGCGTCCCTCCGTGAGCGTGCCCGTCTTGTCGAACACGACCTGCTGCACCTCGGCGAGGTGTTCGAGCACGTCGCCACCGCGCAAGAGGACGCCGAGGCGGGCGGCGCGCCCCACGCCCGCCGTGATGGCCGTCGGCGTCGCGAGCCCGAGCGCGCACGGACACGCCACGACGAGGACGGCCACGGCGGCCACGAGCCCCTTCGCCGCTCCGTCCGCGTCGCCGAGCGCCCACCAACCGCAGAACGTGAGCGCCGCCAGGCCCAACACGATCGGCACGAACACACCGGCCACGCGGTCCGCGAGACGCGCCACGGCCGCGGGCCGCGACTCGGCCTCGCGCACCCACGCCCGCATGCGACGCAGCACGCTGTCTTCGGCCGCACGCAGGATCTCGATCTCGAGTGCGCCGCGCCCGGCCCGGCTGCCGGCCAGCACCTCGTCGCCAGGGCCCACCTCACGCGGCACGCTCTCGCCCGTGAGGGCGCTCGTGTCCAAGTCGCTGGTGCCCACGCGCACGACGCCGTCGGCCGGCACGCGCGTTCCGGGGCGTACGCGCACGAGGTCACCCGGCATCAGGCGATGGACGGCAACGCTCTCCGCAGCGCCCTCCCGCAGCAGCTCCGCGCGATCGGGCTCCAAGCGCGCCAGGCCCTCGACGGCGTCGCCCAGCTCACGCCGCGTCCTGGCCTCGAGCCAGCGACCGACCAGCACGAGGGCGGTGATCATCGCAGCCGCGTGCAGCTGGTCGCCATGCACGCCCCGGAGGTGCGCCACGAGGCCGGCGCCGAGTGCGACCAGCGTGCCCACCGACACGAGCGTGTCCATGTCGGCGCGCCCGCGCCGCGCGGCGGCGAAGGCGCGGAGGTGGAAGCCGCAGCCGACGCCAAGCACCAGCACGACCGAGGCGGTCAACGCCACGAGGCCGTGGCCGGGAAGCGTCCAGGGCGGTGCGCCCATCGCGAGCCAGGCGAGCGGCACGGCGAGCAGGGCCCGCGCTCGCGCGCCGGCGAGCTCGCGCTTCCAGGCCGGAACGTCGCCGGTCGAGCGGAAGGCGGCCTCGTCCTCGGGCAGGCGCGCGCGCACCGCCTCCAGGGCCTCGGGGAGGTCCGCGACTTCCACCTGGACGCGGCCCTCCCCGGCCGGGCTCGTGCCGAGCACCCACGGCAGCTCGCGCAGGTCGGTCTCCATGTCGGCGGGCACGTCGAGCGTGCGCGTCGCCACGTCGTAGCCGGCGCGGCGGAGCGCGGCGCGCAGCGCAGGCAGCGTCGCCGAGCCCCGCACGCGCGCGCGCGCTGTCGCGAAGCTCACGTCGGCCCGCTCCGTGCCCGCGACGCTCTCCAGGGCACGCGCCACGGACGCGGCACAGGCAGCGCAGTGCATGCCCCGGACCGCGACGTCCAGCGTCGGCGGGGCCGGAGTCTCGGGGTCGGCCGCCGGGTGTTCGCTCACGGCCATACGGTGCCAGAGCAATTCCTACCGCCCAAGGCTCGCGCCTGCGGCGCGGACTTGGGCGGTAGGAATTGCTCTGGCACCGTACTCGCGCGGTGTGTTCGATAGCACCCGGTTGCGAGGAGCCGACGGTGGCCGAGAAGAGCCTCTACGAAGCGCTGGGTGTCGAAGAAGACGCGACGACGGAGCAGATCCGGAGCGCGTACCGGCGGTTGGCCATCCGCTACCACCCCGACAAGAACCCGGGCAATGCCCAGGCCGAGGAACGCTTCAAGGAGCTCACGCAGGCCTACGAGGTCTTGAGCGACGACAAGCGCCGCGCCGAGTACGACCGCCGCCGCAAGGGCGGCTACGGCCCCGTCGACTTCGGCGACCTCTTCGGCGGGGCGGGCGGCTTCAGCATCGAGGACATCCTCCAGCGGCACGGGGACCTGTTCGGGGGCTTCGGCGTCCCCTTCCACGCGGGTCGCCTGAGGCGCCGCGGCCGCGACATGCAGGCCGAGCTGCGCGTGGACTTCGTGACGGCCGCGCGCGGCGGCAAGACCGAGGTCTCCTTGCGCGTGCCGTCGCTCTCGCATCCCGAAGGCGAGGTCAAGCGCGTGACGCTCACGATCCCGGCGGGCGCCGAGGACGGCGACGTGCTGCGCCTGGGCGGGCTCGGTGGTGCCGGCGTGGAGGGCGGGCAGCCCGGCGACCTCATGCTGACCATCGTGGTGCCGACGCACCCGGACTTCCGACGTGTCGGGGACGACGTCCACGTGGACGTGCACGTGCCGGCGTGGCTGGCGGCCTTGGGTGGCCGCGCCGACGTGAAGACGCTGGACGGCACGGCCTCCGTCAAGATCCCGGCCGGGACCAGCAGCGGTCGCCTGCTCCGCTTGAAGGGCCAGGGCATCCGGACGGGCGACCTCCTCGCCCGCGTGCTGCTCGACGTGCCGGCGAAGCCGACCGAGGAGCAACGCGCGCTCTACCAGCAGCTGCGGGAGCTCGAGGAGAGCGACGCCGAGTAGCGCGGCGGCCGGTGCCAGGCTCCTCCGCGCGTCAGCGCACGCCGGGTAGGGGCTGCCCGTCGAGGTCGTCCGTGGGCAGGCCGAAGTGTGCGAGCGCCGTGGCCGCCACGTCGCGAACGTGCCAGGGGCGGCCGGCTGCGGCGGCCGGCACGGCCCAGCTCGTGAACAGCACCGCGGGCACGACGGCCGGATCGCACGAGCAATGGTCGCCCGACCACGCCATGCGGTTCTGCTCGAAGAGGGGGCCGCCGTCGCGGCTCATGCCGCCGCGCAGCGCCGTCTGCCAGGAGACGCGCCACGCCCGGTCGAAGAGCACTTGCAGGTCGGGCGCGTCCAGCGCGTACGGGCCCGTGAAGGTTGCGTGCAGGTCGACCACGTCGACGACGGGGCGTGGAGGCGTGTCCTCGCCGGGCGGGATGAGGGGGTTCTCGACGGCCATGAGGCCCTCGCGGATGCGCGCCACCAGCGCGTCCCGCTCGCCCGGCGGCACGATGCCGCGGGCGTCGCGACCTGCGATGTTGAGGTAGATCTGGCCCAGGCCCATGGCGAAGGCCTTCGTCTGCGACCAGTCCACGTCGTCATGGCGCGTGTCGCCGAAGAAGCCGTGCAGGTTGCGCGCGGCCACGTCGGGGCGGCGCAGCACGAGCAAGCCCTCGTTCACGAGCCATTGGTTGAGGTGCAGGCTCCAACGCCACGTCGTGAAGCCGTGGTCGCTCGCGACCAGCAGCTTGTCGTCGGGCCCGAGCGCGGCCACCACCCGGCCGACCATGTCGTCGAAGCGCCGCAGCACGCGGCCCGCGCGGTCGAGCTTCGCCTGCTCGGCATCGTGCAGCGGATGCTGCGGGTCCAGGTCCCGCCAGAAGGCGTGGAGCGCGCGGTCGGTGGCCGTGACCGTGGCGTAGACGAGACGCGCCGCCGCGCGCGCGCGGAGCTCGCCGAGCAGCTGGGCCTCGTTGCGGTCCATGTCCTGCAGCAGGTCACGCAGGAAGCCGTCGTCGTCTTGCCAGCCGTCGTTCAGCTGGAAGGTCTGCTCGGGCCAGCCGACGGTCTCGTAGGGCCCGTAGTCGCTCCAGAGCGCGCTGCCGTAGTCCGGCGGGCTCGCCAGCGGCTGCGGGGGATCGCGCGGGTCCATGTTGACCGGGTCCGAGACGAGGACGAGCGGGTCGATGCCATGGACCTCGAAGCGCACGACGCCGCGCACGGTGACGGGGGGAAGCGTGCCGAGTCGGAAGGCTGCGGGCAGGAAGTTGCTGCGTCCGCGACCGTCCGCGTCGACCTCGACGGTCGTGCCGACGCCTGCGAGCTCGATGCGCACGGTCCGCGCCGCGACGTCCCGTTCCACGACGAGCGGCAGCGAGGCCACGCGGACCGTCCCGTCGTCGTCGCGACCTCGCGAGGGGTCGGGCGGCCCTTCGAGGTGGGAGGTGAAGCGGTGGCCGTCGGCGGGACCGTGCAAGCGGTAGCGGCGGCCGCCAAACGTGGTGTCGCCCGGCAGCAGGTCGGGTCGCGAGGACCACACGCCGTAGAAGCCCGCGCTCGCCGCGAGATCCGGGGTGCCCAGCCCCCCCGTGACGAACGCGCCGGGTCGCTGCGCAACGGGCCACGCCAGCGGCTGGCGGTGCGCCAGCACCGGGTAGCCCGCGGCATGGACACGGTCCACGAACGTCGGCGCCGACAAGCGGGAGCGCACGACGGGCGGGCGCACGAGCACGCGGCCGAGCACGGTGCGCGCGCGGCGCACGTCCACCATGCCGTTGGCGGGACCGTCGTCGTCCCCACGAGCAATGAAGTCGAACACGCGATGGCGGCCCGGGTTGACGCCCGTCTGCAGGCTGGCCATCGCCACGGGGCTCTCGGGAGGGAGCTCGCTGAGGAGCGGATGGAAGGCTCCCCGCTGGGCCAGGGCCGCCAGGTGCGGCAGCTCTCCTACCCCCATCCGCGCGCGCACGAGGCGCTCGTCGAGCCCATCGGCCACGAGCACCACGAAGCGACCGATCGTCGCAGCGTCCGCTGCCGGCGCCGGCTGGCGTGGCGGCGCTACCTGCCGCACCGCGTCCCGGAGCGTGAGCCAGGGCAGCAGCGCCAGGACGGCGACGACGGGGATGTAACGGAGCCAGGCGACCACAGCCAAGAGCGTAGCGAGGGGCGTAACCCCGAGGTCATGTGCACGCAGATGTCCCATCCGGAGGAGGAGAGCAACGTCGACGTGGGGCGGCGGGGGCACGGTGTCCGGAACCGGCGTGCGGCGTCCGCCGGCCAGCGAGTCGCGCCCCCTACGTGTCAGTACTTCCTGCCGACGGCAAAGCCCGTACGCGTCTCGATGCGCGCGGCACCCCCTCCAAGGGAAGAGTGGCTGTCGTCTACGAGCCCGGAGTTCAGGCACCTTCCATTGCAGGCACCTCGCCCACGTTGCTGCCTCGGTCAACGGGGCAAGTCTTGGATGTGCCTTGCGTTGCCCGCTGAGGGACGACGCTCTCGCTTCCGTTCCGCGCTCCCGCGCGGCGTGTCCGCTCAGGCTCCGCCCTCGCGGCATGGGTGCCAGTCCCCAACACCCCTGCACCCCTCACGGTGCGGCCCCGCGGCGAGGGTCCTGACACATCCGGGGTCGCGAGGCGCGCGGAGGTGTCTGAACCTGCGCCTCGGAGCGATAGCGACGGTGGCGCGGTGTCAGACACCAATGCCGGTGACTTAAGGGGGCATGGAGTGAAGGGGGCCGCTCCCCCGGCCGACTGTGGAGGTTGCTGACCGCGCAACCGACCCGCAGAGAGGGCCCCCAGGATGCCTA
>JBFWRP010000007.1:0-196151 GCA_050248855.1 Planctomycetota bacterium | reverse complement strand
CGGGCCGACGTCCGTACCGGATCCAGCTCAAGGAGCAGTGCATCCACGAGGACTGCCCCTCGCATCTGGCCATCGACACGTCGGACGGCCCCGTCACGGCCGCCACCTTGTCCGCACCCGACCGCAAGACCCCGCCGTGGATGCGCGCCCTGGTGCTCGAGCGCGACGGCGTCCAGTGCCGCAACTGCGGCAGCCGCCAGCGGCTGCACGCCCACCACGTGATCTTCCGGGAGCATGGCGGTCCGACGCAGCCGTGGAACATGGCCACCCTCTGCGACAAGTGCCATGCCCTGCTGCACGCTGGGCACCTGGTGGCCCGCGGGGACCACGGTGCCACCTGCCGGTTCGAGGCCCCGAACCTGGCCGCGATGAACGAGGCGGCGCGCGCCATGGACACGGCATTGGTGCTCGAGCCCACGCCGCCGGCGGCCCCTCGTCCCGAGCCCGTGACGCTCGATGACCTCCCGCCGTCGGTCGACGTGGCTTGGTGGCAGCGGCACGCCGAGGGCATCCGCTCCGGGGACGCGGGTCGCCTGGACTTGGTGGCCGGCTTCGTGCCGCCGCCGCTTGCGACCACCCCCGACGAGACCACCCCGGAGGAGCCCACCCCGGAATTCCGGGGTGACGAAAGCCTTGAAAACAGGGCTCCTGAGGCGTCGGCGTTCGAGGGGCTGCGCGGACGGGACCGACTGGTGAACCGTCTCGAGGTCCGCGCGCTCACGGCCGAGGGCGACGCCGAGCCGTTCCCGCACGCGCTCTTCGTGGGCCCGCCCGGAACGGGCAAGACGACGCTGGCGCGTGCCGTCGCCAAGCGCATGGGTGCGCATCTGACCACCGCCCTGGGCAACCGCGTGGGCGACATGACCACGCTGCTGGGCCTGTTGGCAGGCCTTCGCGAGGGCGCCGCGCTCTTCCTCGACGAGGTCCACTCGATTCCGCGGCGCGTCATGGAGCTGCTCTACGAGGCCATGGCCGAACAGCGGGTCACGCTGACGATCAGCCAGGGGCCGCGCTCGCGCGAGCTCGTGCTGGAGCTGCCGCGCTTCACGCTGTTGGCGGCCACCACGGAGGAGATGGAGATCTCCGAGGCCGTGCGGAGCCGCTTCCGCATCGTGGAGCGGCTCACGCTCATGCCCGAGGGTGATCTCGCCGCCATTGCCGGCGACGTGGCGAAGCGCTTCGACTTCCCGCTCGAGACGGAAGGCGCGCTGTTGATCGCCCGCGTCGCGGGCGGCAGCCCGCGCACGGTGGGGGCCCTGACCGAAGCCGTTCGCGCCGAGGTCGCGTGCCACGAGGGGCTTGGGCGTCCCGTGGGCCGCGAGCAGGTGCTGGGCGCCCTGCGGCGCCTGGATCTGGACGAGGCGGGCCTGGACCCCGAGCACCAGCGCTACCTGGACGAGCTCCACGCCGCCAAGGGCCCGGTCACGCTGTGCCGGATCGCGGCGTACCTCGGCCTCTCGGAGACGGCGGTGCGCAAGCGCGTCGAACCGCTGCTGTTCCGCCTGGGCCTGATCGAAGTCGGGTCGCGCGGCCGGATGCTCGTCACCCGCTGACGAGCCCGGCCGCCGCACGCCTGCGCTGCTCACGGCCCCGACCCCGGCCCAGCGGGGGCGGTATGCTCATGGCCTTGTGAAGGGGAGGCACGGACATGATGACGAGGTCCCTGCGTCGGCACGGGTTCGCACCGTGGTTTCTGGCGTTGCTGGCGGCCAGCGCGGCGGCGCTCAACGTGGCGTGGGCGGAAGACCGGCCGTTGGACCAGCCGCCTGCCGGAGCAGACGCACCCGCGAAGCCGGACGAGAAGGAGCCGGAGCTCGAGGGTGACGAGCTCAAGGCCCACAAGAAGCGCGTCCGCGAGCTCGTGGACCAGCTCGAGGACTCGAAGAACCGCGAGCTGGTGCGCGGAATGATCGAGCGCATGGGCTCGTCGGCGACGCGCGCCGAGCGCGATGCACTCATGCAGTTCGCCGCGACCAACAAGAACCACGAGTTCGTCAGCGCGGCGTTCGTGGCCCTCGCCAAGATGAGGCACCCAAAGGCCATCGCGTTCCTGTGCGGCGACGACGCGCTACGCAACAAGAACTTCCTGGTGGCCCACTCGGCGGCCGAAGCGCTCGGAACGTCGAGGAACCCCGCTGCAGCGGCCTCCATCTTGGTCGTCATGCGCGATCGCCGCACCAAGATCGAGGTCGTGGGGGCCTGCGCTCTCGCGGCGGCCAAGTGTGGCCCCACCGACGAGCACGTCATCTACGCAGTCATGGAGTACTCACGGCATCGCAAGGACACGATCCGGTCGAACGCCCTGGAGGCCGTCGGGCACCTGGGGTCCGACGAGGCCGTCGCCCGACTGACGGAGGCGATCGTGGAGGACAAGCTGGCGCGGGCCCGGGCCGCGGCCGCAACGGGCCTTGGCTGGACCTATCGCCGCGAGGTCATCCCCACGCTCGAGAAGGCGATTCGCGAGGACAGCTCGTTGCACGTCCAAAAGGCCGCTTCCGACGCCATCAAGGTCATCACCGACGGCAAGAAGCACTAAGGAGGCGCTAGCGGCACTCGTCGCGCGTGACGAGCATTACGACGCCCTGGCGTACGCGCCAGGCGAGACCCATCGACGTCGTCACGGCATCCATCACCGTCTTCACGTTGACGCTGCTGAACTCCATGGTGATCGACGCCTTCTGCTCGACGTGTTCGCGGGCGCCCGGCGACACGAAGAAGCTCACGCCGGAGATGGTGCGGAGGTAGCCGATGGCTTGCTGCATCGACACCCCGTTCCAGCTCAGATCCTTGATCATGCGGCGCTCGAGCGCGGCATGAACGCGGGACTGGTCGCGCACCTCTGCAATGACTGCGCGAAGCGCGGTCGCGTCGAGCCCCTCGGACGCTTGGGCCGCGCGCTCCAGGTTGGCCTCCGTGCCCGAGCGGATCCACTCCGCGATGTCACCGGGCGTCGGCGGTGATTCCGGGGCCGCGCGAACCGCGGTGGCCGTCAAGGTCAGCGTCACGAGGACAGGCAGGATCCAGCGCATGGTCGGGTCTCCAGGGGGCGGACCCAGGGTGCGGGTGGCATGTCTCCTGGGCGTCACCTACGGCACTTCGTACGTCACCTCGAGCGTGGGGCGGTGGGTGAGCGTGGGGTTGACGGCGCTTCCGAAGAACATGGCGTCCGTCACCCCGTCGCCATCGGTTGGACACCTCCTTGGCAAGGGAGAGACGCGGCACGTCGCCGGGATTGCCAGGCCAACGGGCGGCGGGTCGTGCCAACGCCAAGAGGAGTGCGAAGCGGCCGCCCGCCCGGTAGGTTCGTCGCCCTACGTCCGGGGAGGCAGGTAGTGGGGGCGAGCGGTCGACGTCGACGGGAGGGGCGCCGGCAGCGCTTCATCCGGCGCATGGCCACGCTGCTGCATCGGCGGTTGCCGCTGCGGCTGCACATGGCTGCCATCTTCCTTGCGGTCATCACCTTCGGCGTCGTCATCAGCCGTCTGTTCTTGGCGGCGGGCATCGATGCGCGCTGGTTGCGGTGGCCCCTGGGCGTGGTCGCGGCCTACGGCTTCTTCCTGCTGTGCGTTCGCTTCTGGCTCGACAAGATCCACCCGGCGGTCAGGCCGCAGGCGGTGGAGGCCGCCCTGGGCGCTGCGCAAGTCGCCGTGGACCCAGCTTCCCCTGTCTCGGAGATCACGTATCGGGCCGTCCAGCACGGCGCGCTCCGGGCACCCGTTCGCAGCACCGCGCGCCGCGGAGCCGCAGCGGGTGGCGAAGGATCGTTTACCTTGCCGGATGTCGACGTCGGCGATGCGGACGGCATCGGGGTCGTCATCGCGATCGTCGTGTTGGTCGTGAGCCTGACGGCGGCCGCCGTCGTGTTCATCGTGCAGGCTCCCGCGATCCTGGGCGAGGCCGGCGCCGAGGCCCTGCTCGCCGTCTCCTTGCGCCGGCGCCTTCGCTACACCCCTCCGACGCAGTGGCTGGGTGGCGTGGTGAAGCGCACGATCCTGATCGCCGTCGCGGTCTTCGTGATCGCCGGCGTGGCCGGAGCCATCGTGGATCACTTGGAGGCGGACACCGGGGCGGCCCGTGGGGCGCCTTCGCGGTAAGGCGGGTCCCGCGGAACCAGGAACGCCCCGTAGGGCAGCAGCGCAGCGGCAACCATCCAGACCAACGGGAAGAGCGGACCGTCGCCGAGCTCGACCAGCTTGGGGACGGCCTGGACGACGGCATGCACGATCGCGGGTCCCCAGATGCGACGACCGCAGAGCTCGTACAGGTGGGCCAAGGGAAACGAGATCAGCAGGGCGAGCGCCAGGGAAGCAAGGGCCACGGGCCAGGAGAGCGTTGCGAACAGCAGCGCGTGGACCCCCGCGAAGGGAAGGCAAGCGAGCCATGCCGCGCGCCGAAACGTCCGCCCCGGCCGCAGCAAGCCGAAGCCGTAGCCGCGAAACAGCGCCTCCTCGGCCACCCCCGCCTGCAGGAACAGCCCCGCCAACAGCGCCCCGCCTCCCGGATACCACGTGGCTGGAGCCCGCGTGATCGCGCTGTAGGCCGCTGGCACGACCAAGAGAGCTGCGCCAAGGACACCGCTGGTCACCATCCCGCGGGGGCGCGGCCTGCCGAGCGGCGCCAGCGCCCGCCGCCACGCGTGCCGCAGCACGCAGCGCTGGACCAGCAGGAGCGAGGTGAGGACGAGCGCGGCGACGGCCCATCCCGCCTCTCCCCGCGTGCTTTGCCATTGCGTGGCCGCCGTGTGGAACAGCGCGAACGTGACGACCAGGCCCAGGAGGTAGCGCAGGCTCGACAGGAGACCGTCGACGAACGGTCGATCGCTCCCGGCATCCGTCGCTGTGGGCGGGGTGTCGTCAACGGCCACGAACGAGTGGCCTCGGCTGGGCAAGAACGTCACACCCCATGACGATCAGGCCTCCATTGCGGATGAGCGTGCCGATCGTCTGCACGAGGGCGGGCTGGGGCAACAACGCCACGATGAGATTCACGACCAGCCCGGCAAGGAACAGCGCGCAGCCTGATCGGGACAGCACGCGGGCACGGAGGCTGGCGATGCCGAACGCCACGCCTCCCAGGACCATGAGCGCACCCTGCCACGTGTACGCGTTGCCCAAGTGCCGCCAGAGGTCCTCGTACGTAGGAACCCCCGACTCGAGGGCCATGAGCGTCGTGTGCGCGAAGTACACGAAGGAGAAGCCGTAGCCAAGGGCGCCAAGCAGCGACATCCAACCGGCGCGACCGCTCTGGACGGCGTGGAGACCCAGCAGCAGGACGGTCAAGGCCAGGAACGCCACGTAGTTCAGCGCCAGCTGGAGCGGTGAGAAGCCGCCCTGGACCCACTCGATGACATCCGTGAGCGAATGAAGGCCCGGCGCGATGATCGCGGCCCATCCGACGAGGCGGCGCAGCTTGTCGCTACCCACGCTTGTACGCTCCCACGCCCGGCGCCGAGCCTAGCGCGGACGTCGTGGGTCGTCGCCGTCCGACCTCGTATCCTCCCCCGTCTTCGCAGCGGAGCCCGCGCATGGAGAGCCGACTCGCCCAGAGGGTCAAGCTGGCTGGCCTCGTGGCCGGGCCGGCCCTGGGCCTCGTGCTGTACGCCGTGCTGCCCACGAGCTACCGCGATGCCGACGGGGCCGTGGTGGCCCTGGGTGCGACGGCGCGGGCCACGCTCGGGATGATGGTCTGGATGGCGGTCTGGTGGATGACGGAGGCCGTCGAGATCGAGGTGACCGCGCTGCTGCCGGTCGTCGCCTTTCCGCTCCTCGGCGTGTTGCCCCTGAAGCAGACCACGGCCAGCTACGGCTCGGATGTCGTCTTCCTGTTCCTCGGGGGGTTCATCTTGGCGCGAGCCCTCTCCCGGTGGGGGCTGGACCGACGCATTGCGCTGGTGACGCTCCGGTGCGTAGGCACGCGTCCGTCACGCGTCGTCGGGGGGCTCATGCTGGCCACGGCCGTCATGAGCATGTGGGTCAGCAACACGGCTACGGTCGCGATGATGGTGCCCATCGTGCTGTCGCTCGTGGACGTGGCCGTACGCAAGCAGACGGGCCAGGGCCTCGCCGAGCACGGGGCGATCCCCGAGGGCGATCCGGATCTGGCTCGCTTCGCCCTCGGCGCGCTGCTGGGCGTGGCCTACGCCGCCTCCATCGGGGGCGTGGGCACGATCATCGGCTCGCCCCCCAACGGGCTCTTGGTTCGCTACCTGGAAGAGCGCCAGGGCGTCAGCATCGGCTTCGCCGAGTGGATGCTGTTCGGTGTGCCCGTCGTGGTCGTGCTCCTGCCGCTGGCGTGGCTGCTCCTGGTGAAGGTGCTGTTTCCCAGCCGCTTGGGCGAGATCGCCGGCGGGCGCGAGTACATGCGCGAGGCCTGGGCACGCCTGGGCCCGCTGGGCCGCGGCGAGCGCGCGACGATGATCGTGTTCTTCGGCGCGGCCGCGGCGTGGATGACCTCGCCGTGGCTGGCACGCCTCGAGGTCGCGGGCGTGCGCCCGCTCGTCCACCTCACCGACGCGGGCATCGCGGTGGCCGCGGCGCTCGTCCTGTTCCTCGTGCCGGTGGACCGCAAGCGTGGGCTCATGGTGATGGACTGGGCCACGGCCAAGACGCTGCCGTGGGGGGTGCTCATCTTGTTCGGGGGGGGCTTGGCGCTGGCCGCGGCCGTGGAAGTGAACGGCGTCGGCGACTACATCGGCAGCTTGGCTGCGGGCTTGGCCGGGTGGCCCGTCTGGGGCGTGCTCCTGGTGGTGATCGCCGCCATGGTGTTCCTGTCCGAGCTCACCTCGAACACGGCGCAGGTGGCCACGATGCTGCCCATCCTCGCGGCGTTGGCGCCGGCCCTCGACATGCCACCCGCTCTCTTGCTCGTGCCCGCGACCCTGGCCGCCAGCCTCGCCTTCATGATGCCGGTCGGCACGCCGCCGAACGCGATCGTGTTCGGGACGGGTCTCGTGCGCATGCCGCACATGCTGCGCGCGGGCCTGCGCCTCAACCTGATCGGGATCCTCGTCCTGTTCGTCCTGGCGTGGGTCGTCCTGCAACCGCTCCTGGCGCGACTTGCCTGACCCGTCAGTCGGCGGCGGGAGCCAGCTCGGAGGCCTCGACCGGCGTCACCTCGGGGACACCGTGCTGCGTCCAGGCGCGCAGGCGCCGCCCGGGGCCCTGCTCGGCATGGAAGCCCAGGGCCACGTCGAAGCCGCCGTTGGCCGTGGGACGGTCGATGGCCTGCACGACGGCCGGGCCGAACCAGATCGGGTGCGCGCCGTGCGCAACGAGGATCTGGGTGCGGCTTCCGTAGGCCTCGGTCACGGCTTCGAAGTGGCCGCCGAGGTCGTTGCCCTCCGGGACGAACGGCAGGCGGCGGCGGTCGGCGATCCGCAAGACGAGATCCGTTTCCGACCAGCGCACGATCGGCGCCAAGAGCGGCACGATCTCGTTGTTGCTGCCCGGCGGGCATAGGTACGCGAAGAGCGGTGCCTGCGGGTCGGGCTCCGCGGTGGCGTCGTCGGGCGCGTCGATCAGCTCCGGCAGGTCCAGCCCCAGGAACGTCGATTCCTCGTCCGTGATCGGACTGCGGAACTCGAAGCCCAGCTCGACGTGCACCACCTCGTCCACGGGGAGCGCGATGCGGACCAAGCGCATGCCCTTGCGGACGAGGGCTCCGAGGACCTGGTAGTGCAGGTCCGCCACGGAGATGGCGCCGAGGCGGGCGTTGACGGCCCGCGCGATCCGCTGCGTGTCCGCCTCGACGCCGATCCCCAGCTCGAGCCGGGGGACGGCGATTCGCACGCCGACGCGACTCAGGTCCAGCGTCGTGGCCAAGCAAGGGTTGCCGTGACCCTTGAGCCGGACGGGCAAGCGACAGGAGATGCGCTGGGCGCGCCGACGATCGGATCCCACGACCGGATGCCTCCGCCCCCCCAGGACGGGCCTCGATGCTCGGGCCTGATCCCTCATCGGCCCTTGGGCCCCGTCAACTGAACTGCTCCCCGAGGCCGGATTTCCGGGGTGTCGCGGGGGCGACGAGCACGGCGCCGGGAGCCCAAACCGGAGCGCGCCGTGAAGACTGGCCGAACAGCCCGAGAAGGCGCCCAGCAACGCCACGACGCAGCGTTCGGTCCCGGCACGTCCCAGGCGATCCATGGAGGTGGAGGGCCAACCCATGATCGCCCGTCCCGACGCCGACCTTCGGACGCTCTGGATCTCCGACGTCCATCTGGGCGCGCGCAACGCGTCGGCGTCGGCGTTGCTGGAGCTGCTGGGGCGGGTGCGCGCCGAGCGCGTCGTGCTCGTGGGCGACATCGTGGACCTCTGGAGCCTCAAGCGCCGCTGGCATTGGCCGCGTGCCCACCGGCAGGTGCTGGAGCGCCTGCACGAGATGGCGCGCCACGGCACCGACGTCTTCTACGTGCCCGGCAACCACGACGAGGCGTTCCGTGGCCTCTGCGGCCACGGCTTCGGCCCGATTCGCGTGGAGCGTGAGCTCGTGCACGAGGGGGTCGACGGCCGCCGCTTCCTGGTGATCCACGGCGACGAGCTGGAGGAGGACATCCACGTCGCGCGCTGGGCCGCCCGTGCCGGCGACGGCATCTACGCGGCCCTGCTCGTGGCCGATCGTCCCTTGGGCAAGGTGCAGCGCGCGGTGGGGAGCGCCGAGCCGTTCTCGCTGGCCCGCTTCGTCAAGACCCGCTCCAAGACCGCCAGGCGCTTCGTGCTGCGCTACGAAGTGGCCGCGGTCCGGCTCGCGCGCAAACGGGGCTTCGACGGCGTGATCTGCGGCCACATCCACGTCCCGCAGCTGCGCCTGCACCGCGGCGTGCTCTACGCCAACTGCGGCGACTGGATGGAGAGCCGGACCGCGCTCGGCGAGACGCATGCCGGGCACATCGTGCTGCTCCGGCAAGGGCGTCAGGACGTGCCCGTGCTGCCGCCGATGGCGCACGCGCCTTCGAGGCTTTGCCGGGAGGCCGTACGGCGACGTGGAAGTTCGTGTGAGCTGCCCGCGTCGGGTCTACTCGGGCGAGACGACTCGCACTTCGCCTACATGGGGCAGCGCGAACGCCGCGACCAGGCCGCCGTCGAACGTGGGCGTGCGTACCACCTGGATGTCGAGGCCGACGTACTCGGGGAAGCTCACGGGTGAGCCTGCGATGTCCTGGAGCTGGCCACCCACGAGCCGAAGCACGTGCAGGCGCGTCACCGTGTTGTCGGATCGATCTGCCACCAAGAGGTCATCGTGGGACGTGCTCATGGACCCGGCGGCGATGTACGACAGCTCCGTGCCGAAGGCGATGGGTGAAGCGGGCGTCTTCGTGAACGTGCCGTCTCCGTGTCCGAGAAGCACGCGCACCCTGGGCTGGGCGGTGCCGGCCACGACCCCGAGAAGCGCCGCGGCGCCGGCCCGCGTCCACACACGCTTCATCCAATGGCCCATCGGAGCGTCCCGCGGCGGGTCCGCCGGCCAACATCCTGCCCCCGGCCTCGGCGGTCGCTAGGATCAGGGCATGGGGACGACACGAGCGCTTGCCGCGACACTTCTGCTTTTGGGGGGCCTGGCCTTGGTGGGCCCCCGCGACGTGGCTGCCGACGGCAGCACCGTGGGGCGTTCCACGGATGCCGTGGCCAAGGAGCTGGCCGACGAGTTCGAGGAGCTCGTCAAGAGCAAGAAGCCCAAGCTGAAGGACAGCGATCGCCAGCTCGAGATCCTGCGCACGCTGGAGCGTGCGCCCTGCGACACGGCGGTGCGCTTCCTCGTCGGACTCGTCAAGAAGAAGTCCACGGCCGGGGACCATCGGCTCTACGCCATGCGCGCGTTGCTCAAGATGGCCGACGACAAGGCCCTCGACACGCTCGTCAGTGCGCTGCAGAAGGGCAAGGACGCCACGCTCTGGTTCGCCTTCGGCGAGATGCTCTCCCAGGATCCGAGCGACGACGTGCGCGCCTGGTTCACGGGCAAGGGACTGAAGGCCAAGGACGCCGAGGTGTGTGGCGCCTGCTTGGACGCACTGGCCGCCTCACCGGTCGAAGCCGCGACCGAGGCCGTCCGCGAGATCTACGAGCGCGAGGCGGCAAGCACCAGTGGCGGCGAGCTGGCCTACCGGGCCCTGCGAGCGCTCGTGCGCTGTCCCGGCGCAGACGCGCGTGCCCTCTTGCTGGAAGCTGCGCGCAACGAGCAGTGGCAGGTGCGCCTGGCGGCGGCCGAGCGGCTGGCCGCGCTCGAGCCGTTCGATGCCGAGCCCGAGGCGGCCGTCCGCGGACTCCTCCAGGATGAGAACGCCTGGGTGAAGGAGGCCACGGCGCATGCGGCGGGGGCGGCCAAGCGCAAGGTCGTCGCCCATGCGTTGATCGGGTTGCTTGCCGACCCACGCCTGCGCACGCGCCACGTGGCGGCCTCGGCGCTCGCCGCGATCAGCGGCAAGGCGCTCGGTCATGATCCTGCGACTTGGAACGCCTGGCTGGCCGAACAGGATCCGGGCACGCTTCCCGCCACGACCGTTCCCTCGTACCACGGCGTGGACGTGCATACGGACCGTGTGCTCTTCCTCGTGGATGCCAGCTCGTCCATGACGTGGCCTTGGCGCAAGGAGCCGCATCGCATCGACGTGGCCCGCGATGAGCTCGTTCGGGTCCTGGAGGCACTCCAGCCCGGCACGGCGTTCAACGTCGTCGTCTACGCCGAGAAGCCGTTGGCCTGGAAGAAGGAGCTGGCGGAGGCCTCGCCCGGCGCCGTCAAGGCGGCCGCGTCCTGGGCCGAGCGCACCATGTCCGAGCCCGAGGGCGACACGTTCCTGTTCGAGGCGTTGGAGTGGGCCTTCGAAAGCGATCCCTCGTTCGACACGATCTTCCTGCTCACGGACGGCAACCCCACGGCGGGACGCTACTGGACCGTGGATGGCTTGGTGGCCAGTGTCCGCGCCTGGACGCGCTTCCGTCGCGTGGCCGTGCACACGATCGGGCTCTCCTTGCTCAACCTCGATCGCGGCATGCCCAACCTCTCGGAGACCCCGGCCCTCATGACGCAGCTCCTGAAGGAGATCGCTGCGGCCACGCAAGGCGAGTTCCGCGAGCACCTGAACGTGCCGTCGGCGAAGTAGCTGCGGGGAGACGCCACGCGCCCGTACTGCTCACTCCGCTAGGCGGTCGGGTCGGATCCCTGATCCCACTGCGCCGCGGGACGCCAGCAACCCTGCGCATCGCGGCGTAGTCCCAGCCAGATCCGGCGCGGCTCCGTGCCGTCGCGGCCCTGCCAAGGGCTACGCGGCATCCAGGTTGCCGTGATGGCGGCACTTGCGTGTCGCGCGCTACGCGCGGGAACAGACACGCGCAGGACGAAGTGCCCCCGCCGCGCGCGGAGGCTCGGAGGGGCGCCTGCGACGCGCCAGTCCGGTTCGGCTCGCGAGGCCACCACCCATGTGGCACCTGATGCCGACTCATGCTCGTGGGGCGTGTAGCTCCGCGGTGCGGCGAAGGAGCCATCGGCGAGCCAGCGACTCTGGTGAGGGCGCACCCACGCGCCCACGCGGTGGAACCCCACCGCGATCGATCGGGCAGCTTCGGGGCGGTCCAACCACCGCGCGTCGATCTGGCGCAGGAGGGTCGCCGCAGCCGCGGTGAACAGGAGCAGGTCGTCGTCGCTCGTGCAGAGCGATTCCAAGGCCTCGGCCAAGGGCGGAAGGAACCCGATCGACTCCGACGGCGTGCGTTCGGGCGGAGGGGGAGCTTCCGGCGGATCCACGTCCGAAGCCTACCACTTGGCCATCACGCGCTGCGAACCGGGAACGTCGGGCCGCGTTGTCCCCGCCATGCCGTCGCGATGGACCGTCCTGGGTGTGCTGGTCCTGACTCTCGCAGTCTGCTCGTCGACGACACGAGTGGCAGCCGCCGACGAGCCGTTGGATCGCGCGGGCCTCCTGCGCCGCGACTTGGCCTCGTCCGAGGCCAAGACGGTGGCGTGGGCCGGCTGGCTGCTCGCCGGCGATCCCATGCCCGAGCTCGTGCCGGACATGCTGGCAGCGCTCGACCGCTGGGCGGATGTCCGCGGCAAGCACTCGTTCCTGGCCCGGCGTCACCTCATGGACGTCCTGATCCTGCTGGACGCCGACGTGCCCACGCCCCTCCTGCTCCGACTCGCCGAGGCCGACGCGATCCCCACGCTGCTGCTGGCTTCGGCCCCGGGCCGCGAGCACCCCGAGGTCCTCCTGCGCATCCTCGAGCTCGACACGGCCAAGCATTCGATGAGCGAGACGGGAGTCGCGGCAGGCAACCTGCTTGCGACACGGCGCCACGAGGGCTTCATGGCGCACGTACTTCCGCTGGTCACGCCGGAGCTGGCCATCTACGTCGAGGACAGCGAGGGGCTGGGCGGCTGGGGGGGCATCGCCATCGGTGGGTCGGGCTGCGCACACGTCACTCGCAGCTGGGATCTACCGCCGCGTCCGAACTACGACTTGCTCACGAAGAAGCCGCTCTACCCCCAGGGATGGAGTCGCCAGGTGGCTCCTGGCCGTGAGCGCTCGGTCTGGGCCGTGCGGCGCGTCGAGCGGCGGCGTGCGTACTGGGTGGGCGCGAGGAACAAGCTCGACGACCCGACGCGGCTCGTCCTGGGCTGGGCCGCCGACCTGCTCGGCACGCCGGCCGAGGAGCTGCCGCTGCGACCGTGGCACAGCGCCACCGTGACCTGGACGGAAGGCCCCGCGTACGTCGTTGCCGTGACCGAGGAGCGCGCCCGGATGAAGGATCGGATCCATGCGCTCGTGCTGCGCTTGGTCCAGGCGGGGTTCTTGCGATCGGAGCAGGCCCGTACGATCCGCATCGTGCCGGTGGTGGAAGCTCGCGACAGGCGCATCCACGACGACACGCCGCTTCCGGAGATCGACGGGGTCCGTGTGAGGCGTCGGTAGGGGCAGGGGATCCAAACGACCGTTCTTGTCGCCTTTCCCAGCCACTTCCCGATGCGCTGCGGGCTTCTCGGGGGCGAGGCGGCTACGTAGAGTTGCTCGCGGAGGGCGGCTCGTGACGCACGCGGCCCATGACGCACGACGCGATGTCGAAGAGGCCTCGGGTAGGCACGTCGAGCCGTCGCGCCGCGTGCTCCTCTCGGGGTTGGCGGCGGCGGGCGCCGTTGCCGGGGCAGGCGGCTACGGGGTCACCCGTGTCGTGGGCTACCTGAACCCGCCTTCCCGCCGGCGCGAGCGCGAAGTGTTCTTGGCCTTCGTGGACGCCATTCCCCAGGGCGGCACGCTTGCGGCCACGCTTCCCGACGGTCGTCACCTGCAGGTCCGGCGCACCGGCGATGAGTTCGCGGCCTTCAGCGATGTCTGCCCCCATCTGGGGTGCCGCGTGCACTGGGTGCCTCCGTCCTCCGACGAGAGGAACCCCGACAAGCGCGCAGGTTGGTTCCGCTGCCCGTGCCACGAAGGCTGGTTCGACGCGGACGGAAGGGCTTTCGCGGGGCCGCCGGCCGAGGCGGGTCAACAGCTCGCGCGTGTCGATCTGGTGCGCCGCGGGGAGTCGCTCTACGTCCTGTACGAGGAAGAGACGGCATGAGCGGGTCGATGTCGGACGCCGGTCGTCCCGGCCTCGGCGGCTGGGTGGGGGAGCGCCTTCCCGTCGACCCGGCCAAGCTCACGGCCGGGTTGAACGAGCCCGTTCCGGCGCACCTCAAGGCCTATTGGTACTGCCTGGGCGGCACGCCCATGTTCCTGCTGCTCGTCCAGGTCGTGACGGGCATCTTGCTGACGTTCCACTACCGCGCGGATGGCGCCCAGGCCTATGCGAGCGTAGAGCGCATCACGCGCGACGTCCCCTACGGCTGGTGGATCCGCAGCATCCACCACTGGGCCGCGCACCTGATGGTGTTGACCGTCCTGCTCCACATGGTCCGCGTCTTCTTCACGGGAGCCTACCGTCGCCCCCGTGAGCTCACGTGGATGGTGGGCTGCTTGATCCTGGGCGTGACGCTGCTGATGGGGTTCACCGGCTACTCGCTGATCCGCGACCAGAACACCTACTGGGGCGTCAACGTGGCGTCGCAGATCACGAGCCAAGTACCCGTCGTCGGCGAGGCGCTTCGCAACCTGCTGCTGGGCGGGCCGGAGAACGGTGACCGCACCGTCTCGCGTCTGTTCGTCTTCCACATCGGCGTGCTGCCGACCTTGCTGTTCCTCTTGCTCGGCGTCCACCTGCTTCTCGTGCGCCTGCACGGCGTCGCCGACGTGCGTCGTCGGGAGACGGGTGTGAAGACACCGACGTATCCGTTCTTCCCCGATCACGTGAAGACCGAGCTCATCCTCGCTCTCACGCTGACGATCCTGCTCTGCGCGCTGGCCGTGATCTTCCCCGCGCCGTTGCGTGCGGCGGCCGACCCCACGACCACGCCGGCCCACGTCAAGCCGGAGTGGTACCTGTACTTCACGTTCCGCACCCTCAAGCTGATGGGGCTCTCGGCAGCCCTGTTGGCGATGGGTGCGTTCTCGTTCCTGATGTTCTTCTGGCCCGTGATCGACGGACGCATCCGTCGCAAGCGACCGGGCTCGGAACTGTCGGCTTGGATCGGCTGCGGCGTCGTCCTGCTGCTCGTCGCACTCACCCTCTGGGAGTCCTTCGCATGACCCTGGCCCAGAAGAACTGGATCATCGCGGCGCTCGGTCTGTTGCTCGTGGCGATGCTGGTCGTGGTCTCGTACCGCGAGGCCCAGTCGATCCGCCACGAGGCCCAGCCCGAGGCCGTCGTCACGGACGTCAATCGCGGATGCGTCGATTGCCATGGCGTGCAGACGCCGGTGATCACCGCGCAGTGGAAGGACAGCACGCACGGCGAGAAGGGCGTGGGGTGTGTCGAGTGCCATCAGGCCGAAGAGGGCGAGCCCGATGCCTTCCGCCACGAGGGGCAATGGATCGCCACCATCGTGACGCCCAAGGACTGTGCGCGCTGTCACGCGGAAGTCGTGGAGGAGTTCCAGGGCAGCCACCACGCGGCAGCCGGGAAGATCCTCCACTCGCTCGACAACGTACTGGGCGAGTTCGCCGAAGGCCCGGCTGCCGCGGCCAACGGATGCTGGCAGTGCCACGGCAGCGAGGTCAAGCTGCTCAAGGACGAGGCCGGCAACGTGATGCGCCGCGACAGCGGCGCGCCCCGTTTCGATCCCTTGACGTGGCCGAACACGGGCGTCGGCCGGCTCAATCTCGACGGGACGCGAGGGTCGTGCGCGGCTTGCCACAGCCGTCACTCGTTCAAGCGCGCCGTCGCCCGCTCGCCCGAGAACTGCGGCAAGTGCCACCTGGGCCCGGACCATCCGCAGAAGGAGATCTACGACGAGTCCAAACACGGCATCGCCTTCTACGCGCATCGCCACGAGATGAACCTGGACAGCAAGACGTGGATCGCCGGCCAGGACTACATTGCGGCGCCCACCTGCGCGACGTGTCACATGAGCGCCACGAAGTCGCAGCCCATCACGCATGACCCGGGCAAGCGCCTGTCGTGGACCCTACGTCCGCCCGTTTCCGTCCATCAGCAGGACTGGGAAGGGAAGCGCCAAGCCATGCAGGAGGTCTGCTCGGCCTGTCACATCCGCTCGTTCTACGAGGACTTCTACGTGCAGTTCGACAGCGCGATCGAGCTCTACAACGACAAGTTCGCGATTCCCGGTTCGCAGCTGATGGCGATGCTCTACAGCAAGGACAAGCTGACGGCGACCCCCTTCGACGAGGAGCTCGAGTGGACGTGGTTCCGGCTGTGGCACCACGAAGGGCGGCGGGCTCGTCACGGCGCATCGATGCAGGGGCCGGACTACACGCAGTGGCACGGCTTCTTCGAGGTCGCCGAGAACTTCTACACCAAGTTCCTCGACCAAGTGCACGAGGCGGCGCAGGGCGATGAGGAGATCCTGGCCAAGGTCGAGGAGATCCTGGCGCGGCCGGAGCATGCGTGGCGCAGCGGTGGGCTGCCCGAGGAGATGATGAAGCGCATCGACGAGGAGTACCGCGCCAAGTACAAGCAGAGCGCCACCGGCGAGCGCTGACATGCAGGCCCTCGCCGCCGCTCCGGCCGTTCCGGCTCCCCTGTGGTTGGTGGACATCCTCCACCCGCTGACGCTCGTGCTCCACTTCGTCGCGATGAACGTGTTGGTCGCCGCGGCGTTCGTCCTCGCCACGGCCCGTGCGGGCGAACGGGAGATGCAGAGGGCGGCAGCGGGCCTGCTCCCGCCCTCGTTCTCGATGACCGTGACCCTCGGTGTGGCGCCGCTGCTCTTCCTGCAGCTCGTCCACGGCGAACGGTTCTACGCGTCGAGCATCCACATGGCGTGGCCGTGGATCGGCGTCCTTTTCGTCCTGATGGGTGGGTACTACGCGGCCTACGCCGTGGGCGGGCGCCTGGAGCGGGGGCGCGAAGCCTCCGTTGCCCTTCGCGCCCTTCCCTTCATGGCCCTCCTCGTCTTCTCGTTCGTCCTGGCCGCCAACGTGAGCTTGTCCGAGCACCCCGAGGCCATGGCGGCCCTGGGTCGCCCGGGCTGGAACCTCGGCCTTGCCGACACGAACGTGCTCCTGCGCTGGTCGCACGAGATCGTGGGCGCCATCGCCCTCGGCAGCCTCGTGTTCCTGGTGCGAGGCGCCTTCCGGCGTCCGCACGACGCCGAGCTGGCGGCGTCCTTCGACCGACGCGGCTTGGGCGTGCTCGTGGGAGCCACGGTCGTCGCCGTGCTGCTGGGTGTCGGCCAGCTGTTGGCGCGACCCGGGGACGTCGGCGGCGCGCGGGCCGGTGCCTCGCTGGGAATCGGGATCGTGCTGGGTCTGCTCGTGCCCTTCCTGGCGTGGCGTCACGTTCGCCGACCGTCGCTGCGGTCCCTGGTGCTGGTTCTCGCGGCGGGCGTCGGGGTGCTGGTGGCGAAGGTGCTGCTGCGCCTGGCCGTGCGCGCCCGGCGCCTTGCCGCGGCGGGTATCGAGCCCCCGCCGCAGGCCGATGTCGACGTGGGCCCGATCGTGCTGTTCGCCGTGATGCTCCTCGTGGCCATCGGCTGCATGGCGTGGCTCGTTCGGGTGGCCCTCCGGGCCGCGGCCACGACGACGCCTTCGGAGACGCCCTGATGTTCCCCGCACTCGCCCCCGAAGGTATCGGTCTGCCGGGGCTGATTGCGTTGATCGCCGTCACGCACGTGTTCGTGGCCCACTTCGCCGTGGGGGGCGGCATGTACCTCGTGACGACGGAGCGCTGGGGCCGCAAGCTGGGGCGCCCCGGGCTCGTCGGGCATGCGGAGCGCCACAGTCGCTTCTTCGTGCTGCTCACGCTGGTGTTCGGCGCGCTCTCCGGTGTCGGGATTTGGTTCGCGATCGGCTTGGCCTCGCCCGACAGCACCTTCTTCCTGATCCGGACCTTCGTGTGGGGCTGGGCCACGGAGTGGTGCTTCTTCCTGATCGAGCTGACCGCCGCGGTCGTCTACTACAAGACGTGGCGTCGCATCGATGCCACGACGCACATGGCCGTGGGGTGGATGTATGCCGCGGCTTCCATCATCACCCTCCTGGTGATCAACGGCATCCTGTCCTTCATGCTCACGCCCGGGGCGTGGCATGAGGACAGGAGCTTCTGGTCGGGCATCTTCAACCCCACGTACTGGCCGACCACGTTCCTGCGCCTCGGCGTCTGCGCGTTCGTGGCGGGCTCCTTCGGGTTGTTCACGGCCCGACACGTCGTGGCGGACGACGATCGGCGCCTGGTCATCGCACGGGCGGGTCGTTGGATCGTCGCAGGTCTCGCCGTGGCCGCGGCCTGCTTCGTGTGGACACGCGGTGTCTTGCCCGCGGACGCGTCCGAGATCCTGCATCGTTCGCTGGAGGGCGCCCGTGGGGGCGTTCCGCTCTTGGCCAGCCTCTACCGGTATGGGGGCATCGCCTTTGGCGTCTTGTTCCTGGTAGGCCTGGTCTGTGCGGTGGCCAAGCCGGCACGCCTGCCCCACGTCGCCACCCTCGGACTCCTCGCCCTGGGTCTCTTTGGCTTCGGATGTGCCGAGTACGCCCGCGAAGTCCTGCGCAAGCCGTACAGCGTGCGCGACGTGATCTACGCCAACGGCATCTACCGCGACGAGCTGGAGCAGCACCGCCAGAACGGCTTCCTGGCGTCGACACCGGAAGCCCACCTGCTGGAGGGCGCGGACGAGCTGGCCATCGGCGATGCGATCTACCGGCGTCAGTGTGCCGTGTGCCATACCCTGGGCGGCTACCGGGGCTTGGACGGGCTCCTGCAAGGCTGGGACGCCAACCGCGTGGGCACGTTCCTGACGGTCATGTCCCGCCAGGACCCGGCCCGTCCAGCCATCTGGAGCTCGATGCCGCCCCTGGCGGCCAACCCGCGCGAGGTCGCCGCCTTCCGCACCTGGCTCGAGGCGCGCCTTCGGGACTGACGCGCCCACGGCGTGCCCCGCCGCCTCGCGGACCCCACCTGGGCCGCCGACCCGACACCCTCCTCCGAGTAGGCTGGCCGCGGACAGGAGGAGGCATGGCCGAGGCCCCCCGCGCGGACCTGTTCGCCCGCATCCGCCAGGGGGATGCGATCGCCGTCCACGAGTTCTACCGCCAGACGGAACCGTTCCTGCGCGGCGTGGCGCGGCGCCTGCTCAACCCGGCCCTGCGGCGCCAGGTCGACTCGATCGACGTGACGCAGTCCGTGTTCCGGCGGGTGCTCGCCCCCTCATCCAAGAGCATGCAGTTCGACGACGAGACCCGCTTCCTCGGCTGGCTCGCCACGATCGTCCGCAACCGCGTGCGTACCCTGTCGCGCCGCACGAAGGGCCCGGGGGGTGGCGCGTGGGTGGCGCCCGAGGAGCAGGAGGTGATCGCGCTCCACGACTTCGAGGGCATGACCTTCCAGCAGGTCGCCGACCTCCTGGGACGGACCTCGTCCGAAGCGGTGCGCAAGCGACACGCGCGCGCCTTGGCGCGACTTCGCAAGCGGATCGCGCCGGCGCGCGGGGGCGGACCGGCGTGAGCGCCGATCCGCCGGTTGGCGACGGGCGGCCGGCAGGCCCCCTCACCGGACGCGTGCTCGCCGGGACCTACCGGGTGGGCGGTGTCCTCGGCGAGGGCGCCATGGGCATCGTGTACGCCGCGCAGCATGCGCTGCTCGGCTCGAGCTTCGCCATCAAGGTGCTCAAGCCCGAGCGCGCGGCCGACGAGCACGTACGTGCGCGCTTCCTCCGCGAAGCGATGACCCTCTCGCGGCTCGTGGACCCGCACATCGTCACGGTGCGCCACGTGGGCGAGGAAGAGGGCCTCGTCTACCTCGTCACGGATCTCTGCCCGGGACGCACGCTGTCCGAGCTGATCGCCGAGGAGGGACCCCTGCCCGAAGCGCGGGCGATCGCACTGGCCGATGACATCCTCCAGGCACTCTCGGCGGCGCATGCCGCCGGGGTCGTGCATCGCGACCTGAAGCCGGCCAACGTCATGGTCGAGCGTCGCCCCGACGGCACGGAGCACGCGCGGGTGCTGGACTTCGGCCTCGCCCGGCTGCTCGAACGCGAGGACGGGCTGCCGCCGGGCGCCCTCCTGACGCAGGACGGCGAGATGGTGGGGACGGTCGCGTACATGGCCCCGGAGCAGATCCGGGCCAGCGACGACGTGGGCGCGGCCGCCGACCAGTTCGCCACCGGCGTGATCCTCTACGAGATGCTGGCTGGGGAGCTGCCCTTCGCAGGCACGAGCACGCTCTCGATGATGATGCACGTCATCGAGTCGCCGCCGCGCCCGCTCCCGGTGGAGGGCCTGCACGCGGTGAGCGCGCCGGTGCGTGCCACGCTCGAGCGAGCCCTCGCCAAGGAGCCCGCGCAGCGGTTCCCGGACGCGGTGACGTTTCGCCGCGCGCTGGCGGGCGAGGCGATCGCGCCCCCGCCTCCGCGCCCCGCGCCCGTCGTGGCGGACGCCCCTTCGCGACCGCGCCACGCGCGCAGGTGGGCGTGGCCCGCGGCCGCGATCGTGCTTGCGGCCGGGGTCACGGCGGCCTTCGTCCTGCGCCCTGCGGTCGGCGGTGTGTCCGTGGCCGCGATCGAGGCGGCGCGGACGTCGTGCGACCACGAAGCTGCCGCCACGTTGGCGGCCCGCCGGGCCGCGGAGCGACCGGACGACGCAGAGGCCGTCCTGCTCGCCGCCGAGCTGGCCGTGGCGGCTGGACACCTCGATGCGGACCGCGAGCTCGAGCGCGCCCTGCGTTCCGGCGGTCGTTCGTCGCGATGGCTTGCGGCGACGGCCCGCTACCGCTGGCGCGTGAAGGAGGATCGCGCCGCGGCGCTCGATGCCTTCGACGAAGCCCTCTTGACCGACGACACGCCGCTCGAGGTCCATCTCGACCGTGTCGAGCTGCTCCTGGAGGCCGCGCGCGTCGGCGAGGCACCGCGGCCCGAGCTGAACCTCGAGGGCCTGATCCAGATCGCGCTCGAGGACCTCGAGCAACGTGCCGCGAACGACCCGCGGGCCTTCGTGCTGCGCGCCGACCATGCGCTGGACCGCGCGGCGAAGGCGGAGGACGCGACGGAGCGCGACACGTGGGAAGGGCGCGCCGAAGACGCGCTCGTCAGGGCGTGCGACACGGCGGGCTCGTGGGGCGCGCCGTGGACGCGTCGTGCCGAGCTGGCCGAGCGCCGTGCCTACCGCGCCGGTGCCGCGGGCGCGCATGCCGACGCACTCCGCTGGCGGGAGCAGGCCCGGGACGACCTCGACGCCGCCGTGCGCAGGGCCGAAGCAGCACCCGGCACCTACTGCCAAGTGACGCAGCTGGACACCTGGCGTCTGCGGCGTGCCGCCGCCCGCTTGGCCGTGGAGGACACGGCGGGCGCGCTCGAGGACGTTCGCGCCGCGCTTGGCGGGCGCCTCGCCGATCGGGGGGCTGCTGCCTCCCTGGCCTGGCACCTTCGCTACGCCGGGCACTACGAGGAAGCCATTCTCCTCTACGAGCAGATCGCCGTCACCACGCAGGACGGGAACGCGTGGTTCGATCTGGGGTTCTGCCACGAGGTTCTCGCGGTCGAGGCCGAGCTGTCCGGCAACGTCGCTGAAGCCCGCGAGCGGCACCGACGCGCCATCGATACGTGGGAGCGTGCCGTCGCCGTGCTGCGCGATGCCTCTGTTGCGCTGGCCTACCGGGGCGAGGCGCGCCTGCGACTCGCCGAGATCGTGGAGTCCGAAGACGAGCGCGCCGACCTGATGGCCGCTGCGGGCGAGGACTTCGAGCGCGCCCGCGAGGCCCATCCCGGCAACCGCGAGGTCGAGTTCCGACGCAGCGTTTGGCTGGCGCGGATGGGCGATCCTGCGCGCGCCGTGGCCGACCTCGCCGCATCGCTCGGCGAGCATCGAGACCTCAACCCCGCCTTCTACGCACGCGTCGGCATCTTGGAGTGTGCGTTGGCCGGAAACCACCTCCAGGCGGGCGATGTCGAGGCCGCGCGGGCTGCCCTGGCTCGCGCCACGTCCTGGTGCGACCGCGTCCCGCGCGCAGGAGACGAGGACGACGTGGGCGTGGCCCATCTCCGGACATGGATTGCGATCCTGCACGCGGACGTCGATCCGGGCTCCGGAGGCGCGAAGCTCGCCGCCTGGGTGGCGTCGACCGTGGAGCGCTTGGAGGCGGACGGCGCGCCGGCGAGGGCGCGCGACGCGCGCGTGCTTGCATGCGTCCCCCTGGAGGCCTCCTTGGCCGATGGCGAGGCCGCGAAGCGCGTGCGCCACGCACGCTGGGCCGAGATCGCACGCGCCTACTGGCCTCCGAGGCGCCGCTGGTTGACCGCGCTTGGCGCCGCGCTGGAGGCCGCGGGCCGCAGCGCGGAGGCGGCCCAAGCCCGGTCCGCGCTTGACCCCTGAGAGCCCGAGACGCGAGCCGTCCGGTCCCCGCGCCTCGTGGGTTGAAGGGGGGTGAGCCCCGCCGCGCTGCTCGCCCGCCTCGAATCCAAGAACTCGACGAGGCCTTGAAACGCAGTCCCGGATCTGGTCAAGTGAGGAGTGCAGAAAGGCTGCGAAGTAGCGTCAAGATCCTGTGAAAGCTCGGAAGTCGGCCTTCGGGTTCGTCGAATCGGGTGCAAGGCGGGGCTGGAGAAGGAACCGTGCCAGGGTGTCCGGCAGCAAAGTCGCAGTGCAAAGACCTGACCGGCCGGGAGGCCGAGAAGGCGGGGGAGTGCCGGAGATCCCCTCTGCCCTCTTTCCACCTCGCGGGAGGGAGCCTGTGATGCGCGCACGCCTCTCGCGAAGGACGTTCCTGGCCAGCTCGGGGGCGGCCTCGGTTGCTGCGCTTGCAGGGGCCGCGCTGACCCTACCGGGTTGTGGTGGCGGAAGCGGCGGCGGCGGAAGCGGCGCCACGGCGTTCCGCCTCTCGACGCGCGGCCTGAGCGGCGCGTCCAACGCCGCCAAGTCGCACGCGGCCAACAAGCGCTTCGTCAGCTCCCAGGCCGCCGACCTCAATCGCGCCCACGAGGGCGACTTCTCGAAGATCGTCTCGATCTCGATCTCGCAAGCCACCTGGAACGCGTGGTTCGGCGGCGGCGCCGACATGGTGGACTTGCGTTCGACCTGATTTCAGTCGCCCGGGTCGAAGAGCCCGTTGGCCAGCGCGGCGGCGATGCCGCGGAGGTCGCCGTCGCTACCGATGGCGAGCTCCAGCTGCTTGGCGATCTGGCCTCGCGCGTTGCCGCCGAGGTCGCCGCGGAGGCGTTCGAGCAGCTCCATGCCGCGCGCGCGGTGCCCGGTGTCGAGGTCCTGCCACGCGCGCACGAAGTCGTGGAGGTGTCCTCCGGTCAGGTGGACCGCTCCCCAGAGCTGCGTCTGCATGGCCGCGTCGGGCTCGGGCCAGCTGGCGCGAACCCAGGCACACGGTCCGGGCGGCGGGAGCACGCGGCGAAACCAGGTGATCACTCGCCGCTCGGTGTCGTAGATCCCATCGGTTCCCACGGGGGGATGGGGCACCCGAAGGAACACGCAGACGTCGAGCCCACCCGAGAGCTGCGAGCGTCGCGGCTCGAGGAGGGCCGCGAGCCGGGCGTACGCGGCAAGTCGCTCTTCGCGCGCGGCCTCCTCGGGCGTGTCGGCCGTCGAGCTCGGCCTCGCGTAGGGCCCGAGGTCGTCGGGAAGAGTCGGAGGAGGCAGGACGGCACCCGACTCCCCGCTCGCGTCCTTCAAGACGGCGTCGAGCAGGGCGCCCCGCTCGAGCGCGGCCGGCAGCGGCTCGCTCGGTGCCAGGCCGAGCTCGCGTCGCGTGAACGCGCGCACGATCGCCAGGGGATCCTCCACCACGGCGTCGGCGTGGCAGCCGCGTTCGGCCAGGTGGGCGTCGAGCGCGAGGCGAGCGCTGTCGCGGCTGCCTGAAGCCTCGGACCAGAGCGCGTCGGACAGCTGCCTGCGCAGGGCGAACCAGGCCGCCGCCTCACGCGCGAGGTCGTGCTCCATCCACGCCACGAGGCGCTCGCGCCCCGGGTGGTGCTCCACGGCCTTCAGCCAATGCGGTCGGATCAGCGCCAGCCATGCATCGAGAGCCACGGTGCGTGCGATCTGCTGGGCCTCGGGATCGTCGGTGCCGCCGAAGCGCTCGACGTAGTGCGCGACGCTGCCGAGCGGAGACACGTCGCGAACGATGTGGCCGAAGCCATCGAGCACACCGGGTGACCGCTTCCCGAACGTGTTTCTCCAGCGTCCTCCGAACCCGGGCTCGCCGTACGCGGCCCGCAAGCGGTCGCGGAGGCGCGCCGACAGCACATGGTCCTCGGACGGGGTCTGCTCCAGGAGCGCATGCGGAAGCGGATCACGCGCAAGGTCGAGGTCGCCCAGGAGCTCCGGTCGGTCGACGAAGCCGACCGTGCGCTCCATGCCGTCCGTCGTCGGCTGGATCTCCACGACGTAGAGCGGGGGTTCACCGCACGCCGCCAAGGCCAGCGCCACGAGACAGCCCGCGAGAATCCGCATGTCCCACCTCTCGTAACGAACGACGGGAAGGGCCTTGCGGCCCTCCCCGTCCAGGTCGTCCGCTCCGGGGAGCAGTCTAGCGTGTCGTCGAGGCCGCCTACTTGGCGTACTTGACGCTGCAGCCGTAGGGCGGCTGCGAGGCGTAGGGAGCGGGCTTGCCGGCCAAGACGGCGTCGAGCACGGCGACGACGTGGTTGGTGGCGCCGGCGACGTCCGCCGGGTTCGCGCTGCGGATGCTGTCGATCGCACCCGAGTACACGATCCGGCCCTGCGGGTCGATGATGCGCAGGGGTGGGAGGACCGGACGGGCCCGCCCGAGGAATGGGGACTCGAGGTCAGGGCGCCCCGAGGATCTTGTCGAGGGCCTCGACGACGTACGACGACGTGATGGCCGTGCGCAGCACGTACGCGGGACGTGCGGGGTCGGGCGGCACGATGACGTAGAGCGGCACGCTCAGCGTGTCGAGCTGGGCCAGCGCCTTGGTGATGCGTTCGTCGCGGCGCGTCCAGTCGCCCTGCATGGCCAGCACGCCGTGGCGCTTGAACGCCCCGCGCACCGAGTCCGTGTCGAGGAACGCGGCCTCGTTGGCCTTGCAGGTGAGGCACCAGTCGGCCGTGAAGTCGAGGAACACGGGTACTCCCGCTTCCTGGCTGGCCGCGATGCGCCGCCCGTCGTAGGGCACCCAGCCCTCGGGCGCAGTGGCGACCTGCGCGGACTCCGACGAGGCATCGACCTTGGCGTGGTCGAGCACGTAGAGGATGCCGGCCGCCGCGATGCTCAAGGCCATGGCGCGACCCACGATCCAGCGTGTCCGTGCCGAGCGCACAGGCGTGGCGAAGCGTCCGTAGAACCACGCGCCCAGCGCCACCGCCAGCAGCGCGACGAGCAGCGCCGTCATGCCCGACGTGCCGACCAAGCGACCGAACAGCCACACGAGCCAGATGACGGTGGCGTACATGGGGAACGCCGTGATCTGACGGAAGGTCTCCATCCAGGGTCCGGGACGCGGCAGGAAGCGCAGCCAGCCCGGGAAGGTGGACAACACCACGTAGGGCAGCGCCATGCCGACGCCGATGGCCGCGAACACGCCGAGGGCCTGCACCGCAGGCTGCGTGATCGCGTAACCGATGGCCGGACCCATGAACGGGGCCGTGCAGGGGGTGGCGATGACCGTGGCGAGCACGCCCATCCAGAGCGAGCCTGCGTAGCTGCCGTGCTTGGTCGTTTGCGCGGCCCGCCCCGCAAGTCCCGCGAGGCCCGCACCCACCTCGAAGACGCCCGACAGGTTGAGCGCGACGAGGAACATGAGCACCGCCAGGCCCATGACCACGCTCGGCTCCTGCAGCTGGAAGCCCCAGCCGAGGTCCTGGCTGCGACTGCGCAGGAGCAACAGCAGGCCCGCGAGTGCCAGGAACGACGCCACGACGCCCACGCCGAACGCCATGCCGTGCAGGCGCGCCGCCCTGGGGTTGCTGCCTGCCTGGTCGACGAAGCCCAGGATCTTGAGCGAGAGCACCGGCAGCACGCAGGGCATGATGTTCAGCAACATGCCGCCGAGCAGCGCCAGCACGAGGGCGCCGAGGAAGGTGGCGTCCTCGGGCGTGCGGCCGGCGCTCTCGGCGTCCACGGCCGCGCCGTCGTAACGCACCCAGGGCGTGGCCCACGAGAGATCGTCGTCGGCAGGGGCCGCTGGGGGCAGGGCCACCGCAGGCTCGGGCGCGGGCGTGTGCGCGACAGGCGCCGCGGGCGTGCGTGCGGGCGGCTCCCCGCCGCGCACTTGCCACGCACTGAGTTCCTCGCCGCGCTCCACGACGAACAGGCCATCGGCCCACGTGGGTGCGGGCGCACCGGCGCGTAGCGGCCACGTCAGGACGATGCGGTCGTTGCTGCGCACGACGATCGGCGCTGCCGAGGTGTCGAGACTCGTCCACGTCGCCCAGATGCCGCCAAGCCGTGCGTCCTCCGCGCGCCACGGACCTTCGCCCGTCGCCGTCAAGCGCAGTCCCTCGGGCACGATCTCGACGGAGAGCGCCTCCGGCTGGGCCAGCGGCAGCTGCTTGCGGGCCTCTTCGAACCACGGTGCCTCGGGCGACGGCGGCGGGATCGCGTCGCGGACGGGCAAGGTCAGGGCGAGCTGGGCCTCACCGGGCAGGCACCCCTGCGAGTCCTCGCACACCAGCCACTCGACGTCCGCCTCGAGGGTGACGTCGCCGAGCGGCACGTCGAAGGGCACCTGCACGTCGCAGGCGAGAAGCACCCGCTCCTCGTAGATGTGCGAGTGGATGTCGTCCACCTCGTCGGGCGTCGGCACGGGCCAGGCGATCGGGCCGGCCCGGAACCCCTCGGGCAACCGCCACGTGATGACGGGCGCGAGGCCCGTCTCGCCCGGTTCGCGCCAGTAGACGTGCCAGTGCGCGTCCGGCACGAACAACACGCCCAGGCGAAGCGTCGCTCCACCCGCGATCGAGGACTGCTCGGCGACGAGCCGCACCTGCAGGTGCTCGCCCTTCACCGCGGCCGCCTCGTCGGCTCGCGCGGCAGAGGCAGTGCCGAAGGCGCCAAGCACCCAGGCTGTCGCGGCCCACGCCGCGATCATGAAGCGTCGAAGCATCCGGTGACTACTCCCCGCCGTCCCCGGGCAGCCCCGTGCGACCGAGTCGCGCGATGCGCGCTTCGATGCCGGCACCCGCGCAGCGACAGATGGACGAGCTCGCCGCGGCCAAGTGACTGCCCGCGGCCTCCTTGTCCCCCGTGGCCGTGTGGACTTCGGCCAGCCCCACGTGGGCCCGCACCGAGTTGGCGTCCCGGCGGAGCGCTTCGCCGTAGGACGCCATCGCCTCGGCCACGCGGCCCAATCGGGCCTGTACATCACCCAGGTGGACGAACGGTTCGGGGTCGTGGGGGCGCGCCAGCTCGGTGGCGCGCGTGAGGGCAGCGAGCGCGTCGTCGGTCTGGCCCATCGCGTCCCGCGCGCGGCCCAGCTCGATCCAGAGCTTGCTGCACTTCATGCCCTTGCCGATGGCCAGTCGGCACACTTCCGCGGCTTCGGCCGGGTCCACGTCGACCAGCGCTGCCGCCAGGCCTCGCCAGATTGCCGGCACGTCGGGCTTGAGCGCCAGCGCCGCGCGCCACGATGCGGCGGCGGCGGCCGGGCGCTCGTGGCGCAGGTGGTCGAGCGCCGCCATGTGGTGGATCCACGGGTTGGCCGGGAAGCGCAAGGCCGCGATCGCGTACCACAGCTCGCCGTGCTCGGCACGGCCATCGGTCTCGATCCAGAGCGCGGCCAGGGCGAGCGAACGCTCTTCCAGACCGCGCGGGTCCACGGCGCCGAGCAGATCGCGCAACGCCGCGACATCGCCGTCGGCCACCGTGCGACGCAGCGCGTTGCGCCAGCTGTCGGGATCGGCGGCGGCCGCGAGGCTCGTGACCGCGGCCACGTCGGGGCCCTGGCCGCAGCGCAGCCGCGAGCAGACTTCGGCCCATTCGTCCAGGGCCGCCACGAGCAAGGGGCCGACGTCGCCCGCCTCCTCCACCACACGCGCCACCTCGCTGGGGGCGAGCGTGAGGTCACCGAGGCCGCGCTCGGCCAGGAAGGCCTGGTAGGCCGCGCTGCACCCGGAAAGACCGCAGTCCGTCATGCGTAGCGTGCGGGCTTCGGCGAGCTCGCTCGTGGCCTCCAGGAGCGCCTTGCGTTCGGTCGCGTGCCTGCGCGCGGCGCGCAGGCCCTCTTGGCCCAGCAGCAGCTCGGTCTCGGCGCGACGCCGCCACACGGCGGGGGCGTCCGGCGACTGCGCGAGGCGCACGGCATTCTGCGACGCATCCAGGGCGCGCTGCCAAGCCCCTTCGTCGTCGTGGGGTGCGGCGCGGGCCTCGACGCGCAGCGCGGCGGCCACGCCCAGGGCCTCGTCCACGGCCAGCGCGGCGCGCTCGCTGCGGTCGCTGCGCTCGGTCACGGCACCGGCCCACAGCACCGTGCCCAGCGCCGCGAGGGCGAAGATCACGCTCGAGAGCACCATGGTGAGGCGACGCCGCTTGCGCTCTTCCGAGGCGACGGTGCGTGCCGTCGCCGCATCGAGCTGGGCTTGGCGCGCTTCGCAGTCGATGCGCTCCAGGCAGGCATCGAACTCCGCGCGGACGCGCCCGGCATCGTCGGGGCGCCCCGAGGGGTCGGCGCCCAGGCAGCGCGCCGCCAGGTCCTTCAGCGCGGGATGGGCGTCGCTGGCGTCGAGCCGTGCGAGGGCTTCCGCCGTGTCGCCGGCGGCCGCGCTGCGCAGCGCCTCGATCGGCGTCCCGCCGCGCGGGGGGAAGCCCGTCAGGATCTCGCAGAGGATCGAGCCCAGTCCGAACACGTCGGCTTGGTAGCCGATGCCGTCGTCGGCACGCGCTTGCTCGGGGGCCATGTAGGCGGGTGTGCCGAGCGGCGACACCGTGATCGGTGGCCGGGACTCCTGCGCGGCCGGTGTGGCCCGCGAGGATGCGAGCGGCGCCGAGGTGACGCGCCGCGCCAGGCCCCAGTCCACGACCTGGACTTCGCCGTGCGGACCGATCATCACGTTGGCCGGCTTGAGGTCGCGGTGGATCACGCCCTGCTCGTGGGCGTGGGCGGCCGCCTGGCAGACGCTCTGGAACACGTGCAGGAAGCGGGGACGGTCCTCGGACGGGTTCTTGCGGCGCGCCAAGAGGGACTCGAGGGACTCGCCGCGGATCAAGCGCATGGCGAGGTAGGGGAGTCCATCCGGCGTCGTACCCAGCTCGTGGACGGCGACGATGGCCGGGTGGTCGAGCGAGGCCAGGATGCGCGCCTCGCGCAGGAAGCGGCGCACCATCTCGGGATCGTCGGCAAGCTCGGGCCGCAGCGTCTTGATGGCGAGGTCGCGATCGAGGCGCGGCTCGTGGGCGCGATGCACCACACCCATGCCGCCTCGGCCGATGGCCTCCACCTCTTCGTAGCGCGCCGGGGCATCGGCCGTCCGCGGAGCCCGCGCGAAGGCCATGTGCAGCGCGCGGTCCAGGGGTGCGTTGGCAGGGGGTTCGTGGATGTCGTGCATGGGCCCAGGCTCGCGCAGGGTGCCCCTCCGCTCCACCTCCACCGGGGACGCCGGTTTCACGAGAGGCGATCCATGGAGGGGGGACGTTCGTCCCGAGGCGTCGTCTACTCCCCGAGCATCTCGGCCAAGCGTTGGTCCAGGGCCTCGTCGCTGGCGACCTCGCCCTCGGCCAGGTGCTCGCGGAGCACGTCACGCAGCGCCCGGCCGAACTCGCGGCGTGCACGCGCGTACGCCACGTGCAGCTCGGCCGGGTCACGCTGCCAGCGGGCCGCGATCTCGCGGACGGGCAGGCCGTCGCCGAAGCGCAACGACAGCAGCTCGAGGCGCCCATGGGCCTCGTCGTCTTCGGCTGCGTTTCGGAGCTTGGCCACGGCCAGCCCGAGGAGGTGCTGCAGCCAGGCCTGATCGAAGGCCCGGGCCACGCTGGGCGCGCGGTCGGAAACGTCGATCTCGAGCGACATCTGCCGGGCGCCGTGGCGGACGCGCGAGCGCTCGTAGCGCCGCGCGATGTTGGCGACCACGCCGTGCAGGAAGGCCCCGAAGCCCCCGCGACGACCGGCCTCCACGCGCGTGAGCGCGCCCCGCTGCTTCAGGCAGTCGAGGAACACGTCTTGGACGGCGTCCTCGACGCTTTGCTCGAGCGACCCGCCGCGCCACCGCGCCTGCAACGTGCGCCGGACGACGTCCATGTAGACGCGCGCGAAGGCCGTCCGGGCCTGCGCGTCGCCCTGGGCGGCGCGGTCGATCATCGACCAGCACGTCTCGGTCGCGTCGGGTGCGACCAGGGGGGGCGGCGTGGGCGTCGTGAGGACCTCCTCGATGGCAGCGCATCCTACCTCCGCGAAGGCCTCGGAACGGGCCCGCCAGGGCGCGGGTCCTTGCAGGGAACTGACAAAGCGTGCCCCTGCGGGGCCGTAGCGTGGCCGCTGGGCTTGCACCGGAGGACATGCCATGGGCTCTCTCTTCATGCGATCGTCACGTGTCGTGGCCGCCTGCGGGCTGGCCGCGCTGCTGGTGGCCACGGACGTGGCCGCCGAGGAGCCGGCACCGGCCCCCGAACCGCCCGTGGTCACGTACGGGGGCTCGCGTCGCTCGACCGGCTGGGTGACGTTGCCGGGCGGCGCACGCGCCGCGATCGACCGCGGTGCCACGTGGCGCGGGGTGACCGCCTACATCACCCTCACCTACGACCTGGTCGGCGTCGATGCGGAGAGCCACGCGACGCTCTTCGCGTCCAACATCGGCGCGTTCTGGACCACGCTCACCTTCGCCGAAGTGACCCTCGAGGACGGCACGAAGCAATGGGCCATCGAGCTGCGTCCCGACGACAAGCGCCAGCTCGGTGGCGACCGCCGTCAGTACCACGCGCTGCGCACGGGCGAGCGACTGGACGTGCCCGCGGCGCGCGCCAGGGAACCGGGAACGCCGATTCCGGGCGTCGTCGCGGCCTCGGGCGACCGCTCGCACATCGCCGATCGGTTCGCCCTCTTGATCGGCACGCCCGATGGATGGCGCGCGGCGAGCCACCGTCTCTTCGGCGACGACGTCGATCGCCCGGCACTCGGCGACATCGACTTCGCCAAGCAGGTCGTGGTGCTCGTGTCGTTCGGCAACTCGTCGAACTGCCGCGGCATCGTGCTCCAGGGGGCCTACGAGGCCGATGCGCGCGTGACGCTGCGCATCGACGCCAGCACCTTCCAGACGATGGACGGCTGGCAGAAGGTGCGGCCGTGGGGCGTCTTCGTGGTGCCGCGACGCGAAGGCAAGGTGTACGTGATCGAGGACGACGCGCAGCGGCTCATCGCCGGACCTCCGCTCTGGGTCGAGCGCTGGCGCTTCGAGGGCATCCCCGCGCCCGACAAGGAGCTGGCGGGCCTGCCGGCTGCGACGACGGAGGCCTGGCACGGCTGGGCCCAGCCCGACGAGCACACACCGCGCCGTCCGCCGCCGCCGCCCAAGTCGCCGCCTCGCTGACCCTCGGGCGCCTACCACGGCGTTCCTGTAGGCTTCCACCGGACGTGGAGGTCCTCATGCGCTGGTTCCAGATCCTGACCGTCCCGGTCGTCGTGCTCGCTCTCGCGGGCTGCGGGGGGAGCGACAACTCCTTCCCGTTCCGCTCGTTGGCCGCCGAGCCCAGCGGTGAGGCGGTGAAGATCCGCTACGACATGGAGCCGGGCGAGGCCGTGCGCCTCACCATGCACGGAACGGGCCGCATCGAAGCGACCGGTCCCGTGACCGTCGACGCGCCCGTCACCCAGGACCTCGAGATGGTCATGCGCTGCACGCAGCGACTGCCCGATGGCGGCCTCGAGCTGGAGTACGAGATCGCATCGTTCTCGATGTCCATGCCGGGCGTGCCCGGTGGCGATGCGGCGCAGGCTTCGCTCGACGGGATCGTGGGCACCAAGCTCAAGCTCCAGCTGGCGCCCAACGGTCAGATCAAGGACCTCGACCTGGGCGCGCTTGCGGGGCCGGGCTCCCAGCAGATCAAGGAGCTCTTCAACAGACCCGGCTTCCAGACGTTCGTGCCCATGCCCGAGGGCGGCATGCGCGTGGGCGAGGCCATCGACATCGCCACGATCATGCCGGCCGAGTCACTCGAGCAGCTCATGGAGAAGAGCGTGCCCGGTGGCGGTATCAAGCCCAAGCTGGAAGGCGAGATGGTGCTGAAGGCCGTTCGCGAGGTCGATGGGGAGCAGGCCGCCGAGTTCGCCGTGAACGTCGTGATGAACCTGAAGGGCAGCTTCTCCAAGGGGAGCGAGGACGCCGACATGGACATGGGCATGCGCGTGACGGGCACCTCGCTCACGTCCCTGCGCACCGGCATGCCGATCGGCTCGGGAAGCTCCCGCATGGAGCTGCGCATGGACATGGAGGCGGGCGACGTCGAGATGAGCATGCGCATGAACATGGACATGCAGATCACGGCCAAGCGCGAGTAGCGGTCCTCGCGTCTAGCGGGACGTGCTGCCCGCGGCGGCGCGTGCGGCCAGGATCCGGTCGCGCAAGCTGCGGAAGTCGCCCTGGGCGAACTGGTTGTCGGCCAGCGACGGCGTGCGCTGGGCGCGCTGCACGCAGTCCAGCGCCTCGTCGTAGCGGCCTTCCGGCAGCAAGTAGTGCTCGGCGCAAAGCGCAAGGCCGCTGGCGTACTTGTGCTCGTTCATGATGAACCGAGCCGAGAGCAGGAACCGGTAGATCTGGTCCCACGGGGCGCCGTTCTCGAAGAGCGCCATCATGCGGTTCAGCTCGCCGATGCGGTCAGCGTGCTGGCGCAAGCCCAGGCGCCCCTCGGGGTCCACCTGGCGAGCGCGATCGAGCACCCAGCCGTAGTGGGCCAGCCCGATCAGCCCGTCTTCGACCAAGAAGGGCAAGGCCGTGCGCAGCGTGGCGGCGTCGGCGTTGCGGCCAGCGCGCAAGAGAGGCAGCAGGCGGTCGCGGTGCGAGCGCTGGTCCAGGAGGATGGCCAGGAAGGCCTCGGGACCGCCGCCCGGGTAGCTCACGGTTGCGTAGGGCATGCCGTCGGCGGTGGCGAGCCACATCGTCGGGAAGCCGCCGACCCCGTAGTCCTTCTGCAGCCGATCGCGCGTCGCCTTGTCGCGGACGCGCGCCTGCAGGTCCGGCGCCTGGGGGAAATCGAGGTAGACGAACTCGAAGTGCTGCGTTGCGCGGCGCGCGAACTCGGGCGCGTGGAACACCTCGTTTTCGAGCTGGATGCAGAACCCGCACCAGTCGCTGCCCGTGAAGAGCAGCACCAGGTCCTTGCGCGCCGCCCGCGCGCGAGCGACCGCTTGGTCGTACGAGGGAGCCCAGGGGAACGCCGGCGCTGCCGCGCCCGGGGCATCGGCGCGCGCCGGGGCGGACCCAGCGAAGCTCGCCAGGCCCATCAAGGCCAGCACGGCGATGGACAGACGGAGGGCGGGCTTGTGCATGGGGGTGGCGTCCTCGTGGGGGGGGAGACACGTCCAGGGTGGGTGTCCGGCGCCGGAGAAGCGGGAGACCCTACGCCCAGACCGGGCCTCACCCACAGATCGGAGCCTGCGGAGCCCGGATGGAGGGGACAGGCCCGCAACCGTCCGGCTCCCGGTTCGCGGTGCGGGGCCCCTCCGCGCAGGATGCGTCTTCTTCCCGGAGCCTTCCGTGTCGTCGCGACCCGAAATCGTCCTGGTCAACCTGGGGACCCCGGCCGCACCGACGCCAGACGGCGTACGCTCCTTCCTGGCCGAGTTCCTGGCGGATCCGGACGTCGTCGACTGGCCGCGCTGGATCTGGATGCCCGTGTTGAAGGGCATCATCTTGAGGCGCCGCCCGGCGCGCGTGGCCGAGCTGTACGCCAGCATCTGGACCGGGGACGGCTCGCCGTTGGCGGCTTCGACCGTGGCGCTGGCCCGCGATCTGGCGCGCCATGTCGGGGACCGCGCCACGGTGAGCCATGCCTATCGGTATGGCGCTCCCGCCGCGGCCGACGTCATCCGCGAGGCTCGTGCCCGCGCGTCCCGCGTGATCGTGGTGCCCCTCTTCGCACAGCCCACGGCCTCCAGCTCGGGCACGGTCGAGCGTCTCGCGCGCCGCGTCGCCAGCGAGTCGGAGGGCGCGCCGGTCGTCGTCCACCACATGCCACCGGACGACGCCCACTACATCGGGGCCGTCGCCAAGCGCTGCGAGGAAGCCCTCGCGGCGCTTCCGGACGGCCCGGCTCCGCATCTCCTGGCCTCCTTCCACAGCCTGCCCGCGCGCGTCGATCGCAAGGAGGGCCGCCGCTACACGTCGGCGTGCCTCCGCACGGTGGAGGCGCTTGGCCGCGCGCTCGGCCAGACGGCGCCGACCGTGGAGGTTGCCTACCAGTCCAGGTTCGGCCCGGAGCCCTGGCTGGGGCCCGCCACGGAGGGACGCCTCGTCGCCCTGGCCCGGGCCGGGGTGCGGCGCGTCGTGGTGGCGGCGCCGGGCTTCCTGACCCCGGGGCTGGAGACGCTCGAGGAGCTGGGCGTACGGGGGCGCGAGGCCTTCCAGGCCGCCGGCGGGGAGGACTTCGCCCTCGTGGAGGCCCCTGCGGGACGGCCGGAGCTGCTGCGAGCCCTGGCCGCGTCGCTCGAGACGGCCGCCGCCCCACTTTGACGCTCATTTGACACAGCAAGCGGCGCAGCCCCTATCGTCCCCCGCCATGGAGCGCATCGCCCTGGTGGGTTTGACGTGGCAGGCCGGCGGGCGCGAGCTGCTCGACCGCTCGACGATTCCGGAGGCGGCGCGCGCGCACGCGCTGCCGCGGCTCGCGCGTTCGCTCGCCACCGGGGAGCTGCTCTACCTCGCCACCTGCAACCGCGTCGAGGTCGCCTTCGTCGCCGACGGCCCCGAGCACGTGCTCGCCGCGCGACGGCTGCTGTGGGAAGCGCTCGGCCACGCGCCCCTCCCAGGTGAGGCGGAGCGACGCCTCACGGCGTGGGCGGGCGAAGGCGCCGTCGAACATCTGTTCCTCGTGGCCGCGGGCCTGGACAGCGCCCGCGTGGGCGAGACGGAGATCGCGGGCCAGCTGCGACGCGCGTTGGAGACATCCGAGGCGCTCGGCCTGCTGGGGGATCGCCTGGGGCGGGCCGGTCGCGAAGCCCTCAGGCTGGCGCGCCGCATCCACCGCAGCACGCGCGTCGGCGCAGGCGCAACGTCCCTGGCCTCGCTGGCGCTGGACCACGTGCGGACCCGCCTGGCCTCGCGACCCGGGACCGTCGCGCTCGTCGGCGTCTCGCCCATGACGCGTCGCTGCGCGGCGGCTCTGGCCATCGAGGGCGTGCCGTTCGTCGTCGTCAACCGCACGCTCGAGAAGGCGCGGGCCCTTTGTGCCGAGGTGGGCTCGGGGATCGCCGTGGCCCTCGACGCGTTCCGCGAGAGACCCGAGCCCGTCGAGGCCCTCGTCTTGGCGGTGGGGGCCTCGGCCCCGGTCTTGTCGCGCGCCACGCTGGAACGCCTCGTGGGGCTGTCGCCCTCGGGCGCACCGCCGCTCCTCGTGGACCTCGGCGTGCCTGCCAACATCGCGCCCGAGGACGCGGAGCGCGCGGGCCTTCCCCGCGTGGACATGGAAGCCGTGACGCGCCAAGCCGCGCACTCACGCGACCAGCGCTTGCGCGAGTCGGCCGACGCGCGCGTGCTCGTGGACGAGGCCCTCGAGACCTTCCGGCGTGAAGCGACGCAGCGCACGCTGGAGCCGCTGCTGGCCGCGCTGCACCGCCGCTATCGGCATACGGCGGACGAGGGCGTGGAGCGGTTGCTGCGCCGGCTGCCCCACCTCGCCGAGGCCGACGTGCTCGCCGTGCGCGAATGGGCCGCGACGCTGGCGGCGCGCTTCGCGCACATTCCCAGCCGCGGATTGCGCAACCTCGCTGCCGACCAGGGGCCGGAGGCCATCGGCTGCTTCTTCCGCGATGTCGACGATCTCCTCCTGCGCGAGGTCGGCGAGCACCTGCCGCGGAGCTCGACGTGATCCGTCTGGGCACACGCGCGTCGCAGCTGGCGCTGGCCCAGTCGGGCACGATCGCCGACATGCTTCGCGCGCGCGGGGCCGACGTCGAGATCGTGCGCATCGAGACGGCGGGCGATCGCGACACGACCAGCGCGTTCGGCGCGATCGGTACCGCCGGGATCTTCGTGCGCGAGCTCGAACGCGCCCTGCTCGACGGTCGCATCGATCTGGCCGTCCACAGCTACAAGGACCTGCCTTCCTCCATGCCCGAAGGCCTGGTCGTGGCCGCCGTGCCCCCGCGTGCCGACCCGCGCGACCGCCTGCTCGTGCGCGAAGGAGCGTGGCGCGAGAACGCGCCCGGCCTCCCTCTCGAGGCCGGTGCCCGCGTCGGGACGTCGGCCGCGCGGCGCACGGCGCTGGTCCGCGCCCTGCGCCCCGACGTGAAGGCGCTGCCCCTGCGCGGCAACGTGCCCACGCGCATCGGGAAGCTCGTGCACGGCGAGTACGAGGCGATCGTCCTGGCGGGTGCGGGTCTCGACCGCTTGGCCGCCGACGGCTTCACGCTGCCCGCAGGCCTCGTCGTGCTCGAGCTGGACCCGCGCGAGTTCGTCCCTGCGCCGTCGCAAGGTGCATTGGCGCTGCAAGTGCGGGCGCTGGACGGCGCCACGCGGGACACGGTGGCCGCGCTCGACGACCCCCGCACCTCGAGGCCCGTCGCCGTGGAGCGCGCGCTGCTGGCAGCGCTCGACGCCGGCTGCAGCGTCGCGTTCGGCGGCTGGTGCGAGCCGGGGGCCGGACGGCGCCTGCGCCTGCACGGCATGCTCGAGGTCGATGGCGCGCTCAGACGCGCCGTGGCGGAGTGCGTGGACCCGACCCTCGTGGTGACGCGCGTGCACGATGCGCTGCGTCCACCGCGACGCGAGCTCACGCGATGACGGCGACGGCGCGCATCCTCCTCACGCGCACGGCCGCGGACAACGCGTGGTGGTCGCAGGCGCTCGCGGCCGCGGGCCTGGAGGGCGTCGATCTCCCCTGCCTCGAGATCCAGGCGGTCGAGGATGCCGCACGGCGGATCTGCGCGCACGCGGACGGCGCGGACCTCTGGGCCTTCGTCTCGCCGCGCGCCGTCCGGCGCGCGGCCGCCCTGCCGACCGTGCCCTCGCCCGCCGTGCGCCTCGCCGCGGTGGGCCGGGCAACGGCCGAGGCGCTGCGCGCCTCCTTCGGCCGCGTCGACGTGGTGGCGTCGGCGGGCACGGGAGCGTCGTTGGCCAGCGACCTCGCCGTGCTCGAGCCGCGCCCGCGCGGCGTGCTCTGGCTGGGCGCCGCCGACGGCGCACCCGACGGCGTGGCGTCCCTCGACGCGGCGGGCATCCCCGTGTGGCCTGTCGGGCTCTACCGCACCGTTGCGGCGGCCGCGCCCGACGGCGCGCGCGCGGACCTCGCCGCGCTCCGCATCGACGCGGTGTTCCTCGCGAGCCCATCGGCCTGGAGGGGGCTGCAGGCGCGCGCCGTGGTGCCCGACACGCTGCGGCTCGTCACGATCGGGCCCACGACCTCGGCGGCCGTGCGCGCCTCGGGCCGCGACGTGTTCGCCGAGAGCGAGCAGCGCGACCTCGCGGGCCTCGTGGCCGCTTGGCGGCGTGCCGTGTGCATGGAGGCCAACGCGTGAAGGACCCGACCAGCGATCTGCCGCGTCCCTCGAGCCGTCCGCGACGCGGACGCGCCTCGGCCGTGTGGCGCGATCTCGTGGCCGAGACGCACGTGGGCGCCGAGCACCTCGTGATGCCGCACTTCGTCCTGCCGGCGGAGAAGGGCTGCGAGCCCATCGACGCCCTGCCCGACATCGCCCGGCTGGGGCGCGCGGACCTGCTGCGCCGGATCGAGGCCGACATGGAGCTGGGTCTGCGCACGGTGCTGCTGTTCGGGCTCGCTCCCGAGGGCAGCAAGGACGCGCACGGGTCCCCCGCCTGGGATGCCGACGGCGCCACGCCTGCCGCGGTGCGTGCGTTGAAGCAGGCCTTCGGCGACGACCTCCTCGTCATGACCGACGTATGCCTCTGCGGTTTCACGGACCACGGTCATTGCGGCGTGCTGCACGAAGGGCGTGTGCTGAACGACGCCTCGCTGGCGCCGCTCGCCGACACGGCGCTCTCGCACGCGGAGGCCGGTGCCGACGTGGTGGCCCCGAGCGACATGATGGACGGGCGCGTCGCGGCGATCCGCGCGCGGCTGGACGCCGCCGGCTTCGAACACACCGGGATCCTGTCGTACGCCGTGAAGTACGCCTCGGCCTACTACGGTCCGTTCCGCGCAGCAGCCAAGTCCGCTCCCGGCCACGGGGATCGCAAGGCCTACCAGATGGACGTGCGCAACGGCCGGGAGGCCGAGCGCGAGGCCCAGCTCGACGAAGCCGAGGGCGCCGACGCGCTCCTGGTCAAGCCGGCCCTGGCGTTCCTCGACGTGATCCGTCGCGTGCGTGCGGCGAGCCCGCTGCCCTTGTTCGCCTACAACGTGTCGGGCGAGTACGCCATGGTGCGGGCTGCTGCGGATCGAGGCTGGGTGGACGAAGCGGCCGTCGTGCGCGAGAACCTCGTGGCCATGCGGCGCGCCGGCGCCGACGCCGTCATCACGTACCACGCGCGCGCCGCGTTGGCAGGAGGCTGGCTGTGACCGCAGGACCCCGCTCGCAAGGTCTCTTCGAACGGGCCTGCCGCCTGATTCCCGGAGGCGTCAGCTCGCCGGTGCGGGCGTTCCGAGCGGTCGGTGGTACGCCGCCTTTCATCACGTCGGCGCGCGGCGCCCACGTGACCGACGCCGACGGGCGCACGTACCTGGACTTCATCGGTTCGTGGGGCCCCCTGGCCTTGGGCCACGCGCACCCGGAGGTGATCGCCGCCATCACCGAGGCGGCAGCGCGTGGCACCACGTACGGCCTGCCGTGCCCCGGCGAGGTCGAGCTCGCGTCGATCCTCGCGGAGCTGAGCCCGGTCGTCGAGCAGGTGCGCTTCGTGTCGTCGGGCACGGAGGCCGTCATGAGCGCCGTGCGGCTCGCCCGCGGCGTCACGGGGCGCGACAAGATCGTCAAGCTCGCCGGGTGCTACCACGGCCACGCCGACCATCTGCTCGTGCAGGCGGGCTCGGGACTGGCGACGTTCGGGGTTCCCTCCTCGGCCGGCGTGCCCGCCGCGTTCGCCGGCCAGACGATCGTGCTGCCGCTGGATGACGAGGAGGCCGCGACGCGCCTCTTCCGCGAGCAGGGCGCAGCGATCGCCGCCGTGCTGATCGAGCCGATTCCGGCCAACCACGGGTTGCTGCTGCAGCGCCCAGCGTACCTCGAGCATCTGCGCACGCTCACGCGCCAAGCGGGTGCGCTGCTTGTCTTCGACGAGGTGATCAGCGGCTTCCGCGTGGCCCCCGGTGGCGCCGCCGAGCTCTACGGCATCACGCCGGACCTGGTGACGTACGGCAAGGTCGTGGGCGGTGGCATGCCGGTGGGGGCCTTCGGCGGGCCGCGCGCCACGATGCGCCAGCTCGCCCCCGAGGGGCCCGTCTACCAAGCCGGAACGCTCTCGGGGAATCCGGTCGCCATGGCGGCGGGCGCCACGGCGCTGCGTGTCCTTCGGCGCGAGAATGCCTGGACGCGTCTCGAAGCCTTGGGCGCGCGCCTGGAAGCGGCCGCGAGGCCCTTGCTCGAGCCGCACGGTGTACGGCTCGTCCGCGTGGGCTCGGTGTTCTGGCTCGACTTCGCCGTGGGCGAGCCCACGCGCCGCCCGGACCGCATCGCGGCGGACGCCGCGGACCGCTTCCGCGGTCTCTTCAACCGCCTGCTCGACGACGGCATCCTCATGGCGCCCAGTGCCTACGAGGTCGGCTTCCTCTCCTTGGCGCACACGCCCGAGCACGTCGATCGGCTTGCAGCAGCCTGGGGGAGCGCGCTTTCGTGACGGACGCCGGGCGCCCTCGCTTTGCCGGCCTGCGCACCACGCAAGTGGTGTTCGTGGCGCTGCTCCTGATCTGCATCGTGCAGACGGGGTGGTGGCTGCTGGACCAGGCGCGCTACACGGCGGACGTGCGCGACGAACGCATCGCGGTGTTGGACCGGGAAGCCGATCGCCTGGACCAGGCACGACCCGACGGTCCCCCCGCGGACCGCGGGTACCGCGAGCGGCTCGAGCAGGAGCGCCACCGGCACATGGTGCGCTACGGATGGGAGGGTGCGTTCTTCGTCGTCGTCCTGACCGCCGGGATGTGGATCATCGCCCAGGCGCTTCGGCAGTGGCGCCAGCTGATGGCGCGTCAGCAGGACCTGCTGGCCGCCGTCACGCACGAGCTGAAGAACCCGCTGGCCAGCCTCAAGCTGTCCGCCGAGACCCTGGGGATCCGACCCCAGGACGACGCCAAGCGCCAGCAGCTGAGCCAGCGCATGCTCCAGGAAGTCGACCGCCTCGAGACGATGGTCGAGAACCTGCTGGGCGTGGCCCGGCTCGAAGCCGGTCACGTGCAGGTGCGCCGCGACCGCGTCGGGCTGGGCGCCCTGGCTGCCGATCTCGTCCGCCACGACCCCTTCCTGGCCGGGGACCACGGCGTGACGATCGCCGTGACGGCCTCCGAAGACGCTGCCGCGCATGCCGATCCGCGCAGCGTCAGGCTCGTGGTTGCCAACCTGATCGACAACGCCGTCAAGTCGTGCGTAGCCCAGGGCAGCGCCACGGTGCGCGTCACGGCCGCACGCGAGGGGGATCGGGTGCGCCTCGACGTGGAAGACGACGGGCTGGGCTTTGACGCCGAACAGCGCCGGCACCTGTTCACGCGCTTCTGGCGCGCCGACGACGAGCTGCGTCGTCGTACGCGCGGTACGGGCCTGGGCCTGTACCTCGTGGACAAGCTCGTCAGCCTCGACGGCGGCCGCGTCGACGCCGAGAGCCCGGGGCCAGGGCGGGGCGCGCGCTTCAGCGTCTGGTGGCCCGTCGCCAAGGAAGTGGCGTGATGGCCGACGTTCCCGCCCCGCGCATCCTGGTCGTGGAGGACGAGCCCAACCTCGCCGCGGGCATCGCGGAGAACCTCGAGGCCGAAGGCTACGCCGTCGAAGTCGTGGGCGACGGCGCCCGGGCGCTCGAACGCTTGCGAGCCCGGGAGCACGACTTGGTGGTGCTCGACGTGATGCTGCCGCGCCTGGACGGTTACACCGTGTGCCGCACGGCCCGTGAGGAAGGCCTGGGTGTGCCCGTGCTGTTCCTGACGGCGCGCGCCGAGGAAGCCGATCGCATCGCCGGGCTCGAGAGCGGGGGCGACGACTACCTTGCCAAGCCGTTCTCGCTGCGCGAGCTCCTGCTCCGGGTGGCGGCCATCCTCAAGCGCTACCGCTGGTACGAGGGGCCGGGCGCCGCAGGCACGCGGCTGCGCTTCGGCGGCAACGAGGTCGACTTCCGGACGTACGTCGGCACGGCGTGGGACGGCCGGCGCCACGAGCTCACGCACAAGGAGGCCATGATCCTCAAGCTCCTGGCCGAGTGCGAGGGGGAGGTCGTGTCGCGCGAGCGCGTGCTCGACGTCGTGTGGGGCTACGAGGTGTATCCCTCGACGCGCACCATCGACAACTTCATCTTGCGGCTGCGCAAGCGCTTCGAGCGCGACGCCGAGGCGCCGCTGCACTTCCACACCGTGCGGGGCGTCGGCTACCGCTTCACGACGGACCCGGGGTTCACGCCATGAACGATCTGCTGCTCCGCGCCCTGCGCTGCGAGTCCACGGAGCGACGGCCGCTCTGGCTGATGCGCCAGGCCGGCCGCATCCTGCCCGAGTACCGCGCCTTGCGCGCCCAGCATGCCTTCGAGGAGCTCTGCGCCGACCCCGACCTTGCGGCCGAGGTCACGCTGCTGCCGCTCGAGCGCTTCCCGATGGATGCGGCCATCGTGTTCGCGGACCTGATGTCGCCCGCGGCCGCCTTGGGCGTGGACGTCCGCTTCGATCCCGGGCCGCGCATCGACAAGCCGATCCGTAGCGCGGCCGACATCCGTGCGTTGCCCAGGCCCGGCGCCGGGGAGATCGCGCCCGAGGTGATGGCCACACTGCGGCGCGTGAAGAGCGCCCTCGCCGGCCGTGCGGTGCTTGTCGGATTCGCAGGCGCACCGTGGTCGCTCGGCGCCTACCTCGTCGAGGGTCGCGGTGCCCCGGGCTTCCCGCGCCTGCGCGCGCTCCTCGAGTCGGACAGCAAGGCCTTCGGCGAGCTCATGGAGCGTCTTGCGGAGGTCGCCACCACCTACCTGCTCGACCAGCATCGCGCCGGCGCGGACGTGGTGCAGCTGTTCGACTCGTGGGCCGGCCTCGTCCCGGAGGCGACGTGGGAACGCGAGGTGTTGCCCCATGTGCGTCGCGTGCTCGAGGCGCTGCGCGATGCCGGCGTGCCCACCATCTACTTCCCGCGCGGCGCGCCGCAGGCCCTCGACCTGCATCTCCCCCTGCCCGTCGATGGCCTGGGTCTCTGTCCGCTCAGCGATCTCGCCCAGGTGCGCGCGCGTGCGCCCGCGGGCTTGGCCTTGCAGGGCAACCTGGACCCCGCCGCGCTGCTCGCCGGACCCGAGGCCACGGCACAGGCTGCCACCGACCTCCTGATGCGCATGCCGGCGCGGGGGCACATCGTCAACCTCGGCCACGGCCTGCATCCCGAGACGCCGCTCGAGAGCGTCAGCGCCCTGCTCGAGGTCGTGCACGGCGAGGTCCACAGCGGCGAGGAGGTGGCCGGATGAGAACCGAGGACGCCCTGTCCCGCCACGGTCCCGGCGAGCGTGGCGAGATCGCTGCGCTCCTGGCCCGCCACGACCGGCCGGGGCCGCGCTACACGAGCTACCCGACCGCGGTCGAGTTCCACGAGGAGCTCGAGCCCGGCACCTACGAGAGGCATCTGGCCGCCGCGGATGCCAAGGCCGACGAGCCGCTCTCGCTCTACGTCCATCTGCCGTTCTGCGAGCACCGCTGCCTCTTCTGTGGTTGCCACGTGTTCGTGACGCCGAAGAAGGAGCTCTCCAGCCCGTACGTGGACACGGTCCTGCAGGAGGCAGCGCTGCTGGCCCGCCATCTGCCCCGGCGTCGTGTGCTGGGGCAGGTGCACCTGGGTGGCGGTACACCGACGTACTCGGCGCCCGCCGAGCTGGATCGCCTGCTCACCGGCCTGTTCCGGCACTTCACGCGTGGCGCGGACGCCGAGCTGGCCGTGGAAGTCGACCCGCGCGTCACCTCGCGCGAGCACCTGGAGGTGCTCGCCGGGCACGGCTTCAACCGCATCTCCCTCGGCGTCCAGGACTTCACGCCCAAGGTGCAGGAGGCGGTCGAGCGCATCCAGAGCGTCGAACAGACGCGCGCCATCGTGGAGGCGGCGCGCGAGCTGGGGTTTCGCGGCGTCAACGTGGACTTGATCTACGGCCTTCCCTACCAGCAGCCCGAGACCTTCGAGCAGACGGTGGACGAGGTCCTCGCGCTCGGCGTGGACCGCAGCGCGGTCTACTCGTTCGCGTTCGTGCCGTGGATCCGCGGCCACCAGAAGACGTTGCACCCCGACGACCTGCCCGATGCCGCCACCAAGCTCGATCTGTTCGCCTTGGCCCGCGAGCGCTTCCTGGGGGCCGGCTACGAGCCGATCGGCATGGACCACTTCGCCCAGCCCGACGACGAGCTGGCCCGGGCCAAGCGCGAAGGGCGCCTGCGCCGCAACTTCCAGGGCTACACCGTGGTTGCCGGCGACACGGTGGTGGGCCTGGGCGTGTCGTCCATCGGCGATGTGGAGGGCGGCTACTTCCAGAACGAGAAGAAGCTCCCCGCGTGGCGAACGGCCGTGGAGTCCGGCCAGCTGCCCGTCTACCGCGGCGTGATCGCCAGCCCGGACGACCTCCTGCGCCGCCACGTGATCCAGGAGCTGATGTGCAATACGCGCGTCGACATCCGCGACGTCGAGCAGCGCTTCGCGGTCGACTTCGCGACGACCTTCGCCGAGGACCTCGCGCGCTTGGCGCCGCTCGTGGACGAGGGGTTGGCCCACGTCGACGACACGGAGGTGCGCGCCACGCCGCTCGGAACGATGTTCTTGCGCAACCTGGCCATGTGCTTCGACCGCTACTGGCGCGAACGCCACGAGGGCGGTGACAAGCCCGTCTTCAGCCGGACGGTCTGATGACCGGGCGACGCCTCGTGGTCGTCGGCGGAGGCATCTCGGGCCTCGCGGCGGCCCACGCGGCCGCGTCCGCCCTCGAGCGCGCGGGCCGTCGCGGCGACATCGAGGTGCTGCTGCTGGAGCGGGCGCGTGACGTGGGCGGCAAGGCCTCGAGCCGTCGCGAAGGTGCTTGGCTGGTCGAGGAGGGGCCGACCGGCTTCCTCGACAACGAGCCGATCCTGGACCGGCTCGCCACCCTCGCCGGTTTGCAGAAGCTGCCCGCGCGAGCCGCGGCCGCGCGACGCTACGTCGTGCGCGGGGGGCGCCCGCGCGAGCTCAAGCCCCACCCGCTGGCCTTCGCCATGAGTGGTGTCCTTTCGCCGCTCGGGTTGCTGCGCCTGATCCGCGAGCGTTGGGTGAAGCCGCTCGAAGGTGACGTCGACGAGAGCGTCCACGACTTCGCGGTGCGCCGTCTGGGACGCCAAGCCGCCACGCGCTTGGTCGGGCCCATGGTGAGCGGCGTGCATGCCGGCGACCCGCGGCACCTCTCGCTCGCGGCGGCGTTCCCGCGCATGCGCGAGATGGAGCGCCAGCATGGCTCGCTCTTCAAGGCGCTTGCGGCCAAGCGCAAGGCCGCGAAGGCGGCGGGCACGGTCAGCGGCGGCCCGATGGGACCGTCGGGCGTCCTGACGTCGTTCGCGGACGGCCTGCAGAGCCTGCCGCGGGCCTTGGCGCGTGCCGGTGGCATCGAGGTGCGTACGCACGCCGAGGTGGCCGCTCTCGTGCCCGGGAGCGAGGGCCTCTGGCGCGTTGGTCTCGCCGACGGCACGTCGCTCGACGCCCACGCCGTCGTGCTCGCGACGGAGGGCTGGGCGGCGGCCCCGCTGATGGAGTCCTTTGCCCCGGACGCCAGCCGCGCGTTGGCCGAGATCCGCCATCCACCGCTTCACGTGGTGGCGCTCGGCTTCGGCGCGGAGGCCCTGGCCCGGTGTCCCGTCGGCTTCGGCGCGCTCGTTCCCCGCGACGAGGGCTACCGCATGCTGGGCGTGTTGGAGGACACGCACGTGTTCCCCGGGCGGAGCGCGCCCGGCACGTTGCTCCTGCGCGTGATGCTGGGGGGCGCAACGGATCCGCGCATCACGACCCTGTCCGTGCAAGAGGTCGAGGACATCGCCGTGAGCGAAGTGATGCGCCTCTTCGGTCTGCGGACACCGCCCGTCTTCCGCCACACCAAGCCCTGGGTCCACGCCATTCCGCAGTACGCGATCGGCCACCGCGACCGCGCCGCGACCGCCCACGCCGACCTCGAGCGCGCTTCACGCCGCGTGGCTCCGCTCCACTTGGCCGGCAATGTCTTCGGGGGCGTCGCCTTCAGCGCCTCCGCTGCCACCGGCTGGCGCGCCGGCGAGCGCGCGGCCCAGGAGCTGCTCGCCGCGCCGGCATGAACCCCGGGGGCGCCCCTGGGTGACGTAGCCTGACGGGGACCCGAAGGGAGGTCCCATGCGTGGAGTGACGAGAGTCGTCTTCGGGGTGCTGGTCGCGACGGTCCTCGTGTCGAGCGTGAGGCAGGCGCGTGGCGACTCCTGGACGACGCTCGACGAGAGCTCGGTGCAAGCCTATGGCCAAGCGTGGTTCGAGGCGGTCAAGAGCCGCGATCCGAGCAAGCTCTCGGCGTACCTGCAGAGCGCAGCCGAGGGGGAGGCCGCAGCCCGCGAGCTCGAGGGGACCCAGTGGGCGGACCAGCTCGCACGGCTGCGCGCGCTCGTGCAGGCAAGCGGAGGATGGGAGGCTCTGGCCCAACGCAACCGTGAGGGTCTGCAGTCGCGCGTCCTCGCCTTGGGCGACACGCAGCACGTGCAGTGGTGGCACTCCCGACGGACCGTCGTGCTGAGCGGGCCCCTCGGTGGGCACCAGGGCCCCCTACAGACGCGCTTCGTGGACGTCTCCGTGGGTACGGGTGACACGAAGCGGGTCTTGCGGGCGCCCGTTACACCTACACCCGACGGCCCGCGCATTCCGCTCGCGGACATCGTCGCTGCGACCTTCCTCGAAGCCGGCGACGTGCCCGGCGCTGCTCCGGCTGCACCCGTGTTCGCCGTGCGCATCCACGCCCGCGCCGATGCCGTACGCCAGCAAGGGCTGGCGCCCCATGAGGCGAGCGACGAGGAGGCTCTCGCGGCTCTTGCGGCATCCGTCGCCAAGCGAATCGACGTCCTCCAGCTCAAGGGCGTCGACGTCCGTGGTGACGCGGGCGTCGGCCTGCTCGTGACGGGCTCGGATCCCGCCGCACTTCTCTATCTGCAGGCGGCGTTCGCCGCCCGCATGCCGGCCGAGCTGCGCATCGAGGTCCGTCCGCTCGAAGAGCTGACGGCGCATCGTGCCACGCCCGACGCTGAGATCACGCCTCGCCTGTTGCCCGAGGCCGCGCCATGGCAGGGGGCCGGTGACGAGTTCCCGGCGACCCAGGCGGGCTTCGATGCCTACGTTGCTCGCGAGGTCGAGCGCTTCAAGAACGCGCGTGCCGTCGGTCAGATGTACCAACCCAGCGACCCGCGCTACGACCTCGTGTTCGAGAGCACGGTGTCGCCGCCGTCGGCGGCCCAGGCCCATCTGCTCGAGGCGCGCAAGGGGAAGCGTGTGCTGACCACGGACATCTTCGAAGACGTCCACGTGTCCACGGACCCCACGTCCTACATGCCGACGGTGGTCTACCGCGTCCGCGCCGACGCCCAGGACGCGTTCACCGCGTGGACGGGCGCCAACGTCGGCTTGTCGATGGCCGCCGTGATCGACGGCACCTGGCGTCGGGCGTACACCATCCACGCTCACTTGCGCGACACCGTGCAGGTCTCGATGGGCGGCGATCGCGCGCGAGCGCTGCACGAGGCTCGCGTCTTCGCCATCGAGCTGATGGGCCCCCTCGCCCCGATCCCGCTGATGCTCCGCGCGGTCGAGACCCGCTGACGTCATCGCCCGGAGAGCCCTGATTTCCAGGCCACCCGGGACCAAAGTTGTCCGAACGTCCGGACAGTTTCCGTATCCCTGGCGTAACGCCTGGGCGGCGGGGTTCCGCCGCCCCGCCACCCGCCCAGGCGGCGGAACCCCGCCGCCGATAGCCCTATGCTGGCGACCTACGAGGAGGCTTGGATGCGGGGCCTGAAGGCACGTCTCGCGATCGTGGCGGTTGCGATGGCCGCGGCGTCGTGTGGTGCACCGGCATCCACGAATCCGTCGTCCGCGATCGACGAGGCGTCCCTGAAGGCCTACGGGCAGGCCTGGTTCCAAGCGATCCGAGCCCGCGATCCCCGGCCGCTCTGGCCGTTCCTTCCCGACGAAGCCCTGGCCCGCGCGTGGCAGACGCGCGAACGGGCGAACGGGCGCGGCCGTGACGCCGATGTTTGGATGAGCAAGATCGATCGCGATGGTGGCTGGCAGGTGCATGAGGGGATGCTGCGACGCGCCGTGCAACACGAGATCGAAGCGGCTGCCGCGCTCTTGCACGATCCAGACGGGCTGACCGAGCTCGCGGACGTCTCCGCCGCCTCGCTGCAGACCGAGCCAGCGTCGGGTCCCGGTCGCCGTGTCGTGGTGGTCCTCTCGGTGCGGCGGCAGGGCGTCCCATCGCAGCTGGCCGTGGTGGCGGCGGCCACGCCGCAGGGTGCACGGCTGCCTGCTTCACCAACCCAGCTTGTGATGATGCCGCCGGGACGTCCTGAGATCCTCGGTCCTCCGCTCGAGGCGGGGCCCGCGGTGACCATGCACTTCGAGCTGGACGTCGAGGCCGGTCTGGCGGCCGGTATCGGCGGGCCACAGGCCACGCGCGAGTCGTTCACGCTGGAGGCTCTGGCGCGCCTGCGCTCGTTCATTCGTGCGCACGGCCTGGAGGGCCTGACCGTGCTGCGCGACACGCCGGGGCGCGTCATGATCCACGGCACAACACGAGAACCGGTCTCTTTGGTGGCGCATGTCCTGGCGGATCCCGAGCCCACCCAGCTTCGCCTGCTCGTTCGACCGCTCGAGACCTACGACCGCGGTGCGCGCTACGGACCGGGTAGGTGGAACGGGCCCCCGCGTCCCCGCATGAGTCGTGCGACGGCGCCTTGGCAGGGTGCGGGTCGCGACTTTCCGGCATCGCAGAAGGGCTACGACGAGTTCTTGGCGCACGCGAACGAACTGCGGCGCAGCTTGGATTGGGACATGTTCCAACGTCGCATGCTCGAGGCTGGCTTCGAAACGGTCGTTGACTACACGCTGTTCGATTCCACCCACGGCCTCGGTCTCCTTGAGGCCGAAACAGATCCGATCGTGCTCGATCACCGCCTCATCCAGCAGGTTCGTGTCGTTTGGGACGTCCCGGCAAGCGCCTGGGCCGTGGAGTACACGCCCAGTCAGGTGGGCGCCGCTGTCTTGGGGGGGTGGAGCAGGCAAAACGCTGGCCTGGATGCCGCCATTACCCAGAGCCGACGGTGCATCGCGACGACGCGTTTGGAGGCTCCGCTGGATCGCCGCTTCGTGGTGCCCCTTCTGCACCCGTACACGACGATGCCACGCGTCCACGCGGAGGGACTTGCCATGGCCGCGGTCGCGCCCCCGCTCCCCGGCAAGGCACGACTCCTGATGATCGAGACGCACTGACATGTCGTCTGCGGCCGGCGCTCGCCTCGATGCTCGCGATGAGGGGCGCGCATGAGGAACCGCTCGATCTGGCTGCTCTTGGTGCTGATGGCTGGCGGGGCGATCGCGTGGTGGGGGACATGCGAAACGTCCGCGCCAGCTCCCGCCCTTGCCCCCGGGCCCGATGGCCCTCCGGCCGCCGGTTCCCCCGGGCTCACCGGTGGAGGCGACCGATCCGAGCCAGGCCTGCGGGAGCATCCCTTCGATCCAGCGAGTGTCCCTGCACCGGTGGCCACGTCAGGCGACGTCGTCTACTTCGGCTGGGTGACTTGCGCCGACCCGTGGGAACCGACGGAAGTCGATGTCGCGCTCTCCTGGGACGGGGGGCCGACGGTGGAGACGAAGACCGACGCTGCGGGTCGCTACGAGATGCCGCCCGCAGCCCGGCCCCGCACGTCGGTGCTCGCGAAGCTGCGATTCCGGCAAGGTGACCAAGAGCACGAGCAGCTTGCGCCGCTAGGGCACCTCATGCCCTCGCGCTGGCGGCTGCCGAACGTCAGGTTGGGCAAGACCGGTGGCATGGACGTGCGTGTGGTTCTGGAAGCACGCGCCGTGGAGGGCGCCGAAGTCCTGGTGTCCATGGGGGGGACGGAGTACTGGGCGCGAGGAACCACGTCCGCCGACGGCGTCGTGCGTGGGCTACGTGTCGTCGAAGGCAATGTCCTTGCCTTGGCTCGGGGTCCGGACGGGCAGCGCGGCTTCGCGATCGGCAGGGTCCCCGCATCGCAGGAGCTCGAGGTGGAGCTCAAGCCGCTGAGGCACGTGCGCGTGCACGTCCTTGCCGACGAGAGCGACGAGCCTGTTCCTGGCGCCGAGGTCCTCGTGGGCTCCCCGCTCCAGCCACCGCCCCGGGGGCCCGGCATGTTGCCTCCGGTTCCAAGCTCGCTGACGAACGAGGAGGGCGAGGCGATCGTCGAGTGCATCTCGGGTGCGCGGGCGAGCGTGGTCGTCTGGTCGGAGGCCCTGCAGCGGAACTCCGGTGGCATCGGCTGGCTTCAGGTCCCCATCCCGCCAGATGCCGACGAGGTTGTCGTGCGCCTCCGCGCCTCCGTCACGCTGCGCTTCCCCCTGAACGGCGACGCACCTGCTGCCGACACCGCCCTCTCGGTCACGAGGAGCCGGATCGACGAGGCTTGGCTCGGGCCGGAGCCGCGCGCGTGGATCGAGGAAGGCGTGCTGTGCGTGGGCCCGTTGCGGCCAGGCGATGACCAGGGCGTGGTCACCGCCAGTGATGGCTGCTACGCGCCCTGGAGCGTGCGAGCCGATGGCCAGCCGACGCGATTCGTTCAGGCTCCACGACTGACGATCCGGGCCCTCTGGCCCGACGGACGACCGGCGGTAGACCAGGCCTTCACGCTCTGGGTCGATGGGAAGACCCAGTCCACCGCGACCTCCGACCAGCGTGGCGAAGCAAGGTTCGATGCGTTCGACGCCGCGGACGTTCGGTTGGGCTGGCGCTGCGCCGGGCAAGCGGCGCAGATCATCCGCAACCTCCGTGTGACGGGCGAGCCCGTCGACGTGGTCCTGCCCCGCGTGGCTCCCTACGAGATCACGATCGACGGAGGGGACGTGCAGTCCGAGCGGTTGACGTTCTCTGCGGCGGGCTACCCCCTGGAGCCCGAAGACGCGCTGAGCTGGTACGGCTTCGTGCGGCACGATGCCGTCGAGCACATGGGCGACGGCACCTATCGCTTTCGCTGGTTCGAGAGCGAAGACGGACGATCGGTTCCGATCTGCGTACAAGCCGTCGACAAGGATGCCCCCCCGGTTCGCGTGCGGCCTGTGCGCGGATCGGACGGTACGTGGCGCGGCCGCGTCCAGCTCGAGCGCTCACCTCAGCTCGAGGTCGTGGTCATCCCGCCGGCTGACGGTGTCTACGTGGCAAGGCTGAACGCGGTGGATCGTGACGGCTCGCCGAAGCCCGGCTTCCTGCATCCACAGAGTGCAGAGCAAGGGCGGTACGCCGAGGACGGTGTCCATCGCTTCCGCGGATTGCCAGCGGGTTCCTACCGCATGCTCGACTTCAGCTCCGGAGAGGTAAGCGAGATCTTCGAGGTGGGACGGGGCCCCGAGAACGTGCGCGCTACGTTCGACCTCTCCGATGTCGTGGCTGTGCCCGGTCAGGTCCGCGTCCCGACGGGGTACGAGGTTGCGGGAGCCACCGTCGAAGCCGACGGGCGTCGGGAAGGGCGCGACTCGAAGTCGTCCCCCAGGCCCGTCGATCGGTCCGGTGCCTTCACCCTGCGGGCGCGCCGTGGTCATCGCCTTTCGCTCGCGGTTCGGCATCCCTTGCTGGACGCCGCAGACGGCGTGGTGACTCATGTGGCCGGGAGTGGCCGCGTCGAGATCCACCTCGTCGCGAAGCGGCCTTCCGTTCGATTCAGGGTGGGTGATGACGTCCCGTTGCCGGAGCTCCTCCGAGGAGGCGGCAACCCTCGTGCTCCCTACTCGGTAACCTTGGCCAAGACCGTCGGCGAGCTGCCGGAGCACGCGAACGTCGATGTGGTCCGTCTCGGAGACCAGATCGAGTTCGTCGTTCCCGAGCCGGGCACCTGGGCCGTGCGGATCGACCGCTTCGGCTACGAGCCCGTCACGATGGCCTCCGTGCGCGTGGAGAGGGACGGAGTCGACTTGGGGCGCGTGCAGCTCGGTCGCGGGGGCGCCTTGGTCGTACGGCTGCGTCCTGGCACGCAGGCCACCCCCGAGTGGCTAGCCGTGTCGGCAACACGTGGCGGCGTGGGGGGGCATCGCCGAACCAGCGCGAGCGTAGTCAACGGTGATCCCCCCAGGTCAATCGTCACGGGCCTCGGCCCAGGCCGCTACCGGGTGCGCGTCCAGCGCATGTACGTAGGGGACGAGCCCCCGCTCTTGGAGACGGAGGTCGATTCCGACGGCCGCTCCACGATCACGCTCGACGTGCAGCTGCCCTGAGCGTTCGGCATGTCAGGGTCCGTCATGTATCGCAGGCACTTCGGTTGCGTATCTCCAGCATGACGAATGAAGGCGGCGGTATGCCGCCGCCCCCCGCCATCCGGGTCGGCGGCATGCCGCCGACGCAAGACCTATGCTGACCCGGGTGAGGAGATTCGGATGCGTGGCGTGGCCCTACGACTCTCGGGCCTCGTCCTGGCCTTCGCTCTCGCGGCGCCCGCCGCCCAGGCGGACTCGTGGACCGAGCTCGAACAGGCTTCCATCGAGGCGTACGGCCGCGCTTGGTTCGCGGCCTTGTGCAGCGGCGATCCGTCCAAGCTGGACCGGTACCTGCCGACGGCCGAGCTCGTCGGCGAGGCGCTCGATGCATTGCGCGAGCTCGCGGGCGAGGAAGCCGTACAGGGCCAGCTGCGGGTCATCGAACGAGAAGGAGGGATCGACGCGCGGCTCCGTGAGGTGCGGGAGCTGGTGCGCGAGTCCGTGCAGCGCTTGGCGACGTCCAAGCGGCTTGACTGGCAGGCCGCGCGACTCGAGCTCGTGACGGCGGCATCTGGCGTAGTGGGTGTTGATTGGCCGGTTGCTCGAACGCACCACGTGGTTCTCGTGATTCAGGGCGCCGCCTCTCTCCACCGCGTCAGCGTTCCTGCCATCGCGACGCCCCACGGCGCGAGGGTGCCCTTGGCGCTGCTCCCGGTCGATTTCCTGGATGCATCCGAGGAGCAGGAAGCGGCGGAGCAGGGCTTCCGCATTCGGGTGGGCTTCGATGTCGCGTCGGCAGCCAAGCTGCAGCTTGGCGGGCCGAGAGCCACTCCTGACGTGGCCACGGAGGTGGTCGCGGCGGCCGTGCGCGACTACCTGGCCCGCTCGGGTCCACATGGGCTCCAGGGCGTCAAGGCTCGCGTCATCGGCCCTGGCGTGCTCGAGCTCCTGGTGTCGTCGAGGAGCCAAGCGGAACACCTCCAGGGTGCCCTCTCCCGCGAAGGCAGCGTGGGCAAGCCAACGCAGATGCGGATCGAGGTGGTGCTGGTGCCGGCCCAGCAGGCAGGCGACGACGGCAAGGCTCCAGAGCACGCCCAGCAGTTCCTACGTGATCGGGTCGAAGCCGCCCCCTGGCAGGGGGCGGGCGATTCGTTTCCGGCGACCGCGGATGGCTTGGCAGCCTACCGGGCCCACGAGGTGTCCCGGTTCGTCGAGGCACGCAACGCAGGCGTCCCGTACGTACCGACCGACCCGCGCTACGAGCTCGTCTTCGGGCCGAGGACGGACGACTGGAGCGTCGACAACGCACACCTTCTGGAAGCCGAGAGCAGCCCCATTACGTTCGAGTCCTCGTGGGTCCGCGACGTACGCGTTGGCATCGATCCCAACAACAACCATCCCGTGGTCTTGTACGACCTGACGCCCTCGGGGGCCGAGCGGCTCGCGGCGTGGTCCGAACGCAACCTGGGTCTGCCCGCCGCAGTCCTCGTCAATGGGCGGTGGACGATGGCACCGCGCATCAACGGGCGCCTGACGGACTCGGTGCAGATCACGCTCGGCCCGGGGACGCGAGAAGAGCTCGAAGCCCAGGCCCGCCAAATCGTGCGGGGCATGCTCGGACCGATTTCGCCCGTTCCCCTCACCCTCCACTCGGTCGAGCCGCGGTAAAGAGCGGGAGTCGGCGTCAGCGTGTGGCCGCCAGGCGACGGGCGCGGGGGTAGTCGTGCTTCGCCGCGATGGCGGCCGCGACGGCGCGCGCCTCGTCGGTGTGGCCGAGCGCGAGGAGGACTTCGGCAGCGTCGAGGCGGACCAGGGCGTCGGCGGTGTCGCGGGCGAGGAGCTCCCGGGCGAGGGCTTCGGCTTCCTCGGGCGCGTCGTGCAGGAGGTCGAACGCGAGCAGCGCGGTGGCGTCGTCGCGCAGGCGCCGGGCCAGCACGTTGGCGGGGTCGAGGAGCGCGATGTCGCGGAAGCGCTCGCGGGCGTCGGCAAGGCCGCCGGCTTGCCAAGCTTCGAGGGCGTGGTGAAGCTCGCGACCGGCCTCGACTTCCCGCTCGAACATCGCGTCCGGCGGAGCGTCCAGCAGGCTGGCGGGCGTCGCCTGGTGTTGATGCAGCCAGGCGAAGGTGGCAGCGGGGTCGTTGGCCTCGCGCCAACCGCTGCGCAGCTCGAGCAGCAGGCGATCGTCGGTGTTGATCTCGCCCGGGCCCACGAGGTTGCGCATCCCCTCGCCGTCGAGGACGAGCATGGACAGCAGGCGGCCTGCGCTGCGGAAGCCCTGCTCGGCCAACGGGGCGGCACTGTCGCGGGCCAGGGCCTCGCGCACGCGCTCCAGCGACAGCACGAGCGGTGTGTTGGCGCCGACCAAGAGCGCCTCGCTGCCGATCAGGAACAGGTACGGATGGGGCACCGACGCCGCGAACGTGCGAAACGCGAGCGCGAGGTCCTCGCGCACGAGGTGGTAGAGCGGCATCCACTGCACGAGGAGGCCGTCTTCGGGCAGGCGCTCCATGGCCCCGCGCCACCAGTCCGCGGAGTAGAGCCAAGCGCTGCCCGCAAGCGCCGGGTGCACCGGATCGGACGACAGCACGTCGAGGGGCCGGTCGCCCTGCAACACCGCACGGCGGCCATCGGCCACGATGAGCTCGGCGGAGGCCGGCAGGCCGCCCCCGACGTCGCGGAACCACGTCGCGGCGTCGACGACGTCGTCTTCGAGCTCGTACACCACGAGGCTTGCCGGGTGGTGGCGGTCGGAGGCCTGCGCCGTGTAGCCCGCGCCCAGGCCCACGAGGGCCACGTGCGGTGCGCGGTCCGCGCGCGCCTCGAACAGCACCAACGGCAAGTGGCCGAGCAGCCCCAGGTGCAGGAGGTCGGTGGGCGCCGTCGAGGCTTCGTAGCTGCCCTCGACCCAGAACTCGATGCGCCCTTCGGCATCGCGCACCAGCGTGCTGGCGACGACGCCCTCGCGCGCGTGGCGGGTGCGGACGTCATCCGGTCGCCAGGAGGACGCGCTGTAGAGCTGGCCCACGCGGTCGACGGCGGCCTGGTCGGACGGGAGCCGGACGAAGGCCGCGCCGATCACGGCGAGGCCCGCCACGGCCGTGGCCCCGCGCGCCGCGCCACGCAGGGACAGCGCGCCCGCTACCAGGATCGCGCCCGCCGCCACGACGAGTGCGCCCGCCGTACCGACCGCGGGGATCAACACGAGCGCCGCGAGGAACCCTCCGGCCGCACCGCCCACGGCGTTGGCGGCCAAGAGGCCGCCGCTCTCACTGCCCGCGTTGCGCGTCGGTGGCTCGCGCAGGCGGACCCACCACGCCAAGAGGGCTGACGCCGGTGCCACGGCCGGCAGCACGAGCACGGTGGCGATCGCGCTGCGCCACAGGAACAGCGTCAGGGGGCTGCCGGAGCTGTCCCACCACGCGTCCTCCACGGCATCCAGCACGTGCGGCAAGAGCCACGGGGTGGTGGCCACGATCGCGCCGGCCAGCCACGTGAGGCCGAAGATCGCCGCACGCGGCGCCCGGGCCGTGCGCGGCCCGAACAGCCACGTGCCGAGCGCGATGCCGACAAGGTGCACGCCCAGCACCGCGGCGAACACGGGATACGTGGCCCCCAGGTGCGGCGTGAGGCGGCGCATCCACGCCACTTGCACGACCACGCCCACGGCACCGGCGAGGGTGGACGCGATCAAGAGCACGCCCGAGCCCCCGGGCCGCGGCCCGTGCTCCGTGACGGGCAGGGAGACCGTCTGCGTCGTGCTGCGCGACCGCTTGACGAGCGTGAGGGCCAACACGGCGGCCACCAGCTGCAGGCCCGACGCCACGCGCACGCTGCCCCGGTTGCCGAGCGCCTCGAAGGCGAAGGCCGCGCCCACGACGATGCCGGCCACCGCGCCGAGCGTGTTCCAGGCGTAGAGCCGCTTGAACGCTCGACCCGCGGCCGCGGGCTCGGGGCGCAGCGCGCGAAGCGCCGCCGGCACGCTGGCACCCCACGGAAGCGCGACGACCGCGAGCAGGATCGTGGCCAGCGCCCACGCCGCGGGACCCTCGGACGAAGCGCCGAGGCGATCGAGCGCCGGCGGGACGAGGACGCCGAGGCCCGCGGCGAGCACTTCGGCGGCCACGAGCACGGCGAGCGGTCGCCCCGTCCGGTCTGCGAGGCGTCCGCCCCAGCGGGCACCGGCCGCCATCCCCAGCAGGGCGCCGGCCGCGACGGTGGCCGCGGGCAGGGCACCTGCCCCCAAGAGCGGCGTCAGCAGGCGGAACCAGGCGCTCTCGTGCAGCAGCGCGGCTGCGCCCGAAGCCAGCAGCACCAACGTGAGCGCGAGTCCGGGCACCGGAGGACCCTACGTCGCCCCGGTCGCGCTGTCACGGACGTCCGCTTCAGGGGATCGGGAGCGCGAGGGCCTGGGGCCCGCCGGCCGGGAGCAGGTCCACGACGCGTCGGCCGAAGCGCTGCTCGACGCGCACTCCACGCGTCGCCCAGTCAGGTCCGTACAGGTCCGCAAGGAGAGCGGGCGAGCGCGGCATGCGCAGGCCGCGACCGGCCAGGGGCCGCCCGACCAAGGGGAGGACGAGGTCCACGCGCGGACGCGCAGCGATGTCGGGGTCGAGGGCCACCAAGACATCGCCCTCCCGCCGCCAGCGTTCGACATCGACCCCGATGCCGTTGCGGCTGCTGGCTTGCACGCGCACGAGGTGGGGCGTCGTCGCGCCGCGCAGTCGCAGGTGGCGACCACGGCCGGTCAGGGGCTCGAGGACCGCGAGCAGGTCCGACGCAGCAACGTCCACCACCGCGATGTCGAGGTCGCGGTCCCAGGGCACGAGCTCGCCATCGCGCGCGGAGCCGAGAAACCCACCCCAGAACACGAACCACGTCCAGTCCGTCGGTTCGAGGCAGGCCACGACGTCGTCGAGGACGCCGAGCAGATGCATCCGGCAACAAGCCGGAGTGTCGTGACCGAGGACGTGGTGGCGGTAGCCGCGTACGGCGAAGTTGCGCGCACAGGCCGGTTCGTCGAGCGAGCAGCGCTCGCGCAGCCCGCGACCGGGCAGGGCGTGGACCGCGGCGTGGGCCACGAGCTGGGCCCCGTAGTGGCACCAGCGCTCGGCTTGCTTGGCGAGGCTCTCGTCCGTTCGGGCCACGGCGTTCCCCCTGGACACGCCCTAGCAGGGCGCAGGCGATGCGGATTGGCAAGGGGGGGAGTGCCCGGACGGCGTCAAGACGGACGCCAGGGTGTAGACCTGGACTGACCGGCCTGGCGTCCGGCGACCCCACGTCCTTGGAGACTCCCCATGCCGCACGATCTGATCGCTGCCTCCTACCCCTTCGACTCGATCGGACACACGATCGTCTTCTTGGTCATCGGCGGCCTCATCGGCTGGCTGGCCAGCATCGTCATGAAGACGAGCGGGCAGATGGGTTTGGTCGCCAACGTGCTCGTGGGCGTCGCGGGCGCCTACATCGGCGGGTGGCTCGGCGGGGTGCTCGGCATCTCGGTCTCGGGCTGGGTGGGCGTCGCGCTGCTGGCCCTGGGCGGCTCGGTGCTGCTGATCATCGCGCTGCGCTTCCTCGGCGTCCTCAAGTAGGTCGCCGTCAGGTTCCCACGACCGTCACCGCCAACCGGCGGCGGTGCGGTCGGGTCCGGTGCTCGGCCAGGAACAGACCCTGCCACATGCCGAGGGCCAGCCGACTCCCGTGGATGGGGATCGTCTCCGAGGTCCTCGTGACGGCGCTGCGCAGGTGCGCCGCCATGTCGTCGGGCCCTTCGGCGTCGTGCGTGTAGCGCGGGTCGCCGTCCGGGGCGAGGCGCTCGAGCCAAGCCAGGAGGTCGCGGCGTGCGCTGGGATCGGCGTTCTCCTGGATCAGCAAGCTGCAGGAGGTGTGCTGGCAGAAGACCACCACGAAGCCCGTGGTGATGCCAGCGCGCCCGACGGCGTGCTGTACGTCGGTCGTGATGTCGACCAAGCCGCGCCCCGACGTGGCGATCTCGAGTCGTTGTTCGCAGCATTTCATGATGTGCGCTCCATGCGTGCTCGCATGTGTCCGATCCTCCGTCCCATGGCGCCGTTTCGCATCTCGAACCTCGCCCGACGCGCACTCGACGCCTGGGTACTTGCCGTGGCCCTCTTCGCGCTGGTCGGCGTCGTCCGACAGCTGGCCGATGGGCACGATCGCATGGCGCTCTGGATCCAGGGTGGCGGTCTGCCGCGGATCGTGCTGACCGTCGTGACGGCGGCGTTCGGGCTCGCCGTCGTGACCCGCTGGCGCCACCGCCGCGGCCTGGCGGCCGGCCTCGCCTGCCTGGCGCTCGCCGACGCCGTGCGTCTGTTCGGCATCACGGCGGGTGGTGCGGGTGTCGTGGCCGGCTCGCCCGTGCCCGAGAGCCTGGTGCTGGCGATCCTGCTCGGCGCCTGGGCCGCGCTGCCGCCGCTGCCGCGCTCCCGTGGACTGGCCGCGAACGCGGTGCTCGGCGTGGCGGTCGTGGGGATGGGGCTCGTGTCGGTGCTGGCGCACCTGCTCTGGATCGGGGGGACGCGCTTCGACCCGACACGTGGCGACGCCATCGTCGTGCTGGGCGCCCGCGTCACCCACGACGGGCGTGCCTCGACGGCGCTGCGGGACCGCACGGTCGAGGCGTGCCGCGCCTACGCGGCCGGCGACCCCGGGCGGCCCCTCGTGCTCTCGGGGGGACTCGGCGAGGGTGCGCCGCGCTCCGAGCCGAGCGTGATGGCGCGCCTCTGCCGCGAGCGGGGCGTGCCCGCCGAGCGCTTGGTGCTCGACGAGAGCGGCGTCGACACGCACGCCACCGCACGGGCCGTGGCCGAGCTGGCCCGCGAGCGGGGGTGGCGAAGCGTGCTCGTGGTGAGTCACGACTACCACGTCGCCCGCGTGCGCTGGGCGCTCGAGCGGGAGGGTGTCGTGTCCTACACGCTGCCCTGCCGCGAGACCCAGCGTTGGCCGACCAAGCCGTTCGCCGTGATGCGCGAAGTGGCGGCCTACCTGGCGTACGTCCTGTTCTAAGTGGGCACTTCTCCGGGCTTGGCGTTGCCGTCGGGTGGCAGGTCGCGCCATCATGCGGCCCCTCGACACCCCGGAGACCCTCCCATGTCCGGCAAGGCCAAGCCCGCGCCCAAGTCCGCTCCCAGGCCCAAGCCCCTCAAGCTGCTCGACAAGGCCCTCGGGGCGCTGCGCACCATGGGCATCCTGCCCGAAGGCAACGAGCCCGCGCCCGTCGTGGCGCTCATCGAGCGCGTGGCGCCGCTCGATCCCGACACCGCGGCCCTCATTGCGCGCACGCTCTCCCAGGCCACGTTGTTCAACAAGGTGGTCCGCGAGGAGATCAGCGCCGTCTCGGTCGGCGAGCGCTACGCGTCCATCACCAATGCCTTCGACAGCATCCGCGAAGATGCCAAGCGCATGGTGGAGCAGGTCGACGACGGCAAGCTCAGCACGATGGAGCGGGTCTCCAACGTCTGGATGAAGGTGACGCGCGGCGACATTCCCGCCCGCTTCGACAAGATCCGCACGACCTACCTCGACGTGGCAGGCGACACGCGCGACCAGATCGAGCGCGAGCGCCGCGTCCTCGAGGCGTATGCCGACTTCCGAGGCGCGCTGAAGGAAGCGGAGATCCTCGGCTTCCGGCTGCTCAAGAAGGCCGACGCCGAGCTGGAGAAGGACAAGAAGGCGCTGGCCAAGGCCGCGGAGGCCGTGGGCAAGCAGAAGGGCGACGACCGCGAGAAGGCCGCCCGCCTCGAGATGACGCGCGACCTCGCCATGCGCGAGCTGCAAGACGAAGACAAGCGCTACCAGATCTGCAAGGACCTCGCCGAGAACCTCTCCATCGCCTACAACACCACGGAAGTGATCATGGCGCGCCTGCACCAGATCACCAACGCCAAGGAGCGCGTCTACTCCCAGGCCGTCACGTTCTTCGGTACCAACGAGACCGTGTTCACGGCGCTCTCCGCCTCCTTCACGGGCATGAGCGGGCTGCACGAGGCGACGCAGACGCTCGAGGCCATGAAGAAGGGCATCGAGAAGAGCCTGGAGACCTTGGGCGACGAGGGCACCAAGATCCAGGAGGCCGCGATCAAGGCCGGCTACGGCCCCACGATCCGCGTCGAGTCCGTGAAGAAGCTCGTGGACGCCGTGGTCGCCTGGCAGCAGCGCTCGCGCGAGATCATCACGGAGATGCGCGAGCTCAGTCGCAAGAACGAGGAAGAGGTGCGGGCGGCGGTCGAGGACGGGAAGCTGCGCATGATCCGTCTCGAAGAGCAGGCCGCCGCGCTGCCGGCTCCGTCCCCGGCCTGATCCCACACCGCGATGTCTTCGGACGCGCCCACGACCGACTCGCTGCCTGCGCCGACGGCCGCCGCGCCGCTGGACGAGGTCATGCTGGCCATGGACGTGGTGGACACGCTCCGCCACCAACGGGCGATCGTGGAGGCGGAGCTCGGCGAGGAGGGTCGGCGCGCCGCGCTCGTCCAGCGGGTCCGCGGCATCTATGCCGACCAGGGCATCGAGGTGCCCCAGGAGGTCATCGAGGAGGGCGTCGAGGCCCTCGTGCGGGACCGGTTCGTGTACCGTCCGCCCGAGCGCACGCTTCGCGTTCGCCTGGCGGAGATCTACGTCGATCGCGGCAAGTGGTTCGTGCGGTCAGGCGTCGTGCTGGCGCTCGCTCTCGTGGCGTTCGGGCTCGTGGCCTGGGACCGCTCGCGCAAGGCCAAGGCGCGTCGCGAGGCGTACGGAGCGGCGCGCACGGCGCTCGAGCATGAGGTCGAGCGGGCCGGGCGCCGTCTGGAGGACCTCGAGCGGCAGCTGCCCGGACCGGACGACAAGCCGGGCCCCTGGCACCGCCTGGGGCAGGAGACGGCCGAGGAGCTCGTGGCGACCCGCTCGCGCTTGCAGCGGGTGATCGAGCGCCTTGACGGCACGGTGGACCAGGACGCGTTCGACGCGGCGCCCGGGAAGATGGAGGACGAGCTGGGCGCGGCCCGGCGCGACTACGGCGTCGTGCAGTCGGCGCTGGGCGAGATCGCCGGCCGCCTCGATGTCGTCCGCGAGCTTGCGCTCGCGGCCCGCGCCGTCGGCATCGAGCTGGATCGCCTGGGCGGGCTGTCGCTGGACGAAGGCACGCAGGCCCGTCTGAACCGGTTGCGCGACGATGCGCTGGCGGCCATCGACCGCGGGGACGCCGCCGACAGCAAGAGCCGGGTGCAGGCGTTGCGTACGGCGGTGGGCTCCGTCCTGGGCGCGGAGGCCTTGCGCGCGCAGGCGCGTCACGCCTTGGACGTGGCGGCCGCGCGCGTGGCGCGCATGACGCTCGACGAGCGCGCCGCGCCACGCGTGGCGGATCGCACGAAGGCCGTGCAGGGGGCGCTCGCATCGGGCGACGACGCGACCCTGCGAGACGCCCTCGAACAGCTGGAGCGCTTGCTCACGCGCCTGGAGCAGTCCTACACGCTGCGCATCGTCTCCCGGCCCGACGAACGCAGCGGGGTGTGGCGCACGCCGGTCGAGCGCCACGACGTCCGCAGCTACTACATCATCGTCGAGGCCGTCGGCGAGGACGGGCGGCTGGTCCCGCTGACCATCGTCAGTGACGAAGACCAGCGCGTGCACACGGCGACGCGCTTCGGCGTGCGCGTGCCCGAGGCCGTCTACGAGCAGGTCAAGCGCGACAAGCAGGACAACGGCATCGTCGACGATGCGGTGTTCGGGGCGAAGCGGGCCGGAGCCTTCGAGCCCACATACCGCTTCGCGACCGCAGGCGGCTGGATCGTGTCGTGGTGAGCCGCGGCGCCGCCGTCCTGCGCGACATCGAGGCCACCGTGGCGGCGGGTGCCGAGCGCGCCGAGCGCGCCGGTCGCGAGCTGCGGGCCACGGCCGACCGCCTCGAGGGCCTGCGCGAGGAGGAGACCCGCCAGCTGGCGGACGTGGCGCGGGCGCGCTTCGACGCGCTCGAGGCCAAGCAGGTCACCGCAGACCTCGATGCCGTCGACCAGCGGGTCCTCGCTCTGCTCGCCGAGCGCGATGCGGCGCGCCTCGAGACGGAAGAGGCCATCGCCGACGCGGCGGCCGACCGCGAGCGCCGCGAAGGCGTGCGCGTGGAGCGGCGGGCGGAGCTGGACGCGGCCGTGGCGGCGCTGGAGGCGCGTCGCGAAGCCGTTGCGGAAGCGTTGGCCGCCTCGCCCCGCCACGAGATGCTCGTCCAGCGCGCGGAGCGGGCGACGGCCCAGGCCCAGGCGGCGCACGAGAAGGCCGAGGCCAGCGCCGCCGACCGCGTCGCCAAAGGCGAGCCCTACGAGAAGGACAAGCTCTTCGCCTACCTCTGGAAGCGCGGCTACGGCACGGAGCGCTACCGGGCGAACGCGCTGATCCGGACGCTCGACGGCTGGGTCGCCAAGCTCTGCCGCTACGACGGCGCGCGCCGCAACTACGCCCGCCTGCTCGAGATTCCCGTGCGCTTGGCCGAGCACGCCCGGCGTGCTGCCGAGAAGGCGACGGCGGAGACCGACGCGGTCGCCGCCTCCGTCGCGGAAGCCGAGGAGAAGGCGGGCATCCTCGAGCTGCTGGCCGACGTCGATGGGCGCGCCGCGGTGTTGACCAAGGCCGAGGAGGCCGTGGAGGAGGCGGAAGCGCGGATTGCCAAGGGGCGCGAGCGCTTGGCCGCCTTCGACGCGGACGAAGACGAGCTCAGCCGCAAGGCCTACGGCCTGCTGGTGGCCCACGTGGAGAGCGAGCCGCTGGCCACGTTGCAGCGCGACGCGACCGCGACGCCCACCAGCGTGGACGACCTCGCCGTCACGGCGCTCGCGGCCCTGCAGGCCGAGCGCTCGAGGCTCGGCGCCATGCTCGCCGAACAACACGAGGCGCACCGGAAGGCGCTCGAGGCCCTTGGGCGTGTCGAGGACCTCCGGCGGCGCTTCCGGCGCAACGACTACGACGCGTCGAGCTCGGTCCTGAAGGGGGGCCTCGACTGGGGCCAGCTGCTCAAGAGCCTGCTCGCGGGCGTGCTCACGGCCGCCGAGATCTGGGCCACCATGAGCCGCAACCAGTGGTTCGAGACCCCGCCGTCCTCGCGTCGCAGCGGCAGCTGGGGCGGAAGCTGGAGCTGGGGCGGGTCCTCGCGTGGCGGTGGTGGCCGCTCCAGCGGCGGTGGGTGGTCGTGGGGGGGCGGTTCCTCGAGCCGTGGCTCGTCCGGCGGCGGCTGGAGCGGCGGTGGCTCCTCGCGCAGCGGCGGCTCGTCGCGAAGCGGTGGCTTCCGCACGGGCGGAGGCTTCTGACGCCTACGCGTAGTAGCTCGCCACCACCGCGTCGAACGCCTCCGGTGCATGCGCGCGACCGAAGGCATCGCGTACGGCGTTGCCGTCCGGGTGATGGCGCGCGTACTTCACCGCATGGCGGCGCAGCGGCGTCAGCCAACCACGTGGACCATGGATCGCGGCCAGGAGGTCGCGGTGCGCTTCCAGCACGGCGCGTTGTTCCGCGACGGTCGGCGGTGTCGGCACGCGCCCCGCGGCCAGCTCCTGGCAGTCGCGGAAGATCCACGGGTTGCCGATCGCGCCGCGGGCGAGGCTGACGCCGTCCACGCCGGTCTCGGCGAGCATGCGCAGCGCGTCGTCGGCGGTGAAGAGGTCACCGCTGCCGAGGATCGTGCGGTCGCCGGCGTGCGCCTTGACGTCGCGCAGGAACGGCCAGCTGCTGGGACCGACGTACTTCTGCTCCACGGTGCGCCCGTGCACGGTGATGGCGGCGACCCCCGCGTCGAAGGCGCCGTCGAGGATGCGGAAGAACGCGCTGCGGCTGGCCGGCGTGTCGTCGATGCCGCGTCGCATCTTGACGGTCACGGGCAGGTGGGCGGGAACGGCACTGCGCACGGTGCGCACGATGTCCAGGGCCACGTCGGGCTGGCCCAGGTGGTAGCCGCCGCGGCAGCCGCCCATGGCCGAGCGCACGGGGCAGCCGAAGTTGATGTCGATGGCGTCGTAACCGGCCTCGACCAACCGCTCGGCCGCGGCGGGGAAGTCGGACGGCTCGCTGCCCATGAGCTGCGCGCCGACGGGGTGTTCCTCGTCGCCGACGGCGAAGTGCCGCGCGCGGGCCGTGGCACTCCGGACTTCGCGCACGAACCGGTCGATCAGCACTTCGTGCACGGTGTAGGCCGCACCGTGACGGCGCGCGAGCACGCGCATGGGTCGGTCGCTGTAGCCGCTGAGCGCCGCCTGCACGAAGGGGCTCTCGAGCGGCAGCGCGCCCAGGCGCAGCAGCGGGAGCTTCATCGCGAGCGGGGCGTTGGTCGGCACGGCTCGCAGGTTACCCGGCCCGCGGTTCCTCCTTGCGCCGTGCGTAGCCGTAGGCGGCGACCAGCAGCACGATGCCCAGGACGCCCGTCACGAGGACGCGCAGCGGCAGCGACGTGGCACGCAGGTCGTAGAACCCGACCTTCAGGATGACCGCACCGAAGGTGGCCAACGCGACGTAGCGCAGGATCGGCACGCGCAGGCGGAACCCGCCGAGCAGCAGCAGTGCGGCCCAGGCCGTCGTGTACAGGCTCACCGCCACGGCTCGCCACGCCGTGTCCAGCGGCTGCACGAGGTGCAGGACCTCGCCCAGCCCGACGAACCAGCCCAGCGGAAGCGCGACCCCGAGCTGGGTCGCGCGCAGCCCCTGGGCCCCGTCGCGATGGCGATCGAGGCGCGCGCCGACGAGCAGGGCCAACACCACGCCCAGGCCGGCCAGGAATCGCGCGTTGCCGAGCAGGGCGCCCTCGTGCACCCCGTGTTGCCCCGTCGCCAGCCAGAGGCAGGCCGCCACCAGGAGCAAGCACGCACGCCCGGCGGACAGCGCACGAGCTCGCGGGAGGACGCGCTCGGCCGCGAGCGGCAGCGCGACCGCAGCCAGGAAGGCGATCGTCGTGGTGGAGAGCGTCCAGGGCGCCGCGGCGGCGACGACTCCCGCGTGCAGCACGGCCACGGCGCCCAGCGCGATGACCGTGCCGGGCACCCACGGGGCCTGCGTGCGGCGCCCGCGCGCGGCGAGCAGCAACGTGGCCGCGGCGTACCACGCCATCCGTGCGAGGCCTGCCTGGGCGGCGGCCCACGTCGCGGTGGCCGCGTCGATCTCGCGGTGGCCGGCGATCACGACGACGAGAGTCGACACGAGACCGGCCACCTCGGCCAGACCCCGCTCGGTCGTGCCTGCCCGCGTGGCGCGGACGCCGCGCCAGCGCACGACCGCGCCCGTGAGCGCGATCACGAGCGCGGAGATCGTGACGGGCTCGAAGAGGGGCAGGGCGTCAGCCGCCCGCGGGACGGCGGCCAGCGTGGCCAGCCACGCCGCGGCGAAGACGGGGGGCAGTGCGGCGGGCAGCGTCTGCAGCCGCGCACTGCGCCCCGGTCGGGCCACCAGCGGGAGCACCAGGGTGATGATGGCTGCCAGACCGAAGGCCATGGGAGCGGCCCACGGCGTGTCGAGCCCCAGGAGCAGCGGCTCGATGGCCGCCGCCGCGCCGAAGAGGGCGACGCCTGCACCGCACCAGAGCGTGCGGCGGGCGCGCGCCAGCAGCAGGGCACCCGGCAGCAGCGCCAGCGTGAAATCGGCGAGCGCCGGCGCGAGCTGTTCGCCCCGGGGCGTGAGGAACAGCCAGAGCAGCGCGAGCGCCCCGGCGCCGGCGGCGCCGTCCTCGCCGCGTCGTGTCCAGCGCGAGCTCGCGACCAGCACGATCGCGCTCGCCGCCAGGGCGGCGAGCGCGACGTGGCAGCGCAGGGCCGTCGTCGCGTCCAGGCGGAAGGCCCAGAGCGAGGCGCCGAAGGGGAGCAGCGCGCTCGCCAAGCCGGCCACCGCGAAGCCCACGAGGAGCGTGCCCCCGCGGGCCTCGCGCATGCGCAGGACGGCGCCGGTCAGGGCCACGGCCCCGACCCCCAGGACGAAGCCGTGCGTCCCGGCTCCCGGCAGGTGGCCGCACACGAGATCCGTCAGGGCCAACAGGCCCTGCGGAACGACCAGGAGCGTCGCCCCCGCGGCGCCGCGGGCGCGCGAGAGGCGTCCGCCGAGCAGGAAGCGGACAAGCTCGGGCGCGGCCAGCGCCAGGGCGATGGCTTGCAGGTGCCACCACAGGTTCGCGTCCCAGCGCACGCCCGGGAGGACCCACGTGGCGGTGAGCAGCAGCACGCCGGCGCTGCCCACCGCTCGCGCGATCGCCCAGCCGCGTCGGAGGTCGAGCATCTGGCTCCAGGCGAGCAGCACGAGCGCATAGGCCGTGAGGAAGGTGCGCGGGTCGGCGGTGAGCGGCAGGAGGAAGACGGCGCCGAAGGCCCCGCCGAGCGCGGCGCTCGCCAGCCATTCGCTGTCGAGCACGTGCGCATGCCAGGTGGCGAGCACGCTCGTGGCCAAGGCCATGCCCAAGGCGACCTCGGGACCCACGAGCCCGAAGCGCAGGTAGGCCGCCGCGGCGGCCAGCCACAAGAGGGCCGTGCCGGCACCCCAGAGGAGGCCGACGTAGCGCGCAATGGCCCGGCCGCGCGCCCACCAGCCCGCAGCGAAGAACAACGCGCCCGCCGCGTGGAGCAGCAACACGCGGCCCAGCGGCGCGGAGGCGTCGTACCACATGCGCGCGAAGTAGGCGGCGGCCAACAGGACGGCGCCGACGCCGATGCGGCCGAGCACGGCGACGCCGAGGAATCGCTCGAGGTCCAGCGCGGAGCGGGCTGGGGCAGGGCGTCGCGTCTTGGCTGGCACGGTCGCGACGGTGGGGGGTGTGGCCTGCGCAGACGTCACAGGCGGAGGCGGCGGCGGAGCCGGCGGCGCTTTGGCCGTCGCCCTCGTCGCGAGCCCCGCGGCGGGCAGGTGGGGCCTGGCGGGCGACAGGAGGTGGAGAGGCCGGCCGGCGGCTTGCGTCTCCTCCAGGGCGTCCAGCCGCTCCTCGATCCGTGCCAGACGCTGCTCGAGATGGGGGTCCATGGCGCCTCCTACTTGCTAGCGTTCGCTAACAAGAGGAAGTTAGCGTAGGCTAACCAAATGGTCAAGCGAGATTCTTCCCCGCGTCTTCCGGCCGCCGAGCGGCGGCTCCAGATCCTGGACGCCGTGCTCCCCATCTTTGCCCGCCGTGGCCTGGAGGGGGCGGGAACCCGGGATCTGGCCGCCGCCGCCGAGGTCAGCGAGCCGCTCCTGTACCGACACTTCGGCGACAAGCTGGGGCTGTTCTGCGCCGCAGTGGCCCACGCGGCCGGGCGCCTGGCACCGCTGCCGGCCGCGGCCGTGAAAGGCCACCGCGAGGTCGCCGAGCGGCTCGAAGCCCTGGCCAGCGGCCTGCACGCCTGGCTGGGCTCGCACCGCGACGAGCTCCTCGTGCTGGCGGCGGCGGCGGGCGCGGTCGAGGACGCGCGCGTGCGCGAGGCGGCCAGCGGGGCGTTGGGGCTGCTGGGCGATGCGCTCGTGGCGGCGCTACCCGCGAAGGGCCTGCGGCGCGGTGTGCGCCGCAGCACCGCGGGCTACTTCCTGCTGCAAGTGGGCCTGGGCGCCGCGCAGCTCCACCCCGTTCCCCTGGCCGTGGCCGACGACCCGGGCTACACGCGCGAAGTCATCGACGTGCTCCTGCACGGGCTCGTGGCCTGAAGTACGGAGGAGCGATCACGCCCGCGTAGGCAACGCCCACCAGCGGCGCGCGAGGGCCTCGTAGGAAGGGCCTTCGGGCGGCTCGCCCAAGCGATCGAGGAACCACGGCAGGTTCGCGTAGGTGTGCAGCAGCGCGTAGGCGAGGCAGCGACGCTGCAGCGACTCGTCGCGCGCCTCGGGTGGAAGGCCGTAGCCCTCGAGCACCGCATCGAACAGGAACGGATCCCCCTCGGTCACGAAGAGCCCGACCGATGCGAGCTCGTACTCGGGGGCGCCCGCCATCGCGGGCTCGAAGTCGAGCAGGCCCGACAAGCGCCACGTTCCGCCCGTGGGCAACGCCAGCACGTGCGCGGCCATGATCTCCGTGTGCAGGAACACGGGCGCGACGTCGGTCGGAAGCTCCACGCTGTCGAGGAACGGCTCGAGGCCCTCGAGCCAACGCTCGGGCAGGCCCTTGGCGGCTTGACGCTCGCGAACGCGTGCGCGTTGCTCGGCCATCCATGTGGGCCAGTGGGGATGCAGGATCGCCGTGGTCCCGAGCGGCACGCGATGCAGCACCTTCAAGCAGTGCCCGAGCGAGCGCATCAGGGCCAGCTGCTGCTCCCTGGGGATCGAGGGCCAGACCTGGTCCAGCGGCCAGCCCGGCAGGCGGTCCATGGCCAGCCACGTCCAGTCGTCGCGCACGCCGTGGGCTTGGACGATGGGCGTCGCCACCGGCAAGCGACCCGCAAGGGCCTCCAGCGCGGCGCGCTCGACGACCGCGTCCTCGGGGAACGCGGGCGGAAACAGCTTGACGACCAGGTCGTTGCCGAGGGCGAACACGGGGAGCGAGCCCTCGTCGAACCGCTCGGGCACGGCGCTGGACCAGCCCTGCTCGCGGGCCAGCGCCGCCACGGCCTCGCGCAGACGCGTGGACTGCTCACGCGCTGCCAGGAAGGCCTCGCGGGTGGCAGCGGGGGGCAGGGTCGGACCGCTCATGACTCCACCTGGGGCCGGGACGGGTCCAGCACCGAGCCGCCGATCCTGACCCGGGCCCGTGGGAAGTGCGAGCGGGGGTGTCCGTCCGTCCTCCGGTCCGGACCCAGGTACTCTCGTGGGCATGGTGCGCGTGGCCCTGTGGGACTTCGACGAGACGCTCGCCTTCCGGCCGGGACGTTGGTCGGGCGTCATGCTCGACCTGCTCGAAGAGGAGCTGCCCGACCTCCGGGTGTCGCGCGACGATCTGCGCGCGGCCCTTCGCCATGGCTTCCCGTGGCACACGCCGGAGGAGCCCCATCCGCACTTGTGCGAAGCAGACGCGTGGTGGGACCACGTCAACGGCGGCCTCGCCCGTGCGTACGAGCGCGTCGGTGTCGACGCGCCAACGGCACGTCGCTTGGCTGCGGCCGTGCGACCCCGGTACACGCGCGCCGAGGAGTTCCACCTCTTCCCGGACACGCTGGCCGCCCTGACGCGTCTGCGCGCATCCGGCTGGCGGCACGTGATCCTCTCCAACCACGTGCCCGAGCTTCACGACATCGTGCAAGCCCTGGGGCTGCGGGACCTCGTGGATGCCGTGCTGTCGTCAGCGCACCTGGGCGTGGAGAAGCCGCACCCGCAGGCCTTCCTGGCCGCGATCGCGGCGTGCAACGGCGCCGACACCATCGTGATGGTCGGCGACAACCTCGACGCCGACATCCGCGGCGCCGAGGCCATCGGCCTGCCCGCGCTCCTCGTCCGCGGCCCGCACCCCGACGACGGCTGGGCCGCCGACGACCTCCACCTCGCCGCCAAGCAGCTCGAAGTCCGCTTCGGCGAAGGCTAGCGCGCAACGCGTGGCCGCACTGCCGGCGCGGGACTCCGCCGCCGCCCGTGCAATCCGCGCCGGCTGGCAGCTTGGGGCTCATGCCAACCGACTTCCGGAGGTCCGGCCCGTTCGGCGACGGAGTCTCGCGCCGCTCGGTGCGACGCGTGCGGCAGGGGAGCAAGCCCCGTGCCCGAACACGACGAGGCCGCGCGGGCCCTGGAATGAGGGCCGCGCGGCCTCGAACGGGAGACGCCGGCGTGGCGCGGGACCGCTCGCCGCGGGCGAGTTCGCTCGCGGCGGAGACGTGTTCCCGGACCTACTTCTTGGTGTAGGCGGTCTGGAACGCGTGGATCGCGTCGTGCAGCCCCTTGGCGTCCGCGTCGGCCACGCTCTGCTTGCAGCGCATCGCCGAGGTCATCACGGCGTGGGCCTTGGTGAGCTGGTCGATGTAGACGCCCTGCGCAGCTTCGTCCGCGCCGGGCTTGATGCGCTGGGCCATGAAGTACTGCGCGATGGTGTCCATGACCTTGGTGGCGTGGTCTTCCTTGGTCATGACCCAGCGCACGCCCTGGTTCAGGGACAGGGCGTCCTTCTTCTCGGCGAGGTCGCGGATCTGCACCATCGCCTTGGCGATCGTCGAGTGATCCTCCAGCATCTGCGTGAAGCGCCCGGCGTCGTCGAAGATGCCGCACGGCACTTCGCAGTGGGCCCCGGCGGGGGTGCTGGGCAGCGAGAGGGCGAAGACGGAGCCGGCGAGGGCGAGAACGCAAACGGCGACGAGACGCATGGGAGGACCTCCAGGGGGGAAGAACAGGCGGAGCCCTACTTTCTACCTTGCTGGCCTGCCCCCTGCCCGCCACGGTCGCTGCGCAGCGCGGCCCGTACGAACGGGTCCGCCTCGCTCTGCAGAAGCCGTTCCATGTCTTCGAGCTTGTCCTGCACCGCTTCCGTGGGGTTCATCGCTTCCCGCTCGCCCCATGCGCGCAGCAAGCGCGCGGCGTCGGCGCGCAGCCCGGGATCGTCGCTCCTGAGGTCGTCGTCCAGACGCCGTAGGTCGCGCTCGGAAGGGACCGCTTGCTCCGTCTGCACGAGCACCTGGTACAGCGTGCGCCGGACGCGTCGCGCCAGCGATGCATCACGCCAGTCCTCCTGCACGTGCGCCAGGTAGTCGTCGGGCCGCGCTGCGAGCAGCCCCACCAAGCGCCCGCGAACCGAGAGGTGGGGGTGGACGAGCAAGGGTCGCACCGCGTCGTAGACGTCGGCCCCCGTGCCCAGCAGGGCGTCCAGCGCGGCGGCCACGTCGCGCTCGTCGCCCTCGGGCTCGAGCCACGTGAGCAGGACCTCGCGCCCCGCGTCGCTCGACAGTGCCTTCAGGACGCCCGCAGCGCGCCGCGCACGACGGCGGTCCGAGCTCTCGAGCAGCTGGGCCACGTCCGGTGCGAGCGAGGCCAGCTTCAAGTCGGCCAACGTGGCCAGCGCGCCGGTGGAGCGCGTGGCGTCGTCGTGCGCGAGGTTCTTGCGCAGCACGTCGGCCACGGCGTCCTCGTGCCCGGCGTCCACCAAGAGCCGCAACACGCCGACGAAGCCGCGGATCTCGAGACCGCTGGCACTCTGGCCGAACACGCGGTCGATGTGCGGCAGCACGTCCGGGCCGAAGGCCGCGATGCGCGTGCGGGCCACGGGCACGATGTGGCGGTTGTCGCCGACCTCCCAGCGGATGGCGACCTTCCAGAGCGCGTCGAAGACGGCGTCCGTGAGCTCGCCCTCGTAGGTGCAGATGGGGGGGAGCGGGGCTTGCTCGCCCTCCTCGGGCGTGGTGGGGGCCGTGGGCGTCTCCTCGTCGGGTGCGGGCGGCGTCAGGTCCAGGCCCACGCCGACGTCCGTGTGCATCCACCCCGTGTCGTCGGCCATGACGCCCAGGTAGTCGTCCTTGCCGAGGAGGTCCACGAGCACGCCGATGCTGCCGAAGCCCCGCGCGGGGCGTCCCGTGTTGATCCCGCCCTCGCGCCGCGCCCCGTAGATGTCGTCGCCGCTGCGGTCCAGGTGCAGCCCTACGCTGTTGGTCAGGCCGCAGCCGTTGCACGAGGTGCTACCGAGGTAGCGGTCGTTGCCGCCGCGATCGTGCAGGACGCTGGCCGCGTAGTCGTGGCTGCCGCCCTGGCCCAGGCCGCTGTGCATGACGTAGGTGTCGTTGCCGCTCTCGTCCACGAGGCCGCCGACGGCCAAGTGGATGCCGCTGCCCTGGCCGTACTGCGTCATCTCGTAGAGGTCGTTGCCACCGCCGTCGTAGAGCAGCCCCGCCGCGTACCAATAGCCCACGCCTTGGTTGTAGATGTCGCCGAGGTAGCGGTCGTTGCCGTCGAAGTCGGCCAGCAGCGCGACGCCCCCGGCGTAGTCCACGCCCCGCTCGCCGATGGCGAAGCCCTGCGAGAACGACTGGTAGCGGTCGGCGAACAGCGGTGCGTGCAGGTACACGCCCCCCGCCTCGTAGCGGTCGTTGCCCCGCGCGTTGACGAGCAAGGCGATGCCGCGGCAGCGGGCGAAAGCCTGGGCCGAGGACCACGCCGTGAAGCGGTCGTTGTCGAACGCGCCGATGTTGACGGGATCCGGCGTGCCCTCGTCGCGCGACAGCACGGGCTTGCGACTGGCGCCCATGTCGAGCAGGGCGCCCACGCCGAAGCCCGCGGCCCCCTGCGTGTACGCCTTGCCCTCGTACGTGTCGCTCCCGCCGTCGTCCACGAGGATGCCCACGCCGCCCATCGCCGCGCCCAGGCTCCCGTGCCCCGCGCTGTAGCGGTCGTTGCCGAGCCCCAGGTCGGCCAGCAGGGCGATGCCCAGGACGGCACTGCCCAGCGTGAGGTCCACGTCCGGGGTGTCGTAGACGTCGTCCCCGCCCCGGTCGATCAAGAGGCCGATGCGCTGCCCCGGCAGGCCGTTGGCGGCGCCCATGCGCCCCCCGACGTAGCGGTCGTTCCCGCCGGGATCGACGATCGCGGCGAAGTCGCCGGTCCACACGTCGTCGTCCGCCGTGCCCAGGCCGATGCGGCCGTGCGGCGTCTCGAGGACGAGCGCGGCGTCCAGCGGGTAGGCAGCCGCGGGCCACGACAGCACCTCGTCGAGCGTGTCGAGCAGGATCGCGTCGGCCGCCAGCAGCACGCCGCCCACGTCCAACCGGACCAGCCGGTCGTGCAGCCAGCTCTCGGGTTGGCCCTCGCGCCACGCTTTCACCGCCGCTTCGGCCTCCGCGTCGAGCGGCGAGCCGAACACCTCGTGCCACGCCATCTGCTCCGGCAGGTACCGACGCACTGCTTGGCGCGCGACGTCGTCGTCGCCGACGGGGGCGAAGAGGGGCTCCAGGTCTTCCCCTACCAGCTCGGCCAGCCGCGCCAGCGCGGCCTCCGGAGACGTAGGGGCTGGCGGCGGCGCGGCGCGATCGCGCTCGACTGCCGGAAGATCGAGCAGGTCACGTGCTTGCTGCAACACGACCCCTGGCGACAGCACGTCGTCGCTGTCGGGGCGCAACCGGGCCGCGAGCGCATCGATCGTCGGCGCGATCTCCAGCGGGTCGCGCAACAGTGCCCGCACGCGCTCGAGGCACGCATGCCCTTGCGCCAGGTCCTTCTCGAAGCGCAGGTCCTCGCGCGTCAGGTTGGCCGCATCGAGGGCACGGTCCAGGGCGGCCAGCTCGTCCGGGGTGTACGTGGCCGGCGCCTCGTCCTCCGCGCCTACCGGCGCGGGCATGGCAAGAGGCACGAGGAGGACGGTCAGGAGAAGCGTTCGGAGCAGCATGGCGCGAGCGTACCCGGCACGGGCCGTGGGCCGCTCCCGTGCAGCGGACTACTCGAGGAAGGCCGCCTCGCGCCACCGCGCCACGGCCGTCCACGCGGGTACATGGACGTAGGGCACGACGTGCTCGGCCCACTTCGACCACGGGTCGCGGACGTCCGGCCAGGCCATGCGGGCCAACGTCAGCACCGCCTGGGCGCGGACGTCGGCGCGAGCGCGCGAGGAGCGGGCGATGCCGGCCAGGAAGGTGATTCCCTCTTCGGACGGTGCGTGACGCCACGCCTGCGAGATCGCGTCCCGCTCGTCGGGGCCGCGGGCGCGCTGCCACGCGTCGAGCAGGCCCGCCGTGGCGGTGGCCGGATCGCGCACCACGTCGGCCCAGGCCGCGTGCACGATCACGTCGCCCGCGGCCTCGCGGTCCAGCGCGGCGCGCTGGATCATGGGCCCGCGGCTGTCGCGGAGCCAGGCCAGCATCAGCAGCCCGGGGCCGATCAGCTCGAAGCGCGCATCGCGGATCGCGCGCACTTCCTCGATCTCCAGGTTGGCCACGAGGCCGCGACGGGCGGCGGCCATGAGCAACGCGCCCCGGTCCAGCTCGTGGTCGATGTCGGAACGCGCCACCTGGAACGTGGTGCGTGCGGCGTCCCCGGTGGAGCGGGCTAGGGCCATGAGTGCGGGGCCCCACGCCACCACCTGCGAGGTGTCCTCCGACAGGTCGTGCCAGAGGCGGACGAGCGCCGCTTCCGCGGCGGGTCCACCCAGCTCGGCCAACGCGGCCGCGGCCGCGATGCGCACTCCCGCGAAGGGCGTGCGGCGTCGGGCGGCCACACGCTCGATCCGCGCGGCGGCCTCGGGATCGTCCGCGAGGGTACGTGGCGCTGCGGCGAGCACGGCGATCGACAGCGACGGATCGAGCCGTTCCTCCGCCGCCTCCTCGAGCAAGGCGGCCACGACACCGCGCGAGCGGGCCGAGCCCAGCTCGGCGAGCGTGCAGCCGGCCGCGACGCGCAGGGCGAGCGGCGCGTCGCGATCGACGAGGACCTCGCGGACGACGTCTTCCAGGTCCGCGGTGGCATCGTCGCCGGGCAACGCCGCAAGCGCGCGAAGCGCCATCACGCGCAGGTCCTCCGACACGCGGGCCTCGGCGCGCGAGCGCGGCAGCGGCGCACGCAACAACGCGGTCAGGGTCTCGGTGTCGCCCTGCGCGCCCAGCGCCAGCAGCGCGTAGGAGCGCTCGCGCAGCGGGCGTCCGGCGTCACCGAGCACGCGCCGCAGCGCGATCACGATGCCCGGCTCGGGTGGCAGGCCGACCAAGGCCAACGCAGCGGCCTCGCGCACGCGCGGCGAGGGATCGCCGAGGAGGGCCGCAAGCAGGCGGGTGCGCGCCGCAGGGTTCCCTTCGCGGCCGTAGGCAGCAAGCGCGGCCGCGCGCACTTCGGGGGCCGGGTCCTCCGCCCATGCTTCGCGCCACGCAGGCAGCCACGTCGCCGCAAGTCGAGCGCGCGCCGGGAGCGCCAAGCCCTGCACGTCCAGGGGCAGCTCGAGATCGGCACGCGTTCGCGCGTACTCCCCCGTCCAGGGTTCGCCGTACTGGCGCACCCAGATGTCGGCGAACGGGCGCACGGGGCGGTCGGCCACGTCGGCCAGGCGGCGTGTCCCGTCGTCGCCTTCCGCGGGCAGCCAGGGCGCGCCGGTCGTGATGCGCCGGCGCAGGTTCCAGTTGCCCCAGTCCGCGATGGTCGCGAGCTCCTCGCCTTCGGGCGTTCGGGGCACCTCCCCGGAGCGCGCGTCCGTTCCGAGGCGGCGCATGGTCTCGAAGAGCACGGGGCGCAGCTGCAGCCAGTAGGGACGGTTGTTGGAGGCTGCCTGCCGGAAACGGATCGAGCCGCCGCGGAAGCCCGCGACGGCCTCCATCTTGTCGACCCAGTGGTACTCGTACGACTGGAACACGTCGATGAAGCGGTCGATGGCGGCTTGGCGCAGAGGGCCCGGGAGGCGCTCCGCGGTGTCGCCCAGCTCGCGGAGCGCCGCGTGGGCGCGCGCCGTGCGCTTCTCGGTGGCGTCGGGGTGCACCGCGCGTTCGATCAGCCAGCGGGCCCCCTCGTCGCCCATGTCGCGCGCCACCGCGTGGAACACGGCCTCGTACACGGCTGGCGGCACCTCTGCGCCTCCCTCGTCGAAGAGCAGACGCTCGACGGTCGGCAGGAAGGCATGGATGCGCGACACGTCCAGTCGCCCCAACGCGCGCGCGGCGGCGAGCTGCACGGGCAAGCGGAGGTTGGCCTTGGAGCCGGAGGTCGTGCGCTCGGTCACGAGCGCATCCAGGACGAACGCGTGGACGGCGCGCTGGAGCCCCGAGAGACCAGGCCCGCCTGCGTCCAGCGCGGCGTCATGGGCATCGAGCACCTCGTCGAGTGCCTGCACCAGCTCCGGCGCCCATGGCCCCGGGCGCTTCAGGAGCCGCTCGGCCTCGCGCACACCTCGCTCGGCAGCGTCCTTCGGCGTGGGGTCCTGGGCCGCAGCCTGCGGCGCGGCGCCGCCCAGCAGGAGAGCGAGGGCGAGGCAAGCGGAGGGGAACGACCGCGCGAGCTTCATGGGACCCGGCGCCCGCTCGAAGGCGGACGCCTCTCCCATCATGAACGTCAGGCCAGGGCCGCGGGTGCGGGGCAGCTACGCCATGGCCCGTAGGCGGCGAATGCGCTCGCGGGGGTCCGGGTGCGTCGAGAACAGCTGCCCGAGGCTCATCCCGAAGAACGGGTTGGCGATCATCATGTGCGCCGTGGCGCCCGTGGAGGACAGCGGCGGCCGCTGCGGGATGCCCGCGTGCAGGCGCTCGAGCGCGCTGGCCAGGGCTTCGGGGTCACCGGACAGCTCGGCGCCGCCGCGGTCGGCTTCGTACTCGCGCGCCCGGCTGATGGCCATCTGGACCAGGGCGGCCATGAGCGGGGCCAGGAGGGCCACCACGAGCATGCCGACGGGGCTGCTGTCCTCGTCGTCGCGGCCACCGAAGAAGGCGCCGAAGCGGGCGATCATGGCCAGCATGCCGATGGCGGACACGGCGCCGGAAACCAGCGTCATCGTGAGCATGTCACGGTGGCGCACGTGGCCCAGCTCATGCGCCATGACGGCACGCACCTCGCGTCGGTCGCAGATGTCGAGCAGCCCCTGGGTGACGGCAACGACCGCGTGCTCCGGGTTGCGGCCCGTGGCGAACGCATTGGGCGCCGACTTGGCGATGTAGGCGACCTTCGGCATCGGCATGCCGGCCTTGGCGGCCATCTCCCGTACGTCGTCCTGAAGCCACTGCAGCTCGCCGGGCTCGAGGATCTTCGCGCCGTGGACTTTCAGCACGATGCTGCTGCTGAACCAGAAGTTGACGAAGTTCAGCACGAGGCCGATGGCCAGAGCGATGATCATGCCGTTCTGGCCGCCGACGAGGCGACCGACGAACACGAGCAGCATCGTCAGCAAGGTCAGGAGGAAGGCGGTGCGGATCACGGGGGGGCGTCCTCCAAAGGCGACGTCCAGGGTAGAAGCGGACCGGGGCAGGGCGGCGGTCGGCGCGCCCCGCCCTCGGGCCCCGACCACGTACGCAAGAACCGGACCGCTGGAGGCGCGAACGCACCGATGCCGGATCCGCGTCGACCCTGGGCCGAGGAGATCCCCCTCGACGAGGCCACGGCCCGGGCCGCCCTCGAGGCCGCCTTCCCGGAGCTGGCCCCGGCCAGCCTGACGGCCCTGGTGCCCGGCTGGGACCACCACATCTGGCGCGTGAACGACGACTACGTCTTCCGCTTTCCACGCCGCCACATGGCCGTCCCCACGCTCGAGGCCGAGGCGGCGATCCTGCCCGCGCTCGACGACCGCCTCCCCCTCGCCGTGCCGCGCCTGCTGTTCCGCGGCCAGCCCGGGTACGGCGTGACCGCGCCCTTCGTCGGACTGTCGTGGCTGCCGGGGACCACGGCCTGTCGCGTGGCGGTGGAGGACGAGGTGCGTGCGACGTGGGCGGCGCCCCTCGGGCGCTTCCTGCGCGCGCTGCACGACACGCCGCTGCCCACGAAGACGCCCGGCGACACGATCCATCGCGCCGACCTCGTGCGTCGCACCCCGGTGACGAAGCGACGCTTCGCCGAGCTGGCCGCCGCCTGCGACGACGAGCGTGTCCACGCGGCCTTCCGACGCTTCGAAGCCCTGGACCCCGAGGCCCTGCCGGCGCCGCCCTCGTGCCTCGTGCACGGTGACCTGTATCCGCGCCACGTCGTCGTCGACGACGGGGGTGCGCTCGCGGGCGTCATCGACTGGGGCGATGCGCACCAGGGCGACCCCTCCCTGGATCTCTCGATCGCGTTTACGCTCTTGCCCACGTCGTCGCACGCCGCGTTTCGGGCCGCGTACGGGGGCGTCGACGAGATCGCGTGGGCGCGCGCACGGTGGAAGGCGCTCTTCTACGGCGTCGTGCTGGTGCCCTACGGCCGCGACACGGACGACCCGGCCATCGAGGCGGTCGGCTGGCGAGCCCTGGAGGTCGCGGCCCACGCGCCTTGAGCGCGCGGGGCAAAACGAACGACGGCGGGGTCCGCGAGGACCTCGCCGTCGGGAAGCAAGACCGCGCCAGGCGCGGTCAGGCGATCAGCAGCAGGGCTTCGCGCAGGGCTCGCAAGCCGGCGCGTCGCAGGGGTCGTCGCAGAGGCTGCCGCAGCAACCGGAGAGGGCCAGCATGCCGGCCACGAGCCCGAGGACGAGGAACGCACGAAGGGTGCGCATGGGTGATGCTCCTTGGAAGTGCTCGCAGGTCCGGCGGCGCCGGCGCGAGGGGGGTCCCTGTCCCTCCCTCGAGGGACGTGAGGGCCCATGATGCCTTGCAGTCGCGCGCCTGCCAGAGCCACGTTCCAGGGCGTCTTCATGGAACCTTGACGAGAGTGTCCGGAAGCGGCGATCCGTCGCGACGGATCCATCGAGGTTTCCGATCGTCTCCGGCTCCGGGTCCTGCCCGTGGGGTCACTCCTCGAGCAGGAAGGTGACCTGCATGTTCACGCGGTACTCGGTGATCACGCCATCGACGACCGCGACCTTCATTTCCTTGACCCACGCGCCGCGGACGTTCTTGACGGTCTTGTGGGCACGCTCGATGCCCTTCTCGATGGCCTTCTCGAAGCTCTTGCCGCTGCTCGCCGTGATTTCGATGACCTTGCCGACCGACATGGGAGTCCTCCTTGGTGGGAATGGGGTTGGGAGGCGGAGCCTACCCGGAGCGCCCGATGGCCACTTCGTAGAGGCGGTAGGCCGTCTCGGTCATCCCCAGGCGCTCGTAGACGCGCCGTGCGCCCTCGTTCTCCCGCTCGACATAGAGGCGTAGCCCCACGACGCGCCCGTGCTCCCGGGCCCGGCGTTCGACGTCCTCGTGGAGCGCCCGGTAGACCCCCTGGCCGCGCCAAGGGGGGGCCACGTAGACGCTCTGGATCCACCAGAACCAGCCGTTGCGCCAGTCGGTCCACTCGGGCGTGACCATCAGCGAGCCGGCGCTGGCCTGGCCGTCGGCCGCCACGAGGTAGAAGCCGGCCTCCGGACGCTCGAGGAGGCCCCGCACGCCCAGCTCCACCCGGGCCGGGTCCAGGGCCTTGCCCTCCGTCTCGAGGGCCATGGCGACGTTGGCAGCCACCAGGGCCGGCACGTCGTCCAGCCCGGCCAGGCGGATCGGCGGGAGCGGGGGCGGGGTGCTCACGCCTCGGATGCTCCCCCGGATCGGTCGATGCTGGAAGGGGTGGCGAGCGTTCAGCCCCCGAGGTGCGGGCGGACGGCTCGCCAGATGCTCGGTCCCGCACCCGCATCGGCTCCTCGAGTAGCTCGGCTACGAGTCGTCGCCGATGCGGGCGCGCTACCGTCGCCCTGGCGACCCGACCCGTGGCGCTTGCGCTCGGCTCCGAGTGGCGCCAACGCACCCTTGCCGGTTGCTTCTCGGAGTAGGTGAACAGGTGCATACAAGGGGTGGGGCCCCGTCCCGCCTGGAGGTGCCATGACCGCCGAGGGCTTCCGCCAGTACGCCGAGCTCCGCGGCCGGTCCCGTCTGTTCCGCGACGGGTTCCTGCGCCGTACGGCCATGGTCACGAGCCTCGTCCGCGAGGGCCGTGGGGCCGCGGCGGGGGAGGCCTTCCGGCTGCTGGACGTGGGCACCGCCGATGGGCGCATGTTGGCCGCCTTCGCCGCGTCGTTCCCGGCCAGCGAGCGTGTCGGCGTCGAGGCCTCCGAGGACCTCGTGGCCACGGCTCGGGAGGCCGGGCACGACGTCGTGGCGGCGCGCGCCGAAGCCCTGCCGTTCGATGACGCCAGCATCGACGTGGCCACGCTCGTCGCCACGCTCAAGCACGTGCCCGATGCCGATGGGGCGCTGCGCGAGCTGGCCCGCGTGCTGCGACCGGGCGGCGTGCTCGTGGTGGCCGACCCCACGCCGTGGGGACTCCGGCTGGGGCTTTGGCGGGGTCACTTCGACCCGCGCTGGCTCGCGCACCGCTGGTCCTTGCGCGAGACGCGCCAACACCTCGAGGGCGCTGGCTTCGATGTCGTCCGCGGTGTGCGCTACATGCCGCTGCCCGTCGACCTGCCGGGCTCCGGTCTCGTCGAGAGCATCGGGCGTGGTCTGGGCCTTTCGCGTGTCTTCCTGCAGCAGGCGACGTTGGCGCGCCGACCGTAGCTGCGTACGGCGGTACTGCGACTGGCTGCGTGCGCCGCGTCTCACCCGACGAGCAGGTACACGGCTGTCGCAACCGCCAGCAGCGCGCAATAGGGCGCGAAGACGTGGAGGCGTTCGCGCTCGACGACGCGGCGCAGCAGGACGAGGGCGGCCAGGCTGACGCCGAACGCGGCGGCGAACGCCAGGCCCAAGGGAAGTCCGCCTGCCGCCTCCGGCAGGTGCCCCAGCTCGCCGGCGTCAAGCAGCAGCGCGCCGCCAATGGCGGGGATGGCGAGGAGGAAGCTCAGCTCGAAGGCCTCGCGCCGCTTCGTCCCCAGGAGCAGCGCGGCCGCGATCGTCGCCCCCGAGCGACTGATGCCCGGAACCAGCGCCAGGGCCTGCGCCGCACCGACCAGCAGCACGAGCGCCGTGGGGAACGTGCCGTGGAACGGGTCGGTCCCTCCGTTGCGGCCGCGCGTTGCGCGCAGCACGACGGCGGTCACCCCCCAGCCGAAAGCGACCAGCGCGAGGCTTTCGAACAGCCCCGTGGCGCCCAGGGCCCGCAGGCCCAAGCCCGCCGCCGCGGCCGGCACGCTCCCGAGCAGTGCGAGGCCGACAGTCCGCTTCCAAGCCCCACCGCGTAGCAGACGGAGCCACGTGGGGGCCAAGCCGATCAGCACGGCCAGCAGCGAGGCGCCGTGCAGGAGGACGAAGAACGCCTCGCGCCCACGGCCGGTCAGCCCGAGGTCGAACAGCTCGGCCGCTGCCACGAGATGGCCCGACGAGCTGACGGGCAGGAACTCGGTCAGGCCCTGCACGATCGCGACGAGCAGCAGGAGGCCGATGCCCATGCCCGGTGCCTCCGCCGCGTTGCCCGCCGGGGCGCCGCGGCCCGCTGCCGTGGCACCTACCCGCTTCCATCATCGACCAAGGGCGGGCGCGACTTCCGTGCGAGCGAGGGGGACTACCAGTCCGTCCCGTAGTCCAGGGTGACCTCGGCGCCGGCGGGGATGGCCGCCGTGCTCCACATCTCGAGCCCGTAGAAGGCCGCGTTGCCGGGGCGCGCGTGGTTGGCGTAGCGAAGCACGTTGGTCACGACCAAGCCCCGCTGGACACCCCGTTCGTCGTCGTACCACAGCACGTGCGGGCCGTTGCGGCGCGTGGCCACGCCCTCGGCCACGCCGAGGGGCGTGTCGGCAGGGATGTCCCGTACGGCAAAGAGCCCGGTGCCATGGATGCCGCTGACGCCGACCGTCACGAGCTCGTCGGCCGCCGGGCGCGTGGGGAGCTCGAGCGGCGGGGCGTCGAGCGGGGTGGGCGGTCGGCCAGAGGGCGGATTCGTGGACACATGCCCTCCGTGCGAGCCGGCGAGACGAAACGAGCCCCGGAGGCGGTCAGGCCCACGGGGCTCGTCAAGGGAATGGAGCGGCTGATCGGACTCGAACCGACAACAACCAGCATGGCAAGCTGGTGCTCTACCAATTGAGCTACAGCCGCAAGGCGGGGGGGAATGTACGGGACCGGCCCGTCCCGTCAACCCCCGCCGCCCCCGAGGTCGCGCCGGGTTGCCGGACGGGCGGCCGCGTCGCCGGGAGCGACCCGGTCGGGGCCCGGACGGCTGGCCGGGTCCCGAGGACCAGCGTCTATCCTCCCGCGCCATGGGCTCGGCGATCCTGTTCTGGACCTACCTGGCCGTCATGTTCGCGGCGGCCGTGTGCTTCGCCCAGGCGTACCGGGTGCGCAAGGACACGCCCCGCCACAAGCGCTTCGGCATCGCGGGCGTCCTCCTGGCCCTGGGCGGGATCCTCGTCGTGCTGGCCCTGACCTACGTCATGGGCTGGCGCGTGCCCCACCGCTTCACCGAGGTCGTCCTGTGGCATCGCCGCGTGGCCTACGTCTCCACGGCGCTGCTGCTGCTCACCGCTTGGAGCGGCATGCAGCGCTGGCCGCGGCACCCCCTCATCGCGCGCGTCTCGGTCGCCGTCTACCTCGTGGCCCTGGCCCTGGCTTGCGTGGGGTACCGGCCGTAAGGTAGGGCATGTCCTTCGCGCGGCCTACTGGCCCTTCTCGTAGGCCTCGCGGTAGCTCTTGCGGATCGCGGCGAGGTCGTTGCCGCGGTCGTGGGAGCCGAGGTCCAGCTCGCGCGACCAGAACGCATCCTCCAGGCGGTGCACCAGGGCAAACGCCATCTCCTCGAGCAGCACCTCGGCGTCCTGTTGGTTGAGGAGCTCGACCGCCCAGTCCTGGACCGCCGCGGCCGGGACGGCGGACCACGGCAGCCGTTCGGCCTTGAGCCCGCGGCGCACGTCCACGCCTTCCTCCTGCATCTTGACGAGGATCAGCTCGTCGCCATCCGCCTCGAAGGTCAGCGGCTCGGCCGTCCCATGACGACGGTTGACCGCGTCGACCAAGCGGCGGCGCAGCGAGACGAGGCGACGAACGTGGTCGCGCCAGAACCGCACGTCGGCAGCGAGCGTGCCGGCCGCGTCATGCACCTCGGGCGGGAGCGCGGCGAGTGCATCGCGGAACTTGCCCTCCTCCAGCATGGCGGCGAGCTCGGCGCGCTTCTCGGGCCACGCGGCGCGCACCTCCGCGACTTGGTCGACACTCGTCCACGTCCGATCCGGGTGCGGGTGGACCTCGCCGGCTTCGATGCCCTGGGCGCGCTCCTTCGCCTTGGCGCCGGCCACCGTGTCCTTGTGATCGCGAGCCACCTTGCGGAAGCGGTCCACCACAACCTGGGTGTCGGCCGGTCCGTGCCACGTGTCACGCGCGAACTGCTCGGCACGCGTGAGTGCGTCGGCGGCCTCCTTCTCGAGGGCCACGGCCGCTTCACGCTCGCGGATCTCCCGCTCGCGTTCCTCCCGCGCACGCGTCACGGCCGGGTCCTCGACGGTCGACGTGAAGCCGGGCGTCGTGCCCGGGGTGCCGCTCGAGCCGGTCGACGAGGTCGAGGAGGAGGACGAGGTGCCCGAGGACGCGCCGCCCGGCTCGCCCTCGTCGCCGCCTCCCTTGGCGAGGAACGCGATGCCGCCCACGACCGCCGCCACGATCACGGCGATCACGACGACCTGGGAGCCCGAGCCCTGCTTGGCTGCTTGCCGCTCGCGCCGCTTCACGGCCGCGCGCGAGCGGGACGTGCGACGGCCGCGGCGCCCCTTCAGCGTGCCCTTCTCCTGCAGTGCCGCGCCGCCCAGCTCGTCCAGCCGCCGCACGACCTCCTGCGCCGTGGGGCGGGCGGCCGGGTCCTTGGCCGTCATCTCGCGCAGCAGGTCGGCCAGGGGGGCAGGCAGGTCGCGGCGCTGCCGCTCGGGTCGCAAGGGCACGGCGTCGATGTGCGCCTGCATGAGCTCGCGTACCGACTTGCCCGCGTAGGGAGCCGTGCCCGTCAGGAGCATGTAGAGCGAGATGCCCAGGCTGTAGACGTCGCTGGCAGGCCCGGACGTGCCGTCCGAGCACGTCTCGGGTGCCATGAAGTGCGGCGTGCCCACGCGCTCCTTGGACGCCGGCACCTCGGCCGCAAGACCGAAGTCGACGACCTTGACGGTGCCGTCTTCGAGGAGGAAGAGGTTCTGCGGCTTGATGTCGCGGTGCACCACGTCACGAGCGTGGATGCCGGCCAAGCCCGCAGCCGCCTGACGCAGGATGCGCATGGCGTCGGTGAGGTCGAGCGCCCCTTCGCGCTGCACGAGGTCGTAGATCTCCTCGCCCTCGAGCAGCTCGACGACCATGAACGGGCGCCCTTCCTCGACGCCGACGTCCTGGATCTTGAGCACGTTCTCGTTGTCGATCTGGGCGATCCAGCGGCCCTCGCGCCGGAAGCGGTCGACGAGCTCGGCGTTGGCCGCGGCCTCGGGCAGCAACACCTTGATGGCGACGTCTTGGTGCAGCGCCTCGTGGTGGGCGCGGTACACGACCGCCGTGCGGCCCAGGCCGACCTGCTCGAGGACCTTGCAGCGGGCGATGACCTTGCCGATCCACGGATCGGCGACGGCCTTGGCCTTGACGGGGGCGGGCCGGGCCCCCGTGGACGCAGGCGTGGAGGCGGGACCACCAGGGCGACGACGAGCGGGATCAGGGCTCATCGCGGCATCCTACGCGGAACGCCCCGGGGCTACCCCAGCTCCAGCTGCCGACGTGCATCGACGACGTCGCGGTCCAAGCGGGCGCGCGCCTCGTGGAGGACCCCGATGCTGGGGTCGCCCGCCGGCAGCGCGTGCGCGGCCTGGCGCAGCAGCTGGATCGTCATCCGCAGCACGCGCACCAGGTCGCCTGCGGCGAGCGTCGTGCGGTCGAGCATCTCGTCCAGCGTGCCGCCCTGGGCCCAGCGCTCGACTGGCGCCGCCAGCCCGAAGTCCGGCCCCCGGGTGGGGTGACGGATGCCGTGGTCGGCCTCGAGCGTGGCGAACGCGGCCATGCGCTCCTCGAACGGCACGCGGATCCCACGCAAGTCCACCCCCGGGCGCGCCGACGCATCCGACGGACGTGACTCGTAGACCATGGCGGCGAAGAGCACCGCGGCCTGGACGGCGTCGCAGCGGAAGAGGAACCCGCCCTCGATGGCCTCGGTGACGGCGATCTCGTAGCCGTTGACCTGTTCGCAGAGGCGGCCCTTGCGCGTGAGACCGCCGTCTTCGAGGTAGCGCGCCGCCCGGAGCACGTCGAGACGCGAGCGGATGAGGCGTGCGCCGCCCCCGCGTGCCGGCTTGGGCGGCCCCGCCGCCAGCGGGTCCTCGTGCTTGCGTCCCTTCCGGCGCTTGTCGCGCGGCTTCCCCTCGTGCCGAGCCGCTGCCCAGCGCCGTTGCTGGTCGTGGGCGAAGGAGCGCTCCCAGGCTTCGATCACCCGGTCGCCCATGCGTCCGTAGAGGCTCAAGATCGCGGCGTAGTTCAGGTTGAAGCGGCTGCGCACGGGCTCGGTCCGTCCGTCGAGCAGCCGCTCGAGCACGGCGTAGTCCACTTCGCCGTCATCGAGGAGGGCGAACACGTGGCCGCGGTCGTCCAGGCCCTGCCGCCCGGCGCGGCCGGCCATCTGCCAGTACTGCCGCGCCAAGAGCGGTCCGAACGCGATCCCGTCGTACTTGAGCAGCGACTGGAAGCAGACCGAGCGCGCGGGCATGTTCACGCCCAGCGCGAAGGTCTCCGTGGCGAAGAGCAGCTGCACGCGGCCACTGGTGAACAGCCGCTCCACGATCTCCTTGTCGATCGGCAGCATGCCCGCATGGTGGAACAGCACGCCGCGTCCTGCCAAGCCGCGCAGCTCCCGCGTGGAGGGAGAGTCCTGGCACTCGTAGCGCCTGGCCAAGTCGTCGAACGCGTCCAGCATGCGCCGCCGGTCCTCGCCCTTCAGCAGCTCGCGGCGCGCGGCGTGATGACGGGCCAGCCCCTCGCACTCGCGGCGGCTGAAGCAGAACCAGATGGCCGGCAGGAGGTCGCGCTCCTCCAGGTAGTCGCCGAGGGCATCACCGGCCTCGTCCATGATCCGTGCCTGCAGGGCCCGCGACCGCCCGCGGCCGCCACCGCGCCCACCGCGCGCCCGCACGGCGCGTCCGTCCGGCGTGATGCGGCCGATGGCCCGGTAGTGCCTGCGGACCTCGTCCAGGGCGCGGGGGCCCTTGGCGGGCACCCAGAGCTTGTGCACCAGGGGCACCGGGCGCGCCTCTTCGACGATGACGTCGACGTGGTGGCCGCGCACGCGGGCGATCCACGCGGCGAGGGCCTCGACGTTGGGGATCGTGGCCGAGAGCGCCACGATCCGCAGGTGGTCGGGGGCGAAGATGATCGCTTCCTCCCAGACCGTGCCCCGCTCGCGGTCGTCCAGGTAGTGGACCTCGTCGAAGATCACGAAGTCGAACCCGTCCAGCCGCGCCGGGTCCTCGAACAGCGTGTTGCGGAAGATCTCCGTCGTCATGATGAGCAGCGCCGCGTCGGGCTGCATCGTCACGTCGCCCGTCATGAGGCCGACGCGGCCGTCGCCGTAGGCCTCGCGGAAGTCACGGAACTTCTGGTTGCTCAGGGCCTTGATCGGGGACGTGTAGACCACGCGGCGACCCGCGCCGAGCGCGCGCTCGATGGCGTAGTCCGCGACCAGGGTCTTGCCCGCGCCGGTCGGCGCGGCCACGACCACGCTATGACCGTCGAAGATCGCCTGGAGGGCGCGCTGCTGGAACGGGAACAGCGTCAGCCCGCGGAACTGGTTGGGTGCGCCCGCGAGGGGGGCCGCGCCGTCGGCGTGCATCGCCCGAGGATACCGGCATGTACGATCAGCCGATGCGACCTGCCCGCCCGCGCCGCGCCGTCCGCTTCCTGGCCGCCTTGTTGGCCTTGCCCGTCGTGGCCGCCTGCGGTTCGTTCGCCGGGCCGACCGACGAGGGCCTTTCGTTTGCCACGATGCAGGCGCTGAACCCGGGCGTGGACGGCGAGTGGTTGTTGCGTGAGCACCCCGATGTTCGCGAGGTCGAGCGCGACCCGCGGACGGGCCGCGTTCGCCGGCTGGCCTACTGGGTCAAGGACCCGGCGGGCGACAACCGGCCGCTGGTGCTGTGGTTCGACGCGAACGGGATCCTGGCGCGCAAGGACTACGGTGGGCCGCTGCTTCGGCCGCCGTCCGACGAGCCGGCGCCCGAGGCGTTGCGGTGAGGCGGAGCTGACGTGGCCGCGCGCTCACGGCGGAAGGGTCCCCCGCCTCCGCATCCGTTCCTGCAGCGCTTGGCGCTCGTGCTGATCCGCGTGTTCCCGGGCGCCGTGTTGCTCGATTCAGCGATCTACAAGCTCACGTTTCTCCCCGACACGTCGCTCGGCGGGCACATCGAGAACTTCCGCACCGTCGACTTCCACCGGCTCGTGGAGGACGCGGTGCTCGACCCGCCCAGGATCTTCGGCGTGCCGTGGCACGGGTTCGCCTCGTTCGTGCAGGACGTCGCCCTGGGGACGCCCTCCTGGGAGCGGTTCGTCTGCGGCAGTCTGCTGGCGGCCGAGCTGCTGCTCGGTGCGCTCTTGGTCCTGGGCCTCGGCACGCGACTGGTGGCCGTGCTGGCGGCGCTGTTGATGACCGTGTTCGGCTTGGCCAAGGCCGCGTGGATCTTCACGCCCAACACCTCGAACTGGCTGCTCGTGGTGTTGCTGGTCGCGGCAGCCTTCTTGGCAGCCGGCCGCGTGCTGGGCTTGGACGCCAAAGTCGCCGGCCGCTGGCCGCGGTGGCTCTCGTGAGCGCGCCGCTGCTCGAGCTCGAGGGCGTGCGCGTCGGCCCCGTGGAGAGGCCGCGCTTGAGCGTCGAGCGGGGCAGCGTGCGCGCGGGCGAGCGCATCGCGCTGCTCGGGGCCAACGGCGCGGGCAAGACCACGTGGCTGCGCGTGGCCGGGGGCTGGACGCGGCCCGAGGCCGGCGAGGTGCGCCTGGACGGCGTGCCGCTGGCACGGGTCGGGCGCCGCGCCGCGGCCCGCCGCATCGCCGCCGTCCTGGCCGAGGAGGAGGCCCCGTTCGCCGCGAGGGTGCGCGACGTCGTGGCTTTGGGGCGCCACCCCTGGGGCGGACGGCTGGGCGCCACGCGCGCCGAGGACGACGAGCAGGTCGCACGGGCCCTCGCGCGCACGGGGCTGGACCCGTTCGCGGACCGCGTCATCACCACGCTCAGCTCGGGCGAGCGGCAACGCGTGACGCTCGCCCGCGCCCTGGCCCAGGATGCGGCCGTGCTGCTCGTCGACGAAGCCACCGCACACCTGGACCTGGCGCGGCGCGAGGAGCTCGCGCGCGTGCTCGCCGAAGAGAGCGACCAACGCGGTCGGGCCGTCGTCGCCGTGATGCACGACCTGGACTTGGCCGCGGCGTGGGCCCATCGCGTCCTGGTGCTGGCGGGCGGTCGCGTCGTGGCCGACGGGCCCGCCGCCGACGTCCTCGCGGCCGACCGTCTCGAGGGCTGGCTCGGTGTCCCCCTCGTGGAAGTCGTCGTGTCGCCGGGCGAACGCCCGCGCCTGCTCGTGGCGCGCGGAGGCCCGCGCTGATGCATCGCCTCGTGCCTGTCGCCCTGGTCGTGATCGGTCTTGCCGTGGTGGTGACGGCGCTGATCGGGCGGGCCCCCGGGGGACGCTGTCTGGCCGCCCCGCGGACGCCGGGCGACTCCGTGGCCTTCGCCCACGTCGAGCGGCGTACGGCGTTGGCGGCCACGGTGCATTACCGCGATGGGCTGGACCTCGACGTGCGCTTGGCCCCGCAGCGCATCGTGAGCACGCTCCCGGGCCTCACCGAGATGCTGGCCCACCTGGGCGCGCTCGATCGGCTGGTGGGTCGCTCGACCTGGTGCGACACGCCCTCCACCGTGGCGGTGCTGCCCGTGGTCTCCGTGCAGCCGCTGTCTGCGGAGGAGCTCCTGGCGCTCGAGCCTGACCTCGTGATCCTGGACCGCCGGCTGCATCGCCAGGACCTGGATGCCATCCTGCGCCACGTGCCACACGTCCTGCTGCTCGAGACGAGCCGTTCGCTGGGCCAGCTCGGGGCCAGCTTCTCGTTGCTGGCCGAAGTGCTCGACGACGAGCGGGCGCGCGAGGCCGCCCGCGCCTGGAACGTGCGCCGTGTCGAGCTGCAGCAGGCCGCGGCGGCGCACTGGCGAACCCCGGCGCCGCGTGTGCTGCTCGTCGGCCAGTGGGAGCCCCTGTTCGCGCTGGGACCGGGATCGCTGCTCGACGACGTGCTGGCCACGCTCGGCGCCGTCAACGTGGCGTGCGACCTCCCGAGCGACGCGTCGGGCGTGTTCAGCGACGAGCTGGCCGTGGAGCGCAGCCCGGACTGGGTCCTCGGGCCGAGCGGCCCGATGCCGCGACGCCTGGAGACGCTGCTTGCGGGGTCGCCGGCCTTGCGCGAAGGGCGCGTCCTGCCCGTCGTCGGTGTCGATGCCTTCGCGCGGGGGGGCCCGCGCATCCTCGAGGCCACCGCCTTGCTGGCCCGGCGCATGCTCGGCCTCGGGGCCGACGAGCCTGCCGAGGACGAAGCGCGGTGAAGCTGCGCTTCCTCCTGCTCGGCAGCTTCGTGGTCGCCGCCGCGGTACTCGGCGTGGGCGTCGGCCCGGTGTTCGTGTCGCCTGGCGACGTGCTCGCCTCGCTGACGGGCGGGGAGGGCGATCGCATCGTCGAGACCGTGCGGCTGCCGCGCGTCGCAGCCGGCTTGGTGGTCGGGGCGTCGCTGGCCGTGGCGGGCGCCCTGTTCCAGGCGTTGCTGCGCAACGCCCTGGCCGAACCGTACTTGCTGGGCGTCGGCCCCGGTGCGTTGTTGGGCGTCACGGTGGCGGCCGTCGCCACGGGCGTGTCGGCGCTGCCTCCCGCCGGCCTGCGGGGGGGTGCTGCGTTCCTCGGCGCGCTGGCCGTCGGCGCCCTGATCTTCTCCGTGGCGCGGCGCAGCGTGCGATCGCCGACGGCGAGCGTGCTGCTGGCCGGCATCGCGGTGGGGGCGTTCGTGCACGCCGTCGCGACGCTGCTGCTCCATGCCGCGGTGAGCGACTGGCATGTCGTGGTGCGGTGGATGCTCGGCGACTTGGGGCTGGCCACGTGGGGGGACATCGCCTTTGTCGCGGGCGTGTTCGTGGTGGGGGGCGCGCTCGCCGGGTCGCGAGCTCGCGCCCTGGACGTGATGACCCTGGGCGACGAGGCCGCGTGGTTCGGGGGCGTGGCCGTGCCGCGGGCCCTGGCCTGGCTCGGCGGCACGGCCTGTCTCCTGGCCGCCTCCACGGTGGCCGTGGCGGGCCTCGTCGGCTTCGTGGGACTCGTCGTTCCCCACCTCGCCCGCGGCGTGGTCGGGACGAGCCATCGGCGCGTGCTGCCGGCGTCCGCCTTGCTGGGTGCCGGGCTCCTCGTGCTGGCCGACGCGCTGGCCCGCACCGCCGTGGCGCCCGAGGTCCTGCCGTTGGGCGTGGTGACGGCCCTCCTGGGCGCGCCGTTCCTGGCGTGGCTGGTCCTCGCGCGGACCTGAGCCGGGCGGGCGTCCGCGCGGAGACGGCCGCGCCCGCCGCGGAGCGGTACAAGACACGACCCGGGGCGCGTCCCCGTCGATGCCGGAGATGTCCATGAGCCGCTCCCGTGGCGCCCTGTCCCTGCCCGTCCTGCTCCTCATCGTGGCCGCCGTCGGTGCCCTCGTCTGGCTCGCCATGGGCAGCGGCCTGCTCGACGGCGTGCTCGGCGGGCGTGGCGGCACCGAGGACACGGCGCGCGAGGATGCGTTGCTCGGCCGATCCGGCCAGGAGACCGGCGAGGACGACGCGCTCTCCGGCGCCACCTTGGCCGGCGCCACGACGGGCCAGGAGGCGGGCGGCATCCAGGTGCGCCTGCTCTGGCTGGCCGACGGCACGCCCGTCACCAACCAGCCCGTGCACCTGCTCGGCGTGCGCGGCGTGCACGTCGAGGACCTGGCCACGGATGGACAGGGCCGCGTGCTGTTCCGGCGCGTGCCGCCGGGCAGCCGCTACACGCTGCATGTCAAGGGCGAGGGCTTCGCCGAGGTGTTGCTGCGCAACGTCGAGGTGCTGCCCGGTCGCATCACCGAGTTGGCCGACCTGAACCTGGGCGACAAGGTCGTCCTGTCGGGGCGCGTGGTCGATGCCTCGGGCCGCCCCGTGCCCGGGAGCGCCGTCAGCGTGCACGCCATGCGCACCGACTTGTTCCAGCGCGGCGTGATCTTCGCGATGGTCGACATGGCCGCGGGCGAAGACACGCCGCTGGCCGACACGCAGACGGACGAGAACGGCATGTTCACGTTCGGCACGCTCGACAGCGGGCGGTACCGGCTGTCGGCTCGTTCGTCGGGCTACTCCACGGACTACGAAGAGAACGTCCTCGTCCGCACGGACCGCGATGCCACCGTGCTCACGCTGGTGCTGGGCCGAGGAGCCGACATCCGGGGCGTGGTCAAGGACGACCAGGGCAAGCCGGTTCCCGGGGCCCTCGTGCGGGCCGTACGGGACGAGGGTCGTCGCTTCAGCCCCGGCGGTTTCGTGCAGCGCGAAGATGCCGTGACGGACGAAGCGGGTCGCTACGTCATCGACACCCTGGCCCCGGGCTCGAGCTACCGCTTCGGCGTGATCGCCGACGGCTACCCCACCCAGTGGCAAGTGCAGGCGGTGGCGGTCGAAGCGGGCATGACGAAGGACTTCGTGCTGCCGCGCGGGGCGCGCATCGAGGGCGTCGTGCGGGAGAAGGGCACCGGCAAGCCCGTCGCCGACGCCGAGATCGTGGTCATGGCGGGCCAGATGGGCGCCATGGGTGGTGGGGGGCGTCGCGGGCGCGGTGGGGCCGCGAGCGATGCCACCATGGGCACGCAAACCGCACGCACCGACGAGCAGGGCAAGTACGTCCTGGACCCCGTGCAAGCGGGCCCGGTCATGACGCTCAGCGTGAAGGCCGTCGGGTACACGGCCTCGGCCGCCAGCATGTTCACGGGCAACGCCCTGCCGGACCTCGTCGCGGGCGAGACGCTCGAGCACGACATCGAGCTCGAGCGCGGGGGCCGCATCGTCGGACGCGTGACCGAAGCCGAGGGCGGCAAGCCCATCGTGGGTGCCGCCGTCGAGACCACCGGCAACTTCGCCATGATGTGGACCGGCGCGCCGACCGCCGTGACGGATGCCGAGGGGCGCTACGAGATCGTCGGCCTCATGCCGGGTACGTACGGCGTGTCCGTGCGCGCGGCGGGCTTCGCCGACGCCCAGACGGAGCCGACCGTCACGATCTCGGACCAAGGCAACGAGGGGGAGATCAACGTGGCGCTCTCCGGGGCAGGGCGCCTCGTCGGCATCGTCGTGGACGCCGCGGACGAGCCCGTGGCCGGGGCCAAGGTCTTCGCGCGAGGCCAGGCGCCCGAGGGCGAAGAGGGACGGCAGCGTGGTCCCGGCGGCCGGGCCATGGAGCGTCTCCGCGAGGAGCTCGACCCGCACCTGACGGTGACCGACGAGGAGGGGCGCTTCGTCCTCGACGGCCTCGCGCCGCGTCTGGCGTGGAAGGCGGCCGTGATGGCCGAGGGCTTCGTCGAGACGGAGAGCGAGCGCGTGCGCATCGCCGAGGGCGACACGCGCGAGGTGCGCGTCGTCCTGCAGCCCGGGGGCGTGCTCGAGGGCCGTGTCGTCGACGAAGACGGTCGCTGGGTCGCCGGGGCGCGCATACGCCACGGCCTGCTCGACGACGACATGTCCCGTCGCCCCCGCATCAACGCCTGGGAGATCGGCGGACAGCTCGAGCCGGAGGTCGTCGTCACGGCCGACGACGGCACCTTCCGCTTGACCGAGCTCCAGACCGGCCAGCAGGTCATCCAGGTCGAGGCGGAGGGCTTCGTCACGCTGATCAAGCGCGACGTGCGCATGGAAGCCGGCCAGGTGCGTACCGGCTACCAGCTGACCGTGCGTCGCGGCGAGACGATCCGCGGCCGCGTGCTGGGAGACGACCTGAAGCCGGTCGAGGGCGCCATGGTCGGCATGAACCTCGGCGGGCGTCCCGTCATGGGACGTGGCCGCGACGGCGAAGGGGAGTCGGCGGCCGAGCCCGTCACCGACGACGTGGCGCCGGCGCTCTTCGCGCGCAGCGAGGCGGACGGCAGCTTCGAGATCACCAACGTGCCGCCGGGCAGCTATTCGATCTACGTGTGGTTCGCCGCCGGCTGGCGCGGGTTCAGCAGCGGCTCGGCGGCGGCCGTTCGTGACGACCAGACCGTCCCCGGCGTCAACGACGTCGAGTTCCGCCTGGAGAAGGCCACCGAGGCCGACTTGCCCTTCGGTGGCCGCGGCGGACGCTGAGCCCGCCTCCGTGTCGCCGCGCTCCCCGACGCCTCCGCGCGCCTGGCGACCCCGGATGTGTCAGGACCCTTGCCGCGGCGCCGCGCAGCGGCAACGTGGGCAAGGTGCCTGACACGCAGGGGTCGCGGTGCGATCGCCGGCGAACGTCGCACTTCGGTGTCTGGTCGCTCCACGCTCGTTCCGCGCTACCGCGCGGACTCGGTGCTCCGGCTTCGCCTGCGCAGCAGGGGGGCTATTCCGTACCCCCCTGCACCCCTCACGGTCCCTCCTGCACCTCTCACGGGGTTCAGACACCTCCGCGCGCTAGCCGCCCCCCGGATCGGGTGGCGGCCAGGGCAAGAGCTCGAAGACCACGTTGCGCGCGCCCGCGTTGACGCCCGCCTTGCGCACGCGGGCGTCGCGGTGGTCTTGCGCTTCGGCGACGAAGCCCGCTGCGTACCAGACGACTACTTCGTAGAGGCCCGGAGCGAGCGGCTCCAAGCGGAAGCGACCCGCGGCGTCGGTCTCGCCGCTGACGAGCGCGCGGACGCGGCCGTCCGCGACGCGTGGTTCGCCGTCGCCCCGCGGCTCGCGCGCGTAGACGAAGGCGCCCGCGGCCACGCCGCCGCCTTCTCCACGAACGACGCCTTCGATGGCGAGCGCTGGCTGCAGGACGGCCACGAGCGGGGGCGGGTCGTCCTCCGCGGGCACCATCACGTCGTGGCGGTACCACGTGCCGTACCCCTCGTGCTCGACCTTCACGACATGGCGACCGGGCTCGAGGCCCTCGATGACGAAGCCGCCCAACGCGTCCGTCCCCAGCGAGCGCGTCCCGAGCAGTGCGTCGGCGCGGAAGGCATCCCGCAGCTCGCCCTCGTCTTCGGGACGCACGACGCCCCAGCGCACGCGGGCGCGCTCGATGGGACGGCCGTCGGGGTCCTCCGCACGGCCGACGAGCCGGGCGCCCTGGTCGAGCGTGATGTCCACGGGCATCACCTGCCCCGCCTGGAGACGGTAGGGACCCTTGCGCGCGGCGGCGTGGCTCGCGTGCTGCACGACGAGCGTGATCGGCACGCCGGCCGGTAGCCCGCCCAGGCGGTAGCTGCCATCGGGATGGGTGACGGCCTGGCGGCCTGCGACGCGCTCGCGCGCGCGGCGATCCCCGTCGACCTCCACGCGGGCCACCGCCCCGCTGACGGGGGCGTTCTCCTCGGTGCGCACCCGCCCCGTCAGCACGGCCCCGTCGTCCAGCACCACGTCGTGCACGATCGACGTGGCGGCGGGCGGCATCACGACCTTCACGTCCGCGTCGGCGACCAGCGGCGCGTAGCCCGTCGCATCGACCCGCAGCACGTGCTCCCCCGCGCGGATACCGGCCAATCGGTAGGCGCCGCCGAGGTCGGTCGTGGTGGTCCGTTCGCCGCGCCAGCGGGCCCGGCGCTCCGTGAGCCCGACGGTCGCGTAGGGAACGACGCGACCCGCTTGGTCCCTCACCGTCCCCGTCACCTCGCCGCCCGCCACGAGCTCGCGGTCGATCTCGAGCAGGCCGCCTGCTTCCACGACCAGCCCGCCCAAGCCCTTCAGGTCGGCCTCGTCCGTCTGCACGAAGCCCGGCGCGCGCGCCAAGAAGAGCAGCACGGGGCCCGGGTGCGCATGCGGGAAGACGTACTGGCCCGCGCCGTCCGCCGTGGTGCTGAGCGGCGACACGCCGGCGAGCGATCCGCTCGCCAGCGTCACCTCCGCGTAGGGCACCGGCTTGCCGGTCTCGGCGTCGCGGATGACGCCTTGCACGCGACCGCTGGCTTCGAGCACGAAGTCGCGCTCCAGGAAGCCCGTGGTCGCCACGACGAACGTGCCGGACGGCGCGTGGTCCGGATGCGCCGCTTCGAGGAAGTACCGCATGCCGGGGACGAGGACATCCAGCTCGTACACGCCATCGGGTCCGGAGGTGGTCTCGACCCGATCCACGCGCACTTCGCCCCCCGCGGGCAAGGCGACGGCGATGACGCGGGCGCCCATCAGGCCCCGGCCCCCGCTCTCGCGTACGCGGCCCCGGAATCCTGCGCCTTCGTCCAGGACCATGCGAACGGCGGAGCCATGCTCGTCCAGCGAGACGACGACGCCTCCGCGGAAGGCCGTCGCGTGACCGCGGGCCGAGGCGCGGAGCGTGTACGTGCCCGGCGGAAGATCATCGAGCACGAACTCGCCGAACCGGTCGACCTCCACGTCGGCCAACGCCACGGCGCCCTCCTGCAGCTCGAGCAACCCGCGCCGGAGGTCGAAGCCGTCCCCTGTCCCGGGTCGCGCTGCAAAGGCCTGCACGCGTGCACCCTCCAGGGGCCGGCCCCGCGCGTCCACGACCTCGCCGCGGAGCGACGTCGGCGCCCCCAACAGGATCTCGCCCAGGTCCGTCGTCTCGCCCACGCGGACATGCACGCCTCGACGCTGCACGTCGCGGTAGGGGGCATGGCGCAACACGAGCACGCCGCCGGTGAACGCCGGCAGGCGCTGGAAGACGAACGTGCCCTCCGCGTCCGTGCGCGCGGTGGCGCGACCCTCGGGGGAGGCTTCGTCCGGCGCGGCCGGACCCTCGAGCGCCGCGTCGCTGCGCCAGTACACGCGCACGATGACGTCGGTCAGGGGGCGGACACCCACTTCGGGAACGTGGTGCAAGACGGTTCCCCGAAGCACGCCCTCGCCCCGCGGTCGCGCTTCCAGACCCGGGAGGCGCCGCGCGTCCGCCTCGCGCCCCAGGCGCTCGAACAGGCGTGCCTCGACGGCTTCCAGGTCCTCGCCGTCGGACGCGGGGACGTCGCCGCCCGGCGTCCCTGCACCGCTGGCCAGCCACCAGCCGGCAGCGATCGCAAGCGCCGTGAGCAGGACGAGCAACCAGCGATCGCGATGCATGGCGCAAGCCTACCCTGCTGGGGGTCGCCGGCTGGGGGTCGCCGGCTGGGGCCAGGGCCCCTCGCGCTTCAACGATCCGGGGGCGTGAGCGTCAGGACGAGGATCACGCGCTCGCTGACGTCGCCGGCGGGAAGGTCGAAGCCGATCACGACGACGCCGCCCGCGGGCGCGAGGTCGACCGTCTCGGTGCGCGTGCTGCGCGTCCAGCGTGCGCGGTGCACGGTGAGCGGCTCGGCATCGGCCGCGGGCCGCACTTGCAGCTCGGTCAGCGGCTCCACGACGTCGGTACGCGAGGCTTCGACCACGAGGCGCGTGGACGTCGGATCCCCCTCCGGAGCGACGAGGCGTAGGGAGAAGGCGTAGCCCTCGTGCAGCGTCGAGCTGTCCACGCGGTAGGCTCCGTCGCCCACGGCCACGATACTGCGGTTGTAGGGGATCTCCCGGCCGGCGCGCCATTCCATGGGTGGCGCGCCAACCGCGAGCGGCGTGGTCCAGGAGCGCATCTCGCGCGCATCGCGACGCTTGCGCTCCCGCGCCAGCCACGCTGCCGCCTCGTCGAGCGTCCCCGTACGCACGCCGGTGGGTGCCGCGTCGTCCTGGCCCGACTCCGCGTGAGGTACCCGCAGCGCGAAGCCCGAGGCCTTCCAACGCGGGCCATCGACCCCGTGGTCGGGCGCCGCTGTCCCGGCCGCGTCTTCCGCCGCCGGCGGCGGCGCTTCGCCGGCGCCGCCCGCAGGGGGTCCATCGCGAGGCTCCGGCGCGCCCGCGGCGGGGGGCGTCGTCGGCTCCGCGCGTGCCTCCAGATCCTCGCCACGCGCCACGGCGGCCAGCGCCTCGGCCAGGCGGGCATGCCCCTCCGGGTCCGCCAGCACCATCCACAGCCCCGAGCCGAAGTCGACGACCTGGCTGGCATCCGCGTGACGCATGAGGAAGGTGCGGACGTCCAGCGACGTGGCGCCGAGGCCCACGAGCACGCCCGTGTCGACCAAACGGTGCTCGCGCAGGTCCGCCGGCAGGGGCCGCGGCGCGGACGGTGTGGGGGGCTCGCCAGGCGTCGCCCCGACCGTCGCCGGTGCGTCGCCGAGCGGTGCGCCCATGTCGCCGTCGGCGTCAGCCCACGCACGGGCCCCGCGCTCCAGCACGAGCGCCGCCAAGAGCCGCGCGGCGCGCGAGCGCAGCACGGGGTCGCCCTCTGCCAGATCCCGCTCCCAGGTCTCTGCGAGCCGTTCGCTGCGATCGGCCCAGTCGGCCAGGGCGCCCGTGGCTTCCGCGAGCAGCTCGTCACGGCGCTCGGGCGCGCCTTCGAGCAGCTCGAACAGCGCGCCGAGCGCCTCCACCCGCCGCGCGGGATCGTGGGCGAGCAGGCGGCGACCCAGGCGGCGGGCCTCGACGGCTTGCGCGTCCACGTCGTCGGCGCGCGCCGCCTGCGGCGGCAGCAGCGCGGCGCCGAAGGTCGTGACGAGCAGGATGGCGAGCAGACGGCGCATGGACGGGCTCCCTACGGACGGGGAGCCATGGTGGCCCGGCCCGGCGGGGGCCGAACGCAGGAGCTGGGCAAAACCCGCGTCGGGACGGGTCACTTCCCGCGCTTGGTGGCCTCGCGCCAAGCCTCTTCGAGCTCCTCCCAGTCGACGTCCTTGAACGCCTCCTGGACGGCCTTCTCGAGCGCCGCGCTGGGACCGAAGCCGCCGGTGGGCCGGGGCGCGGAGAACGTGGCGTCCGGGTCGTCGGGCTCGTCCCCACCACCGTCACCCTCGCCGTCGCCGGGGGGGCCGACCGGAGGACCGTCACCGGGGGGCGGAGGACCGTCTTCATCCCCGCCCTCGTCCCCCTCGTCACCCCCGTCGTCGTCGTCATCGTCGTCGCGCGGGCGCGGACGGAAGCCGCCGAACTCCCTGTCCTGCTTGACCTCGGCCTTCAGCGTGTCGAAGTAGACCTCGAGGATGCGGCCCCACTTCTCGTTGTACTTCTTGTTCTTCGGGACGATCTCGCGCAGGAAGTAGATGAGCGACCAGCCCTGCGCGTAGCAGATGCCGGGGTAGGAGTAGTACTCTCCCTGCGTGAAGCGCACGAAGTCGCAGAGCGGCGTGTAGCCGCCGTTGCCGTCGTACTGGCGACGACCCTCCTTCTCGCTGACGACTCCGCGCGGCCCGGTCACGATGGCGCCGCGGATCGTGCCCTGGCGCCAGTCGAACGGCTCGATGCGGAACTTGCCGCCCTTGAACTCGGCGCCGGCGTAGTAGTCGCCGTGGCCTTCGTTGAACCACGAGTGCGGGGCGACGTTGCCCACGCTGTAGAAGATGTACTGGTGGAACGCCTCGTGATAGAGCACCGCGAGGGTGTCGTCATCGGGCTTCTTGCTCGGGCTGGCATCGTAGAAGACCAGCTCCTCGTCGGCGCTGCTCCAGTAGCCGGCGCTGCCGCCCGGCGCGCCGTAGGCCATGTACTCGCGGCGATCCTTGCAGACGCGCACGATGGACACGGCTTCGATGGGCTCGGACGGCGGGAACTGCACCTCGTAGATCTGCTCGCGAATCGCTTCGATCCGCTCGGCGATGATCTTCGCAAGCAGCTTGTTTTTGTTGTTGTTGGTGTTGTAGACGACGATGTAGTTCTTCTTGGGACTCACCACGACGTCCCAGCCCTTGACCAGGCCGCGCTCGATCTCGCGGCGGCGCTTCGCGCTGATGTTGACGCCGTCCAGGATGTCCAGGCTCTCGATGTCCTTGGCCTTGTCGTCGAACCACATGAAGGACTTGGCGATGCGCTCGAACGAGCTCTCGTAGCTCTTGCGGAGCTTGCCGCCACAGGTCATGTAGACGCCGTACTCGACGTTGTCCTTGACGAAGACGGCCAGCACCATGAACAAGCTGAGCTCCTCGCCATAGAGCGTGGGCACGGCGCGCTCGATCTTGTAGAGCACGCCGGGGATCTTCGGCTTGTCCTTGGACTCGATCTTCTTGTCGGGCTTGTCCTTGAGCTCGGACATCTCGTCGTCTTCGACCCCGGAGACGGAGAGGGCCTGGACGATCGTGGCGTCCCAGGCGCTCTTGGGTCGGAACCCGCGCATGGCGCGGGCAATCTCGGGCGGCATTCCGTCCGGCAACCCGTCCCCGGTGGTCACGCCGCCGCCGACGCCCCCTTCGACCGTGTCGATCTTGACGACTTCGACCTCGACGTCGTAGGTGCCGCGGTTCTGGCCCTTGCTCTTGGGGTCGGCAAAGCGCACGACCATGCCCCGGTTCTCTTCTTCGCCCGGCTGCAAGGGGACGCGCTCGAACCCCCTGAACATCTTCAGCGAGAACTTGTGCGCCCGGTCGCGGTACGTCCAGTTGGTCGGCGGTGCGCCGGCCTCGGCGGTACCGCCGCTCGTGAGCAGAAGCGCGCCGAAGAGGGCAACCACCGCCCACGTGGTCGCGGCACGTCGGCGGGCGGCCTGCTGGTGACTCTGCATGGACCTCTTCTCCTTCCGGGCGCCGGGTGGGCCCCGGTCCGAGACTACGGGCGCGGCGGGGGCCGCAGGGCCCCATCCCGTGGGTTGGACGCAGCGGCACGCCGCGCGTTCCCACGACCTTTGCATCGGCGGCTCGGCGGCCCGAGGCAAGGGCGGCCTCGTTCCCCCGGGTTCAGGCGGATCGCCCTGCTCGCCGCAGGAACTCCTCCTCGTCGATCGTGGCCACGCCCAGCTCCTCGGCCTTCTTGCGCTTGGATCCGGCCCCGGGACCGGCCACGACCAGGTCGGTCTTGGCCGAGACGGACGAGCCGGCGCGCCCACCGAGGGCCTCCACCAAGGTCTTGGCCTCGTCGCGGGAGAGGCGCTCGAGCTTGCCGGTGAACACGACCGTCAGGCCCTGGAACGGCCCGTCCTGCTGCCCCTCCCAGGGAGCCGGGGCCACCCCCCGGGCCCGCATGCGCTCCAGCATGTGCTGGTTGCGCGGCTCGGCGAACCAGGCCGTGACCGCATCGGCCAGGGCGTCCCCGACCTCGTCCAGCGCCAGGAGCGAGGCGTGGTCGGCGGCGGCCAGTACCTCCAGGCTGCCGAAGGCCCGGGCCAGGATGCGGGAGCCACGCTCGCCCACCTCCCGGATCCCCAGGCCGAACAGGAAGCGGTCGAGCGGCACGGTCTTGGCCTCCTCGATGGAGGCCAGGAGGTTGTCCACGCTCTTCTCGCCCTGGCGCTCGAGCGCGACCAGCTCCTCGCGCCGGTCCGCCAGGGCGAACAGGTCGGCGGCGTCGTCGAGGAAGCCCGCCTGGTGGAGCTGGGCGGCCTGCTTCTCCCCGAGCCCCCGGATGTCCAGGGCCTTGCGCGAAGCGAAGTGCACCAGATGCGCCACGACCTGGGGCGGGCACGCGAAGTTGTCGCAGCGCAGGGCCACGCGATCGGGATCGCGGTGAAGCGGGGTTCCGCACCCCGGGCAGCGCGTGGGGACCTCGATCGGGCGTTCCTTGCCCTTGCGCTTCCCGGGCAAGGCCCGCAGCACCTTCGGGATCACGTCGCCGGCGCGCTCGATCTCGACCTCGTCGCCGATCTTCAACCCGAGGCGGCCCAGCTCGTCGACGTTGTGGAGCGTGGCGTGGCTGACCGTCACGCCCGCCAGGAACACGGGCTCGAGCACGGCCCGCGGCGTCACGACGCCCGTGCGGCCCACGCTCCAGTCCACGTCGCGAAGGCGGGTGAAGGCCCGCCGCGGGGGAAACTTCCAGGCCACGGCCCAGCGCGGGCTGCGGCTGCGCATGCCGAGCCGCTCCTGCAGGGCGCCGTCGTCGACCTTGACGACCACGCCGTCCAGCTCGAAGGGCAGCTCCTCGCGGGCGGCGAGCAGCTCCGTGTAGCGCGCGACGACCTCGTCGGCGCCCACGGCCATGCTGGCCTCCGGCACCGTCGGCAGGCCCCATCGCGCGAACGCCGCGAGCCATGCGCTCTGGGCCGCCGGGCGCGGGCCCTCGATGCCGCCTTGCGCGTACGCGAAGAAGCGGATCGGCCGTGCGGCGGGGATGGTCGAGTCGAGCTGGCGCAGCGAGCCCGCGCAGAAGTTGCGGGGGTTCTGGAAGGTTCGCTCGCCCGCCTCCTCCGCGGCGCGGTTGAAGGCCTCGAAGTCCGCCTTCCGCACGTAGGCCTCGCCGCGCACGGCGACGTAGGCAGGCACGTCCTTGCCCCGCAGCGTGCGCGGGACGCTACGGATCGTCTTGGCGTTGGTGGTGACGTCTTCGCCGACGAGGCCGTCGCCGCGCGTGGCGGCCACCACGAGGCGCCCCTTCTCGTAGATCAGCTCCAAGCCCACGCCGTCGATCTTGGGCTCGACGCTGTACGTGCGAGGGGTGTCGTCGCGCAGGAAGCGGTCGGCCGAGACGACCCACTCGCGGAACGCCTCCTCGTCGAGCACGTTGTCGAGCGACACCATCGGGCTCGGGTGCGTGAAGGGCTCGAAGCGCGCAGCCACGGCGCCGGGCACGCGCTGCGTCGGGCTGTCGGGATCGAGCAGCTCGGGATGGCGCGCCTCGAGCTCGACGAGCTCGCGGTAGAGCGCGTCGTACTGGGCGTCCGTCAGCGCGGGGTCGTCCAGCACGTAGTAGCGGTGGTCGGCCTCGCGGAGCAGCTCCCGGAGCTCGGCGACGCGACGGGCGGGGTTCTTGGCCATCGCCGGGATCCTACGTCCCGCCGGTGAGCGTTCATCCCCTGGGTGCGCGGTGGCGGCTCGCCGGTGCTGGCGCGCTACCGTCGCCCTGACGACCCGACCTGCGGCGAAGCATCCCGCCCCGCGTGGTGCCCGCGTGCGGTCCGTCCATGAGCTCCAGGACGTGGGTGGGCTTGCCCCCGACCCCGTTCGCATCCGGGAAGTCCCGGCCCCCCAGGCGATGCGGAGCACCCTGGCGCCCGGGCCGCTACCTTGGCGCCCCCGATGCCCTTTGCGCAGAGCCTTCTCTTGACGATCTACTACGGCCTGCTCGGGCTCGTGTCCGCCGTCATGCTCTACCGCGCCTTCCTGATCGTGCGGTACCTGCTGCACCCGCGCGGTGACCCGGAGCCCAAGGCCCGCTTCGACGACCTGCCCGTCGTGACGGTCCAGCTGCCCGTGTTCAACGAGCGCTTCGTCGTGGAGCGCCTCATCGACGCCGTGTGCGCCCTCGAGTGGCCGCGCGATCGCCTCGAGATCCAGGTCCTCGATGACAGCACGGACGACACCAAGGAGATTGCCGCGGCCAAGGTCGAGGCCATGCGCGAGCAAGGCTTCGGGATCGTCCACCTGCACCGGGTCGACCGCAGCGGCTACAAGGCGGGCGCGCTCGCGGCCGCGATGCCCAAGGCGCGGGGCGACCTGCTGGCGGTGTTCGACGCGGACTTCGTGCCCGAGCCCGACTTCCTGCAGAAGACCGTCGACTACTTCACCGACACCAACGTCGGCTTCGTCCAGACGCGTTGGACGTACCTCAACCGCGGCTATGGCATGCTCACGCAGGGGATGGGCATGCTCATGGACGGCCACTTCGTCCTGGAGCAAGTGACGCGTTCGCGGGGCGGCTACGTCTTCAACTTCAACGGCACGGGCGGCATCTGGCGCCGCCAGGCCATCGAGGCGGCCGGAGGCTGGGACGCCGACACGATCTGCGAGGACACGGATCTCTCGTACCGCACATACCTCGCCGGCTACCGCGGCGTGTTCCTGCGGGATGTCGAGTGCCCGAGCGAGCTGCCCGTCCAGATCACGGCGCTCAAGAGCCAGCAGCACCGCTGGGCCAAGGGCCTCACGGAGTGCTTCCTCAAGATCATCCCGCAGCTGTGGCGCAGCCCCCTCTCGTTGCGCCAGAAGCTGGAGGGCACGTTCCACCTCGGCGCCAACCTGGCCTTCCCCGCCAGCCTCTTCATGACCGTCGTGGCCTTGCCCGTGATGCTGGTGCGCATCGGGTTGGGCTCCGACGGCGCCAGCCTGGCGCAGCTGGTGGACAGCGCCGTGTTCCTGCTGGTCATCGTGACCCAGGTGCTCTTCTACGTGGTGGCCACGCGCGAGGCGCACCCCGGCGACTGGATCCACCGCTTGCGCTTCCTCCCCTTCTTCCCCCTGGTGGGCGTGGGTCTGGCCGTGAACAACGCACGCGGCGTGCTCGAGGCCCTCGGCGGCCTCAAGACCGAGTTCGTGCGTACGCCCAAGCTGGGTGTGCTCGGCGACGACAAGAAGCTGGTCCGCAAGCGCGAGCGCTCCTACACGGGTGGGCGCGACATGTGGCAGGCCGTGCTCGAGATCGGCCTGGGCGTCTACTACGTGTTCATGGCGGCCGTGCAGAGCCGGCACATGGCCGTGGGGGCCGTCGTGACGGGGGTGCTCTCGCTGGGCCTGTTCACCATGGGCGGCGCCACGCTGCGTGCCCTCTGGATCCGTCGCCAGGCCCGCCGCGAGGCCCTGGCGGAGGGCGCTGGAAGCCCGGCCATCCGGGCTTCGCTGGCCGATCCGGTCCCCGAGGAGCTCCCGGCTGGCGTCTGACGGATCGGCCCCTCCGCCTCAAGCAGGGGGGGGAGACGGTCCGACAAGAAGGATGACGCCCTGTCAGCCCCCCGGAGCCCCATGGGACGCATCCTGATCGTCGAAGACGAGGAGACCCTGCGTGACGTGCTCGCCCGGCACCTCACCAGCCAGGGCCATACGTGCGAACAAGCGGGCAACGGCGAGGAGGGGGTCCGCAAGATCCTGGCCGACAAGGACGGCTACGACCTGATCATCAGCGACATCCACATGCCGAAGATGGACGGTTTGGCCTTCCTGCGGCGGGTGCGCCCCTACGTCGAGTCCGTCACGCCGTTCATGATCCTGACGGCCTACGACGAGTGGAAGTACGCCATGGAGGCGATCCGCCTCGGCGCCTGCAACTTCCTGCAGAAGAACCCCTTCGACCTCGTCGAGATCGCCGACGCCGTCAACCGCGCGCTCGAGCTCCGTCAGGTCTACAAGCTGCGCATCAACTACAAGGCACAGCTCGAACAGCGCCTCGCCGAGAAGGAAGACGAGCTGCGCCGCACCTACGACGGCACGGTGATCGGCTTCGCCTCGATGATCGAAGGCAAGGACGCCAGCACGATGGGCCACTTGTGGCGCGTGCGCGACATCTGCACGCTGCTGGCCCGCGAGATGGGTTTCAGCGAGCGCGAGCTGCGCGATGTGCAGCTGGGCGCCATGCTGCACGACGTCGGCAAGTACCGCGTGCCCGACGCCATCCTGACCAAGCCCGGTCCGCTCGACGAAGACGAGTGGAAGGTGATGCGGATGCACCCCGAGTTCGGCGCGGACTTCGTGGCGCGCATCCCGTTCCTGGCGGCCGCCAGCACGGTGATCCGCCATCACCACGAACGCTGGGACGGTGGCGGGTATCCGGATGGCCTGTCCGGTGAGGAGATCCCGTTGGCCGCGCGCATCTTCGCGTGCGTGGATGCCTACGACGCCATCATCAGCGAGCGTTGCTACAAGGGCCCCCAGCCCTCGTCGGTGGCCATCGCCGAGCTCCGCCGCTGCGCGGGCACGCAGTTCGATCCCACGGTCGTCGAGGCCTTCGAGCGCGCCCTGCCGCGCATCGAGGCGCTCACGCAAGATGCCACCGAGCGCTACCGCAAGGAGATCGAGGCCATCGGTCTTGGCCAGCTGCCCGATCGCGCCGGTGTCCAGAAGATGGTCAAGGCCCGGGTAGGCACCCGATAGGGACCATGTCCTCCGCCCCGCCGCTGGCCGACCCCCTGCGCGCGTTCCTGTCCGGGAAGCGCCGTTCGCCGCGCGTCGAGATGCGCTTGCGGGCGCGCGTCCGCGCCCCCGCGCTCGACGTGCTGGCCCTCGTGGTCGACGTCTCCGAGGGGGGCGCCCTCGTGGCCATCAGCTCGGCGGACCTGGCTGCCGAGGGCGTGGCCGGCGGGCTCGCCATGATGTCGCTCCATGAGCGTCTGGCGACCGGGTTCGTGCTCGTGTTCGACGGCGTCGAGCTGGAGCGCGACGCCTTGCCCGTACGCGTCGCCACGCGCATGGGCGAGGACGACCTCACCTACGTCGGCTGCCGTTTCACGAGGCCGTTGACCGTCTCCGAGCAGCGACGCGTCGGGCTGCTCGACGAGCGCCGACCGCTTCTGACGCCCGACTGGACCGAGCCGGTCCTGCTCGAGGCCCTGCCGCTGCTCGTCAAGCCGGGCGTGTCCCTGGACGTGCTCGCCTTCGGCGACCAGCATCTGGCCGGCCCCAAGTTCGTCGGTCGGCTGGTCGGCATGGGGGGGACGGCGCTCTGCGTGGCCAGCTACATCGCCCGGGACCGCGGCGTGTTCGAGACGGTCGGCGATGCACCGCTTCGCGTCGTGGTGCGCCGCAACGGTGCGGACATCTGGACGACGCTCGCGCGCCCCGCCGCCGTGCGGCCCGGCGCACGCGCCACCGACCCCGTCGAGATCGGCCTCGTCGCCGATCAGACGCCGCCGCTCGCCCTCCGCGAGCTCCTCATCCCCCGCACCTGACCGTACGGTTACTTGACCGTACGGTGCCAGAGCAATTCCTATCACTCGGCGTGACCGGTCCGGCTGGCTCCGCGAGGCGAAGGCGACTCCCGGAGGATCGCCATGTCTCGCCCTCGGCGCTTCGATGCACCCGGACTGCTGCACCATGTGATGAACCGGGGCATCGCGCGCCGGACCACGTTCGAGACTCGGCGTGACGTCCGCTACTTCCTGGCCCTGCTGGCGCTGGAGGTCCGAGCGCGTCGCATCGAGGTCTTGGCGTTCGTCATCCTCACGACGCACTTCCACTTGCTCGTGCGAAGCCAAACCGGCGAGCTCGCTTGCGTCATGCAACGCGTAACGAATCGGTACGTCCGCTACTTCAATCGAACGCGCAAGCGTGACGGTCCGCTCTTCCGAGGGCGCTACCGTGCCAAGCCCGTCGAATCGGCGCGCTACCTGTACGTCTTGGTCCGCTACATCGACCAGAACGCACCCCACGCTCGCCTTGTCTCGTCGGCGGATCGCTACCCGTGGGGCAGTGCCGCCCTGTACGCCAGCGAACGCCGGCCTCGCTGGCTGGCGACGGACTATGTGGACCGCACCATGGGCAGTCCGGCCCCTCGGGATCGTGCGGTGGCCTATGCCCGGTGCTTCGGGCGGCCGCTCATGGACGAGGAGCGGCGCATCGTGGAGGCGCGGCTGGCCCACGCAGCCTCCGATGACGACTGGGACGACTTGGTCGGAGCAGCCCCGCCCAAGGTCCTGGCCTGGATGCTGAGCAAGGCCCGCCTGGCAGATGGTACGAAGTCCGGCCAACCCTACGTAAGCGCCAGCCGGGTGGCGAAGCTCGTCGCACGTGAGCGTGGGCTCTACGGAGCGTTCGCCCACAAGTCTCCGGGCGTGCGGATACCGGATGCATGGCCGGTCCTCGAAATGGGGCTGCTTCGCGACCTGGCCGGGCAGACCTACGCCGAGATCGGTCGCAGAACGGGCAGCTCGCCGAACATGGCGAGGCGTCGAGTGGAGCAGCACGCCAACCTGCTCCGCATCGACGAGGAGTACGCGAGGGTCGCGGCCCGACTCGCCGGCGCCTGCCTGGAGCCGCAGTGAGTGATAGGAATTGCTCTGGCACCGTACGTGGTTACTTGGAGCCGCCGCCGTCGGGTGCGCCGGCGTCCTTGTCGTCGCCGACTCCGTCCTCGGCCCCCTTCTCGCCAAGCAAGGGCGAGAATCGGTAGTAGGACTCCAGGCTCAGGATCGACATGGCCGTCGAGAAGATGCGGCCGCCGTTGAGCACGGTGGGATCCGGGTCCCACGAGCCGCGTAGCTCATCGGGCGACTGGCGTTGCTTCTCGGGATACATCTTCTTGATCTTCTGGTTCCACGCGCGCCAGTACTTGCCACCCATCTGATGCATCGCGAGAGTGCCGTAGTACCAGTAGTAGTGGTACCAAGCGACGTTCTGGTCTTGCGTCATGCCGCTCATCCACTCGGGCGTGAACTTCATCAGGAAGTTCGCCGACCCGATCTGGAACGGGTGGCTGCGCTTCCAGCCCATGAAGAAGCGGCAGACCATGCCGACTGCCGTCATGCTGATCTTCTGGGCGCCGCGCGTGTCCTTGCCTTCCAGCTCGAAGTAGCTGGTGAAGGCCTCGAACTGGCGCTGGATGCCGACTTCATGCTCGTAGTCGTCGGAGAGGTCCTCGGGCTTCTCGACCTCGCCCGTGATGTCCAGCGAGCAGCGCTCCAGCCAGTCATCGATGCCGTCCCAGCTCTTCTGGGCGACATCCAGACCCAGCATGTCGGCCATCTTCGTGGCCATCAGCACCCACGACGTGCACGACGTGTCGCTCTGCACGTACCGCGGCCCGTAGCGCCAGCCGGCGCCCGGCGTCTGTACGCGCACGAGGTAGTCGATGCCCCATTGCGCGGGCTCGGCCAAGGCCTCGTCGCCCGTCAGGCCGTAGGCCTCGTTGAGCCCCCAGACGGCCATGCCGATCAGGTACGCGTAGATCCAGCTGTCGTCGCCGCCTCCCGTGACGGGGAACCCGCCGTCGTAGAACTGCGTCGCCGCCAGGAACTCGGACGCGCGGCGGATGGTCTCGCTGTGCTTGCCGTGGTCGCCCTGGTACCCGGCGCCCAGGAAGGCCAGCAGCGAGAGGCCGGTGTAGGCGGGCTCGCAGTTCACGACGCCGCCGAAGCCCTTCTCGTTGCCGTCCCACACGCCGATCGGATGCTGCTGGCGGGCGAGCCAGCGGAGCCCGTCCTCCACGGCGCGCTCCGTGGCCTGGGTCAGGCCGAACAGGCCCTTGTCCATGGCCGCCCGTCGATTGGCCGCCCGGTCGAACTCCTTGATGCGGGGCGAGAAGGGCGCCTCAACGCGCTCGTACCACGACGTCCACGAGCTGCGCAGACGCCCGAAGCGATGGCTGGTGAGCCGCTCCAGGGCCAGCTCCCCCTCGCGCAGCATCTCCTCGCTGTAGGGCTGCACGGAGGTGACGAGGTCGAGCAGGGCGTCGAAGGACGCCTTCGTGCGGATGTAGCCGAGGCCGCGCACGGCGGAGACTTCGCTCTCCTTGGGCTTGGGTCGGGGGCGGAAGGCTTCCTTGTAGTCCGCCACCGCCTTGTCGGGGTCGATGCCCTCGAGCGCGCGGTACGCGAACATGCGCAGCGCGCGGTCCTTCTGTTCGTAGAGCGCGATCTTGAGGAGGTCGTCGTACGCGGCCTTGGCTCCGAAGCGGCCACAGAGCTCGATCGCCGTGTAGGCGACGTCTGCGCTGCTCGCCGTCACGAGGGAGGGCATGTCGGCGACGACCTTGGCCTCGGCACGCTTGCCGAAGCGGAGCAGCCCCTGGCGTGCCGCGTCACGGACTTCCCAGCTGGAGTCCTCGCGCACGATCTGGATCAGGCGCTCCACGACCTTGTCCGGGATGTCCAGCTTGGGGTCGGGCAGCGGTTCGATGATCGCCTTCCGGGTCTTCTCGCCCGTGACGACCGCCTCGGAAGGCGGCTCCTGACCCGGAAGACGACCCCGCACGGAACGCCACGGCAGGCGCGCCAGGGCCAAGACGGCCGCGTCGCGCAAGTCCTGCTTGGAGGTGCGGCTCAGGCCGAGGAGCTCGTCCACGTCCCTGAGCGTGGCCAGCTCGGTGATGGCCTTCAGGTTGGCCTGCAGCGTCGTCTTCTTCGGGCTCTTCGACGCGACGTAGACGAAAGACGAGATGCCGCCCTCGTAGCCGATCTGCTTGAGGGCCCACACGGCGTAGAGCCCGGGGTACTCGTCGCGGTCACCCTTGACGATGCCGACCAGGGCCTCCTCGAAGTCCTTGTCGCGCCAGCGACCGGCGGCCGACGCCGCCGCACAGAGGATCTCCTGGTTGCGCCCCTTGCGCAGCGCATCGCCGATGGCCCTCTTCGTCTCGGGGAACTCGCGTCCCTTGCCCGGCTGGAGCGAGCCGGCCAGGCAGAGGCTTGCGGCTTGCACTTCGACCGAGCGGCGGCCGCTGGCAAGGTGGGCCATGCCTTCGTCGACTTCGGGGTGTCGCCAGGCGCCGAGCACGTGGGCGAGCGCGATCTGCTCGCGGTCCTCCTTGGCCTTCAGCGCCTTCTTCCACCACTTCTTGAAGTCGCCGTTCGCCAAGAGAGAGGTCGCAAGGGCCTCCTCGCCCATGGCGCGCAGCGCTTCGCCCGCGGCGACGGCGAGGTAGGGGTCGGAGAACTCGACCGCGGCCTCGAGCAGCGGCAGGGCCGCCTCCACGTCCTTGCGCTCGTGGATCTTCGCGATCTCGTCGTAGATGTCGTCGGGGGCGCCCTCGAGGCGGTACGTGTTGCCGGCGTCGACGGAGGCACCGCGCAGCAGTCCCGCGGCGAGGAGGGCGAGGGCGGCGGCACCCAGCAGGACGCGGGGCAGGTGTCGTCGGATCACGGGCAGGCTCCGGGCGCGGGGCCGCCCCGGCAGGGCGGCACCCCCTTATAGCCCGCCCGCCTCCGCACGCGGCCCGTCCCCGGGGGGACGAGCGCTCGCCTCGGGGCCCGGCGTCTACTTCGCGCCGGCGGCGGCCTTCTCCTGGGCGGCGCGCAGTGCCTCCTCGAGTGCGGCCTTCTGGGCGCGGAGCGCGGCGGCCTCTTCCAGGGCCGCACGGCGTGCCTGGTCGGCCTCGCGCAAGCGCATCTCGAGCTGGTCGAGCGTGCGCTCGACTTCGCGCATGCGTGCCTCGACGCGCATCCGTTGCTGGGCCTGCTCCGCCTGCATGTGCTCACGCTGGGCAGCGTGTTCCTTCTGCATGCGCTCGCGCTGCTCGGCTGCTTCCTTCTGCGCCCGCTCCATGCGCTCGCGCATCTCGCGCTGGGCGTGCTCGAAGTCGATGCCCAACGGCTGCTCGGCGACGTGCGGCGTGCGCAGGAGGATGCCGGGTCCCACGCCGAGCCGCGGGCCGGGATCCCGGGCTGCGTCCCCCTTCTGCGCGATGAGCTTCTCGAGCAGCTTCTCGATGCGCTCGAGGCGATCCTCGCTGCCGCGCGACGGCGCCTGCGGGCGGTCCATGCCGCGCGCGCCCATCAAGCGCTGCATCTGGTGCTGCAGCCGCGTGAGCTCGCCGCGCATGCGACGGTTCTCCTGCTCGAGGCGCTCGACACGCCGCATCAGGGGAGCGTCGTCACCGTCCGTCGCGCCGCCCCGGAGGAACAGCTCGCGCAAGCGCCGCATGCGCGGATGGGCGTCGGTCATGCCCTCCAGCTCGCCGCCCAGGATCCTCGGGCCACCGCCCGGCAGACCCTGGACCGGGCCTCCCGGCCGCACGATGCGTACGGCCTTCATCACGCGCGGCGCCTCGTCCGTGGCCTCGACCTCCACGCCCTCGCCGCCGAGCAGACGACGTACGCGCACGCGCAGCGGCTGCCCGTCGTGCTCCACGACGAACGCCTCCTCTTCGACGGTCTCGCTCGTGGACGGAGCGGTGGGCGTGGGCTCGTCGGCGCGCGCTGGGGCGGGCGCGGCCACGAAGGCTGCAGCGAGTGCCGCCAGGGTCAGGAAGGGAACGGACGCGAGCAGCGCAGGACGTGACATGGGACCTCCCGAGAAGGAGCCGGACACGCCGTGTGGACCCGCTCCGCTCCCCTGTCGTACGTCGGCGGCCCGGGCTGCGTTGGGAACGGACGGGGCGATGGGCCCACGGTCGCGGGGAAGGCGTGCTTGGGGGCAGGATGGGGGGGATGTCGCCGCTCCGTCCCCGCCCCGATGCCGCCACCTGGCTGCCCCTCGTCGCGCTCGGCGTGCTCCTGGCGCTGGCCGTGTTCGTGGCCCGGCGCGTGCCCGCTACGCCCGCGGGGAGGCTCCACGGCGCCGCGGAGGACGTCGCGCGGGCGCTGGCGGCCGGAGACGTGGCGGACGTCTGGTCCCGCCTGGCGCCCGAGGCCCGGGGCTTCCAGGCCGCAGTCGGCTGGGAGCGGCTGGCCCGCACCGTGGAGGGAGCCAAGTGGCGCGTCCTCGCGGTGGACCCGAGCCGGGCCCGGACGACGGTGGTCTTCCTGGGGCTTCGCCAGCCCACCCCGTTCGGCCTGGGCCAGGGGGCGGGCGAGGCCGGGGCGCTCGCCGTGGACTTCGTCTGGCAGCCCGACGCGACGGCCCCCCGGGGCTGGCAGCTCGTGGCCGCCCGCGACGCCGAGCGACCCGACGCCGGATGATGGGGCCTCGGTCCTACAACCTGCAACTTGCCGACGCCCGGGGCGTTGCAAGGTGTGCCCCGCCCGAGGAGATGCCTCCATGACGCCCTTCCGCCTCCGCCGCGCCCTTGCCCTGGCGCTCGGCCTCGTCGGACTCGTCGCGGCCACGTCCGGCCCGGCCCGCGCCGACGTCCTGGAGCTCTCCGACGGCCGGCTCGTCGAGGGCGTCGTCGTCAAGTCCGGCGACGAGCTGCTCGTGCTCAGCCGTTTCGGTGTCAGCAGCATCCCGGCTGCCGACGTCGTCGCGCGTCACGAGGGCGCTGCGGCCGACACCCAGGTGAAGGCCGTCCTGGCCAAGCTGGCTGCGGACGATTTCGCCAACCGCGTGCGCGTCGCAGCGTGGCTCAAGGGTCTCGGGCGCGACGAGGAGGCCCGCGCCCTGGCCGAAGAGGTACTGGCCTGCGACCCCGAGCAGGCCGACGCCCACGCGCTGCTGGGCCACGTGCGCTTCCGCGGCCAGTGGATGCACCCCGACGAAGCCCGACGCGCCGAGGGGCTCGAGCGTCACGGTGATCGTTGGTACACGCCCGAGGAGTGGGCCAACGTCGGCGCCGAAGAGCGCAACGCGGCTTCGGCCCTGGAGGAGCGCGAGCAGCGCGCGCGCACCGCGCGGGAGGCGCAGCGGCTCATGAACCTCATGACCAGCCCCGACCGCGCCGTGCGCCAGCGGGCACGGACGCGCTTGGAGCGTCTGGCCAAGGAGTCGGGCAACGAGACCATCGAGGCGCTCATCCCGCGCATGGACGAGTACGTCCAGGCCGTGGACGAAGCCCAGGCCCGCGCGGCGGAGCTCGGCGACAGCATGATGATGGGTGAGGTCATGAGCACCTTCCGCGTGACGCTCGCCAAGCTCAAGCGGCCCATCCAGCAGGTCACGACCAACCTGGCTTCGGGCCCGTTCCCCAGCGCACCGGTCACGCTCCAGCTGCCCGAGCTCGAGGTCATCCGCGTTCGCACGACGGGCGTGATCCCCGTCGTCGGTCCGTGAGGAGCGCCCTCGTGCGCTGCGTAGGCGCCTTGCTCGCGGTGGCCTTGGTGGCGTGCGTCGCCGCCGAGGCTCGCGCCGACGTTCTCGAGCTGGCCGATGGACGCATCGTCGAGGGCGTGGCCGTCCGCGACGGTGACGTCTGGCGCGTGGCCAGTCGCTTCGGCGTCGTCGAGCTGCCCGCCGTCGACGTCCGCAAGCACATCGCCGGCCCGTCGCTCGACGCGCAGATCGAGCAGGCGCTCCGGCGCCTCGAGCCCGACGACACGGCGGGCCGTGCGACGCTCGCCGCATGGCTGCGCGACGTCGGCCGTCTCGACGAGGCGCAGCAGCTGTCGCGCGCCGTGTTGGCGATCGACCCCGAGGACGCCACGGCCCACGAGGTGCTGGGCCACGTGCGCTTCCGCGGCCAGTGGATGCACCCGGACGAGGCCCAGCGTGCGCGCGGCCTCGAGCGTCACGGCGACCGCTGGTACACGCCCGAGGAATGGCGCAACGCCGACGCCGCGGCCCGTGAGGCCGCGGCCGCGCAGGAGACGGCGCGGCGTCTGGCGGCGCGTTCGCACGAGGTCCGTCGCCTGGTGGGGCAGCTCGTGAGCGCGGATCCCGTCCAGCGCGAGGAAGCACGCAAGGCGCTACGCACCCTGGCCGAGGAAACCGGCGTGCCGCGCGAGCGCATCGACGAGGCTCTGGCCGCCGCGGACAAGCTCGTCCAGCGTGCGCGCGAGGTGCGCGCCGCCGCGGCCGCGGGAACCTCCGCGGGCGGTGCGAGCCGGCCGGGCGATGGCGGCTACCTGACCACCGAGATCCGCGACGACTTCACCGTGCTGCGCCGTCCGATCGACCTGTTCGCGACCACGCTCGGCTCGTCGTTCGCGCCCGTGACCGTGATGCTGCCCGAGATGATGCACGTCCAGATCCGCACCACCGTCAAGGTGCCCGTCGCGCCGTCGCTCCAGCCGTCGCGCTGACGCCCGCTGCGGCGCCAACGCGAGCCGGGCACCGTCGCGCGTATCCTCCCGCGGATGTCGTTCGGGATCGTGCTCAGGTTCGAGGAGTCCCTTGCCCAGCGCGTGCGTACGCACACGCAGATGCTCTACCGGGCCTGTGGGGGCGTGGACCTCGTGGGCCTCAAGGTGCCCGCGCACCTCACGCTGACCCTGGGCGAGGACCCGGCACCCAAGCGGCTGGCGGCGGAGGTCGAGGCGGCGTTCGCCGGCGTCCAGCCGTTCACGCTCGACGTTCCCGCCGTGGGGACGTTCGGCGGCGACGGGGGCGTGGTCTTCCTCGCGCCGGCAACCACCCGCCAGCTGCTGGACGTGCACGCGATCGCCATGGGCGCGTTCGCCCGCGCCGGCGCGGACTGCTCGCCCCTCTATCGACCGGGAGCCTGGTGCCCGCACATCACAGTCGGCCACGGCGTGGAGATCGCGCGCGTCGGCGGCGCCGTGGATCGCGCGCGCGCCCTCGTGCCCCTCGAGGCGCGCGTCGTCTCGATCGATCTCGTGCGCACGGACCTGGAAGTGCGAGCGGGCTTCGACGTGCTTACGTCCTGCCGCCTCGGGGCGTGACGCCCGATCCGGGGCCATCGAGGTCCGGGAGCTCCGAGGTCCAGACCCGCTCCGTGCGGGAGCGGGCCAAGAAGGCGCCGAGCACCAAGCCGGCTGCGGCGAAGCCTACGAAGAAGAGACTCGTGTGAAGGGCGGACGAGCCCGGCAGCCAGCCCCAGGTTCGCGCAACCACGTGCCCCGCGGGAACGGCCAGGGCCAGGATCAACAGGGCAGGGCTTGGTCCCTTGGAGTGCGCCGCATCGGCGGGTCGTAGGTAGCGCACGACCGCAGAGCACGTCGCAGCCAGCCAAAGCACGGCGGGCGCCCACATGCCCAGGAGGAGCACCAAGACCGCCCACGCCATGTCGCCGTGCGCGAAGCCCGCGAGGGCGTCATCCACACCCTCGAGGGCAACCCACGAGAGGATCACGATCTCGGACAGGGCGAAGAGCATGAGCCCCGTCACCGTGATCAGTCGGGGCTGGTCCGTGGTGGCGGCGCTCCCCAGCAGGAAGCCCTGCGACCACTGCGCGTACGGGGCCAGCGTGTTGGCCATCCAGTCCTGCGGGCGAAGGCACGACGGGCAGGCATGCGCACCCGTGGGCAGCGGCGTGGCGCACCCGAGGCAGAGCAGCGCACCGTCCCTCACGTCCGCCATGTCCATGCCCCGGATTCTAGGGGACGGGGCGGCCGGCCTCGGGGCCATCCGTCCGGGGCTGGCGGGGCGCGGACGCTGGCCGTTCGTTCCCTCCCGAGGCAGGATGCGTGCGGAAACGCGACCTCGTCGCACTCCAACCGGCGGAGACGTCCATGGACTACGAGCTCGAGCAACGCCCCGGGGTCTGCCTGCTGCGCTTCGAGGGCGACCTGAGCGGAGCGGCCGACGCCGAGCTCAAGCGCCTCTTCGTGCGCATGCGCCAGGACGAGGACGTGCGCATCGCTGCCGACATGCGCAAGGTCAGCTTCATGGACAGCAACGTGCTGGGCACCTTCGTCTGGGCGCTCAAGAACTTCCGCGAGGCCGGCGGCGACCTGCGCCTGTTCGGCCTCCACGACTTCGTCGAGCGGCTGTTCAACATCACGGGCCTCGTCCACGCGTTCCGCCACTTCCCGTCGGAGAGCGAGGCCCTCGAGAGCTTCGCGGCGCCGTAGCGAGCTCCAGCGCCAGCTTGTCAGTCAGGGGCGCCCGAACCCCTGCCAGCCTGTCAGGTCCTGGCGTGCGCACGGGGGGCCACAGCCCCGGTCTTGATCGCGCAAGTCGTTTTCCTGTATCGACTTGTGCGTGAAGGGCAGCCTGGGCGGACGGGCGGCATCCGGCTTGCCCAGGGGGCCCCCATGCTCCCCCCGCCTGCCGTCCTCGTGGCCGTGGGCCCCGACGTCCAAGCGGACCCCAAAGTCCGTGACGACCTCGAGGGGTGGGTGAGGGGATCGGGGTTCCGGCCGCGCTTCGCCGCGGACGCAGACCAAGCCATCGCCTGGCTCCGGGACGAGCGGGAGGCCTTCGCGGCCAGCCTGCTCGACAGCGGGCTGGGGGTCGACGGCGAGCCGACCTGGCAGCGGGTCGGACCGTGGGTCGGCAGGCGCCTGGTCCTGCTCCTGCGCGACGAGCGCCGGGCCCTCTGGTTCGAGGCGCTGCGCTCCGGCGTGGGCGCCGTCGTACCCCACCCCTGGGCGCCGGCCGCGTTGGCGGCGGCCCTGGCGGTGGCTACCGGCGGCGACACGCGGACGCGGTAGCCACACCCTTTCCGTGACGCAACCGACGAGGGAACCATGTCCAAGATCAAGCCGCTCAACGACCGGGTGCTGCTCGAGCGCATCGAGGCCAGCGACAAGACCGCCGGGGGCATCCTGCTGCCCGACTCCGCCAAGGAGAAGCCCACGGAGGGCAAGGTCATCGCCGTCGGCCAGGGCAAGGCCCGCGACAACGGGCAGCGCGTCCCGCTCGCCGTCAAGGTCGGCGACCGCGTCTTGTTCAGCTCCTACGCCGGAACCCAGATCAAGGAGGGCGGCAAGGAGTACCTGATCCTCGAGGCGAGCGAGATCCTCGCCGTCGTCGACGACGCCCCGTTCGCCAAGGCGGCCGGTGGCGCGAAGGCCGAAGCGGGCAAGGCGTCCGCCGGCAAGAGCGCTTCGGCCAAGAAGGCCAAGGGCAAGAAGAAGTAACCCCTCCCTCCCGGCGCCACGCCAACCCGCCGACCTCGAAGGAGACCTCGCATGTCCGCCAAGCAGATCGTCTACAACCAGGACGCCCGTGAGCGCATCCGCGCTGGCGTGCGTCAGCTCGCGCGCGCCGTCAAGGTCACGCTGGGCCCGCGCGGCCGCAACGTCGTGATCCAGAAGTCCTTCGGCAGCCCGACCGTCACCAAGGACGGTGTCACGGTCGCCAAGGAAGTCGAGCTCAAGGATCCCTACGAGAACATGGGCGCGCAGATGGTGCGCGAGGTCGCTGCGAAGACCTCGGACGTGGCTGGTGACGGCACGACGTCGGCCACCGTGCTGGCCGAGGCCATCTTCGAGGAGGGCCTCAAGAACGTGGCCGCCGGCGCCAGCCCGATCGGCATCAAGAACGGCATCGCGATCGCCGTCGACGCCATCGTCGCCAAGCTCGAGAAGATGAAGACGTCCGTCAAGGGCAGCGCGGAGATCGCGCAGGTCGGTGCGATCGCGGCCAACAACGACACCGAGATCGGTCAGCAGATCGCCTCGGCCATGGACCGCGTCGGCAAGGACGGCGTGATCACGGTCGAAGAGGGCAAGGGCCTCGAGACCACCGTGGACTGGGTCGAGGGCATGCAGTTCGACAAGGGCTACCTGTCGCCCCACTTCGTGACCAACCCGGCCGAGATGGCGTGCGAGCTGGACGACCCGGCCATCCTCGTCCACGAGAAGAAGCTGTCCAACGTCAAGGACATGCTCCCGCTGCTCGAGCAGGTGGCCAAGAGCGGCCGCCCGTTGCTGATCATCGCGGAGGATGTCGAGGCCGAGGCGCTGGCCACGCTCGTGGTCAACCGCCTGCGCGGCGTGTTCCCCTGCTGCGCCGTCAAGGCCCCGGGCTTCGGCGATCGCCGCAAGGCCATGCTCCAGGACATCGCCGCGCTGACCGGCGCGACGCCCGTCATGGAGGAGCTGGGCATCGACGTGAGCGGCCTCACGCTCAAGGACCTGGGCCGCTGCAAGCGCGTCGTCATCACGAAGGACACCACGACCATCATCGAGGGGTCCGGCAAGCGTGACGACATCCAGGCCCGCATCTCCCAGATCAAGGCCGAGCTCGACAAGGCGACGAGCGACTACGACCGCGAGAAGCTCCAGGAGCGCCTGGCCAAGCTCTCGGGTGGCGTGGCGCAGATCAACGTCGGCGCTGCGACCGAGGCCGAGATGAAGGAGAAGAAGGCGCGCGTCGAGGACGCCCTGCACGCCACGCGTGCGGCCGTCGAAGAGGGCATCCTGCCCGGCGGCGGTGTGGCGCTCCTGCGCTGCGCCGACGTTCTCGACAAGCTCGAGGTGGACGGCGATGCCCGCATCGGCGTGCAGATCGTCCGTCGAGCGCTCGAGGCGCCCCTGCGCCAGATCGCCACGAACGCCGGTGTCGACGGCTCGATCGTCGTCCAGAAGGTGCGCGACGCGAAGTCCGCCACGTTCGGCTACAACGCCGCGACCGACACGTACGAGGACCTCGTCAAGGCCGGCGTCATCGACCCGACCAAGGTCGTGCGCACGGCGCTCCAGAACGCGGCGTCCATCAGCACGCTGCTCCTCACCACCGAGGCCGTCATCTCGGAAATCCCCGAGGACAAGCCCGCTCCCGCCGCCGGCGCCGGTGGCATGGGCGGCATGGGCGGCATGGGTGGCATGGGCGGCATGGGCGGCTTCTGACGTCCCTACGTCAGCCACCCTGCGCGACGACCCCCGCGATCCCCGGTCGCGGGGGTCGTCTCGTTTCGGCACTGCCGTCCCCGCGACGCGCACGCCGCGGGTAGGCTCTGGGCTTGCCCACGGTCCGCCCCCTCCTGTGGCTTGACGTGGTCGGGCTGACGCCGCGGCTGCTGCAGCATGCGCCGCGGCTGTCGGCGCTGGCCAAGCAGGGTGTGTCCAGGCCCCTCGGGGGCGTCGTGCCCGCCGTGACGACCACGGCACAAGCCACGGCGCTCACGGGGTTGACGCCAAGCGGCCACGGCATCGTCGGCAACGGCTGGTTCCACCGCGACCTCGGTGAGGTGCGCTTCTGGCCCCAGTCGCACCGGCTCGTGCAGGGCGAGACGGTGCATGTCGCAGCCCGCAAGCGCGCCCGCGAGCGCGGCGTGCGCTACACGAGCGCCACGGTGTTCGCCTGGTTCAACCAGGGCGCGCCCGTCGACTACAGCGTCACGCCCAAGCCCTGGTACGGCTGCGACGGCAGCAAGGTCTTCGGCATCCACGGTGACCCCGTCGACTATCCGGCGGGGCTCGAGCGCGCGCTGGGACCGTTTCCGTTCTTCTCCTTCTGGGGGCCGCGCGCCGGGCTGCCGGCCACCACGTGGATCGCACGTGCGACCGCGTGGACCCTGCGCACGCATTGCCCCTCGTTCACGTTCGCCTACTTGCCGCACTTGGACTACGACCTGCAGCGGTTCGGTCCGCACGCGCCCGGCACGGCCGATCGGGTGCGGGAGGTCGACGAGGCGGCGGGCCTCGTGCTCGACGCGGCGGCCGAGACGGGGACCGAAGTCGTCGTGTTCAGCGAGTACGGGCTGCTGCCCGTGGACGACGTGGCCTGGCCCAACCGCGTGCTGCGCGAGGCGGGCCTGCTCGAGGTCCGTGACGGGCCCTTCGGCGAAGGGCTCGACGTGTTCCGCAGCCGCGCCTTCGCCGTCTGCGACCACCAGATCGCCCACGTCTACGTGCGCGAGGCCGTGGACGTCGCGGAAGTCGCCGCGTTGCTGGAGGGACTGCCCGAGGTCGGACGCGTGCTCGACCACGACGCCCGCGTCGCGATGGGGTTCGAGCACCCGCGCAGCGGCGAGCTCGTGCTGCTCGCCAAGCCGCATGCCTGGTTCGCGTATCCCTTCTGGCTCGACGATGCGAAGGCGCCTGACTACGCACGCACGGTCGACATCCACCGCAAGCCCGGCTACGACCCCTGCGAGCTGTTCGTCGATCCCACGCTGCGCATCCCGCAGCTGCGTGTGGCGCGGCGCCTGCTGCAGAAGAAGCTGGGCCTGCGCATGAAGATGGACGTCGTGCCGCTGGATGCCACGCTCGTCAAGGGCAGCCACGGCGTGCTGTCGTTGGACGGCGACGATGGCCCGGTCTTCATCGCGGGCACCAGGGCGGACAGCGACCGCGTGCGCACGCTCGCCGACCTCAAGGCCCACGCCCTCCTGCGGATGGGACTGGCGTAGGGAGTACGCGGCCTTACTGCCCCTGCGTCGCGCGCCAGCGCTGCTGGACGGCCGGGGGGCGCGTCCCCCGCACGAGCTGCGGGCGCTGCTCCCGCTGCTGGTCGCGGATGTTCTTGATCACGACCCCACGCGTGATCACGCGCGCGGCGGGCTTGCAGCCTCCCGCCACGGACGCCAAGGTCACGACAAGGGCCAGGGGGACGAGGCGAAGGATGCGACGCATGGTGGGTCTCCGAGGGGCGGCCATCGCCCACCGGACCTGTGCGCAGCTGCCACGACCGATCGCAGTGCGGTCCCCCCTGCGATCGACGCGGGCGGACCCGTACTCGACAGGAGGGGGGACCACTCCCGAGCCAGGGGCTGGCCCAGGACCCCCAGGAGACGCCGTTGCGTAGGATGCGCCCATGACCCTCGTGCCGGGAGAGGACGACGCCTTCGCGGACCTGCTGCTGCTCGACCTGGCCCTGCTCGAGGGCAAGGTGGACGGGCGGCAGGCCGCGATGGCGCTGCTGCGGGCGTGGGACGGGAAGGCCCCGCGGCGCGCCGGCGCGCTGGCCCAAGCCCTCGCCGAGTCGGCAGGTCTCGCGCCTGACCAGGTCGAGGGCTTGCGGGCGCGCGCGGGCGAGCTGCGCGTGCGGCACGGGACGTCCCGTGCCGCGCTCGACGCGCGCGGGGGCATGGACGGTCGCTTGCGTGCGGCGATCTCGCGGCGCGACGACAAGGTCTCGCGCAGCTTGAGCAAGCTGGGAGCGCGTTCGCGGCACCCCTTGCGCCCGGTCGCCCCCGATCGCTACGTGGACTACCTGCCGGTGGGGCAGGGCGGCATGGGCGTCGTCTACTGGGCGCTCGATGGCGAGATGAACCGGGCGGTGGCGTTCAAGGTGCTGCGCCCGCCCGGCCCGGCCGCGGATGCCGGCGTCACGCCGCCGGCTCCGATCGGCTTCCACGCTCCGACGGGCGATACGTCCGAGCGCGAGACGTTCGAGGCGGGCGTGGCGCGCTTCCTCATGGAGGCCTGGATCACGGGCGGGATGGAGCACCCGGGCATCGTGCCCGTGTACGAGATCGGCGCGACCGAGCACGGGGTGCCGTACTACACGATGCGCTTCGTGCGCGGACGGCGCACGTTGGCGGACGCACTGGACGAAGCGCGCGGCAAGCCCGTGGGCGAGCGCCTGCACCTGCTCGAGCCCCTGCTCAAGGTCTGCGACGCCATCCGCTACGCGCACAGCCGCGGCGTGATCCACCGCGATCTCAAGCCCGACAACGTGGCCCTTGGCGAGTACGGCGAGGTGGTCGTGCTCGACTGGGGCCTGGCCAAGCTCGTGGGCAGCGTCGATCACGCGGCGACCCGCTGGCGCCAGCGCGTCGAGCAGTTCCGCTCGGTGCGCGATCTGCGCACGCTGACGTCCGTCATCGGCACACCCGGGTACCTGGCCCCCGAAGCGGCGCGGGGCGAGATCGACGCGCTGGACGAGCGCGCCGACGTCTACGCGCTGGGGGTGATCCTGCACGAGATCCTGACGGGCCACCTTCCGTTGGACCCGGGGCGCGGGCCGGCCTACCTGGCGCAAGTGGCGGCCGAGGCGCCACCGCCCGTCCTCGAGGTCGAGCCCGAAGCGCCGCCGGCGCTCGCGGCCCTTTGCGATGCGGCCCTGGCCGTGGCCCGCGACGCACGCCCGGCGTCCGTGGACGACCTGGCGGCCGCCATCCGTACGTGGCAGCGCGATGCCGCGGCCGAGGGCCAAGTCGCCTCGTGGTGCCGCGAAGCGCGCACGGCGCTGTCCGTGGCCGAGGATGCGGACGCGCCGCTGGCGGCACGCGAGCTGGAGCGCGCCGCCACGGCCTGCAACCGCGTCCTCGAGCTGAGGCCGGGCCATGCGGAAGCCTCCGAGCTGCTCGACGCCACGCGAGCCGCTGCGCGGAAGGCCGTCGAACGCGCGGAGCGCGAGGCCCGGCGCCGCCTGGGCCGCCGTGTCGCCGCCGTGGCCGCCCTGGCATTGGTCGTGGTGGCCTCGGCCGTGGCGTGGGTGGTCGAAGGTCGGCGCCGCGAGGCCGAGGACGCGCGGCGCGTGGCGCGGGACGCGGAAGCCCGCGAGGCCCTCCAGCGCGAGAGTGCCGAGGCCACGATGCGCTTCATGGTCGACGAGGTCCGCGAACAGCTGGCGGCGCGGGCCCAGACGGCCGAGCTGGTCGAGCTGGGTCGCCAGGCGCGTGCCCACTATGCGGCCCAGCCCGTGGTGGGCGATCCGCCCGCGCGCTTCGAACGGCGCATCGGCGTGCTGTTGGACCTCGGCCGCGCCGAGCTGCAACGCGGCCATCTGCCCGATGCACGGGCCGCCTTCGAGGAGGCCGAGCAGGCCTCTGCGACGTACGGCGACGCGCACCCCGAGCACACGCGCGCGCTGCTCCGGCGCGCCGAGGCCCTCGTGGCCCTCGCCGAGGTCGATCATGCGCGCGGCTTCGCACCGCAGGGTCGGAAGCGGACCGACGATGCCCTCGCGTTGCTGGAAGCCGTGGCGCGCACGGCCGTGGACGAGACGGCCACGGAGCTCCGCGCGCGTGCCTACGCGACCCGCGCTTCGTTGCTCACGCTCGCCGGTGCGTACCAGGACGCCTACGAGTCGGCGGCGTTGGCGGGCGGGGCGCTGGAGCGGCTCGATCCGGGTCGCGAGTCGCGCTACGAGCTGCGCAGCCTGCCGGTCGAGCTCACCATCCTCCGCGCGCACATGAGCGCCATCGCGCCGCAGAGCCAGGGCGACATCACCTTGGCCGATCGGGCCCTGGCCGAAGCGCGCGGCTTCGCCTCGAGCGACCCGGAGGACCTGCGGGCCCGGCGCATGCTCGCTCGCGCCCTCGCTGCCAGGGCCGCGGTCCTCCTGCGGCTGGATCGCCACGACGAGGCGGTCGCCGACATGGAGCAGGCGATTGCAGGACTCGGTGAGCTCGCCGTCCTGCGTCCGGACAACCTGGCCTGGGTGGGCGATCACGTGGCCCTGATGGCCCGACGCATCGGCTGGTACGAGGGCCCGCTGGGCAAGCGTCCGGAGGCCGACGCGGTCCAGGTTCGCGACGGTCCGCTCGTGGCCGCGTCGATCTCCCGCCTCCTGGAGGTCGACGCGAAGCACGGAACCTGGCTCAACATCGCGATCTCTTCGCACCACACGATGTCGCAGCTGGCCGCGCGCGGCCTGCCGACTCCCTTGCCCGCCGTGGGCTACCGGCGCGCCGCGATGGAGCTGGCTGCGCGGCTGCGAGAAGCCGACCCCGACAACCCACGGTTCCGCGTCATCGAGGCCTTCACCGTGGCGTACAGCGGACTCGCACGCGATCCGGCCTCCCGAGGGGCGGTCCTCGACGCGTGGGAGCATCTCGTGGACGTGTGGGCTCGCCTTCCGACCGCGCGGAGCGAGGTCGCCATCCTGGAGCGGGTTGCCAGCCATGCGCTCGTCCACGCCCAGGGGGACGAGGCCTTGTGGCTGCGCGTCATCGCGAGGACCAACGAGTGCCTGCTCCACGCCCTGGACGATGCGGGCGGCGACGAGCTCCTGCTGCAGACGGCGGTCGGGTCGTGGCTTCTCGAGAGAAGAGCGCATCTGCCCAGCGCCTCCCCCGAGCTGCGCCGTGTGCTCCACGATGACTGGTCGCGGGCCCTTCGCACGGCCGCACTCGCGGAGCCGCCAGAGGGAGACGACGGTCCACACGCCCAGCAGGTTCGTGCGTGGCGCGCCGAGCTGGCAAGGTTGCTGGAGGAGTCGGAATGAGGGCCACGATCGTCGGCGGCATCGACCATCTGGCGTCCATCCCCACGCGGCGCTCCATGTTGCCGCGCCTCGCCGATCGCGAAGGGCCCGACTGGGAGACGTCGTGGACGTACTTGTTCACGCTGTACGCGCCCGCCATGGAGCGCTACGTCGAGCGTGTGCTACGCCGCAGCGGGGGCCAGCGGGCCCGCGCCGAGGCCGCAGACCTCGTGCAGACCTGGTTCCACCAGGCCCTGGACAAGGGCTGGCTCGAACGCGAGATGGCCGACGTCCGCTGCTTCCGTGCGTGGCTGCAGGTGCAGCTCAAGCGCCTGGTCTGGCGGCACCTCGAGCATGAATCCGCGCAGAAGCGCGACCCCGGTGCGTGGGCCCCCGAGGAGGCCCTCGAGGGCGTCGCGGGCAAGGAAGCGGCCGAGTCGTTGGACGCGGACCTCGTGGAGATGGTCGTGCAGCAGGCCCTGGGGGCCATGCGTGCGACCAACACGGACTACGCCGAGGTCGTGGCGGATCTCCTGCGCACCGACGGGGAAGGCAGCGCAGACCTGGGCGAGCGTCTCGGCAAGAGCCCCGAGCAGCTCGTGCATCTACGCCACCGCGCACGCAAGCGTTTCGCCACCCTGTTCCACGAGCGGCTGCGCGAGACCGTCCGCGACGACGGCGACTACGAGGCGCTTCTCGCGGACCTGGGCCCCTGGCTGCCCTGAGCGCACGGCACGGCGCTGGGTGCTACCGCCTACGCCACGCGTCCACGAACCAGGCGAGGCTGCCGACCAGGAAGACGATGTTGACGACGCGCGCGAAGGGCGGTGCGTGCTCGGGCGCGAGCTGACCGAGCAGCACGACGACGTTGAGGATCAGGAGGATGGGCAGCAGGCGACGGAGGTTCACGACGGTCTCCCGCGACGAAGCGCGCGGCCGTCAGGATGCCCTGGCCTTCCGCAGTGCCATCCACAAGGTGCGGCAGTTGCGCACGGGGCCGTCCTCCTGGTTGGTCGTGGGCAGGTGGACGTGGCGGTAGAGCTGGCGGGCACGGCGGGAGAAGGCGCAACCACAGCGTGACTGGCGCGTGCGAGGGCCCGTGACGTCCAGCCGCATCGTCGCGGCCAGCGCGTCGCGCAAGGCCGCAAAGCGCGGCGGCACATGGGGGGCACCGGCGCGGTCCACGATCCAGGCCTCCGCCCCGCGCCCGAGCGCCGTCGCCAGCAGCGGGACGAGACCGTCGCGTGCACCCGCCGGGAGCTCCGGCTCGGCGCGAGGCGGCAGCTCGGAAACCAGGTTGAAGGCCAGCACGAGATCCGCTTGCGCCGCCGCTTCCCGCACGGCCTCCGGCGCGGGCCCGAGCAGGTCCGCCACGAGCAACGGTTCGTCCAGATGCAGCGTCCACGAGGTGCCCACGTCGGGGCAGCGCAGGCGCCAGGCCGGCTCTGCGGCCTCGACCAGGGCGCGCATCTCCCGCTCCCAGCGCGCCACGCGGTCCACGCGACGCACGCGCACGTCGCGCAGGGATTCGAGCGCGCCGGAGGCCTTCGCCGCAGTGATCGCCTCCACGAGGCCCAGCACCTCGCTGCCGGGACCGGCGCCGAGGCACAGCACGTCCAGGCGTTCACGGTCGAGCGTGTCGAGCTTCGTGGCGGCCAGCCGCGCCGCATCGCAGACGTGCGCGGGCACGAGGTGCCAGAGGTACGCCGCCCGTGCGGCGTCGTCCTCGTAGCCGAAGTCGTCCCGACCCTCGCGCCACGTGGCCGAGAGCCGCTCGATCGCCGCGCCCACGCGCTTCACGTCCTCGTGCGGGCGCGCCTTGGCGACGATGTCGGCGTAGTCGATGCGGATCCGTCCCACGTGCGGCTAGCCCACCACGTGCCGGGCCGCCGCGGCCAGGAGCGCGCGGTTGTCGTCGAACGCCAGCCGGGCCAACGCCGCTTCCAACGTCACGTCCTCCACCGCGTCGTGCTCGTCGGACAGCGTCACGAACGCGGCCGTGGCTGCCGCGGGCAGCGCCAGACCCAGGGGCCGCTTCGCGAACCAGCGCCGGCTCACCAGCCCCTGGAACACGGTCCAGCCGCCGAGGTCGAAGAACGCCTCGAGCGGCAGGTCGAAGCCCGTCTCCTCCAGGACCTCGCGGCGGGCCGCGTGACGCAGCGTCGCGTCCGCAGCCTCCACGCGGCCCGACACACCCTGCCAGAAACCGCCCTGCCCGGGGCATCGCCGCAGCAAGAGGGCGTGCGGACCCTGCATGCCGCCGGGTCGCACCATCCACACCTCGACCACCAAGCGCGGACGGTCCGCGCTTGCGTCGCCGAGGTCGAGGCCCGCAAGCGGTGCGTCGATCGAGTCGGGCCACCCCGCCATCGGTGCGGGGGTACCCGCTGCCACCAAGGGCCTAGGGGAAGATCCCGCGCTCGTTGTAGGCGGCCTCGACGCGCTTGACCGCCACGGCCATCGCGGCGTCGCGCATCGAGCAGCTGTACTTGTTGCGGGCTTGGCGCACGCGGTCGTAAGCGTCCGTGATGCGACGCATGAGCTTGTGGCGCACTTCTTCGATGTACCACGTCTCGCCGCGTCGGTTCTGCGTCCACTCGAAGTACGACACGATCACGCCACCCGAGTTGCAGAGGATGTCGGGGATCACGTCGATGCCGCGATCGAGCAGGATCTTCTCGGCACGCGAGGTGAGCGGGCCGTTGGCGGCCTCGGCCACGACGCGGGCCTGGATGTCGGGGGCGTTCTTCGAGGTGACCTGCCACTCGAGCGCCGCCGGGACCATGACATCCACCGGCGTCTTCCAGAACTCCTCGTTGGGGATCGCGTCGGCGCCCTCGAAGCCCTTCACGCCGCCCGTCTTCTTGACGTACTCGGCCAGCGCGATGGCGTCGATGCCGTTCGGGTTGCGGATGCTGCCCGTGTGGTCCTGCACGGTGAGGACGCGCGTGCCGTACTCCTCCTGGAGGATGCGGCCCGTCCAGCTGCCCACGTTGCCGTAGCCTTGGATCGCGGCGGTGGCGTGGGCGAGGTCGAGGTCGTGGTCGAGCGCCCACGACTGGATGCAGTACACCGTGCCGCGGCCGGTCGCCTCTTCGCGGCCCAGGCTGCCGCCCGAAGCGACGCTCTTGCCGGTCACCACGTGCCGCGCGACGTTCTTCGTCGCGTGCGCGTTGGTGTTCATGTACGTGTCCATCATCCAGACCATGTGCTGGGCGTTGGTGCCCATGTCGGGGGCCGGGATGTCGTAGTCGGGGCCGATGTTGGACCCGAGCGCGTGCGTGAAGCGACGCGTCAGCCGCTCCATCTCGCGGGGCGAGAGCGTCGAGGGGTCGATCTGCACGCCGCCCTTGGCGCCGCCGAAGGGCAGGTCGGCCAGCGAGCACTTCCAGGTCATCCAGGCCGACAGGGCCTTCACCTCGTCGAGGTGCACCTGCGTGCTGAACCGCAAGCCGCCCTTGTAGCAGCCGAGAATGTCGTTGTGCTGGATGCGGTAGCCCTTGCACATGAGCACCGAGCCGTCGTCCCGGCGGATCGGGAAGTTGACGATGAGCTCGTTCTTGGGCTGACCCAGGATCGCCCGGAGCCCCGGGTCCAGGCCGATGAGGTCGGCGGCCCGCTGGAACTGCTGGACGGCCATCTCGTAGAGGTTGTCGAACTCGCCTACGGAGATGCGATCGGTGGGGGCGTCGTGGTCGACGTCCGCCTCCATGCTCGAGGTGGTGTTCACGGGAGAGGGCTCCGCGGCCGCCCTGGGGGGGCCGGACATCGAGATGGGCGCTCCCATCTGGATCGGGCACTGTAGCCCCCGTGCTCAAGGGGCGAAGCGCGGCGCGGACGGATTCAGGCCCGCTTGGGGGCGTACGCGGCGGCATACTCGACCTCGGGCGGTCCCCCCGCGCACGGCCGCCCGGAGGAACGCGTCGTGGCCCTGTTGCTCGTGGAGGACGCCGGCCGCCGCTGGCTCGTGGACCTGGGCGAGAGCGCCGAGGTGGTCCTGGGCCGGGGGCCCGCGGCGGACCTCCCGCTGACCGCCCCACGAGCCAGCCGCCGCCATGCGCGGGTGGTGCGCGAAGTCGATGGCGGGCATCGGCTCGAAGACCTGGGCAGTACCAACGGGACGCTTCTCTCGGGGGTGCCGGTGGGCCCCGCGGGGGCGCCGCTCCGAGATGGGCTGGTGATCGGGGTCGGAGAATGCCGAATCACCTATCGGACCCCTGCTCCGGAGGCCATCTGACCCAGCCATGCCGCTTTCCCTGCGCCGCTCGGACAACGGGGCCGTGGTCCCGGTCGCCACGCTCCCCTTCACCCTCGGCTCGGGCCGCGGGGACGACCTCCAGGTTGCCGATCCAGGGGTGCGCCCCGGGCACGCGCGGCTGCGCGAGCTGCGCGGCGACCTGCTGCTGAGCGCCGCCGACGGGCTCCATGTCCGCGTCAACGGCGAGCGCGTCTCGTTCATGGTCGTCCAGCACGGCGACCGCATCCAGCTGGGTGAGCCGGGCAAGGGCGCCGGCACCGAGCTCGTCGTGCGCGACCGCCTGGCCGGCGCGTTCCTGCCGCCCGGTGTGGACCGCGCCACGGCATGGCTTCGTTCGCCCGGCGCGTGCGACCCGGCCGAGGGCCCCGAGGCCTACACCGGCGGCGCACTTGCCGGTCACGGCAGCCATACGGTCGCCGTCAAGACGAGCGGCCTCGGTCGCGCCCAGCTGAAGACGCGACGAAGTCTGGATCCCGACGGCGACCAACCGCAGCAGGCCTTGCGCCTGCTGCAGGCGCTGGCCGGCGCGCCCCACCCCAGCTTGGCGCCTGTCCTCGACGGCGGCGTGGTCCTGCGCGGCGGGCGCGCCCTGCCGTGGATGCTCACGCGCTACGTGACCGGGCGGCCGCTCGTGGCCGAAGCGCGCGGCGGTGGGCTCTCGCCGGGGACGGTGGTGAACCGCCTCGTGGACGCCGGCCGCGGGCTGGCCCACCTGCACTGCCGCGGCGTGATCCACCGCGACGTCGCGCCCGGCAACCTGATCTGCACGCCGCGAGGCAACATCGTGGTGATCGACTACGGCCAGGCCGTGTTGGCCGACCAGCCCGTTCCGGGCTCCAGGGGTGTCATCGGCACCCCGGGCTACGTGGCACCCGAAGAGGTCGTGCAGGGCAGCTCGGCGGTCACCCAGGCCGTGGACGTCTACGGGCTCGCGGCCGTGGGCTTCGCCCTCCTTGCCGGAACGCCGCCTGCGCAGGGCGCGGACCTGCTCGACACGCTCGCACGCGCGGCAACGCGGCCGCCCACGTTGGCCAGCCTCGGCGTCGAGGTCCCCGCCCCGCTCGAGGCGGCGTTGATGGAGGCGCTGGACCCCGATCCCACGCGCCGACCGACCATGGAGCGCTTCGTCCACGCCCTGGACTTCGCCCGCGTGACCGTGGGGCTCTGACTCCGTACGGGGGAACCGCCTCCGTACCGGGTTCGCGTACCCTCCTGCCCCCATGGCGTCTTACCGCTTCCCTCGCGCGCGGCTGCGCGGTGGCCCGCCCGGCCACCCGATCGTCTACGAGAAGCGCGTGGCCTCCGTCGATCGCGAGGCCCGGAGCGGCGACGTCGTGGAGGTGACCACGAAGGAGGGGCGGCCCGTCGGCTACGCCTTCCTGCACCGCGAGAGCCTGGTCACGCTGCGCATGCTCACGCGCGATCCGGCCCAGCCCCCGGACCAGGACTGGCTGCGCGAGCGGCTGGCGCTGGCCGCGGGGCTGCGCCGTGACGTGCTGCGGCTCGGGGAGGTCACCAACGCCTGGCGCGTCGTCCACGCCGAGGGCGACGGCCTGGGCGGCTTGGTCGTGGACCGCTACGGCCCCGTGGCCGTGGTGTCGCTGTTCAGTCTCGGCTGGGCCCAGCGACGCACCGAGGTCGCCGAAGCCCTGGGCGAGGTACTCGATGTCGACGAGGTGATCTTCCGTGTCGATGCACGCACCGCCGAGCAGGAGCACATCGACCTGCCCGAGCCGCCGCCGCGGCCGCCGGTCGAGATCCACGAGCACGGCATCCGCGTGGAGGTGCATCCGACGGGCGGGCACAAGACGGGCTACTTCGTGGACCAGCGCGACAACCGGCGCTTCGTGGCCGGCATCGCGCGGGGACGTCGCGTGTTCGACGGCATGACCTACACGGGCGGCTTCGCGCTGGCCGCGGCCGCGGCCGGCGCGACGCAAGTCACGGCGATGGATCTCGACGAGGAGGCCGTGGAGGTCGCCCAGGCCAACGCGCGGCGCAACGGTCTGGACATCGACGTCCGCCACGGCGACGTGTTCCACGGCCTGCGCGCGCTCGAGGAGCTTCCGGTGGCCGAGCGACCCGAGGTGCTGGTGCTCGACCCGCCCAAGTGGGCCAAGGCCCGGAACGGCCTCGCGGCGGCGCTCGCGCGCTACCGGGACCTGAATCGCCTCGGGCTCCACGTGCTGCCGGTGGGCGGCGTGCTGGTGACGCACTCCTGTTCGGGCCTGGTTTCCGAGGAGGCCTTCCTCGGCATGTTGGCCGATGCCGGCCGCGACGCGGGCGTGGAAGCGCAGGTGGTCCGCATCGCCGGCGCCGCGCCCGACCACCCCTTCGACCTGCGCGCGCCCGAGGGGCGCTACCTCAAGCACGTGGCGTTGGTGCGAACGGGGTGACCACGGCGTACCGCGAGCTACGTCTCGTTGCGCAGGTCCGTCGGCGCGGCGATGGGCATGCGCCAGCCGACGCCGAAGGCGACCGGTGTCACCTTGAGGCCCGGGGCCATCTGGCGGCGCTTGTACTCGTTGCGTTCGACCATCTTGAGCACGCGCTCGACGAGCGCAGGGTCCTCGCCGGCGGCCACCAGGCGCGCCGCGCTCCAGCCCTGCTCGATGCGTTTGTCGAGGATCCGGTCGAGCACCTCGTACGGAGGCAGCGAGTCGCTGTCCATCTGGTCGGCGCGCAGCTCGGCCGAGGGCGGTCGCTGCACGATGCGCAGCGGCATGACCCCCCGCTCGACGTAGATCCGGGCCAGATCGTAGACCCGTGTCTTCCAGACGTCGGACAGGAGCGCCAAACCCCCGTTCATGTCGCCGTAGAGCGTGCAGTAGCCCACGGCCACTTCGCTCTTGTTGCCCGTGGTCAGCACGAGGTGCCCGTGCTTGTTGCTGATCGCCATCAGGAGCGCGCCACGGATGCGGGCCTGGATGTTCTCTTCGGCGACGTCGAACGGACGCCCCTCGAACACGGGCCCGAGCGCCTCGAGATAGGCCTCGTAGACGCCCTGGATGGGGATCTCGACGAAGCGCACGCCCAGGGCGTCAGCCAGGTCCTTGGCGTCGGTACGGCTCATCTCGGCGGTGAACGGCCCGGGCATGCCGACGGCCAGGACGTTCTCGGGACCCAGGGCATCGACGGCGAGGGCCGCGGTCACGGCGCTGTCCACACCGCCGGACAGGCCCAGCACGACACGACCCAGCTCCGTCTTGGCGCTGTAGTCGCGCAGGCCCATGACCAACGCCTGGCGCAGCTCCTCGTGGGGCCCTAGCGGGTCCGGCTCGGCGACCACCTCCGGCAAGGCGTCCACGTCGACGACTGCGAAGTCCTCGCCGAAGGCGGAGAGCCGCAGCCGCGTCTGGCCCGTTCCGTCGAACACGCGGCTCCGACCGTCGAACAGCACGTCGTCGTTGCCACCGACCTGCTGGACCGTGACCAGCACGCGCTTGGAGCGTCGGGCCTCTTCCGCGAACAGCGCGCGGCGGTGCGCGTCCTTGCCGCCGTGGTAGGGCGACGCGGAGATCGCGATGAGCACGTCCGCTCCCGCGGCCACCGTGTCCGCGGGCGGATCCTCCTCGTAGAGCCGGCGCCCCTGCACGAGGTCCCGGCCCCAGAGGTCCTCGCATACGAGGAGGCCGATGCGTCGCCCGCGCCAGCTTACGACCATGGGGCCGTCGCCCGGCGCGAAGTAGCGACGCTCGTCGAACACGTCGTACGTCGGGAGCAGCCGCTTGGCGTAGAGCGCACGCACCGTGCCGTCAGCGAGGAACGCAGCTGCATTGACGAGCGGCGGGCCGTAGGGCCGCGTGTCCCGGGCAACCGTGCCGACCACGGCCGCGAGCCCCGCCGGAAGCTCACGGGCCAGCGCGGCGGTCGCGCCCTCGACCGCGGTGACGAAGCCAGGACGGAGCAACAGGTCGCGCGGCGGGTAGCCGGCAACCACCAGCTCCGGCGCAACGAGCAGGTCCGCGCCCTCCTCGGACGCGCGCCGCGCGGCCGCCAGGACCCGGTCCACGTTGCCGCGGACATCGCCGGCCGTCGTGTCGATCTGCGCGAGGGCGATGCGCACGAACGGTCGCTCCGGGCCGCGTCGTGGTCGCATCCGGCGACCTCCTGCCACGGCATCCCCCGGAGCCTAACCAAGCGGCCACGAACGCGGAACCGGGGGTCTTGACGGGTCCGGGCCGGGGGGTATAGGTACGGCCCGCCCGGGCGGTCGCTCCGCCCCGCTCCCCGAGGAAATCCCCATGTCCACCGACGACTCCCTCTTCTCCGAGGCCCTGCTCGCCGCACTGCTCGGCGAGGCGCTGCTGCCGGATGCGACCGACGTCCCCACCTCGTCCCTCGGCGTCCAGCTTGGGGGCGACGAGGAGGACTTCGAGGAAGACGAAGACTACGACGACGACGACGATGATGACGATGACGATGACGATGACGATGATGACGATGACGAAGACGACGACATCGACGATGACGAGGACGAAGACGAGGACGACGAGGAAGAGGACGAAGACCTCGACGAAGAAGACGACGAGGAAGAGGACGACGAGTTCGAGGACGACGAGGAAGAGGACGACGACGAAGAAGACGACGATGACGACGACGATGACGACGACTGGGACGATGACGACGACGATGATGATGACGATGACGACGATGACGACGACGAGGACTGGGAAGACGACGACTGGGAGGACTGATCCTCTCCGGCGGCCGATCGGCTGACGCAGGTCACGGTCGTTGCTGACGACTCCCGTGCGGTGCGCCCGCACGGGAGTCGCTTCATGTCAGGAGTCCCCGCCAGGCGTCAGGAACCCGAGGACGAGGCCAGCGTGGCCAGCAGGATGTTGCCGTAGCGCGCGATGCGGTCCGGCCCCAAGTCCGGGGCGGCCGCGAGCTCTTCCAGCGTGCGCGGTCGGTTGTCGACCAGCCATTCGATGCCCGGGTTGGGCAGCACCGCCAGGGTCGTCACGCCTCGTCGGTCCGCTTCGTCCTTGCGCCATGCGCGCAGTCGATCCACGAGGTCGCGTCGCTCCTTGCTGGCGCGCCGCTCCTCGTCGGACTGTCGCGGCCGCTCGTCGGGCGGCGGCGCGTTCCCCCGGGCGTGGCGCTCGAGCCCCTCGGCGAGGGCTTCGCGGATCGCGCGTCCGTGGCGGCGCGCCTCCCGGGGCGGGACCCCGCGCAGGGCATCGGGGCCCCGCGCGTCGCGCGGCGGGCGCTCGGCCAGCTGCACCATCACGGCCGGCGCCAGCACCTTGAACGGCGGCAGGTCACGGGCTTCGGCCTCGCCCTCGCGCCAGCGCCACAGCGCTTCGAAGACGCTGCGGCCGCGGGCGTCCAACCGCGATGCGCCCTTGGCGCGACGCCAGGCTTCTGCGTCCTTGGCCGCCGGAGCGCCTCGTCGGGCTGCCAGCCGCTGCATCTCGATGTCGAAGGCCTCCTCCAGGGCGGCCTCGGCGATGCGCTTGCGGAAGAGGTCGCGCAGGTGGGGGAGCCAGATCGTGTCGCGCTGGAGGTAGGCCAGCTGGTCGGGGCTCAAGGGGCGCCGGGCCCAGTCCGCCCGCTGGTGGCGCTTGTCCAGATGCTCGCCGAAGTGCTCTTCCACCAGGGCGGCGAGGCCCACCCGCTCGTCGCCGAGCAGCGTGGCCGCGATCATGGTGTCGAACAGCCTGTGGAAGGCCCAGTCGTGGTCCCGCGTGAGCACGGTGACGTCGTAGTCCCCACCGTGCACGATCACTTCGAGGTCTTTCCGGTCGAAGGCGTCGCGCAGCGGCTCCAAGTCGTCGAAGGCGATCGCGTCCACGATCACGTCCCGGGCGCCCACCGTCAGCTGCAGCGTGCACGTGCGCTCACGGTAGGCGTGCATGGAGTTGGCTTCCGTGTCGAGCGCCACCTGCGACGCAGTGGCCACCAGGTCGGCCACGCGCTTCAGCGCATCGCGGTCGTCGATCCATGCTGCAGGCGCGCGCGTCATTCGTTCTCCGTCTCGAGGGGTGCAGGTGTCTGGCCGAACCACGCCGCGATGCGGCGGGCGCGTTCGCGATCAGGAACATGGGCCAAGGCGGCCGCCACGGCCGGGTCGTCGGCGTCGCGGCAGCCCGTGAGGAACGCGAGCAGCTCGAACGCCGGTGCGTAGCCGGGGGCGACCTCCGCAGCCTTGCGGGCGGCGTCCAGCGCCTCGGCGAGCTTGCCGTGGCTCCACGCGCGTTGGGCCGTTTCGATCCACGGACGGGCCTCCTGGCGCGAAAGCGTGGCGGCAGCGCGGCGTCCCTCCGCATCGGCCCCTGCCGATCCGCGGTCCACCTCCCGGTCATCGGTCCACCCCGCACGCCCCGCCTCCTGCAGGCGCTCGAGGAGTCGCATCGGATCCAGGAGGGGAACGCCCGATGGCGGCAGTCTGTCCAGTCCCAGGGCTGGCGCCGTGGCTCCCTCCTCCCCTACGTCGGCGAAGGCTCGTACCCAGCTCGGGTAGCGGGTCGGGGCCTGGAGGCTCGCTGCTGGCTCGCCCTGGAGGGCTGCGCGCGCGGTGGGCTCGGCACGCGCCAAACGTGCCCCCGACACGCCCCATGCGAGAGCCGCAGCATCGTTCGCGTGCGTGTGCAGGCGCGCCGCGGAACGCGCCACGGCAGCCGCGCGCATGGCGCGCAGCGAGAGCTGGCCGGGCCGCCACGCTTGGACGCGCGGCGAGGAAGGGGACTCGGGCACGAAGTCCGCCGGGCGATCGGCAGGCGTGGGCGCGGGCGCGAATCGCCTGCCGGTCAGGGCGAGCGCGTCCTCGGCAAGCCAGACCACCGCGGCAGGAAACTGCGCCTCGAAGGAACCGATCACGCCCTCGAGCGCCGTCACGTCGAGGTCGTCGAGATCGAAGGCCAGCACGGCATGGCCGCCGGGGGCGAGGGCCTCGTGAAGCTCGGAGAAGGCTGCAGGCGACAGGGCGTCCGCGTGCCCGCGGCGCGCAAGTGGCGCGGCGTCAAGCACGACGATGTCGCAGGGGCCACCCGCAAGATCCCCTGCGGTGCGCAGCGCCCCCCGCGGCGAACGCGCGGCGAGCGTGCGCAGCCCCGGCGGAAGCGGGCCCAGCGCTCCCGTAGACGCGTACTCGAGCCACGCGGGCTCGCCGTCCGTCGCGGCGATGTCCTCGCAGCCCGCCGCATGCAGCGCCCGGACCACATCGCCCGTTCCGTAGCCGACGACGAGTGCGCGGCGTGGGCTACCGTGCAGGAACGCGAGGTGCCCCAACAGGACTTCGACGGAGCTCCGCTCCCAGCCCGATGCGGTCGTGCCGCCACCCGCGAGCTCGAGTCCGTCGGCCAAGGCCAGCTGGCTACGTCCTGGGATGTACAGGCCCTGGACGCGCTCCAAGCGTCCCGGGAGCCGCGGCTCGGTCTCCTCGAGACCCAGCAGCTCGGCGACCACATGTACATCCGCCGGCTCGGGGAGCACCGGCAGCGGCGCGGAGCCGCGACCGCGCACGAGCCACAGCGTCGAAGCGCGCGGTGCGGCCTCGGTCAAGCGCTGCCACATCCCCGGCCACGCCAGCGCGCCGAGGGCTGCCAGGAACAGGAGTGCTTCGGCGGTGCGCCAGCGGCCCGGCGTGCGCAGGCGCGTGACGACGGCAAGGGCCAAGAGCAGACCGGCCACGGCGACCACGGTCGGTGCGGCGCCAAGTCGCGGCACCACGATCCAGCCACCGACGACCGCGCCGAGGGCCAGGCCTGCGGATGTCCGCGCGACGAGCCGACCCGTCGCTTGGCCCGGACGTCCGGTCCAGTCACAGCGCACCTTCAACGCGGGAGGCAGCGCCGCGGCGAGAAGCGCGGCGGGCGGACCGACGGCAAGGAGCGCCGTCCACCCCACACGCCAAGCCGTGCCGTCACCGGGCGCGATGGCCAGCACGCGTTCGGCGCGGTGCTCGTCGCTCACGAGCACGGCCAGCGCCGCGGCAGACGCCAGCGCGAGGCCCCACGGCGTGAGGCCCGCCGGGCGCTCGCGCCGTCGCGTGACGAACCAGCCGAGGCCCAAGCCCGCCGCGGCCGCGAGGGCTGCGGCGCCGAGCAAGGCATCGCGCGCATGCACCCCGGCGTCCATCACCGGCTCGAGAAGGCGGGTCAACGCCACGGCCAGGGGGCCCGCGAGCACGCTGGCAGCCAGCACGGGCCAAGCGACGCCACGGCCCTCGCCCTGCCTCCCGGGGACGCCCGCCGGCGCAGCCACCTCGGTCTCCGGCCCGCGGCCCGCCCGGGCCGCGGGGAGGGCGGCGAGCAGCAGGAGCGCCGCGGGGAGGGCCTCGGTCCACGCGGGTGCCACGCCCGCCGTGATCCATGTGGAGAGCGGCGCGGCCAGGGCGAGGCCGGCGAAGGCACCTGCGAGCACGGTCACGCCGGGGCGGGCAGCCCGTTCCAGGTCGCGGACGCCGTGGCAGGCGAGCAGCGGCAGCAGGAAGCCGAGAAGCAGGCCGGTGGACAGGAGTGCCGGCAGGGCGCCGCCGAGCGCCGCGGCCAGTCCGCTTCCCGGCAGCAGGTCGTAGAGCCAGGGAACGGAGCGCGGTGCGGCGGCCGCAACGCCGGCCAGCAGCGCCAGGAGCCACGCGGCACGACGCGCCGGACGCGCCACGTCGTCGGCGTTGCGGGCGGCGCCACGCGCGCCCAGTGCCAGTCCCACCGCGAAGAGGGCCGCCCCGGCAGCGCCCGCGCTCGCGTGCGGCGCCGCGTCGCGCACGAGCACCGTCAGCGTGGCGAGGACCGACGTGCCGGCGCCCACGCCCAGCAAGAGGGCCACACCGCCAAGCGGCGCGCGACGGGCCGATGACCGCGGGGCAGGCATCGCCCCACCCTAAGGCCCCTTCGTCGGCCTCGCGTTAGAGTCCGCACCCCGAGCCTGCAGGAGGAACGATGTCCGCCCGCCCCCCCTTCAAGAACGAGCCCTTCACCGACTTCTCGGTCCCGGCGAACGCCCAGGCCTTCCGGGAGGCGTTGGCGCGCGTCGATGGACGTCTCGGCCAAGCGGGTCCGTGCGTGATCGGCGGCGAGCGCGTCACCACGAAGGCGACGATCGCGTCCTTCAACCCCGCCAACCCCGACCAGGTGATCGGCGTCTTCCCGGACGCCGGCGTGGCCGAGGCGGACCGCGCCATTGCCGCGGCCCAGGCCGCGTTCCCGGCGTGGTCCAAGACCAGCTTCGAGGAGCGGGCCGCGTACCTGTTCGAGATGGCCGACCGCGTCCGCAAGGACAAGCACTTCTGGTCGGCGTGGATGGTGCGCGAGGTCGGCAAGAACTGGGCCGAGGCCGACGGCGACACGGCCGAAGCCATCGACTTCCTCGAGTACTACGGGCGCGAGGCCCTGCGCTACGCGAAGGGACTTCCGGTCATCGACACGGGAGACAAGAACACCTGTTTCTACATCCCGCTGGGTGTGGGCGCGGTGATCGCGCCGTGGAACTTCCCCTTCGCGATCCTCTGCGGCACGGTGGTGAGCGCGGTCGTGGCGGGCAACACGGTCGTGATGAAGCCGGCCGAGGAGTCGCCGACCGTGGCCTGGCAGCTGATGCAGCTGTTCGAGGACGTAGGCCTGCCGCACGGCGTCGTGAACTTCCTCACGGGCAACGGCGAAGTGTGCGGCGCGCGGCTCGTCCAGCATCCCGACACGCGCTTCATCAGCTTCACGGGCAGCAAGGCCGTGGGGCTGTGGATCGCCGAGCAGGCCACCAAGCGCTCGCCCGAGCAGCGCTGGATCAAGCGCGTCGTTGCCGAGATGGGCGGCAAGGACGCCATGGTCATCGACGACGTCAAGGACCTCGACGACGCGGCGGACGCCACGATCGCCGCGGCCTACGGCTTCCAGGGCCAGAAGTGCTCGGCGTGCTCGCGCGCCATCGTCGTGGAGGCCGCCTACGACAAGTTCGTGGACAAGCTGGTCGAGCGGGCGGCCAAGCTGAGGATGGGGGATCCGGCGGATCCGACCACGCCCTACGGGCCCGTCATCTCCGAAGACGCCTACGAGAAGACGCTCTCCTACATCGAGATCGGCAAGAAGGAAGGCCAGCTGGTCCACGGCGGCAAGGCTGCGGATCGACCGGGTTGGTTCATCGAGCCCACGATCATCAAGGACGTGGCGCCCGACGCACGGCTGGCGCGCGAGGAGGTGTTCGGCCCGGTGCTGGCCGTCATCAAGGCCCGCGACTGGGACCACGCGCTCGCGATCGCCAACGACACGGAGTACGGGTTGACGGGCGGCTTCTACACCGATCGCGAAGAGCGCGTGGCCGAGGGCATTGCCGACTTCCACGTGGGCAACCTGTACGTCAATCGCAAGTGCACGGGCGCCCTGGTCGGCGCACAGCCCTTCGGCGGCTACGGCATGAGCGGTACCTGCTCGAAGGCCGGCGGGCCCGACTACCTCGGCAACTTCCTGCAGATCAAGAGCGTCAGCCGCCGGCGGTAGTCGCGCGGAGGTGCCCGAACCCCGTGAGGGGTGCAGGGGGGACCGTGAGGGGTGCAGGGGGGACCGTGAGGGGTGCAGGGGGGGTACGGAATAGCCCCCCTGCTGCGCAGGCGAAGCCGGAGCACCGAATCCGCGCGGGAGCGCGGAACGAGCGTGGAGTGACCAGACACCGGACTGCGTCGTCCGCCGGCCGGCGAATCGCGCCCCCTGCTGCGCAGGCGAAGCCGGAGCACCGAATCCGCGCGGGAGCGCGGAACGAGCGTGGAGTGACCAGACACCGGACTGCGTCGTCCGCCGGCCGGCGAATCGCGCCCCCTGCGTGTCAGGCACCTTGCCCACGTTGCCGCTGCGCGGCGCCGCGGCAAGGGTCCTGACACATCCGGGTTCGCTCTGACACCGTCGTCCGCCGGCCGGCGAATCGCGCCCCCTGCGTGTCAGGCACCTTGCCCACGTTGCCGCTCTGCGGCGCCGCGGCAATGGTCCTGACACATCCGGGGTCGCTACACCCCGAAGCGCTGCTGGCGCTTGCGCTCGGCGGCTTCCTCGACGGCAGCCCAGCGTGCGCCGGCATCCATGGCGATCTCGAGCGTCTGCGGCGTGTCGATGTCGAAACACACGTCCGGGTCGGGAACGTTGAGGCGCACCGTGGCGGACTGGTGGCGCATCAGGATCTCGCGTGCGCCCGCGATGTCGCCGTGGAGGAAGAACTCGTCGCGCAGCGATGCGTGGTAGAGGCCCGGATGGCCCCCCAGGCCCCTGTAGGCCGGGAGGACGATCTTGCAGTCACGCGTCGTGAACGTCATCACGAGCTGGTCCACCAGCTCGGGCTTGACGAACGGCACGTCCACGGGCGCGATCAGGAAGTGCCGCTCCAGGGCCCACGAGCTGGAGAGCGCCGTGCGGATCGACGAGATCATGCCGCGCCCCGGGTCGGGGTTCTCGAGCACGTGCACGTCGACGCGGCGGTAGGGGGCGTAGTCCGCCGCACGCCCGCCCGCGACGACGAGGAGGATGTCGCGCACCCGCTTGGCCTCGCGGTACGCCGCGAGCGTCCGCTCGACCATCGGCACGCCGCCGACATGGATGAGCGGCTTGTCGTCGCCCATGCGCTCGCCGCGCCCGGCGGCAAGGAGCAGGACCACCGGATCCGCAGTGTCGGCCGTCATGCGCAGAGCATAGCGAGCCGCGCGCTGCCCAGGGAGACACACGTCGTCCCGTGGCGGTTCGAGCCAGGATCCGGGGCGCCTGGTGCACTAGGATCGAGGCCCGACCGCGGCCTTCGCGCACCCCCAGCCCGCGGTCGCATGCAGGAGACACACTCGTGCAGCGTCGTCGAGATACGCGCCTCGTGACCGAGGGCCGGGCGGATGCCCTGGCCAAGCACAACCTGTTCGAGACGCCGCGGTTCTTCGCCGACGTCTACGTGCTGGGCGTGGGGCAGGCCCAGAAGCCCCACACCCACGCACGCGAGGACAAGTGCTACTTCGCGCTCGAGGGCCGCCCGCGGGTGACGACGGGCGACGAAGTCCACGTCCTGGAGCCGGGCGAGATCGTCTGGTGCCCGGCGGGCGAGGAGCACGGCGTGGACAACCCGGGGCCGGGGCCGGCGCGCGTGCTCGTGTTCATGGCGCCGCACCCCCGCGCCGCCTCTCCAGGTGGGTGACGGGCACCCCCGACGCCCGCTCCGCCGGTAGGCTCCCCACGAGGAGGTCGTCATGCGTGTCGGAGTCGTGTTGAGCGGGTGCGGGTACCGCGATGGAGCCGAGATCCAGGAGAGCGTCCTCACGCTCTTGGCCCTGGCCCGGGCCGGGGCCGAGGCCGTGTGCTTTGCCCCGGACATCCCCCAGGCCCGCGTCGTGGACCACCTGACGGGCAAGACCACCCGCGAGGTGCGCAACGTGCTGCACGAGAGCGCCCGCATTGCCCGTGGAGCCGTGGAGGACGTGGCGAAGGCCGACGCCAACCAGCTGGACGCCCTGGTGCTTCCAGGCGGCTTCGGCGCGGCGCTCAACCTGTGCGACTTCGCGACGAAAGGCGCGGAGGCCCGCGTCGATCCCGGCGTGGAGCGCCTCGTCCGCGCCGTGCACGCGGCGGGCAAGCCCATCGGCGCGATCTGCATCGCGCCGGCCCTCATGGCCAGGGTCCTGGGGGACGAGGGGCCGCGCTTGACCATCGGCAACGACGCCGGCACGGCGGAGGCCATCGAGGCCTGCGGCGCCACGCACGTGGCCTGCCCGGTCGAGGAGGCCGTCACGGACGAAGAGCGCCGCATCGTCTCGACGCCGGCCTACATGCTCGGGCCCGGCATCGCCGACGTGGCCGCGGGCATCGAGCACTGCGTCGCCGAAGTCTTGCGGCTGGCACGCGCCCGCTGAAGGCCGGCCGGGCGTCCGCCTCCCGGTGTACGCCGATGCGGTTTCCTCCGGCCGCCGCCCAGGGACCTCGCTCGCCGGCTCCCGGGGCCGTAGCGCCGCGGCTGCGCGCCACGCGCGCCCACCCTGCGGCGTGAGCGCCGATCCGGGCGCGGTCGGGATCCGGTCGCCGGACGACGAGCCGTCGCGGTATCCCGGGAGTCATGGCGAATCCTCCTCCCGCTCCCGGCCAACCTCCCGCCCTCCCGGCCCCCCTGGCTGGCGTTCGCCGCGTCATCGCGGTCGGCGCCGGCAAGGGCGGCGTGGGCAAGTCGACGGTGGCCGTCAACCTCGCGCTGGCCTTGAAGCAGGGCGGCGCGCGCGTCGGCCTGCTCGATGGCGACGTCTACGGCCCCTCGATTCCCACCATGCTGGGCACGCACGAGCGGCCGAGTGGAACCGGCCCGAACCACATCCACCCCGTCGAGGCCTACGGCCTGTCCTTGATGTCGATGGGCTTCCTCCTGGACCCGGAGAAGCCGATGGTCGTGCGCGGGCCGATCGTGCACACGGTCATCCGCCAGTTCCTCGGAGACGTCGCCTGGGGAAACCTCGACTGGTTGATCGTGGACTTGCCGCCGGGCACGGGCGACGTGGCCTTGAGCTTGGCCCAGTCCGCCCAGGTGACGGGCGCCGTCGTGGTCTCCACCCCGCAGGACGTCGCCCTCGTCGACGTCCACCGCGCGGTCAGCATGTTCCGCACGCTCAAGGTCCCCGTGGTCGGCCTGGTCGAGAACATGAGCTGGTACGAGTGCCCGTCGTGCGGCCATCGCGACGAGGTCTTCGGCCACGGTGGGGCGCAGGCCTGGGCCGGCACGCAGTCCATCCCCTTCCTGGGCGGAGTCCCGCTGCACGCCTCCGTGGCCGTGGGTGGCGACTCAGGCCGCCCGGCGCTGGCCGATCCGGCCACGCCCGACCACGTGCGGCAGGCGTTCCTGGCGCTCGCCGACGAGCTGCGCTCGACCGTCGGCCAGCTCGAGGCCCAGGGCCCCTTGCCGCCGCTCATCCAGATCGAAGGCCTGAAGCGCTGACACGCGCCTCGCGCGACGCACCCGGATACCACGCATGCCCACCATCGGTCCCGATACGCTGCTCCAGTTCACCAACGACGGGCTGGGCAACGCTCCCGAGGAGCTGCGCCGCAAGCTGGTGACGCCGTATCTCGAGCTGCTGCTCGCCAACGACACGCTGCCCGGCGCGATCGCCTTCTACACGCAGGGCGTCCACCTGTTGGCCGAGGGCAGCCCGGCGCTCGAGTCGCTCGCCAAGCTCGAGGCCAAGGGCGTGCGGTTGATCGCCTGCAAGACGTGCGTGGACTGGTTCGGCCTTGCCGACCGCCTCCAGCTCGGGATCGTGGGCGGCATGGGCGACATCGTGGCGGCCCAGAGTCGCGCCGCGAAGGTGATCAACGTCTGACGGCGGTCTGCGTGCCGCCGAGAAGAAGTTCCGTCCGGGAAGGTCGAAGTCGCCCTGCCTCCAGCGCCCCACAGGGGTTGGCGCCCGGCGTGTCCGGGTCTGCGTTCGCCCGCATGTGCCCGTCGCACTAGGCTGCGTGCAGGGGGCTGCCCGCGATGCGCAGGGCGTCGTACGCCCGCGCGAGAAGGCGCCCCCGCAGGAGAGGCGTTCCATGAAGATGCTGATGTTCGTCGCCGTGTTCGGCCTCGCAGGCCTCCTCGCGGCTGTGGCGAGAGCGGCACCAGCGGTGGGGGAGATCCCCTCGTCGGCACGTGGAAGGTCGATCTGGACTGGGCCCGCAAGCAGGGTGCCCCAGAGGACATGCTCCGGGCGGCGCCCCTGATGACGTGGACCTACAGGGCCGACGGCACCGCCAGCATGACGGGCCCCAAGGAGGGCGACGTGAAGGTGCTGGAGACGACCACGGGAACGTGGAAGAAGGCCGGCGACGGTTACGACGTGACGTTCGATGGCGACACGGGGCACTTGCAGCTCGACGGCGACATGCTCGTCCTCCCAGCCCGGGACGGCGACCCGGAGATGCACTTCGTGCGCACGTGACGCGCCGGATCCATCGGCAGGAGGGCGCGCCCAGCCCCCGCCAGGGGAGGCGGCGTGAGCCCTGTTCTCCACGAGGGACGCTCACGTCCGCGTAGCCATCACGTTCGCCAGTGCGGTCAGCTCCTCGGTCCGCACGGTGCGGGGCCGCCAGGCCAGCCCGATGACCCGCGAGGGCTTGGGCTTGGCGAAGGGCACGGCCACGAGATCCAGGTCGTCGGCCAGCTCGGCCTCCAGGGCCATCGCGGGCAACAGCGTGACGCCCAGGCCGCCCGCGACCATCTGCACGACGGTCGTGAGGCTTCCCGCGCGAACGTCGACCACGCCAGGTTGCGTGGGCGCGCTACAGATGGCCAGGGCGTGGTCGCGCAGGCAGTGGCCTTCCTCCAGCAGCAGCAGCGGCTCGCCCTCGAGCTCCGAAGGCATGACGCTGCGCCGCTTGGCCAGGCGGTGCGCCCTGGGCACGACCAGCACGAAGGGATCTTCGCGCACGGGCTCGAACCAGAGATCGCCGAGGTCGTCGCCCTTGGCGACGAGCACGGCATCGAGCCGGCCCGCCCGCACGTCTTCGAGCAGCGTCGCCGTGTGCGCTTCGGTCAGGTGGACGCGCCAGCCAGGCCACCGCCGTCGCACTTCGGCCAGCGTGCGGGGCAGGAGGTAGGGGGCGACGGTGGGGATCGCCCCCAGCTGCAGGTGACCCGTGAACGGCGTACCCGCCTGGGTGCACGCCTTGACCGCCTCGTCGACCGCCACGAGCGCATCGCGCGCGTGCGCGATGAACGCGGCGCCGGCGCGCGTCAGCGTGGCACCGCGCGCCCCGCGCTCGAAGAGCTCGACGCCGAGCGTGTTCTCGAGCGAGCGGATCTGGGCGCTCACCGTGGGCTGGGAGGCCGAGGCCTTCTCGGCGCCGGCATGGAAGGTCCCCGCCTCCGCGACGGCGAGGACGTACTCGAGCTGTCGGAGTGTCGGTCGGTCCATAGCCTCAGTCTATCATCGAACACCTTCCGATCCACTCGACAGCAGGGCGCCCCTGGGCGAACCTGTTCCCTCCAGACGAGCGAAGGCCGTACGCCGAAGGAGACCCCCATGCCCCCGATGACCGACACGCTGAACGCCTTGCTGGCCGACTACCAAGTCCACTACCAGCGGATGCGCGGCTACCACTGGAACGTGCGCGGTCCCTGGTTCTTCCAGCTTCACGCCAAGTTCGAGGAGCTGTACACGGGTGCGGCGCTGAAGGTGGACGAGCTGGCCGAACGCGTGCTCACGCTGGGCGCCCGGCCCTACTCGACCTTGGCGGAGGCCTTGAAGGCGGCCCGCCTGGAGGAAGACGAGGCCCGCGGGGACGCGATGGCCATGGTCAAGGGCACGGTCGACGACCTGGACCGCCTCAACGGCTGGCTGCGCGCCGGCGTGAAGGAGGCCGAGAAGGCGGGCGACGAGGCCACGCTGAACCTCCTCGAAGGCTTCGCCGACGAGCAGGAGAAGACCGCCTGGATGATGCGCGCGATGCTCGGCTAGGCCGCTCGGGTACGGAGTCGGGGGAGAATACACCATCGGGCCGCATTGCACGGCCGCCGGCGGAGAAGCCAGGCAGCCCGAAGATGGAAACTCACCCGCCTCCGTACGGGAGCGCACCCCCGCCCGCGGAGAAGCCAGGCAGCCCGAAGCTGGAATCCCACCCGACTCCGTACGGGCCGCCTTCCTACTCCGCACCTCCGTGGCGCTCGCGTAGCCACGCCTCCAACCGCGCGACATCCTGCGGGGAGCGGAGGTGCCACGTGGGGTGGGCGGCCGCCGTGGCCGCGGCTCGCGCCCGCTGACGGCGGTGCTGGGTGATGGCCCAGAGCAGGATCGAGTCCTTGTCCAGGAACGCCTTGGCCAGGGTCTCGTGGTTGCCGTTGCAGATGCTGGTGCCCTCGCGGCAGCGATTCCACGTGCGCCGGCACAGCCGCGCGAAGCTCGTGCGAAACGGCAGGTCGATCCAGACGTAGCGATCGACGCGACTCGCAAACCGCGTGCGGACGCGGTTGTAGTTGCCGCCGATGACCCACGCCTCCTGCTGCGTGCGGTCGTCGACGGCCGCGTAGAGCTCCGCGTCGCCGACGCCGATCCAGCCCGGGCGCCAGTACAGGTCGTCCATGTCGTAGGACGGCACGCCCGCGATCTCGCCCCAGCGCTTGACCAGCGTGGTCTTGCCCGACCCCGTGACGCCCAGCACCCAGACGCGGCGAGGCACGCTGCCCGACGGCGTGAAGCGGGACACCCTCAGTTCCAGCGCGGATCGGGGCCGGCCGCGCCCCGCTCGAACTCCGCGAACGGGTCCACGTCGGCGGCCCTGCGATGCACGCTGGCCCAGAGCCCCTCGGTCGTCCGCGGGAAGATGTCCTCGCGGCGGGCCTCGACGGACAGCCACGCCCCGGCCTGCATCTCGCCCTCCAGCTGGCCGGCGCCCCAGCCGCTGTAGCCCGCGAAGAGGAGCAGCGCCTGCGGGTCGCGCTCCACCAAGTCGGCGATGCGGTCGCCCGACATCGAGCACCACACGCCGGGCAGCACCTCGAGCTCACCCAGGTCGCCCTCGCCGTGCAGGGCCACCAAGGGCCCCGGCACCGGGCCGCCTTCGTGCACGCTCCCCCGGGCCTTGCAGGGGGCGCCTGTCACGCGGGTCCAGACGTCGCAGATCGACTCCGACGTCGGCCGGTTGAGGATCACGCCGAACGCCCCCGACCCGTCGTGTTGCAGCAGCAGCACGACCGCGTGCGCGAAGCTCGGGTCGGCCATGTGCGCGGGCGCGACCAGCAGATGCCCTCGGAGCGACATGGCGACAGTATGCGACAGGTAGGAGGCGCAGCGCTCCGCGCGGCTACCGCGCCCCGCTATCATGCGCCGCCCACAGGTCGGGGCGGTGGCGGGCAAGGAGACGGGATGGCGGGCGGAGATGGCAACGTGAAGGTGGTGCTGCTGGCGTTCTTCGCCAACTTGGGCATCGCCGTCGCCAAGCTCGTCGCCGCGCTCGTCACGGGCTCCTCCGCGATGCTCGCCGAGTCCGTGCACAGCTTTGCCGACAGCGGCAACCAGCTGCTGCTGCTCCTGGGCGGGCGTCGCGCGGCCCGTCCCCGCGATGGCGACCATCCGCTCGGCTACGGCCGCGAGGCGTACTTCTGGGCGCTCATCGTGGCCGTGGTGCTGTTCACGCTCGGGGGCGTGTACTCGCTGGTCGAGGGCGTGGCCAAGGTCCGCCATCCACACCCCATCACGAGCCCCGGCTGGGCCCTGGGCGTCCTCGTGGTCGGCATCGTGCTCGAGGGCGGCTCGCTGTACGTGGCGTGGCGCGTGGGCCAGAAGGCGCGTCGCGGCACGCCGCTCCTGGTCTGGGCGCGGGACACGGGCAACGTCAACCTGCTCGTCGTCCTCTTCGAGGACATGGCGGCCATGCTGGGCTTGGTCTTGGCGCTCCTGGCCGTGGGCGGCGCCGTGCTCTTCGACCAGCCCGTGCTCGATGGCATCGGCACCTGCGCCATCGGGGTGCTGCTGATCGTCGTGGCCGTGTTCCTGGCCAACCAGATCCGGCGCCTGGTCGTGGGCTTCCGGACCAGCCAGCCGCTGCATGACGGCGTGCGGGCGCTCTGGACGGAGGCCGGCTTCGACGTGCTCGACCTCATCACGACCTGGAGCGGGATCGACGAGGCCATGGTCGTCGCCAAGGTGCGTCCGCGCGACCTCGCCATGTCGGCGGCGGCACTGATCGAGCACATCAACGCGACCGAGCGGCTGGTGACCGTGCGGTTCCCGCGGGTGCGGCAGCTCTTCGTCGAGCCCGATCTCGTCGCCCGCGCGGAACCGCGCCCTTGAACCGCCGGCACCTTCCCGTGCTGGCCTGGCCGGGTGGCAGCGAGCCGCTCGAGCTGGATGCGACCCGGCGCGCCGAGGGCGAGATCGTCGAGGGGTTCCTGGTGGAGCCGACGCGTCTCCGGGCCGGTGTCATCGCCGCGGGCGTCGCGCTCCTCCCCCCCGATCTGGACGCGTGGATCCGCGAACACGGAAACGTGATCGCGCGCACGCCCCTCATCGACCCACGCGTCGTGCGTCGCCTGCGCCGCGTGGCGGGCGCCGGCCACGACGCCGTGCCCTTCGAGGAGGTGACGGAGCACTACCGCGACCTCGTTCGCGATGCGCCGGCGGAGGTCGACACACGGCCGCACCCCGACGACGTCGCCCTCGTGGACGCGCTGCGCGCGCGCGTCGGCGGCGACTCCGTGCCGTACGGGCTCGTCATCGGATGCGGCGCGGGCCGCGCCGTCTTCGAGCTGAGGGCCTTCGCCGACGCCGTGCTGGGCGTGGACTGGAGCCTTGCGCGCGTTCGCCGCGCACGCAACATCGCCGTCACCGACGGGCCCTTCCTGCTGCCCGTCCCTGCGCCCCGCGCTCCGGGCGTGCCCAAGGAAGTGCCGATCGACCTGGATGCCCTCGTGCGCGACGGCGTGGACTTCGTGGCCGGCGACGCCGCGGCCCTGCCCCTGGCCAGCGGCGCCTTCCACATCGTCGTGCTCGCGACCGGCGACGGCCGCGGGCCGTGGACCGACCTCGAGCGCGTGCGGGCCGAGGCGCGGCGGGTTCTCGCACCGGGCGGGCTGTTGCTCGACCGCACCGTGGCGCAGGGCGCAGCATGACGCGGCACGAGCCGAGCGCCCTGCGTCTGGCCGTGCATGCGGGGACCGGGCTTTTCGCCCTGGCGCTCGGCCTGCTTCCCCCTCCCTGGCATCTGGTCGCGGCCCTCGGCGGCGTGGTCCTCGGCTTCGTCGTGTTTCCGCTGACGGGCCTGGACGCCCGACTCCGGCGGCCCGGCGAAGGGTGGTGGAACGGCGTCCGCACCTATCCGCTCGCGGTGCTCGGGCTCGTCGTGGCCCTGCCGAGACCGCTGGCCGCCGGAGCGTGGGGCGTCCTGGCCCTGGGCGACGCGGCGGCGGGGTGGGTGGGCTCGCGCGTGGCCTCGCCCGCCTTGTTCGGCCACGCCAAGGGCACGTGGAGCGGGACGCTCGCCCATGTCGTGGTGGGGGCGCTGGCCGCCTGGGGACTTCACGCCGCCGTCCTTGCGTTGGACCGCAGCAGCATCGGCCCGGGCTTGGCGCTCGGGCCGCCTGCGCGTCTGCTACCGGCGGCCGCGGCGGCCCTGGCCGGTGCGCTGGCCAGCCTCCTGCCCATCCCGCCCGACGACAACCTGCCGACGGCTGCGGCCGCCGGTCTCGCCCTGGCAGCCTTCGCATGAAGCCCGTGTCCATGTCCCGCACATGCCTTGTCGCCCTCTCGCTGCTGGGCGTCGCCGTGGCCTCGGCCGGCCCGGGTCGAGCCGAGGAAGCGCCGCGATCGCTCCCTGCCGCCGAGGGGCTCGTCCTGGACGGCCGCCTCGACGAGGCCGCCTGGAGCGATGCCCTCGTCGTTCCCGCAGCGACCGTCGACGTGCCCGACGTCGAGTCGCCGACGGGGACGAGGCCGCTCGCCGTCGACGTGCGGCTGCTGCGCGATGACAGGGGAGCGTGGATCGGCGTTCGTGCGGACGAGTCGCCAGGCGCCGGGCTGGGGCTCCACGTGTTCGTGGCGGGCCCCGAGGCGCTGACCGCGGCCGATGCCTGGGGCTTCACGTACCGCCCGTTCGAGCTGCGCGCCGACCGCGTGGCGGTCGTCGCGCCGTTCGTCGACGCGCGTGTGCACCTGCCCGTCGATGCGGCGTCCGACATCTCGCAGCGCGACCGCTGGACGCTGGAGGCGTACGTGCCCCTGGGGCCCGTGCATGCGGACGCCGGGGCGCCGCGGCGCCTGGGGATGGCCGTGCTGACGCGAACGGTCAACGTCGTCGCGGACGCGCCGGCGGGCGTCTTCGCGCGCGGGCCCGGGCACTGGCTGCCGGTAGCCGCCCCAAAGGGCGGCTGGAAGGCTCCGGCCGCCGATGCGGCGGCCCTCGAGGCCGAGGCCCGGCGCGAGCTCGACCGTCGGACGGCGTTCGCCGGCTGGCTACGGGCTTTGTTCGAAGGGGAAGCCGCCGACGCGCGCCCCGCGTTCCGCGCGATGTCCCGCCTCGCGGCGCGCGTGCGCCAGACCGAGCCCCTGGACCGCATGCTCGAGGCGCGCCCCGACCTGTTCGTCCCCATCGAAGTCGCTCGGGGTGACATCTTGGAGCGCATGGGCTTCTTCGACGAAGCCGCGACGGCGTACGAGGCCGCGCTGGCGCGCGCGCCCGGCTGGAACGAGGCCCGCTACGGCCTGCACGCGCGCTTGGCCGCGCGGCGCGCGCTCGAGGCCCCTGCCGGCGAGCCCAACGACCTCGCCGCCTTGGACGCACGCATCGCGGCGCTCGAGGAGGCGGCGGGCGACGACCCGTGGCGCCGCGCCGGCGTGGCGCTGGCCCGGGCCGAGCGCGCCTACCGCCTGAACGAGGCGGACGCCGCAGCGACCCTGCTGGAGCCGCTGCGTGAACGCTTCCCCGGCGATGCGTGGATCGTGCAGCTGGGCGAGCGCATTGCGTCGGCGCGACAGAGCGAGCCCATCGAGCGGCGCGCCTGGAGCACGCCGCCCTCGCCGCGACCGCGCGTGCGCGTCACCACGCCACGGGGTCCGGTCGTCGTCGAGCTGTTCGAGGACGATGCCATGCAGGCCGTCGCCCAATGGATCTGGCTCGTGCAGAAGGGCTTCTACGACGGGCTCGCGGTGCACCACACCGTGCCGGGCTGCTGGGTGGCCTTCGGCGACCCCGGCACGGCCGACGGCGCCTCCGAGGCCGCACGCGCCGACGTTGGCGCCGGCGGGCCCGGCTACTCGATCGAGGTGCCCGACTCGCCGCGCCGGCCGCGTCGCGGCGCCGTCGCTCTCGAACGCACGGCGGAGGGCGTGGTCGGCTCCCGGTTCCTCTTCGTCACGGGCACGGTGGGCGAGCTGTCCGACGTGCTCGTGGTCATCGGCCACGTGGTCGAGGGCGCGGAAGCGGTCGACGGGCTGCGCCAAGGGGATCGGCTCGGACCCTTCGCGATCGAGCACCTCCGTGAAGGCACCGTGTACCGACCGCTCGGACGCGACGGCCTGCCGGCTCCGGAACCCACGCGCTAGGCGCCGTCCGCTCCGCGGCCGGGGACCCTCCAGCGCTCCTCGCGTGGTAGAAACCGCGCCCTCCGGAGCGCGGGCTCCGGCCTTGGCAGGAGGGCGGCGTGCGATGACCTTCGGCATCCGCGAAGCGCGTCGGCTGTACGGCACCGAGACGTGGGGCAACGGCTACTTCGACATCGGCGAGCAGGGCCACCTCCTCGTCACGCCCACGCGTACGTCGGCCAGCGTCGACCTCTTCGACCTCGTCAGCCGGCTGCGCGCCAAGAAGCTGCGTCTGCCGATGCTCGTGCGCTTCCCGCAGATCCTCGAGAGCCGCGTCGACGAGCTGACCGGCGCCTTCCGGCGCGCGATCAAGGAGTTCAAGTACCCGGCTTCGTACCACGGCGTGTTCCCGATCAAGGTGAACCAGCACCGTGACGTGGTCGAGGCGCTCGTGCGCGCCGGCCGCCGGCGCCACCTCGGGCTGGAGGCCGGCAGCAAGGCGGAGCTGGCCGTGGCCCTCGCGCAGGACCTGGGCGGCGACGGGCTGATCGTCTGCAACGGCTACAAGGACGAGAGCTACATCCGCTTGGCCTTGCGGGGAACGGCGCTCGGACGACGTGTCGTGATGATCGCCGAGAAGCCGATGGAGATCCGGCTGATCTGCGAGGTGGCCAAGAAGGTCGGCATCACCCCGCACATCGGGATCCGCATCCGCCTGCGGGCGCGCGGATCGGGCAAGTGGGAGAAGTCCAGTGGCTCGGCCGCCAAGTTCGGCCTCACGACGCAGGAGCTGCTCGACGCCGTCGAGGAGCTCAAGCGCCACGACATGCTGGACGCGTTCGAGATGCTGCACTTCCACGCGGGCAGCCAGATCACGGAGATCAAACGCATCAAGACGGCCGTCAAGGAGGGCGCCCGCGTGTACGCCAAGCTGCGCGCGCTCGGTTGCCGCCTGACGCACCTGGATGTCGGCGGTGGCCTGGGTGTGGACTACGACGGCAGCAACACGTCCTACGAAGCGAGCATGAACTACTCGGTCGTGGAGTACGCCAACGACGTCGTCTACAGCGTGCAGGAGATCTGCGAAGCGGAGAACGTGCCGTGTCCGGTCCTCGTCAGCGAGTCGGGACGCGCGCTGACGGCGTACCACGCCTTGTTGCTGTGCGACGTCCGGGGCCGGACGAGCGACGTGGGCAACGGGGAGCTGATCGTGCCGGCCGACGCCCACGACAGCCTGCTCGCCCTGCACGAGATCTTCACGGGCATGACCCGCAAGAACCACCGCGAGTACTTCCACGACGCGGAAGACAAGCGGGAGGAGCTCGAGCGCCTGTTCGACCTCGGCTACCTGTCGCTTCGCGATCGGGCGCTGGCCGAGCGCTTGCATCTGCGCATCCAGATGGAGGCGCTGCGTCACGCGCGCGCGGATCGCTTCGTGCCCGACGAGTTCGAGGCCTTGGAGAAGCGCCTCATCACCAAGTACATCGCCAACTTCAGCGTCTTCCAGTCGATCCCCGACTCGTGGGCCCTGGACCAGCTGTTCCCCGTGCTGCCCGTGCACCGCTTGGACGAGGAGCCCACCGTGCAGGCCACCCTCTGCGACGTGACGTGCGACTCGGACGGCGAGGTGGATCGCTTCGTGGACTCGCGCGACGTGTCGTCGTCGCTGCCCGTCCACGACATCCGCGACGGCGAGCCCTACATCGTGGCCATCACGATGATCGGCGCCTACCAGGACGTGCTCGGCGACTACCACAACCTGTTCGGTCGCGCCGACGAGGCGCACGTGCGCGTGGCGGCCAACGGCGCCGTCAAGATCAGCCACACGCTGAAGGGCGACGAGCCCACCGACGTGCTGCGCCTCTTCGACTACGACCCCGAGATGATGGCCAAGGGCGTCGAGGCCGAGGCGCTGGCCGCCGTCAAGGCGGGTCGCATCAAGAAGACCGCCGCCCAGGCCATCATCCGCGACTACCGCGCCAGCCTGAAGGGCAGCACCTACCTGTCCTTCTGACCGCCACGCTCAGGCACCGGGCGGCGCGGCGGGCGGACGGGCGTACCCTCGGCCCCATGCCGTTCTCCTCATTTCCCGAGATCTTCGAGGACCTCGAGCAGGGGCGCTTCGTGATCCTCGTCGACGACCCGAAGCGCGAGAACGAGGGCGACCTCGTCCAGGCCGCGCAGTTCACGCGCCCCGAAGACGTGGCGTTCATGCTGCGTCACACGAGCGGCATCATCTGCGTGACGATGCCCAACGCGAAGGCGGACGCCCTCGCCCTGCCGCTGCAGGTCGACAAGGGCCGGAACGATTCGCGCTTCGGCACCCAGTTCACGGTCACGGTCGAGGCCCGCGAGGGCGTGTCCACCGGCGTCAGCGCGGCGGATCGCGCCACGACGATCCGCACCATCGCGCGCCCCGACTGTCGCGCGGACGACCTGGCGCGTCCCGGTCACATCTTCCCGATCCGCGCCGTCGACGAAGGCGTCCTCAAGCGCAGCGGGCAGACCGAGGGCTCGGTCGATCTCTGCCGCCTCGCGGGCCTCGAGCCCATCGGCGTCATCTCGGAGCTGATGAAGCCCGATGGCGAGATGATGCGCCTGCCCGACATCGAGCAGTTCGCCGCCGAGCACGACCTGAAGATCTGCTCCGTGAGCGACCTCATCGAGTGGCGCCGCAGCCGCGAGCGGTTGATCACGCACGAGGCCAGCGCCGCGCTCCCCACCGACCTGGGCACCTTCGACATCCACGCGTACTCGGCGACGGCCGATCCCGAGCCGCACCTTGCGCTCACCATGGGCCTGCCGCACCCCTCCGAGGGCAGGCCCAACCCGCCGCTGGACGAGCCGATCCTCGTGCGCGCCCACAGCGAGTGCCTCACCGGCGACCTCTTCCACAGCGAGCGCTGCGATTGCGGCCAGCAGCTGCGCGCCGCGCAGCGCCAGATCGCCCAGGCAGGCCGTGGGGTGATCCTCTACATGCGCCAGGAAGGTCGGGGCATCGGGCTGGTCAACAAGATCCGCGCCTACGCGCTGCAGGACGAGGGGCTCGACACCGTCGAGGCCAACGAGCGCCTCGGCTTCCAGGCCGACCACCGTCACTACGGCGTCGGCGCCCAGATCCTGTTCGACCTGGGTGTCCGCCGCATGCGGCTGCTCACGAACAACCCGGTCAAGTTCCGCTCGCTGCAGGGTTACGGGCTCGACATCGTCGAACGCGTCCCCCTGGTCATGCCGGCCACCCCCGCCAACGCCGACTACCTGCGCACCAAGGCCCAGAAGCTGGGGCACATCCTGTAACGGCGCCAAATGGCCTTGTGCGTGGGCATCGGGCGGGGGGTAGCATCCGGGGCGGGGGTCCCAGGATGGGCGAGACACAGGCCGAGATTCCGGCCGGTCGGGGGCGGGTGCGCGTCGCGCGCCGCCACGACGCACCGGCCCTCGTGGATCTGCGCATCCGCTTCCTCGGCGAGTCCGGACGCGAGGAGCCGCGCCTTCGCACGCACCCCGACGCCCGCGAGCGGACCGAGGCCATGCTGCCGGTCTGGTTCGAGCAGCCGGGCCTCCTGCTGTACGTCGCCGAGAGCGCCGCCGACCCGGCACGACTCGTGGGCTACGTCATGGGCCAGATCGAGACGCTGCCCCCGCTGCTGGCCCGCCACCACGTCGGCGAGGTGCTCGAGCTGTACGTCGAGCCGGACGCCCGGGGCCAAGGCGTCGGCCCGGCCCTGCTGGAGGTCGTGGAGAGTGCGTTGGCGCACCGCGGCGCGGAGGTGTTCCGCGTGCGTGTCCCCTGCGTGAGCGGGCATGCGCTCGGACGGTTCGAGGCCGCGGGGTACCGCGCGCTGCAGACCACGTTCGAGCGCCGCTCGACCGGGGACTGAGTGCGCCGTGGAGAACCCGCTCACCCTCCCCGCCGTGCGGCAAGCCGCGACGCACCTCGGCGTCCAGGCAGGAGATGGCGTCCTCCGCGCACCGGGTCGTCAGGGCGACGGTAGCGCGCCCGAAGCGGCGACGCCTCGCAGCCGAGCTGCCCGAGGAGCCGAGGCGGGTCGGCGACCGGGCAGCCGGCGAGCCGTACGGCCGCACCGGAGGGGGTGAACGAATACGTCGTGGAAGGGCTGCCGATCCGCAACGCTCGACGCGGGGACATCCCCAGCCTCGTCCTCCTGGCCAGCGCGCTGCTCGAGGAGACGGCGCGCCGCGACCCCCGGCTCGTGCCGCACGCCCGCGCCCGGGAGCACTTGGCGGCGCGCTTTGCAGCATGGATTGCCGACCCCGACCACGTGATCGCCGTCGCGGAAGAGGGCGGGCGCCTGGTGGTGGGGTTCGCGACCGGCCACGTCGAGCCGGGCTTCACGTGGCAGGGTGCGCGGCGCGTCGGCCGGATCGCGGACTGCTACGTCGTTCCCCCCCGACGTCGCCGCGGCATCGGTCGCCGCTTGGCGTCACGCGTGACGGACGCGCTGGAACAGGCGGGCGCCGAAGCCGTTCGCCTCTGCGCACCGGCACGGTCTCCCGAGACCCAGGCGTTCTGGCGCGCGTTGGGCTTCGACCCGCTGGACACCGTCCTGGAGCGCGACGCCCCCCGGGTCTGAGCGGGACCGCCCCCGGCCCGGCTTCCCGTCGTGCCCGTGGCTCGCCTCGGCCCCGACGCCCGCGCGACGGAGTGTTCCCCGCCGGACCCTACTGGACGGTGAACGTGCGCCGCGTGAAGTCGATCTCGCCGGGTGCGGGCTTGTCCGAGGGCACGAGCCGGCCGTCCTTGACCTCGTAGCCGGCACGCGGGCGGGCCACGGGCGCCCACGCGTCGTCGGTGCGCGCGCGGTGTTCGAGGCGCAGGTCCACGACGTGCTCGCCGGGCTCGAGACCCGGGAAGTCGAGCGGCTCGCCGGGCGCCAGCGCCGCCCAGTCCCCCTGACCGTCCAGTCGCCACGTCACGCGCCAGAGGTCGCCGAGCGGCTTGCCGTTGACGGCCACCGCGAAGCGGGGCGCAGACGTCGTGCCCAGCGGACCCAGGACGAACAACGCGGGCTCGCCGGAGCGGCGCGGCACGAGCGGGGTCTCGCCCTCGGGCTCGAAGCGATCGAAGGCGGCGCTCTCGGCGTGCAGGTGGAAGACGCACGCCATGGCGGCCTCGGGATGCGCGTACGGCAGGCCTTCGTCGTCGACCACGACGGCTTGGAGCAGATGGGTGCCCGGCTCGTGGGCACCTGCCGCATCCAGCTCGAAGCCGCGGCGGGCCTCCGCGATCGAGACGTAGCCGACGAGGCCCCCGTCCAGCGACCACGCGATGCGATCGCCCTCGTGGTCGGCCGGAAGGCCCGGGCTGCGGACGTCGATCAGCGCCTTCGGCATGCGCCACGCCACGACGCGGCGTGCGGCTTCGCCGTCCTCGTTGCGCAGGACGGCGCCGTTCTCACCGCGCACGGGTTCGTACGCCGCGGCGCGGCGCACGATCTGGTCCGGACCCGGCTGCACGATCGTCAGCTCCGGGCCGGGCCAGTGGTTGTCGCTGGCGGGTCCGCGCTTGGCGCCGGCATCGCAGCCCGCGGCCAGCGCCGCGACCGCGAGGAGCGCCGGCAAGATCGACGGGACGCGCATGGGCCTTCTCCCGGGGGGGGGCGCCTCGCGGCAGCGGGGCGCCGGGCGGAGTATAGGGATGGCCGCATCGTCGTCCGAATCGGGCCGCGCCGTCCGCCCGCGCCGGGCGCAAGGCCGCAGGAGGAACGCAGGGTGGAGGTTGCTCCCCGCCGGGCCGTGGTGCTGCTCAGCGGCGGCATGGACTCGGCCACGGCGGCCGCGTGGGCCCGGGCGCAGGGCTTCGTGCTGACGGCCCTCTCCTTCGCCTACGGGCAGCGCCACGAAGCCGAGCTCGAGGCCGCCCGGGCCGTGGGGGCCGCGCTCGGCGTGGACCGCCACCGCGTCCTCGAGGTCGACTTGGCCTCGCTGGGAGGCAGCGCCCTCGTCGGAGACGGCGAGGTGCCCAAGGACCGGCCGGCCGCCGAGATCGGTGAAGGCATCCCCGCTACCTACGTCCCGGCGCGCAACACCGTGTTCCTCGCCCTCGCCCTGGCTGCCGCGGAGGCCGAGGGGGCGCAGGCGATCGTGTTGGGGGTCAACGCGCTGGACTACAGCGGCTACCCCGATTGCCGGCCCGGGTTCCTCGCGGCGTTCGAGGAGGTGGCCCGTCTGGGCACCCGGGTCGGCGTGGAGGGGCACCCCGTCCGCATCCTCGCCCCGCTGCTGCGCTGGACGAAGGCGCGCATCGTCGTGGAGGGGGAGCGCCTCGGGGTGCCGTGGGCCCTCACGCTCTCCTGCTACGACCCGGGCTCGAGGCCGGATGGCCAGGCCCGCCCCTGTGGCCGCTGCGACGCCTGCCTGCTGCGGGCCAGGGGCTTTGCCGAGGCGGGCATCGAAGACCCCGGGTCAGGTCCCTGGTAGGTGGTGCCACGGGGCACGCCCGCGTGCCCAAGCCCAGCAGCAAGGCGTGTCGAGGCAAATGGACGCGCTGATTCCTCCGCTCGGCCAGTGTGCCCGGGCTCGTTTCGTCCGATAGGGCCCTACCGGCCACCCGCCGGTGTCTGCGGACCGCTTCGGCGGCCCGTGGGCGTCCAGACCGGGGCCCATGCCCTGTCAACCCACAACCTTCCACCACATCCCTAATCTCACAGTCCCTCGGTTTGGACTCCGGCCTCGGTGGGTCACCCACCGAGGCCCTCTTCATTTTGGGGTGCGGTGGTTGCCTGGGGTGCGGGTAGGCGGCTCGCCGGATGCTCGGTCCCGCACCCCCATCGGCTCCTCGAGTGAACAGACCACGAGTCGTCGCCGATGGGGGCGCGCTACCGTCGCCCCGACGACCCGATGCGTGGAGGGGGCGGCTCGAGGGGAAGGGATCGAGCGCAGAGGGGAAGGGAAGAGAAGCAGGAGAAGGGAAGAGAGGGGACGAGTCCGTTCGTCGGCTGGCCGCGCGGGGAAGGGCGATGGGTCGCGTGGAGCCGGGGGCTCAAGGCATAGGGGGACGGGGGAGGAGCTGGCCAGCCGAGGACCAGGCCGTGGGGGGGGTGGCCGGATCGGGCGGGTAGGGGAGCAGCAGGGGCTCGCACGGGCGGCCGCGGGGCGCGAGGCGGTGGACCGTGATGGCCTGTGTTGCGAGGTCTTCGGGCAGGGGGCCGAGTGGTGCCGTGCGGAACGCTGCGCCGCCCTCGCGCAACGCGTCGCGCAAGGCCTCGGCCTCGCCGTGAAGCTCGCACTGGCCGAGGTCCGTGCCGGCCCGCTCGAGCACGGTCACCTGCCGGCCGGCGACCAGCGCCGCCACCAGCCAGCGCAGCAGCTCCACCCCGTCGGCATCGACGTCGGGGCGGTCCCAGAGGGCGATGACCGGGATCATGGCAGCGCGCTCCACATGAGGGGCTCGAGCCCTGCCTCCAGGTGCCACGTCGCCACGCTGGTCCAGCGGATGTGCGGGGGCGCGTCCTCGAGCCGCAGTCCCCGGTCGCGCGCCGAGCGGGTGCAGAGCGCGAGCTCGCGCATCGGGCCAGGGCCCAAGGCCGGGGCGCCCAGCGCGTCCAAGGCCTCGTGCGAGAGCAGGATGCGCAGGCGCCGCCCGGTGGCCACGGCGGCTTCGAGCCACGCGATCACGTCCGGACGGTCCGCCCGGGCGCCGAGCAGCAGATGGAGGGGAGAATCGCCCACGCCGCTGGAAGAGTAGGCCGAGCCCCGGGCCATCGGCCCTCCATTGGTAGGATGCGCCGCTCCCGCGGTGGAGCGCCCATGACCCCGGATGACGATGTCGAGCTCATCCGGGTCCTCGCCGACGGCGACCCGGCAGCTCGGCGCGAGGCGCTCGGCACCCTCTTCGACCGTCACCAGCGGCGCGTCTTCAACGTGGCCTGGCGCGTCCTGGGCGACCGCGCGCTGGCCGAAGACGTCGTGCAGGAGGTGTTCAGCCGCCTGCCGCGCGTGGCCCGGGGCTTCCGCGGCGATGCCTCGCTCACCTCGTGGCTCTACCGCGTCACCGTCAACCGGTCCATCGACCGCCGACGCCGGGAGGCCCGCCGCCCGGCGGGCCGCTTCGGCGATACCCCCGTCGAGGTCCAGGACTCCGGGCTTCCCGGCCGGGCGGCGCCCTCCTCCCCGGAGGCCGAGGCACGGGCGTCCGAGCGCGCGGCGCGCGTGCAGGCCGCCCTGCTGACCCTCTCGCCCAAGCTCCGGGCGGTCGCGGTCCTGCGCTACGTGGAGGGGCTCTCCTACGACGAGCTCGCCGAGGCGATGAACTGCTCGCTCGGTACCATCAAGAGCCGGCTGAACCGGGCGCATACCGCGCTGCAGGCGGCGCTGGCCGATCTCGGCGGCGCGCCGGAGGACGAGGACGCCGCGTGACCCCCTGGCGCTTGATCGCGGTGTGCGTCGTCGCGCTGCTCCCGGCCGTCGCCGGGGGGCGGGCCCGCGCCGACGAGGCACCAGGCGACCATGCACCCGCCGCCGACGGCGAGCCGGCCGCCGCCGCGGTCGCGGCGTGGTTGCACGCGGGTGCGCCGCCCGAGGGACCGCTCGTCAAGGCCGTGCGGGAGCTCGGCGTGCGGGCGCTCCCCGCCCTGCGTGCGGCAGCGGCAGTCGGGCACGAGGCGCGGGTGGACGCGCTCCGGGGGGAGATCGTCACGGCGTGGCAGCGGGCCCAGACCCCGGCGGGCATGGTGTTCGTGCCGGCAGGCGACATCGAGCTGCCGCGTGCCCGCCCTCCGTTCGGGCCGTCGGGCGTCCGCGAGCACGTGCCCGCGTTCTACCTCGATCGGGTCGAGCTGAGCGCTGCCGCGTGGCGCGACGGCTGCCGTCGCCACGGCCTCTTCCGCGGCACCGAGCTCCTCCCGCCTGCGGCCTCCGAAGATCCGTGGCCCGCGCACGTCGAGCCGTCCGACGAGTGGCCCGCGACGGGCATGACGTGGCGCCAGGCGCGCACGTTCGCCGAGGTGGCGCGGGGAGGGCGCCTGCCGACGGCCGCCGAGTTCGAGCGTGCACTGCGCGGCAGCGGCGTGGGGACGTGGCCGTGGGGCGAGCCGCCCGACGCCCGCCGCGCCAACCTGGCCGGCCTCGGCCCGGGGCATCCGCTGCCGGTGGGCAGCCTCCCGGAGGGGGAGGGCCCGTTCGGCGCGCTCGACCTCGTGGGCAACGTGGCCGAGTGGACGGCGACGTTCCGTCGGCGCGGCAGTGCGGGCGGGGCCTGGCCCTTCGCGCTCGGCGGGTCGTGGCTCGACGAAGGGGACGGCGAGCTGCTCTGGCGCCCCTACGGCCACCCCGACGAGCCCCAGGGCGACACGGTCGGGCGCCTGTGGATCGGCTTCCGCGTTGCCAAAGACGTCCCGTGGCCCCCGGGAGAAGGCCCGTGCGCCGCCGACCCGGCGGACCCCGCGAGCGGGGACAGGGCGAAATGAGAGGGGAGGCCCGCCGGAGGGGGTACGGTCCCCGCCCCGAGATCCTTCGAGGAGTCCCCATGACCGCGCATGCCAGGTCCAAGTCGGACAAGCCCAACAAGTCGCCGAAGGGTCCCGGTCGCTCGCTCCTCGAGCGCGCGGCGCTGCGCAGCCGATCCGTCCTCCTGTTCGGACCCATCGAGTCCGCGCTGACGCGCGACGTCGTGCGCCAGATCCTGGTCCTGGACCAGCTCAGCCAGACCAAGCCGATCACGGTCTACGTCAACAGCCCCGGCGGCTTGGCCGACGACGGCTTCGCGATCTACGACGTGCTGCGCTTCGTGCGCGCCCCCGTGACGACGGTGGTCACGGGCCTGGCCGCGAGCGCGGCGACCATCGTGATGGTGGGCGCGCCCAAGGACCGGCGCTTCGTGCTGCCGCACTCGCGGATCATGCTCCACCAGCCCAGCACGGGGATCCGTGGCACGGCCTCGGACATCGCCATCAGCGCCAAGGAGATCCTGCGCTTGCGGCACAAGGCCAACGAGCTCTTCGTGCGCGAGACGGGCAAGCCCATCGACGTCATCGAGCGCGACATGCACCGCGACTTCTGGATGAGCGCCCAGGAGGCCGTCGACTACGGCCTGCTCACGAAGGTCGTCAGCTCGGCCAACGACCTGCCGTCCTGAGCGCGGAGTCGGGATCTCGCGCGACTCCGCACGCGGACACCCCCGCGCCGTAGGGGCTCAAGTCCGAGGCGCCTTCCGGTCGATGGAGGGTCGGCCGTTCCTCCGCGAGGAGCGAGCGGCTTCCTCCGTCACCCGTGGAGGCGTCATGTCCCGTTCCTCGAAGGGCTTCACGCTCATCGAGCTGATGATCGTCATCGCGATCATCGCCATCCTGGCGGCCGTCGCCCTGCCCAACCTGCTCGCCTCGCGCCTCGCCGCGAACGAGGCGTCTGCCCTTGCGACCCTGCGCAACCTGGTCACGGCCCAGGCCCAGTTCCAGCAGCGCGCGCGGCTTGACGCGGACACCGACGGCGTCGGCGAGTACGGCAGCTTCACGGAGCTGTCCGGCGTAGGACCCGGGCGCATGCCGACGACGCTCGTGCCGCCGATCCTCGGCGGGGTCTTCCGCGTCCTCATCGACGACGCGGCCGGCTTCGCCGCGATCAACAAGAGCGGCTACCTGTTCCGCATCTGGCTGCCGGCCGCGGCCGGCGTGGGCACCTGCGAGGACGAGACGGGCGCGTTCGCCGTCCCCGTCGACCCGCAGACGGGTGAGGCCGTGTGGTGCGCCTACGCGTGGCCTGCCGCGTACCAGCAGTCGGGCAACCGCACGTTCTTCGTGAACCAGGCCGGGGACATCCTCACGGCGGAGGTGGCCGCCTGGGAGGGGCTGGACAACGGCCCGCCCGCCGACGCCGCGTTCACGACGGCCGGCGACATCACGAGCGCGGCGGCCATCGACGCCGCCGGCCAGCTGCCGGCGGCGGCGGGCGTGTGGCGCAAGGCGCGCTGATGCTCGCCCTGCACGCCCCTCCTCACCACGTGCCCGACGACGTCCGCCGCGTCGCGGACGCCGACTTCCCTGGATCTCGTGGATCCTTCCCCCACCCGTGGAGCCTTCCCCCCATGCAACGCCATCCCCATGGTTTCTCCCTCGTCGAGCTGATCACCGTCATCGCCATCCTGGCCCTCGTTGCGGCGCTCGGCATCCCGAGCCTGCTGCCAGCGCGCATCAGCGCCAACGAGACCGCCGCGATCGCGACGCTCCGGACCCTCTCCACCGCCCAGGCACAGTTCCAGCAGCGAACGCTGGTCGACGGCAACGGGGATGGCTCCGGCGAGTACGGCTCGTTCACGGAGCTCTCCGGCGCCGGCGCCGGCCGCATGGCGGCGGCGCTCGTCCCGACACACCTGTCCGGAGCCTTCCGCGGGGTGAGCGCCGACGCGGCGGGTCGGGGCGCGGTCAACAAGAGCGGGTACTGGTACCGCATCTGGCTGCCCGCGCCTTCGCGCGACGGAACGTGCGAGGACGCGCTCGGTGCCTTCACCGTTGCGCCCGATGCCCAGCTTGCCGCGGCCGCTTGGTGCGCCTACGCGTGGCCGGCGTCCTACCAGCAGTCGGGCAACCGCACGTTCTTCGTGAACCAGTCCGGCGAGATCCTCGCCACCGAGCTCGCCGCCTTCGACGGCTTGGAGAACGGCCCGGCCGCGGATGTCGCGTTCAGCGTGGCCCACGACGTCGTGAGCGCCCCCGCCGTGAACGGCACCGGGCAGCTGCCCGCCACGGCGCCACCCTGGCGTCAAGCGCGCTGATCCTGCAGCCGGAGAAGGCTCTTCAGGGAACGACGCGGCCCAACCGACCGAGCGCGCCCACGAGGGCGCGCTCCATCTCGCGCACGTTCGCGCGGTCGAGGCCGGCGCCCGACTCCAACGCCCGCCGCGCACGGGCCACGGTCAGGAGATCGTGCACCAGCGCCTGCACCTCGCGGTCGTCGAGCGGATCCATGACCAGCGCACGGGGCAGATGCACACCGGCGACGTCCCAGGTACGCCCCACCAAGGCCAGCACGATGGCGGCGTCCGCGACCTGCGCGCGGCTGGTGGCCGGCTTGCCGGCCGCAAGCTCGTCGGCGATGGCGTCGGCGCGGTCCACGGCCAAGCCGTCGAACGCCCGGCCCAGCGTGTCGAGCACGGCGGCCTTGAGAGGGGCCTTGCGCGTGCTCTCGCGCGGCAAGCGGCCCGAGATCACGCGCACGGAGTTGCTGCGCGCGCGCGCCAACACGACGCGCTTCAGCTCCTGGTCCAGGGCGGCGAACAAGCCCATCCACGCCACCAGGCGCGCCGGCGGCGGCGTTCCGTCCGGCCCCGGCGCCGGAGCGCGGCCCAGCGCCTCGAGGGCCGTCCGCGCGGCGGGCGACAGCTGGGCATCCGGGCCCGCCGCGGCCTCGAGGTCGGCGCCGCCCGGCGTGGCCGTCGGCAGGGGCAGCACGACGCGTACCCCGCGCACGTCGTCGCCGGCGGCGGCCGGCGTCAGCAAGCCGCCTGTCCGCGGCGCCGCGCGCCCGTACAGCTGGACGTCGGTGGCCACGCGAAACCCCAGGACGCCCTTGGCGTTCTCGATGTCGCCCGGCAGCGCGAGGGCCTCGAGACCCTCCGGCCCCGCGCCGAGCGCCAGGGTGACCAGACCTTCGTCCTCGTCCGTGGAGACGTGCCAAGGTCCGGGCACGAGCGGCACCGTGCGGCGCACGGCGCGCAGCAAGTCGTCGAGCGCGTGGGGCGGCGCCAGCACGTGCGGGGCCCGACGATCCGTGGCCGGTCCGTCGGCCACCGTGGCGCCCGCGAGGCGCCGACGCCACGTGGCGTCCGCTTCGATCGTCGCCAGCCGATGGCCCAGGTCGTGGGCGACGGGCGGGCCGACGGGCTCCTTGGCATCGTAGGACCCGCTGTACGCGTCCAAGCGAGCCAGGGCCGCGTCGAGCAGCTCGAGCACGGCCGTGCGACCCTCGCGTGCGGGCACGCCCGAGCGGCTGAGGGCCCGATCCAGGCGCTGCGCCAGCTCGACGCGCTCGGCCACGGCCGCCGAGGCCACCACGAGGGGCACCTCCATGTAGCCGCGCTCGCGGTCACGGATGCGCCCGGCCTCGATGTCCGCGATCGTCGTGCGGATGTCCTCGAGGAGCGGCGTGAGCGTGGCCTCGGCCTCGTTGACCAGGGAAGCCATGCCCACGTCGGCGCCGCGGTAGGCCAGACGCCTCTCCGTTGCCGTGTCGCGCAGGCGGCGCGCGAAGCGGCGCGCACGGTCGCGCGCGACGAACAGCTCGGGGCCTTCCATCGCGCGGATCCTACCCACGCGGCGACGAGCGGGCGTGAAGGGAGCGCGGGTGCGCGCTTCGGCCACCCCGCGCGCTGCCGCGGCCTGGGCGCGGCCCGGGCTGTCCCCGGTCGGCCCTGGGGGTCACAATCCCCGCCCCATGGCCACGCCACGCACCGCCTCCGATCGTCCGCGCCTGTTCCTGCTTGACGGGATGGCGCTTGCCTACCGTGCGCACTTCGCCCTGCTGCGCAGCCCCCTCACCAACGCGGACGGTGTGGCCACCGGCGCGGTCTTCGGCTTCCTCGGTGCGCTGGACCGGATCCTCGACGAGGAGAAACCCGAGCACATCGTCGTCGTGTTCGACCCGCCGGGCCCCACGTTCCGCCACGAGCGGTATCCGGACTACAAGGCCACGCGCGACAAGATCCCCGACGAGCTGGTGCCGCAGCTCGCCTGGATCCGCCGTGCCGTCGAAGGCATGGGCCTGCCCTTCCTGGCCGTGCCCGGCTACGAAGCGGACGACGTCATCGGCACGCTGGCCAAGAAGGCCTCTGCCGAAGGCCAAGACGTGTGGATCGTCTCCGGCGACAAGGACATGCTCCAGCTCGTCGGTGACCACGTGAAGCTCTACAACCTGCTGAAGCCGGGTCAGAGCCAGCCCGAGCTCGTCGGTCGCGACGAGACCATCGAGAAGTTCGGCGTCCCGCCGGAGCAGGTCGTCGACGTGCTGGGCTTGATGGGTGACAGCAGCGACAACGTGCCCGGCGTGCCGGGCGTGGGCCCCAAGCGCGCGACCGCCTTGGTGCAGGAGTACGGCTCGCTCGAGAAGGTTCTCGAGGCCGCCGACGGCATTCCGCAGAAGAAGCTGCGCGAGAACCTCCTCGAGTTCGCCGAGCAGGCGCGCCTGAGCCAGGAGCTCGTCACGATCGACACGCAGGTGCCGCTCCCCGAGGAGGACCTGGAGAGGAAGCCGCGCGACGTGGCCGCGCTCCGCGAGCTCTTCGCCGAGCTCGACTTCCGCGGGCGCCTGGAGCGTCTGGAAGACGACACGGGCGGGAGCGCGCTCGGCGAGGTGCGCTACCACCTCGTGGACACGCCTGCCAAGGTGCGCAAGCTCGCCAAGGCCCTGGCCGCCACGAAGGATCGCGGCTTTGCCTTCGACACGGAGACGACGGGCCTGGACCCCCTCCAAGCCGACCTCGTGGGCCTGTCCTTCGCGTGGACGTCGGGCGAGGCTTGGTACGTCCCCGTCAACCTCGACCCGCCCATGTTCGGTGGCGTGATGGCCAAGGAGCGCGAAGAGGGCTCGCTGTTCAGCGCGCCCACCGTGAGCGGCGACACCCGCGCCGTGTTGGACGTGCTGCGCGGCCCCTTGGAGGACGCCGCGATCCCCAAGTGCGGCCAGAACATGAAGTACGACGTGCACGTCCTGGCCCACCACGGCGTCCACGTGAAGGGGCTCGACTTCGACACCATGGTGGCCAGCTTCTGCGTGGACCCGGGAAGTCGCATCCACAACCTGGACGGCATGGCGCTTCGTCGGCTGGGCATCAAGAAGATCCCGACGTCCGACCTCATCGGGAAGGGCAAGAACCAGATCTCGATGCGCGACGTACCTGTCGAGGACGTCTGCCGCTATGCCTGCGAAGACGCGGACGTCACGTGGCGCCTGCGCGAGGACCTGGCGCCGGAGCTGGTCGAGCGCGACGTCGAGCGCGTCTTCCGCACCACGGAGATGCCGCTCTTGCCCGTGCTCGTGCAGATGGAGCAGAACGGGATCCGGCTGGACACCCGGCTGCTGGCGCGCATGGGCGAGGACCTCGAGACGCGCATCGAGGCGCTCGAGAAGGAGATCGAAGAGGCCGCGGGCGAGCCCTTCAACGTGCGCAGCACGCGGGAGCTGGGTCACATCCTCTTCGAGCGGCTCAAGGTCCACGAGCACGAGGCCGTGGCCCGGCGACGCCCCAAGAAGACGGCCAAGGGCACGGGGTACGCCACGGACGAGGCCACGATGGAGGAGCTGGCCGTCGCCCACCCCTTGCCGCGCCTGGTGCTGGCCTACCGCAGCCTCACCAAGCTCAAGAGCACGTACATCGACACGCTGCCGACGTTCGTGAACCCGCAGACGGGTCGCGTGCACACCTCCTACAGCCAGACGGCGGCCGCCACGGGGCGCTTGGCCTCCAGCGACCCCAACCTGCAGAACATCCCCATTCGCAGCCCCGAAGGGCGGGCGATTCGCGAGGCGTTCGTCCCGGATCGTGGCCACGTCTTCGTCAGCGCCGACTACAGCCAGGTGGAGCTGCGGCTGTTGGCGCACCTCTCCGGCGACGAGCACCTGATCGAGGCCTTCGAGAAGGGCGCCGACGTGCACCGCAGCACGGCGGCCCGCATCTTCAAGGTCTCCGAGGAGGAGGTCACGCCCGAGCTGCGCAGTCGCGCCAAGGCCATCAACTTCGGCGTGATCTACGGCATGGGGCCGCAGCGCCTGGCCCGCGAGACCCAGGTCACCCTTCCGGAGGCCAAGGGGTTCATCGAGGGCTACTTCGCGACGTATCCCAAGGTGCGCGCGTGGCTCGACAAGACCATCGAGGACGCCCGGGCCTGCGGCTACGTGACCACGCTGCTCGGGCGCAAGCGCTACCTACCGGGCCTCAACGACGACGACCCGCGCATCCGTGTCCAGTCGGAGAACGTCGCCGTGAACACGCCCGTGCAGGGCACGGCCGCCGACGTGATCAAGATGGCCATGATCCGCTTGCACGAGCGTCTCGCTCGCGAAGCGCCTGCCACGCGCATGCTGCTCCAGATCCACGACGAGCTGTTGTTCGAGATCCCGGAGGAGGACCGCGAGCGTGTCACGGAGATCGTGCGCGAGGAGATGGAAGGCGCCCTGCCGCTGAGCGTGCCGCTGCGGGTTGACGTGGGCCACGGGCACACGTGGTCGGAGGCGCACTGACGGACTTCCGTGCCCGGATGTCAACCCCCCCGTTCCGACGTAGGCCGGACGTCGGGCTTGCAACGAACGAACGTCGCATCGACGTCGTACACGGACTGCGCACCGGGTGGTGGACGTCGGCGCGCTGCGCTAGGCTTCGACGCATGACGACGCCGCGCTCCGATCGTGCGCCTTCCGCCTCGGCGGCTCCCACGGCCCCGGGCGGTCTGCTGGGGGTGGGACTCGATGGCGAGGACGGGCACCGGCGCGTGACGCGCGGCAAGGAGTTCCTCCTGGTCGGCGGCTCGGCGGAGACGCACGAGCGGATGCAGGACCTCGTCATGCGCATGAACGAGAAGCTCAAGCGCCGCGGCAAGTCCTTCGGCGAGCTCTCGGCCCGGGAATTCGAAGACCTCGCCGACGAAACCGTCTCGTAGGCGTCGTCCGCGGCGCGCGCGGCGGCCAGCCCAGGGTCCACGGAGAGGCCGAGCGGGCATGCAGGCCAGGCTCTTGGGTGCCTGCTGACGCGGCCTGTCAAGGCAGGCCGACGCTCGAGCCGGGGGATTCGCCTCGGGCTCTGCCCCACCCCTTCGCTCCCGGTTTCCGCGGGCGCCCGCCCCGGCACTGCCCGCCTTGATGGGGGAATCGGGCCCGGCCTCCTAGGATGCGCGGCCCTCGGCAGGAACCGTGAAAGGACCGGACGCGATGCAGATCCAGAACGTGGGCGTGGTCGGATGTGGCTTGATGGGATCGGGCATCGCCCAGATCGCCGCACAGGCGGGCATGTCGGTGCACGTGCTCGAGGTCGATGACGCGGCCTGCAAGAAGGGCCGCTCCAAGATCGAGGGCTTCCTCGGCAAGGCCGTCGAGCGCGGGAAGATGACCGCCGACCAGGTCAAGGAGATCGTCGGCCGCATCACGTTCACGTCCAAGCGCGAAGACCTGAAGGCCTGCGACCTCGTGATCGAGGCCATCATCGAGAACCTCGAGATCAAGCAGGAGCTCTTCGCGGCCCTCGACAAGATCTGCCCCGCGCACACGATCTTCGCGTCCAACACGTCGTCGCTGGCGATCGGCGACATGGCCGCCGCCACGCAGCGTGCCGAGCGCTTCGTGGGCCTGCACTTCTTCAACCCCGTCCCGCTCATGAAGCTGGTCGAGGTCGTGCGCACGCTCGAGACGTCCGACGAGGTCTTCGACGCCGCCTGCGTGTTCGGCGAGAAGGTCGGCAAGACCGTCGTTCGCGCCAAGGACAGCCCCGGCTTCGTCGTCAACCTGCTCTTGGTGCCCTACCTCCTCGACTCGATCCGCGCCCTCGAGTCGGGCGTGGCCACCAAGGAGGACATCGACGCCGGCATGAAGCTGGGCTGCGGCTACCCCATGGGGCCGTTCGAGCTGCTCGACTTCGTGGGCCTGGACACCACGCTCTACATCGCGGACATCATGTTCCACGAGTTCAAGGAGTTCCGGTACTCGGCCCCGCCGATGCTGCGCCGCCTCGTCGCCGCCGGCCGCCACGGCCGCAAGTCGGGTCGCGGGTTCTACGACTACCGCAAGGCCTGATCCCGCCCACGTCCACGTCCCCAGCGCCCGGAGCCCGTCATGGACCTGACCTACGTCACGTACACCTGCGACGGCGGCATCGCGACCATCACGGTCAACCGCCCCGACAAGCTCAACGCGCTGAACGAGGCCGTGATGGCCGACATCGACGCGGCGTTCGGCCACGCCAAGGCGGACGTCGCCTGCCGGGTCGTGATCCTGACGGGCGCCGGGGAGAAGGCGTTCGTCGCCGGCGCCGACATCGGCGAGCTGGCCGAGCAGGACGTACGCGGGGGCAAGGCCAAGTCGCTGCGCGGCCAGGCGATCCTCGGGCGCATCGAGAACCTGGGCAAGCCCGTCGTGGCCATGCTCAACGGCTTCGCCTTCGGCGGCGGCCTGGAGCTGGCCTTGGCGTGCCACCTGCGCACGATGGCCGTCGAGACCCGGATCGGTCTTCCGGAGGTCGGGCTCTCGATCATCCCGGGCTACGGCGGCACGCAGCGCCTGCCGCGCATCGTCGGCCGCGGCCGCGCGCTCGAGATGGTGCTCTCCGCGCAGCCGGTGGACGCCGACACGGCGCTGCGCTTCGGCTTGGTCAACCGCGTCGCTCCCCGCGCCGAGCTGCGCGCGGTGACCGAAGAGCTCGTCAAGCCGATGCTCAAGAACGGCCCGCTGGCCATGGCCATGGCCGCCGAGGCGGTCCTGCGCGGCACCGAGGTCACCCTCGAAGAGGGCCTGCGCATCGAGTGCGACCTCTTCGGCATCGTGAGCAGCACGGCCGACATGCGCGAGGGCCTGAACGCCTTCCTCGAGAAGCGCAGGCCGACGTACCGCTCGGCCTGAGTACGGGGTCCTCCGCTACCCTCCCCGCATGGCCATCCGCGTGCGGCATCACGGAAGCGCCGGCGCTGACGTGGTCGTGCTGCATGGCGGGCCCGCCGCGCCGGGGTCGGTGGGGGACCTCGCCCGCGCCCTGGGAGCGTGGTTCCGCGTGCACGAGCCGTGGCAGCGCCGCGCGGACGACCGCCCGCTCGGCGTGGCTCGGCACGTGGAGGACCTCGCCGCGGCTGCGCCCGCCTCCGCCGTCGTCGTCGGCCACAGCGCGGGCGCGATGTGGGGCCTCTCCTACGCCGCCGCCCACCCGCAGCGGGTCCTCGGCCTCGTGCTGATCGGCTGCGGGACGTACGACACGGCGAGCCGCAGCCTATTCCGCCAGCGCATGGACGCGGCGCGCGGCGACGAGGGGCGCCGCCGCTACGACGAGCTACGCGCGGCGCTGGACGCCACGAACGACGAGGCCACGCGGGATCACCTGCTGACGGCACTCGGCGAGCTCGCCGACGCGGCCATGGACCCGGATGCGCTGCCGGTGCCCGACGACCCGGATGCCCCGCCCGTCGACGCCCGGGGCCACGCCGAGACCTGGGCCGATCACGTGCGCCTGCAGGCCGAGGGCTCGGAGCCCGCCGCCTTCGCCGCCTTCCGCGGACCCGTCGTGCTGCTCCAAGGCACCGCCGACCCGCACCCCGGCGAGGCCATCCGCGACACGCTCCTGCCCCACCTGCCGCAGCTCGTCTACGAGCCGCTCCCCGGCGCCGGCCACGCCCCCTGGCGTTCCCGCACCCACGGCGCACACACCGTCGCGCGCATCAGACATCACGTAGAGGCGATGGCGCGCCCGTAGGCGCGGCTACCTGCTGGCCAGCGCCCGCTGCCGCCGAGCAGCCGGCGAGCCGCCCCTAGACCTTGAAGACGCAAGCTGCGGACGTGTCTCCCGCCGCGCAGCCGGCGAAGAGGAGGTAGCCGCCGCCGCGACGGCGGACCTCGGCGAGGCCCTCGGCGATCAGGCGCGCGCCCGTGGGGCCCTGGGGGTGGCCGAAGATCAGCGAGGAGCCGCTGGGGTTCATGTCCTCCGCTGCGATGCCCATCTGGCGCGCGAAGTAGATGTCGTTCACGGCGAAGGGGTTGTGGGTCTTGATGACCGTCATGTCGCCGATCTTCAAGCCCGCGTGGTCCAGCGCCTGCCGTGCGGCCGGTACGACGGCCTTGGCCATGAAGCCCTTCTCGACGCGGCTCGTGCCGTACGACAGCAGCTGGGCCGGCTCGGCGCCGCCGCTCCAGGCCTTGGCCTTGTCCTTGGTCGCCACCACGAGGCCCGCGGCGCCGTCGGCGGGGTGCGTCTGCGAGCCGAACGTGATCGTGCCGTCGGGCATCACGGGACGCAGCTTGGCCAGGCCCTCGGCCGTCGTCGGGAACACGCCCTCGTCGTCCGTCAGGGTGGCGATCACCTTGCGGCCGGACGGGTTGACCTCGTACGGCATCAGCAAGACCTCGGCGAGCAACCCGCTGTCGTGACCCGCACGGTACTGCTCGTAGCGGACCTGCGTGAGCGCGTCCTGCTCCTCGCGGGAGACGCCGGCCTCCTTGGCCACGTTCTCCGCGGTCTGGATCATCGAGTTCTTCGCCCACGGGTCGAAGCTGAAGTTGTCCCAGACCCAGTCCTCGGCATCGCCCTTGCCGCCCGGGCCCGCCGGGTTGGGGTAGAGCAGGTGGGGGCCATTGCTGCACTTGTCGGCGGCGACGACGACGACGGCTTCGCTGCCGCCCAGCTCGACCTGCGCGGCCGCGTGCGCCACGGCCGCGGCGGACGTCGCACAGGCCTGGCTGACCATGGCGCCCGTGATGCCCGGCGCACCGATCAGGCCGGCGAGCCAGGGGCCGCCGTAGAAGATCTTCGGGCCCGGCACGGTCCATCCGTAGACGAGCGTGTCGAGGTCCTTGGCTTCGATGCCCGCGCGCGCGAGACCCTTCGTGGTGACGTCGGCGGCCATGTGCACCGTGTGGAGGCTGGAGAGCGAGCCCTGCCACTTGGCAAACGGCGAGGACCAGGCGGCGCCGGCGGGGACGAAGGCGTTCGAGAAGCGCATGCAGATCTCCAAGGGCCGCGGAAGCAGGCCTCGGACGGTGCCCCGCGGGGCGTCGGGATACGGGCCGACCGCCGCGCTGCCAAGCCGATCCCGGGCCAGCGCCCGGCTCCCCCCGCGGGACGCTCCCCCAAGACGGGTGCCAGCCCGCATGCGGGGCCATACTCCGCGCCATGAGCCCGGCCCCTCGGACCTTCGCCCTGACCCCCGGCAAGCGGGTCCTCTTCCTCACCAAGGACCCCGACCTGATCCGCCGCCAGCTGGCGGGCGAGCTCGACCTGAAGATGGCCGACATCGACCCGGCCGACCTGCTGGACGACATCAACACGGACACGATGACGCCGGCGTGGGTGTGCTTCCGCCATCGCCCCGAGGATCTCGCCCGCGACGCCTACGCCGGGCTGATCGTGGACAAGAAGCGCGTCGTCCCGACGGACGCGCTCAAGAACGGCGGCTTCGAGGTCATCGTCGCGGGCTTGCGCAAGGGCGTGGGCTCCAGCCGCGAGACCGCCGTGCAGGCCGAGAAGTGGTCCGGCATCCGCATGAGCGTGGCGGCCTCCTTCGCGCCCATCCACGCACGCAACCTCATCAACCAGGGCGTGCTGATGGGCACCTACAAGATGCTGGAGCGCCTGCAGGCCGGCGACGAGATCGCCATCGGGGAGTTCCTGGAAGGCCACGACCCGATCACGCGGGCGATCATCCGCGCGGGCGGCCTGTTCCCCTTCGGGGCCGCCCTTCGCGCCGGCGAGGTCGAGGTGCCGGCCCACACCACGCCCAAGCGGCCCATGACCATGGGCGAGAAGATCATCGCCTCGCACCTGGTGGGCGACGTCTCGCCCTACGTGAAGCCCGGCGACTCCGTCGTGGCGCGCGTGGACGGCGGCTACAGCCACGAGTTCACGACCGCGCAGGTGCACGTGTTCCTGGAAGAGGCGTTCGGCGAGGACTACACGCTTCCCAACCCCGCCAAGTTCGCGGTCTTCGAAGACCACCTCATCTACGCAGACGGCGTGCCAAGCATGATGCCCTTCGCCGACCAGATCCAGGAGCTGCGCGACCTGCAGCGCGCGTTCCAGCGCCACACGGGCGTCCGGGACTACAGCGCACGCGACGGCGTGAGCCCGGGGATCTGCCACCAAGTGGCTCGGGAGCAGTTCATCGAGCCCGGCGACTTCATCCAAGCCACCGACAGCCACACCTGCATGGGCGGCGGCAACAACGCGCTCGCCTACGGCGTCGGGACCACCGAGTACGCCGCCCTGATCCAGGCCGGCTTCACGATGGTGAGCGTCCCCGAGAGCATCCGTTTCGAGCTCGTGGGCGAGCTCGGGCCCGGCGTCGCGGCCAAGGACGTCATGCTGTACATCCTGCTGCATCACGCCAAGCCGCAGCACACGCTGAACCGCATCATGGAGTTCGGCGGTCCGGGCCTCGCTTCGATGTCCATGGACGAGCGGGCGACGCTCACGAACATGGCCACGGAGTGCAGCGCGCGCACCGGCATCTGCGAGGTCGACGACAAGGCCCTGGCCTGGTTCGCGGCGCGGCGTCCCGGCGTGGACGTGACCGCGCTCCGCGCCAAGGCGGTCGCACCCGATGCAGGCGCCGTCTACGACGGAGGCGTCCACACGATCGACCTCTCGACGATCGAGCCCATGGTGGCCACGCCCGGCGACCCGGACCGCGGCATCCCGTCGGACCCCACGAACGGCGCGCTCGTGTCCGAGCTCGGCGACGTGGCCATCGACATCGCCTACGGCGGCTCGTGCACGGCCGGCAAGCGCGACGACCTCGACATGTACGCCGCCGTGATGCGCGAAGCGATGGAGGCGGGTCTGCGCGTCGCCGACGGGGTGCGGTTCTTCATCCAGTTCGGCAGCGAGGACGTCGAGCGCTATGCGCGCGACCAGGGCTACCTCGACGTGTTCCGGTCCACGGGCGTCCAGGTCATCGCGCCGGGCTGCGGCGCCTGCATCGGCTGTGGGCCTGGCGTCAGCGACAGCCCGGAGCAGGTCACGGTGTCGGCGATCAACCGCAACTTCCGCGGGCGCTCCGGCCCGGGCCGGCTCTACCTGGCCTCGCCGTCGACCGTCGCGGCGAGCGCCGTCGCGGGACGCATCACCGCCTGGCAGCCCGGGCGGCTGGCCGCCCTCGTCGGCGCCTGAGGCCCGCCGCCCGGCGCCGCCGCCGAGCTGATTGCATGATGCAATCTTCGTTCGGGCGGGCGGTTCCACGCTTCGCCCGGACCTTGTCGTGTGGTCTGCTCTGCGGCCCCGCGGCCCGCGGGGGCGGGAGGAGTGCCCATGCGCAGCCACACGATCGCGGTCTTGCCGGGTGACGGCATCGGCGAGGAGGTCGTCCGCGAGGGCCTCCGCGTGCTGGACGTCGTGGCGGGCGCCGAGGGCTTCAAGGTCGAGCGCACGATGTACCCGTACGGCGCCGACCACTACCTCGCCACCGGCGAAGACATGCCCGCGGAAGCGCTGGAAGCCATGGGCAAGACCGAGGCGATCCTGCTCGGCGCCATCGGGGACCCGCGCGTGGAGACGGGCTTCCTCGAGCGCAAGATCATCTGGGGCGTCCGCCAGCACTTCGACCTGTTCGTCAACCTGCGCCCCGTCAAGCTGTACAGCGCCGACCTCTGCCCCCTCAAGGACAAGGGCCCGGACGACGTGGACCTGATCGTCGTCCGCGAGAACACCGAGGACGCCTACGCGGGCCTGGGCGGCATCCACCGCATCGGCACGCCTTACGAGGTGGCCATCGCCGAGATGATCTACACGCGCAACGGCGTCGAGCGCGTCATCCGCTACTCCTTCGACCTGGCGAAGAAGCGCAACAAGGGCGGCAAGCCCAAGGTGACGTTGGTCGACAAGTCCAACGCCATCCGCGCCCAGGACATCTGGACCCGCACGTTCGCCGAGGTGGCTGCGGAGTACCCGGGCGTCGAGACGGACCACGCCTACATCGACGCCGCGTGCATGTGGATGGTGAAGAACCCCGAGTGGTTCGACGTCGTCGTCACGCCCAACCTGTTCGGCGACATCATCACGGACCTGGGCGCCATGGTGCAGGGCGGCATGGGGATCGCGGCCTCGGGCAACATCCACCCCGGCCGGGTCAGCATGTTCGAGCCGATCCACGGCTCGGCCCCGAAGTACCGCGGTCAGAACAAGGCCAACCCGATCGCCACGATCGAGGCCGTACGCATGCTGCTCGATCACATCGGCGAGCCCGCCGCGGCGGCGCGCATCCAGCGCGCGATCCAGCACGTGCTCGAGTCGGGCAAGATCAAGAGCCTCGGCGCCGGCGCGCACTCCACGAGCGAGTTCGGCGACATCGTGCTGAAGGCGATCGAGGGCGGCGCCTGACGTACGGTGCCAGAGCAATTTCTATCACCCAGGAACGCGCCGCACGCGGCGCGTTCCTGGGTGATAGAAATTGCTCTGGCACCGTAGGACGACGACGCCATGCTCCTGCTGCCCATCGCCGACGCGCCCAACTTCGCCGCGCGCCGGCCGTGGGCGACGTGGTCGGTGATCACCGTCAACATCGTCGTGTTCCTGGCGGCGCGCATGCGCCATGCGACCCCCGAGGCGCAGGAGCTGTTCCTGGCCACATGGGGCTACGTACCGCTCGCGCCGCGCGTGGAGACCTTCTTCACGAGCATGTTCCTGCATGGCTCGTGGCTGCACCTGGCCGGGAACATGCTGTTCCTGTGGATCTTCGGCGACAACGTCGAGGGACGCTTGGGCCCGATCGGCTTCCTCGCGGCGTACCTCGCGGGGGGCCTTGCGGCCGTGCTCGTGTTCCACGGCCTCGAGCCGCACGGCACGGTGCCGCTGGTGGGGGCCTCCGGGGCGATCTTCGCCACGCAGGGCATCTACTTCGTCGCGTTCCCGCGCAACAGCGTGCGGTTCGTGTTCTGGTTCTTCTTCTTCACCACCTTCTGGGTGCCGGCGCGTCTCGTGCTCGGCTTCTTCCTCGCGGGCGACTTGGTGCGCCTCCTGCTCGAGCGCGGCGAGCCCGTGGCCCATGGCACGGTGGCCTATGCCGCGCACGTCGGGGGGTTCGCCTTCGGGTTCCTGCTGGCGGTCGTCGCAGGCCGCCTGCTGCCGTCGGCCGTGCCCACGAGCCGCCGCCTCGGACGTGACCACGAGGCCCGGCTGCTGTTGCGGCATGGCCTGGACGCCCTCGAACGCGGACACGTCGGTTCGGCGCGGGGCGCGTTCGAGGTGCTCTTGCAGCAACACCCCGAGTCCCCCGAGGCGGGTACCGCCACGCTCCACCTGGGGTGGATCGCCCTGCGCTTCGACGGCGACCGGCCGCGAGCGGCCCTGTTGTTTGCCCACGCGGCCGAGCACGCCAACGATCCCGCCGTCCGCCAGCTGGCGCTGCAGGGTCTGGAAGCCGCGTCCTGATCCTGCGTGTAAGGGCGTACGTGCGTACGCGAGGGCTACCGCGCCGCGACGGGATCCAGCCGCGCGAGGAAGGCGCCCATGCGTTCCACCCCTCGGCGGATGTCGTCCTCGCCGCACGCGTAGCTGAGGCGGATGGCGTAGGGGGCCTCGAACGCATCGCCGGGTACCACGGCGGCGTGGGCCTCTTCCAGCAGCGCGGCGGCCAGCGACGGCGCATCGGCCAGCTCGCGACCTTCGTAGGCGCGCCCCAAGTACGCCGAGACGTCCGGAAACACGTAGAACGCGCCCTCGGGCGTGCGCAGGGGGAGGTCCGGGATCCGGGCCAGGGCCTGGACCATCACCTCGCGGCGCTCGTGGAAGGCGCGACGCATCGCTTCGATCGCGTCCTGCGGGCCGGTGAGGGCAGCCAGCGCAGCGGCTTGGTTGATCTCCGCCGGTCCGCTGAGGGCGTGGCTCTGCAGGCGGATCATGCGATCGATCCACGACGCCGGGCCGCCGCCGTAGCCGATGCGCCAGCCCGTCATGGCGTAGGCCTTGGAGACGCCGTTCACGATCAGCGTGCGATCGGCCGCCGCGGGTGCAGCCGCCGTGAACCCCGTGAACGTGGCCGGGGCATAGACGAGCTTCTCGTAGATCTCGTCGCTGATCACGGCCAGGTCGTGTTCGACCGCGATGTCGCCCAGCGCGCGCAAGACCTCGACGGGCTGCACGGCGCCCGTCGGGTTGCCCGGTGAGTTCACGATGAGCACGCGCGTGCGCGGCGTGATCGCCGCCCGGACGCGGTCCGGATCGATCACGTAGCCGGCGGCCGGGTCCGTCTCGACGAACACCGTCCGCGCACCCGCGGCCTGGATCATCTGGCGGTAGCTGAGCCAAGCGGGAGCGGGGACGATCACCTCGTCGCCCGGCGCCAGGACCGTGAGCAAGCCGAGGTACAGCACGCCCTTGGCGCCCGGCGCGATGATCGTCGTGGCGGCAGTGGCCTCGGCGAAGCCCGTCTCGCGGAGGTGCTCGGCGACGGCCTCCCGCAGCGCGGGCAGGCCGGCGGCCGGTCCATAGCGCGTGCGATTGGCCCGGATCGCCTCGATGGCCGCCTGCTTGACGTGCTCCGGCGTGTCGAAGTCGGGTTCGCCCGCGGCGAACGGCGCCACGTCCACGCCCGCGGCCCGCAAGCGCTTGGCCGCCGCGGCGATCGCAAGCGTCTCCGATTCCGGAAGACTGCCCGCGTGAGGAGAGAAGGCCCGCATGGGACGGACGATACGCGCGTGCTGGTGCGGCGGGAAGCGCCCGACCGGCCCTGGGCTGCCGCGTCGTCAAACGCCCGCGGGGCCCCCGGTCCTCCGCAGTGGGGGAGTCGCCGCACGTCCGCACCCCAGGGGTTGAGCGGCTACCCTCGCAGGTACCCTCCGGTCGCAGCCTTGGAGACCCCCGTGCCCCCGCGTCTGAAGAAGTGGCTGAAGCGCCTCGTCCTGCTCGTGGTCGTCCTCGCCGTGATCGGCGTGGCGGGCTTCACGTGGTTTGCGTACTGGCCGCTCGAGGGCGATGTCGACGACCTGATGGGGCTCGTGCCCTACGACGCGGAGTTCGTCGTGCGGGGGCGCTGGGAGGACATCGAGAAGACGGGCTGGATCGAGCGCAACATCGAGCAGGCGGCGCTCCATCCCCTGGTGCAGGCCTGGCGCGACGGGACGGGCGAGTTCCGGACGCCGCCGCTCTCGGCCTCCAGCCTGCCCGCCCTGCGGGCCCAGGTCGAGGAGATCGAGCGGCAGATCAACGCCCAGATCCCCCTGGACACCGAGTGGGCCACGTTCGGCGTCGAGAAGGATCTGCTGCGCGGCGAGATCGCCATCGCCGGCATGTGGTGCGAGGACCAGGACCCGCGCGTCAGCCCCCCGGCGTGGCAGGAGATCCTGGTCCTCAAGCGCGTGACGTGGCGCCCGCGACTGGCGCTTGCCGCGTTGGACCATGGGTTCGTCCGCGACCAGGTGCTCCAGGGCAGTCCGGATCTCCGCGACCTCGAGGACATGGGCGACAAGGTCTACAAGCTGACGCTGCGCAACGTCCGGGTCTCCTCGGAGCGTGACCGCTCCGGCTGCGGGCGCGGCTTCGTCATGCCCCCCGAGAACGAGTGGTACGTGCGCCGCGTGAAGGACGTGATCGCGTTCAGCAACAGCCAACGCATGATCACGAAGGTCGCCGAGCTCACGAAGGAGGGAGGGGCTGCCGACAGCTTCTCGGCACGCCCCGGTTTCGAGACGCAGCTCGACCCCGATGGTGTCGTGGCCGCGGCCAACTTGCAGCCCCTGGCCCGCTACCTGATCCGCTTCCTCGAGCGTCGTCAGGACCGCCTCAAGGTCCTCGAGCGCTTCCTCCGCCCACGCTCGCTCGAGAAGATGAACGGCGGCATCGACCTGGGCACGCCCGACCTCGTGCGCATGGGGGGGCGCGTCACCTACGTGCCCCGCGAGGCCGGCGAGATCGTGGACGCGATGTACCGGCTCGCGCCGCGGCCGGTGGCCGAGGGCATCGCTTCGATGGTCCCGGCCCGAACCACGTTCGCTGCCGCGTTCCTGCGCTGCGACCCGAAGTATCTCCTCAGCGCCATCTTCGAGGAGGCGATCAGCCCGGAGGAGTACCGCCTGCTGCAGGGCAACCTCCAGCGCATGCGGCGCCAGGGAATCACGGCCTATCCTTCGGTGGACGACTTCGTGCGCGACGTGGCCAGCCGCATGGACGACACGGCCACCATCGCCATCGGACGCCTCGATGCCTACGACGACTACCCGCAGACCAGCTGGTACGCCGACGACCAGCCCAAGGCGCTGGCCTCGTACGCCCTCATGGTCAAGCTGCGCGAAGGCGCCAGCCCCGACGAGGTCGACACGTTCCTCGCCGAGAAGATCCCGCTGCTCGGCTTCGAAGGCAGCGCTTCGCTGGAGCGTGCCACGCACCGTGGCGTGACGTACACGCGCATGATCGCCCCCAAGGCCGACCTCAACGACCGGCACCTGGAGCCCGCCTACGTCGTGGTCTCGGGACACCTCGTGCTGTCCAACAACGAGACCTACCTCCAGCACATCCTCGACACCATCGCCGACGGGGCGGCGTCCTCGCTGGCTGGCGACGAGACGTTCCGCGTGACGATGCGTGCGCTTCCGCCCGCCGGCCAAGCTGCGCTCTTCATCGACTTGGAGAAGCTCTCGCGCGTTCCGACGGCCGACGACCCGAAGGGTCGGCCGTGGGGCTTCCTGTGGGACATGCGCAACCAAGTCGTGCGCGAGCGCAACGACGACCGCGAGCTGATGATCCGCGTGCGCGAGAGGGAAGAGGCGCGGTACCCCAAGCCGCTGACCCGCGAGCAGAGCAGGGCGGTGAACGCCGCCATCGACCGCGCCGTCGAGGATCTCTACGGGAGCTATCCGCGGATGGTCGAGGACTACCGTCGCGAGCTCGAGGGACTGCGTCGCCTACGCAGCGTCGGCGCCGTCGTCCTCTCCAGCGGTGAGCATCTGGAGCTCCGGACCGTGCTTGCCCTTCGCGACGCCGAGCCCGACGTCGCCTGGGCCCGGGGGCAGCGCTAGACGTAGGGCGCAGGGCAATTCCCACCCCCCCGATTGACAGCCCGGGGCGGAGGGCTACCCTTCCCCCCCGCGCCGCAAGCGTTGGCCCCTGCCGGGGTGGCGGAATTGGCAGACGCGCCAGACTAAGGATCTGGTGGGCTTAACGGCCCCTGAGGGTTCGAGTCCCTCTCCCGGCACCATGTTTCTTGGCCCGGGCCGCCAAGGCGGCCCGATGCGGTGCGACAACTCTGGCGCGGCCTGCCAAGGCAGGCCGACGCGATGGCCCGGGCCGCCAAGGCGGCCCGATGCGGTGCGACAACTCTGGCGCGGCCTGCCAAGGCAGGCCGACGCGATGGCCCGGGCCGCCAAGGTGGTCCGATGCGTCCGCTTGCCCGCAGGTCGTCCGCGACGGTCCTCCTGCCGGAAGGCGACTCCCCCCGCGACAGCCTCGTGACCCGCGGACCGGTCGGCCGCGTACCCTGGGGCGGCCGGCGGTAACGTGGCGCCGCGGGCAGCCGATTCCATCGGTACGGGAGGGTGATCGCCATGTCCGAGTCCATCCGCACGTCCGTGGTCGCCCTGTGCGCGACCCTCGTGGGGACGAGCCTGCTGCTCGGTGCCTGCCAAGGCCTGCCCCTGCCGTCGCCCCCGCCGCTCTTCGGGGCAGGTGACTCCGGCCCCGCGGAGGCGCCGGCGCCTGCCTACGCCGAGGCCCCGGTCGTCCCCGGCGCGCCGGAGTACGTCGCCGGCCCGGGCACGGTCGTTTCCCCGGAGGTCGTGCCGGGTCCCGGCGCGATCGCCCCCGCCGCGACGTCTCCCGACCTCGGCGTGGCGCCGGGCCGGCCGCCCAACGCGGCGCCGGGCCAGGTCTGGTGCTATGTGCACGTGCCTCCGGTCTACGAGACGCAGACCGAGCGGGTGTGCATCCGCCAGGCCGAGACACGACGCATCTGGGTTCCGCCCGTGACGCAGGTCGTGGAAGAGCAGGTGATGGTCGAGCCGGAGCGCCGCATCCGCATCCAGGTGCCCGCGCAGTTCGCCGACCAACAGCGTGAGGTGCAGGTGCAGCCCGGCCGCTTGGAGTGGCAGAAGGTCGAGTGCCAGGGCGCCGAGCTCAAGCCGGCCGAGTCGATCGGAGGGTGCTGGACCCTGGCCGAGCTGCCGCCCATCTACGAGATGCGCCTCGAGCGCGTCTGCACGCAGCCCGCGGGCTGGCGCGAGGAAGTCGTTCCCGCGCGCTACGAGATGCGCCGCAAGACCGTCGAGGTGCAGCCGGGGCGCTGGCGCGAGGAGCAGGACCCGGCCCTGTACGAGACGCGCATGCGCGAGGTGCTGGTCTCGCCGGCCCGTTGGGAGTGGCGGCGCAACGACGTGTGCGAGGTACCGGGCGCCATGACCTTGGCGCCCGAGGGCAGTGCGACACCACCCGTCGGCAGCGGGGCGCCCGTCTTGACCCGGCCCGCTGGCGACCTCGAACGCGCCTGGGGCTTCGAGGGCGCAGGCGTGGCGCCGACCCCGGCTCCGGGCATCGAGCAGCCGCAGCCCGTGCAGCCATCGATCCCCGGACCCACGCCCGACGGCGGCCTCTCCAGCAACGACCTCATCCCGCCCTCGGGCGAGATGGTCGTGGACCCGCACGCGCGGCAGACGCAACCGCCGCCCTCCGTGTACGGCGAACCCGCGCCGTCGCGGACCGTGCCCGCTCCCCCGGCGCCGGGCGAGTTCCCCGCCCCGGCGCCGGCGCCCAGGCCGGCCCCGCAGGCTGGTCCCCCCGTGGTGCAGCCGCCGGTCGTGCAACCGCCCGTGGTGACCCCGCCCGAGGAGAAGCCTCCGGTCGTGCCGCCGACCGAGCTGCCGCCGATTCCGACGTTCGACGACTGACACGCGACGACGCGTCACTCCCTCCGGCGTCGGCGCCGCGTCGTCCCCGCTCACCACGTTCGGGACGTTCCGGACGGCGATGCCCCGCCGCGGCAGGGACCGCGCATCCGGGGAGCGGTCCCATCCCACCCCGGGAGGTGCACGCCCACACGTCCACGTAGGGTGGGCGGATGGCTCGCGCCTCACGACGGTTGGCGGTCGTTCTTGCGCTCGCCGCCCTCGTGGGTGGACCGCGCGACGTGCGCGGCGAGGAGGGCGGGCCTCCGGACGGAGGGCCTCCCGTGGTCGAGAACCGCCTCGCGAAGGAGCGCAGTCCGTACCTGCGCCAGCACCGTACCAACCCGGTGGACTGGTACCCGTGGGCCGACGAGGCCTTCGCCCGCGCACGCGACCTGGACCGGCCGGTGTTCCTCTCCGTCGGCTACGCGGCCTGCCACTGGTGCCACGTGATGGAGCACGAGTCCTTCGAGGACCGCGCCACGGCCGAGCTCCTGAACGCCACGTTCGTCTGCGTCAAGGTCGATCGCGAAGAGCGACCCGACGTGGACGCCCTCTACATGCAGGCGGTGCAGCTGTTCGGCCGCGGCGGATGGCCGATGACGGTGCTGCTCATGCCCGACGGGCGCCCGTTCCTCGGGGCCACGTACCTGCCAGCCGCCAACCTCCGTGAGCTGACGAAGGAGATCGCCCGCCTCTGGAAGGATGATCGTGCGGTGCTCGAGCGCCAGGCCGACCACCTCGCCGAACGGGTGAAGGCCATGAGCGCCGGTCCGACGCTGCCACCGACGGACGCGACCGACGAGGCGCTCCTGGCCCTGGCCCGGCAGGCGATCGGCGCCCGCTTCGATCCGGTACATGCCGGCTTCGGCGACCCGCAGGGCGGCTGGCGACCCAAGTTCCCGCCTCACGCCGAGCTGCTCTGGGTGCTGGAGGACGAGCAGGCCCCGGCGGTCGCGCTCGAGCACGCGCGGCGCACCCTCGAGGCGATGGAGCGCGGCGGCATCCACGATCACGTGGTCGGTGGTTTCCACCGCTACAGCACGGACCGCGCCTGGGTGCTTCCGCACTTCGAGAAGATGCTCTACGACAACGCGCTGTTGGCGCGCGCCTACGCGGCGGCGGCCAGGCGCTTCGAAGCACCGCGCTTCGCCCGCGCGGCCCGGCGCACCTTCGGCTGGATCGAGGCGACGCTCGCCCGACCGGGCGGTGGCTACGCCTCCAGCCTCGATGCCGACACGCACGGGGAAGAGGGCCTCACCATCACGTGGCCCGCCGAGGAGCTTCGCGACCACCTGCCGCCGGACCTGGCAGCCGTCGTGTTCGACCTGGCGGCCATCACGGTCGAAGGCAACGTGCTGGACGAAGTCACGCGACGTCCCACCGGGCGCAACGTGCTGTACGTCGCCCGTCCCGTGGCCGAGGTGGCCAAGCGCCGCGGCTTGGCCGAGGACGAGGTCCTGGCCCGTTTCGACCGCGCGCTGGACGTGCTCGCGCCCGTGCGCGCCCGGCGCCCCCAGCCGGGCCTTGACGACAAGGTCATCACGGCCTGGAACGGCCTCGTGCTCTCGGCGTTCGCCCGCGCGGCGGGCGACCTCGGGGAGCCGAGGCTGCTCGAGCGGGCCCGCGGTCTCGCGACGTTCCTGCTGGAGCGGGCGCGCCGCGACGACGGCACGCTCTTGCGCTTCCCCCGCGACAGCGGCCCCGAGATCCCGGCCTTCGCCGATGACCACGTGCACCTCGCCGAGGGGTTGCTCGACCTGCATGACGCCACGGGCGAGGCGCGCTGGCTCGAGGCGGCCCTCGATCTCGCGCGCCGCTTGGTCGACGGGTTCGAGGACCCCGTACGCGGCGGTTTCTGGACGACCTCCTCGGCCGTACACGAGTCGCTGCTGGCGCGCACGAAGGAAGCGTGGGACAGCCCGATTCCGTCCGACAACGGCACGGCCGCGCGCCTGCTCGTGCGGCTGGCCTCGCACACGAACGACGCCGCGTGGCGCGAGACCGCCGCCCGCACCCTGCGGGCGTGGCGCCCGCTGCTGGCCAACGCCGCCATGGCCCCGGGGCTGGTTGCGCTCTACCGGGCGCTCGCGGAGGCGCACGAAGGCGAGCTTGCCACGCGCGCCCCGGCCGCTCCCGATGCCGAGGCCGCTGGCGACGTCGTCCGCGTGCGCGCCTGGATCGAACGCGTGCAAGCCGTGCGCGAGAGTCGCGTGCGCATCGCCGTCGAGATCGAGCTCGACGCGGGCTGGCACGTCGGCCCGCTGGACGAAGCGCGAGGCGCCGCGGCCACGCGCGTGCGCCTGGGCCGGCCCCTGGTCGGCCTCGCGCTCGGGGAGCCGCGGGTGATCGCCGGAGAGCCCTACGACGGCGAGGCCCCGGGCTGGCAGGGCACGCTCCAGCTCGCCATCGACCTGCTCCTGGCTGCCGACGTGGCCGCCGGCCCCCGGCGTCTCCCCCTCGAGGTCGTCGTCCAGCCCTGCGACGACCGGGGGACATGCCTGCTGCCGATCACCCTGGATCTCGCCCTGGCGCTCCGCGTCGCCGAGGCGGAGGGCCCGGCCCGTCACCCCGAGCGGTTCGGCGCGCCTGACGGCGCCGCGCCCCAAGAGGGGGACGCGCGGGACGGTTGATAGAACACCGGCTCCCCCGTCCCCAAGGAGCCCCGCATGTCGTCGCGCTACGAAGTCCTGGCCAGCAGCGTGGACGGTCGCAGCATCGCCGTCGAGGCCGGCGACCGCAGGACGACCGTGGACCTCTCGGCGGCACTCGGTGGCCCGGGCGAGCACCCCAACCCCGACGAGACGCTCATCGCGGCGCTCGGCGCCTGCACGATCATCACGCTGCATCTCTACGCGGCTCGCAAGGGCTGGGACATCGGCCCCGTGCAGGTGCGCGTGTCGATGGACGTGCCCGGCGGCGATCAACCGGCGCACGTCGAGCAGATCGTGCACATCGCGGCCGAGCTCGATGCGGAGCAGCGCGAGCGCCTGGAGCAGATCGCGGGCCGCTGCCCCATCCATCGCCTGCTCGCGGGCCCGATGACGTTCGAGGATCGCCTCGGGACGGCCGACGAGGTCGGGGCCGTAGCATGAGCGTCCCGCCCCGCCCGGACCGTGCCTTGCTGGAGGTCTTCCCCAACCCGGCGCCCGAGCGGGACTACGAGATCGTTCACGTGGCGGAGGAGTTCACCTCGCTCTGCCCGATCACGGGCCACCCGGACTTCGCGGCGATCGAGCTGGCCTACGTGCCCGATGCCGTTTGCGTCGAGCTGAAGTCGTTCAAGGTCTACCTGCAGGCCTACCGCAACGAGGGCGTGTTCTACGAGGCCCTCGTCAACCGCATCGCCGATGATCTCGTGGCCGTTCTCGCGCCGCGGCAGCTGGCGCTGACCGGTCGCTTCCGCGGCCGCGGCGGCATCCGCAGCGAGATCCGCGTGGACCACGAAGGAGACGTGGCGTGACGTCGCTGCAGGACGAGATCACGCGTCTCGAGCGCGAGCTGGGCCGCCAGCGCCGTCTCGCCGAGGCGGCCTACGCGCTGCACACCAGCCTCGATCTCGGCGAGCTCTTGCAGATCATCCTGACCTGCGCACGGGAGGGCGTCCGCGCCGACCGCGGCACGGTGTTCCTCCTGACGAAGGACGGCAAGGAGCTGTGGTCGCGCGTGCTTGCCGGGGACAACGCCCTGGAGATCCGCCTGCCCGTCGGCAAGGGCATCGCCGGCGCCGTGGGCGCCACGGGCGAGACCATCCGCATCGCGGATGCGTATGACGACCCGCGCTTCGATCGCAGCTGGGACAAGAAGAGCGGGTTCCGCACCAAGCAGATCCTCTGCGCGCCCATCCGGAGCCGCGAGGGCGCCGTCGTGGGCGTGTTCCAGCTCCTCAACAAGCTGTCGGACCAGCCGTTCGGCCAAGTAGACGAGGACTTCCTGGAAGCCCTCTCCGTGCCCGTGGCCCTCGCCGTCGAGAACGCCCGTCTGCACCTGGCCAGCCTGGAGAAGGAGCGGCAGGACAAGGAGATCGCGCTCGCGCAGAACGTCCAGCGCGGCATCCAGCCCGAGCGCCTGGACACGACGCTGGGGCTGATCGAGGTCGCCGGGCTCAACGTGCTCTGCGAGGACGCCAGCGGCGACTACTACGACGTGTTCGAGCTGCCGAGCGGCCGCATCGCCGTCGTGATCGGCGACGTGTCCGGCCACGGGCTGCACTGCGCCCTCGTGATGGCGCAGGCGCGCGCCTTCCTGCGCGCCTACAGCCGCACGTCCGACACGCTCGAGGACACGCTCACCGCGCTCAACGACTTCCTCGCCCGGGACCTGACGGGGGGGCGCTTCCTGACGTTCTTCATCGCGCTCGTCGATCCGCGAAGCGGCCGCGTGGTGTGGGCCAACGCGGGCCACCTGCCGCCGCTCGTGCGGCGTGCCGACGGAACGATCGAGACGCTCGACGCCGCCGGCCGCGTGTTGGGCATCTTCCCGGGGCCCGGCTTTCCCGAGGGCGAACCGTTCGACTTGGGGCCCGGCGACTCGATCCTCCTCTACACCGATGGCGCGACCGAGGCCCGGTCCTCGGAGGACGAGAACGACCTGTTCGGCGAGCTGCGCTTGCGCGACGTGGTCGTGCAGCACGGCGCGGACGCCCCGCGCGCATATCTGGACGCGGTCGTCGCCGCGTTGCTCGCCCACACCGGTCAGGACGAGATGGGCGACGACCTCACCCTGGTGGCCGTGCGGCGGGCGCCCTGACGCACGTACGGACGGCGACGACGCGCGTACGGTGCCAGAGCAATTCCTATCACCCACCGTCACGGGTCAGATGGGGCCACAGTCCGTGGCCGGGGTGGGTGATAGGAATTGCTCTGGCACCGTATCCGTCGCTAGTAGCGCCAGACGGTGACGGGGGTGCCGGCGGCGTGGCCTTCGGAGGCAGCCGGCACGAGCACGAACCCGTCGGCGCGCGTCGTGGTGGAGAGCAGCGACGCCCCGCGCGTGGCCAGCGGCTCCACCTCGTCGCCCTCCACGCCCACACGTACGTAGTCCAGACGCCCGAGCGCACTGGCAATCCGCGTGCGCAACACGCCCTCGCACGAGGCGTACGACCAGGGCCCCGGGAGCGCCGCGGCTCGTCGCAGCCAACGCGCGAGCAGCAGGTCGTAGGCCGCGAGGCATGACACGGGGTTGCCGGGAAGCAGTGCCACGAGCTTGGCCCCCAGCGTCCCCACGCCGGTCGGGGCGGCCGGCCGCATGGCCATGCCGTGGAACACGAGGTCGCCCCGCTCCGCGAGCAGGCGCGGCGCGTGGTCCTCCGTGCCTACGCTCGATCCCCCGGTCACGAGGAGGAGATCCGCGTCCACCTCGAGCGCCGCCGCCAGCTGCTCGGGATCGTCCGGCACGTAGGCGTGATCGACGAGCTCGCCCCCGTCGCGAGCCACGAGCGCGGCCAGCATGGGTCCGTTGGCATCCACGACGTAGGGGCCGTCCGGCATGCGGCCCACGGGCAGCACCTCGTCGCCCGTGACGCACAGCGCAACCCGCGGCCGACGCAGCACGGCCAGCGCGTCGTGGCCAAGCGAGGCCGCGACGCCCAGGTCCTGCGGACGCAGGGGGCGGTCGTCGGCAACGACGACGTCGCCCGGCTGGATGTCCTCGCCCACGCTCCCGACGTGGCGGCGCGGCGCCGTGGCCGCGTGCGCTTGGAGGCGCTGGTCGCGCTCCTCGCCATCCTCGGCACGGAGCACGGCGTCGGCGCCGTCGGGCATCGGCGCGCCGGTCATGATGCGCACGGCCTGGCCCGCGCCGACATGCCCTTCGAACGGATGCCCGGGCCGGGCCACGCCGATCACGTCGAGCGCGAGCGGGTCACCCGGCGAAGCGCCGAAGGTCGACGCACCGCGGAGCGCCCAGCCGTCCATGGCGGCGCGCTCGAAGCCCGGCACGGGGCGGTCGGCGACCAGGGGCGCCGCCAGGCGACGTCCGGCGGCCGCGCCCAGCGCGACGACGTCGACGCAGCGCGCCACGGGCTGCGCGTCGACCCAGGCCTGGACCTCGGCCACGTCGGCGCGCTCGCGGAAGCCGCGCATGCGGACGTCCAGGAACGGACGCCGCTCAGCCACGCGGGGTGGCCGCTTCGCGCACCTCGTCGGGGAAGTGCCGGAGCACGCTCGTCAGCGGGTTCAACACGACCTGGCCGAGGCCGCAGATGGACGTGAGGCGCAGGGTCTCGTCCAGCTCGACCAGGCGATCCAGGGCCTCGGGGCCCGCGGCGCCCGCTTGCACGTCTTCGAGCACGCGCACGGCCTTCTCGCTGCCGACGCGACAGGGCACGCACTTGCCGCAGGACTCGTTGCGGAAGAACGTCACGACGTTGGTGGCCAAGTCGAGCATGTCGACGCCCTCGGCCACGACGAGCACGGCGCCCGAGCCGAGCATGCTGCCCGCCTTGGTCATGGCTTCGAAGTCGAGCGGCGTGTCGGCCATGGCCGCGGGCAGGAACGGCGCACTGGCTCCGCCGGGACAGAACGCCTTCATGGCCACTCCATCGCGCATGCCGCCGCAGTGCTCGTCCACGAGCGTGCGCACGGTCGTGCCCATGGGCACGCAGACCACACCCGGCTTGGCCACGTCACCGGCCACGGAAAGGAACTTCCATCCCGTGGCCCCGTTCGTGCCGTGCGCCTTCCAGGCGGCCGGACCCTCCTGAAGGATGGCCGGTACGAACGAGAACGTCTCCACGTTGTTCATCAGCGTCGGCCGACCGTGCACGCCGTGGTTGGTCGGATACGGGGGCTTGTTGCGCGGCTCGCCGCGCTTGCCCTCCAGGGCTTCGATGAGTGCCGTCTCTTCGCCCAGGATGTAGCCACCGGGCGAGACGAAGACCTCGACGTCGACGCCGACCTCGGCCAGCAGCCCGGTGGCGCGGGCACGCTCGATCTCGCGTCGCACGGCCATCGTCTCGCGCCCGTACTCGTGGCGGATGTAGATCCACGCGTGCGAGGCACCGGCCACGAGGCAGCCGATCAGCAGGCCTTCGAGCACCAGGTGGGGGAGCTCTTCGAGGATGACCCTGTCCTTGAACGTGCCGGGCTCGGACTCGTCGGCGTTGACGACGGCGTACTTCACGTCGCCCTGGGCGTCGCGGACGAAGCGCCACTTGAGGCCCGTGGGGAAGCCCGCTCCTCCCATGCCGCGAAGGCCGGCTTCCTTCAGTACGTCGGGCACTTCGCGTCGCGCCGCCGCGCGATCGGCCAGCAGACGTCGAAGGGCGCCGTAGCGCGAGGCGGCGTCCGGGTAGGGGTCGGTGGGCCAGCGGCGCGGCGAGGCGGTGGGTTCGTCCGGGGGCAGGGGCGCTTCGCCGCGGGCGACGGCGCCGACCTCCGCGGCGCTGGCGCCGAGCAAGGGCACGTCGTCGACGCACGCCGCGGGCGCGTGCTCGCAGCGACCAAGGCACGAGACCTCGTGGACCTCGACCCCGTCCACGCCCTCGAGCTCCACGGCCACGGCGTCGCGGTAGGTAGGGGCGCCGCGCAGGTGGCAGGCCGCATCGCGGCACACGGCCACGGTGCGCCGCGGCGGTGGGCTGCGGTGGAAGTGGGGATAGAAGCTGGCCACTTCCTGCAGGCGATAGAGCGGTGTCGACGTGGCCTTGGCGTGGGCCGCGAGCACCTCGTCCGACAGCCAGCCGTGCTCCGCCTGGAGCTGCTGCAGGACTTGGATCAGGTTCGGGCCGTGCATGGACGGAAGGCTATACGGAGGCGGGAAAAGTTGTTGCAGCCTGCTGTACTGCGCCATGCGCGGCGGCCGCGCGTTCCGGCAGGCTGCAACAGCGCTTCCCGCCTCCGTACGGTCAGCGCGGCGCGGGCTCGGGATCTTCCTCGCGCAGGGCGTCGATGGCCTCCATCCAGGCGGCCAGGTGTTTGCGGTCGCGCGCGCCGAAGGTGAGCGCGACCAGCTCCTCGACCAGCCGACCGGCGCCACGCAGCTCGGTGGCCCGACCGCCGCCTGCGCGCGCGATCTGGTCGAAGTACGGGACGGGGGCGTCGGCCGACGACACGGTGTGCACGATCAGCGGGTGGTCGAACATGGGGTCCATGCGCGCGTCCTGCAACACGCGGAGCAGGCGCACCACGTCCGCGTCGTGGGGCGGCGCGTCGCCGAGAACGACGCATACGCGCTGCGCGCGCCGCGACCAGCCGAGCTGCTCCTGCCGCAGGGCCATGAACAGTCCCTTGTCCACGCCCTCTTCGTAGTCGCCGCCGCCCCCCGCGCCCACGCGCCGGAAGGCTTTCTCCACGGCCTCCGGGTCGGTCGTGAGGGGCAAGCGCAGGCGCGGCGCGTCGTCGTAGGTCACGAGACCCGCGCGGAAGCCCGGCACGTAGCCGCGCAGACGTTCCACGAGGCGCCGCGCCTGGGCCTTGGCCGCGCCGATCACGCTGGCCATCGAGCCCGTGTGGTCCAACACGATGACGAGCTCGAGGCCGTCGCGTCGCGCGCGCGCCATGTACTCGTAGAAGTCGTCATCGAACGTCGTGGTCTCGACACTGTTGGCGGCCCCGGCCGCCGGGGGCTTCTCGCGGGCCGCCGCCTCCGCGAGGGCGCGCGCGTGCTCCGCGACGAGACGCGTGTGCTCCACCTCCAGGGCGTTGCGACCGCGCGCCCACCACGCGCGGAGCCGCTCCGCCTCCGGCGGTACCTGCAAGGGGGGCATGCGTGCGGCCACCCGGCGGGCTCCCTCGCGGACGCGCGGGTGGGGGTCGTCGACGCGGGCGATCAGCGTCTCGGCCAGATCGGCGCCGCCCTCCCGCACCAGCTCCTCCCGCGGCCGCCCGTCCAGGGCCTCCAGGAGCAGTGCGTCCGCGTAGGGGTGCCGCGCCACGCGCAGGCCCTTCGTGGCCCAGCGGACGACCTCGGGCTCGGTCCGCCGACGCAGGTCGAACGCGGCCAACGACCGCATGGACCAGTCCTCGTGCACGAGCCACGGGGCGAGGCGGGCGAGCGGTCCCCCGTCGGTCGGGTCCGAGGCCGCGGGCGGAGGCTCTCCGGCCCCGGCCCTGCGCGCGCACGGCGGGCAGGCCGCGAGCACGAGCAGCGCGAGGGCGGGGAGGAGCCGCGGGCGGGAGGTGGTACGCACCGGCAACACGTCCTCTGACAACGTCGATTGCGGCCGAGGGCATTTCGCGCCCTGCCGTCACGGCTACGATCGCCGGCCGATGCGTACTTCCAAGACGTTGCGGCGTGCGGCACTCCTCCTGCTCTTGGGCGCGACCGGGCTCGTGGCGTGCGGTGACCCGCCCGATCCGGCCCGTCCCCCGGCGCCGACGGCCGACAGCCGCGGGTCGGGGACCGCCGAGGCTTCGGAGCCGGCGCCGGGCGGACCCCGCCCGGCCGAGGTCGGTCCCCAGCCGATCGCGGACGCCGAGGAGGGGGTGGCCGCGCCGGCGCAGCACCACGAGGGGCAGGTCGAGCGCTGGTACGAGCGCTGGGTACACGGAGGCAAGGCCGGCCACCTGCACGTCGTGTGGACGCCCGGCACGCGCGACGGCAAGCCCACGGTCCGCGACCGCACGACCATCGTCAGCGTCAGCACGCGCTCCATGGCCGGCATCCGGGATCGCTTCGAGAGCACGATCCTCGTGGACCTCGAGCGCTCCGAAGACGGCCACCTGTGGTCGCAGCGCGTGCGTGTCGAGGAAGGCGGTCGGGCCACGGTCGAGGAGACCACGTGGACGGGCGCGGGCTACCGCAACGAGACGCGCCTGGGCTCCCAGCGCGAGGTCGTCGAGATCCCGCTGGACGAGCCCGTCATCGTGGACAGCGAGTCGTTCCTCGGCGGCCCGCTCAGGCGCGGCGAAGTCGAGATCGGCAAGCGCTGGATCTACTCGTCGCTCGACGTGCGGGCACGCCGCGCGCAGACGATCGAAGTCGAGGTGCTGGGCCGCGAAGACGTGACGCTGGAGGGCATCGGCACCCTTTCCTGCTGGAAGGTGGCCGAGCGGCACCCGGAGAGCCGCGCCGAGACGCTCCTGTGGCTGGCCGACGACGGGGGCTTCGTGCGGCTGCGCGGCGAAGACGGCTCCGAGATCCGCAAGTCCACGCAGGCGTCGGCCGAGGCCATGCCCGCGCGGACCGCGGAGTACGGCATCACCGTCGCGGCCAGCCCGCGCCTCGAACGCGTGTTCGGCGCCGACAAGCTGCGCGTCACGCTCGAGCTGCAGCCCGACCCGCATCGCAAGCTGCCCGAGCTGCCGCCCTCGCCCTGGTCCACGGCGCACGAGCCGCGGGGTGATGACGAGTCCGGCTGGGAGATCGACGTCGACCTCGGCCGCCACGGCGGCACGGGGATCAACGCGCCCTATCCGCTGCAGCTTGGCGACCAGGCCGAGGTCCTGGCCCGCGATCTCGAGGCCACGGTGCTCATGCCCGTGGCGCACGAGCGTCTGGTGGGCCTCGCCAAGGAGATCGTGGGGGATGCGGCCGACACGCGCACGGCGGCCTACCGCCTGGCGCGCTGGGTGTTCCACGAGCTCGAGAAGCAGAGCCCCGAGGTCGCCCAGGCCTCGGCGCTCGAGATCCTCGACCAGCGGTGCGGCGACTGCAGCGAGCACGCGTTGCTCTTCGTCGCCCTCTGCCGTGCGGCTGGCATCCCGGCGCGACGCTGCAGCGGCTACGTCTGCGTCGGCAGCCTCTGGGGCGCGCATGCCTGGGCGGAGATCTGGGTGGGCGAGTGGATCGCCGCCGATCCCACCACGGGCGAGGTCGTGCCCGGCGCGCGCTACCTGTTCTTCGGCTACCCCGACCGCGAGGGCAGCTTCCCGGGGCTCGTGAGCAGCCGCATCCAGGGCCGTCTCGCCATCCGCACGCGGCGCGTGGAGGAGGGCGAGGCTGCCTACGATGTCGACGACATGGCGTCGCACCGCCTGCAGGACAAGGCGGGCCGGCGCTGGCTGCACGTGCTCTGCGGGCTCGAGGCGCACGACGTGCCGGAGGCATGGAGCGTGTCCCTCTCGGGCGCCCAGCGGATGAAGGTGAGCGCGCCGGGGCTCCAAGCCGACGTCGTCGCGTTCGCCACGCAGGGCAACGAGCTCGATGACCTGGACGGCGGCAGCAGCAAGGGCCTCCGCACGACCTTCTGCGGCGTACCCGCGCTCCTGCGCAGCTTCCCGACGATGCTGATGTACCAGGTCACCTCGCGCGGGCGCATCGTGCAGATCGTCGTCCGGACCACGGGGGGGAACGCCGAGGACGGCAACGCATCTGCGCCCGAGCCGCAGGACCTGGCCCAGCTCGAGCTCTGCCTCCAGCCCACGTTTGCCGAGCCCGCCAAGCCGTTCGATCGCGGCAAGTAGCGCGCCGGCACGAATCGCGTGCGCTTGTCGGTGGCGTGGGCCACGATGCGGCAGGAGGGACCATGCGCACGCTTGCCCAGCTGCTGGACCGTCTTCCGCTCGGGGAGGGAGACGCGGCGCCGCCCCAGCGCCCCGATGCGGGCACCGCCTTGCTGGAAGGCCTCGCCAGCGGCCTGCCGCTGGGCCATCTCCACCTGTGGGGAGGTCCGGCCGGCGCCGGCAAGTGCGGGTTCCTCTTGGCGCTGCTCCACGCGGCGGCCCGGCGCGGGCGGGGCGTCTGCTACGCCACGTACGACCTTCCGGCCGAGACCCTCGCCAGTCGCCTGCTCGCCTTGGTGGCCGACGTGCCCGTCGAGGACCTTCCCGACCCCGGTGGCCCACCCGAGAGCGGAGGACTGGACGCCGAGGGCAAAGCCCGGGCCCGGGGCGCCCGTCGTCATCTCGCCGCCCTCCCCTTCGTGGTCGAGGAAGCGCGCGGCTACTCCGTGCCGTCCCTCGAGGACCGCCTCGTGCGCTTGCCCTTCCGGCCCGCGGTGTGTGCCGTCGACTACGTCCAGGCCGTGGTGCGTCCGACGGGTCAGGACCTGGTCGGGGGCGTCCGGGACCTGGCCCGCCTCGCCACCCGGCACCACGTTGCGGTCGTCGGTGCCTTCCGAGCCACGACGTCGGCCCCGGCCGCCGAGCGTGCTGCCGTCGAAGCCCTCGCGCGCGACGTTGCACCCGACCGCGTCGGCTGGTTGCAGCCGCTGGACGGTGGTCGTCGCGAAGCGCGCGTCATCGCCAACCGCCACGGGGCCCTGGCCGACGCGATCGCGCTGGACGACTGATACGGACGCGGGAAGAGCTGTTGCACGCTCATCGCGCCGCCACGTGGCGGCGCGATGAGCGTGCAACAGCCTTTCCCGCCTCCGTCATAGCGGATCGAACTCCGGCAGGTCCGGGTCCTCGACGTCGTCGCGGGGCGCGGCGCCGCGCATCTCGATGCGCAGACGCACGTGGCGCATGTTCGCCGGTTCGATCCACAGCGCCTGCACGGCGTCGCCCAGGACGGCGCGTGCCTCCTCCGCCTGGTCCCAGCGCATGCCGCGGGAGTACAGGTGCACGATCCCCGCTTCGAGCGTGCCGTCCTGCAGGTCCACCAAGTCCACGTTCACGAGGCGTGCGACCCGGTGCAGACGCTCCACGAGCGGGTCGGTCGCCAAGCGACCGGCTTCGACGCGCTCCAGCAGGCCGCGCTCCAGCCAGAACACCCGGCCCATCTCGGGCAGGAACACCTTGAGCACGTGACGGCGGTCCTCCAGGACCCAGCCGACCTCTTCGCCGCAGCCCACCTGCTCCCGCGCGCTTGCGTACGGGAGGATGACCAGGTCACCGGTCGCGATCTGGTCGCCCTGGATTTCCTCGCGGCGCGTCATGCGGGCACTCCGATGGTCGTGAGGTAGGCGATCGCGTACGTCTCGGGCAGGCCGAGGATCGCGTTGACCAGGTCGTCGAAGAACCCGCCGATACCGCTGGCACCGAGGCCGAGCCGGAGCGCAGCGAGGTTCAGGTATTGGCCGGCCAGCCCGGCCTCGAGGTGGGCGGTGCGGTAGGCCCGGTCGCCGTAGCGCTCGATGGCCGCCGGCAGGTCGAAGGCGTGCACGACGGTGAAGGCGGCGTCGCGAGCCAGGTCTTGGCCGAGCGCCGCCTGGTGCAGCGCCGCGCGCACGGCGCCGCGGGCCCGGGGTACGAGCGCGTGCAGCTCGGCGTCGTAGCGGTAGACCCCGGGCGGCATGCCCGAGACCCCGGCCACGATGACGTAGGTCTCGAGCAGGTCCGGGGCCAGGCTGGGGCCGGGAACGCCGGGCCGCGGTCGGGCATGGAACAGGATGCGACCCAACGCGTGCGACGGGATGCCCTGTCGGCGGAAAGTGCGCGTGGAGCGCCGCTGCCGGATGGCTTCGAGGACCGGCGCCCCGCCGGGCAACGGTGTGTCGTCCAGCCCCATGGCCTTCGTGGGGGGCGCGGAGACATGCGCCGCGCCGGCCGGTTCGGCTGCGACGTCGAGCTGGCCGGCGCGGTGGACCATCGGAATCCAGGTCCCCTCGTCGAGTGCATCCCGCGGCCGCTCCTCGCGGGACCGTAGTCCGGCGCGCAGCGTGGCGCCGGGTGCGGGGCCCACGGCCGCCAACAGCAACGTGCCCTCGCGCGCCGGGTCGAGCAGAAGCAGGCCGTCCACGCCATCGTCCACGAAGTCGGGCACCAAGGTCACCCCCAGGCCGTCCGCGGCTCCGGCCTGCAACGCGTTGCCGAAGACGTGACCCGCATCGAGCAACACGCGCCGGTACGCGCGATCGCGATAGCGCCAGCTGCTGCGCTCGTAGAAGCCCGTGCCCACCAACACGGCCTGCGCCGCGCCGACCGCTGGCGCACCGAACGCGAAGCGCTCCAGGTCCGGCACGAAGTCACCCGCCCAGCAGAGCTGCAGCGCGTGGTCTCCACCGTGGTACGCCCAGAGGCCGTCGGGGACGTCGCCGAGGTCGCGCGTCGCGACGTAGAGCTCGGTGGGATACAGCCCCCCTGCCGAGGGCGCCGCGCGCAAGTAGAGCGCTTGGCCCTCGGCCTGCCACACGCGCGTCACGCCGTACGTGTGGTGCAGCAAGCGCCCGAGGCGGACGCGGTCGAGGCGATCGCCCGCGAGGAGATCGGGTGCCTGCTCGCCCGGGGAGCGACCTCCCAGGCGCAACCGCTGGCCCTCGACCCACGGCTTGAACGGCGGTGGCTGGCGCCGCATGTCGAGGTGCGCCCCGCCCTGCGCCAGGGCCTCCGGGGTGTACTTGGTGCGCTCGTGGTAGCGGGCGGCCAGCGAAGGCGTGGACACGAACGCCAGACTACCCCACGCCCGGTCGCCTGCATGCCGCCGGGGGGAGGACGCGACCGACATGACCACCCCGTGACGCGGCGGGCCCTGACAACGTGCGAATCACCCCATTCGGCCGTGGGGAGAGGCTTCGGACCCGCTTGGCGGCGTCCGATCTGCCCCGGAGACTGCTCGCACCCCGGCCGCAGGCGTGGCCGGGTTCGAGTCGTGTTGCCGGAGCAGGGAGGCCGAGGCGACACCCCGGAGGGACCCATGCAGCGATTCATGACGGCGCTCTGCGCCCTTGCGCTGTTCGCCGTGGCGGCCGCGCCGGCGCTTGCCGATGGCAGCGCTCGCGACGTGCAGGCGGCGCTCGACAGCTATCTCGCAAACGACACGGCCGACGTGGCCTTGGTCGGCGGCCCCGGCAGCGCGGGCTACGACAACGGCTTCTGGATCCGCGGTGGCGACTTCCTGCTGCGTGCCAATGTCACGCTGCAGGCCCGCTTCGAGGCCATGGACTACGACGAGTCCCAGCCCCCGGAGCAGGCGGGCGGCGGCATCGTCATCGGTGCCGGGCAGGTCATCGGCCCCGACTTCTTCGGCGGCGACCTCTCGGGCTTCTCGTTGCCCCGTGCCACGCTGAAGCTCTCGGGCGAGGCCCCCTGCAACATCCGCTGGTACATGGAGCTCGAGTTCGGCCACTTCGGTCGGGACGTCGTGGAGTTCTACGCGGACAACGGCGGCGTCAACGCGCAGTTCCTGCCGCAGAACTCGGGCAACCTGGGTTCGGCGTTCGCGATTGGCCAGAGCCACAACTACGACAACACGCGCGAGGCGTGGATCGAGTGGGGTTGCAGCGACGCGCTCAACTTCCGGATGGGCCAGATCGCCCTGCCGACGACGCGCCAGCTCATGGTCAAGCCCGAGCTGCAGCAGTTCGTGGACATCTCGCTGGCGTCGGCCTTCGTCGGCCAGATCCTGCCGGGCTACACGGATCGCAACCGCGACCACGGCCTGATGATCCACGGCGCGTTCGGCTGCAACAGCGAGTGGAGCTACATGCTGGCGATCAGCAACGGGGACGGCGGTGACAGCATCCGCAACGTGCTGGACCACCGGACCTCGGATGGCCTGGCCTTCAGCGGCCGCGTGAACTGGGCGTTCGCCAAGCCGATCGGCTACCAGGAGGGCGCGCTGGCCCAGGAGACCTGCGGCTGGTACGGCGAGATCGGCGCCTGGGGCTTCGTCTACGCCGACCGGATCGACAAGAACCACACGGTGATCGCCGACAGCACGCGCTTCGGCGTCGACCTGGCCCTGGGCTGGGGTGGTTTCTCGTTCACCGGCGCCTACACGATGGGCACGGACGAGCAGCACATCCTGGCTGGCGGGAGCGACCTGGACATGACGGCGTGGCTGGCCCAGATCGGCTACCACTTCCCCGGCACCGCCTGGGAGCTGGCCGCCCGTGCGAGCAGCTACGACCTCGATCCCGACATGGGTGGCGGCGGCGCGACGACCGAGCTGGCCTTCGCGATCAACTACTACCTGAACGGCCACGGCAACAAGTTCACGGTCGACATCAGCTTCTTCGAGGGCAACGACCCGGGTTCGTTCCTGATCTGGGATGCCTACACCGGCATCGGTGGCTGGGCCTTCGGCGAAGAGACCTTCGGCACGCTGCTCCGCTTCCAGTGGCAGCTGGCCCTGTAGGGCTCCTCCGCAGCTGAGGGGCTGAGCAGGATGCCTGCTCAGCCACTCAGGTGCCTGATGGCGCGGCCTGCCAAGGCAGGCCGACGCTCGAGGCTGAGCAGGAATGCAGGCTCAGCCTCTCGGGTACCTGATGGCGCGGCCTGCCAAGGCAGGCCGACGCTCGAGGCCGAGCCGCAGTGCGGGCTCAGCCTCTCGGGTGCTTGATGGCGCCCGGGCTCCCCGAGCCCGGCGCACCCTTCCCGGGCCGCCGCGACACGATCGCGGCGGCCCGTTTGCTTGGGGAGAAGACGTAGCGGACGTTCCGCGCCCCGGCACCGCAGGCCTCAAGCAGGCCTCGCGGGGGGCCGATCCTCCCAGGGTGCGCAACCCGGGGGGCTTCGTGCCATCATGGGCCGCGTGCGGTCGCCAGGGAGGGCGCCCGCGATGAACCAGACCGGGCCCTGGCAACCGCGTGGGCTCGCGTAGAGGGAGACACACATGCAGCGGATCGTGACGGGCCTTTGCGCCCTCGCGCTCGTGGTCGGCGTGGTCGCGGCCCCGGCTCTGGCCGACGGCAGTGCTCGCGACGTGCAGGCGGCGCTCGACAGCTATCTCGCAAACGACACGGCCGACGTGGCCTTGGTCGGCGGCCCCGGCAGTGCGGGCTACGACAACGGCTTCTGGATCCGTGGTGGCGACTTCCTGCTGCGTGCGAACGTCACGCTCCAGGCTCGCTTCGAAGCCTTCGACTGGGATGAGACCCAGCCCCCCGAGACCGCGGGTGGCGGCGGCATCATCATGATCGACCAGCAGGCTCTTCCGGTGGACTTCGGTGGTGACCTCTCCGGCTTCTCGTTGCCCCGTGCCACGCTGAAGCTCTCGGGCGAGGCCCCCTGCAACATCCGCTGGTACATGGAGCTCGAGTTCGGTCACTTCGGTCGCGATGCCTTGGAGGCGATGGACGGCGGCACGCTCAACCAGCTCCTGGGCCTCGGCAACCTCGGTCCCACGTTCCGCCTCGGACAGAGCCAGAACTACGACAACACGCGCGAGGCGTGGATCGAGTGGGGTTGCAGCGACGCGCTCAACTTCCGGATGGGCCAGATCGCCCTGCCGACGACGCGCCAGCTCATGGTCAAGCCCGAGCTGCAGCAGTTCGTGGACATCTCGATGGCGTCGGCCTTCGTCGGCCAGATCCTGCCGGGCTACACGGATCGCAACCGCGACCACGGCCTGATGCTCCACGGCGCGTTCGGCTGCAACAGCGAGTGGAGCTACATGCTGGCGATCAGCAACGGGGACGGCGGTGACAGCATCCGCAACGTCCTGGACCACCGGACCTCGGATGGCTTGGCCTTCAGCGGTCGCGTGAACTGGGCGTTCGCCAAGCCGATCGGCTACCAGGAGGGCGCGCTGGCCCAGGAGACCTGCGGCTGGTACGGCGAGATCGGCGCCTGGGGCTTCGTCTACGCCGACCGCGTGGACAAGAACCACACGACGATCTCGGACGCCACGCGCTACGGCGTGGACCTCGCGCTGGGCTGGGGTGGCTTCTCGTTCACCGGCGCCTACACGATGGGTTCCGACGAGGATTTCCTCGGCACTGGTAACGACCTGGACATGACGGCCTGGCTGGCCCAGATCGGCTACCACTTCCCCGGCACCGCCTGGGAGCTGGCCGCCCGTGCCAGCAGCTACGACCTCGATCCCTCCACGGGTGGCGGTGGCGCGACGACCGAGCTGGCCTTCGCGATCAACTACTACCTGAACGGCCACGGCAACAAGTTCACGGTCGACATCAGCTTCTTCGAGGGCAACGACCCGGGTTCGTTCCTGATCTGGGACGCCTACACGGGCATCGGCAACTTCGCCTTCGGCGAGGAGACCTTCGGCACGCTGCTCCGCTTCCAGTGGCAGCTGGCCCTGTAGGGCTCCTCCGCAGCTGAGAGGCTGAGCAGGATGCCTGCTCAGCCTCTCAGGTGCCTGATGGCGCGGCCTGCCAATGCAGGCCGACTCTCGAGGCTGAGCAGGATGCCTGCTCATCCTCTCAGGTGCCGGATGGCGCGGCCATCCAAGG
>JBFWRP010000006.1:0-197513 GCA_050248855.1 Planctomycetota bacterium | reverse complement strand
AGCCCGCGCCGACCGAGCGAAAGGGCGTTCAAGCCGATTCACGTGCTTCGCCGAAGCTGGAATCCAGGAATCCGAGCTGCAGGACGGGGGTGGCGCCGTGCACGCGATCTGTGGCGCAGGCTCCTAGGAAGGCCCTGACGGCCTCCTGGACGGTCGCGTAGGGCGAGCGGCCCCTGCGGCTCGGGGTGCCAAGCTCTCGCTCCTTGGCCTTCCGGAAGACCTCGGCGACGCGCTCGTCGCTGGTCCCGAGCGCCTGCGAGCGCTGACGGCCGTCCTCCCCGTACCAACGGACCGAGGCGAGCCTCGCGCCCCCCTTGCTCGTTCGCCAGTAGATCCACGCTGTAGCCATCTGAGCCTCCCTGTTGACGTCTAGGTGTTGACGTCGAGCAGGAGGCTCCAAGATCGGCGAGGGCACCGACAGCGCCCAAAGCCCTGATACTAGGGATTTGAGGTGGTGCCGGAGGAGGGACTCGAACCCTCAAGGGCCGCAAAGCCCGGCGGATTTTGAATCCGCTGCGTCTGCCGATTCCGCCACTCCGGCGTGGGGAGGCCCAGGGTGCCTGCGAGGGAGGCAACCGACAAGGGGCGGACGAGGCGTGCGTCAGCGGTTGTCGGGATGGTCGCGCCCGCCGCGGCCGACCGGGACGGGGCGCGCACGGGGAGGGGCGTCAGGGTTCTCCAGCTCCTCCTCGGTCGGCGTCCACTGCTCGAAGGTCATGTGGAGCGGGACACGCTTGCCATCGAGGCGGCGGACCAGGCTCTCCTGCTCGATCGTGAGATCCACGTCGACGGGCGCGAGCTGGGTGAGGTCCAGCGTCATGCGGCCTTTGCCGCTGACGCGCCCGACCTGGGCGGGCGCGTCCTCGTCGTCTGCTCCCTCGCGCTGTCCGCCGAACTGGACGGAGAGCTCGACCAAGTCCCCTTCCAGGCTCGTCACGGTGTCCTTGCCCGCGTAGCGCACCTCCGTGCCGCCCATGTTCAGGGATCCTGTCACGATCCAGCTGGCGCCCTGCCCCACGGGCTCGCCCGGCAGCGGCGGGAGAATCGAGCGGATGGCGCTGACGATGGCCGGGCTGAGCTTGCCGATGGTCTCGTCGCTCGAGGGGGCGAGCTCGATCTCTCCGTTGCGCGCCAACAGGAACTCGAACTCGCGGTCGAACAAGAGGCGCGCGGCGGGCGACGCCTGTTGGCGCTCGAGCAAGGTCCGGTAGTAGTCGTTCTCGGAACGCGACGTGACCGCCCGCTGGCGGAAGGTGCATCGCAGCCGCCCGTCGGGCTCGGCGGCCTTCACCTCGAAGATGCCCTGCATCCGCAAGTCGATCGCCACCGGATCCGTCGTCCGCTTCTCGCTGTCGGCGGGCTGGATGGTCTGACGTGCGTCGTAGGTCCACTCCTGGCGGAAGCCGACGGGAACGCTGTAGGTGAGCAGGCGACGTGGCGCCGAGCCGGTGTCCAGGACGATCAGCGTGCTGGACGACCGGGGCTCGGGCGCAGGCGGGGCCGTGGCGGGAGGCGCCACCAGGGGCGTCGGCGACGTGACGCCCGACGACCAGGGCGACCAGATCACGAGGCTGCCCACCACGAGCACGCCCGCGGCGGCGGCCACCGTGGCTGCACGCTGGCGACGAGGCAGGGGCGGAGTCGTGACCGTGGGCCACGTGCCTGCCTTGGACGGCGCGATCGCCGCTTGCACGGCGTCGGCGAACGCCACGCAGCTGGGGAAGCGCGCCGCGGGATCGCGCGCCAACGCACGCACGAGGACGGGCCACAGTGCCTGGGGCACGCGGGCGCTCGCGTCGAACGGCGTGATCTCCTTGCCCTGCTTGGCCATCAGCAGCTCGATCACCGTCGATCCCTCGTACGGCAGACGACCATTGAGCGCGCGGTAGACCGTCGTGGCCAACGCGTACTGGTCGGCTTGACCGGTGACCCCGTGGCCCAACGCCTGCTCGGGGGCCATGTACTGCGGCGAGCCGATGCCCGTGCCGAGATCGGTCAGCTCGACGGAACCGGCGCCCATGGCCTTGGCCACGCCGAAGTCGGACAGGTACACGTTGCCGGTCTCGTCGAACAGGATGTTGTCCGGCTTGACGTCGCGGTGGACCGTGCCGCGCGCATGGATGAAGTCGAGGGTCCGGGCCACCGTGGGCAGCCACGCGAAGAGCTCGGACGCCGGCTCGCGCCCCTCGGGTGTCTCCTCGAGCCGCGAGCCGAGCGAGCTGCCCGACAGGTACTGCAGGACGAAGAAGGGCACCTCGTCGTGGACCCCCTGCGCCAGGATGCGCACGATGTGCGGGTGCTCCAGCCGCACGAGCTCGGTGATCTCGCGGGCGAAGCGCTCGCGGAATCCAGGCTCCCCCAGCAGGCGCGCGTGCGGCACCTTCACGACGGCAGGGCGGTCGAGGTTCTCGTCGCGGGCCAGGTAGACGCTGCCCATGCCGCCGGTGGCGATGCGGCGTTCCACGCGGTAGGTGCCGAGCAGGCGCGCGCCCTCGAAGTCCACGTCGAAGCGTCCGCCGGGACGGGCGTCGGGGGCATTCGCGTCGGCAGCCATGGCGTCCTCGGGGGAAGCGGGGAGGGTCACAAGGGACCTGGGGCCTGGCAAGCGGGGCGCGGGCGCGGGCCCGGACCGGGCGCGCGGCTACCCGCCGGCGCGGCGGCGCGGCCCCAGGTAGACCAGCCAGTAGACGCCTGCCACCAGGAGCACGCCGCCCACGAGGTTTCCTACGGTCACGGGGAGCAGGTTGTGGGCGAGGAACCCCGTCCAGGTCACGTCCGCGCCTTCGGGCACGGAGCTCGCGACGAACGCGGGATCCAGCCAGCGGGTCAGCAGCACGACGGGCACGTAGTACATGTTGGCGACGCAGTGCTCGAAGCCGGACGTCACGAAGGCCGTGACGGGAAACACGATGGCCAGGATGCGTCCCGCCGTGCTGCGCGTGGACAGCGTGAGCCAGATGGCGAGGCACACGAGTGCGTTGCAGAGCGTGCCGATGGCAACGGCCTGGCCGAACTCCAGACCCACCTTGGCGCGCGCGATGGCCCACTGCTGGACACCGACGGCCCCGTCGGCAAGGTGGTGGTGGCGGGCGAACACCACGAGGACGGCCGTGCCGAGCGCACCGAGGAAGTTGCCGGCGTAGACCCAGGCCCAGCCCGCGAGAAGCTGGCGCGTGCGGATGCGCCCGCTGGCCCAGGCCATGACGACCAGGTTGTTGCCGGTGAAGAGCTCCGCGCCCCCCACCACCACGAGCACGAGACCGAGACAGAACGTGACGCCGGCCACGAGGCGCGTCAGTCCGTAGGGCAGGAGCTCGTCCGCGTTGGTGACCGCGACGGTGCTGAACACGGCGCCCAACGCGATGAAGGCACCCGCGAGAACGGAGAGGCCCAGGCGCTGGCCCGCCGGCATCGAGGCTTTCGCGACCCCGATCTCCTCGGCTCGCTTGGCGATCTCCGGCGGCAGCAGCCCGTCGACGACGTCCACGGGAGGAGTGTAGGTCCGCGCGTCAGGCCAACCAGGGCCGCAGCCAGCGCTCGGCGTCCGCGGCCGCGATGCCCTTGCGGCGTGCATAGTCCTCGAGCTGGTCGCGGCCGATGCGACCCACGTGGAAGTAGCGCGCCTTGGGGTGGGCGAAGTAGAGGCCGCTCACGCTGGCCGGTGGCGTCATGGCGCAGGACTCGGTCAGCGCCACGCCGATCTCCTCGGCATCCAGCAGGTCGAACAGCCGGCGCTTCTCGCTGTGGTCGGGACACGCGGGGTAGCCGAAGGCCGGCCGGATGCCCTGGTAGCGCTCGCGCAGCAGTGCCTCGATCGGGAGCGGCGGCGCCTCGCCGTGGCCCCAGCTGCGACGGACCTGCTCGTGCAGCCACTCTGCGGCGGCCTCGGCCAGTCGATCGGCGACGGCCTTCACGAGGATCGCGTTGTAGTCGTCGTGCGCAGCCTCGTGCTCCTTGACCAGGGCATCGGCCCCGAGGCCGCCCGTGACGGCGAAGGCACCCACGTGGTCCGGCAGACCCGAGGTGACCGGAGCGACGAAGTCGGCGAGGGACAGGAGCTCCTTGGTGTCGTGGGGCTCGGTCTGCTGGCGCAGCATGGGGAAGCGGGCACGCTCCACGGTGCGGCGCTCGTCGGTCCAGATGACGAGATCGTCGCCGTCGCGGTTGGCGGGCCAGATCGCGTGCACGCCGCGCGCCTCGATCGCACCGTCCGCCTCCAGGCGATCGAGCAGCGCCTGCGCATGCTCGAACAGCTCGCGCGCCGCGGGCCCCTTGGTGGGATGCTCGAGGATGGTCGGATAGCGGCCACCCAGCTCCCAGGCCGTGAAGAAGAACGTCCAGTCGATGTAGGGCCGGAGCGTCGCGATCGGGATCGGCCGGTGCACGAAGCGGCCGACCGCCTGCGGCCGGGGGATGTCTTGCGCCCGTTCCACCGGGCGGGGCGCGCGAGCGCGCGCGTCGCCCAGCGAGAGGAGCGGACGCGAGCGTTCCTCCAGCTGCTGGCGCAGCTCGGCCTGGAGGCTGCGGTTGTCACGGTCCAGCTCGCGGCGCCGCTCGGGGTCCAGGAGCTTGCCCACGACCTCGACCACGCGCGAGGCGTCCTTCACGTGCACCGTGGGCGCCGCGTAGACGGGGGCGATGCGCGCGGCCGTGTGTTGACGGGAGGTGGTCGCGCCGCCGATCAAGAGCGGCAGGTCGAGCTGCCGGCGCTGCATCTCCTCGGCAACGTGGACCATCTCGTCGAGCGACGGCGTGATGAGCCCCGACAGGCCGATCAGGTCGGCGCCCTCGGTCGCGGCCGTGGCGAGGATCTTCTCCGTGGACACCATCACGCCCAGGTCGACGACGTCGTAGGCGTTGCAGCCCAGGACCACGCCCACGATGTTCTTGCCGATGTCGTGGACGTCGCCCTTGACCGTGGCCAGCACGATCTTGCCCTGCGAGGTTCGCGCGCCGCTCGCGGACTTCTCGGCCTCCATGTAGGGCTCGAGCCAAGCCACGGCGCGCTTCATGACGCGCGCGCTCTTCACGACCTGCGGCAGGAACATCTTGCCCGCGCCGAACAAGTCCCCTACCACCCTCATGCCGTCCATGAGCGGGCCTTCGATCACGTCCAGCGGACGGGCGGCGGCTTGGCGGGCTTCCTCGACGTCCGCCTCGATGTGGTCCACCAGGCCGTGGACGAGGGCATGCGACAGGCGCTTGGCCACGGGGAGCTCGCGCCATGCGGTGTCCACTTCGCGGGCCTTGCCGGCGCCGCGCACCGTCTCCGCGAACGCGACCAAGCGTTCCGTGGCGTCGGGACGTCGTGCGAACAGGACGTCCTCGACGTGCTCGAGCAGGTCCTTGGGGATGTCCTCGTACACGGCCAGCTGACCGGCGTTGACGATGCCCATGTCCATGCCGGCTTGGATGGCGTGGTAGAGGAACGCGGCGTGCATGGCTTCGCGGACCACGTCGTTGCCGCGGAACGAGAACGAGAGGTTGCTGACGCCGCCGCTGATGCGGATGCCGGGGCACGAAGCCTTAAGGTCGCGCGTGGCCTCGATGTAGTCCAGCGCGTACCGGTCGTGCTCCTCGATGCCGGTCGCCACGGCCAAGATGTTGGGATCGAAGATGATGTCCCCCGGGTCGAAGCCGGCCTCGTCGACCAGCAGCCGGTAGGCACGCTCCAGGATCTCCACCTTGCGGGCGCGCGTGTCGGCCTGGCCCCGCTCGTCGAACGCCATGACCACGACGGCCGCGCCGAAGCGCCGTACCGTGCGCGCCTTCTCCAGGAAGTCGGCCTCGCCCTCCTTGAGGCTGATCGAGTTGACGATGGGCTTGCCCTGCACGCACTCGAGGCCCGCTGCCAGCACCGACCAACGGCTGCTGTCGATCATGATGGGCAGGCGCGCGATCTCGGGCTCGGTGGCCACCAGGTTGAGGAACCGCCGCATGCAGGCTTCGCTGTCGAGCAAGCCTTCGTCCATGTTGACGTCGAGCACGTTGGCGCCCCCGCGGACCTGGTCGAGGGCCACGTCCAGCGCGGCGGTCATGTCGCCCGCCCGGATCAAACGCGCAAACCGCTTGGAACCCGTGACGTTGGTGCGCTCGCCGACCAGCGTGAAGTTGCTGTCGGGCCGCAGCACGACGGGCTCCAGACCCGCCCAGCGCGTGACGCCGCGCACGGGCTCGGGGCGCTTGCGCGGCGGCAGGCTCGCGACGGCGTCGGCCAGCGCGCGGATGTGGTCGGGCGTGGTGCCGCAGCAGCCGCCGACGAGGTTCACCAGGCCGTCCCGGGCCATGTCCCCCACGAGCTCGGCCGTCGTGGCCGGCAGCTCGTCGTAGGCGCCGAAGGCGTTGGGCAGGCCGGCGTTGGGGTACACGGACACGTACGTGTCGGCCACCGCCGCCAGATCGGCCAGGAACGGCCGCATCTCGCGCGCGCCGAGCGCGCAGTTGAGCCCCACCACCAACGGCTTGGCGTGGGCCACGCTGATCCAGAACGCCTCCAGCGTCTGGCCGCTCAGCGTGCGGCCGCTCAGGTCCGTGACCGTGACCGACAGCAGGATCGGCACGCGGTGGCCGCGGGCCTGGAACACGTCCTCGATCGCCACGAGCGCGGCCTTGGCATTGAGCGTGTCGAAGATCGTCTCGACGAGGAGCACGTCGACGCCGCCCTCGAGCAAGGCATCCACCTGCTCGGCGTACGAGGCGCGCACGTCGGCGAAGGTCACGTCCCGGTAGGCAGGGTCCTCCACGCGCGGCGAGATCGAGAGCGTCTTGTTCGTCGGTCCGATCGCGCCGGCGACGAATCGCGGTTGCTCGGGATCGCGGGCGGTGAAGGCGTCCGCCGCTTCGCGGGCGATGCGTGCCGCGGCCACGTTGATCTCGCGGACGTGGGCTTCCATGCCGTAGTCGGCCTGCGCGATCGACGTGCCGTTGAAGGTGTTCGTCTCGATGATGTCGGCGCCGGCGTCCAGGTAGGCGTCGTGGATCTCGCGGACCAGATCCGGGCGCGTCAGGACCAGGAGGTCGTTGTCGCCCTTGAGGTCGCGTGGGTGGTCCCGGAACCGCGTGCCGCGGAAGTCGGGCTCGTCCAGCTTGGCGCGCTGGATCATGGTGCCCATGGCGCCATCGAGCACGGCGATGCGCCGCTCGAGAAGCTCCACGAGGCGGGTCTCGACGTCGGGCTCCGCGGCCAGCGGGCGGGAGTCGGTGCCGGGCATCTGCCTACCTTGTCCACGACCCCCGACACGCGCCAGAACGGGCCGCTGTCATAAACGACGACGCCCGCCGCATCGCTGCGACGGGCGTCGGGCGCACACGGATCGAGGCGCGCCTACTTGGCGGCTTCGACGGCCTCCTTCTCGGTCTTGGCCTGGTCCTTCTCGACGTCGGCGAGCTCCTTGATGCGCGCGGCGATCTCGTCCTTGTGGGCGACGAGCCATGCGTGCACCGTCACGGGGCTGTCGAACTCCTCGCCCGTCAAGGCGCCCAGGGCCTTCTTGATGGGGTGGATCAGCTCCTGGATGCTGCGGCCGCCGCCGCCCTTGCCGGGCTTGTCGGGCTTGCCCCCGCTGCCGCCCGACGCCGCGGCCTTGGCGTCGGCCTCGGCCTTGTTCTTGGCGGCCTGCTCCTTGGCCTTCTTCTCGGCGGCCTTCTGGTCGCCATCACCGGCCGTGCCCGTGTCCACGGTGGCCTCGGCGCCCTCCCAGGAGTAGCCCTCGCCGTCGGACTCGCTCTGGCCGCTGTTCTTGCCGCGGGCACCCGGGGGCTCGCGGTCGGGGTCGATCTGGACCAGCTTGAGCATGGGCAGCATGAGGCGCATGTCGCCCGTCGAGCCGACGGCCTCGATCGCGGCCTTCTTCACCGAGAAGTCCGGGTGGCGAAGCATCTCGTCGATGACCTCGGTCGCGCCGAGGAACTTGAGCCGACCGAGGCTGTCGAGCGCCGCCATCAGGAAGTTGACGTCGTTCTTGTTGCGCTGGATCGCCTCCGCGATCTTCTTGCCGGCCTGGACGGGCAAGGCGGTCTGCGAGGAGAGGTGCACGGCGGCCGCGATGCGCAGGTTCTCGTCGCTGCCCTTCAGTACCTTCGCCAGCTCGTCGACGACTTCGGGGTGCTGGACGGCAGCCAGCTGCTGCATGGCCCAGTCGCGCTGCGCGAGACGCTCATCGCCCTTCAGGCCCTTGGCCTTCCAGTTCTCCTTGTAGGCCTCGACCGCGGCCTTCACCTCCTCGGGGGAGGCGAGCTCGGCGGGGGCAGCGGCCTCCGGCGCGGGGGCCGCGGCCGGGTCGGCGCCGCCATCGGGCGCGGCAAACGCGGGGAGCGAGAGCAGGCCCGTGAGGGCCAGGGCAAGCGATAGCGTGCGACCGTGCATGGGATCCTCCCGACGGAGTCGCCCATGAGGGTACCACCGCGTGCGACGCGGCCCCGCTTGGCGATCCGGCGCCCTCGGCCCGGGGAGGCGGCGGGGAGGGGCGGGACGGAGGCCCCGGGCCCCGCGCCTACTTGGACAGGTCCAGGTAGGTGCCTCCGGCGGCCGCCGACATGACCTGCATCATGGCGAACGGGTGGTTGCCCACCCCCACCGTGTGGACGGGGACCTGGAGCCAGCCCGCGCGCAGCGCCACGGCCGCGCCGATGTGGTCCTCGTCGGTGACCTCGGCGAGCCAGGGCTTGCTGCTGCTCACGTAGAGGATCTCCGACGGCCCCTTGGTCCAGACCTGCTTGTCCTTCTCCCCACCCAGGTGGATGGCGGCCATCAGGGCGCCGAGAACGTCCTGGCCCGTGACGGCCTTGGTCTCGTCGATCGCTTCGAGGGCAGCCTTCTTCGTCCCCGCGTTGACGCTGTTGAGCTTGCCGAACACGTCGTTGAGTGACGTGTTGACGAGGAACACGTCGAACTTGGCGCCCTTGGGCAGGTCCTGCACCCACCGCCGTGTCCAGGCGCGCGCGAAGTCGCGCTTGGTCTGCAGCTGGAACCAGGGGATGGGGCGCGCGCCGGGGACCTCGCAGAGCGCGGTCAGCCGATCGCGGTCGTACGGGTGGGGATCGTCGGTCTGGGCGCTGGTGTCGAGGATCACGACCATGCGCTCCCCGAACAGGGGAATGCCGAAGATCGAGCGGTAGGGAAGCGGCTTCTTCTTGATCTCTTCCGGGGTCTTGCCCGCGGCGAGCGCCGTCCATGCGGCGGGATCCAGACCCATGTCGTGCTTGAGCAGTCGCACGAGCGTCCGCCACGCCTCGGCCCGCTCGATCCCTCCCTTGGGATTGCCCAGCACCCTCACGAGGGCCGGAACGACCGTGTCCAGCGTGTACCAGGTCGGCACCCACGGCGGCGGGTTGGGCTCGGGCAGCGGCTTGCCGTCGTGCCCGATCTTGGGCTGGGGCGGCGGGCCGGCCATGCGCCGGAGAGCCTCCGCCGCGGCACGCTTGACCTGGTCGTCCTCGGCCTTCTCGATCAGCTCCACCAAGACGGGAATCGCCTCGGGCACGTGCTTCTGGCCCAGCGCGATCGCCGCCTGGGCCGCGATGGGCGCCTCCTTGCCCCGGGCCAGCTCGATGAGCACGTCCTTGCCGTCGGGTCCGGGCTGGCTGCGAACGGCCAGGAGGGCGAGGTAACGGCGCTCGTCGCTGCCCTTCTGGATGGCGGCGTAGAGGTCGGCCTTGGCTTCGTCGCTGACGAGGCGGCCCAGGCGCTCGGCCGCGCCGAGCTTGGCGGCCGGGTGGGGATCGGCCTCCATGGCGTCGAGCATGACCTCGACGATCTGGGGGCCGTCGTAGAACGAGAGCGCGTCGTACGCTTCGACGCGCACGCGCCAATCCCCCGACTTCTGGGCCTCCTTGAAGGCCCTGATCCCGTCGCCCACGTCTTCCGCCAACGCCGCCGACGGCGAGACCAGGAGCAGGGCGAGCAGCACGAGCGGTGCGACGATGCGGAGCAGGACGATCGGCATGACCGGCCGAGGATACGGGATGCCCGGCGGCGGGCCCCCGCGGATCGCCGGGTAGGCTTCACGCCATGCACGCCCTGCTCCGCAGCCGCTCCCTCCTCCTGCTCGCCGTTGCGGCGGTCGTGCTGGTCACGAGCGCCCCCCTCGCGGCCGGCGGCGACAAGAAGAAGCAGAAGCCGGGCGTTCCCGACAAGGAGATGCAGCAGGCCATCGACGAGGCCGTCGAACGCGGCGCGGCGTGGCTGCGCAAGCAGCAGGGTGCCAGCGGCCAGCTGGGCCTCGTCAAGCACGGCGGCACGGCCTACTACGGGATCGGCTCGACGGCGCTGGCGGGGTTGGCCCTGATCGCCGCGGGCGACGAGCAGGGCGACGAGGTCCTCGACAAGGCCATGGGCTACTGCCGCAAGAAGGACGAGGAGGGCGCCGGCGCGCGCACGACCTACGACGCGGGCACCGTGCTCATGTTCGCGCACAAGTACTTCGGCCACCCCGACGGCAAGAAGCCCAAGAAGAAGCGCGGCCCCGCGGGCCCCAACAACCCGCTGGGCATGCCCGAGGACGCGCTCGGCTGGATCCGCAGCCTGGCGACCTTCCTCATGGACCAGCAGAAGCAGGAGACGGGCGACTGGGGCTACCCCCAGAACCGACCCGACTTCTCGAACACCCAGTACGCCCTGCTGGGCCTGCGCGCCGCCAAGGAGAGCGGCATCGCCATCGCGCCCGGCGTCTGGCTGCGCGTGCTCGAGCGGACCATGGCCGCGCAGCAGAAGGACGGCCCCAAGGTCAAGCGCACGATCGTGCCCGAGGAGGAAGGCGGCACGGTCTACGTCGTGGAGAGCGACGATCGCAGCCGCGGCTGGCCCTACACGGCCGACAGCACGGTGGCCACGGGCAGCATGACGACGGCCGGCATCGCGATCCTGGCCATCGCACACGACGGCCTCGTCAACCCCCGCAAGTTCCCTTCCTACAAGCCCAGCAAGCAGCTCGAAGTGGCGCAAGCCGTCCAGGACGGCTTCGCTTGGCTCGAGGCGAACTTCGCCGTCGACCGCAACCCGGGGTCGATGGCGCCCAACTGGCACTACTACTACCTGTACGGCCTGGAGCGTGCGGGCGTGCTGGGTGGCCGCGACTTGCTCGGCGTGCACGACTGGTACATCGAAGGCGCCAAGTACCTGCTGCAGGCCCAGAAGCCCGATGGCCGCTGGGCCACGGGAGCGCTCGGCACCGCCGAGTACGAGGCGAGCGACATCCTCGACACCGCCTGGGCGATCCTGTTCCTCAAGCGCGCCACGCACCCGCTCGACTCGCCGATGCCGGTCGTGACGAAGTAGCGTCGCGCTACGCGCGCCTGCGGCCCGCGGCGCGACGGCGACGCGCCGGCGTACGCGCATGGCGCGGCGGCTTCAGCAGCGCGATCACGACCAGACCGAGCACGCTGCCGCAGAGGCCGAACACGAGCCCCGCCGCACCAAGCCCCTTCGGGCGCCCGATCGCATAGCCGATCGCACCGCACGCTGCTACGCCGAGAAGCACTGCCACCGTGTAGACCGCGTACGTCGTCTCGGGCGACCACGCTGCGAGGCATGTCTCCATCGCGTGTCAGCTCCTCCGGGGGTGTCGCGCGGGGCCGCAGCCTACGCACGAGGCGAGGCCGCTGCAGGCGCGCGCAGCGCGGCGACCCGGCGAAGACGCCGCGCGGTAGCGCGGAACGAGCCACGACTGGCTGGGCTCGAGAGAGAAGGTGGCGGAGAGATAGGGATTTGAGCCCGCGGGGGGCTTGGAAGGGGGGATCGCAGGTCCCCCCTTGCCGGCGGGTGGCCGCGCACAGCGCGGCAGCCCGGCGAAGACTCCGCGCGGTAGCGCGGAACGAGCCACGAGACGTTCCCAGCGCGGGGAGAAGTGGCGGAGAGATAGGGATTTGAACCCTAGGTAGGGTTGCCCCTACACCGGTTTTCGAAACCGGCCGCTAGTCGATCGCAAGACTATGTATGAAAGGATGTTACGAGCATGCGGGTCATGCGCCGCCCCCTGAAATGCCCCTCCAAGCGTCCTTCGCCAACCTGAGTAGTCAGGTACCGCCGGGCCCCACGGGTGTCTGAGGCGACCGGGCGTCCCGACGGCTCTTGCCGAGCCACAGCCGCACGGCGAGCGAATCGGGGCTACCCTCAGTCGGGGACGTGCGCGTCCCGCCGCAGCGCCCTGGACGGGCTGCTGACGAAGGGCGGGCCGCTGTGGAGCGGGAGAGGGCGGCGAGGTGGGGAACGCCAAGGAAGAAGACGACGTGCGAGGCTCGGGGGCTGCGAGTTCCGGACCTGCGGACGGGCCGGAAGCCGCGGCATCTGGCCCCCCGGTCTCGGCACCGCTTGAGGACGAAGCGACCGCGGCGCCTCCGGCGACGCTACCGGCCGCGGCCGTCCATGAGTTTGAGGTGGTGCAGGTGTCGAGCGCATCGCCCGGCGGAAGCTCCGGGAGCTTGCTTGGCCGCGTCCGGGAGGTGGATGGTGGCCGCGAACTCGCGGTAATCCTGAAGTTCAGGAAGGCATCCGGGAAGACCGGCGAAACGAGGACGTCACACCTGCTGGCTGAACTCGTCATCGCTCGACTCTTGACCCTCCTTGGATTGCAGGTCGCGGAGTGCGGCGTAGCAGAGCTGACAAGCGATGCTCTCGTCGGCGTGCCCACGAGCCCGCTCAAGGCCCGTCTACTGAGTGAGTTGGGGCCAATCTTCTGGGTTCAACGCCTTGACGGCTACGCAGACTGGTTCGATACGCCCAGCGCCAAGATTGGACCCGGCGACCGCGATGCCCTCACGGCTTCGGTCTTGGCCGACTCCTGCGTCCTGAATGCAGATCGGCTTCGCAACAACCCGAACATCATGTGGAACGGCACCCCGGGCAGCGTAACCCTGGTCGACCACGGGCTTGCGTTCTGGGCGTTCCTCGAAACCCAGCCTGCGTGGCAAAGCCCCTACTTGGTCGAGGAACGCCTGGTGCGTGCTCACGCTGCTCACGGCGTGGCCGCGTCTAGTCAAGAGGACGGGTACGATGGTGTTCGGGACCTGTGGCGGGACGTCGTGACGCCTGCGTGGGTTGCCACCGTCCTGGCAGGGGTCCCGGCGGAGTGGATTGCCGACCCGAAGCACCTGACCCTGGCGGAGCAACTCCTCAATGATCGAGACTCAACGATCGAGGACGTCATCCGCAATGTGCGCAGTACGTTTGGAGCACCGTGATGCGACCGTACATCGCCTGCATCCTCCGCTTTCACCCGTTCGGGCCTGACTCCGAGTTCGTGAACGTCGGGTTCCTTGCCGCGATGCTCGACGGCGAGACTGCGAGCAAGGCCGTTGCCACGCAGGTCCCGCTCCGAGTCAAGCGTGTGCGGTGCCTCGCGCCGCATACAGAGGCCAACGCCTTCAAGATCATGCTCAGGCAGGCAAGCCATCGCATAAAGCGGGCTTGGGAAACCCAGGGTGCGGCGATCGTCACGGCGGACCGCTTCGCAGGCGTCCTTGAGGAGCAACTTGGATTCAACGATCAGAGCTCCTTCCGCTGGGGGCCCTTGATGCATGGGCTAACTTCAACTCTCACGACGCTCACTGCCGACTTGCGCGAAACGTTTCTGGAGCGCGACTCGATCGCCGCCGAGACCCCGCAACTGTCGCGATCGGAGCTCAGGCGCCGAGCGGCGAAGGTGTTCCGCCGCTTTCAGGTTCCGATTGAGCACGACGTCAGAGTGGCGACGGACTACTACGGGTACACGTTCCCGTTCGCCTGGCAGAACGGTCAGCGTCAGTTGGTGGACGTCCTCTCCTTTGACGTCAAGGAAGAAGAGACAATCGTCAAGAAGGGCTTGGCGTGGCGCGGCCGACTGGATGCCCTCTCTGAGTCCAACGAGTTCATGTTCACGCCCATTGTCGCTCCACCGCAACCGGGGAAACTGAGGGTCGCCTACGATGAGGCCATGCACTTGATCGCCTCCAGTAATCGGCTCCGTACGGTCGTCAGAGAGGACACGCTGGTGGCTTTCGCGCAGGAGGTGCGGAGCGAAATCGCGTCCGACTAGGGGCTCCCGTACCTCTCCGCGCACAGTCACCCCGCACCCGAGGCGTTCAAGGCCCGGCCAAGTTCGGTGATGGCCGCCCGCCCTGACTCTGGCGCGAAGTGCGCGTAGCGCATCGTCACGGCGAGCGTCGAGTGGCCCAGGATCCGCGCCACGTCGAGCACCGGCACCCCGGCCCCCACCATCAGGGACGCGGCGGTGTGGCGCATTGCGTGGAACGTAACGCGCTCCTTCTTCCCCACCGGGATCGCCTCGCACGCCTTTACCGTGGTCCGGAGAGCCACGCGCAGAGCCTCCAGACCCCACGTAGCGCCGTCAGCGACCACGAACACATGGTCGGAGCCATCGACGGCTGGGCGCGGACGGGAGCCCCTCAGGGCCTTGAGGAGCGTCAGGAGGTCGGGCGAGAGCGGGACAACGCGCCCCCGGCCAGCTTTCTCCGCCTCGGGCTCCACGACGAGCTCGGCGCGCTTGAGGTCCACAGAGCGCCAGCGGAGCGAAAGCAACTCCCCGCGCCGCATCCCCGTGTGGAGTGCCGCAAGGACGATCGGACGCAGGATGGGCGAGCAGGCGTCGATGAGGCCCCGCGCTTCCGCCGCCGTCAGGTACGTCTCCCGGGCCCTGCCCCTCTCGGAGTAGCGCGGCACCTTGCGGAAAGGGTTGTCCCCGGTGACGTGCCCGGCACGCTCCGCCCACTTGTAGAGCGCGGAACCGAGAGCCAGGTCCCGATTGATCGTGGAGCCGGACACCTTCGAGGCTTCGCGCTTGGCCGTCCACGCCAGCAGGTCGCGAGGTGTGACGGCGCCGAGCGGCTTTCTCGACCAGGGTGCAGCCTTCAGCACGCCGAGCCGGTGTGTGTCGCCCTTCAGCGTGGTCGGCTTCTTGCGGCTCGCTGCGTACGCGAGGTACGCGGGAGCCAGCTCGGCGAGGGATGCGCCAGAGCCGCCCACATCCCCGAACACAGCAGCGAGCAGGTCTGTGAGAGGCGTCCCCGCCTCCGCCAGGACTTGTGCGGCGCGCCGCTTCTTGTCGGCTTCCTTCCACGTCCGGCCCGCGGCCCGCTCGATCGTCCGCCCCTCGAGGTTGAACCGCACCACGTAGCCGGGACGATCACCGCGCTTGCGGACGCTTCCCCAGGCGCGAGGCTTTGCTCGTCCCATCGCTAGTCCTTCTCCTCGAACACAGCCCATCCCCGCGTGTGTGGGAAGCGCAGGTACAACCGCCGGCCCTCGATATCGCCCGTCAGCCTGTGCCTGCGAAGGGCCACGAGATTGCCGTTGCAGACCTTCGTTTCGTACACCCACGGTGTGGGCCAGATGAAGTAGCCGAACGCCAGCACGAACCCGGCGAATGCCAGCCAAAGCCACCTCCGGGTTCGCATAGGCTTCCCTCCGGACTCGGCGTCGGACTTAGGCATTCGGCCAGCGTAGGGCGAGGGGACCCCACCACGGCCACTGTCGGCGGTGCCGCGGCTGAGGGCCATGTGGCCTCCAGAAGCTACTGGTCAACTCCGTCTTGCTCCTCGAGCGCGGGGAGCCCGAGCACCTCGCGAGGAAGGCGTGAGCGGAAGTAATCGCGCACAGCGTCCCACTTCGCCAAGTGCTTGGCCTGCCCGGCGGACTTCGCTGCCTGGCGCTGGGCGCGGACAAAGCCGTACGCCTGCCTCACTGCACGGCTCATCTCAGGAGACCGCATCCAGCCGTAGAACTCTAGGGCATGGGCACCGAAGTAGTCGACGGCTACTTGGCCATCCTGGTCCACGAACAGCCACCCCAGGGCACGACGCGCCGAGTTGCGGTCCACATCGTCCGGCCCCTCCGACGCCACCTCGTGCACGAACGGTACGAGTCCACGATCGATGACGACACGCGGGAAGCCGGCAACTTCGGACTCGATCTTGTAGGACCTGACCACTGACGAGCCGATGATCTGACCGCGGTGCTCTAGCCCGATCCCCGCCGCGATGGCCCCACGGACTGGGACCTCCTGCGCCAGGAGCATCGGCAGCGCCAGAGCGACTTGTGCGATCAAGCTCTCCAGCGCCGGCATCCCGCCACGCCTGGCGGTAAAGGGGGTGGAGAGGATGAAGCAGTCGTTCAGCGACTGGAGGAGGATCCGCCGCTGCGTGAGCTGGCGATACCGCTCCTGCTCGGCGGGGCCCAGGTTCGCCAGCCGCGGATCGGGCTCCCACCGGTCAGGGCTCTCGAGGTTGACGTAGGCCCGCACCGTGCGCTCGAGGACGCCGAGCTGTTGCAGGGGCTGGAGGACTCGACGCTCCGTCTCCTCGGGCCCCCAGATGGCCTCTGCGACGCCGTCGAAGTCGAGCAGTTGCTGGCCCCAACCGAGGATGTCGAGGAACAGAGACAGGAACGTGTGGACCTGGAGCTCTTTCGACTTGCTGCTCGCCATTGAGGTCCTCGAGCGGGTCTCTGGTAGCTGCCCCGCGTCTAGAAGCATCGGCGGGCGGACCCCCACCGGGACCGCGCGCCACGACCTGCGCATGCAGGCCAAGGCAGCATCTCCCCGGGAGCCGCGGGGCTCCATGACCGCAGAGGCGGGCCCCTCGCTCACCCCTGGGCCACCCCCTCTCGGGGGGGAATCGGGCCACTGAGTGTCCACGAGCGCCCCATACGACGTTCGACGCGCTCCGCGGCGGTGGCGGCGCGCTGCGCTCACGGTCGCCCCTCGGGCGCGTGCCTGGACCCCTGCCAGGTCGCGGCCCTTCTGGGGGCGTGTAGCGCGTCTCGTGGGGGGGCGGTCGGGGACCATCGACCATTCCCTACCCGGCGCGAGCACCAGCGAGCCCCGCGCGCCACCGGAACTCCCCAAGGCTGGCGCGTGACCGCTGGCGAGCTCGTCGCGCGTGGCCTGGACGACGGGCGAGCGGCCCGGCTCCTGTGGTCCGCCATGCCGGCAGGCGTCCCGCGATGGGGAAGGCGTGGGATCAGGGCCGGGTCGCTCCCCGCTCCCCTCTTGCATCCGTTTGACTCCCTTATGATAATGGCACTTACCGAAAGGGAGTCCCGACCATGACCACGACCGGCACCCTGGCCCTCCGCAAGCCCCCCGCGACCCTGGCCCACGTCCCCGCCGAGGCGTGGGCATGCGCAGCTGCGGCCTACCTGCGCCGGGCGGGCCTGCGCCTGGACGACGAGGGGCGGCCCGTGTGGACGACCTCGAGCCGGACCGCCTTCGGTGGCCTGCGGCGCGTGCTCGTGGTGTCCGGCGCTCTCGCCGAGGATGCCGACGCCGATCGCTCGCTCGCGGCCGTGCTCGCGGCTCCGTGGGATCGCATCGACTACGCGCTCGTGGCCACGATCCGCGCCAACCTGCGCGACCACCGCTCGGCCAAGACGGGCAAGCCTTTCTCGAAGGCTACGGTCGCGGCTTCGGTGGCGGCGCTCCGTGGTGTGCTGCGCGAGGCGTGGCGGCTCGGGCGCTTCGATGCCGAAGCCCTGGCCCGCATCACCGACGACCTCAAGACGAAGCGGGACACGACAAGCACCGACCCGGCCGGGCGCTACGTGTCCGCCTCCGAGCGTGCGCGGCTGTTCGCGTGCGTCGAGGACTCCCCCGCCGGCGCTCGTGACGCGGCGGCCCTCGGCCTGCTGTTCGGTGGTGGGCTTCGTCGTGCCGAGGCCGTGCGGCTCACGCTGGACGACCTGGCCGACGATGCCGACGGCGGCACCATGACGCTCCGGGTCCACGGCAAGGGCGGCAAGGTCCGCTCGGTCCCGCTGGCGAACGGATCACGTGCGGCCGTCCTGGCGTGGCTCAAGGTGCGCGGCTCCGAGCCGGGCTACCTGTTGTGCCCGGTCAACCGTGGCGGCGAGGTGGACCGCTCCAAGGGCGTCACGACGCAAGCCCTCTACGGATGGCTCGCCAAGGTCGCCACCGCGGCCGGCGTCTCGTCGCTCGCTCCGCGCGATGCACGGCGCACCGTGGCGTCGGACTTGCTCGACACGGGCAACGACCTCCCCACCGTGCAAGCCTTCCTCGGCCACGCCAGCCCGACGACGACGGCCCGCTACGACCGTCGAGGCGACCGCGCCAAGGTCCGTGCCGCGCAATCGCTCGCGGTGCCGTTCGTCATTCGCTGATTCGGCCTCGACCACGCGGCCGGCGTCCGAGACACCACGCCACGTGCGTGGGACGATGGGCGCATGACGCATCACGAAGCCCCCGACCCGCGAGTGCCGATCGACCCGGCGCGCATGGCGGCGACCCTCATCGACCTGCTACCGCACCTCCCCAAGCCTGCACCGTGGAAGGCGTATCTCGCCGGCTTCGTGCGTGACGCTGCGCTTGGCTACCGCGAGGCGACGGGCGGGGATGGCGTCGTGGTCGGCTCCGACGACTACCTCGAGCTGTCGCGCCTCGCGGCGTCCTTCGCGATGGCGGTGGCCCCACCCACGTTCACGACCGAGGACCACCGCACCTTCCGCGACACGCTGACGCTGTACGCCTGCGGGTGCCGCTCCCTCGCCCCGTTCGATGAGGTCGTGGCCATGTGGATCGACCGAGGCGACGCAGCTGCGGCCTAGAACGGAAGCGGGCCCCGGGAGTGACCCCGAGGCCCTGCGGTGCTCGCGACGGGCTAGACGCCTACGCGCCGCGCCGTGTGTGTGCGTCGATCTCGTCGTCCGTGAAGCCGCGGCGGTGGAGCTCATCGCGGAGCACGCCGAGCGCGACGTCCAGGCCGAGGGCTTCCACGCCCCCGAGGATCGCGTCCATCGCTTCCTCGCGCTTGAGGGCTTCGATCTCGTCGCGGGCCTGCGCCGGGTCGATCGCTTCGGGCAGCGAGTCAGCACCACCGCCGGCCATGTGCGCGATGCTCGCGGTCGTGGGGATCTCGCCTCGCGTTCGGCGGTGCGTGACGGCACGACGCAGGCCGGCCGTGAGCCCTTCGGGATCGTCGCTGCCCTCGACGGCCGCACGCACGGCGTGCTCGTCGTCGTCTTGGGGTGCAGGCGCGGAAGCCTTCGCGCCGAGGGTGAGGATCCATGCGGCCGTGGCTCGGCGACGGGCCCCGTCGTCCATCGGGGCCATTGAATCGGACGTAGACAGATCACGGGATGCACGCTGCATCGCTTCCTCCGCTTGGTCGGTAGGTAGCCCTGCGGAGGCGCTCCAACGCCTGTCGCGGGGTGCCTCGTGTGTCGAGGCGAGCGGGATCGTACGGACACGGCGGGCCGCTTGCAAGGTGCCGCCCGTCCTTGGGTGGGCTAGTCTCCCGAGCGGTGCCGTCGCGGCTTGGTACGTGACGTCGCAAGTCGCCCGGTGCGCCGCTCCAACGGCCCCGGGCGGCGCTTCCTCGCTTACACGGTCCCGTCGGGCACCCGGTGGATGAGCAGGCTTCGCATCGGAACAGGTACGAAGGCCAGCGGATCGTAGGGCGGACGGTTCGCGCTCGCGTCCACGGACGTCAGGAGTGCGCCGTCCATCATCACGCCGTGGGATACCGAGTGGACGTTGCCGCGGGGCTCGAGACGCGGGTCCAGGTGGTACGCCGGACTGCCTGTTACGCCGTCCGCGTAGGCCGACCACACGCGGATGGCCATCGCCTCGGCTACGGCCTGCAAGACGCTCTCGGTGCCATGGTTCACGATCTCGTAGCCGTCTTGCGGGTCGGCATTCAAGCCGTCGAGGAAGTCCCGGATGATGCTGCCGCCGACCGCGAAGCCGCCGCCGCCAGGCGCGGCCGGAGGGGGGACCGGGCCGGCTGGACCACCACCTCCACCGCCGTCGCCGAATGCTGACGGGGACGGATCCAGACCGAACAGCACACGGGCGGTGCTGCGCGCCTCCCTCGTCGTGCGCCAGGCGTACCAAGCGGACACGAGCTGCGGCGGCACGTACACCTCGAAGGTCGGACCGGCACCGCCCGACGGGTCCACCCCTCCGCCCGCGAGGCGATCGGCCACGTCCACGGGATCTACGTCGATGCGGAACAGCCGGCCCTTGTCGTTCGGGCTGCCGGGGATGCAGGTGACGAGCATGGCCACGCGGTGATCGTCAGCGAGCACAAGCGGGACCGTCGATCGCGGGATGCCGTCCCACGCCTGCCTTGGTTCGCGGAAGTCACGCGACGGCGCGGTGGGCTGCCCGCCCCCGAGTGGTACGTACATGCTCGGGTGGATGGCGCGGTTCAGCCCATAGGGGTCCACCTGCCATTGAAGCGAGAGAACGCCAAGGTGCGGGTCCACCACGCTCACGACGCACGGACTCGCCGGCTTCGTCCATAGCTCGCCGTCGATGCCCGGATATCCGTCGATGTTCTGCGCGACGAACGCCTCGTCGCCAGAGTCCAGAGTTTGCAGCTGGTACTTCGATGACGGGATGACGCAGTACGTACCCCAGGCTTGCGCGGGTCCTCGTGTGCGCGTGACGGGGTCGAGGATGCTCACCCGGTAGCCTCGGACCTCCCGGATGTTGTCCATCCAATCGCGAGGGATCCGGTACGTCCTCCGGTAGTGGTTCATGAACGTGGAGGTGCGCGCCATCCACGACGCCGGCGCGCTAGCGGGGAAGGCGTCGCCGATCTTCCCCCAGGCCCGATCGAGCCACCACCAATTGGCTCGAGCGGACCGGAGACTCACTTCCGCCTGGCCGGGGATCTTGGGGAACTGCGTTGCCCATGCGTCCACGGCCTGCTTCACGGTTGCCCACGCACCTTGCGCCCACCCGTCCGCGTCGCCGTCGATCTGTGTCGTCGGATCGGGGAGAGGCAAGACGTTGTCCACAAGGGGCAGCAGGTCGCCCCCGCCGATCGTCTCGGGCGCATAGCGGGGCGGCGACTCGTCCTCCTCACGGCTGTCGAAACGCACCTCCACCTCACGCTCGAAGTAGACCGACACGCGAGCCGGGCGCACGCCTGCCAGGCTGATCCGCCGGACCTGCGTCCCGCGGTCGGTCGTGGTCTTGCCCTTGAGCATGTCCTCTGCACCGAGGTAGTCGGTTTCATCGAACAGGCGCACGTCGCCATTCTTCGTGATCGTCACGGCGAGCCCGCGAATGGTGCCGAGGGCTCGGCCCGCTGCGCTGGCGGCGTTCTCCGAGAGGAGCACGTTCTGCACCGTACCGACGCCGTCCGCCTCGTCGTCCTGGGGCAGGTCGCCGATGATGAGCTGCGACGACGTGCTGGCGGCGATCTGGCCAAACACGTCCTCCACGAAGCGGCGCGTCGTCCAGCGGCGGCCGGTGCTGGGGTCCAGACTCCACTTGGCATACGTGAATGTGTCGATGGACTGCGCGAGCTCGATCACCTCGCCGCCCACGAGCCGGCGGGAACCCGTCTTGCGGACCACGTTGTAGTCGCGGTGAATGAGGCGATAGGGCCACCACACTCGCTGGTCCGACACAACGACGGCGCGTGTGAACGGCAAGGACGTGTGCGTTTCGTGAACGAGCACGAGGCGACGCACCACGAGAGAGGGGGCCGTGTCGCTCTCGATTCTGAAGTCCACCTCCTGGCCCATGCGGCTTGCCAGGCGGCTCCACTCACGGCGATGAACGTGGAACGTGACGAAGGGAGCGGAGTTGCCGGAGACTTCGGTCCAATGCACCGCACCCGTGGCCAGGCAGACGGCGCCGCCGATCGTGACCTTCGGCGGCCTCATGACGCCTGTCTCCCGTGCCGGCACACGTGGACGAGCGCGGCGTCGATGTGGGCTAGCGACTCGTCGCCACGGGCGTACTGCGCAAGGTAGGCCACGCCTGCGCACGCATCGCCGTCCCGCACGCCGTCGAGCAGCAGGAACGCGGTACACGCCGAGAGTGCGACCCTCCCCGCGTCCGAATCGTCGGGGATGCCCTCGCCATGCGAGGCTCGGCGGTTCTCCTGTGCCATGCGCCAGATAGAGCCGGCGACAATGGGCGCTGCGACGGGAAACCGCGTCATGGCTCGCACCGCGCAGAGCGGCAGGTCGTGGTTGTCGGGACGATCACGAAGGGCGAGGGCTAGCGGCCTCATTGCTGCGTCAGCTTCTCGACGTAGCGGCCGAACTTCTCGATGGCCGACATGAACCGATCGGCGACATTCTCGCCTGTGCGCTTCGTGATCCGCATGGAGCCGACCGTCTCGAGGGCCTCGCTTCCGCGCTCCTCTGCACGAGTGACACGAGCCATTGTCTCGAACAGCGGCATTGCTCGCTCGGCCAGCGCCTTGCGCTCCTCCTCCGTCTTACCGCGCAGTCCGATGGCGAGCCCCATCATGCCTTTCACTTCATCCAAGGCGCGACGGTCGCCGCGGGCGTCGGCTCCGATATCGCCATACAGCCCGTTTGCTGCTGCCTGCCCGAACCCCCCCAGCAATCCGTTCATCATGCTGGATTGCTGGTGGAGGCCAGGCCCGAGCAGCGGAGCGATACCGGTGGCCCCAAGCGCAAGACCGAACAGTCTCCCGAGGCCCATGCCGGCGAACCCGCCGCCACCTGGCGCGGGGCCCGTGCCCGTGGCACCGATGCTCGGCATCCCCCCGCCGCCGACGCCAGGGGCATTGCCCATGTCTCGGTACAGGTTCGCCAAGTCTGCGCGTGCGCCCGTCAGATCAAGCCGAACTCGGATCTTCGCATCCTTGCCCATGTGTGGGAGTCCTTCGCTGTGAGGACTCCGCGCCGGCTGGAACCACTCTACCTCGGCAGAGGCTCCGGCACGCGACCCGCGTCCGCCTCGCGCTTGAAGATCGCGGCCCATTCTCGGAAGTCCCTGGCGAGCTCGAGGCGTACCAGGCCCTCATCGAAGGCGTTGCCCCGGTCGATGGATTCACGCAGCGCAGAGGCGTGTCGCGCCACCTTGCGGCGGTGCGCGCTCCGCAAGTACGGGAATCCCCCCGGCATCCGTCCCGTGTCCGAGGGCGGCAACGCATCGAAGGCGGCGAGGATCTCGTCGGGCGTGCCCTGCATCGGCTCGACGTCGTCGGCCCTGTGGGACACGCGAGGGGCGGGCGTCGTCGTGTCGGCCTCCCCTCCACCACCGCCACGAGACACACCCCACGCGACGGCCGCGACGATGCCGGCGACGAGCAACAAGACGACGCCGATGGGCGGACCGCTCGACCTCGCACGTCCTCGTGCCGTGGCTCCCCTTCTCGTCGTGGTTGTCATGGCCACGAGACTACGGGATGCAGAGGCGGCTGTCAGGAGGCCCGCACGGGAGAGGGCTCGCGGCAGGCGGACTCGCCGCGCCCACCTCCGGGGCCTTGTCCCCACCGTGGAGGATGCTCTCGGGATGGGAGCCGCGGGCGTTGGGCACGACTGCGAGGGCTGCGCTGAGTTGGTGGCCGAGGTGCGCCGTCTCCGGCGCGACGTGCGCGACCTGCGCCATGAGGTCCGCCACGCCGACCCCCGCCTGATCGACTCGGAGCAGGCAGGCGCCATCCTCGGCATGAACGCCGCGGGCTTCATGCGCTACTGGCGCCGCCAGCCCGACCTTGTGGATGCGAGCGTGTTCATGCGCTCCCGGCCGGATGCGAAGCGCGGCGCGTACCGCTGGCTGGAGTCGACCGTGCGCGAGCACGTGCGCCTCGTCGTGCGCGGTGGGGGTGTGGCGTGATGCCCCGCCGCGCGGCCCCGAAGCCGAAGCCCGAGTGGTGGCCGGAGACGGACCGCCTGCTCCGCGCATCCGAGGCCCGCTCGCTCGTCGGCGTCACCAAGGGGCGGTGGCGCTCCTACGTCGAGCGGTACGACACCCTCAGCGACGGCGAGCGGACGGTGTTCGCGCATGAGGGCGCGACTCGAGGCTCGCCCCGCTGGTTGCTGTCCGCCGTGCTGCGGCACATCCACGAAGAGTTGGCGGGGGGCGAGGTGCGGCGATGACTGGCGGCCGGCTTCCCCTACGTTCCACCAGCGATTCCCTGCTTAGGCTCGCCCGATCCGTGCATGAAGCCACCGGTCGGGCCGTGAACGCCCTGGAGGGCCGCAGCGTGAATGCACGGCGCTCGGCCATCGTCGCAGCGGTGCGGGCGGGTGGTCTGTGGCTGTGGCGACTTGTGGCCCCCGTCCGAGGGGGCCGTGTCACTCCAGGCGTGCTCTACCTCCGGATCGGCCTGGCCGTGGTCTGGGTGGCGCTGTTCATCTTGTTCGTTCCGGCGACTCGCGAAGCGAAGACAACGGCATTGGGCGCCGGCGTCCTCGCAGGGGCCGGCGCCTACCTGGCCCACGCGCTAAGGCGCCGGGCTCGCGAGCGCGACACGTTCCGAGAGTGGGCCTTGGATGCGCAAGCTCGCTATGAAGCTGCCCTGCACTCCGTGGCTGGCTGGCGCCCTCCTCGGGCGGGAGAGGAGGTCGCCGCGTGGGGTGTCGTTGGACCGCTCCAGCATGGGCTCCTCGAGGCCCTCGGGAGCCCTGGACTTCTTGCCGGAAGGGCGACCTTTGATGCGCCCAGGAGGATTGCGACGTTGGCGCGTGCCGTCGATTGCGCTCGTCTGGAGCTCGACCTCGCTGACGCCGAAGTTGCCCCCCACCTCTCCATTCGCCCGGTGCGGATCGCCGCAGACAAGGTTGACCTCTTCCAGGGTGTGCGGAGCGAGGTGGCGAACCTAGGCGAGAGCCTGCGGCTGGTGCTGCGCGCCATCCGCATCGCGGCGGAGGAGTAGATCGGCCAGAACCTTCCTAGCCAAGGCCGGGGCTTCGACGCCGCGCCCGCCAAGCCTCGGCTCGGGCGCGACCGTGGGGCAGCCGCTCCACCTCGGCGTCGAGGGACTCGGGAACGTCCAAGCCGTCGAGCCAGGCGGCCACATCGCCGCTTGGGTCGTCTGGGCAGGCACGGGCCAGGTCGAGGATGATCCCGGCTGCGCTGCGCTGGACGCGAGGGGTCGCGAGCACGAAGGCGCGTTGGAGCTCGTGCCTGAGCTCAGCCTGCTTGGTGCCCCTCCACCACGCGATCACGTGGTCCGCCGGCTTGCCTCGCACACACGAAGCCACCAAGCGAAGACCATTGAAGGACTCACCAGCGGGAATGCGTTCACGACGCATCGTCACCCCCTGCCCCCAGCGGGGGACGGGCCGCGCCGAAGCGATCGGCCCCCTCGTGCGCCCCATTGAGGGCGCCGTAATACGACGATTGTAGTAGACGATCCTCACGACCGAGCCCGACGAGCGGGTTGCGGCAGGAGGGACAGAGTGGAGGCCCCCGCCGGGCCGGGACACCTTCCGCCATGTCGCAGTTGGGCGGCTCGGTGTCGTGGCGCCCGGTCCAGGCGTTGGCGTCACGACCGGGTGAAGGCGCAGTGCTCGGGTCGTCAACCACGGAGTCCTCCTCATGGATCGGACGGGCCGGGCCACGGGAGCCAACTAGGCCGTCGCCCACCGCCTCTTCCGCGGGCACCGAGTTCAGTTCGCCAAACAGCTCGCGGAGCAGGTCCCCGATCGACTTCATGACCGAGCGACTCCGCTATGCAGTGGCCTACACATCTGCGAGCGAGCACCGTCCAGGTGGCAGCGGACGAGCGGCCCGGCCTGCCCCCTGCGTGCCTTGGCCATCTGCCACCACACCGCCCCCTTCTCGGTGCTCTCGCCCGTCTTGGTCGGGTCCCACCCGAGGACGACGTGCGTTGCGTCCTGCTCGATCTGTCCCGAGCCGCGAAGGTCCGTCATGCGCGGGCGGCGCAGCGTCTTGTCGTCCTGGCTGTGACGGCGGAGCTGGTGAAGCGTCAGCACGGGGAGCCGAGCGTCTACCGCGAGCGCGCACAGCGCCTTCGTGGCGTCAGTCACCCGCTCGTACTCGGACCTGCCGCGACCGTCGAGACAGCCGAGATAGTCCACGACGATGAGGATCGGAGCCTCGCGTCTCACGTCGTCCAGCACGCGCCCGCAGAACTCCTGGGCCTTGCGCGGAGCCGAGTCCACGAACAGCAGGCGGGAGTGGTTGCGCACGTAGACGGCAGCGTCCTTGAGGGCAGCACGCTCGCCTGCGTCGTACTTGCCGCCGACTCGCTGCGGGATGCCGGACTCCATGTGGACGAGCTTGGGTGCGACGTTCTCGGTCGTGTCCTCGAGCAGGTAGAAGAGCACCGGACGACCCGCGGTCTTGGAAGCTTGGTAGGCGAGGCGCAGCGCGAGCGTGGTCTTGCCGGTGCCCGGCGCTGCGGCCATGACGCAGTAGTCGCCAGGACGAAGGACCGCCCCCGTCGTGTCCCACTCGGGGAACCCCCAGCGCACGGTGCTCGCGTCGTCCGTCTCGGTGTCTAGCGCAGCCAGGTAGGCGTCCACAGCCTCGCCGCCCGACTTGATGCCAGATCCCGCGGCGAGTCCGCCGAGGCCCGCACGAAGTGCCTCGAGGAGTCCGCCGCCCTCTTCCCACGTCACATTGCCCGACGCCACAGCACGGGCGATGGATGCCTCCTCGCGTGCGATACGGGCTTGACGGAGCGCCCGGAGCCACCAACCAAGCGCGACTGGCGACGGCTCCGGCTGCCACGGGGCGTTGAGGACCTCGAGAACGTCTGCCGGCGAGACGGACGCCATGCGGCAGACCAAGCCCGGGTCGGCGACGGCCTGCCCCGCGTTCGCCGCTTCGATCAGTGCCTTCCACATGCGACCAAAGGCCGAGCGCCGGAAGTCCTCCGGCTGCCCGAGCTCGGGGAACAGTCGCGCGCAGCGGGCAGCATCCTCGGGGAAGAGCCAGGCGTACTTGACGATCCCGATCTCGAATCGGACAACCTCGCCCTCGACCTCTGCGTACTCGCGGGCCATGCGCTCGAACTCGGCCGCGGTGGAGCGATCCAGGGGAGCTGCAACTCGGCTCATGAGCCACCCCACATCGAGTGGTGCTCGTGGTCGGCGGGCAGGACGTCCGGTCGGTACGTCTCGGGTCGGAACGAGTCAGGGATGCCGGGTGCGTCGAGCCAGCGTTCGCACTTGCGGCAGAAGGCGTCGAAGCCGTGGTTGTTCTGCACGTAGTGCCCGTCGCGTGAACACCGCTTGACGGCAGCACCGAAGAGCCCGAGTCCGTAGTCGTCGTCGGGCTGTCCTGCCTCTGCCTCAACGTGCCCCTGGACGACCAACCACATGCGTCGAGCCAGGTGCTCGCGATCCTCGGACGGCTTGGCCCCGATCGCGATGCGCGGAAGCCCTCCAGCGTTCTCGTTCCACGCCTGCACGATCGAGTCCCACGGCAGGTCGCCTTCCCACCCCGACTTGCGGCGCCGACGACGGCGCTTAGGACGAGAGGTGGTCGCCTCGTCGGGGACTTGATCCTGCTGCGAAGCGTGCGCGACACGCCCCCTTGGGGGGTTGGGGGGGTCTTCCTTGGATGGGCAGGGCAAGGCAAGGCAGGGAGAGGAGAGGGGGATGTTGGGCGATCCCCCGAGCATCCCCGGAGCATCCGCCTCATGCCCGGAGCATGGTTTCGCCTGCTCGTCTTCGGAGTCCCCACCCCACCTGGCGCGGCTGGCCAAGCGCGCCTTCCGCTGTCGCGCGGGGCGATTCACGATCCACTGCTGGTGTTCTGCCCAGTCGTGGAGGGTTACTACGCCCGCCTGGGAGAGGTCTGCGAATCCGCAGGCCACGAGGGCTGTGTAGAGGCTCCCCGCGCTCCCCGACCAGTCGGCGATCAACTCGATCTCCGCGGGCGTGAGCTTCCCCAGGCAGCCGTCCGCGTGGTTTTCGGCGGCGTACGCCCAGACCGTCAGGAGGCCCAGGACACCTTCGACCCCACACGCGGCCCGCAGGCGTCGGGTCTTCACGTGCCGGAAGAACCCGATGTGGACGCGGAAGTCACCGTCGACCTGCGACATGGCCTACCTCCTTCCCTTGCGCTTGCGCGACAGGAGTTCGGTGGCCCAGGCTGGGGCCTGAGGCATCGGGGCTGGTGTGGGGTGGACCTCGCGCTCGGACAGAGCGGCCAGGAAGGAGGTCCGGCGCACGGCGTAGCGTCGCCCCATGCGGAAGTAGGGCCCGCAGTCTCCCCTGAGGAGAACGCGGCGTGCGGCGGATGGAGTGACGCTGAGGGCCAGAGCGAGGTCCGCAAGGAACAGAACCTCGGGCAGGCAGGCGCGGCTCACTGTGCGGTCGTGGGCTGGGGTTTGGGGGGCTTGTTGTCTCACACCATCTTTGATGGATGGCGTGCCGGAGGGTAGTTGTAGATCAGGCCGCTAAATCGCTAGTCGAGCCCGCACGGTATCCATGACGGCCTGCAGTTCACGCCGGTAGGCGCGGGAGAAGTTCCCCCGATCCAGGCTGTGGAAGTCCGCCACCTCCGCCTGGTTGGCGTGCCCGAGCGTGATGCTGTAGAGGTACTCTCGGGCGCATGGCGTGACCCGATCGTCGCGCCTTCGGGGCGGCATCATGGACCGCTCGTCGCACGCTAGGCGGAAGGCGCGGACGACCTCGACCCGCTCTCTTGCTGCGGCCGCCGAAAGCAGGAGCTCGAGCGGACTCGGCTCTTCGGCGTCGGGCTCCGCCCCGAGTGTGTCAGCTTCGACCTCTCGTGCCTTCGCTCTTGAACGGCCGCGCCTCTCCGCCTGTACGTGTCTCCGCATGTTGCGCAGCAGAGGAGTGCTGTCGCGGAGGCCGCGGGGGTTTACCCGCAGGGCGCCCTCACGAGTGAAGTAGGCGATGGGCGCATCCGACGGCACCTGATCGAGAACTTGGCGAACGGCCTGACCTCGTATGCCCTGAGGTAGCGAGCCGAGCCCCGAGCGACGTAGGGTGCCGCTGACGGAGCGAATCGTCTCCTCTCGATCAACTTGGCCGCAGTCTTGCGCGCTTTTGATGCTCCACGAGAACAGCGCCCGGATGCTGGCTCCACGTCCGTCCGCGTCGTGCAGTGGATCTTCGATCGACGGCATGAAGACCTCGTCAAGCCACCGATTGTAGGTCGTGAGAGCATGATCCAGGGTCCCCGCCGGGGAGGACCTCTTCGGCGGCAAGAGTCCGGTCATGACCATCTCGAGGTGAGCGTTCAAGCTCCAGAACAGGAGGCCGGCCTCCAACGCCTTCGCCCGATCCTCGGTGGTTACGGGACGATTCCGCGGCAGGTAGTCGCCACTGACCTCCCAGCGGAAAGTAAGTAGCACGCCCCACACGTCCTGCGGGTGCCAGGAGGGCTGCGCCCTGCAGAGCGCCCAGAAAGTGGATCGCATGGCAGCGACGGAGCCGGGATCGGGATCGGGCCCGAGACTGTCGGCGGGGGCGTTACCCTTCTCCATGGTCTTCGTCCTTGGCGGGCCGCGCCACCGACGCCAATCGAGCGCGGCCCGCCCCCATCCTCCGGACGAGGGGGACAGGCATCTGAGATTCCCTGGTCTGGACCCGCCGCGGTCGACCCCGGACCACTCCGCCCGGGAGTCAGGGGACACCGGCTGACGAGTGAGCGCCGCCTCTTCGCGCGTCGCGGGAATCTTCCGGTCACGGACCGCGGCCGTGGGAGTCCCCTGCCCACCCGTCTCATGCGCCACAGATCGGCCCCGGCCGGCGCCCCTGCTGGGACCTGGCTGGCGCTTCCCGGCTCCGCGCGGCCCCGCAGAGGCTCTCCGCACGCCACCGCAGCACCGCGACGCGCTACCGACGCGCGAAACATCCGGACTGGCGCACCGTGCGGCGAGGCTCTACACGTCCATCTCGCGGCGAAGTCGCGTTCTCAGTTCGTCTGCCGCTGTCGCATTCAGGCCACCCTGGGCAATCATCAGGAACCTCCCCCACCAACGCTCCAACTGTCTATTGAGCTCTACCCACTCCCGGAGTTCCCCGTCTGCAATCACCACCGCATCAAGGAGGGCTGGAGCAAGCCCTCCATCGACGACGGCGGGCGGGGGACTCCCTGACTGAATCAGATACACGTCGTCGCGCAGCAATCGCGCGTCCACGACGATCAGAAGCTCGGGGTGCTCTCGAGCGAAGTACCAGAGGCCATGAGCGAGGAGGTTCCTCGGCACCTCCGCTTCCTCCATGCGCCTGCGGAGGCGCTTGAGAATCTTCTGGTCCTCGCCACTCAGGTACTTCGCGACCAGCGCGCGAGTCGCCGCGCTCTTCTGACCGTCGCCTCGGAGGCCCTTGTAGATGGCATAGGCTGCCTCAGGATTGCCGCGTGTGACGCGCAGCGCGAGGAGGTCGCTCAGGTAGTCCACGTACGAGTACGAGTTGATGACGCGCATGGCAAGCGCGCAGAGGGCATCTCTCTTGTGCGCGCTCGATGAGCTTGATCCGTACTCCATGAACCCCCACTCAGGGACAGGGAACACGTCCGGGCCAAGATCTCGGAGTCGGCGCATCCATGGGTGATACGGGCGCCTTCCCCCAGACGAGGAGGGCCCCGCCCCGCCGTTACACGGGCTGCGCCGTGGCTGTCGGACTGGGGAGAGGCCAAATCCGCCGCGGTCCACCGCTCACGCACGCAGAGCGTGGCAAGCCGAGCCTGTCAAGCGCCCTGCGGGGGGGGCGCCCCTCGAAACGCCCCTCGAGACAGGTCGCGGGGGGTCACGAGCGGTCGCGTACGGTCACTTGGGCAGGATGCAGCGAATCGGGCGTAGCACCCCGAGTACGTGGGGAAAAGTGGCGGAGAGATAGGGATTTGAACCCTAGGTAGGGTTGCCCCTACACCGGTTTTCGAAACCGGCCCGTTCGACCGCTCCGGCATCTCTCCGCAGGAACGTGGGCGGGCACGGTAGGCCCCGCCCCGCGAAGCGTCAAGCGGGGCCGGGCCGCGCCTCGGTTGCCCCGGCGGTGGCGTCCGGACGCCCGCGCGGGCCCAGCTCGCCGCCTTTGCGGCGGGCGCGGAAGAACGTGCGCAGCAAGGCGGCCGACGCCGCCTCCGCAACACCGCCGAGCACCTCGGGGCGATGGTTGAGGCGCGGGTCGGCCACGACATTGCCGAGGCTGCCCACGGCGCCGGCCTTGGGGTCGGAGGCGCCGTAGACCAGCGTGCCGACGCGCGCGTTGACGATCCCGCCCGCGCACATGAAGCACGGTTCGAGCGTGACGTAGAGCGTGCACTCGTTGAGCCGCCAATCGCCGAGCAGCACGGCAGCCTCGCGCATGACGATGAGCTCGGCGTGGGCCGTCGGGTCCTTGTCCAGCTCGCGGGCGTTGTGGGCTCGGGCGATGACTTGCCCCGCCCTCACGAGCACGGCGCCGACGGGAATCTCCCCCACCTCGGCGGCCTGACGGGCCTCCTCCAGCGCCTCGGCCATGAAGGCCTCGTGGCGCTCGAGCTCGCGGCGGAGGCGCCCCGGGTCGTTGCTCGAAGCCGAAACGCTCACGCGGTCCTCATGCTCTCCGCGCGATGGCAGCGCTCCGGCTGGTCACCCTCGGGGCAGCGCACGTAGAGCACCAGGCGGTGGTCGGCGAGAGCGAAGCCATGACGCTTGGCGGCCCGTTCCTGGAGCGACTCGATGTCGTCGTCCTGGAACTCGAGCACGCGCTGGCAGTCGAGGCAGATCATGTGGTCGTGGTGCTCGCGGTCGATCAGGCGCTCGTACCGCCGCGTCCCGTCGAAGTCGTGGCCCTCGAGGAGCTTGGCCTCCTCCAGCAGCGTGAGGCCTCGGTACACGGTGGCCATCGAGACGGTGGCCCCGCCCTCGGTGAGACGGCGGTAGAGGTCCTCCGCCGTGAAGTGCCCCACGTGCTTCAGCGCACTGCGGATCATGGTCCGACGCTGGGCGGTCATCTTGAGGCGCTTGCGGCGCAGGAACGCCTCGAAGGTGGTCAGGGCGTCTTCGACCTCGGAGTCCGTGATGCTCACGGGCCAGAGCATAGCGGAAGGGCCCGCCGCGCCCGTGCCTCGCCGCCGCGGAGGGCCATCGGGGCTGCCAGCCCCCTTGCACCGCCGGGCAGGAGGATGTCCGCTACTTCATGGAGGCGATCTCGGCGAGCGCGCGCGGGATCTTGCGGTGCACCGAGGCCGGCGCCCGGACCAGGAGGTAGCGGCGCGTGCCGGAGATGGACCAGTCGTCGTTGGCGGCCCAGCCCTCGGGCTCGACCATCTGCGTCACGAGCTCGATCACGCCCTCGGCGTCGGTCAGGGGGTCGTCCTCCACGGGCACCTCGGGCTCGTACTCCTCGACGGGCACGAAGTTGCTGGGCCTGAGGTCCAGGGGCGGGGCGTGGAAGTCGACCTTCTGCCACGTGATGTGCGCGATGCCGTACATGCGCGTCACGGGGCGGCCGTAGCTGTCCTGGATCGTGGTGATGAAGATGATGTTCTGCTTGACGACGGCCGTGAGCCCGTGCGGCTGCAGGATGAGGCGCAGCAGGTTGGCCACGCTGACGTCGGCCAGCTCGACGTTGAAGCGGATGGCGTCCAGGTCGATGTCGGCCTTGGCCAGCACGGTGGTCTTCACGACGATGTTCTGCCCGGTGGCGATCCGCAGCCAGCGGACCACGCTGTCGAGCGTCGCGTCCTGGAAGCGCACGTCGGACAGGCGTTGACGCTCGAGGGCCCGGAGCAGGGCCGCCCCTTCGAGGCGCGTGCGCGGAGCGGCCTCGGCCGGGCCCGGCGCGGCGGCGGGCAGCACCGGAGCCGCCAGGGCGGCGACGAGGACGAGCAGGCAGGTGCGCATGGGACCTCCGGTCGGGCTCCGGGAGCAGGTGGCCGGGCCTCCTCCCCTACCAACGCCCCGGACCGACGCCTGAAGCGCCGAATCCGCGGCGCTCACACGAGGGCGCGGTGGGCGATGTCCCGACGAGCGTACGCGCCCTCGAAACGGATCCGGTCCACGGCTTCGTAGGCCCGGTCGCGAGCCGCGGCGTAGCCATCGCCGAGCGCCGTGACGCAGAGCACGCGCCCGCCGGCGGTCACGACGTTGGCCGTAGGGCGCCGTGTGCCCGCGTGATAGACGCGGACGCCCTCCAGGCGCGCCGCCGCCTCCAAGCCCTCGATCACCTTGCCGCCCGCGTAGGGGCCCGGGTAACCGCCCGAAGCCAACACGACGCCCACGGCCACGCGCGGGTCCACGTCCGGCTCGGGCACCGTGTCGAGCCGGCCCTCCGCCGCGGCCTTCATGACCTCGGCGAGGTCGCTGCGCAGACGCGGGAGCAGCACCTCGGTCTCGGGATCCCCGAAGCGCACGTTGAACTCCAGCACCCGCGGCCCGGCCTTCGTGATCATGAGCCCGACGAAGAGGCAGCCGCGGAAGGCGATCTCATCCCGCGAGAGCCCCATCAGCACCGGCCTGAGGATCGTGTGCTCGATGCGCTCGAACATGGCGCCCTCGGCCACGGGAGCGGGGCTGTAGGCGCCCATGCCGCCCGTGTTCGGGCCGGTATCGCCCTCGCCCACGGCCTTGTGATCTTGCGCCGTGGGCAGCACGTACAGCGTCCGCCCGTCCGTGATGACGTGGATCGAGGCCTCTTCGCCGCGCAGGAACTCCTCGATCACGATCCGATCGCCAGCTTCGCCGAAGCGGCGCTCGAGCATCATGGCGTCGAGCGCTTCGAGCGCTTCCCGGCGCCCCGGAGCGATGACGACGCCCTTGCCCGCCGCCAGGCCATCGGCCTTCATCACGAGGGGGAAGCGGTCGTAGTCGCGCAGGTACGCCCGCGCCGCGTCCACGTCGTCGAAGCTCACGTACGACGCGGTGGGGATCCCATGGCGCGCCATGAACGCCTTGGCGAACGCCTTGCTGCCCTCGAGGCGCGCCGCGTCCTTCGTGGGCCCGAACGCGAGAAGTCCCTCGGCCGTGAAGCGGTCCACGAGGCCGTCCACGAGCGGCGCCTCGGGGCCGACGACCGTCAAGTCGATGCCTTCGCGCCGCGCGAGGGCGAGCAGGGCCTCGAAGTCGCTGGCGAACACGTCCGGCACGCACGTGGCCACGTCCTCGATGCCGGCGTTGCCCGGCGCGCACCACACGTGCTCCACCTGGGGCGAGCGCGCCAGGGCATCGCAGAGCGCGTGCTCCCGACCGCCACCACCGACCACGAGGACCTTCATCGCCACCTCCGGAGCCGTGGGCCGGACGTCCTGTACCACGGGGCTGCCAGGCACCTCCCGGCCCGCCCCAGGCGACTCCATGACCATTCCATGACGCTTGATCCCCACAAGCTGCACCCTGGCTCGCTGCCGCACCCCCTGGCGAAGGCAGGGAAATGCTTGCCAACGCCAAGGGCGGCTATGCTGTCCGGCCTGGGAGGAAGGCCTGCCCCCCTTGGGGCGTGGTACCCGCGGGCCGCAAGGTCCGTGGCCCATTGGCCGATCACGTCCCCAAGGACACGCACGGTTCCGGCAATCCCGGCCCTTCAGGGTGCGGGCACCCGGGAGGAGGATTCGAATGCGTAACATGCTTCTCGTGGCGGCGATCTGCTGCCTGGCGCTGGCCCTGACGGGCTGCTCGATGTTCGGCGGCTGCGGCTGCAACTGCGAGTGCGACTGCGGTTGCGAGCCCGTCTACGCCAGCCCCTGCTGCCCCCAGCCCTCGCAGGGCATGGGCTACGACGCCGCTGGCGCGGCCGCGGCTCCGGCTCCGGCCATGGCTTGCGGCGGCGGTGCCTGCGGCGGCGCCTAGCACGCCAGCCTACGAGTCCGCTTCCTCCAAGGTCGCCCTGGCTTGACGCCCGGTCGGCTGGAAGCGGGTCAACCCCACGGGCCCCGGATGGCATGCGCCGTCCGGGGTCTTCCCGTTTTGGCGACATTGCGGGCGCGGCACCGGGTGCCGGGGCCCCGGGCCCGTCCCGGGACCCGAGGCCCCCCCTTCAACCAGGACGAACCGGGATTGCCACGCACGAGGCGCTTGGATGCGCCTGTCGCCCGACCTAGCATCAGGCCCGTCCTGGCAGGGCCTCGGCCTTGCAGGGAGGCCTCCAAGCTCTCCGTGGGGGAGGGCACCGGACGGTGTCGACACGTCCGCAAGGCAACCAGAACCAAAGTCAGGAGTCTCATCCGATGAGCAAGTTCCGCGTGTTCTTCATCCTGGGCTTCGTTGCCCTCAGCCTCACGTTCGCCGGCTGCAACAGCTGCTGTGATCCCTGCGGCGATCCCTGCGGCTGCGATCCCTGCGGCTGCGATCCCTGCGGCGCGTCCATGGCCGCCCCCGCCGCCCCCGCCGCGCCCGCCCCGATGCCCGCCGCTTCCTGCGGTGGTGGCAGCTGCGGCGCCGGTGGCAAGAGCTGCGGTTGATCCACGCGTCCGTCTGACGGACTCACCTTGCGCTGCCCGTGGATCCACGGGCAGCGCTTCTCGTTTTGGGGGACGCAGCCGACCCGGCGCCGCGCGTCGGCGACGGGCCCCTGGAGCCCCGGCAGCGGCGACGCGCTGCCCGGGCGCCCGCCGGGGAGCGTGAACGGGCCCTGCCACCACGTTCCCGAGCCCCACTGCGACGCCCGCGCCGCCGGCCGCCGCGCGCGGCGCCAGGTGCTCGACGAGCACGAGGGCAAGGTGCGCCAGTCGATGGCCGACTGGCACCCCGGGCAGGACTCGAACCTGCAACCTGCGGATTAGAAATCCGCTGCTCTATCCGGTTGAGCTACCGGGGCCCGTGGACGGCTCGCACTCTACCGGCACCCCGTGGAACGTGGGTGTCAGCGCACGCGCCAGATGACGTGGCTGCCGTAGGGCGTGTCGACGACATGGGGCACGATCGTGCCGGGCTCCGCGGCGCGGACGGCGGCCTCGAACTCGGGGTCGGAGGTGCCCGGCGAGAGCAAGGGAAGCGTGCCGCGGTTGGGACGACTGGGGGCGTCGTCGCTGTGGGCCGTGACTTCGCGGTCCCAGACGGATCGGTCCTCCAGCACCCGCGCCAACACCTCTTCGGCGAGCTTGTGTGCATCCTGCGGGGTGCGGGCGAGCGTCTCGCTGTACTTGGCGTGGCCGATGAAGATGTGCCGCACCAACGCCATCAGGGGCTCGGCGCGCTGCACGACGTACCACGCGCGGTCGTCGCCGAAGGCGGGCGCGAGCTCGCCGGGCTTCAGCTGGCGGATCGTGTCCCAGAACGTCGGCGAGGAGGTGTGCTTGCGAAAGGCGCCGAGGAACTCGTCCCCGGGGCGCCGGTTGTCGTCGCCGGCGTAGCGCTGGCGGGCCTCGCCGAGCGTCAGCTCTCCGGCCTTGATCTTCGCCACGGCCTCCTGGGCGGCGGAGCTGGCCATGCGCTGGTCGCGATGGCCCTGGGCGCCGTACGGGAGCGGGAAGCCGAGCACGGGCACGGCGTGGCGGCGCTCCAGCTCGAGCGCCTCGTCGAAGGGGTGACGGTAGATGATCGTGGGCCCGAGCTTGGTCGCGAACGGCAGGCTGAAGCGGCCGGGCGGCGTCGCCTGCACGGCACCCGCGAAGGCGGTCTCGCCGCCGCGCACGTTGACGAAGCCCATGAAGCCACCGTCGCCCTTGGTGCGGTCGTCGCTGTAGGTCGCAGCGACTTCGGCGAAGGGCTTGCCGGCGCGTAGCTCCTCGTAGGCCTCGCGAAGGAGCTTCTCGTTGCCGAGCGCGCCGCGCTTGTCCTCGGCGTCCAGGCGCAGCATGGACACGCCGAAGGCCACTTCGTCCATCTCGCGCAAGGGCGGCATGCCGGACGAGGACGCGGGTCGGTCGCCGCAGGCGCCAACCGTCATCGCCGTCGCGAGGAGGAGCAAGACGGATCCCCGTCGGAGGACGGTGGGAAGGCGAGGGGAAAGCAGGGGCATCGCAAGGGCCTCCGGACGGCAGGATCAGGGGAACGCGATCTGCGCGGGGTCGGTAACGACGATCTGGGGACGGTCGCGGTACAGCGTGACCGTCCCGCGGACCGTCACGAAACGCGACGCAAGCGCGTCGAGGTCGATGGCAGACCAGACTTCGGGGTCGAACACCACCACGGGGAAGCCGCGGCGGAGGCGGTGGGCAAGGAAGGCGATCTGCCGCGGGCTGTCCTCGTCGGGGAGGATGCGCTCCAAGCTGCCGAACACGGTTGCCTCGTGGCCTACGAGGCCGGCCAGGCGTTCGTCCGCGTCAGTCGTGCCCAGCGTCACGTGGTCCGGGCGGGCACCCAGGGCGCGCCAACGGTCCATCTGCCGCGCACGCTCCTCCCACCACGCCATGCGCTCGGGGTAGTCGACGTAGTGCGCGGGCCCCTCGCGGCCCCAGATGCCCAGACCGCCAGCCCGTGCGGCGTCCTGGGCCGCGCGGAAGCGCTGGTCGAAGCGCTGGCTACGGCCGTACTTGACGAAGTACGGGGCCCATCCGCCACGGATGAGCGCTTCGGCGACGAGCAACGGCCCTTCGGCGCGCTCCACGATCACGTGGGCCAGGAGCCGGCCGAAGGCGTCCTCGTCCCGGTCGCTGACGGCGTCGCGCTCGAGGCGCACGGACGTGACACCGGTGAACAGGCGCCGCAGCGCGTCGGCGGCGGCCTCGCCCATCGGCGTGCCGAACTTGACGGGCCTTCGCGCAGCGGCCCGCATCTCCCTGGCGTAGGCCACGAAGTCGCGCGTCGCGGCCTCCCGGTGGCGGGCGTTCTTGAAGGTCTCTTCGGCGTCGATGCCGCGCACGCGCACGCTACGGCCGTCGGAGAGGCGGATCGTGTCCGCGTCGATGACGGGGCTGCCCGCCAGCGGGAACACGCCGAGCAGCAGGGGATCGGTGGCCCGGGACCCGGCCTCGGGATGGGCCGGCGGCGCCGGGGCCACGACCGGAGGCTCACCGCCAGCGGCCCCGCGCAAGGGCAGGAGGGCCACCGCGAGTCCCAGCGCGGCGGCGCGCCAGGAGCTGCGGTACCGGCTGCGCATGGGCGGGATCATACCGGTTGGACGCCAGCCCCGGACGAACGGCGGCTCCCCTCGTATCCTCGCGTCGTGCGTGCGCGTTCGCCTCTCCTCCGCTGGTCCGGTCGGGCCGTGCTGCCGGCCCTGCTGCTGGTGGCCACGGGCCCGCTGCCCGTGGCGAGGGCTGCGAACGAGGCCCGGACGGCGGCCGAGACCTACGAGCGCAAGGGGCGCTTGGCCGACTGCCTCGTCTACGTCGCCAAGGACCTGGGTGCGCGGGCCGAGCGAGCCGGGACCACGGACCCGCCCAAGCTGCTCCTCGTCCTGGACACGACCCGCTCGATGGCCAACGAGCTGGAGGCGTTGAAGGGGGCGCTCGACGAAGCCTGGGCCGAGGGCCCCTCCTCGCTTCGGGTGGGCGTGCTCGGCATCCGCTTGGAGGCCTATCTCGCGCCGACGCGCTTCGACAAGCATGTGAAGGGCATGCTCGACCGGTTGGCGCTCACGCCGGTGGAGGGCGCGCGCAACGTGATGGCGTCGCTTCGCGAGGCGGCCGGGCTCATCCGCGCCGAGGGCGGCGACGGGCCGCGGGCGATCCTTCTCGTGACCCAGGAGGGCGGCGAGACGGAGGAGGACGTCGAGGCGACGCGCGACGCGATCTTCGACAGCGGGGCGGCGTTCTACTGCGTCGCGGGCGAGGCCGCTTTCGAACATGCGTGGAGCCAGCCGTTCCAGCCACGCGAAGACACGAGCCTGGGCTTGACGGAACGCTTCGACCCCTCCCCGCGACGCATCGAGGCGGGTTCGCTGTGGTACGGCAGCGAGGTTGCCTACCCGCTCGTGCCGTACGCATGGGAAGCGGGCCTCGCGCAGACCAGCTTCAACTGGGTGAGCCCGCCTGCCTATCCCGTGCCCTCGGGCTTTGGCTACTGGCACCTAGCCACCCTCGCGTTCACCTCCGGCGGGCGGTACTTCGTCTTCGACTTCCCCGCCAAGGTGCTTCCCCAAGGCATCGCCGCGCGGCGCACGACGATGTACGACATGAGCCGACTGGCCCTGCTGGCGCCGGACCTCCGCCCGCGAAGTACGGTGCTCAAGCAGCTCAAGAAGGACGCACGCGCCACCACCATCGTGCGCATCTGGGAACACCTCGCGAACGAAGCCGTTCCGCTGATCCAGGAGATCGGCACGTTGGAGCGGCGGGGCGGACTCTCGTCGCGGCCCGCCCGTTCCATCTCGGGACAGCTCCCGTACGCCGGGTGGTTCGAGAACCTGGACGACGTGAAGAAGGCGCGGCGCGCGGTGCAAGAGCGCGTAAGTGCCCTCGAACAGGCCCTCAAGTGGTGGAACACGACGGCGGGTCGTGCCGTAACGCCGCGCGAGGGCGTGGTCGACCCGCTTGACGCGCGCGTCGAGGCGGACTTCCGCTTGCTGGGCGTGCAGCTGCTCAAGGCGCGCTTCCATTGGGGCGAGGTGCTGGCAGCGCTCGAGTCCGTGGAGCAGCTGGACGTGACCTACCGCAGGGTGCGCATCGCGCCGCGCGTCCTGTTCAGCGGCTTCCGCGTGCCCGACCCGCCGCCGGACGTGGGCAACGCCGATCGCAACGCCCTCTTGGCGGCGCTGATCTTGGCCCAGCGCGACATGGGACAGGACTACGCCTCCACGCCGTGGGCGCTGATGCTGGAGAAGGGCTGGACGGCGACCTTCACGAAGATCGTGGAGATCCTGGAACGCGAGCCGCCCATGCCGACGAAGCCGCCGAAGCCCGGGGAAGGCGATCCAGCTCCGCCGCCGCCCCCGAAGAAGCCGCCCAGCCCGCCGCCCGCAGGCCCTCGACCAGGCAGCGGCTCCGGAGGTCCCACGACCGGCGGATAGCCCTCGTGACGGACCGTCCTACGCCGTCCCACGGCGCGTACGCTTCTCCCATCCCGGGGTGTACCTCAGCGGTAGAGGGGTTGTTTTGGGTGCAACCAGTCGGGGGTTCGAATCCCCCCACCCCGACCAATTCTCTGCGATAGGCAGAGCGGTCCCCGCGTCGGACCCGTTGGGGCCAACCCCCGACTGGAGTTGGGGGAGCAAGGCGCGAGAGCGCCGCGCGGGGGGCTGCGTCAGCCCCCCAGCAGGCACGGCGGGATCCCGCAAGCGCGTAGCGCGCAGCGGGGGTTCGAATCCCCCCACCCCGACCAATTCTCTGCGATAGGCAGAGCGGTCCCCGTCACGGTCGACACGGCGCCTACCCCCGACTGGAGTTGGGGGAGCGAGACGCGCGGAGGTGTCTGAACCTGTGCCTCGGAGCACCGTGAGAGGTGCAGGAGGGGTACGGAATAGCCCTCCTGCCGCGAGGGCGTAGCCCGAGCGCCGAGTCCGCGCGGGAGCGCGGAACGAGCGTGGCGCGACCAGACACCGAAGTGCGTCGTTCGCCGGCAGGCGAACCGCGACCCCTCCGTGTCAGACACCTTGCCCACGTCGCCCCTCCGGGGCTCCGCGGCAAGGGTTCTGACACATCCGGGTTCGCGCGAGACGCGCGGAGGTGTCCGAACCTGTGCCTCGGAGCACCGTGAGAGGTGCAGGAGGGGTACGGAACAGCCCTCCTGCCGCGAGGGCGTAGCCCAAGCGCCGAGTCCGCGCGGGAGCGAGCGTGGCGCGACCAGACACCGAAGTGCGTCGTTCGCCGGCAGGCGAACCGCGACCCCTCCGTGTCAGTTCTTCATGCCGACGGCAAAGCCCGTACGGAGGCGGGGAATTCTTCCGCAACTTGCCGATGGGCACTTCCGCATGCCGAAGCGCAGGGCGGCAAGTTGCGGAAGAAATCCCCGCCTCCGTACCGCGTCTCGATGCGCGCGGCACCCCCTCCCATGGAAGCGTGGCTGTCCTGTCCGAGCCCGGAGTTCAGGCACCTTCCATTGCAGACACCTTGCCCACGTCGCCCCTCCGGGGCTCCGCGGCAAGGGTTCTGACACATCCGGGTTCGCACGAGACGCGCGCGGAGGGGGAGAAAGAGGAGGGCCTCGGACGTCCTCGGCACCCGTGAGTGCTTGGGATGGTTCACGGAAGGGAGGCCATGCCGTCCCAATGTGGGGAAGGCAGGTGCCCGAGGACCCTCGCGCATGTTGGTAACGCACGCACCAGGGCTCGTTCGCAGCTTGCGTGCAACGGGTCCGGGGCCTGCGTCCTGTCTTCATGCTGCTGCAAGAGAGCGCCAACACGACCCCTGCCTCGCGACGAACGCCCCGACGGTCACGAAGACGTGGTCGGAGCGTCACGATGGCCGGCCTCGGAGCCCACGGAGCTCGCAAGGGGGGCGCGGATCACCTAATGCGGGCGGCTCGGGGACCCGCGACGACGCCGCAAGCGTGCAAGTGGTCCAAGGTCTCGCGATCCACGCCCAGGCGCGTGACCAGTACCTCGTCCGTATGGGCTCCCAGCTCGCCTCCGGGCCACGTGGTGCGGCCGGGCGCCTCCCGCAGGAACGGACCCAGCACCGGCAGCCGCAGGGGCTGTCCCTCCAGGTCCACCCTCTCCATCACGCCGCGCGCCTCGACGTGCGGGTCCGCCAGCACGTCGGCGGCCGTGTGGATCGCGCTCGCCGGCACGCCGGCTCGCACCAAGCGCTCGATCACGTCCTCGGCCGGCAACGTGGACGTCCACGCCGCGATGGCAGCGTCCACCTCCTGTTGATGCGCCACGCGTCCCGCGTTGTCGTGGAGCCGCGCGTCGTCGGCGAGATCGTCACGGCCCGCGACGCGCATGAGGCGCCGGAACACCGGATCGGCGTTGGCCCCCACGACGATCCGACGGCCGTCGGCCGTCGGGTACGCATCCGTCGGCACCACGCCCGTGATGGTGGTCCCGGAGGGCTCGCGCACGACCCCCAGGCGATCGCACTCCGTGAGCGCCCCCTCCAGCACACCGAGCACCGCCTCGTAGATGGCCACGTCCACGAGATCGCCACGATGCCCGGGTTGTCGCTCGCGGCGCACCAGCGACGCCAACACGCCGATCACCGTCTGGAACGCGGCCAAGCTGTCGCCGAGGCTGGCGTTGGAGCGCACGGGCACGCGACCGGGTTCCCCCGTGATGTGCCGCAGACCGCCGAACGCCTCGCACACGGACGCGAACCCGCGCCGATCGCGGTAGGGCCCGGTCTGCCCGTAACCCGAGATGCGCGCCACGACCAACCCCGGCCGTTCGCGTCGCAGGGCCTCCGGGTCCAAGCCCCAGCTCTCGAGCGTGCCCGGACGGAAGTTCTCCACGAGCACGTCGGCCTGCAGCACGAGGCGCCGCACGAGGGCCTGGCCCTCGGGCTGCCGCAGGTCGATGGCCACGAGGTGCTTGCCGCGTGCCACCCCGCGCCACCAGAGCGACGTGCCGTCGTCGAGGACGCGCCACGTGCGCATCGGATCTCCGTGCCGGGGATCCTCGACCTTGATGACTTCGGCCCCCAGCCAGCCGAGGATCGCCGTGGCCAGGGGCCCGGCCAGGATCTGCCCCAGCTCCACGACGCGGATGCCCGCCAACGGCCCGGACGGCCGCGGGCCTCCGGTGACGACCTCAGGCGCCTCGCCCATGGAACCTCCTCGCGGTGCATCCGGGCCCTGGCTCGACCCCGTACCCGGGCCGGGCACGATGATGGCCCCATGCGCTCGATCGTGATCCTCCCGCTCGCGTTGCTTCTCCTGGTCGCCTGTGGCGAGGGGCGACCGGACGTCGATGCCCTCGTCGCAGGCCTTGATCGCGGCACGCACGAGGAGCGCCTCGAGGCGGCCATGGGCTTGGCCGCGCTCGGTGAGGAGGGCATTGCTCCCCTGCGGCGCCGACTGCTCCGTGACGAGCCGGCCCCCGCCGACGGCACGCCCTTCGAGGTCCAGGCCCCCGAGAAGCTGGACGGCCGGTTCTACGCGGCGCAGGGACTCGGTGCGATCGGCACCGAAGGGGTTTCGGCCCTGCTGGACGTGCTCGACGGCCGTGACGAGGTCGCGCGCGTCGAAGCGCAGCGCGTGCTGGCGGGCCTCACGCTCGATGACGCAGCCCTCGAACGTGTGGCCGCGATCCTCGGAGGCACCAACGTGATGGCCGCGTCGCGCGCGGCCGAGCTGCTCGGTGCGCAGTCTCCCGAGGCGGCGCAGCGCGTGATCGATCGCATCGCCCGGGATGAGCGGCCGTTGGTGCGCCGGCGGGCGATGCTCACGGGAGCGCAACGCGAGGATGCGCTCGCCGAGGCGACGGTGGTCCGCTTCCTGGCGGACCCCTCGATGGACGTACGTGCCGAGGCCGCCAAGCTCGCGGGGACCCGGATCACCATGGGCTTGGCGACGCCCGCGCTGCGCTCGGCGCTCGTGGACCGGCTGCGCGTGGAAGCGGAGGAGCCCGTCGTCGCATGGCTCCTCGCAGCGCTCGGACAGGACTCCGAGGATCAGGCGCTCCCGCTGGCCGGGCTGCTCCACGCAGCGCCCGACAGCCTGCTCGCCGAGCGGCTGCCCGGCCTGCTCGCATCTTGGCGCAAGACGGACGAGCCGATCCGGACCGCTCTGGACGCCGTATTGGTCCACGGATCGCCGCGCGCGCAGCTGCGCGCCATCGTCGCGCTGGCGAGCCTGCTCGACCACGCGCGCCAGCGCGGTGAGGCCTGGTGGACGCCGGTCGAGGTCGCGGACCACAGGGAAGGCTGGGCCGAGCGCGTGTTGGAGATCGCTCGCGCCACGGACCCGCCCGATGCGGATGCCCTGCTGGCCCTGGGTGTGTTCCCCGAGGTCAGCGCCGCCGCCGAGCCGTTGCTCCGGGCGGCCCTCCAGGGCGAGGACGGCGAGCGTGCTCTCGCGGCGATCTTGGGCGCCGACACACTGGCGCGTCCGGCTCGCGTTGCCTTGCGGCCCGACATCGAGCGTTGGCGCACGTCGACCCAGGCCGCGACACGCGAGGCGGCCGAGGCGTGGCTCGAGCGTCATGGCGACGAACGCGCGGAGGCCGAGGCGGCGGACACGGCGGGCGCTGCCATGCCGGGCGCCTTGCGCGGCCCGCCCGCGCCGGCACCCGCGGCGTCGGACCCGGTGGACGACGATGGACGCTGAGGGCGTCCGCGATGTCGACGAGCTGCTGACCGCGCTCGAGCACGAGGACCCCGTGGTGCGGGCGCGCGCTGCCAAGCTGTTCGGCCACATGATCGACCCGCCGGCCCACGTCCTTGCGGCCTTGGCGCGCGGGACCGACGACCCGGATCCCATGGTCCGTTCCATGTCGCTTGACGCCTTGGGTCGCCACGGCGCGCACGCGCACGAGCACCTCGATGCGCTCGCCGCGGCCCTGGACGACCGGGTCGTACCCGTGCGCTTCTGGGCCGCGACGGCCGTGGAGCGCGTCGTGGAGGCGACGGGCTCCGCCTCCACGGTCGTCCTGCAGGCCCTCCTGCGCCTTGCGAACGACGACGACCCGAGGGGCCGAGCGGCCCGCGCCGCGGCCCGCCGGGCGCTCGCCCGTGCGCGGCCCTACGGGGGGGCAGGGGGCTAGACTGGTGCAATGCCCAGTCCCGAATCCCTGCGCCGGCTCGCCAACCTGACCCGGGAGGTCCGCAACGACCTACGCCGGGGCGGCATGGGCGTCACGTTCCGCTACCTCTTCCGCTCCAACGCCATCCTCGCGCGCGTCGTCGAGATCTTGGCCGACCACGTAGCCACGGAGGCCGAGGAGCGTGCTCGCGCCGAGGGCAAGGCCAGCGCCGGCCCGCCCCGCGAGGACGAGGCCGACGCCGAGATCCGTCGTCTGGAGCGCAAGGCCGAACGGTTGGGGAAGTAGCCGCGGGCTGCTGCATGGATCGCTGGCGCGCGGCGCCGCACGTCGGCATGCGACCCCGCGCGACGGTCGCCTCGTTCGCAGGCACGGGTGCAGCTCCCTGCGTGCAGTCAGATTCCTTGGCGGAACGCCTTCTCCAGCTGCGACATCACCATGGGCCAGGGCGCGAAGGCCGGCTTCTTCTCGACGGTCACGACCAGCTTGCCGTCGCTCACGGCCCAGGAGCCGGCGGCGATGCCTTCGAAGCGGCCCTGGTCGGCATCGCCGTCGAGCGTGATGCCGACACCGGCGGCCTTGGCCTTCGCAGCCGCCAGCAGGCGCCGCACGTCGGCGCCTTCGGGAATGTCGATCTCGAGGGTGCGGGACTCGGCCATCTCGTCTCCTGGGGCGCGCCGCAAGGCGTCGGCGCCGGAGTGTAGTGGATCGACCGCGCCGGGGGGCACCCGTTGGCCAGCCCAGCGCGGAGGGCCCTCGACAAGCAGCTGGTCGATGGCCTTGCGGTTCGCGCGCGGGAAGGGGTGCCGGTCCAAATCGCTGGGCACGATCCAGCGCAGCTCCTCGCTGGCCTTCGGCGCGGCCCGCCCCCCCACCACGCGGCAGTGGAAGAGGTGCAGCGTGATCCGGAAGTGGGAATAGGCATGGTCGATCGACACGAACGGGGCCTCGACGCGCACGCGGAGTCCGGTCTCCTCGCGGAGCTCGCGAACGACGGCTTCCTCCAGGGACTCGCCGGGTTGGCGCTTGCCGCCGGGGAACTCCCAGAGTCCGCCGAGCAGGCCTTCCGAGGGACGGCGCGCGATCAGGAGCTCGCCCTTCCGCCACACCAGGCCGGCCGCGATGTCGTGGTGTGGGATCTCCCGCCGCGCGGCCCGTCGCGGGTAGCGCTCGGGGTCGCCCATGTGGCGCCCGCGGCAGACGCGACCCCAGGGGCACAGGTCGCAGCGCGGCGTGCGCGGCACGCAGACCGTGGCGCCGAGCTCCATCACTGCCTGGTTCCAGTCACCAGGCCGCCGCCGGGCCATCAGCGCATCGGCCACCAGCTGCCAGCGGCGCTTCCCGGCGCTCGTGCGCGGGTCGTCGTCGAGCGCCAGGAGGCGCGCGAGGACGCGCGCCACGTTGCCATCCACGACCGCGTGCGGACGCTCGTGCGCGATGCTCGCGACCGCAGCCGCCGTGTAGGGACCGAAGCCCGGTAGCGCGAGCAGCTCGTCGTACGTGCGTGGCAGCGCACCGCCGTGCTCGGCGGCGACCGCCCTCGCGGCGGCGCGAAGTGCGCGCGCCCGGCGGTAGTAGCCGAGCCCCTCCCAGGCCTTGAGGACGCTCTGCTCACGCGCGCGGGCCAGCGATCCCACGTCGGGGAAGCGCGCGAGGAACAGCGGCCAGCGCTCGCGCACGGTCTCCACGCGCGTCTGCTGCAGCATCACCTCGGAGACCCAGATCGCGTACGGGTCCCGCGTGCGGCGCCACGGTAGGTCGCGCTGGTGGCGCGCGTACCAGGTCAGCAGCTTGCGACGCAGGTGCGGCAGGTCGAGGCCGGACAGCCAGCCGGCCACGACCGCATCGTCCGACGATCGCACGTCGCGCGAAGTCCGTGCCCCACGCGAACGTGCGCGCGAGGGCCGGTTCGCACGGCGGCGCGGCTCAGGCGTCGGCGTTCTCGAGCGGAAGGGGCGGCGGGACGGCACAGTTGCCGCCGACGCACATGTTGCTGCCGGGGCCTTGTCCCGGGACCGGCGGCACGAGGCACTTGCCACCGGGGCACAGGGCCTCCATGTCGAGGCCCTCGCTCGTGGAGCCGCTCGGGACGGGCGCCAGCGCGGGTGGCGCACCGAGCAGGTCGAGGTCCGTGTCACCACCCTCGGCCGGCGCGACGACGGCGGGCGTCGCCACGGCCGCAGCCGGCATCACGACCGCGGGCGCGACCGCGGAGGCCATGCCCGGAGTCGCAAGTTCGTTGGCGGTGCGGCCGGTCACGTCGATCCAGCGCGACTCGTCCACGGCACCCAGCACCGTCTCCGGGGCGGGTGCGCGGTAGTCCGCGCGCATGCCCCGGACACCCGCAACCTGCACAGCGCGCGGGCTCGTCGAGCGGCGGACCGCACAGCCACTGCTGGCCAGCCCCGCCACGCCGACGGCCGTGAGGACCGCGAGGGTCACGTACGTACGCATCGTCCCTGCTCCCGCAATCCGCGCGTGCCGCCGCTCGAAGCGACGCGCCACCGCGGATGGCCCAACCTGCTTCGCGAACGCCGACGCGCTGCCCTGCCGGGAAGCTGGTCGGCGTGGCGCCCTCCGGATCGGACACCCCTGTCCGTTCACGGCACTGCCCCCCCAGGGGCGGTGCCCACGGCGCAGGGCCACCGCGCTCCCCGCGGTAGTCCTGCCCCCATCGCGACGGGCCTTGCGACCCGAGGCGACACCTTCCGTATTGGAGCGGCTGATCGTCACCGCGACTTCACGAGAACGGAAGGTTCCGGTGCTCGCGATCCCCTGTAAGCAGGTTGTTTGTCCTTCCTGGCAGGCCGCCCGCACCCGCTAGGATGCGCCCTCGCCTGGAGCCGCCCATGCCGTCGACATCCCCCCGCCAACGCGCCGCGGGCCGCATCCCCCCTTGGGCCCTGGCAGCCGTCGCGCTGCTCGTGGGCCTGGGATCGCCCCCCCCGTCGCGGGCTGGCGCCGAGGGCGCCGAGGACGCAGGCATCCGCTGGGAGTCGGACCTCGTCGCGGGCCTCGAACGGGCCCGACGGGAGGGGCGGCCGATCCTGTTCGCCATCAACGCGCTGGACGAGGAGTCGGCCAACAACCAGCTCGCGTTCCAGCTCTACCGCAGCCGCGCCTGGGGCGATGCCACGCGCGGTTACGTGTGCTTCGCGTGCAGCCCCGGCGACCACATGCGGGCCGACGGGACCAACGCACGCTTCCCCGGCACGCCCAGCAGCACGTGCCAAGCCGCGTTTCGCCACGTGGTCGAGCGCTACGTGGAGGAAGCGATCAGCCCGCAGCACGTGATCGTCGAGCCCGACGGCACGCTCGCCTACCGCAAGCCGTACTTCACCGGGGAGGTCGGCCCCGCACTCCTGGAGGCCTGGTTGTCCCGGATCGCGCCTGCGGTGGCCTACAGCCAAGCCTCGCTGCAGCGCGAGGACAAGGTGCGTCAGCTGCTGGCCCTCGAGGCGCCCGAGCGCGCTTCGGCCGTGCGCGACTGGGCGCTCTCCACGGACGGATTGGCGGTGGGCGGCATCCTCGGCGTGCTCGACGACGTACGCGATGCCAACGAGCGGGCACGGCTGGTCCGCCAGCTGGTCGCGGCCCGACCCTCGCAGGCCGCGGTGATGGAGTGGGCGTCGCTGGATGCGGTGTTCGCGCCGGACGACGAGCCCGAGGTGACCCTGGCGTGGGTCGAGGCCTTGCTGCACGTCGATCCGGAGCGCGGCGCGGTCGCTGCCGCGCGCGCCCTTGCACGCAGCAGCGACGAGGAGACGCGTACGCGCGTGCTCGAGACATGGTCCGGCCCGTTGCCCGTGGACCGGACGCCGCTGGAGCGCTTGGAGGGCAAGTCGCGCGCCGCCGCGATCGAGGCGTTGGCGCTCGCGGGTGACAGGCGCGGGCTCGCAGACGCGCCCGGGCTGGACGACGCGGGCCGCGCGCGCATCGCACGGGCCCGGCGCATCGGGGGCCTTGCCACGAACGCGCCGGCGGATGTCGCCGCCTTCGATGCCGACGATCCCCTCGACCTCGCGCACGCCTTGGAGCGCATGCCGGACGCGACCGTTCGCGCGAGGCAGGCGGTCATCGAGGACGTCGTTGCGAAGGCTCCGTGGCTGTTCCTGCGGGCGCGGGCGGCCCTGGCGCTGGTGGGCTCCCGCACCCCGACCGACCCGGAGCCCGTCGTGCAGGCGCTGCTTGCGGCCATCGTGGATCCCGTGGAGGGCCCCGACGTGCGCGAGCTGGCCGTGGGCCTCCTGGGCGAGGACCCGGGAACCAGCCTGCACGCCTGGCGCGAGGCGGTCGAGCGGGCCGTGCGCGTGGAGGGCCCGCGATGAGCGCCGCGTTGCGCCTCGTGGTGACCGCCGCCCTGGCGTTGGCCTTCGCACCCGTCGCCCACGCCAAGGAGACGCTACCGGACCTGCGCCGCAGGCTGCTCGAAGCCCACCGCCCCGAGGACGTGGGGCGTGCGCTCGACAAGCTGCAGGAGCGGATCGGTCCGTCGGCGGACTTCGCCGACGAGGGAGCCTTCGCCGACTGGCTGGGCACGGTGCCCGATGGGCGCGCGGACCACCCCCTCGTGCTGCAGCGCCGCGGCTGGGGCTACCTGCGGGCCAACCGCGGTGCGGAAGGCATCCCGCTGCTCGAGCGTGCGCTCGCGGACGATCCGTCCGACGCCCTCACGGCCGCGTACCTCGCCGAGTGCCTACGGCAGGCGGATCGGCTCGAGGACTCGATCGCCATGATGGCGCGCGCGGCGCGCGCCGGCTTCGAGGCCCCCTACCTGGACGAGGGGTTCCTCAACGCCGTCACGCTGCTGCGCGGCAAGAAGACGCCGGCGAACGCCGAAGGTCTGCCCGCGTACGCGCGCGCCGCTGGGCCATACCTGCTCGTACGCCCGTCGGCCAAGCACCACGCCCTCGTGGCCTGTTGGCTGGTGGAGGACGCCGAGAAGGAGATTGCGTCGGCGCCCACGGACCGAACGCGACAGGTCCGGCGTGTGCGCTGGGCCCGCGCTGCGGCGGAGCATGCCCTGGCCGCGGCGAGGGACCTGCCCGCCGACGACGGGTCGTTTGCCGCGTGGCTCCAACGGGCGGCGCACGTCTCGCTCGGACTCGGCAGCGTCGGGGCACCGCGCGACCGCGCCGACGCCTTCGAGCTGCTCTCGGCGGCCGTACGACGGGCCATGCCCAGCCGTGAAGGCGAGACGCACCGGTTGCCTTCGGCGCTGCTGGATCTCGCGGACCTCGCCCTCGATGTCGGACGACCCGAGCTGGCCGCCCGCCTGCTGCGCCTGCGCCAGGACCATGGCCCGTGCCCGCGCACGCAGCGCATCGCGCGGCGCTTGCCGCCTGATCTCGATCCGCCGTAGGCGGCGGTGCCGGGCTCCTTGCCGCAGCGCGGCGCCGCCGCGGGCCGCGCGCCTTCGCGCGCTACGACGTCGCCGTCGTCCGTCCCAACCCCGCCAGGGCGACGGTCGCGAGGTTGACGAGCGTCTGCACGCTGGCCGCCTGGTAGCTCACGACGACGGGCTTGGCCATGCCCACGAGCATGGGGCCGATGGCCTCGGCGCCGGCCAGATGCTGCACCAGCTTGTAGCCGATGTTGCCGCTGGCGAGATCGGGGAAGACGAGCACGTTGGCATCGCCCTGGATGCGGCTCTGCGGATGCAAGCGACTGCCGAGCGCGCGGTCCAGCGCGACGTCCACGTGCATCTCGCCGTCCACGAGGAGGTCCGGGCGCTCCGCCTGCATCAGCTTGACGGCCTTCGCGACCTTGCGCGAGGCCGGGTGCGGCACGCTGCCGAAGTTGCTGAACGACAGCATGGCCACGCGCGGCACGATGTCGAACCGCCGCGCCGTATCGGCCGCCGCCATTGCGATGTCGGCCAGCTCGCGCTCGCTCGGGTCCACGTGCAACGACGTGTCGGCGAAGAACAGGGTGCGGTCCTTGAGCACCATGAGGTGGACGGCCGCAGCCCGCTTGCCGTCCGCCGTCCCGATGATCTCGAACGCATCGCGCACGCAGTCGGGGTACGAGCGGTTGACGCCCGTGAGCGCCACGTCGACGTCCCCCCGGTCGAGCAGCAGGAGCGCGTAGCGCCTGCTGCTCTTGGTGAGGTGCGCCGCGTCGCGGACGTTCACCCCGCGCCGGCACCTGAGCTCGTGGTACCGGGTGGCCAGCTCCGGACGTCGCGGGTCGGTGTCCGGGTCCACGATCTCGAGACCCTCGATGTCGAGCCCGAGCGTCGCGGCCTGCTCCTCGATGCGACGGCGTGAACCCACGAGGATGGGCTGGGCCATGCCGCGCTCGAGAAGCTGCACCGCCGCGCGCAGCGAGCGGGCCTCCTCGGCCTCGGCGAACGCCACGCGGGCGTGCGTACGCCGGGCGCGGTCCTCGACCGCGGCCATCACCTGGCGGGCGCCGCCGAGGTAGCGGTCGAGCGAGAGGCGATAGGTCTCGATGTCGAAGTCGGTGATCGCGGCGACGCCGTCGGCGATCGCGGCTTCGGCGACGGCCGGAGCCACCCAGAGCAGCACGCGGTGGTCGAACGGCTTGGGGATCAGGTACGTTGGGCCGAAGCGCAGCTGCTCGCCGCCATAGGCTTCCATCACGCTCTCGGGCACGTCTTCCTTGGCCAACGCCGCCAAGGCGCGGGCGCACGCCACCTTCATGCCGGGCGTGATCGAGCGCGCGCGGACATCCAGCGCGCCCCGGAACATGAAGGGGAAGCAGAGGACGTTGTTGACCTGGTTGGGGTAGTCCGAGCGACCCGTGAGCATCAGCACGTCGTCGCGCGCCGCCACGGCGTCGGGGTACGTGATCTCGGGGTCGGGGTTGGCCATGGCCATCACGATGGGCCGCGGGGCCATGGCGCGGACCATGTCCTGGGTCACGAGGTCCGGCCCGGACACGCCGAGGAACAAGTCGGCGCCGACCATGGCCTCGCCGAGCGTACGCAGGGGCGTATCGACGGCGATGCGCTCCTTCTCGGCGTTCATGCCCGCCGTGCGGCCCTTGTAGACCACGCCACGACTGTCGCAGAACACGACCTTGCTCCGGTCGACGCCCATCTCGACGAACATGTCGATGCACGCGATGCCCGCGGCGCCAGCGCCACTGACGACGATCTTCAGGGCGTCGAGCGGCTTCTGCGCCAGCTCGCAGGCGTTGAGCAGCGCGGCCGAGGCGATGATCGCCGTACCGTGCTGGTCGTCGTGGAAGACGGGGATGTCGAGCTCGTCCTTGAGCCGGCGCTCGATCTCGAAGCACTCCGGTGCCTTGATGTCCTCGAGGTTGATGCCGCCGAAGGTGGGCGCGATGCGCTTGACGGTCTGGATGAACGCCTCGGGGTCCGTCTCGTCGACTTCGATGTCGAACACGTCGATGCCCGCGAACTTCTTGAAGAGGACGCCCTTGCCCTCCATGACGGGCTTGCCGGCCAAGGCGCCGATGTTGCCCAGACCCAGGACCGCGGTGCCGTTCGTGATCACCGCCACGAGGTTGCCGCGGTTGGTCCAGCGGTACGCCGTGCCGGGCTCGGCCTGGATCTTGAGGCAGGGGATGGCCACGCCCGGCGTGTACGCAAGCGAGAGGTCGTGCTGCGTGGAGACGGGCTTGCTGGGGACGACCTCCAGCTTGCCGGGGCGCGGGAACTCGTGATAGGCCAGCGTCTCGCGTTCGAGGGCGGACTTGGAGCGGCTCATCGGACCTCCGTCGCCGCGGAGGGTGCGGCGGGGTGGGCGTCGGCGGACGCGGCCAAGGGACTCCGGCGCACTCCGGCGGGCGGCTCGCGGGCCGTCACCCCCCAAGAGGTGCGGTCCGCGCGGCAGCGCACCGGAAGCTAGCGCGGAGGGGACTCCCTCGGCCTTGCCCGCCTGGTGGGGATGGAACCGGTGATGGATACCCGGCCGCGGCGGGCGCGCCGAGCCGATCCCGGGCGGCCGGGTCGCCCATGCGGGGTGGGCCAAGGTGGCAGGGCTTGCGCCACGCCGTACCTTCCCGCTGGTCGCCTTCGGGGCGGCGCCGCGCGGGGGGAGCCGCGCCCTGGGAGGACGCTCCATGCCCACCGAGATCGCCAGCCGCTTCCTGCGCGTGGTCGAGGCCGCCGCCATCGCCGCCGCCCGGACGACGGGCCAAGGCGACCGCCACCTGAGCGACCGTGTCGCGACGGAGGCCATGCGGCGGACCATGAGTGCCGTGCCCATGCGGGGCAAGATCGTGATCGGCGAAGGCGAGCGCGACGAGGCGCCGATGCTCTACATCGGCGAAGAGGTCGGGCACTGGCAGCAGCAGTCCCCGCGGGTGGACATCGCGGTGGACCCGCTCGAAGGGACCAACCTGTGTGCCACGGGTGCGCATGGCGCAATGGCGGTCCTGGCTGCGGGCGAGGAAGGCGGCCTGCTGAACGCCCCCGACTGCTACATGAGGAAGCTGATCGTCGGACCGCGCTGCCGCGGCCGCATCGACCTGGATGCACCGGTCGAGGAGAACCTGAAGGGCATCGCCGATGCGCTCGACCGCGACGTCGCCGACGTCACCGTCGTGGTGCTCGAGCGGCCGCGCCATGAAGAGCTGATCGCCCAGATCCGCAAGGCGGGCGCGCGCATCCATCTCATCACCGACGGTGACCTGCAGCCCGCCATCAGCGCGTGCGTCACGGGAACCGCCGTCCACGCCGTCATGGGCGTGGGCGGCGCGCCGGAGGGCGTGCTCGCCGCCACGGCAATCCGCTGCCTGGGCGGCGAGATGCACGGTCGACTCGTCGAGTTCAAGGACGGCGACCGCCTGCGCGCCTCCAAGATGGGCGTGGCGAACTTCGACCAGCTGCACACGGCCGAGACGCTGGCGCCGGGCAAGCGCCTCGTCTTTGCCGCCACGGGCGTCACGGACGGCGAGCTGCTGCGCGGCGTCACCCAGTTCGGCGCCGGCGTCCGCACGCACAGCATCGTCATGGGCTTGGAGCCGCCGCGCCGCGTGCGGTTCGTGGACACGATCCACGTCGCCGAGGACCGCGACACCATCGAAGTCCGTCTCTGACGACCTACCGTGCCGGGCGCTCGCCGAGCGTGACGGCCAGGGGGATGGGCGTGCTGTTCTTGCCGCGGATCACGCCCAGCTCGACGACGTCGCCCGACCACCGCGTACGCACGGCACCGAACGCGACCTCTTGGGAGGTCACGTCCTCGCCCGCGATGCGCACGATGACGTCGTCCTTCTGGACGCCGGCCTTGGCCGACGGCCCATCGGCCACGATCTCGCTGACGAGCATGCCCTTGCGCTCGGCGTCGTAGCCCCAGCTGACGCCGAGGAAGGGCGGCTTGCGTCCCGCCAAGACGGCCTGGGCCACGTCGAGCACCCGGGCCGCGGGCAGGATGAACCCGATGCCGCTGTTGCGCCCGTGGCGGAGGGGCGACCAGAGCGACAGCATGCCGATCCAGCGCCCCTCCAGGTCGACGGCAAGACCGCCGGCGTTGCCGTCCGTGATGCCGGCGTCGGTCTGGAAGTGCCCCGCCCACGCGTCCGTCGAGCCCCACGCATGCCGCTTGCTGATCAAGCCGATCGTGAGCAACGGGTCCGGGCCCCGCGAACGGCCGAAGGGGCAGCCCACGGCCACGACGAAGCGGCCGGCGACCAGGTCGTCCTCGGGCGTGGGCTCGGCGACGACCGCGTCCTGCGGCGCCTCCTGCTCGAGCGCGAGCAGCGCGAGGTTGTCCCGCTCGCTGCGGCCCACGAGTTTGGCCGGCGCCACGGCGCCATCAGGCAGCACCACGTGGAGCGCCGTGATGGAGTCCCAGCCCGCCTGCAGGCGGGCGGTCTCGGGCAGGATCGCCTCGACGCCCGGGTCGATGAGCTCCGCGATGTTCACGAGGTCGTAGAGGCACGTCACCACGTGGCGCCGGTCCGGGAGCAGGATGCCGGACACGGCCGCGCTCCAGCCCGGCACCGTGGCCACGGCGCGCCCACCGGTCGGTTCCACCCGCTCGAGCGACGTCCCCTCCTTGCGGGTGACCTCGATGCTGACGAGTCCCCGGGCGGCGGCCCGGCGGGCCAGCACGTGGAAGACGAGCTCCATGCGCGCGGCGTGCTGCGTGCGCACACCGCGTCCCTCGCGATCCGGGAAGATCTCCTTGCCCTCGGGCATGCCGGCGTACTCGGCGCGCAGCACGTCGATCGGCACGACCCTGCCCAGGTACTGATGGGGATCACCGGGGCCGACGTAGCTGCTGATGGTCCCCACGAGACGCCCCTCGGCGTCGCACACGGGGCCGCCGTTCATGCCCGGGTTGACGGCGGCGCTCACGTGGAACACCGCCCAGCGGCCCGAGGCCGAGGTGCCCGTCCTGGGCGTCAGTCCGGACACCACGCCCGCCGTCAAGGTGGGCGGTGCCTCGCTGCCCAAGTCGAACGCGTTGCCCGCGGCAAAGGCGAAGTCCCCCACGCGCAGGTCGTCGCTGCGACCCGGCAGCAGCGGGCTCGAGAAGTCCGTCGACCGCGGGTCCTCGACGCGAAGCAGCGACGTGTCTAGCTTGCGGTTGCGGTGGATCACGGTGGCGCGGTAACTGCGGAACCCCTTGCCGCGCAGGTCCGGGACGCGGATCTCGACATCGTCGGACCACGCCACCTCGGGCTTCTCGCCCTGCTTGCCCTTGCGGAAGCTGCCGACGTCGCCGTCGGAGAAGACGAGGCCCTTGCGGCCCACGACGACGCCGCTGCTCCCGCCCAACACCTGCTCGGGCGGAACCCCGAAGGGCTTGCACTCGACGGTGGCCGGGGTGATGCGGCTGATGGCCTTCTCGAAGTCGCCTTCCAACAGGTCCAGGGGGCCGGCACGGGCGGGCCCCGGGACGGGAAGCACGAGGAGGGCGAGGGCAAGGAGGCCGAACGCGATCCCGCAAGGCGTCGCCCGCCCGGGCGTACGGCTCACCGCCCCACCCCCAGCTCGCCCCTCCAGGTGGAGAACGCCCTGCCGCGGCGGTACTTGATGATCACCTTGTCGCCGGCCTGCAGGAGCGAGAGGGCCTGCTGCAGGTCGGTCGCGGTGTAGATGCGCGTGCCGCTACCGGACCCGAAGCGGATGATGACGTCGCCGGTCTGCAAGGCATCGCGGCCCTGGGCGCAGGGGCTGTCGGGGGCGATCACGCGGATCTTCGCGCCCGCAGACTTGCCCTTGTCGTCGGTGTCCGTGTCGGCGTCGATGCCGAGGTAGCCGCTGCGGGCATCGGACTTGCTGGTCAGCTCGCGCAGGAACGCGTCCAGCTGCTCCGCCGGCAACGCGAACGACGCCCCCGTGTTGGTGGGCCGCGCACCCGGGAAGCTGGGCATCGACATGATCATGCCGTTGAGACCGACGAGCTCGCCCTCGAGCGTCCACACCGGACCGCCGCTGTTGCCCGGGTTGACCTCGGCGTCGTGCTGGACCGCGTTGACGTACTTGAACCGCCCATCGAGCAGACGACCCGTGCCGGAGACCACGCCCAGCGTGGTGACGCTGCGACCGTCGTTGGCCAGGAAGAACGGGTTGCCGGTCGCGATGACCCAGGTGCCTTCGCGGATCCGGCTGCCGCTGCCCGAGGCCTTGACGCGGACGTCCTTCAGGCCGCGCGGCATGCGGTCGATCCACGTGAGCAGCGCGATGTCGTAGGTGGGAATCGCGTCGTGGACCTTCACGGCGTGGTGCTGGCCGTCGAAGGTGACGATCTGCAGCGCATCGCTGTTCTGGACGACGTGCACGTTGGTCAGCACCCACGTCTTGCCCGCTTGCTCCACGAGCACGCCCGAGCCGACGCCTGCCATCGCGAGCTCGCCCTTGCGCGGCCCCTGCGGGATCTCCCGGAAGCTGATCACGGACACGGACGACTGGCGGACCTTCTCGACGGCCTTGACCAGGTCCTCCTCGACCTTCAGGACGGTCTTCAGCGCATCGGCGTAGGCCTCGTCCAGGAGGGCCTGTTCGTCGACGGCCGGCGCGTCGTCGGCGCGGGCAGGCGGGACGGGAACCGTCAGCCCGAGGGCCAGGAAGAGGGCCAGCGCAGGGCGCCAGCGGCGGATGCAGAACCCAGGACGGACCATGGCCGAGAGCCTACTCCGGACCCTCACGGTCGGCCGCGCCGCAACCCCTACGGGTGCGCGCGCTCGAGCATCTTGTGCCAAAGCCGGTCGGGCGAGCCCGGGTCGCGGACCACGGGCCGTGCGCGGCGCGCCAGGACCCAGGCGAAGAGCCACGCCGCAAGCAGCAGGGTCAGGGGCACCGGTGAGGCCGAGGCCCCGTGTCCCCCACGCAGCGACGCCAAGGCGTCGACGAGGCACAGGCTGGCCAACACGACGGCCGCGGCGCGGGCCGCCACGATCCCGCCGCGCACGCGCGGGCGGACGACGAACATGGCCAGGGCGTAGAGCACGCCGGTGACCATCAGCACCTTCCAGCCCACGGGGCCCGAGCGGGCGGCCAGCCAGCGGGGGTCGTAGCCGACGCCGAGAGCCGCCGCACCGGCGTGGAGCATGGCCAGCAGGGCCAGGACCCGCGCACCCCCATCGACCAAGGCATACGTCGCGGGAGGCAGGCGCAGTCGACCGTGCATGCGAACGGGCTCCAACCACGGGCGGCGCGCAGCTTCGTCGCGCGGCCACCGAAGCGTGAAGTCGTCCGCACGCGGGGCGCACTTGAGCGAGGGCGCGGCGAGGTCGGTGCGAGCGTGGCGTGGGGCGACGCCTGCCTCGAGGGCAAGCGGCAACGCACGGGCGGCGATGGTGACCCCTACGGGATTTGAACCCGTGTTTCAGCCTTGAGAGGGCCGTGTCCTGGACCGCTAGACGAAGGGGCCGGTCCCGTGAGATGTGCGAAGCGGCGTGGCTGAGGAGGAAGGACTCGAACCTTCGACTTCCTGATCCAGAGTCAGGCGTTCTACCAGCTGAACTACTCCTCAGGGCGTGCCGCCGCGAGCCCCTCCCGGGGTCGCGGCTGCGGCCCCGGACCGGCCGCCCGGTTCCCCGTGGGAACGCGGAAGACGGTCTGCGGGCGTTCCGCCGGCTCGCGTGCCTTGCGGCCCCGCGAACGACAGACCCCGGAGAACGGGCTCCGTGCCCCGGCAGGTCGCCCCGCCGGGGGCGCCGATCCTAGGGGGGCGCCCCGACCGGTCAAGGCTTCGCGGGGGTTCAAGAGCCTTGCGGCCCCCGAGGATCGTCGTCCCTCAAGCCCCGGCGTGGCCCGGCGGCTCTCCCTTCAGCACCCTGAGGCCCCGCGGACCGATCGCCACGAGATGCACCGTGCGCTGCCCACCGCCAATGCGCCGGGGGACCAAGCGCAAGAAGCCCGCGTCCTGGCAGGCCTGCAGCCAACGTTCGGCGCCCTTGACCCCGAGGGCCGCGAGCGCACCGCGGGTGGGCCCGTGGGCCAGCGGGCCGTCCCCCACCCCGGCCGCGTCCGAGCCGGCCAGATGGCCTGCGAGCTTGCGGAAGCCATACCGGGCATCGAAGGCGCGGACGGCTTGGAGCACGGTGCGCACGGTGGTCGCCGCCCGCGGGTTGGCCAGGTCGAACGCGTCGCCACCACCGCCGGCGGCGCCGCGGGCCCCGACGCACCGATCGCAGCGGCCGCAGCGCTGCTCGCCCTCGGCGCGGAAGCAGGCCAGCAGGTGGAGGACGCGGCAGCCGCGCGCGTGCGCGTAGCCGACCATCTCGTCGAGGCGCGCTTCCTCGTGCTGGCGGCGCTCGTCGAGCGCACGGAAGTCGACGTGGGCGAGCGCATCCTCGCCGCCCCGGACTTCGGTGGCCCGGCCGCGGAACGGCGGCACGTACACGACGCGGCCGAGCTGGTGCAGCCGGGCCAAGCCGCGCCGCACGGTTTCCTCGGTCACACCGCGCTTCTCGGCGAACGCGTCCAGGTCGAGCGCGACTTCCTGGTCGACGCCGTGGCGCTCCACCAGCGCCGCCAGCAGGCGCCCGAGGCCCGGGGGCAGCTGTTGGACGGCGAACAGGTCGCCGGGCGCCGGCAGGACCGTGACGCGGGCCCGCCCCTCGCCGCGGGCCCGGCGGCGCACGACTTCGGCGCGATCGAGCACGGCGAGCGCCGCGCCCACGGCCTGGGCGGCGGCCTTGACTCGCAACCGCTCGGCGATCGCCTCGGAGGTCAGCTCGACGCGTCGCTCCCCTTCCTCCACCAAGACGCGCCACACGTCCTCGATGATCTCGCGCGAGGGATGGGCCGCCTCGATGAAGAAGCGCTGCACATGGAGGTCGGCGGCGCGGTAGAGGAGCACGCAGCGTGCGGGCGCGCCGTCGCGCCCCGCGCGACCGCTCTCCTGCACGTACGCCTCGACGGCGCGCGGCATGTCGTAGTGGATGACCTGGCGGATGTCGGGCCGATCCACGCCCATGCCGAACGCGTTGGTGGCGATCAGCAGCGGTGCGCCCTGCTCCAGGAACTTGCGCTGCACGTCGGCGCGCACGTCGTCGGCGAGGCCCGCGTGGTAGCGCAGCGCGGGCAGTCCCTGGTGCTGCAGGAGGCCGTGCAGTGCATCCACGTGACGTCGCGTCGCGGCGTAGATGAGCGTGGCACCCGGCTCGGCCTTGACAAGCTCGAGCACGTGGTCGTCCTTGGCGTCCATCGTGCGGGCGTGGCGAACCTCGAACGCGAGGTTGTCACGCACGATGCCGCGCACGAAGCGTGCCGGATCGCGCAAGCCCAGCTGCGCGACGACATCGTCCTGGACGTCCGGCGTAGCGGTCGCGGTGAGGGCGAGGACCTGCGGATGGCGCAGGCTCTCGAGCGATTCGCCAAGCCGCCGGTAGTCGGGTCGGAAGTCGTGACCCCACTGGCTGATGCAGTGCGCCTCGTCGACGGCGACGAGATCGAGGTCGATGGCGACGAGTGCCTCCCGGAAGCGCGCGCTGCGGAACCGCTCGGGCGCCACGTAGAGCAGCCGCAGCTCGCCGCGCGCCGCAGCGGTCAAGGCCGCTTCCTGGCTGACGGGGTCGATCGCGCTATGGATGGCCGCGGCGGCGACACCCCGGCCCTTCAGACTCGACACCTGGTCGTCCATCAGGGCGATCAGGGGGCTCACGACCAAGGTGAGACCCCCGCGCACGAGCGCAGGCAGCTGGTAGCAGAGGCTCTTGCCGGCGCCCGTGGGCATCACGCAGAGCACGTCGCGGCCCTCGAGCACGGCCCCCACGACGGCCTCTTGGCCCTCGCGAAACGCCTCGTGCCCGAACACGTCGCGCAGCACCGTGCGTGCCGCCACGAGGCGTGCGTCAGGCGAGTCGGTCGGCGCGATCACCGCGGCAGGGTACGGCGCATGTCCGACGGCGGAGCGCCCTCATGCGCGGGGGCCAGGCCCTGCGCCCGCATCGCCGCGGCGCCGCTTGGCAGCACGGGTTCGCACCCCAGGCGCCCGGCTAGGACTTGTCCCAGACGACGGCGCCCTCGGGGGTGAAGTAGAGGAAGAGCATGGTGCCGCCGGTGACCGTGGGCACGTGGTGCGAGCCCGGGGGGAACACGACCCAGCCGGGGGGGTGGCCGTCGAAGCGCGGCTCGCCGCCCCAGGCAAAGCACATGTTGATCTCGCCCTTCGTGTGCGTATGGCCCATGCCGGCCCCGTTGTCCATCCACACGCAGTCGATGGCGTAGCCGCCGAGGTCCTTGTCGAGCCGACCGAACCTGACCTTGGGGCCCGCGGCGCGCGGCGCCAGCCAGCCCGCCTCGAGGCCCTTCTCGCAGCGCGCGCGGATGCCCCGGACGAGCTCGCCGTCGAAGGGCTGGCGCCGCTCGAGCTCGGCCGCGGCCGCCATGCCGTCGGCCGGGTCGATGGCATCGATGTCGGGCAGGAGCAGCGCCAGGTCGCGCAGCAGGGCCTGGGCGTCGGGGTGCGGGGCGGTCGTGGTCATCGCGGTTCTCCGAAGGCGTCAGGACGTTCGCTCGACGAGCACGGCGCGGACGGGGCTCCCGTCGGCGCCCTCGATGCGCAGCGGCAACGCCACGAGGTCGTAGATCCCCGCTGGCACGGCCGAGAGGTCGATGCCCTCCAGGATGGAGATGCCGGCCTGGGCCAAGCGGCGGTGCGCGGGAAGCTCCTTGGACTCGAACGCATCCATGCTGTCCGTGTCCACGCCGAGCAAGACGACGCCACGCTCCTCGAGCCACGCGGCCAGCTCGGGGGTGGCGTGGGCCATGTGCTCGTCGAAGGCCGCCGGCCGCTCGCCGTAGGTGCGTAGCAGGACGCGGCGCGTGGCGCGCGCGTCGGCATCGAGCGAGGCGGGCAGGTGCTCGGGGAGGACGCCCCGCGCATCGGGCCGGGCGTCCGCCACGACGCACGGCCCCAGATAGCGCTCGATGGGTACCGAGGCCACGTCCGCCGCGTCGTCCTGGAAGTGCAGAGGCGCGTCGACGTGCGCCCCCGTGTGCACGCTCATCTCGATGCGCCCCACGTTGACGCTGCTGCCGTCGCGGATGCGGGCCACGAACCCGAAGTCGAAGGCCGTGTCGCCCGGCCAGACGTCGATCCCTGCCCGCAGCGGACGGCTGATGTCGTGGATCCGCCGTGAGGCTTGGAACGGCTGCGGCGAAGGCGGCGAGCTCATGGACGACCTCTCCTCCTGCGGTGACTCTACGTGACCGTGGGACGCGCGGCCTCGTGGCGCTGCCAGGCGCCGGACGCCAGGATGTCCTCGATCGCGTCGATGCACAGGTCGCACTCCGCATCGGTGTTGTAGAAGTGCGGCGAGATGCGGATGCCGGCGCCGGGCCGGTAGTCCACGATGATCTCGCGCTCGAGCAGCTCCAGCTTGACGGCCGCCGCGTGGGGAACGTCCACGGCCACCGTGCCACCTCGCCGTGCGGGATCGGCCGGGGCATTGACCGTCCAGCCGCGTGCCGTGGCTGCGTCGTAGAGGCGCGCCGTCTGGCGCATGCTCTTGGCGCGCACGGTGTCGAGCCCCGCTTCCAGCAGGATCTTGGGGCCCTCGCGCGCCGCGTAGAGCCCGGGCACGTTCGGCGTGCCGTTCTGGAAGCGGTAGGCTCCACGCGTGAAGCGCTGCGGGGGCGGCTCGAAGGAGAAGGGCGACTCGTGCGCCATCCAGCCGGTGATCTTGGGCTCGAGGCGGTCGAGCAGGTCCGGGCGCACGTAGAGGAACACGCCGCCCGGCCCGCCGCAAAGCCACTTGAGCACGCCGCCGATCAGGAAGGAGCAGCCCAGTCGCGAGACGTCGGTGGGCACGACACCGATCGACTGGTAGGCGTCGAGCACCACGTGGGCCCCCACCTCGCGGGCCCGGTCGCAGATGGCTTGCGCGTCCTGGATGTAGGCGCTGCGGAAGAGGACGTGGCTGATCGGCACCAGCAACGTGCGCTCGTCAATGCGCTCGAGCAGGGCTTGCGTCGGCACGCCGATCCCGTCGGGCGAACGCACGACGTCGATCTGCGCCCCGAGCGAGCGTGCGTAGCCGTCGTAGAGGTACTGCACGGAGGGGAAGTTCATGTCCGTGTAGACGACGTTGTTGCGCGGTCCGGACCAGTCGAAGCACGAGATCACGACCGCCTCGGCCAGCGTCACGTTGGGGTGCATGGACACGGTGCCGGGCGGGGCGTGGAACAGCTTCCCGATCGTGTCGCCGACCTCGCCGGCCAGCATCCACCACGTCTCGGCCCAGGCCCGCACGCCCCGGTCCTGCCACGTGCGGGCGTACTCGGTGAGGGCATCCCCCGTGGCGGCTGGCATGGCGCCCAGCGAGTTCGAGATCAGGTACGTGCAGTGCTGAAGCGTGGGGAAGCGTCCCCGGAAGGCCAGGAGCGGGTCGGCGGCGGGCGGCGTTGTCACGGGGCCTTCGTCCTCTCGCCCACGGGGCGCCTGGGAACCCGCGGTGCCGGACGGGGGGCAACCTCCGCGCCCGCGGGGGCGTTAGGATCGCAGAGGAGCGCGCATGCGTCGAATCCGACCTCCCCGCACGAACCCCTGGACGCCCCGAGGCCGGTCCTTGCACGGAGTGCCCCTCCCTGCGGCCCGCCGCAGGCGCTGGGTCATGCTCGCGCTGCTCCTCGCCACGTGTTGGTGGTCCCCCGCGGCAGCGGCCGAAGACGGTGCCTCGGGCCCCGAAGACGCGCGCGACCCGCAGGAGGAAGGCCGCGTCCACACCGTGTCCAGCCTCCGCAGCAAGATCCGCCGGATCGTGAAGAGCCCTTGGGCCGAGCGCAAGCGCGACGAGGTCCTCGGCTACCTGACGGCGCTGGAGGCGCTGGGGGGCTGGGAGGCAGGCCGCGCCGCCCTCGAGGCCGTGTGGGACACGGATGCCGTCGTCCGCGACCGGGCCTTTGCGCTGGCCGAGCGCGAGCACCACGAAAAGCTCCTCCCCACGCTCGACGACCTGCTGGAGGAGAAGGACCTCCGCCGCGACGCCGACCTCCGCCGCCGGATCGCGCACGCCTATGCGGTGATCGCCAGCCCCAAGTCCATCGAGCGTCTGGCCCAGCTCATCCGCAGCGACGAGCCCGCCGAGGTCGTCGACGAGGCGGCGCGTGCGTTGTCCGTGCACGCCGGCGCGCCCATCCAGCAGCGCCGCGAGCCCGTTCGTCGTCTCGTGGACCTCTACGAGACGACGTACACCTTGATGACCTCGATCCGCCCCGAGGATCGCATCCAGAAGCAGGTCATGACCAAGCGCTGGGACATCTACGGCAAGACGCTCCTCGCCACGCTGCAGGCCCTGACCAGCCAACAGCTGACGCGCCCGCTCGAGTGGCGCCGCTGGTGGAACGACCACAAGAAGGACGCCCGCTGGGTCCCGGGTAGGTAGGCGAGCCGCCAGGTCCGGTAGAGTCTCGGTGCGACGACCGGGCCGGACGGTCGCGGCGTGCGTGCCCTTCGGGGTGCGAGGCGTCGAGGAAAGTCCGGGCTCCACAGGGCACGGAGGTGGGTAACGCCCACCGGGCGCGAGTCCGCGGAAAGGCAACAGAAAGCACACCGCCGATGGCCCCGGGCCACCAGGTCCGTTGGGCACAGGCAAGGGTGAAACGGTGGGGTAAGAGCCCACCGCGGCGGCGGCGACGTCGCTGGCGAGGCATGCCGCTCCCGGAGGAAGGCCATGTAGAGGAGGAGCGCTTCGGCGCACGGCGCGGCCCGCGCCGTCAGCACTCCCGGGTAGGCCGTTCGAGGCCGCCGGCAACGGCGGTCCCAGATCGATGATCGTCCTCGACAGGACCCGGCTTATAGGCCCGGTCGTCGCACCTTTGTTGGAGTCGTGCGTGGCCTGGGGTGCGTAGGGGCGGCTCGCCGAGTGCTCGGCGGCAGCGGCGCCATCCGCTCCTCGAGTAGCTCGGCTACGAGTCGTCGCGGATGGCTTGCTGGCGCCTTCGCCCTGACGACCCGATGTGTGGCGAAGGCTGCCTGCTCCCGCCGGCGATCGCAGCTGACAGGCGTGAAGGCGCGGGGGAGGGGTGCGAACCCGGATGTGTCAGGACCCTTGCCGCGGCGCCGCGCAGCGGCAACGTGGGCAAGGTGCCTGACACGCAGGGGTCGCGGTACGCCGGCGAGCGAACGTCACACTTCGGTGCCTGGTCGCCCCACGCTCGTTCCGCGCTCCCGCGCGGACTCGGTGCTCCGGCTTCGCCTGCGCAGCAGGGGGGCTATTCCGTACCCCCCCTGCACCCCTCACGGTGCCCTGACGACCCGATGTGTGGCGAAGGCTGCCTGCTCCCGCCGGCGATCGCAGCTGACAGGCGTGAAGGCGCGGGGGAGGGGTGCGAACCCGGATGTGTCAGGACCCTTGCCGCGGCGCCGCGCAGCGGCAACGTGGGCAAGGTGCCTGACACGCAGGGGTCGCGGTACGCCGGCGAGCGAACGTCGCACTTCGGTCTCTGGTCGCTCCACGCTCGTTCCGCGCTAACGCGCGGACTCGGTGCTCCGGCTTCGCCTGCGCAGCAGGGGGGCTACTCCGTACCCCCCCTGCACCCCTCACGGTCCCCCCTCCACCCCTCACGGGGTTCAGAACGCCCCCGCGGGTATCCCAGACGCGCGCGCACGTAGTCGTGACGGGTCGCCGGGGCGAAGGTGCGACCAAGCGATGGAGGACGCCGCGTGGTCTTCCCACGCAAGGACGACAGCGCGACGGTCCCACCGAGCATCCGGCGAGCCGTCAGAGGTAGAGGAGGCGGTTGCAGGCCTTGCAAGGGACGAGGCGGGAGCGGTTCTGGACGGCGTAGACGTCGTTGCGGGTGACGAGAGCGCCGCAGCCACCGCAGTACTCGCCCTCCAGGTGCGCCATGCCGGAGCCGCGGGCTACGCGGCAGCGGTCGTAGAGCTGGAGGGCCTCCTTGGGCAGGTCCTCGACCTTCTTCTTGCGGTCGTTCTGCAGGGCCTCGCGCTCGGCACGCACGGCCCCCATCTGCTCGAGCGTCTGCTCCTTCATCTTGGCGGCCCGGGCGCGCTCGGCGTCGCGCTGCTCGTCGAGCTGCTTGATGCGCGCATCGGCCTGCTCTTCCACCTCGAGGATCTTGAGGACTTCGCCCTGCAAGCGGTCGGACTCGGCCTGCGTGTTGGAGATCTCGCTGCGGAAGGCGACGAACTCCTTGTTGGTGCGCACCGAGGAGGACTGCGACTTCAGCCGCTCGAGCTTGGCGTCCAGCCCCCGGATCTCGTTCTCGCGCATGCGGCGTTGGGCACGCAGGAGCGCCAGCTTCTGCCGGACCTGCGCGGCCTCCTCGTCAAGGGCCTTGGCGGCTTCCTCACGCTCGGAGACGGCCGCGGGCGCGCGATCCAGACGCTCGCCCAGCTCGCGGATGCGCAGGTCCACGGCGTTCAAGGCCAGAAGGCGCTGGATCAGCTCGTCGGTGGTGGTGGTCATCGCCAAGAAGGCTCCTGCGGGGACGACAGTGGGCAAAACGAAACCGCGCCGTCCGAGTGGACGGCGCGGAGCGGGGGCGGTGCGGTTCGGGGGGCGAGCAACCGGGCGGGGCTCGCCGCGGTGCTCACTGCTCGAGGAACCCCTCGAGCTTGCGGGCTCGAACCGGGTGCTGGAGCTTTCGCACGGCCTTTGCCTCGATCTGGCGCACGCGTTCGCGTGTGACCTTGAAGATCTTGCCCACCTCTTCGAGCGTGTACGTGTAGCCGTCGCCGATGCCGTAGCGCAGCTTGATGATCTCGCGCTCGCGGAAGGTGAGCGTCTGCAAGACCTGGTCGATCTTGTCCTTGAGCATCTCGTGCGTGGCGGCGTTGACCGGGCTCTCGGCCTGCTCGTCCTCGATGAAGTCACCGAAGTAGCTGTCTTCGCTGTCGCCGATCGGGCGATCCAAGCTGATCGGGTGCTTGCTGATCTTCATCACCCGCTTGGTCTCGTCGACGCTGATGCCGCTGGCCTGCGCGATCTCGTCGATCGTGGGCTCGCGGCCCAGGCGCTGCAGCAGCTTCTTCGTGACGTTGCGGATCTTGCTCATCGTCTCGATCATGTGCACCGGGATGCGGATGGTGCGAGCCTGGTCGGCGATGGAGCGGGTGATGGCCTGGCGGATCCACCACGTGGCGTACGTGCTGAACTTGTAGCCGCGGCGGTACTCGTACTTCTCGACGGCCTTCATCAGGCCGGTGTTGCCCTCCTGGATGAGGTCCAGGAAGGTCAACCCGCGATTGCGGTACTTCTTCGCGATGGAGACCACGAGGCGCAGGTTGCCGCTGGAGAGCTTGCGCTTGGCCTCTTCGTACTCGGCGAAGCGGTGGCGGATCTCGGCGCCCCGCTGGACGAACGTGTCCGCATCTTCCAGGACGTGGACCTCGATGTCCTTGAGGCGCTCCTCGCACTCCTCGATCTCGGAGGGCTCGCCCCGGCGACGCTTGAGGTCGCGCACGCGACGGCGCAAGTCCCCGATCTCCTCGGCGAGCTCGTAGCTCTCCTCGTGGATCGGGCGGATCTTCTTGGTCTGGATCGCGACCTCTTCGAGCAGCTTGAGGCACTTCAGGCGGCGCGTTCGGATGCGCGTCTGGAGGTGCGTGGCCGTGCGCTCGCTCGGGTTGCCGTAGACCAGCGTGGCCATGTCCTCGCGCAAGTCGGCGAGCAGCTTTTCCAGGGTGCGCAGGTTGAACGGCATGCGCCGCTGGAGGTCATCCTTGTCGACCGGGTCCGCCGTGCCGATGCGCAGCGTGCGATCGAACGCCAAGTCACCGCGCGCGACCTGCTGCAGGATGCCGATCGCCGACGCGATGCCCGCACCGCTCTCCAGCACCTTGTGGCGGTAGCGCTTGCGGGTGATCTCGATCTTCTTGGAGAGGCTGATCTCCTCGTCGCGCGTCAGCAGCGGGATCTCGCCCATCTGCGTGAGGTACATGCGGACGGGGTCGTCGATCTTCTCGGTGGTGATCGGCAGGTCGAGCGCGCTCTCGGTGGCACCGCCCTTGCCGCGACGGGTCGGCGGCGGGTCCTCGGGCGGCAGCTCACCACGGGCCAGCGCCGCCTCGCGCTCGCGACGGACCGCGTCCCCGCCGTCGATGACCTCGATCCTCTGCAGATCGAGCGTCTGCAGGATGCGGTCCATCATGGCGGGGCACGGCGCCTGCTCCGGCTCGGCGGTGTTGAGCTCCTCGTAGGTGAGGTAGCCGCGCTTCTTCCCCGTCTCGACCAGCTCGAGGATCTCCGGCTCGGTCTCGTCGAGCGGGCTGGGCGGAACGAAGGGGTCCACGCGTCTCGTCATGCTTCGTGCTCCGAGGGGGGGGCATCATCGGGGAGGACGGCCCCGGGGGACCCCTTCCACCAGAGAGGTCCGCGTCGAGGCGTCAGCCAGGTTGCGTGTCGGGTGGCCGCGCGCCCGGCGGCGGTGCTGCCGGCGGCAGTGCTTCGGGTGTCAGTGCATCGTCTCCACCACGGCCGTCGGCGGGCGGTCCGTCCAGGACCGGTAGGTCGAAGGCCGGGTCGTACTCGTCGCAGACGGGGATCTCGGAAGGAGACGCGAGGTCGTCGTCGCGAGGACCTCCCCCACGGCGGGAAACGCCCGCGTCGGCCCGGCCCCCGCGCGGGGCGTCCGACGCCCCCCCAGGGGGTAGCCAACGCCCACCTGCCCACGCGGGTTCCGCGCTGCCCGTGCCCGAGCGGCTTGGGCGCACCGAGCCCGGGGATCGGGGCTCGGCGGCGGATGGGCGACCCCGGGTCGGCTCGCCGGCGGCGGCTGCCGCCATCTGGGCCCGGAGGAACGCCTCCCGCTCGCGTGTGAGCCGACGCTGCTCGAGGAAGGCAATCTGCGAGCGTACCCGCTCGCCGAGGGTGGGGTCCTCGGGCAGCGCGGCCAGCTCGGAAAGGCCCTCGGCGTCCTGCGCCAGGTACGCCGCCAGGGACTCCCGGAGCAGCGGCCGGCCCGCCTCGTGGAGGTCCAGGAGCGCCTCGTAGAGGCGGCGCAGCACGGCGTCGGCGAACTCCTCGGGACCGACGGCCCTGAGGATCGCCTCGGCCAGCTCCGCGTCGGACAGGGCCCCCGCGAGGTAGCCGACCTGCGACTGCCGATCGTGGAGCAGCGCCGCCTCGCCGGCGGGGCGGACGGGCCGCGGCGGCCCGGGGCGCGGACCCGCGGGGCGAGCCGCCTGCTTGGCAGCGAGCTTGCGGAGCGTGGCCTCGACATCCATGCCGCCGAGGTCACCGCCGAGCTCCTCGGCCAGCTCCTTCAGCCGCAGCTCCCGCTCGATCTCGCTGCGCACCTTGGTGATGGTGCCCAGCAGCGACTGCGCGGCATCGCTGCGCCCGCGGGCGCTCGACAGATCGTGGCGCTGCCGCTCGCGCTCGAGGCGGTGGGTGAACCAGTCCCGCGCTCCGCCGAGCAACGACTCCAGGGCCTCCGGGCCCTCTTCGAGCAGGATCTCGTCGACGTCGCGCCCGACCGGCAGGACGGCCACGCGCACGTCGAAGCCAGCAGGCAGCAGGATCTCGAGCGTGCGCTCCGACGCCGCCTGGCCCGCCGGGTCGCCGTCGTAGAGCAGCACGGCCCGCTCCGTGAAGCGCCCGAGCAAGCGCGCCTGCGCCTCGGTGAACGCCGTGCCCATGCCCGCGACCGCATGGTCGAAGCCGTGCACGTGGGCCATGAGCACGTCCGTGTAGCCCTCCATGACCAGGGCCTCGCCGCGCCGTCGGATGCCGGCGGCGGCACGATCGAGCGCGTACAGCACGTCGGACTTGCGGAACAACGCGGTCTCGGCCCCGTTGACGTACTTGGCCGGCTCGTCGGGATCGAGCGTGCGGCCGGCGAAGGTCACGAGACGACCCTGCGCATCGCGCACCGGGAACATCACGCGGTGGCGGAACGCGTCGTACCAGCCGCCGCGATCCCGGCGGCGCGCGAGCCCGGCCTCCTCCAGCAGCTCGCCCGTGGCGCCGCGGCGCGCCAGGGCCTGGACCAGCCCGTCCCAGGCGGGTGGGGCAAAGCCCAGCTCCAGCTCGCGCTGGCGTTCGACGTCGTACCCGCGGCGCTCGAGGTACGAGCGGGCCTCGGCGCCGATGGGGGCTTCGAGCACGCGCCGGAACCACGCCAGGGCCGCCTCCAGCGCATCCCTGAGGCGCAGCCGCTGGTCGCGGGAAGCGGCGGGGTCCGCGCCGCGCACGGTCGGCACGTCGATGGAGCGCTCCTCGGCCAGCTGGCGAACGGCCTCGGGAAAGGTCATCCCCCGCGCTTCCATGAGCCAGTGGAAGACGTTGCCGCCCTTGCCGCAGCCGAAGCACTTGAAGATCTGCAGGCGCGGATTGACCTGGAACGAGGGCGTCTTCTCCTCGTGGAACGGACAACACGCCTTCCAGGCACTGCCGGCCCGCTTGAGCTCCAAGCTGCGGCTGACGACCTCGACGATGTCGTGGGCGTCGCGCACACGCTGGATGATCTCGTCGGGAATCGCGGCCACGCGTGAGGCTCCTCGCCCTGCGACCCGCGTCGGCAGCAGGGGGGTCGGATCCTACCCCCGCGCTCCCCCCGCAAACCGCCAGAGCGCCAACAGGTCGGAGGCCGCGACGTCTTGGGCGCGCGTCGTGGGATCCACGCCGACGGCGACGGCGGCGGCCTCGGCCTCGGCGGGCGTGGCACCGAGCGCGTGGGCAGCGGCGGTTCGGAGCACCTTGCGCCGCTGCGTGAACAACCCGGTCACGAAACGACCGAACGCATCCGCCTCGCCGGATCGGTACGGCGACGGGGCGATCGGGTCCAGACGCAGCAGGGCACTGTCCACGCGCGGGCGCGGCCAGAACACCTGCGGTGGGAAGCGGCGCAGGATGCGCCCCGTGGCGGCCAGACCCACGAGCACCGACGGCGCGCCATGGGCCGCGTGGCCGGGCGGCGCCAGCAGCTTCTCGGCGACCTCGCGTTGGACCATCACGGTGATCTGCTGCGGGGGGCGCGCCATGCCGAACACGCCCAGCAAGATCGGCGTGGCCACGTTGTAGGGCAGGTTGCTCACCAGGAGACGTCGACCCTCGGGCGCGGGCTCTCGCTCGAGCGCGGCCGCGAAGGCCGGCGACAGCTGGTGCTTGGCGGCCAGCACGTCGCCTTCCACGAAGGTCACCGTGGCCGGCCACGCCTCGACGTCGCGGGCAAAGCGCTGCAGCCGGGCATCGATGTCGAACGTCGTCACGTGCGCGCCCGTTCCCGCCAGGGCGTGCGTCAACAGACCGGGCCCCGTCCCCACCTCGACCACGTGGTCGACCGCGGTGACGGCCGCGTCCCGGACGATCGCGTCCACGGCCTGCGCGTCCGTGAGGAAGCACTGTCCGTGACGCCGGTCGGGGGCCAGCCCGGCGGCCTCGAGCGCCGCGGCAAGCGCGTGCGCGGTACGCGGGAAGCTCACCGCCGCTGCCACCAACGGGCCAGGGCCGCCTTCCATCCCTCCACGTCGAGCTGGTGGTCCTGGCCCAAGCGCTCCACGAGCAGGTGGTGCGCTGCCAAGACGACGCCCGGATCGGAAGCGCCGAGCCCCTCGATCACGTACGCGTCGGCCTCGCGCATCTCGAGCTTCCAGAGGGCACTCGTCGCGGCCCAGCGTACGTCGCGACTCGGATCCCGGCGGGCCAGGCTGGCGAGGACGGGGTAGCCGTCGCGAACCCGTCCCTGCAGCACGCCACCGATCGCCGCGGCGCGCACGGCGGGCTCGGCGTGTCCAAGCGCGCCGAGCAACACCTGGCGCGCGCCGAGCGTGGCCAGCCCGGTGGCCGCGGTGACGGCGACACGCGCGTCGGGATCTCCCAGCAAGCTCACGAGCGCGGCGGTGGCCCCTTCGCCACCGAGCCGACCAATGGCTTGTGCGTAGGCGCTGCGCAACAGCCAGCCGGGCGCCGGGTCCACGGTGCGATCGCCTACGCGCTGGATCAACCAGGCGGCGTCCTCGGCCGAGCCGCGGCGGCCGAGCACGAGGGCCGCGGCTGCGCGCACGCCCTCGCCCGGGTCCTCGCCACGGGGGTCCACGATCATGCGACGCGCCACGTCGGCCGCCGCGGGCGCGCCCAGGTCGCCGAGCGCCAGGACGGCCGCACGCCGCACCGCGGGGTCGGGGTGCAGCACGTACGGGTTCACGCGCGGCCCGTCGCCGGTCAGCCCCAGGAGCCCGAGCGCGTGAAGCAGCGGGGCAAGCGCCAGGGGATCGACCTCCTGGCCAAGGGCCTCGCGCACGACGTCGATGTGGTGACGCGCACCGCGACGCGCCAGGGCGGCCGCGGCCGCGCCGCGCACGAGACCTGCCTCGTCCCCGAGCGCCCTGGCGAGCAGCCGTTCGACGCGTGCGCCATCAGGCTGCTCGGGCCAGGCCTCGAGCCGAGCGATCGCGGCGCGCCGCGCCGGCAGGGCCCCATCCACCAGGAGGCGCGCCTCGCGCGCCAGGTCGTCGTCGGCGCGAGCCGGGCGCGCGACGAACAGGACGAGGCCCACGGCGAAGAGCGCGACCGCACGCGACATGCGCGCATGGTACGAGACGGGCGCCGCCCGGGGAGAGCGGCGCCCGCAGGTGGGCTTCCCCCCGGGGGGAAGCAGCTGGCCTTCGTGGCGGCTACTGCGCCGCCGTGATCTCGTAGGCCACGCCCTCGTGGACGAAGAGCACCTTCTCGCCAAGCGCCAGATAGCGCGCCACGGTCGGGTGCTTCTCGAGCAGCTCGAAGTAGGCCTTGGAGAAGGCCTCGATCTTGCGCGGCTCGAGCTCGGGCTTCCACGTGGCGTCGACCCAGCGGCCGTTGGCGTCCTCGTGGAAAATGCGGTCGTCGACGCGCTTCACGGACTCGGCCACCTTCTTGGCGCGGTCCCAGCGACCATCGTCGCCCTGGGCCTGGCCATCTTCGGCCGCGAAGTCCGCGGGCGCGTCCTCGGACGTGGCGCCCTTCATGCGCTCGATCGTCTCGCTGTCGAAGGCGTCGCGGACGCTCTCCTCGGGTGCCGGGCCCGACGGTGCAGGCGGCCCGCCGGCCGCCCCCATCGCACGACCACCGGTGCCGGGGACCAAGCCACCCAGGTCACGGCCCTCGGCGCGCCGGGCACGGGCGTTCGGCGGGAGACGCGAGAGCTCGCTCTCCTCGACGACCAAGCCCGCCGTGTAGGGCGTGACGATGGCGTAGCGCGTGGCCAGACGCACGACCTCGTCCACGAGCTCACGGTCGGCGCCGTGCAGGCGGATCTGGTCCAGCAGGTAACCGATCTTGCGCTGGGCCCAAAGGCGCGGCAGGTAGCCGGCATCCTCGCCCTGACGTAGCGTGGCCTGGAACTCGTGTACGACCTCGCGGTTGCCGACCTTGCCGCGCAGGCGGATGGTGCGGTCGCCGCCGGTCACGTAGCGGCCCATGACGTCGATCTGCGAGCCGGCGAACAGGTCCGGCAGCGTGCGCGGGTAGACGTCGCGGATGCCGTCGCCGTACTCGATCGTGACGTCGGTCATCACGGGGTGCTGCACCTTGCGGAAGAAGCGGCTGGTGACGACTTCGATCTCCTCGCCGGCGTGCACGTAGTCGCGCGTGGCGCGGGTGACCTCGGCGACGCGATCGAGCAGACGCACGTCCAGGTCCGGACGGTCCTCGCCCAGCACGCCGAACGTGAAGATGCGCGTGTCCTGGGAGTTGGCGGCCTTGACCTTCTCGACGATGCGATCGGGGTCGCGCTCCTCGATGGTGGGCTTGCCGTCGGTCAGGAAGACGACCACGAACAGGCGGCCGTCCTGGCGCATGCGCAGCGACTCGAGCAGCGCGTCGTGGATGTTGGTGCCTCCCGCGGGACGCAAGCCCTCCACCCAGCGGACGGCGGCCTCCTTCAGCTCGTCGTTGGCGGGTTGCAGCGTGTCGCGGAAGGGGTTGAGGCCGGTGGCGAAGCCCAGCACGTTGAAGCGGTCGCCCGGCGACAGCGTGCGGATGCCGTAGGCCAGGGCCTCCTGGGCCTGCTTCATCTTGGGCCCGGCCATCGAGCCGCTCGTGTCGAGCACGAAGACCACGTCGCGCGGGACGATGTCCTCGGCACGGACCTCGGTCTTCGGGGCCAGCACCATCAGGAAGGTGCCGTCCTCACCCGGCGCCTTGTGGCTCTGCAGCGAGAAGCCGACGTCGGACTCGCTGCGTCCGATGAACAGCGTGAAGTCCTTGTCCTGGCGCCGCCCCTGACGCTCGTAGCTGACGCGCGCTTCGCGATCACCCTTGCGAACGACGTCCACGGCGTGCGACGGGCTGTACAGCGCCTTGATGTCCACGTTGCTCGTGACCTGGACGTCCATCGTGACGTTGGCGACGGGCGTGGCGTTCATGCGCTCCGTGCCCAGCGGGTAGCGGAACTCGATCGTGCCACCGTCTTCCGGCAGCAGCTGCTGGAAGGTGAGCCGGATCGTGAGGTCCTTGTGCGGCTCGATCGGGAACACGCGCGCCTGGAACAAGCCACGACCGAGGTACTCGAGGAGACCGGGATCACGACGCTCGCGGACGATGCTCTCGTAGATCTCGCGGGCCTTGCGCGCTTCGAGGATCTCGCCCTCGACCATGCGACCGAACATCGTCATCGACCACTGGCTGACCGAGGCCCCCTCGGGCAGCGGGAACAGGTACGTGCCCTCCAGCTGCATGCCGGTGTGGTTGCGGAACACCTGCTCCACGGTGACCTCGGCAACGCGGTCGTTGATGCGCGCCGTGACGCGATGGTCCTGGAGCGAGACGTGCTGGGGCCGCTCGATGGGACGACGCGTGCGGTCGGGTCGGAAGACCTCGATCTCGCCGCCGTCCACGCGACCGGTCACGAGGATGCCGTTGGCTCGTGCCGGGGCCGCCCCGACAAGCGCCGCGGCGGTCGCGAGCAGGACCGCGAGCGCGCGGATCACGGGACGGGTGGAGCTCGGGAACGACATGGTGGACCTCCGGGCCGGGCATGCGGGAGGAAGGAGCCCCGGCCTGCCCTCGCTTGGACACGGGGCCTTCCCCCAGGTTCCCCTCGACGACCGGGTGGCGTGCGGAATCCCCCGCCCAGCGGCCGACCCGGGCCCTCAGGGCGCGCCGTCCCCCCCTGCCGGACGCATCTCCTCGGCCCAGGCGCGGATGTCGCGGTAGGCGTACGGGATGCCGAACCGCTCGTGGAGCGCCTGCACGCGGGCGTGGTAGCGGGGATGGACGTCCTCGGGCGTGACGCCGGCGTAGGGCCCGCAGAAGTACGTGCGGCAGCCCAGCATGCGGCCCCGCCGCTCGTGGCAGAGCCGGTCGGTGCCCCAGGCCGGGCAGGCCCGCGCGTCGTCGTTGCGCCGGCCCTCCAGGCACGTGAAGAACCACATGGCCTCCAAGGTCGTGACGTAGAGACGGTGGCCGTAGACGTCGAAGTCGCAGCAGCGACCGCTCGCGGCGCACGTCAAGCCCGTTCGCGGCAGCTCGGCGTCGAGGTCCGCGTACACGCGCTCCAGCGCCGTGAACGCGGCCGCCCAGTCCACCTCGGGCGCCACCGCCTCGCCGGGCACCTCCGCCGGCTTGTCCGCCGGGTCGTCCCGGTGACGCACGGGTTGTTCGGGCGGACGGGCATGGCGCTCCACGAGCGGGCGGGGGTCGCCGGCACGGAGGCGCTCGATGGCCTCGAGGTCGTAGACGTCGCCTTGTCCGATGCCCTCGCAGCGCTCCGCCGTCTCGGCCCAGGTCGCCGGCGACTCGAGCACGGGGCCCCAGAAGGGGAACGTCGTGCAGCGCGTGGGCTTGCTGTCGTAGACCGTGCAGAGGCCGTCCTTCAACAGGACGCAGTCGCCGTTCTCCTTCTCGCGCAGGGACCAGCGCTTGCCCACGCGGCGCACGAAGCGTGCCTTGAACGCGCGCGGCGAGAGGCCTCGCGCGCGCGCCAGGCGGCGGATCTCCTCGTCATCGACCCAGACGTGTCCCGGCTCCCCCGTGCAGCACTTGCCGCACTGCGTGCAACGGAAGCGCAGGCCCTCGGCGTACCAGGGCGGCGTCGTAGCCGGGGAAGCAGAGGGCCGCGGGTCGGTCACGCGCCCACGATGCCACGGCGTGCGCCCGCTACGCTTCCGGGCGTCACCGGCGACGGCGGCGGGGCGGATCGTCGCGGTCGCGGCGCCGGCGCGGTACGGGGGCGTCGGACTTCACGTTGGTGCGCTTGGACACGGGCGCGGAGGGCTTGTCGGCGGGCGGCTCGGGCTCCGCGGTCCTCGCCCTCCGCACCGGCGTGACCGGCGGCGGTTTGGGCGCAGCAGTCGGCACGACCCGCGGGGGCTTGGGCGGCGCGGGCGGCGCGATGGGCTGGAGCACGGGCGGCGGCGCAGCGGGTTCCGGTCCCAGGTCCACGGGTACACCGCCCTCGGGCACGTAGCCCGTCAGCTCGCGGACGACCTCGTCCATGGTCTCGTAGCGGCGCGCACGGTCCTTCGACATCATCTTGGCGATGAAGAACTGCACCTCGGGCGTGATGTGCCGTTGCTTCAGCTTCTGGGCATCGATGGTGCCGAGCACCTGCATGGCCAGGACTTCCTCCTGGCTGGCGCCTTGGAAGGGGACCTCGCCCACGACGAGGTGATAGAACGAGACGCCGAGGCTGTAGATGTCCGCGCGCGGGTCCAGATCCTGACGCCCACGCGCCTGCTCGGGGGAGAGGTACTCGACGGTGCCGACGGTGAGGGCGTGCAGCGGCGTGTCTTCGCCCACGGAGGGATCCAATGCCTGCGTGAAGCCGAGGTCGATCATGACGGCGCGTCCGTCCGGCTGGACCATGACGTTGTTCGGCTTGACGTCCCGGTGCAGGTAGCCAGCTGCGTGCAGGGCGCCCAGGGCCCGCGCCATCTGGAGGGTGATCCAAAGCGCCTCGTTGCAGTCGATGCGCCCGCGTCGCGTCAGGATGTCTTCGGCCGTGATGCCCTCGACGCGCTCCATGGAGAAGAAGTGGAGGCCGCCGGCCTCGCCGACCTCGTAGCCCAGGATCACGTTGGGGTGCTCGACCTCGACCAAGATGCGGGCCTCGAGCCGGAAGCGGTCGATCCAGCCGGCCTTCAGCGCCAGGATCGGGTCGAGCACCTTCACGGCCACGGGGGCGCCGTTCTCCAGGTACGTGCCCGCGTAGACGACGCTCGTCCCACCCTCGCCCAGCACGCGCTCCAGCCGGTAGCCCGGGAAGGGCTGTCGGGCGATCGGGTCCGGCGCGACGGCCGCATCGAGGCTGCCCTTGGGCAACAGGCCCAGGTGGTAGATCACGCGCGGGAGGCCCACGTTCTGCCCCTTCTCCTCGCGCACGCGCTCCTGCAGGGCAAACGCTTGACGCAGGCCCTCGGCCGGGACGAGACCCGCCTTCATGAGGCGCTTGGCCAGCTCGACGTCATCCCGGTTCGACACGACGCTCCCGTCCGCGGACGCGGTCCCCCCTCCGCGCGACCTGCCCCACGGCGTCGCGGCGGCCACAAGGTACCGCAGGGGTCTTTCGATTCGCGGCGCCGGTCGTCAGAGCAAGCGCAGGGTTTGCAGGAACCTCTCGAGCTCCTCGCTGCCCTGGGCCCACCCGCTCTCGGGGCCCGCGGCCAGGATCACGACCAGTCCGCGCGGGCGCGGCACCATCAAGGCGATCGTGCGCACGCGCTCGCTGCGGCGCGTGATGGTGCCGACCAGGTCCAGTCGCAGCGCGCCGGGAATGGTCGGGACCAGCCCGGTGGGCAGCTCCACCAAGTCGGGGGCCTGTGTCCGGAGCCGGCGCAGGAGCCAGGCCTTCTCATCGCCGGGCGCCGGCGCGCCATCGCCCGCCGGATGCCACTCGACGTGCGCGTAGAGCAGGCGGCGCGGCTCGGCCAGCAAGCCCAGCTGACGCCAGCCCGTGCGACTGGCGTCCACCACGGACGGCCGCCACTCCCAGGAAGCGTCCGGTCGGTCGAAGGCCAGGCCGACGTCCGGCAGGTGCACGATGGTGCCCGGGTCCGTGCCGACGTCCGCCGCGGCGTCGTCGGGGCCGATGGCCTCGCCCGCCTCCGCGGCCAGGCACCGACGCGACGACGACGGGCGTGCGACCAGGCCCTCGGCGATCTCCTCGGACACCGCCTTGCCGGCCGCATCGAAGCGCGACACGAGACGACGGCCCTCGCGGACGCGGTGCCATTCGTCGGCGCCCGTGCCCGTGGACACGAAGCCGGCCTGGAAGGGAACGATCCCCTCGGCCGCGGGGTCGACGAGCAGCCCGTCTTCCAGCCCGATGCGCCGCGGCTGGGCACGACGCATCGACTCGCGCCAAGCCAGGAGACCCCGGGCGCCCTCGGGCAGCGCCACCTCGCGCGTCCGCGTGTCGCCGTCCTGGCTGGCGAACACGTGCCACACGCCCTCGCGCACCTCACCCGTGACGCGCCGCTCGTAGCGGTCCGCCCCCTCGCCCTCGGTCGACTCGCGGTAGTCGAACAGGCGCGGGCGGAACGCCTCGTCCACCACCTCCACGCGACGCGTGCGCGTGGCCGGCAAGTGCCGACCCTGCGAGAGCTCGAGGATCTCCTCCTCCATGCGCCATCCCGTGAAGCGGCTCGACGTGACGCGCGCGATGCGGACGTTGCGCCAACCGACCACGCGGCCTTCGGCCTGGAGCAGGAACCACGCATCGTCCTCGTCGCTGACGCCTGCCGCGGGCGCGTCCCCGTCGCGCGGTGCCCGACGGATCTCCGCGATGCGCACGCGCGGCAACGTCACGCGCTGGATGGAGCCCGACTCGCCCACGGACTCCAGCTCGACTTCGTCGTCGCTCTCGCGACAGATGCGACCGCGCCACTCGCTGCCGTTGGTCAGCACGACCACGTCCTCGGCCACGGCCGGCGCGGGCGGCTCCGCGACGGGAGGTTCCGCGACGGGAGGCCCGTCGGGCACCTCGTTCTCCGGCGGCAGGCCCGCGGTCGGAAGCGGCGGCTCCTCCCCGCCCGACGGTGTCTCGATCGGCGGATCCGCGGGCTCCTCCACCGGCGGATCCTCGACCGGGGGATCCTCGACCGGGGGTGCGTCGGGGGGCGGATCGTCGGCGGGCACGGGCGGCGGATCGTCCCCCGCACGGGCCTGCGGGGGCCCACCCAGAAGCACGCAAACGGCCAAGAGGGCCCACAGGAGCACGAGGCGACGGCGGGGGGATGCCATGTCTCGAATGGTAGCCCCCATGCGCCGAGGCGCCCGTTGTAAGCGTTCAGCCCCTGGGGTGCGGACGTGCGGCTCGCCAGATGCTCGGTCCCGCACCCGCATCGGCTCCTCGTGCAGCCGACGCGACTGGACCTCGTTCCGCGCTACCGCGCGGATTCGGTGCTCCGGCTTCGCCTGCGCAGCAGGGGGGCTATTCCGTACCCCCCCTGCACCCCTCACGGGGCATTGGCGAGCCGATGCGTGGCGGTCGCGCTCCGCTCCAAGCGGCGTCTACGCCCCCTATGCCGGCGGGTTCCCGGCCCAGGTGAACGGGTACGGCCCGTTCCACCTGTCGAAGGAGCCGAGGCAGCGTGGTTCAGGAGGCCTTGACGATGCGCTTCTCGCCCTGCCGCTTGGAGAAGCCCGCCTTGTCGAGCGCCTCCAGGAACGGGATGATCCACTTGCGGGTGGTATCCAGCAGGGAGCGGGCATCCGACGGCGTGAAACCGCCGTGCTGGGCCGCGTACGCGGCAAGCCGGCGCTTGGCGTCCTCCACCCAGGCGCCGTCGAACCAATGCTCGGCGCTGCGGAACACGCGACCCCGCGAGGCGAGCAGACGGAGCGCCCGCTTCACGTCCGGCAGCGAGGCCCCGGTTCCCGCCGAGAGCTCGTCCTCGTCGGGCGGCTGACCCGCCCCGCGGGCGAGCAGGGCTTGCACGCCCTCGCAAAGGGCCCGGTCCCGCGCGGGCAGCTCGTCGCTGTGGTCGGCGTGACGGATGCCGCCGTCGGCGGTGCGGTCGAGGCGATCCCGCTCCACGAGCGCCGCGAGGGCCGCTTCCAGCACGGCCGGCTCGAGGCGGGCGTGGGCGGCACGCACGGTCGCCAGGGGCCACGCCGCCACGCCGGGATCCTTCTCGTGGAGCCGCTTCACGCTCTCTTCGACCCGCGCGAGCACTCGCTCGAACGCCTGCGTCTCGCACCAGCGGTCGCCGCGGCCGATCGCGTGGGCCTTCTCCTTGGCGCGGAGCGAAGCCAGGAGACCGGGCAGGCTCTCGGGGCGCAGGCCCGTGCGCGCGGCAATGCCGGCCACGTCGAGCCCACCCTCGCCCGCCGCCTCCAGCACGTCGTGCACGAGGCTCTCGGGCCGCCCCAGCCGCGGGACGCGGGCCGCGATCCGCTCCAGCAGCCCTTCCCTCCGCTTGGGCAGCGGTCGGTCGGGCACGTCGATGACGATGCCCCCGCCGATCGTCGACGAGGCGTTCTCGGTACGCAGCACGAAGCGATCCCCGGGCAAGGCGACGACCGGCGTCACGGGGACGAGCTCGACCAAGCCCGTGGCACCCGGCGCGATCGCCTTGCGCGCCGGCAAGTGCACCTGGGCCACGACGCGAGAGGCACCGACATGCAGCCGCACGCGATGGCCGTGCTCCAGGGGGTTCTTCGCATCGGCCAACACGCGGGCCTCCGCGACGAGCCGGCGGGCCGGTTCGAGCACACCGGCCCCCACCACGACCATGCCGCGCTTGATCTCACCGACATCGATGTCGCTCAGCGCCAAGGCGGCGCGATGGCCCACGGTGGCCTCGTGGGCATCGGCGCCATGGACCTGGATGCCGCGCACGCGTCCTGACCAGCGTGGCGGCAGGATCTCGACGCGGTCGCCTTCGCCGACGCGCCCGCTGATCGGCACGCCGGTGACGACCGCGCCACGCCCGGGGACGAGGAACCCACGCAGCACGGGCATGCGGAACACACGGCCGTCGTCCTTGCGCTCGGCGACGCGCGGCAAGGTGTCGAGCAACACGCGCTTGAGGTCGTCGATCCCGACGCCGGTGGCGCTCGAGACGCGCACGATGGGCGCGCCGCGCATGCCCGTGGCGTCCACGAGCTCGCGCACTTCGGCCTCCGCCAGGTCCGCCGTGTCGGCGTCGACGAGGTCGATCTTGGTCAGGGCCACGACCAGGCGCGTGACGCCCAGCACGTCCAGGATCTGGACGTGCTCGTGGGTCTGGAGCATCGGCCCGTCGTCGGCCGCGACGACGAGCAGGGCCAGGTCCATGACGCTGGCGCCCGCCACCATGGTGTGCACGAAGCTCTCGTGGCCGGGCACGTCGAGGAGGCCGACCTCGGTCCCGTCGGCGAGGGGGAAGGCCGCGTAGCCGAGGTCGATCGTCATCCCCCGGGCGCGCTCTTCGGGCAGACGGTCGCCCCAGGTTCCCGTGAGGCGCTCGACCAAGGTCGTCTTGCCGTGGTCGATGTGACCGGCCGTCCCCAGGATGACGTGGCGGACCTCGCGGGCGGCGGCCATGGGCTCTGTCCTCCGGAGGGTTCGACGTCGGACGCGGCGGCTACGCTCCTTGCGGCCGCAGGCGGGCCGGGATGGTACCCGTCGCCCGCTGCTCGGGGGCTGCCGCGATCGCGAGAGAGCGCGCGACGGGCAAGAACGACGGGGAACGAGGGAGGACGAGGCGACCGTGATCCCCGGCACCGCTTCGACGTCGGCCTCCACCCCGCCGGGGCGCGCGGGCGTCCGCACGTGGCGGCTGCCCGATGCGGGCAAGCGACTGGCCGACGACGAGGCCTCCGCCTGGGCACGACGTCTGGGCCTCCCCACGTCGGTGGCCCGGCTCCTGCACCAGCGCGGGTTCGCCGAGGAGGCCGCGGCGCGGCGCTTCCTGGACCCGCGGCTCGAGCACCTGCGACCCCCGCGCGGCCTGCCGGACATCGATCGTGCCGCGCGGCGCGTCGCGCACGCCGTCAACACCAACGAGCGCATCGCGGTCTGCGGCGACTACGACGTCGATGGCATGACGGGCACGTCGCTGCTCGTCCGCTTCTTCCGCCTGCTGGGCGCCGATGCGCACTGGGCCATTCCCGACCGGACCGAAGACGGGTACGGCTTGTCGGCGGCCATGATCGACCGCCTCGTCGCCATCGGCGCCCGCGTCGTGATCACCGTGGACAACGGGGTAGGCGCCCACGCGGCGCTCGAGCGCGCGGCGGAGGCCGGCCTGGACGTGATCGTCACGGACCACCACTTGCCCGGCCCCACCCTGCCGCCAGCGCATGCGCTCGTCGTGCCGCACCTGGCGCGCGAAGGCGAGGAAGACCATCGCCATCTCTGCGGCTGTGCCCTGGCCTTCAAGCTGGCGTGGGCCGTGGCCGACCGCTGCCGCGCGCGCCTGGGCGCCGACGGGTCGCAGCGCTTCAAGGTCTTCTTGCGCGACGCGATGGCCCTCGTGGCCCTGGCCACGCTGGCGGACCAGATGCCGCTGCGCGAGGAGAACCGCGTCCTCGTGGCCGCGGGGCTCGCCTCGCTACGCGCGTCGGAGCACGCCGGGCTCGCCGCCTTGCGCGATGTCGCCGAAGTGGGCGGGGCCCCCATCACGACCGAGGACGTGGCCTTCCGCATCGCGCCGCGCCTCAACGCCGCGGGACGCCTCTCGCGCCCGGAGCTGGTCGTGGAGCTGCTCACGTGCGACGACCCGGCCGAGGCGCGGCGCCTGGCCCACGCGCTGGACGCGGCCAACCGCGAGCGCCGCGAGATCGAGGCCCGCGTCCTGGACGACGCGCTCGCGCAGGCCGAAGCCGCCGTGGCCGACGACGACCCGCCGGGCCTCGTGGTCGCGGGCCAGGGCTGGCACGCCGGCGTGGTGGGCATCGTGGCCGCGCGTCTCGTGGACCGCTTCCAGCGGCCGTCGCTGGTCGTTGCACTCGACGGCGAACGCGGGCGCGGATCGGGGCGCACGCCGCTCGGCATCGACCTGCACGCGGCGCTTTGCGCCTGCGCCGCAGGTCTGGAGCGCTTCGGGGGACACGCGATGGCGGCGGGCTTCGAAGTGCTCGCCGAGCGCGTGGACGAGCTGCGCACCCGCTTCGGCGCGGCCGTGCGCGCGCAGCACGAGGCGGGCGCCGACATGGCGCCGCTGCTGCTTGACGGCGAGTGTTCCGCCGACGAGTGGACGATCGACGCGGTCAACGCCCTCAAGCGGCTCGAGCCGTTCGGTCAGGGCAACCCGGAGCCGGTGTTCCTGCTGCGAAGTGCGCAGGTGGCCGGGGCGCCGCGCCTCCTCGGCCAGCCGGCCCACCACCTCTCGTTCCTCGTGCGTGGTAGCGAGCGGGGCTTGCGCGTGGTCGGCTGGCGTCGCCACGACCTCTTCGATCTCGTCGCCTCCGGCCAGCCGCTGGATCTCGCGGTCACGCCCGTGATCAACGTGTTCCGCGGCACCGTCAGCGCCGAGCTTCGCCTGGTCGACGCGCGGCCCGCGGCCGGCACGCAAGGTCCGTCAGGCGGGTGATCCGCCGCCGTCGAACCAGACCGCCACGTGGCGGAGGATGCCCTCGGGGGCCAGCTCGAGCTCGACGCGGACGACGACGCCGGCGGTGTGGGTGCGAGGGCCGTCGTCGGGGCCCGGAGCCTCGCCCGCGAGCTCCGGGTGTTCGAGCGATGCCCGCTCGCCCTCCAGCACGGGCTCTTCGAGGTCCTCGATCTCGCAGAGGGCGCCGAGGATCCCGATGTTCTTGACCCGCACGTCGACCTGGCGCCCCCCGCTCAAGTGCAGGCGGCCCGCCTGGTCGCAGGGATGACGTTCGGCGCGGCGGCGGTTCTCCACGCCCGGAGTCTACGGCTTGCCACGTTCCGGTCCGAGAACCCCGTGTCGTCGGCGCCGCATCCGCCCGCCCGCGGTGCCTGGACGGCCGCGTGGTAGACGAGCGGGGTGTCCGCGAACGAGCCGCCCCCGCTGCCCCCTGCGCCGCCCATGCCGCCCCTGCCTCCCCTCCTCGCGGGGCTGAGCGGCTTCTGCATGGGCGCGGCCGACGCGGTCCCCGGTGTTTCCGGCGGGACGATCGCGCTCATCCTCGGGATCTACGACCGCCTGATCGGCTCGATCGCTGCGCTCGTCCGACCGCCGTGGACGTGGCGCCGTGCGGAGGCCGTTCCCGCGCTCGCCTTCCTCGCACCGCTCGGCGCGGGCCTCCTGGGCGCCCTCTGGCTCGTGACGCGGCTGCTCGTGGGCCCCAAGGAGGAGCCCGGGCTCCTGTTGCGTGCCGAGACCGCGCCCTACTGCTTCGCGTTCTTCTTCGGGCTCGTGCTGGCCAGCCTGGGGGAACCCTGGCGTCGCATCCGCGACCGCCGCGTGAGCGCGTGGATGCTGGCTGTGCTGGGCGCCGCGGGCGCCTACGCCTTCGTGGGGCTGCCCCACGCCGCTGGCGGGGCGCCCTCCACGTGGATGCTGGTCCCGGGCGGGGCTCTGGCCATCTGCGTCATGCTGCTCCCGGGCATCAGCGGCTCGCTCATGCTGGTGATCCTCGGGCTCTACACGACGGTCACGGGCGCCCTCCACGACGTCCACGTCGTGCCGCTCCTGGCGTTCGCGTCCGGAGTGCTCCTCGGCCTCGCCCTGTTCGTGCCGCTCCTGCGCAAGCTCCTGGCCGTACGGCACGACGCGACGATGGCGGCGCTCACGGGCCTGATGGCAGGCAGCCTGCGGGCGCTGTGGCCCTGGAAGAGCGGGTACGACATCAAGAGGGAGGCGTTGCACAACCTCCCGCCGGGTGACGGCGTACCTGGCGTGCTGGCAGCCGCCGTGGTCGGCGCGCTGTGCGTGTTCGGGCTGCGCTGGATCGAGCGCAGGATCGAGGAACGCTCCGTGCCCGCCGAGCGGCCTGACGAAGGGACGACGACATGAGCGGCAACGCGCAAGCGGCCACGTCCACGACCCCGCCGAAACGGCGTGGCCGCTGGCGTCGACGGCTGCTCAAGCTGTTCCTGTTCCTGCTCGTGCTGGTCGCGGTGCTTCCCTTCGCGCTGCGCCTGGGCTTCGTGCGCGACGCGATCGCCGACGCGCTGGCCACGCGTCTGGGCAAGCCGGTGCGGATCGGCGCGATCGAGGGCTGGTACGCGCAAGGCTTCACGATCCGCGACTTCGTCGTCGAGAGCGGGCCGGGCTTCGAAGGGCCGCTGCTCACGGTGCCGGAAGCGCACGCGGAGCTCGCCTGGATGCGGCTGTTGGGCGGACGCCCCGACGTCACCGCACGCCTCACCAAGCCCGAGCTCGTGATCCTCGTCGACGAAGCGGGCAAGACCAACCTCGAGGGGTTCCTGCCGGCGACGGAGAAGGAGCCGCGCACGGCCACGCGCCGCGCGGGCCCGGGGCCGGACGTGCGGCTGATCGTGGAGGACGCCACCGTGCGCGTGCCCGATCCGTCCCGCGTCACGCTGTTCACGCCCATTCGCCTGGACGTCGCCATGAGAAACGGCCAGGTCGCTGGCGAGGCCAGCGTCGTCGTGCCGCGCGGCGGTCCCGGCGGTGACGACGTGACCCTCCTGGCCACGCTGCCGACGGCGGACGACAAGGGGCCGCAGGTGGCGCGCGTGTCCACGTCCGGCCCGATCGACGTGATCGCGCTACGCGCCTTGCTCGAACGCGTCGCCGGGGTGGAGGTGAGCGGCGGTCGCGTCGAGGTCGACCTGCAGGCGACGATCGACGGCGGCGCCATCACGAAGGCTTCCGGCGGGGCGAAGGCCGTCGACCTGTTCCTCGATGATCACGCAGGTGGCTCCTTCCGCGCGGGCCTGATCGACCTGGTCGTGGACGTCCCCGAGAAGGACCAGGGTTCCTTGCAGGCCACCTTCGGCGAGCTGCGCGTGACGCGCCCGCGCGAGGACGGCCCGCCGCTCACGTTCTCCGAGCCGGAGGTCAAGGCCGTCGCCCGCTGGGTGCGGACGAAGGACGGGGCGACGCGCGTCGAGGTCGCCTCGCTCGAAGCGGGAGCCAGCGCCGAAGCCAAGCTGGCCGAGCCGTTCGTGCTGCCCGCCGAGGGCGAGTCGTGGAGCCAGGGACGCCTGCGCGCCAGGGCCGACCTCGCACGCTTGGCCCCGCTGCTTGGCGCCTTCGAGGGATTGGACCGCCTACGGGGCGGCGCGCTGCTCGTCGAGGCGGTGGCCGAGTCGGGCCCCGACGGCAGCACGGCGCTGCGCATCGGGGCTGCGTTGGACCAAGTGACGCTCGCGCCGGGACCCGAGGGGCGGCCCGGCGCCCGCGAGCCGCGCTTGGAGGCCCAGCTGCGCTGGCGCCGCGCCGAGGACGAGGACCGCGTCGAGATCGTCCAGATCACGTGCTCGTCACTCCGGACGTCGGCGGGCATGCGGGACGACCCCGTGGTCATCGTGCGCACGCCGGACCACACCCGCGCGACGGGCACGCTGGAGGCCGACGTGGACCTCGGGGCGGCCAGCACGTGGCTGCGCGCGTTGGGTGCGCTCCCCCCCACCGACGACATCGGAGGCCAAGCGAAGCTCGAAGTCGCCGTCGACGCCGATCGGCGCACGGGTCGGCTGCGGGGACAGGTCGTCGGTCGTGACGTGCGCTGGCGGACGAGCCCATCGGACCCGGGCTGGGTCGAGAGCGCGCCCACGTTCGCGTTCGACGTCTCGCTTCCGAGCGCCGAGGCACCCGGGCGGGCCCACCAGCTGACGCTCCGGTCATCGGGTCTCGAGCTGGAGGCCAGCGGCGCCACCTGGCGCAGCGAGCCCGAGTCCGAGATCGATGCCACGCTGTCCCTGGGCGGCGACGCCGGCCGCTTGGCGGGTCTCGTGAAGCGCCTGCTTGGCGCCGGCTACGAGGATCTCGTTGCCAATGGCCCCGTCGATGGCCGCATCGCCGTACGGGGCGTGCCCGGCGACGGCGGTCGCCTGATCCTCGTCGACGGCAACGTACGCCTGGGGACGTGGCGCACGCAGGGCCTCACGCTCGAGCAGGTGCAGGTACGCGCGACCCGCGAGCGACCGAGCGACCCCCTGGCCACCGAGGTGCAGGCCCGCGCCAACGGCGGGACGTTGGCCGCCCGTGTGGGCGTGGACCTCGGTCGCGAGGACAAGCCCTGGACCTTCGAAGCCGACCTCGCGGGCGTCGACACGTCGCCGCTGGTCACCAACCGGGGCGCGGGTCGCTACTTGGCGTACGCGGTGCCGGCCCTGCTGCCCGCCGACGCGGCGACGCCCGCCTTGAGCGGACGCCTGGACGCCCAGGTACGGCTCGAGGCGGACGCGCTCGACGCCCCGAAGCGCGACGACACGCTGCGGGGAACCGCGAGCGTGCGGCTTGTCGAAGGCGAGATCCGCAACAGCACGCTGTTCCGCGGGGAGAAGATGGGCAGCGCCCTGCAGGCCATCGCGGTGGCCGTGCCCGACGCAGGCAAGGCCCTGCAAGGCGTGGCGCGCGCGCTCCTGTTCACGTCGGTCGACTCGCGGCTGGCCATCGGCGCGCGGCGCGTCGAGGTGCAGCAGCTCGATCTCATGGGCCGCCACGCGAAGATCCACGGACGAGGCCAGGTCGGGTTCGACGAGCGCCTGGCGATGGACGTCGACCTCGTCCTCGAAGGCAAGCTCCTGGCCCGCGTGGCCAAGGAAGGCTCGCTGCCGCTGCAGGTTCGCGGCACGCTCGGCCAGCCCCAGGTCCTCCCGCGCATCGACGTCGCCTCGCTGGTCGGCGGGAGCCTCGGCAAGGAGGCCGTCGACCGCTTGAAGGACTTGCTCGGCAAGTGATCGACGGCGACGGACGCTTCTGCCGGCTGGAGCACGCCGAGGCGCTCGACCTCGTCACGTCGCTGCCTCCGGACAGCGTGGACCTCGCCTACGTCGACCCACCGTTCTTCACGGGCCGCGACCACGGCGCCTTCGACGACCGCTGGCCCGACGGCTTGGCGTCGTTCGTCGGCGCCCTGGTCGAGCGTCTCGCCCCGCTGGTCACGCGCTTGACCCCCAGCGGCTCGCTCTACGTGCATCTGGACTGGCGCACCGTGCATCACGTGAAGGTGGCGCTGGACGACGTGTTCGGGGCCGCATCGTTCCTCAACGAAATCATCTGGTCCTACGGCCTTGGCGGCAGCGGCAAGCGCTGGTGGCCGCGCAAGCACGACACGATCCTCTGGTACGTGCGCGACCCGTCGCAGCACTGGTTCGAGGCACCTCGGGTCCCCGCGCGCTCGCGTCGCCTCGCCGGCCAGGACAAGAAGGCCCCGGATGTGTGGGACATCCCGGCCATCAACAACATGGCCCGCGAGCGTACGGGGTATCCCACGCAGAAGCCCCTGGCGTTGCTCGAACGCATCGTGGCGTCGTCGTGTCCGCCCGGCGGCGTCGTGCTCGACCCCTACTGCGGGAGCGGAACGACGTGCGAAGCGGCCGAGCGTCTGGGTCGTTCGTGGATCGCGGGAGATCGCTCCGCCGAAGCGATCGCGACGACGAAGCGCCGACTCGCGGCCGTGCACGGAAGCGGGTGAGACGCGGTACGCAGCTACTCCCCGCGCACCGCACGCGTCGTTCGCGCGCCCAACCGCCGCAGCAGCCCCAAGAGCGCCAGGTGCGTCTCGTGGGTCTCGAGATCGATGCGTACCTCGTCGCCCAGGGCGCGCGCGTGCGGGCCCATCTCCCAGTCGACGTCGTCGTCCAGGCGCCACGCGTACTCCGACGTGGGCACGCCGTAGTCGTCGAAGACCGGCGGCGGGTCCCCGTGCGAGCCATCCAGGATCCAGCGCAACCAGGCCCCCAACGCGGCCGCGACCTCGCCGGCCACGACGTCGTCGACGAAGGTCCCGATCACCTGCACGACGGGAGCGGGGTTGTCCATGACGTCCTCCGGCGCACGCGCCAAGGCGCCCGCACGGCTGGAGGGTGCCCGCAACGCCCGGCGAGGGCCGCGCTTGGCGCGAGCGCGACCGCCCTCGGAGCGGCAGGCCACGAGGAGGTGCACGGCCGCCGCCCCGGCCCGTCGGAGCGCCTGCGCCGCCGCGTGCGCCGTGGCTCCCGTCGTCAGCACGTCGTCCACGAGCAACACGCAGCGTCCGGCCACGCGATCGCGCGGCGCCTGGAAGCAGCCGGCGAGCCCGCGGAGCCGGGCGCTGCCGCGGCGCCGCGACTGCGGCGTCGTCGCCCGCACCCGCAGCAGCGCGCGCGGATCGATCGGGAGGTCCAGCTCGCGGGCCACGCGCCGCGCGAGCACCTCGGCCTGATCGAAGCCGCGCCGCAGGCGTCGTCCGGCCGCGAGGGGCACGGGCACCACGAAGTCGCCGGGAATCCCCTGCGCGCGGCAGGCGGCGACCAGACCTCGGGCCAGGGGGCGGGACGCCGCCGTGAACCGCGAGAACTTGAGGGCCCGCACCAGCGCCCCCGCGGCGCCCTGGTAGCGCCAAGCCACCAGCACGCCGTCGATGGCCTGCCGTCGACACGGCCGCTCGCGCCCGAAAGCGTCGGCCACGGAGCGCGGCCCGAGACAGCGGGGACATCCCGGCCCCGCGCGTCCGGGGGCACGAACACGACCGCAGCGCGTGCAGCGTGGCTCGGGTGGGCCCAGGCCTTCTGCGCACGTCGCGCACAGGTCGCGCGCCGGGTCACCGTCCGAGGGCGCCGCGCACAGCAGGCAGCGCGGCGGCAGCAGCCAGTCCAGAAGTCCCGTGGGGAGCGTCAGGAGGCGGTCGCGTCGGCGCATGCCGCGAGTGCCTCGCGGCCGCCAGCTCCCCGGTCACGGCGGGTCGGCTCGTTCAGCCGCTTGCGGGCTGACCGAGCTCGGGCGCGGGGGCGACGTGCACGTCGCGGTCGACGTCGAGCGCCAGGCGGAGGTCCGTCCACCCGAACGTGGTGGCCAACGCGCCGAGCGCGAGGAGCACCGCCCAGGTCGCCAGGAGCCAGCGCGCCCAGCGTCCCGCGCCGGCGGGGTCGCGGGCCGCTCCGTGGCCTCGAGCCGGCGGGACGTGCGCAGCGGGCGGGGCTTCGTCGGGCATGCGGACAGCGTACGATGCGCGGCGCCGAGCCGGTCGTCGCTGCCCGGTGACGCCCTTCCGGAGACCCGGCGCCCGTGGCAGCTGCCCGAGACGAAGCCCGACTGCTGCTGCCTTCGCCGCTCGGACTCCTCGAGTACGACCTGCTGGAGGGAGCCACGTTCGTGGGCCCCGCGGCGCGCGGCGGGCTGGAGGCCGCGCCACGTCCCTTCGCCGGCGCCTTGCTCGTCGTGGCGCGCGAAGCGGCGGGGCACGTGGCGCGGGCGCTCGACGACGCACAGCCCGTGATGGTGGACGGCGCTCCCCCTACGCACGACCCCCTGCGCGACGGCGCGCGCCTGCAGGTGGGTGACCAGACGGCCGTGTTCCAGGCGCGGGTCGTGGCGCCCCCCGTGAACACGGTCGAGGCTCCGCGTCGACCGCCGCGCGAGGTGGAACGGCGCGACGCGCCGCCCGCGCGTCCGCGCCGGGTCCCGCTGTGGCCGTTCGCCCTGGTGGCGGCGGGCCTCGTGTTGGCGGCCGTCGTGCGCGGCGTCGAGCACATGCAGGACGGGCGCCGGGCGGAGGAGGTCCTGGCCAGGGACCTGCCCGAGCCGCTGGCCGATCCCACGACCGACTGGCCCGAGGACGTGCGCACGTTGCTCGAGCTGGACGCCAGCGCCCGAGCTCGCGCCGATGGCGCGCTCCGCGCCGAGCTGGACCGCCTGCGCGGCGCTCTCGATCGCACGCGTGACCCCGCCGTCGTCGCGGCGCTCCGCGCACGCTGGAGCGAGCTGTTCGATCGCTTGGCGACCGTGGAGCTGGGCGAGCTGGCGGACACGGTCGATCGCCTGGCCACGGCGGGCGCGTTCGCGCGGGCCAACGAGGAGATCACGCGCTTCGAGCGGCACTTCGCCGGCGCGGTCCCCGCGGACGCCGTGACCCCGCTCCGCGAGCGTGTCGCCCGGGAGGCCGCCGCATCGCTCGAGGTCGTGCTGCGCGACCTCGCGCCGCTCGTGACACACGCCCCGCGTGACGCCTACGTGCGGCTGGTCGAAGCCCTGGACCGCTTTCCCGTGGACCTGGCGCCGAAGCTCGCGCCCCTGCTCGACGTCGCACGGCGCAGCTTGTACGGCAGCGTGCCGCCGCGCCCACCGGTTCGGGACCCTGGCGGGGACGCGGGACGCGGCGGCGCGGACCCGGGAGGCGATGCCCCACGCGCACCGGACGACGGCAACGATGCGGGGAAGGGCGATGAAGGCCCCGACGCCGACGCCGTGGCGCTCAAGGCGTGGCGCACGGCCCACGGCGACCTGCTGGCCGGTCGCTACGAACAGGCCGCGGTGTCGTTCCGCCGCCTCCTCGACCTGCACCGCAGCTCGACCCTGCTGAGCCTCCAGCGACCCGCCATCGAAGCGGCCGAGCGCTGGGCCCGCGCGGGACGGGACGGCCCGCACGTGCTGCTCCACGGCGAGGCCACCATCAAGCGCGGCCGCGTCCAGGTGTCCTACGAGTTCGACCAGCACGCCGAGCTGGCGGAGGACTTCCGTGCGGAAGCACCCTTCGCCACCGACGAGCCGGTGGAAGTGACGTGGGAACAAGGCCTGGTCCACATCCGCCTCGGCACGGGGCTCTTCCACTTCCTCGTCTACACGGACGACGTGCGCATCCAGGCCACCGTCCGCGCCGAGGTCGCGCACGACTTCGGCTTGCTCGCGGTGGACGACGGCGCGCGCTACCGCGCGATCCTGTTCAACCTGGCCAACACGCGCTTCAAGCTGAAGAAGGGCGCGGACGCCACGGTGCAACCGGGTCACGTGCTGTGGTTGATCGGCGAGGGCGTGTGGGCCGCCGCCGACGCCGGTGTCCACGGCTTCATCAAGATCGCCGAGCGCACCACGTCCAAGCTCGAGAACATGGACCGCTTGCAGCTGGAGCTCGTACGCGATGGCCTCAAGGCGCGCGGCACGATGCAAGGCAAGACCGACGGCGTCCACCTGGAAGGCGCCGTCAAGGGCGATGACGGCAGCGGCGTCGGGCCGGCCCGCGTCGGCCTCTTCACGCACGGAACGCGAATGACCATCGAGTCCGTGCGCATCGACGGGCGGGTGGATCCCACGTGGTGGGCGTCCTACCTGAAGCAGCAGGTCGCCCTGCTGCCGACGCCTCCGTAGCACCCAGGTCTCCACGAGGAAGGAGCGGGCCCCATGGCGCGACGGGAACGCAAGGCGGACGGCACACCGCTGGAGCTCGGCGGCCATCTGGAGGCAGCCGCGGCCCTGGCCGCCATCGCCACGGCGCGGCCCCTGGCGTTGGCGCCCGGCGCAGCCGAACGCATCGAGGCCTCGGCCGCGCGGATCGCGGACGCCGTCGCCAAGGACGAGCGCGTCTACGGCGTCACGACGGGCTTTGGCAGCAATGCCGACCGCACGATCCCGCCGGACGAGGTCGAGCGCCTGCAGGAGAACCTGCTGGTCAGTCACGCGTTCGGCGACGGACCGTTGCTACCGGACGCCACCGTGCGCCTGGCCTGGTTGCTGCGCATCCACGCGGTGGCCCGGGGCCTGAGCGGCATCCGCCTGGGCACCGTCCAGGCGATGATGCGGCTCCACGCCGCGGGGATCGTGGCCGAAGTTCCGTCGCGGGGCAGCGTGGGCGCCAGCGGCGACCTCGCCCCGCTGGCCTTCCTCGCCCTGCCGCTGATCGGTCGTGGTCGCGTGCGCGTGGACGGGCGCTCGATGGACGCTGCGAAGGCGCTGCGCAAAGCGGGCCTCGAGCCCACGGCGCTGGGCGCCAAGGAAGGCTTGGCCCTCGTCAACGGCATGCAGGTGAGCTTGGCGATCGGGTTGCGCGCCCTGGCTCGCGCCGAGCGCGCCGTGCTTCTGGCCGACGTGGCCGCCGCGCTCTCGATGGAGGCGTTGGCCGCTCGCGGCGATGCCCTCGCCCCGGGTCTGCACGCCGCCCGCGGTCATCCGGGGCAGCGCGCCTCGGCCAAGCGCCTGGCCGCGCTCGTGAAGGGCAGCCGCTTGGTAGACGCCCCGGTCGAGGCCCTGCCCGGCAAGCGCATCGCGCCCCAGGACGCCTACGGCACGCGTTGCGCCCCGCAGGTGCACGGCGCCGTGGCCGACGGCGTGGCCTACGCGCGCAGCGCGTTGGAGCGCGAGATCGATGCCGTCACCGACAACCCGTTGGTGCTGGGCACGCGCATCGTGAGCGGCGGCAACTTCCACGGCGAGCCGATCGCCTTGCCCCTCGACCACCTGCGCCTCTGCGTCCACGAGCTGGGCAGCATCAGCGAGCGGCGGACGGCGACGCTCGTCGACCCCAAGCTGAACGAGGGGCTTCCCGCCTACCTGGCCCCCCACCACGGCCTGCACAGCGGCTTCATGATCCCGCAGTACGTGGCGGCCGCGCAGGTCAGCGAGAGCAAGCAGCTCTGCTTCCCGGCGAGCGCGGACAGCATCGTCACGGGGGCCGGGATCGAAGACCACGTGAGCATGGCCCCGATCGCAGCGCGGCGAACGGACGACGTGCTCGACCTCGTGGAGTCCGTGCTGGCCATCGAGGTGCTCACGGCGTGCCAAGCCATCGACATGCGCCCGCGCGAGCCCGCCCCGCGCACGATGGCGGTCAGGGACGTGGTCCGGGCCGTCGTGCCCTTCCGCAGCGCCGACCGCCTCTGGCGCGATGCGTTGGCGGCCGTCAAGGGCACCATCGAGGACGGCTCGTTGCTGGCGGCGGCGGGCTTGGAGCTGCCGCTCCCCATCGTCTGAGGGGCGCCCCGCGCGGCGTGGGGTAGCCTCCCCCACCCACGAGGTGATGCCATGAGCCTGATCACGCCGCGCACGTTGAAGGGATTCCGGGACGTCCTGCCGGTCCGCGCGCTGCACCAGCAGCGCATGATCCGCACCCTGCAGGACGTTTTCCGCGCGCACGGCTACGGCCCCATCGAGACCCCGGCGCTCGAGTACGCCGAGATCCTGAAGGGCAAGGGCGGCGAGGACAGCGACAAGGAGCTGTTCGAGTTCACCGACAAGGGCGGGCGGCCGGTCGCACTGCGCTTCGACCTCACCGTGCCGCTGGCGCGCTTCGTGGCCGAGCACCAGAACGACCTCGTCTTCCCCTTCCGCCGCTCGCACATCGGAAGCTGCTGGCGCGGCGAGCGCCCCCAGCGCGGCCGCGCCCGCGAGTTCCTGCAGTGCGACGCGGACCTGATCGGTCCGGTGAGCGTGGCGGCCGACGCCGAGATCCTGGTGCTGATGTGCGCCGCCTACGAGGCGCTCGACGTCGGTCCCGTGACCCTGCGCATCAACGACCGCCGCGTGCTCGGCGGCATCGTCGGCCACCTGGCGCCAGGCGTCCCCGTGGTGGCGGCGCTGAGGGCCCTGGACAAGCGCGAGAAGCTCGGCGAAACCACCGTGCGCGACGAGCTCGTCGCGGCGGGCGCCACGGCGGAGGGCGCGGCGGCGCTGATCGACGTGACCACGCCACGGGGCGACGCGAGCGAGGTGTTCGCGTGCCTGGACGCGAGCCTGGCAGCCGACGACTCCGCGGGACGCGCGGGCCTGGAGGGCCTGCGCCGCGTGCTCGAGCTGGCCGCTGCCGCGGGCGTTCGTGAGGGCGCCCTGCGCGTGGACCCGAGCGTGGCCCGGGGCCTGGACTACTACACGGGCATCGTCCTCGAAGCCCAGCTGGACGCGCTCCCCGACATCGGCAGCGTCGGCAGCGGCGGCCGCTACGACGACCTCGCCAGCCTCTACACGAAGTCGCGCCTGCCCGGCGTCGGCTGCTCGATCGGCGTCACGCGCCTGCTCGATGCCATGGAAGCATTGGGCAGGGCGTCGGACAAGGAGGCGCCTGCGGACGTCTTGGTGGTGCACCCCGGGGAGGAGGACCTCCCGCGTGCCTTCGCGATCGCCGCCGCGCTCAGGCGCGCCGGGATCGGCGCCGAGGTGTTCCCCGAGGACAAGAAGCACGGCCAGCAGATGCGCTACGCCGACAAGGCCGGCATCCCGCTGGTGGTCACGGTCGAGGCCGATGGCGGCTGGCATGCCAAGCGCTTGGCCGACGGCGCCTTCGCGTCCTTTGCCGACGAGGCGTCTCTCGTCGCGTGGCTCCGGGCCCCCAACGCGTAGCGCCCCCGCTCCCGCACATCGGCCCCCGGCCCGGATGGGGTTCGTGGAGCCGGGCCCGTATGCTCCGCGCGGCAGCCCGCCCCGTGGCCGGCGCCCGGAGCCCCGCCGTGATCCACGACAACGTCCTCTCGGCGATCGGCAACACGCCCATCGTCCGCCTCAACAAGGTCGTCGGACCTGACGACGCCACCGTGCTCGTCAAGCTCGAGTTCATGAATCCCGGCGGCTCGATCAAGGACCGCATGGCCAAGTTCGTGCTCGACAAGGCGGCGGCCGAGGGGCGCATCGCCACGGGTGGTACGATCGTCGAGAACACGAGCGGCAACACGGGCGTGGGCGTGGCCATGGTGGCGGCCGTACGCGGCTACAAGACCGTGTTCACGATGCCGGACAAGATGAGCAAGGAGAAGCAGGACACGCTGCGTGGATTTGGCGCCAAGGTGGTCGTGACGCCGACCAGCGTGCCGGCCGACTCGCCTGAGTCCTACTACTCCACGGCCAAGCGCCTGGCCGCCGAGACGCCCGGCGCCTTCTACCTGAACCAATACCACAGCCGCGACAACGTCGAGGCCCACTACCGCCTCACGGGCCCCGAGATCTGGAAGCAGCTGGACGGTCGCCTGGACGCGTTCGTCGCGGGCCTCGGAACAGGCGGCACCATGAGCGGTGCGGGCCGCTACCTCAAGGAACAGGACGCCAACGTGCAGCTCGTGGGCGTGGACCCCGAAGGCAGCATCTACCACGACCTCTTCCACACGGGGAAGCCGTCCGAGCCCCACGCCTACAAGGTCGAGGGCATCGGCGAGGACATGATCTGCGGCGCGATGGACATCGACCTGCTCGACGACGTGCGCCGCGTCAACGACGCGCAGTCCTTCGCGATGGCCCGCCGCCTGGCCCGCGAAGAGGGCATCTTCGCCGGCGGCTCGTCGGGCGCGGCGGTGCACGTGGCCGTCGAGCTGGCGCGCGAGCTGGGCAAGGGCAAGGTGATCCTCGCGCCCCTGCCCGACGGCGGTCGCGCCTACATCTCCAAGGTCTACAACGACGAGTGGTTGCGCGAGAACGGGTTCCTCGACGCGGAGGGCGCATGAAGCCTGGGCACGACGACAAGCTCGCCTTCGAGACGTTGGCCATCCACGCTGGCCAGGCGCCCGATCCCACGACCGGCGCGCTGATGACGCCGGTGTACCTGAACTCCACGTACGCCCAGGAGAGCCCGGGCGTGCACAAGGGGTTCGAGTACGCGCGCACGCGCAACCCCACCCGCGACGCGTTGGAGGCCTGCCTGGCCGCACTCGAGGGCGGGAGCCACGGTTTCTGCTTCGCTTCGGGGCTGGCGGCGTCCGACACGGTCCTGCACCTGCTGCAGGCCGGCGACCACGTCGTGCACAGCGACGACGTCTACGGCGGCACGTTCCGCCTGTTCGACAAGGTCGTGGCCCGCCACGGCGTGAAGTTCACGGCAGCCGATCTCACCAAGCCCGGGGCACTCGAGGCGGCGTGGACGCCCGCCACCAAGCTGGTCTGGCTCGAGTCCCCCACCAACCCCATGCTCAAGGTGCTGGACCTCAAGGCCTTGGCCGCGGCGGCCAAGAAGCGCGGTGCCCTCGTGGTCGTGGACAACACGTTTGCCACGCCGTTCGCGCAGCGACCGCTGGACCTGGGCGCCGACATCGTATTGCACAGCGTCACCAAGTACCTGAACGGCCACAGCGACGTGGTCGGCGGGGCGCTGGTCGTCAGCGACGAGGAGCTGGCCACGCGACTCGCGTTCCTGCAGAACGCCGTGGGCGCCATCCAGGGCCCGCTCGATGCGTTCCTCGTGCTACGGGGTCTGAAGACACTGGCTGTGCGGATGGAGCGCCACGAGCGCAACGCGTTCGCGATCGCGCGCTTCCTGGAAGGCCGTTCCGAGGTCGAGCGCGTGCTCTACCCCGGGCTCCCCACGCACCCGCAGCACGAGCTGGCCGCGCGCCAGATGAGCTGCTTCGGCGGGATGATCTCGTTCACGCTGAAGGGCGGTCTGCCCGAGGCGCGTCGCTTCCTGGAGGCCGTGCGCATCCCCGCGTTGGCCGAGAGCCTCGGCGGCGTGGAAAGCCTCATCGAGCACCCGGCGATCATGACGCACGCCAGCGTGCCGGCCGAAGCCCGCGCCGCGCTCGGCATCGCCGACGGCTTCGTGCGCCTCTCCGTCGGCATCGAGAACGAGCAGGACCTCCTCGACGACCTGCGCCAAGCGCTGGACGCGATTCACGCGTAAGTCCCGTACGGAGTCGGGTGAGATTCCAACTTCGTCCAGTACGGAGTCGGGCACCTTCTGCGGATTGAAGACGCGGTACGGAGGCGGGGATTTCTTCCGCAACTTGCCGAAGTGACCTCTCCCATGCGGATGCACCGATCGGCAAGTTGCGGAAGAATTCCCCGCCTCCGTACGGGCTTTCCCGTCGGCGTACTCGCGACTCCGTACTCGGCGTCAGTCGACCACGCCCTCTTCCGGGTCCTCGCCCTCCAGCGCCAGCACGACGCGGGCCTCCAGGGCCCCCAGCGCCCGTTGCAGGCGCTCGAGGCGCCCGGCCTGCTCGCGCACGACCTCGTCCAAGCGCTCGACAAGCCGCTCTTGATGTAGCGCAGACTCCTCCAGGGCCTGGAGGCGGCGCAGGAGCGCGAGGTCGGCGCTCACGCGTCGTCTTCGTCGGGCCCCATGCCCGTCCAAAGCGCCGTGTGGCTGCCATCGCACCAAGGCGTGTTGCCCGTCGTGAAGCAGCGGCACCAGGCCACGTTCTTGGGCTGCCCCTCCACGTCCTCGATGGTGGGGCTGAAGGTCGTCCCGTCCTCGGCGTTTACGCGCTTGTGCGTGCCGTCGCAAAACGGCGGGCTGCCCGTCTGGCCGCACTGGCAGATGGCGTGACGACCGGGCTTCAGCGTGACCACGAGGGGGCGAGGTTGGTCCGTGCTCATGCCCCCCGAGCCTACGGCGCGGGGGGACGGTCCGGCGAGGCCCGCCGTCAGGACGCCCGGGCCGCGGCCTGGATCGCGGCCCGCACGCGCGGAAGCACCTCGTCGGCCGACAACGCCTCGGCGTCCCCGCCGACGCGCGGCTTCCACTCGATGCGCCGCTCGCCGGCGTCCCGGCCGACGACGACGCGCAGCGGGATGCCGACCAGGTCGGCGTCCTTGAACTTGGCGCCGGCGCCCAGCTTGCGGTCGTCCCAGAGCACGTCGATGCCCTCGGCCTCGAGCGCATCGTGGAGCTCTTGGGCGAGCGCCGTCTGCACGTCGTCGTCCGGACGCATCTGGATCAGCATCACCGTGTAGGGCGCGATCGGCAGCGGCCAGATCATGCCGGCCTCGTCGTGGTTCTGCTCGATGGCCGACGCCGCGACGCGGCTCACGCCGATGCCGTAGCAGCCCATGTGGAACGGCTGCAGCTGGCCACCCTCGTCGGCGAACGTAGCCCCCATGGCCGAGCTGTACTTGGTGCCCAGCTGGAAGATGTGGCCCACCTCGATCCCGCGCGTGATCTCGATCACGCCGTCGCCGTCGACGGTGCGGTCGCCCGCCTTGACCAAGCCCAGGTCCACCGTCTCCGGCTGCGGCAGGTCGCGCCCGAACCACACGTCGAGCCAGTGCGTGTCGGTCTCGTTGCCGCCGCACAGGAACCCCTGCACGCCGTCCACGCTCGCGTCGGCCAGCAGGCGCACGTCCTCGGCGAGGCCGATCGGCCCGGCGAAGCCCGGCGCGGCCCCCGTCGCCTTGCGCACGAGGGCCTCGTCGGCCAGCTCCACCTTGAGGGCACCCAGGTGGTTCAGCAGCTTGACCTCGTTGACCTCGCGGTCCCCGCGGGCCATCACGGCCACGACCTGCTCGCGACTCTCGAACGTCGCCCGGTAGAGCACCGTCTTGAGCATGCGCTCGGCCGGGAGCTCCGGGAACAGCTTGCGCAGGTCGTCCACGGAGCGCGCCTTGGGCGTGGACTCCTTGTGCATCGCGACCTCGGCCGGCGCCGCCGGCGGCGCAGAGATGCGGCTCACGGCCTTCTCCACGTTGGCAGCGTAGCCCGTGGCGCGGCAGACGGCGATGGCGTCCTCGCCGGTGTCCGCGTCCACCATGAACTCCTCGCTGCCCGAGCCACCGATGGCACCGGCGTCGGCCAGCACCGGCGTGAAGCGCAGGCCGCAGCGACGGAAGATGGCGCGGTACACCTCGCGCATGCGCTCGTAGGACGCCGCCATGGCTTCCGCCGTGGCGTCAAACGAGTACGCGTCCTTCATGACGAACTCGCGGCCGCGCATCAGGCCGAAGCGGGGGCGGATCTCGTCACGGAACTTGGTCTGGATCTGGTACAGCGTGACCGGCAGCTGCTTGTAGGAGGTGACGCGCCCCCGCACGAAGGTCGTGATGACCTCCTCGTGCGTCGGGCCCAGGCACACCTCGCGGCCGCGGCCGTCCTCGAAGTGGTAGAGGATGCCGTCCTTGACGTAGCGCTCCCAGCGCCCGCTCTCGACCCAGATCTCCTTCGGCTGGAGCGCCGGCATGAGCATCTCGAGGCAGCCCGCCTTGTCGTGTTCTTCGCGCACGATCGTCTCGATCTTGCGCAGCACCCGCCAGAGCAGGGGGCCGTACACGTAGACCCCGGCCGTCAGCTTCTCGAGGAAGCCGGCGCGCACCATGAGGGCATGCGAGGCCACCTCGGCGTCCGCCGGGGCCTCCTTCAGGGTCGTGAACAAGGACTGGGAGATCCGCATGGCGCGGGATCCTACCGGGCTCGCCCCAGAGCGCCCCCCGCGGCAGGAGGCCCCCTCCGCCGCAGAGGGGCCCGTCAGCACGGTCCCCTGGCAGGATGCCCGGCAGGAGGTGGATCCGTGCGCATCGCGTCGTGGAACATCAACGGGGTGCGGTCGGCGGCCGGGAAGGGGCTGAAGGAGTGGCTGCGGGCCACCGAAGCGGACGTGGTGGCGCTGCAGGAGGTGCGGGCCACGCCCGAGCAGATGCGTGCGGCGCTGGAGGACGTGCTCGACGGCTGGCACCTCGAGGTGCGGGACGCGAAGCGGGCCGGGTACAGCGGCGTAGCCCTTCTCTCCCGGGAGAAACCCGACGCCTGGATCGATGGCTTGGGCGACGAGCGCTTCGACGACGAGGGACGGCTCCTGGGGGCGCGCTTCGGGCGGTTCGTGGTGCTCGGTGGCTACTTCCCCAACGGCAACGGCAAGGACCGCGACCTCTCGCGCATCCCCTACAAGCTGGAGTTCACGGCGGCGGTGCGCGACCTCGCCGAGCGCATGGCCAAGGGCGGGCAGCGCGTCGTGGTGCTGGGCGACTTCAACACCGCCCACCGCGAGATCGACCTCGCGCGCCCGGGCCCCAACGCGGGCACGAGCGGCTTCACGCCCATCGAGCGCGAGGCCCTCGACAGCTGGATCACGGGCGGTTGGGTGGACTCGTTCCGCCGCTACGAGAGCGGGCCCGGCCACTACACGTGGTGGTCGCAGCGTTTCGGCGTGCGCGAGAAGAACATCGGCTGGCGCATCGACCTCGCGCTGGCCACGCGAGGCTGCGCGAAGCACTTGCTGCACGCCTGGCACGAGCCGCACGTGATGGGCTCGGACCACTGTCCGATCGGCGTGGCCTTCTCACCCGAGGTCCTCGGGCCGCGTAGGTCTACCGCGGGCTGACGAGGGCCGCGCGGCGCGCCTGCTCGGCGGCGAAGCGCGAGGCTTCCATCATGGTGGTCGTGCCGGGCAGGAGGCGGTAACCGACGGCCCCATCGGGCACGACGGTCACGCGGAGCTCGGGCAGGCTCACGGGCTCGCGCACGGGACGCGTGCCCGGGCGACCGCAGGGCTCCTCGGAGCATTCCCAGCCGTAGGGCACTTCCTCTTCCTCGTTGCCGATGCGCTCGCGATCGGGCAGCCAGCCGACACACTTCTTCACTTCGCGCTCGCCGACCTTCACGCGCTCGCGGCGAGTGCCGCACGGGATGCGCTCCTCGTCCATGCCGACGCAGCGGCGTTCGACGCGCTCGCCCACGACGACGCGCTCGCGACGCGTGCCCTGGACGATCTTCTCCACGCGCACGCCGCGGAACTCGCGAACCTTGATCGTGCCTTCCTGGACCCACTCGAGACGCACGCCGTGGGGCCGGACTTCGCCGTGGAACCCCTGGAGCGCCTTGAAGCGGCGCGTGCCCTCGTTGACGGTGCACTCCTCCTCGCCCGTCGTGACGCGGCACGTACGACCCGTCTGGGGGTCGGTCTGGCAGGCCGTGGTGGGACGCTTGACCGTGCGCTCGATGGGCTCCTCGCCGTGCTCGTAGATCTCGTCCACGATGTAGCGCTCGGCAGGGATCTCCTTGGTCACGAGGCGCGGCCGCTCGACCTCTTCCCAGACCTCGTGCTTGCGCTCGACGACGTGCGGGACGTCACGCCACCCGTAGACCTTGACGGTGATGTCCTCGTAGCGCGGCGTACGACGCGTGTGGAACGCGGGCATGTCCCGCCATTCGTAGATCGGCTCGTACTCGGTGTGGTACTGGGGAACGCGCCAGGTGCGGTAGGTCGGGTTCACGCGTGTGAAGGTCTGCACCTCCATGCGCCCGCGCACGGGAGCCGGGACGTGCTCGCGGCGCGTGCGGCAGCCGCAGACGGTGGGGAGCACGCCGACGTAGGCGCCGCTCGCGGTCGGCGGCGTCGTCAGCGGCTGATCGGCCTGGGGCACCACCACGGGCCCCGAGCCCGGCGCGGGCGCCACCACGGGCGGAGGCAGCGTGACCTCGTCCTCGGCGCCTGCCGGCGCCGCCGGCAGCAGGCTCGCGACGCCCAGGGCCAGGGCGGCGGCTAGCGACCAGCGGCTGGTAGAGCGGACCCCTCGCATGGCGTTCCTCCTCGCGTTCCAACGAAGTCTAGGACGCAGCGGGGGAAGGCGACCTTCCGCGGGGCACGTCCCGGGGGACCTACTTCCCGCCCGCGCAGCTGGTGCACGCCGGGGCGTCACAGCGCGGCGCCTCCGGCGGGCCGACGTGGTCTTCGACCTTGCGGTACCCGACGACGCGGCGCTCCTCGCGCTCGCCGATCTGGACCCGGACTTCCCGCGTCCCGTCGCAGACGGTCCGCAAGCGGGTGCCGACCTGGACCCGCTTGGTCTCGGTGCCCATGTAGACGCGCTCGGTCTTCCAGCCCGCGAAGACGCTCTTCACGGTGGTGCCGGCATCGACCTGCTCGCAGCGCTGCCCGACGGCGTCCTTGTGCGTGACATAGCCCGTCACGCAGGCCTCGCCCAGCTGGAAGCCCTTCTCGAACGACTCGCACTTGCAGCCGACCTGCACCTGTTCCTGACGCCAGCCGCGCTTCTCCGGCTGCAGGACCCAGGTACGCGGGTAGGTCTCTTCCTCGCAGCGCAGCGTGCCCCACTCGCTGGTCTGGCCGACGACCTTCTCCTCGTAGGAGTGGCCGGTCTTGACGGTCTCGCAGCGGGTGCCGCAGACGGCGCCCTCGGTCTCGCGCCAGCCGACGAGTCGCTTTTCCTTCTTGGTGCCAACCTGCACCTTGCCGCTCCGGGTGTCCTGGCAATCGCAGCCGGGGCATCCGCACTCGTCGGTCGTGCAGAGCACGTCGGTGGTCTCGCGATGCACGTACACGGGCACCTCGACCTCTTCGTAGACGGGCTCGTACTGCTTCTTGCGGATCGGCACTTCGCGCGTGCCGAAGGTCGGGGGCGCCACGGCCCGGACCTCGTCGACGGGCCGGTAGCCCTCGACGCGCTTGACGCGCGTGCCGTAGAGCGTCGTGGGGACGAGGCTCTCGTCCTGCACCCAGCGCGTCTCGTAGACCGGCACCGAGCGGCAGTCCATGCAGGGCTCGCGGGTGTACTTGACGATGGGCGTGCGACGCTCCTGGTACACGGGGAGGGTGCGCTTGCCGACGAGCGGCACCTCCTGCTTGACGAATACGGGGACGCGGCGCTCGTGCCAGATCGGCACCTCGCGCATCTCGTAGACGGGCTCTTCGACCTGCTTGGTGCAGGGCACCGACTTGATCCCGTAGACGGGGACCTTGACCGTCTCGGTGATTTCCTCGCAGTGCGTGACGACCTTGCACTCGTCGCACGAAGCGCCGTCGCGGCATCCAGCGACGACACCCTGCCCCCCGGCCACGACGACATGCGCCGGCGCGGGCGAATCGGAGGCCCAGGCGGCGACTTGGTCGGCGCTCGGGGCGCCGTCTCCGGCGAACGCCGTCCCGCCCAGCACCACGGGCAAGGACAGGGCGAGCGCCACCGCAAGGGCGCGGACCCGGATCGTGGTCGTCATGGTTCCCTCCGCCACGCCCCGGCCCGAGGGCAGGAGGCGCCGCCGACCGGGCTCCCGACCCGGCCGACCGTCCGCGCGAAGGTAGCACGCCCACCGCGCGGCGGGAGGCCCCCGTTCAGGCCCCACCGGCCCCCGGGGGCCTGTCCGCCGGGCTGTCAGGGTGCGGACGGCCCTCCAGGAGGCGCTTGGCCAGGGCGGCCACCCAGGTGCGGGGCAGGAAGCGCTGGCTGAACAGCTGGGCCTTGTTCACGAACCCCGGCACGACCTCCATGCGCCCCTTGGCGAGGGCCGCCAGCCCGGCGCGGGCCACGCGGTCCGCCGGCATCCGCCAGCGCAGGATCCGGGGCATGCGCGTGTAGCCCGCGGCCTCGAAGAACTCGGTGTCGGTCACGCCCGGGCAGAGGGCCGTGACGTGCACCCCCGTGCCCTTGACCTCCTGGTGCACGCCGCAGGACAGGTTCAGGAGGTAGGCCTTGGTGCCTGCGTAGGCCGCTTGGTACGGGGCGGCTTGGTAGCCCGCGATGCTCGCGACGTTGAGCACGGCGCCGCGTCCCGCTTCGAGCATGGGCGGCAGCAGGCGACGGAGCAGCTCGGTGGACGCCTCGACGTTGAGACGCAGCATGGATCGCTGCCGCTCGAGGTCGCCGCGGTCGAAGCGCCCGGGAACGGCAAAGCCTGCGTTGTTGACGAGCAGGTCGACACGTCCGAGCTGCGCCGTGGCCTCCGCCGCCACGCGAGCGGGGGCCCCAGGCTCCGTCAGGTCCGCCACGACGACGTGGACCTCGGGTGCACCCGCGCTGCGAAGCTCGCTGGCGAGTGCCGCCAGGCGCTCCTCGCGACGGGCGGTGATGACGAGCCGCGCTCCCTCGCCCGCCAAGCGGCGCGCGATCGCTTCACCGATGCCCGAGCTGGCGCCGGTGACCAGTGCTCCCCAACCAGCCCACGAACGGATCCGCGACATGGGCCCATGGTGGCACGCGCGGCGCGAAGCGAGGCGGGCTGTCCCCCACCCACGTTCGGAAGCGTCGCTGATCGACAGCCGGGGAGCCCAGGAGGGAGGGAAACCCGGCCGAAGGGGATGACTGGGCTACCGAAGGGCTACCGAGTGCGGGCAAAGCTCATGTACCCTGCCCACCAACCCACGGGACTTGCCCGCAGTCCGTACTCACCGTACCCATCGGTTGTTCGCGGATCGGTCCGCGGCCGTGTGGCGGGCTAATGAAGGATCGTTGGCCTGATCATGATGATGAGGTCGTGGTCGGTGGCATTGAGTTGGTTGTTGGCGAAGACGTGCGAGCCGAGCACAGGCAGATCCGAGAAGAGGGGCAGCCCCGTCGTCTCGATCATCGTCGCGTTGTTGCGCAGCCCACCAAGGATCAACGTCGCCCCATCAGGGACGAGGACCGTCGCACTTACCTGGCGCGAACGCGTGATCAGAAGCTGGGCTTGGCTAGCGCTTGTCCCGTCAAGGTCGAACGGGTCGGGCAGGGTAGCCTGTGCGGCCTGGAGTGCTGGCTCCAGGACGAGGCTGATGATGTTGCTGGCAGGAACGGTCGCCGTCATGCGCAGCACGGGGCCCATCTCCAGCGTGCCGAGTGCGTTGTGGATCTGCGAGCCGCGCGCGGCGAACTGTGGATCCATGTCGGCGAAGGCCACGGTTTCCGTGGGCACGAACACGGTCGCGGTCTGGCGGAAGTAGGAACGCAGCATCGGTGCCACGACCTGGCGCGTCCCCGCGTCTTCGAAGGCCTCCGAGATGAACTGGTTGGCGCCGGCTCCGTCCGTCAACGCATACATGATCGAACTGGCCGGAACACCCGTGTGGGGCGTGATGATCTGGCCGCCGGGGATTGGGTTGAGCATGCCCAGACCACGCCGATCGGCGAGATCGATCGCGAAGCTGCCTGGGCCCGGGTAGTTCGTGTAGACCTGGGCGCCTACGCTCTGCATGAAGGGGAGGGGGCGAACCAGCGGCAACGTCTGCTGGCCCGCGTGTCCCTCGGGAACGATGACGACCTCGCCCATCGCCCCCCCGACGACGTTGGCGTCCACGCCCGTCGAAGGTCCGCAATTCGTGCCGCCCATGTTCGTAGGGGCTCCGGCCATGATGGCCGCGAGGTTGGGGAACTCGAGGCCGTCGAGGCGCATCGCATCCAGACGCGTACGCGAGACCGTCAGGAAGCGGACTTCGATGTCCACCTGTCGGCCCAGCGGGGAGTCATCAAACTCATCGGGATCAAAGAACTCGCACGAGTCGCCAGGCACCACGGAGCCCCCCCCGCCGCAGGCCACCAAGAATGCCGACGCCAGCGCAAGAAGGCCTCGCTTCCAAACGTTCATCGTCGCCTCCCGGGCGGCCCGATCGAGCGGCACTCGCCACAGTGGCCGCGGAGCATAGCGGCGCCGCCGCTCCGTCTGCGCGTCAAAAAAAGCGTCTCGACGTCCAAGGAGCGGCGCCAGTAAGTACAGAGGCGGGAAGACCTGTTGCAGGCCCCAGCCTAAGTACAGAGGCGGGAAAACCTGTTGCAGGCCCCAGCCAGTTCAGGCACTCGAGCGATCCACGTGGAGGCCCGGGAACTGGCGCAGGTTGCAGCAACGTTTCCCGCCTCCGTACCTCCAATCCCACCGCGCCGCCTTCCGTGCCGCCCGCTCGGGTACGCTGGCCCGATGGAATTGCCGTTCCGGGCCAAGGGAGACGAGCTGCTCCCCGACGGCGCGCTTCTTGCCCTGCGCGACCGCCTGAAGCACCTCGCTCGGGGCCACGACCTGACCACGGTCGCGGCCTACGCGTTCGACCACCGCACGCGCATGCTTCCGTTCGTGTTCCTGGATCGACGTCTGATCCCTGGCGGCGTGCGCATGCTGGCGTCGGCACTCCTGGACGTCGGGTTCGAGAAGACGCGCGTCGTGTTCCAGCAGTGGAACCGGTGGTTCCAGCCGTCGGCCATGCGGCTGGACGGACGCATCCCCGACATGTTCCTCGTCTCCAGCATGGCCATCCACGGGGAGGCGGCCGACAAGCTGCTGCGGGACGTATGCCGCATCGACCCTGCAGAGCGGCCGCTCGTGATCGCGGGGGGACCACGCACCAACTACCAGCCGTGGCTGCCCTTCGGCACGGACCCCCACGACCCCTGGGGGGCCGACGTGGCCGCGACCGGCGAGACGTTCGTCTTCCTGAGCCTGCTGGAAGTACTGCTGGAGGAGAAGCGCGCCAGCGAGACGCTGCGCACGACCTTCCTGCGCGTGCGTGATGCCGGCATGCTCGACCACATCCCAGGACTCGTGTACGCCAAGGGCCGCAGGGAGGGAGTCGCCGAGGAGCTCGTCGACACCGGCGTGCAGCGCCTGCTGCGCAACCTGGACGAGCTGCCGCATCCCGTCCTGGGCTACCGCGTCCTGGAGGCGCCGAGCCGCAAGCCCACCCTGGCCTCCCGGGCCCTGGAGCGCGGTCGGGTCCGCAAGCTGGCGCCCATGGCCGTCATGGAGATGACCTACGGCTGCAAGTTCCGCTGCCCGTACTGTCCCATCCCCGCCTACAACCAGCACCAAGACCGGCAAAAGAGCGCGGGACGCATTGCCGACGAGATGGGACGCATCCACGACGAGTACGGCATCCGCTACTTCTTCGGAGCCGACGACAACTTCTTCAATCGCAAAGACCGCGCCGTCGAGATCATCGAGACGCTGCGCGACGCCTCCTCGCCCGCCGGCACGCCGCTCCGACGGTTCGCGCGCTGGGGGACCGAGGTCACGGTCCATGACACGCTGCAGATGGTCGACCACCTCGTGGACGCGCGCCGGGCGGGCGTGCGGGCGCTGTGGCTGGGCGTCGAGGACATGACCGCCACGCTGGTCAAGAAGGGCCAGTCCATAGACGGCACGCGGACGGCGTTCGCTGCGATGCGTGAGGCCGGCATCAAGCCGATGCCCATGATGATGCACGACGACACGCAGCCCCTGCTGACGATCAAGAGCCCGCGAGGCCTGCTCAACCAGGTGCAGATGCTGCGCTCGGCGGGCGCCATGAGCCTGCAGGTCCTGCTGCTCTCCCCGGCGCACGGCACCAAGCTGTACTACGAGACGTACGAGAGCGGCCTCGCGTACGAGTCGGTCAACGGTCAGCCCGTTACTCCGCACATGGTGGACGGCAACCACGTGGTGGCCTCGCGCGCCAAGCATCCCTGGCTGCGACAGCTCAACGTGTTGATCGCCTACACGTGGTTCTACAACCCAGTACGCCTGCTGTGGTCGCTCGTGGCCTCCAAGAGCCGCCGCGGCTGGTTCGTGGATGCGGCGTTCCAGGCGTGGGGGATGGCGGGTCTGCTGCGCAACTATGCGCGCAGCCCTCGCTGGATGTGGCACCTGTTGCGCGGCGGTCGCCACCCGGTGCGCTCGAGCGAGGTGCCCCGGTCACCCGTGCCGCTGCGTGCACCCGACGGTTCGTTCGCCGCCCACGACCTGCCGCCCGGGCCCGACCCCAAGCGGATCCGCCGCCTCGAAACGGTCCCGTACGACGAGGTGCAGGCCGCCGTGGCGGCGCGCCACGCGGTGTCAGGGCCTACTCCATGACGAAGGGGTAGGGCTACCGCGCTACCGAGCGCGGGCGAATCTCATGCAACTTGCCCACTAATCCATGGGACTTGCCCGCACTCCGAACTCCGAGCTCTTGCGTAGGCTGCGCCCGTGAAGATCCTCGTCTCGTTTGCCGGAGCGATCGGCCGGCACGGGGGGCGCTGGCGGGCGCGCCAGCGGCACCTGGGAAGGTCCGCGAGGCGACACGGCTTCGACGCGGTCCGGCCCTGGACGCGCCGACGGCTCAAGCGCACGGCGTTCTATCGCGAGCACGCCACGCTGCTGGAGACGCCGCGCGGGGCGGGTCTCTGGGCCTGGAAGCCCTACATCATCCTCGAGACCCTGCTCGAGGCGCCCGCGGACGCATGGGTGGTCTACTGGGACGTGGGTCGTGGGCGCCGGGGGGCACGCCGGCGCGGCCATGCCTTCCGCGCGCCCATCGCGGCGCTGCTGGACTGGTGTGGGTCCTGCAACGGCGGCCTGCTGCCCGGCGTCTACATCCCGGAGTTCGGCCCCAACCGGCTGTGGACGAAGCGCGACTGCTTCGTGGGCATGGGCTGCGACGAGCCGCGCTTCTGGGAGCACCCCCAGATCCAAGCCACCTTCAGCGTCTGGAGGCGCACGCCCGTCGCGCTCGACCTGCTGCACGAGTGGCTGGCCTGCTGCACGGATCCCCGGCTCATCGGAGATGGCCCGAGCACCTGCGGCCTGCCGGACCTGGACGGATTCGTCGAGCACCGCCACGACCAGTCCATCCTGACCAACCTCGTCATCCGGGGGGGCCTGCGCTGCTACGGACGACCCGAGGTGTCCACGCCCGACGCAAAGGACCTGAATGCGCTCACTGCCCGGATCGAACGGGATCGCGAGTCCGGAACCCGACCCGATTCTTCGCTCTCCCTGTGACCCGTCCGGCTCGCGAAACGAGATCTGAGTACGGTGCCAGTGAGTACGGTGCCAGTGAGTACGGTGCCAGAGCAATTCCTATCACCTGTCGCCGGTCAAGGAGCGTGGCGAACGGAATCCAGTTCGCAGCTGACCGGCCGTGGAGCAGGATTGGTGCCTCGAGACACCTGGGGCGCGCCGTGGCGACCTTCCGGCTTCGCCTGCGTGTAGCGCTCCCGTACGCGTCAGCCAGGCAACGTGATAGGAATTGCTCTGGCACCGTACTCCCGTACATGGCATTTGCCCGCACTCCGTACTCTCTCCGTACTCTCGAAACGAAGTGCCCGCCGACGCCGGCCGGGTGTCATTCTGGACCACCGTGGACGTTCACGACGACGGCTGGTTCGGCGACTCGGTCGCACCCGACTACGACGACGACGTCGCCGAGCGGTTCGCGCCCGATGCGCTCGGGCCCGAGGTCGAGTTCCTCGCCGATCTGGCCGCCGGGCAGCCAGCGCTCGAGTTCGCGATCGGTACCGGTCGGGTCGCGCTCCCACTCGCCGAGCGCGGCATCGCGGTCAGCGGCATCGAGCTGTCGGAGGCGATGGTGCGCGAGCTGCGCGCCAAGCCGGGCGGCGCCGACATCCCGGTGACGATCGGCGACATGGCGACCACTCGCATCGACGGCGGGTTCGGGCTCGTCTACCTGGTGTTCAACACGATCATGAACCTGCTCACGCAGGACGAGCAGGTGGCCTGCTTCGAGAATGCCGCGGCCCACCTCTCCCCCGGCGGCGCCTTCGTCGTCGAGGTGATCGTGCCCCAGATCCGACGCCTGCCACCCGGCGTGCGGTTCGCGCCGTTCCACGTCGCCGGCGACCATGTCGGCATCGACGAGTACGACCTCGTCACCCAGCGCTCGTGGTCACATCACCTCCGACCCGACCGACCGTGGGCGCGCATGCCGTTCCGATACGTGTGGCCGAGCGAGCTCGACCTGATGGCACGCGTCGCCGGCATGCGGCTCACCGAGCGATGGGCCGACTGGCACCGGAGCACGTTCACGGCCGAGAGCACGTCACACGTTTCGGTCTGGCGCACTCAGCGCTGAGGTCCGCCGATCGCCCCGGAGTACGGTGCCGGGGAGTACGGTGCCAGAGCAACTCCTATCACGCTGCGCCTTCCAGGAGCGTGCTCGCAGGGCGGCCCCGAGGTTGCGCGTACGCCTTCACCAAGCACGACTGACGGGCGCATCGTTGCAGTGCTCGTGCATCCACGTGAGATGACTGGCCTTGCCCGGGCACCGTGCACGCAAGCGGGCTACGCACTCCGGTATCAGTTCTTCATGCCGACGGCAAAGCCCGTACGGAGGCGGGGAATTCTTCCGCAACTTGCCGATGGGCACTTCCGCATGCCGAAGCGCAGGGCGGCAAGTTGCGGAAGAAATCCCCGCCTCCGTACCGCGTCTCGATGCGCGCGGCACCCCCTCCCATGGAAGCGTGGCTGTCCTGTCCGAGCCCGGAGTTCAGGCACCTTCCATTGCAGACCCCGTGTCAGTGTCGCTTCGCTCCGAGACACGGGTTCGGACACCTACATGCGCATCACGCATCCGTGAGGAGCAGGCTGCGCCAGTCGAGGGGGTAGCGGCCTTCGAGCTCGGCGCGGGCGAAGGCCTCGACGACCTCGCGTGTCTCGCGGAGGGCGTCGCCGCCGACGTCGACGTGAGCGAAGACGGGCTCGTCGCCCCAGGAAGGATCGAGCAAGAGCACGCCGGCACCAGCGACGTCGGCGCCTTCCACGCGCTCGGCCGCGAGGGCGTAGAGGCGCAGCTGCACGGCGTGGTGGGCAGCGACGGCCTCGGGGGTGGGGAAGCGCTTGCTGCGGGCAGCCGTCTTGTGGTCCACGAGAAGCACCCCGCGCTCGGTGGGTAGCCAGAGATCGACGGTGCCGCGCACGAGCAGGCCGTCGAAGGGGCCCACGCGCCGACGCTCGGGGAAGCGCACGCGCACGTGGAACGCCATCTCGCGGCGGACGTCGGCGCCTGAAGCGAGCGCGTGCCCCAGACGCACACCCAGGTCGCACGCAAGGAAGCGTGCGACCAGGTGCTCGACGCGCTGCCTGGCCTCGGGCGGCACGTCGCGTCCGAACACGTCGGCCAGCACCTCGTCCAAGCGGTCCTGGTCGAGCGCCGTCTCGGGGCCGGCCACGCGCTCCAGATACGCGTGCACGGCCGTGCCGACTGATGCCGCGTGCGGGTCGGGTCCGGTGCGCCACGTGATCTCGTCCTCCTCGCGAGGAGGTCGGCGGAGGTCGTCGTCGTCACGGGTCTCACGCCGCGGCGGCTCGCTGGAGACGCCTAGGACATAGCGCTCGTACCAAGCCGGCGGCGAGGCCGCGAAGGCCACGAGCTCGGTGACGCTGGCGACGTAGCGCGTGTCGCGAAGCGGTGCGGCATCCTGCGCGGCCGCCTGCACGCACGCCGCGGCTTCGTCGGCCGTCTCGCCGACATCGGGGGCCGCGGGCAACGGTGGGGCCGCGACGACGTCTGCGGCGTCGCGGATCGTGACGCGCACGAAGGTCTGCGTGTCGCCGTCGCACGGGACGTCGGTGGAGCCGCATCCCGGTCCTACGCCCAGGAGCGCCAGCAACGTGCGGCCCCAGCCGTACATGCCGCCCGGCTCGCCCGCCTTCGTCTGACCCGTCAGCGAACCCGTGATGACGAGGCGCTCCTCGGCACGCGTGGCCGCCACGTAGAGGAGGCGCAACAGCTCCTGGTCATCGCCCGTGGCATCGACCTCGCCCAAGGCGACGTAGCCCGCCGACTTGTGCGTGGTGCCCTCGAGGGGGTCGCGCACCTTGGTGGCCACGCCGCGACCGGGCTCGAAGCGCACGAGGGGCGTGTGGGTGCGCCCCGTCCGACCGACGTCCGCCAGGATCACCACGGGGAACTCCAGCCCCTTGGCCGCGTGCACCGTCATCAGGCGCACGGCGTCGTCCGCGCTGCCCCCCACCGGGGCCTCGGCCTCGTCGGCACCTTCTTCGTCCAGTCGCTCGAGCTGACGCAGGAGGTCGCCCAGGCCGCGCCGCCCGGCCTCCTCCAGCGCGCGCGCCAAGGGCAAGGCCTTGCGCAGGTTGGCCGCGCGACGTGCGCCGTCGGGGCCCGCGAGCGTGGCCGGAAGCAGCCCGAGGTCGTCGAGCACACCCGCCACCGTCGCCGTGAGCGAGCCCAGCACGGCCTCCCGCCGGAGCCGCTGCACCGTTGCCACGACGCGAAGCTGATCGGGACCGTCCGCCCCATCGCACCAACGCTGCCAGGGCGTTCGTGGGTCGTCCGGGTCGGCGAAGCAGACGGCCAGCACCTCGTCGGGGGCGCGCACGACCGGGCCCGTCAGGAACGCGGCGACGGCGTGGTCGTCGGCCGGGTCGTGCACCACGCGCAAGGCATCGCGCAGGTCCTCGATCTCCTCGGCTTGGTGCCAGCCGCGTCCGCCGACCGTGCGATGCGGAACGCCCGCCTCCACGAGTGCCCGCTCGAAGTCGGCCATGCGCGATCGCGCACGAAGGAGGATGGCGATGTCGCCGTAGCCGATCGGCCCGGTCGTGCCCTCCTTGCGCTTGGGCGTGTTCGACGCGACGAGGTCGCGGATCCACGCTGCAACGGCAGTCGCTTCGCACACCGTGACGTCGCCGATCTTGGCCCCGTCCTGACGCACGAACATGAGCTCCACGGGCGGCACGTCGGGCGCGGGGGCTGCGAACGTGGCGCCCGCCACCAGCGGCTCGTACGGCACGCCCGCGGCACCGCCGGCAAACAACCGCGCATGCACGTGGTTCACGGCATCCACGAGGTCGGGGGCCGAACGCCAGGACGTCGCCAGCAAGTGCTCGCCCGCCGCACCGACGCGCTCGCGCTCGGCCAGCAAGACGCGCACGTCGGCTCGGCGGAACCGATAGATCCCCTGTTTGGCATCGCCAACGACCATCTGCTCGGCGCCCTGCGCGCGGAGCAGGGCCAAGAGCTGGGCCTGCACGGGGCTCGTGTCCTGGAACTCGTCCACGAGCACGACGCGCGGGGCGGCTTCCAGCGGTCGCCGCTCGGTCGCCAAGCGCTGCAAGTAGGCCAGCGCGTGATGCTCGAGATCGTCGAAGTCGAACAAGCCGCGCTCGCGCTTGGCCTCGGCATACGCGTCCTCGTACGCCTGGAGGACATGCTTGAGCGGCGGCAAGACGGTGGTCGCGCCGACCTCGTCCAGCTCGGCGGCCGCGAGCTGCTCCAGGATCTCGACCAAGGCCTTGCGGCTCGTGCCCCAGACCTTCTTGCGCACGACGCTCTGGTTGGGCACTTCGCCCGCCCGGTGGAGCAGCGTGAACGCACGCACCGCCGAGGGGGGCTCGTCCAGCGCCGCGGCCAACGCGGCCAAGGCCATCTCGACGGGCCCGCGCACCTCGGCGGGCGGATCGGCCGTGGCGAGCGCTTCGCGTGCGGTCTCGAGCGCTCGCCGGGCCTCCGCGGCGAGCGAAGGGACATCGGTCGCGCCTGGCGCCCACGCAAGCTCGGCCGGTCGGACGGCGGCGCCGCGGAGCCGCTCGAGCAGCTCGAGGAGGAGCGAGCGGGGTGACGCGGCAAGCCAGGCCCCCACGTCGCGCCACGCTTGGCGCCCGGCGTCGTCTTCCTGGAGCAGCGCCTCCGCCGCCGCGGCGGCATCACCGAGCAGCAGCCCTTGCTCGGCCGGGTCCAGCAGCACGAAGCCGGGGTCCACCCCCGCGGCCACGGCATGGCGGCGCAGCAACGCCGCGCACCAGGCGTGCAGCGTACCGATGTCGGCCATCTCGACCTCGGCCACGGCTGCGTCGTCGCCCTGGGCGTCGAAGGCCTCCGCGATGCGCTCGCGCATCTCGCGGGCCGCGCGCTCGGTGAAGGTGAGCGCCGCCAGGGCGTGGATGGGTAGACCTCGCTGCTGCACCAGGTGCAGGAAGCGCGACGTGAGCACGCGCGTCTTGCCGGAGCCCGCGCCGGCCACGACGACCGCGTCGCCGCGCGCGTGCTGCACGGCGCCGGCTTGCGCGGGAGAGAGCTGCACGTCGCTCATGCGTCGTCGTCTCCCGCCTCGTCCGCGTCGTCGGCCTTGGCGATGGCAGGCCGGCGCAGGGCCGACGCCGCGGCCACCGCGTCGTGGTCGGGGCGGCACGGACGACGCCATGGACAGCTGGCGCAGTCTTCGGCGTCGAGCGGCGCACGGTCCAGTCGCGCGGCGCGCAGGTCCGCCACGGCGCCCACGGCCGCGTCCACCGCCGCTTGGCGATGCGCCGTGAAGTCGGCATGGGAAAGGAACCACGACGGGGCGCCCTCGCGTCGCCCTTCGAGCGGCGCGTTGGCCTCCTGGTCGAAGAACGCCCGTCGCAGGCGCACCAAGGCCGCTGCCCACTCGATGCCCACGACCCGCAGCGGGGCCAAGGCCTCCACGGCCTCCGCGTAGAGCCTCAGCTGCAGGCCCCGGCCCTCGCGGTCGGCCTTGGACGAAGCCTCCACGGCGCCCGCCGAGCGCTTGTAGTCCACGACCACCGCGGGACCGGTGGGCACGCCCTGGCCCACGTCGACGCGGTCGATGCGGCCCTTCAGCAGGAACGCGCCGTCGCCCTGGCCGATGCGCACCTCGTCGCGAGGTGGGGCAAACGAACGCTCGAGCCACGCGGGCGACGGTTGCAGTCCCGCCGGCAGCGAGGTCTCGCGCAGTCGGAGCAGCTCGATGGCGCGCACCGTCTCGGCGAGGAGAAGCGGAGCGTCGTCCGCGTCGATGTCGCTGGCCTCGAGCGCCTCCTTCGCGATCGCCTCCGCGTCGCGGTCGCCGTGGAGCAGGGCCAGGCGGAAGGCGGCGTGCAGGACCTGGCCCTCGTCGGCGGGCTCGAGGCCGCGGGGCTCGAAGCCGAGGTCGTCCTCCGGCACGGCCAGCGTGCGCTGGAACAGGTGGCGCACGCGACACACGTGGGCCGTCTCGACCTCGCTCGGGCTCAGGGCCTCGAAGCGATGCGCCAACGAGGCAGCGAGCCCGTCGGGCAGGGCGAAGCGCGTGGCACGCCGCAGGCGACCTCGCTCCCGCGCCGCACGCGCTTCGGGCACGGCTCGCACCAGGGCCGCTGCGAGTGCGGCGGATGTGCCCGGCGAGACGGCCAGGCGCACGAGGTCGTGCGTACACGCGACGAGGTCCGGGCGCGGCGCCGTCACCCCGGGTGCGCCCGTCTCGTGACGGATCGACGGCGTGACGCATCGCTGGAGCGCACGCAGCGGGAACGCGGGCGGCAGACCCTCGCCGCGCGCGTCCACCGTGGGCCGCGACAGCCACAACGTGGTGCGGGCGGCGGTGAACGTGGTGTAGAGCAGACGACGTTCGCGCACCTCGCGGTCGCGGGCCCGCGGCAGCTTCAAGACCGCGTCGCGCTCGGCCAGGGCGTCGCGATCGTCGTCGGCGAGCAGGATGTCCTGTCGCGGTCGCTTGGGCACGCGTCCTGCCTCGAGCCCCGCCACCACGACGAGCGCCGGCTCCCAGAAGCGGGCCGTCTCCATGTCGAGCACGGTCACGGCGTCCAGGCGGCGATCGCGGGGCGCGAAGGGCAGCGCATCGACTTGCGCCAGCACGTCCTCCACGGCTTCGGCCGGTGACGCAGGACCCACGCCCGTGCGACGCGCGGCATCGGCGAGCCCCCCCACGACCTCGCGCAGGCGCCACGCCGCCGCAGTGGCCGCCGCGACACGGGCGTCCTGCCGCGCGTCGAGCGGGCGACCCGAGGCATCGAGCCCCGCGGAGGTCGGTAGCGGCGCCAGGTCGTCGAGGGCGGAACGCAGCTGGTCGAAGGCGTCGGGCCCCGTTGCCGCGCCCAAGCCAGCGCGTACGGCCTCCAGCCGCTCGGCCCACGGCGCCAGGGCGTCCGGCAGCTCCGACCGCCACGTGTCCCACGTGCGCGGGGCGCCCTCGCGACGGTGCTGGACCTCCAGCGCGTCGTGGGCGCTGCGCGCCGCCTCGTCGCCCGCGGCGACCACGCACCACGCCAGCCACGCGTGTACGGCGTAGGGCTCGAACGCGCCGGCCTCGGTGTGGCCTCCGACCACGTCGAGGGCTCCGCGCAGCGCACGCACCAAGGGCGTGCGCCCGAGCGTGGCCGCCGCGCCACCGGCGCGCACGGGCACGCCGACACGCTCCAGGGCATCGATGAAGCGACCGGCGTCGCGCGCCGTGTCACGCACGACGATGGCCACGTCGTGCCAGCGGATCGGCCGGTCCGCGGTGGTGATCTCGCCGGCCAGGACCGTCCGGCGCAGGTGGCGGGCCACGCTCTCGGCCTCGTCTTCGTCATCGCCGCCGAGCAGCCACGCGACGTGGGCGCCCCCGGGGGTTGCCGGATCGTGCGGGGCGGGGACGAACAGATCCGCGGCGAGACGTGCCAGCGGCTCGGGCCGGGCCCCGCGGGGCGCGGCGGCGCGTCGCTCGACGAACCCCTGGCCCAGGAGGTGCTCGCGCCACGGACCCGTCGCGGAGAATAGCTCGGCGCGCCGCGCGTCGAACGGACACGTGACGAGGACCTCCCCGCCCGCGCCGACCACGATGGCGACCAGGCGATCGAGGATGCGCTGCTCGATGGGCGTCAAGTCTTCGAAGCCGTCGACGACGAGGCGGCGCGGCGGCGCCGCGGGCGGCTCGTCCTCCAAGCGCCTCGCGAGTCGCACGAGGGCGTCCTCGTGGTCGTGCAGCCCCGCTTCGGCCAGGCGGCGGTGGTAGGCGCGGAACACGGCGAGGAACGCTTCGAGGCGCTCGCGAGCCGGCGCACTGACGGCCTCGGTGGCGGCTTCCAGGCGATCGGCGACGAGCTCGGGCGGCAACCCGCCCTGCTTCAGCTCCTTGACGAGCCTGAGCAGACGCGCACGGAAGGCCGCGCTGCCCGCGACCGCGGCGAACGCTCGCGGCGCCGCGTCGTCGAGAGCCGCGACGACGAGTCGATCGCGCGTGGCCGCCGACGGCAGCGTGCCCACGCGAAAGCGCGCGAGGAACCGCTCGCCCGCACCCGTGAAGGTGGTGAACACCTCGTCGAGCAGACCGCGCGCCTCCCAGCGCGAGAGCGCGATGCGGCGCATGTGCTGGACCGCCGCGTAGGTCGGCAGCACGAAGAGGGCCGCCCCGGGGGCCGCGGCGGCGCCCCCGTGGGGCCCTTCGCGCGTGGCCACGTGGCGTACGGCCTCCAGCGCACGCCAGGTCTTGCCCGTGCCGGACGCACCCGTGAGCAGCAGCCGCGGCACGGACGGCAGCGGATCGTCGGGCGCGAGAAGGGCAGCATCGGCGGGTGCGGAACGCATGGATCCCCCCTCCGGGGGGCGGAAGACCATAGGGCGACCCGGGGACGCTCCCCCGCTCGCCTCGCCCGGCGCCTCGGGGCACCATGCCGGGCGGGGCCGACCTGGGTCCGCTCCGTCGCCCGCTCCGGAGGAGGCCCCGTGCGCATCGAGCCCAACCCCCTGGTCCGCGTGTCCGGCACCGGCTCGTACATGCCCCCGGGGGTCGTGGACAACCCGACCCTCTCGCGGATCGTCAAGGGCTACGACGCCGAGCGCTCCGGCGACTTCAGCGAGTGGGTTGACCAGATGACCCACATCAACCAGCGCCGGTTTGCCGGCCCCGGCGGCCGCACTTCGGACCTCGCGCGCATCGCCGCGGAGCGCGCCCTGGCCTCGGCGGGCGTCGACCCCAAGGACATCGGCCTCGTGGCCTACGCCACGTTCACGCCCAGCGAGATGATCCCCGGCGACCACTGCGTGGTGGCGCAAGCGCTGGGCTGCACGAACGCCGGCGTCGTCATGCTGATGGCCGCGTGCGCCGGCTCGATCTACGGGATGGGCATGGCCTACGGGCTCGTGGCCACGGGCGTGTACGAGCACGTGCTCGTGATCGGTGCCGAGACGGGCAGCCAAGCGCTCAACTTCCACGACCCCGTCACGGCGATCCTCTTCGGCGACGGCGCCGGCGCCGTCGTGGTCTCCCGCGGCGACGCCAACGGCTCCGACGGCATGCTGCCCCCGCAGCTGGGCTTCGAGTACTCGGCTCGCAACATCCACTTGGCCAACAGCAACGTCCCGGTGGACCTCGGGGCCTTCCCCGAGAAGCAGGTGCAGCCGGGCGTGAAGCTGGTCGAGCAGGCGCTCGTCGAGATGGAGGGCGGACCCTCCGTACTGCGCATGGCCGTCAAGCGCATGGCGGTGTGCGCGGCGAAAGCCTTGGGCTACGAAGAGAGCGACATCAAGGCCGAGACATCCGGGCTGATGGACACGCTCGCGAGTGCTCGCGTGGTGCCGCACCAAGCCAACGGCCGGATCCTGGACGGCGTGGCCAAGGAGCTGAAGCTCGCTCCCGAGCGCGTGGTCCGCACGATCTACCGTTACGGCAACATCTCGGCCGCGAGCAACCTCGTCGCGCTGGACCACGGCCTGCGCGTCGGCAACATGGAGCGCCGGCTGGACGGGGACGGCAAGGTCGTGGCCGTGGACGAGCGGCCCGAGCAGCGCATCCAAGGTGGCGAGCTCGTCCTGCTGCCCTCGATCGGCGGCGGCTACCTCATGGGCTGCGGCGGCATCGTCGTGTCCGACGCACTCGCCCGCCAACCGCGCATCGACGACCCCGCCACGCCCTTCGACCCGGTCGCCGCGGGGATGTAGACACGCGGAGGAGCTGCGTGATCCGGCGCCGCGGCGCCGCGAGAGCGGCAACGCGAGGCGCCTCGGCGGTCGACTCGTTCGTCAGTTGGTTCCTGAGCGCGTTGCGCTCTGCTCACTCTTCCATCGCCCTGTAGAGCCGATCCCGGTCACCCAGGTCGACGAGCAACCGTCCGCCGCGGAATCGCGGTAGGTCAGGGAGGTGGGCCTGCGTGGCCACGGATTGCAGGAACTGCCGGAAGGCGACCTCCGCCAGCTCCGACACGGTCCGCCCCTGCCGGCGCGCCTCGGCAGTCAGCCGACGCATCGTTGCGCCCTCGATCTCGAGCGTGGTCTGCATGAGGGAAACCATGCCATGAGGATCGCGGTTCCGCTGGCACGACGACGGCCCCGCGGCAGGAGCCGCGCGGAGACGCGGCAGGGTGGCGGGGATTTCTTCCGCAAGTTGCCGCCCTGCTCTTGCGCCTGCGGAATTGCCCATCAACAAGTTGCGGAAGGAATCCCCGCCTCCGGACGGGCTTTCCCGCCGGCATGTCCAACTGACACCGCAGTGCGGCGCCCCTCGGCCGTCGGAGCGCGCACCCACCGTGTCAGACACCTTGCCCACGTCGCGGCTTCGCCACTCCGCGGCAAGGGTTCTGACACATCCGTGTGCGCACTCCGGGGTCAGCGCTTGAGCGTGGTCTGCTCGCCAGCGCGGACGATCAGCAGCTCGAACGCCGTGGCCGAATCGGCCCAGGGCGCATCATCCCGCGCACCCGGCGCATCGCGCGGTAGCCGCTGCGCAGGGCCGCGAGCCTCAGCCTGGGCAGGCGGTGCCGGCTGCGCTCGGCCGGAGGGACCAGCCACCGCCACTCCTCGGGTGTGAGGACGATCGACACATGGATGCCGGGTGCGATCCCCACCGGCAGCCCGCGTGCGATCACGCGGTGCCAGGCATGGGCGAACAAGGGCGCAAGCTCCTCGGTGGCAGGAGGCGCCCGGTCCTGCAGCGGCGTGCCGACGACCGGCCGGAAGACGCACACGGTGGGCACGGCCCCCAGCTCGACCAGCCAGTCGACGGCGGCGCGGCTCGACGCGACGCTCTCCAGGCCCGCGATCATCTCGCCGTTGACCGTGGCGAACCCGACGTCCCGCACGCACCACGCCAGCGCATCGCGGAACGCTGCCAGGGGCGTGCGACGGGCCTTGCCCGGACAGACCTCCCCGAACCGGGCCTCGTCCCAGAGCTCGAAGCAGAGGGAGAGGTTGTCCACGCCTGCCCGTGCGAGGGCCCGGTACGCCTCGACGCTGGAGAGCGGCGGGATCTGGAGCCCCACGAGGAGTCCCGTGCGCCGGCGAAGCGCCTCGACCAGAGGGACGTACCGCGCCACGTAGCTGCCGCGATCGTCGTACCCACCGTTGACGTGGACGAAGGTGATCCCGAGCTCGTCGCGCGCCGCCAGGGCGGTCTCCACCACGTCCTCGACGGTCTTGTCTGTGGTCTCGTCACCGCTTGCGACGTTGTCCCCCACCGAGCAGAAGCGACAGATGTCCCGCGCGGGGGACTTCCAGTTCGCGCACGTCGGTCCGAAGTAGACACCCAGGTAGGTGCCCTGCATGACGCCGATGCTGCCCATGCGCCGCCCCCGCGTCGTCGTGGCTTCGCGGAAGCGGGGCTGAGGCGGCAGCGCGACGTCCATCAAGAACCGGCCTTCGTACTCGAGCGCGAGGCCCGCCCCGGCTCGGCTCCGAGGAGCAGGAACCAGGACATAGGGGCTGCTGTGCGCGAAGGGCTCGACCACAGGCGCGTTCACGTGGATTCGCTGAGGACCCGGCAGGCGCAGCTCCAGGCCGCTGCCGAGCCCGGAGCGCATGCGCAGGGGCCCACGGCCCTCGCCCAGCTCGACCGCGGGGTCCACGCGCAGGCCCCGGCAGAACAAGTCGAGCTTGACGTAGCCAGGGTTGACGCGCCCGTCCTCGATCCGAGCCGCAGGTGCGTCGATCCTCATGCAGCGACTCCCTCGCCAGCGGCACGCACGATCGTGCTCAAGGCACGAGCGCCGGGAGCCCGTGCACGCGCCGAGGGTTCTGGCAGAGGATCGCGTGCGCGTAGTCCTCCGGAATGCCGAGACGCTCGAACTCCTGCAGGTAGCGCGTCCAGTCGAGCCCGTTCGTACCGAAGAGCACCTTGCCGTGCGTTCCCCGACCGCTCATGAAGCGGACCAGGGACGGGCCGAAGTACTTCGGGAGCCAGGCACTCGTGTTCACGTAGACGTTGGGCCACTTGCCCGCAACCGCCAGCATCTCGTCGACCCAGGGGTACCCCGTATGGGTGCCGATCAGGGTCAGGTTCGGGAAATCGCACGCGATCCGGTCCAGCTGGATGGGCCTGCCATGCTCGCTGGGCATGGCCTCCAAGACGTGCCCTACCTGCATCGAGACCGGTACACCCATCTCCTCGCACTTGGCGTACAGCGGGTACATCTTGCGGTGGTCCAGCCCGATGTCGTAGCCGTAGATGTGGACGTAGACACCTTTGTACTCGTGCTCCGTCACGTCACGTTCGAGCTTCGCAAGGCTCGGCCCGATGCGGAACGGGTCGTAGTCGGCAAGACCGTAGATGCGCCCCGGGTACTTGCGCGTCAGCTCGGCGATGCGATCGGTCATGTCCAGGGCGAAGCGCTGCTGACGCGTGTACGACCACGCGAGGAGGTCCGTCACGAGGACCGTCTCGATGCCCGCGGCATCCATCTGGGCGATCAGCTCCTCGCCGCTTGCGTATCCATCCCCCCACGCCTGCTCGACCTGGCACTTGAGCTCGCCGGGCGAGTTGGTGGCCTCGACCCAGCTCTTCTTCCACTCCTTCAGCAAGAGGGGAAACAGGCAGTCAACGGTTCCTGAGGACATCGGGGTCTCCTAGCGGTCGAGGTACACGGGGGCGCGTCGGGCGACGAACGCCTCGATGCCCTCGTTGGCATCGTGGGTCTGCATCAGCTCGTCGATGAACCTCCGCTCGAGGCGCGGAAGCTCTTCGTCGATCTGACGCAGGAGCGTGCTACGGGCGGCCCGCTCCGCGTGGCGGAGCGCCATCGCACTGGTCTTGGCCAAGTGGTCGATGACGAGGCCCTGCCACCACGCCTCGGGTTCGTCCGTCACGACGTTCACGAGGCCCATCGCGCGTGCCTCGTCTGCCGTGACGGACCTCCCCGACACACAGAGGTCCAGCCCGGCAGCGCCGCCGACCCGCCACGGAAGCAGCAGGGAGGCCATGGGAGGGAACATGGCGAGCTTGATCTCGGGTTGTCCCAGGCGGGCGTCGGGCGTCGCTGCGATCCAGGTGCACCAGGACGCGAGCTCGAGGCCTCCGCCGAGGCACTGGCCACGAACGACGGCGCACGTCGGCACGGCCAGCTGGGCGAGCTTGCGGAACAGGCCGTGGAAGCCCTCGAGAAGCGAGGCGACTTGGTCGGGACGGTGCTCCTCGACGCTCGCCCCGAACGAGAAGTGTTGACCCGCACCCTCGAAGACGAGCAGGCGGGTTGCCGGCGAGACCTCCTGGTCCAGGGCCGCCACGAGCCCCGCGACCATGTTGGCATCCAGCACGTTGGCCTTGGGGGCGTCCAGCGTGAGGACGACGACCCGGTCGTCGTGTGCGCGACGAACGCGGACGGTTCCATCTGCCTGCTGCATGCTCATGCGACCTCCTCGGGCACGACAGCCGTGGCCTCGATCTCGACCAAGGCCCCGTCCTCGACGAGGCCGGCGACGACGACCAGCGACATGGCCGGGTAGTGCCTCCCGATGACCTCGCGGTAGACCTGACCAAGCTCGGCCTGGGCCCCGAGGTAGGCGTCCTTGTCCGTCACGTACCACGTGAGCCGGACCAGATGCTCCGGCTTGGCGCCGCCGGCCGCGAGCACGGCGACGATGTTGGCAAGGGCCTGGCGCGCCTGGCCGACGAGGTCCTGCGCTTGGAAGACCTCGTTCTCGTCCCAGCCGACCTGGCCGGCTACGCAGAGCCAGCTACCGCGGGCGAGCACACCGTCGGCGTAGCCCTTGGGCCGGGGCCAGCCCGCAGGTTGGAGCGTCTGCATGCGCGTACCTCCGCCGGCTCGCTCCCGGGTGTAGATCATCACGTAGGCGCTGCAGACGGACTCGCTGCAGTGGAAGCAGGCTTCGTCGAAGTCTGCCGGGGCGAGCGGCTCCGCCCGTACGTCGAACCCCAAGGCGCCATAGGTCTCCACGGCCTCCCTGGCCCGCTCGGGGTCGGCCAGGAAGCGCCGCGTCCAGCCGGCTGCGACGAGCGCCTCGGCAGAGCGCACGCGGGTGGGCCCCTCGGTCACCCCGCACGCTCCGTCGTCTGTAGGCGGGTCACACGCTGCTGTCCGAGCAGCGCGGCCCCCAAGGCGGCCGTGAGCTGGCACATGCCATCGGCCGGGACGTTCACGGCGTGCTCGAGGCTCCGTTCCACGGTACGTGCCATGGTGTCGAACTTCAGGATCCCGCCCACGAGCGTGAACTCGGGCTCCGCGCCGGCGCGCTTCATCAGCTGCACGGAGCGCGTCGTCAGGGACTCGATGGCGCCCTGCATCACGTCGCCCGGAGGCGTGCCGAGCGACAGGTGGTTGATGACCTCGGACTCGGCGAACACGGCGCACACCCCCGAGATCGTGACCGCCTCGCGCGACGTCGTGAGCAAGGGGCCGATCTCGTCCGTGCTGAAACCCATGTAGCGCGCCGTCTTCTCGAGGAAGGCCCCCGTGCCGGCAGCACACTTGTCGTTGACGCGGAAGGCGATCACGGCCCCGCTCTCGTCAAGGCGACTGGCCTTCATGGTCTGGCCACCGATGTCGAGGACGGTGCGCGTTCCGGGGAACTGGTGGTGCGCGCCTCGCGCCGCTGCCGTGAGGTCCGTGACGGCCACGTCCTTGAACTCCACCTGGTGACGGCCAATGCCCGTGGCGACCACATAGGAGCAGTCCTTGCGGCGCAGACGTGCCTCCTCCAGGCACTCGCCCAGCACCTGCTTGGCGACCTCGGCGAGACGGAAGCCCGTAGGCTTGACCCTGCGTGCCAGAAGCTCCCCGTGCTCACCCAGCAAGATGCCCTTGGTGTACGTCGAGCCCACGTCGATGCCGGCGGTGATCATCCCTGCACCCCCTCCGCCGCGCGATCTGCGCGGCCTGCACGACTCGCGAGGATGTGGTCCAGGGCGAACAGGGCCGCGCCGACTGCACCCAGGTAGTGACACTCCTCGCTGACGTTCAGCTTCTTGTGGATCTTCTGCTCGAGTGCCTCGACGACTGCGGGGTTGCGGGAAACGCCCCCGGTAAACGTGACTTCGTCGTCGATGCCGACCCGCTGCATCAACCCCGCGGAGCGCAGGGCGATGGAGGTGTGGACACCCCAGAGGATGTCCTCGATCTTCTTGCCCTTGCCCAGCCACGAGAGGACCTCGGACTCGGCGAACACCGTACAGGTGGTGCTGATCTTCACGGGCCGCGTCGACTCGAGGGCCTTGGCGCCCAGCTCGGAGAGGGGAATGCCCAAGGCCGCCGCGGCAGCGCCCAGGAACCGCCCGGTCCCCGCTGCGCACTTGTCGTTCATGCAGAAGTCCAGCACCTCTCCGGTCGGCGCCACGCGAATGGCCTTCGTGTCCTGCCCCCCCATGTCCACGACGGTTCGCGTGCCGGGGAAAGCGTGCACCGCGCCTCGCGCGTGACAGCTGATCTCGGTGACCTGGTCGTTTCCGAACGTCACGCGATATCTGCCGTAGCCGGTGCCGATCACGTACTCGACCTCTTCCTCCCGCAGGTCCCCATCGTCCAGTGCCATCCGGAACGCGCTCTCGGCCGCCTGCACGACGTTGGCGCCCGTCTCGGTGAGACTCCGCGCCACGATGCGACCCCTCTCGTCCACGATCGCCGCCTTGGTTTGCGTCGACCCGACATCCACGCCAGCTGCGTACGCCATCAGAGGTCTCCTACGCCCACGTGCCGCTTGCGCGAGATCAGTCCCTCGAAGAAGGCATCGATGCGGTTCTTCAGCTGCGCCTCGGACACCACGCGCCGATCCATCATGTCGCTCTCGATGAACAAGGTGGCGATGTCACGGTCCTTGAGCAGCGCGCGGCGGCTGTCCGCCAGACCCGTCGAGACCGTGCGGCAGCTCTTGATCGGGTGGTACACCACCCCATCGATGCCGAACCGGTCGATGGAGTCGCGGATCATCGTGGTCTGGTCGAACATCGAGTCCATCGCGTCGCGGACGCCCAGCAGCAAGCCCTCGGAGAGGCTGCGCAGGGGGTCGGACAGGTCGTACTCGTAGCCGCGGTTGGATCCCCCCGACGCGAACCAGAGGTAGGTGGAGATCACGAACGTGCCTCCCCACTCGCTGAACAGCTCGTTGAAGCGGCGGAAGATCGGGTAGCAAGGCACGCCCACGAAGGCGAGGCGGTGCTTCTCGTCCGTCAACGTGCCGATCCCGCTGGCGGCCTTCGTCTCCATCTCCTCCACGAGGTCTTCGAAGTAGCGGGCCCCTTGAGGCGTTCCGCGCAGGGCATTGGCCACGCCGAGGTAGATGGTGCCGTCGGTCAGCGCGTTGAAGACCGAGGGATGGGCCGCATTGAGCTCGAGGATGCGGGTCCACGCGCGGCTCATGGTGTTGGCTTGGCCCATCGACTCGCGGAGACGATCGATGTCGAAGCGGTGCCCCGTGACCCTCTCGCAAAGCGGAATCAGCTCACGGATCTGCGTCTCGACATACCGTCGATCGGACTCGAAGGCTTCGTCCCCGGGGCGCGTATGGACGCCCAGCTGGCGGTGCCCCGGCACGTCGAGCGTGAAGATGGGAATGCCGTACATGCGCTCCCAGATCTCGGCCCACTTGACGTACGTGTTGCAGGCGTTCGTGTAGACCGCCATCGAGGGCTTCGGGATGCGGCCCATCGGGTGCTCGCCGTTCATGAGCTGCACGGCCACGTCCGCCTTGACGTAGCCGCAGATGTCGGGCGAGTAGCCGTGGTCCTCGGCGACTTGCAGGTACTCATGCGCCTCACGTCGCACGGCCAGCTGCAGCGACGTGATCTCGGGGAACGTCACGCGCATGTCGAAGGACGTGAGGAGCTCGTTGAGGCTCCCCATGACGAACACGTAGGCGGCGCGCTCATCGCGCTCGGCGGCCTGGCGCAGGTCGTCGAACCACTCCCGGAAGAGGCGGGCTCCGTCGCGGTTGCCTCGGCCTACGATCGATTCCGTCGTTTCCATGCGTCCATCCCTTCCCGGCTCAGCTGAAGAGCAGGCTCTCGACGAACGTCTCCACTTGGAGCTCCAAGGCCCCGAAGCTCGTTGCGTTCTCCTCGAACTCGCTGAGGAAGTACCGGACCCGCTCCTTGTCGAGGGCCTTCACGTAGGCCACCTGCTCCTCGAGGCCCGGCTCGCACATCTTGGCGGCGGTGAGGACGACCGCTTCGGCGCGGGCCCGTCGCACACGGTCGAGCAGCATCTTCTCCTTGGGCTTGCGGTTGTCGTGCTGCACGGGGCTGTAGCTGGATCGCTCGAGGTACGACTCGGCGAGATCGTCAAACGGCGACCCGTCCGTCGGCACGTCCTCCGTCATCCAACGCAGCCCGATCAGGAAATCGTCGTCCACGACGTAGCAAGACCGCCCGACGAGTCGGATCAGGTCCAAGGGCGGCTGCTCGCAGAACGCGCCTTCGAACACGACCCGCACGCGATCCTCGGGGCTGGCCTCGCGCGCCTGCAGGGCCGGGAGCACGGTCTCGAGCAGCTGGATGTGCTCTTCGACGGGGATCAGCCCGCCCACCGCGACGAGCGCGTAGCCGTCCTCCGCGCTGACCTTCCACGGCGTGTCGCGCTTGATGTCGTAGAGCTCCCGCACGAGAGCGCGACTGCGGTTGTAGAGACGGATCGAGGATCGCAGGCGCTCGTCGGTGACCTCGATCCCGGAGATCTCTCCCAGGAGGCGCGCGACGCGCCGGTACTCGTGGGCCAGATACGCAGCGGATCCGGCAGAGTTCGCGTTCTGTGGCAGGTAGACGATCTGGGCCGGGTAGTCGAAGTTGCGACCCCAGATGGCGGCGAGGTTGCGCGCGGCGTCGCAGATCGGATGCGAGAAGAACGCATCCAGGTGGAGCTTGCCGCTCAGGGCCAGCTCGAGCGACGTCTTGATGATGGAGCAGAGGTAGGAGCCGAAGCGGGACTCCGAGCCCGTTGGCTCGAGGGGCGCGCCGCGCACCTTGACGGGCAACATCCCGGCGGCGTGGGCCAGCTCGCACGGGAAGTAGACCTGGAAGTGGCCGGCCACCTTCCCGCCCGCGGCGCGCCACCGATCGACCGCCGAGAAGTCGGCCTCCTCGATCGTGTCGCGGCAGAGGCGAAGGACGTCCTCCAGGGACTGCTTCTGCCAGGGACCCAGCATGTGCGCCGAGTGCGTCATCCGGCCTCCTCGCTGCGCTGTCCCGGGAGCCTAAGGCCTTCGGCAAGAAAATGCAACACGATTTGACAATATGCATTATAGTTCATCTTGCGCACGGAGGAGCCCGGATGCCCCACGCCGACCCGACCGCGGTCCTCACCCGAATCGGCGGCCGCGTGCGACGCCGCCGCCAGGCGCTGGACCTGTCCATGAAGCAGCTCGCCGAGATGGCCGGCCTGAGCCCGCGCTTCGTGGCGGACGTGGAGAGCGGCAGTGGCAACATCGCCGTGGGGCGGCTCGCGGGCATCGCGGCAGCGCTGGACGTGCCCCTCGCCGAGCTCGTGCGCGAGGTGCGCCCGTCTGCCGAGCGCGAGGCCATCGACCGGCTCCTGGACGGGCGCTCCGACGACGAGCTCGCTCACGCGCGTCGGGCGCTCGAGGTCTTGCTCGGACGCGGTCGTCCCGGCGTGGTGGCGCTGCTGGGAGTTCGCGGCGCTGGCAAGAGCGTCGTCGGCGAGCGCGTGGCCCACGAGCTCGAGCTCCCGTTCGTCGAGCTGGATGAGCGCATCGAAGCGGCTGCCGGCATGTCGCGCGCGGACTTGTTCGCGTTCCACGGCGAGCCGTACTTCCGGCAGCTGGAGAGCCGCTGTCTCGCCGAAGTCGTCACCGATGGCCTCGCTTGCGTTCTGGCGCTGCCCGGCGGCGTCGTCGGCAACGACAGCGCGATGACGCTGCTCCGCGCGATGTGCTTCACGGTCTGGCTGCGCGCCGAGCCCGAGGACTACTGGCGGCGCGTGTTCGAGCAGGGCGATACGCGACCCATCGAAGGCCGCGAGAACGCCATGGAGGAGCTGCGCCGCCTCGTGCGGGAGCGCGATGCGCTCTACGGCCAGGCGGATCTCGTGGTCCAGACATCGCAGCGATCCGTGGATCAGGTCGTGGAGCTCGTGCTCAAGGGCCTTAGGCGAAACGGCGTCCCCTAGACGTGGGGACAGAACGGGAGGGCAACGGAACCATGGAGCTCACGCGCTGGCAGATGACGGGTCCCAACCAACCCATGGAGTGCTCGACGATCGAGCTCGATCCTTCCACGCTGGCCCCGGGGCGCGTCCTGGTCGACGTCGCGGGGTGCGGCGTGTGCCACACGGATCTCGGCTTCCTCTACGACGGCGTCCGGCCCCGGCACGAGCTTCCCCTCACACTCGGTCACGAGATCTCGGGGCGGGTCGTGGCTGCGGGCAAAGGGGCCGAGTCCCTGCTCGGGGCCGCAGTCGTGGTCCCGGCCGTGCTGCCGTGCGGCGCATGCGACGCCTGCCGGCGGGGCCGGGGTGCCGTGTGTGCCGCGCAGTTCTTCCCGGGGAACGATGATCACGGCGGGTTCGCAAGCCACGTCGTCGTGCCGAGCCAGGGGCTCTGCCGGATCGACGAGGACGCGCTGGCCAAGTCCGGCGTCGGCCTCGCCTCGCTGGCCGTCTTGGCCGACGCCGTCACAACGGCCTACCAAGCCATCCTCAACGCCGGTTTGGCAGCCGGAGACCTGGCCGTCTTCGTCGGCGCCGGTGGCGTCGGCACCTTTGGCGTGCAGCTCGCCCATGTGCTCGGCGCGCACGTCGTCGCCATCGACGTCGATGCCGCGCGCTTGGCGGTCCTCGCCGACCACGGCGCCGACCTCACGATCCACTCGACGGGAGACATCCGCGCTGTCAAGAAGCAGGTGCGTGAGTGGGCCAAGGGGCAAGGACTGCCCCCCACCGGCTGGAAGATCTTCGAGACATCCGGCCATCCCGCGGGCCAGGAGCTCGCGTACGAGCTCCTGGGCTACGACGCCCACCTGGCCGTCGTGGGCTACACGCGCGAGAAGGTCAGCATCCGCCTCAGCAACCTGATGGCGTTCGACGCGACGGCCCGCGGCACGTGGGGCTGCCTCCCCGAGCACTACCCCGCGGTGGTGGAGCACGTGCTGGGCGGGCGCGTCCAGCTGGCGCCCTTCATCGAGGCACGGCCGATGGCCGAGCTGAACGAGACGTTCGAGGCGCTGCACCAACACCGCCTCAAACGCCGTCCGGTCATGATCCCCTGAAGCCCCCGTGCCGCCGCCCGCCGGCGCAGGAGGTAGGCACGGCCGCGGCTCCCGTCAGTCGTCGTCGCGATCACCGCGGCTGCGGCCTTTGGGGAACATGAGGCGGAAGCCCGTGATCAGCACCTCCCTCTCGGCGTCGCTCAACCGGGCCTCCGGATGCGTCGGCAGGTAGAACCAGGGTGGCATGCTTCCCGCCTCGACCTGCTCGGCGCAGTCGTCCGCATGCCGCTGCGGTCCATCGAACTCCGAGAAGTTCAGGTGCTTCCGCCCGTCGTCGACATCGTGCTGGACCAGCCATGACATGGGCGCCACGTGCGAGTACCACGGCCACGAGGTCTCGTTGCTGTGGCAGTCGAAGCAAGCGCGCTTGGCCAGCTCGCGAACGCGCGGGCTGCTCCACGCGGGCTCCGAGCGCACGGCGGGATTCGTGTGCTCGCGACCGTAGGGCACGAGCTGGATCAAACCCAGCAGCACGATGCCACCCCAGAACGCGCGCTTGAGCATCCGTTTGAGCTTCATCACGGCTTCCTCCGCCGCCGCCCCTGGCCGCACCCCGTCGAAGTCCAACCCGAAGCGTACTCGCGCCAGCTCCCGTGCATGTCCACCTACCTTCCGCCACGCGGTGTGCCGACGGTCGCCAAGACGGTCGCGGGCACCGCGTGGGTCTCGCCGGGAGCGCGCGCGGCCTTGAGGGCGCGTCCACGCGTCACGACGAACCAGGCCAGGGGCAGCACCCCGCCGAGCACGAAAATCGTCACGCCCACGGCTCGCAACCACGTGTAGATCTGGAAGGTCGGACTCGCGACGTAGGCCTGCGATCGGGCGTAGGCGTAGCCGTGGGTCATGGACGCGAGAAGCTGGTCGACGCCCACTGGGAAGAGATCCAGCACGACCATCAGGAGCAACCCGATGTTGAGGGACCAGAACGCCGTGCGCAGCAGGCGGCGGTTCCAGTGCGCGGGATCGACGAGCCAGCGTCCGCAGAAGAGCGTGGCGGCAATCGCCAGGTTCCCGTACACGCCGAAGAGGGCCGCGTGCCCGTGATTGGCCGTGAGATAGGTCCCATGCTGATAGTAGTTGACGATCGGCAGGTTGATCGTGAAGCCCAGAACGCCAGCCCCGAGGAAGTTCCAGAAGTTCACGCCCACCAGGAACAGGAACGCCTCGGGCAGGCCGAAGGACGCGGCAACACCGTTTCGCATCGCAAGCCGTGCCAGCGTGCTCTGCGGCATGTGCCGGAAGCGCCAGGCCTCCACGGTCAGGAGGATCAGCGGAACGATCTGCAGGGTCGAGAGGGTGCTGCCGAGTGCGAGCGTCTCGATGGACTTCGCGTTCCAGTAGAAGTTGTGGCTGATGCCGATCAGGCCCGAGCCCAGGAAGAGGATGGCCGCCAAGTACACGACGCGCGAAGCGACCGCGTGGTTGACGAAGCCCATCAGGTACATGAAGTAGGCGACGAGTATCGTGGTGAAGAGCTCGAAGAAGGCCTCGACCCACATGTGGATCGTGCACCAACGCCAGAAATCGGCGATCACGAAGTTCGTCTCCGGGCCGGCGACGAAGCCCGCGGAGAACATGAAGATGATCCCGCAGATCGAATACACCATCCAGTTGGGCAGGGACCAGGTTGCACGTTGCCGCAGCACGGGCCACAGACCGCGAACGACGATGACGAGCCACACCACGAACGCCGCGTACAGCACGAACTGGAACGCACGACCCATCTGGACGTACTCCCAGCCCTGCAGCCCCAGCCAGCGCCACGCATCTCCGAGCAGATCGTGGACGCCCAGTGGAATGCCGATCAGCGTCCCGGCGGCCACGACCACAAGCATCCAGAACAGGCCGTTCACCCAGGCCAGCTGATGTCGTGGCTCCGGGTGACTGATCAGCGGCATCACCCAGATCGAGGCCGCGAACCAGCAGACGGCGATCCACAGGACGGACAGCTGGGAGTGCCATGCGCGCGTGATGGTCACGGGCAGCACATGGTCCACGGGCAGGCCGATCGACTTGAAGGACCCGGTGAAGTCGCTGATGGCGGCGAGGCCTGCGAAGACCTGCACCACGAAGAGGGCGGCCGCCACGGCGAAGTACTTCCAGGTCGCCCGTTGCGTGGCCGTTGGCCGGTTCGCGTCGACCAGCTCGACGGTCGCCAGGGGTGGCGCACGTGCGGCCTGCCCCTCCCAGACGGTTTCCCGATCGACCTTGCCGTAGACGTAGAAGACGACGCCCATCGAAAGGACCAAGACGAGCGCACCGACGACGCTCCAGAGGACGATGCCCGGGGTCGGCGTATTGCCTGCCCGTGGGTCGTAGGGCCAGTTGTGCGTGTAGCTGTAGTCGAACCCGGGACGTCGAGCCGCGCACAGCCAGCTGCCCCAGAAGAAGAAGGCGCCCAGCTGGCGGATCTCGTCGGGCTCGGTGATGTAGCTCGGCGGGTGGAACACTTCCTCCCCGGCCAGGTTCCCACCGGTGCCGAACTTCTGGGCGTAGAAGACGACGAGCTTCTCGAAGGCCGCGGCTCGCGCCGGCGAGATCGTCACGACACCGCTCTCGCGGTCGTAGCGGTTCTCCTTGAGCTCCTCCTGGACCTGCGAGATGGCGAGGGTCACCCGCTGCGTCTCGTCGGGGATGCGCTCACGCCACGCGGCGTCGTAGGCGTCGGTCATCCACCGGGCCATGCGGTCGAGAGCCTCCGCGGTGAAGTCCGGCCCCCGCATGCCCCCGTCGCCCAGGAAGCTGCCGTAGTCCATCAAGGCGTAGCGGAAGAACACCGTCTGGCCGCCCAGGATCTCCTCCCTGGACACGACGACGCGACCCGTGGCCTCGACGAAGTCCGCGATGGGCGGCGCGTACTCATAGGTCTTGTAGCCGATGTAGCCGACGACGGCGATGCTCACGGCGCAGATGACGACGAAGACCTTCCACCAGTGCCTGCGCTGATCGATCCAACGAAGGGCGCCCATGGGACCTCCGACGACCTGCTCCGCATCCCCATCCGCTACCGAGGCAGATGGCGCGGCAGGAGCACGCTGTTCTCCAGATGCACGTGACGGTGCATGTCCTGTTCGAACGCCTGCAAGGCGCGGAAGAGCTCCCGCACGAGCGGACAGGCCCATTCCGGAGCGACGTAGTCCGCCGCGAGCTTGCGCAGCTTGTGCAGCACCTCGCCGGCTCGCGCATGGTCTTGGTCGAGCGTAGCCAGGCGGGCCGCGGTCGCGTCATCGGCGCGGACGCCCTCCCCCAGTCGGAGGAGCGCGGGGAAGACGTGCTCCTCCTCCAGAGCCAGATGGTCCATGAGCTCGCGGGAGAGCGCTTGGAAGGCGGTGTCGATCTCCCGGATCTCGGGATGCTGCTCGCCGTGGACGCGCGCCGCACGGGCCGCCATGTGCGCGATCCGCGGGAGCTCGCGCCGGAGGAAGGCGTGATGCGTGTCGAGTATGTGCTTCACGATCTCGCGCGAGGACTTCCGGGTCCAGTCGGACTCGGCGGTTGACGAGGCACCCTGCCCGACGACGGCCAGGGCGGCCAGGAGGCGCACGGGATCAACGCCCGCTGCCTCGGCGGCGGCCGTCAGCGTGGTCTCCCCGCCACAGCAGTAGTCGATTCCGACCAGCTCGAAGATGCGGGCCGTCGCGGGTCGGCGGGCGACGACCTCGCCGACCGTCGACGAGCCCGTCCAGGCCTCGCGCGGCGGCTCCTCGGCGAAGGAGGCGCCCGACGTGTGGATCAGGCCCAGGAAGACCGCAAGCAGGAGGCACCAAGCACGTGATGTCATTCCGGAATCTCCTCGGGAGAAAGACTCTCGACCAGGTAGGGATCGCCCACGGGCACCCGAGGGGCACGCGCGAACGCCGCACGTGACGCCCAGACGAGCAGCGCGAACATCCCGATCAGCGCGGGCACTTGCCACAGGATCGAGTGGGGCGAGCCCACCGCGGGAGCGACCATCAGATGGACGTCCAGCCAGCGACCGAGCAGCAAGGCGATCGACATCAGCACCAGTCGGGGCCGTGAGATCTTGGCACGACGCGTCATCAACCCGAGGAAGGGGATGCCCCAGCCAAGCGCCAGACAGGCAAACACCTGGGGTCTCCACGTCGACGACGTCCGGATGACGTAGTACGACGTCTCCTCGGGAATGTGGGAGTACCAGATCAGCATGTACTGGCAGAACCACAGGTAGGCCCAGAACGTCGAGAACCCGAACAGCAGCTTGCCGAGATCGTGACGATGCCGCTCGGTGAGGATCCCGCGGAAGGGCCCGCTACGCTCGAGGAACAGCACCAGGAGGGTCGTCGCGGCGAGAGCGCTGACGATCGAACCCGACAAGCCGGCCCAGGCGTACATGGTGCTGAACCAATGGGGTTGCAGCGACATGAGCCAGTCGAAGCTGGCCACCGACCAGGTCACGGCGAGAACGGCGAGGAACGCCGCCGACCAGCGCAGGGCACGGCCGTCGTCCGGCGCGGCGCGACCGTCATCTTGCGCGAGGGAAAGGCGCCGCAGGCGGGTCGCCAACCACGTCCAGAGTGCCAGGATCACCACCGCCCTCAGCAGGAACGCGGGGACGTTCAGCCAGCCCGACTTGCGGGCGAGCAGCTCGTCGTGGGCCACCAGGTGCGCATCGGTCCAGAGGTAGAGCGGCACGGCCAGCACCAGGCCGACCAGCACGACGGGTGCCAGGACGGGCAGGGACATCATGAGGGCCTCGGGGGCACGGCGGACGGCCGCCAGCCAGCCAGCGCGCGTCACGTAGGCCAGCACGAGCACGACCGCCGCCCCCACCGCCACGCCCAGCGCCACTTGCGTGGCGACGAGCACGGCCGCCCCTGCTGCCGTACGGTCGACGACCCACCCGAGGGCCAGTACCACCGCCGCAGCTGCGGCAACGTGGAGGAGCCGACGGCCCGGGGCCGCGACGTCCTCGGCGGGGCCGCCTACTCGCCGGACAGGCGCAGCGTGCGCAGATATCGGATGACCTGCCATCGCTCCTCCCTTGTCACGTGGTTCGCGTGCGACGCCATGTTGCCCTGTCCCGCCGTGATCACCCGGAACAGCCTCCCGTCGCTCATGCCCTGCACGGTGGGCGTGGTCAGCGGCGGCGGCGGAGGCACGCCGCGTTGCGTCGATGGGGTGCGCCCTTGCCCGTCCAGTCCGTGGCACGTTGCGCAGATGCGGTTGAAGATGTTCCGTCCGCGCTCGGGCGGACCGGCACCGGGGTCGGCAGGGGACGCAAGCCCGTCCCAGGCAGCCTGCTGCTCCGGCGACAGCTTGGCCCACTCCGGTGTCTCGACGTCCAACAGCACCCCGTCCGCCATCAGGGGGAGCCGGCCACGCGCCACCGTGCCTGTCACCGGCGTCCGCAGCGTCTTGCCATCGGGGAACCACGGGTTGGGCTCCTGGGCGTGGAACGCCGGGCTGCGCGCCATGTCCGGCAGCACCTCCACGTTGCGCCGGGAGAGGTCCGGGTCGATCACGACGTGGAGGACCAGCGCGCCTCCCAGAAGGAGTCCCAGCGTGACTTCCCAGGGCGTCAGCGAGGCCATGTGATCAGCTCCTCGAGGCGGTCTTCGGTCCGTACGGCTCCGTACGCTTCCAGGAGCCTCTGGCACTCCGCAGCCGTGTGGGTCGCGCCCTCCAAGCGCACGACGAGCACGAAGCGGTCGTCCGTCACGCGGGGGTCCGGCTGGAAGGACGAAGCTCCGGGTCCGAGCCGGCAGCGCAGGAACAGGGCCACGACGACGCCAAGCCCCGCGAAGAGGATCGTGATCTCGAACGCAATCGGCACGAAGGCGGGCAACGAGTCAAACGGCTTGCCCCCGACGTTGATCGGCCAGTCCGTCGCCGACGTCCAGTACTGGAAGGCGAGCGCCAAGGCACACCCGACGGCACCCATGACGAAGCAGACGACGCCCAGGCGCGAAGGCTCGAGTCCCATGGCCTCGGGCAGCCCGTGGACGGGATACGGCGTGAAGACGTCCTCGACCTCGTAGCCCTGCTCCCGGACGGCGGACGTGGCGGCGAGCAGCCGGTGTTCGTCCTCGAACGTCCCGTGGATCCAGCGCTTGCTCATGCCATCACCTCCTCCCGGTCACGGGCCGGCGACGCGACCTGGTGCGTGGAGCCCCGCCCGCGCCGTGCGTAACCCAGGACGCCCTTGATCTCGGCGATCGCGATGACGGGAAGGAACCTGCAGAACAGCAGGAAGCACGTGAAGAAGAGGCCGAAGCTGCCGACGAACGCCAGGACCTCGACGGCCGTTGGCTGGTAGCTGCTCCACGAGCTGGGCAGGAAGTCGCGGTGCAGGGACGTGACGATGATCACGAAGCGCTCCAGCCACATGCCGACGTTGATGAGCAGGGAACACGCGAACACGAGCCACAAGCTCTGCCGTACCTTGCGGAACCAGAACGCCTGCGGCACGAGGACGTTGCAGAACACCATCATCCAGTAGAAGCCGGCCATCGGCCCGCGAGCACGGTTGAAGAACGCGAACTGCTCATACGGGTTTCCCGAGTACCAGGCGATGAAGAACTCGGTCGCATAGGCGGTGGCCACGATGCCGCCGACGCCGAGGATCAGCTTGCACATGGCGCCGACGTGGCGCTTGGTGATGTAGGTCTCGAGGGCCATGACCTTGCGCGCTACGAGCATCAGGGTGAGCACCATCGCCAGGCCGCTGAAGATCGCGCCCGCCACGAAGTACGGCGGGAAGATCGTGGTGTGCCACCCTGGAATGACGGACGTCGCGAAGTCGAAGCTCACGATCGTGTGGACGGAGAACACGAGCGGCGTCGCGAGCCCCGCCAGGAGCAGCGAAGTGTGCTCGTAGCGGTGCCACGTACGCGTGGAGCCGTTCCATCCCAGGCTCGCCACGCGCAGGAGGGTCTTGCGCAGTCCGCCGCGCGCACGATCGCGGAGGGTCGCCAGGTCCGGAAGGAGCCCGAGGTACCAGAACGTCAGCGAGATCAGGAAGTAGGTGCTGATCGCGAAGACGTCCCAGAGGAGCGGCGAACGCCAGTTGACCCACAGCGAGCCGCGGTCGTTCGGGTACGGGAACACCCAGAAGGCCATCCAGGGACGTCCCATGTGGATCAGGGGAAACAGGCCCGCGCACATGACGGCGAAGATGGTCATGGCCTCGGCCGAGCGGTTGACGCCCGTGCGCCAGCGCGCCCGGAAGAGGAGGAGGACTGCCGAGATCAGCGTGCCTGCGTGGCCGATGCCGACCCAGAACACGAAGTTGGTGATGTCGAAGGCCCAGCCGACCGTCGGGTTGAGGCCCCAGGTGCCGATGCCCGTAGCCATGGTGTAGAAGATCGAGGCGCCGCCGACGACGAGCATGGCCAAGGCCACGACGAATCCGAACATCCACAGGCGCGTCGGACGGGCCTCGAGCGGGCGACAGATGTCGTCCGTCACGTTTCGAAGCGTCTTCTCGCCGTCGACGAGCGGTTCGCGCAGGGCGGACACGGCATCAGTCATGGTGTGACTCCCGCGGGGCCGCGGCCGCCCCCGGTGCGACATCGCGGTCCGTCACGCGACGCAAGTAGCTCACGGAGGGCCGCACCCCGAGCTCGTCGAGAACGCGATACGCACGGGGCGCGGCCCCGGCCCTGGACACGGCGCTCTGGGCATCGTTCATGTCCCCGAACACGACGGCCCCGGCGGGGCAGACCTGCATGCAAGCCGTCTGGATGTCCCCATCGGCCCACGCCTGCCCGGAGCGTGCGGCGTCGGCCTTGCGCGCCTGGATGCGCTGGACGCAGAAGGTGCACTTCTCCATCACGCCCCGCGTGCGCACGGTCACATCCGGGTTGAGGACGAGATGGGCCATCTCGCTGCCCTGCCAGTACTCGAACCAGTTGAAGCGGCGGACCTTGTAGGGGCAGTTGTTCGCACAGTAGCGCGTGCCGACGCAGCGGTTGTACACCTGCTGGTTCAGCCCCTCCTCGCCGTGGACCGTGGCCAAGACCGGACAGACCGTCTCGCAGGGAGCGTTGTCGCACTGCTGGCACATCATCGGCTGGTGGCTGACCGAGAGGTCGTCGTCGACGCCCTCGAAGTAGCGGTCGATGCGCAGCCAGTGCATGTCCCGCTGCCGTCGGACCTCGTCCCGCCCCACGACGGGGATGTTGTTCTCGGCTTGGCACGCCACGACGCACGCAGCACATCCCGTGCAGCGCGCCAGGTCGATGGCCAGCCCCCAGTGGGCACCCTCGTACGCGTGGTCGTCATCCCACAAGCTGCCGCTGAGCGGATGCACGTGGGGAGCGCCCGCACCGGGATCCTCGCGCCACGCGGCCAGCGTGGTGTGCTGCACGTGCGGCCTGCGCGCCTGCCCGGGGGGGGCGAGGTGGGCCGGCACCTCGAGACGGTCGTAGACCTGCGCCCGTGCCAGCGGACGCCGTCGCCCTGCGAGCACGACCTCCACGGCCGGCTCGCCGAGCAGGGCCTCGGTGCGCACGCCCACCCGCTCGCCGACGACCACCGTGGGCTCGCCTTCCAACCACGTCGGACCGACCGAAGCGAAGCGATCCGTCCCCAGCACGCCGTAGCCGCGACCCAGGGCGACCGTGTCGTCGGCTTGCCCCACGTGCACCAGCACGGGTGCCTCGACCACGTCCTTGCCATGCGTCACACGCACGACGTCGCCGTCCCCGACCCCGAGGCGCGCGGCCGTGGCGGGAGCCAAGCAGGCGACGTTGTCCCACGACACCTTGGTCAGCGGGTCGGGCAGCTCCTGCAGCCAGGGATTGTGCGCGTGGCGGCTGGAGCGCAGCGCCACCGTGGGATGCACGATGGCGAGCAGCCCGCGGGGCGGCGACACTGGCGGGGTCAGCTCCGCGTTCTCCCGCCACGCAACGGTCAGCGGCTCGCGGGGGACCACGGCATGGCCGTCGTGGACGCACCGGGCCCACCAGGACTCGAACGATGCGACGCCCTGGACGAGAGGGAACACCGTCGCACGCCAGGCCTCGCGCAGCTGCTCGCGCGCGCGCTGCGGTGCACCGCGCCAGGCCGCCAAGCTCTCGAGGAGCGGACGCTCCTGTCCCCAGGGGGCCAGCGTGGGCTGGCCCAGCGTCAGCAGGCCGTGCACCGGCTCGGCGTCGCTCCACGACGCGAGGACGTGCGGCAGAGGAGCGATGGCCGTCGCCGCGTTCGCCGTCGCGTCAAGCTGCCGGGTGGCGACGACCGTCAGCTTGACCCGGCCCAGTGCGGTTCGGAACCGCTCGCCCGCGGGCTGGTCGTGGACCGGGTTCGTGCCGGCGATCACGAGCACGTCCACGGCCCCTTGCTCGAGGTCCGCGAGCAACGTCAGGAACTCGTCGTCGTCGCCCAGGGCCTGCTGCGACGGGTAGGCGAGATCGATCGTGCGATGTGCGAGGGCCGCATCGTCGGCTCCCAGCGCATGGTTCAACCAAGCGACCCGCTGCTGCGTGCCCACGTCGTCGCGGCCGCACAGGACGAGTGCCCTTCCGCGGGGGGCCTTGACCAAGCGCTCGGCCGCCTCGCGCAGCCAGGGCTCGGCAGCTGGCGAGGTGCCTGCACGCCCCCACGGGGGCGTTCGTCCTTGCGCCGTGGCGACGAGGTCGGCAAGGGTGTCGATCGTGGCGACCATCTGCGCCGGGTGCATGCGGATCCGTCGATCGGCAGAGCCCCCCGTCAGCGAGACGCGGGCCTCCACGTGCGTGTGGCGGCAGAAGGGCCGGTCGCCCTCGAGCCTGCGCGCCGCCGTGTAGCCGCGGGTCAGCTCGACGGGAGACAGCCACGTGCCGAGGAAATCGGCGTCCACCGCAAGCAGCTCGTGCGCGTTCTCGAGCCGGTAGCGCGGCAGCCGCGGCGCCCCGAGGAACGCGGCGTACGCCTTCCGCAGCGCAGAACAGGAGGGCGCGTCCACCATGACGTGCCGCGCATCCGCGTGCCCGGCCAGCAGGGAGCGCACGGCGGCCAGGGCACCCGGCCCACTCTGGGTGCCCGTCAACACCCGGACGCCTCGACCGTTCGCGCGGGCTTCGGCCAGTGCCTGGCCCACCACGGCATCGAGCCGCTCCCACGTCGCCTCCTTGCCTGCCAAGCGAGGCGTACGCAGCGTCTTGTCGTCGTACACCTCGAGGACGGTGGCTTGGCCGATCGGGCACGTACGCCCCCGGTTGAGCGGATGATCGTCGCTTCCCTCCACCTTGATCGGCCGTCCGTCGCGCACGGTCACCAGGAGTCCGCAACCCGCGTCGCATCCGGAACAGGCCGCGGCATAGCGCTCGGCCAGCCCGGGCGTGACCTCTTCGGGCTTCTCGAGGAACGTCGCCGCCAGCTCCTCGGAGCGCGAGCAGCCTGGCAGGGCCGCCGCGGCGAGCGAGAAGCCGGCCAGCTTGAGGAACTCCCGGCGCGAAGGCGCCCCAGGGCCCGGTGCATCGTCGTGGGTGGGGTGGTGGCCCATCTTCGCTCGTCCTAGTAGTGGCAGGCTGCGCAGTCGAGGGAGGCGGCAACGCGTTGCCCGCCGACGCCGTCCCGGTTCACGGCACGGTGACACTCGATGCACCAGCCCATGCTCAGCCTCTCCTGCTGGCGAACGCGTTCCATGGTCTCGATGGGCCCGTGGCACTGCTGGCACTTCAGCCCCGAGGCCATGTGGACGCTGTGGTCGAAGTGCGCGTGTTCGGGCAGCACGTGGACCTGCTTCCACGGGATCGGCGAGGGCGTCGCCTGTGGATCGGGTCGCAGCTGATCGTCCAGCCCCAGCGCGGCGTAGAGCTTGGCCAGCTCGGCGGAGACGATCGTCCGCGGCGTACGGCCCTCCGCCGCGGCCGCCTGCTCCTCGGCTTTGACGGCCTCCTGGCTGGCGCGAACCGAGCGATGGCACGCCATGCAGACGTCGGCCGAGGGGATGGCAGCGTGACGCCCGCGCGACGCACCCATGTGGCAGTACGAACAGTCGATGCCGAGCTCGCCGGCATGGAGCCGATGCGAGTACGCCAGAGGCTGCACGGGCGCATGGCCCGTGTTGTTGCCGGGCAGGCGCGCGTCCGCCAAGCGGGAGATCAAGCTCCCCCCGACGAACGCCAGGGTGACCCCGAGCAATACGACGCGGATCGGTTGCGGCACCATCAGCAACGGACCTCCGCACCCTTGCGGGCGTAGAACCACCAGTTCACCGCCAGGCAGCTGAGGTAGTAGGCGGAGAACCCGTACAACGCGTTCTCGGGCGTACCTGCCTGGATCTGCATCCCGAAGAGGGTCGGAACGAGAAACGCTCCATAGGCCGCCACGGCCGAGGTCCAGCCCAGCACGGGGCCGGCCTGCGAAGGCTCGAAGATGATCGGCACCATCCGGAACGTGGAACCGTTGCCGATCCCCGTCGTCACGAAGAGCAGGAGGAAGAGGAGCAGGAAGGGCAGGAAGTAGGCTTGGGGTTCGTGCGAGCTCCGCGCCTCGTGGACGAAGACGCCCACGGCGATGGCGGCACCGATCATCACCACCGTCGTCCAATGCGTGACGCGGGCACCTCCGAAGCGATCCGAGAGCCAACCGCCCAGGGGTCGTACAAGGGACCCGACAAGTGGACCCAGCCAAGCGTAGGCCAGGGGACTGGGCGCCCCGGTCGCGCTGACCTGCTGGAGCAGGGGCGCACCGGCCTCGTCGACACGCACGTAGCCGAACACGTCCTTGATGAGCTTGGGGAAGGCCGCGCTGTAACCGATGAACGAACCGAAGGTCATGACGTACAGCCACGTCATGATCCAGCTGTGCTTGTTCCGGAAGATGGCGAACTGACGCTTCAAGCTCGAGCGCGTGCCCGCGGGCGTCGCCCAGCGCATGAGCGCCAACGTCACGAGGATGACGAGAACGAGCAGGAGGAACGTACGCAGGAGCTCGGGCAGGCCAAACGGGTGCATGAGGAGGAACACGCCGGCTGCGGCTCCGACGAGCCCGAGGAGCTCCAGCCAGAGCATGGCGCCGCACCCGCGCAGCGTGCTGGACGGACGGAGCCCGGGCAGGTTGTCCATGCCTCGCCATGCCGCCACGGCCAAGACGACGAGGATGGGCACCCACACCCATCCGGCGTTCTGGATCCAGAGCGAGCTCGACGTGACGGTCCCGTCGGCCGCCAAGCGCCGCAGGACCTGGGGGTCACCACCCAGCGCGCCGAACAGACCGACCGTCATGGACAGGGGAAGCAGGAACTGCATCACGCTGACGCCGAGGTTCCCCAGGCCGGCGTTGAGGCCCAAGCTGAGTCCCTGGACGCGCTTGGGGAAGAAGAAGCTGATGTTGGACATCGACGAGGCGAACGCGCCGCCGCCGATCCCCGAGAGCGTGGCCAGGATGATGTAGGTGCTGAACGGGAGGTCCGGGCTCGACAGCGCGTAGCCCGTTCCGAGCGCGGGGAGCAGGAGGAGAAGCGACGTGAGGAACACGACGTTGCGGCCGCCCGTGATGGCCACCATGAACGAGTTGGGGATGCGGAGCGTCGCCCCCGCCAAGCCGCCGACGGCGGGCAGCGAGTAGAGGAGCGCGCGGTACTGGTCGCCCGAGAGGCGACCTCCGTCGGGCCCCCGGAAGTCGAAGAGCAGCGGATTGCCCTCGTGGAGCTCCTGGATCTTCACGATGACCACGGACCAGAACAGCCATACCGCGAACCCGCAGAGCAGGTTGGGCACCGAGATCCAGAGGTTGCGGGACGCGATCGCGCTTCCCGACTCGCGCCAGAACGCCTCGTCCTCTACCTCCCAGCGGTCGATGGGCTTCCTGCGTGCCATGGCGCTCCTGGTTCTTGGCCCCTCCTGCCGGCGGCCTCGGATCTGCGTCAAGACGCCTTCTCGGTGCCCGGCGGACGACGGATCTCCCGCCGGTGATGGTTCCACCGCACCACCTGCGTCTTGCGGAACAGGTAGGCGTTGGGAATGACCAGGACGTGCACCAGCCGCGTGAAGGGGAAGATCAGGATCAGCGCCCAGTTCCCCAGGATGTGGAGCTTGACGAACAGCGGCATGGGCACGACGAACGAGATGTCGGGGTCAAGCTTGACCAGCGACCACAAGTACGGGGAGAGCGTCGAGGCGAACCACGACGAGCCCCACGTGTGGTGGTACGCGATCGTGAGCCCCGTCACGACCTGGAACAACAACAGGGCGTAGAGGATGCCGTCCACGGGGGTGGTCACGCGGCGTACGCGCGGGACGACCAAGCGGCGGACGATGAGGCTGATCAGCCCCACGAGCGTGAGGAGGCCGGCAGCCATCGCCGTGACCTCGAGGATCATGAGGCGCAGGGGCGAACCGTTCCACGCCAGGATCGCGCGTGGCACCAGGAAGGCCACGACATGCCCAAGCAGCACGAACAGGATCCCGTAGTGGAACGGGACCGTGCTCCAGAAGTGCTTGTCGTTCTCCAGGAACTGCGACGAGAGGCTGGAGTAGCTGAACGACTGCGTCCTGTAGCGGTAGATCGTCATCAAGAAGAAGACGAACATCGCGATGTATGGCAGCACGGCGTACAGGATCACGTCCAGATGGTGGAATCCGTCGCTACCGGGCATGGCAGCCTCCCGGAGCAACCCGTGCCTCGCCCACCGAGGCACGGCCCGCGGCGTAGGGGCCCGACGCCTCGGCCGACGGTGCAGCGGGGGTCGCCGGGGTCGGGCCGTACGCGGCCTCGAGCGCCTGCAGCAGCCCCGCGACGACGTCCCGCCAGGGCCCGGGAGCCGCTTCCAGGCCCTGGACCATCTTGGCCAGGGCCGGCTGCACGTAGCCGAGGGAGAAGCACTGGGCCTTGACGCGGGGCAGTCGCTCGAGCGCCCGGAGCGCGTGCACGACGTGGTCCGGGAGCTCCCGCGTCTCCTCGATGCCCAGGGACGCCATGAGACGTCGCATGTCGACCAAGAAGCTGCCGCGCTTGTAGTCCTCCCCGTAGAGGTGCCACCCCAGCTCGAGGGAACACGTGGGGTTGATGTCGAACGTTCGCGTGAACAGCTCCTCGCGGTCGGACGGGCCGACGCTGGCCAGCCACTCGCCGAAGCCCCGGCCCGCGCGGCCGAGGAGATCGGGGAATGCCGCGGCCACGAGATCGGCCGACATGCGCATGTCGTCCTCGGCGTGCGCGTCCGGGTACAGGAGGAGGTCCCCCACCGATCCCCACACAGGGTTGGCCGCCTGGCTCACAACCCCCTCCTCGGTCCCGAGAGGAACCCGAACCCGGCGCTCTGCCGGTGCTCGTGCGGCTCCTTCATCATCTCGATGGCTTCTTCCCGGTGGGCCGGCGGGATGACGAAGCGCTCGTCGAACGTGCAGAGCGCGGTGAGACGGTAGATCGCCTCGCACTCGTCCTCGGTCGTGTCCGCTTCGCGCAGGACGTCTGCCAGGACCGCGTCGTCGACGTCGCCCACGGTGCGCGAGCGACGGTAGAGGCGAACGGCCATCTGCTTGCGCAGCGCGTAGGTGACATGGCCCGTGTTGCCGCCGCCCAGCAGGTTCGCGAGGTAGCCCATCGGAGCGCGAGCCTGCTCGACGGGATGGAAGAACGAGTCCGTCGACGAGGCGATCGTCTCTCCCTCACGGCGACTCATGACCGGAAGCAGCGGAGGTACGTAGAAGAGCATGGGCAGGGTTCGCCACTCGATGTGCGGCGGGAGGGCGATCTTCCAGAGCTTCACGAACTGGTAGACGGGCGAGCGCTGGGCGGCCTCGATCACACTGTCGTGGACGCCGTTCGCGCGGGCCTGTCGAACGACTTCCGGGTCGTTCGGATCGAGCAGCATCTCGCGTTGCGCCTCGATCATCTGCTCCGCGGGCAGCTTGGCCACCTCCTCGATGCGCTCGGCGTCGTACAGCATGACGCCCAGGTAGCGGATGCGCCCGACACACGAGTGGAAGCAAGCAGGTGCCTGGCCCGTCTCCAGCCGTGGGAAGCAGAGGATGCACTTCTCCGACTTCCCGGTCTGCCAGTTGAAGTACGTCTTCTTGTAGGGGCAGGCCGCGACGCACGAGCGCCATGCCCGGCAGACCTTCTGGTCGATGAGGACGATGCCGTCCTCTCCGCGCTTGTACAGCGCGCCACTCGGGCACGAGGCCACGCACGAGGGGTTCAGGCAGTGGTTGCAGATCCGCGGGAAGTAGAAGAACACGAGCCGCTCGATGGCGAACAGCTGCTCGCGCTCCTGCGGTGTCAGCCCCTCCAGGTTGGGGTCGTTCGCCGCGTAGACGGGAGAGCCTCCCAGGTCGTCGTCCCAGTTGGGTCCGGCCTCGATGGACATCGGGTTGCCCGTGACCTTCGAGATCGGGATGGCGGTCGGCTGGTCATCGCCCTCGGGAGCGTTGAACAAGTCCTCGTACTTGTAGGTCCACGGCTCGTAGTAGTCGTCCATGGACGGCATGTGCGGGTTGTGGAAGATGTTGGGCACGATGCGTGCCCTGCTCGTCGACTTCAGACGCAGGTTGCCTTCATCGTCCAGCTCCCAGCCGCCGCGGTACTCGCGCTGGTCCTCCCACTTGGTGGGGAAGCCCGTACCAGGCTTCGTCTCGACGTTGTTCCACCACATGTACTCCGTGCCCTTGCGGTCCGTCCACACGTTCTTGCACGCGATGCTGCAGGTGTGGCATCCGATGCACTTGTCGAGGTGGAAGACCATCGAGATCTGCGAACGAACGTCCATGGACCCTCCTACCAGCGGAGCACGGGGAGCTTGCGCACGAGAATGTGGGTATCGCGGTTGCAGCCCGTGGGTCCCCAGTAGTTGAAGTGGTACGAGAACTGCCCGTAGCCCCCGACCATGAGGTTGGGCTTCAGCCGCGTACGGGTCAGGCTGTTGTGGCCACCCGCGCGCCGGTTGCCGCGCAGCGGCGAGCGCGGCACGCCGTACGTGCGCTCGGGGCTGTGGTAGATGATGCAGATCCCGCGCGGGATGCGCGCCGAGACAGCGGCCCGGGTCACGACGACGCCGTGGTCGTTGTAGACCTCGACGTAGTCGTTGTCGTCGATGTTCAGGCTCTCGGCGTCCTTGTCGTTCATCCAGAACGGCTCGCAGCCGCGCGAGAGCGTGGTCATGCGCTCGTTGTCGCCGTACGTGCTGTGGATGTGCCACTTGCCGTGGGGCGTCAGGTAGTTGAGCATCAGCGTCGGGCCGTCGGGCGTGCTCACGCGCAGGTCCGAGTATTCCGTCGGCAAGGGCTTGGGCTTGTACGTCGGCAGGTGTTCGCCGAACTGGATGTACCCCGGATGGTCGAGGTAGAGGTGCTGACGACCCGTGAGCGTGCGCCACGGGACGAGCGCTTCCTTCTGGAACGTGAAGGGTGCATAGGCCCGACCCTGGTCGACGAGACCCGACCACATCGGGCTGTTGATGAACCGCTGCGGTCGCGCCTGGATCGCCGCGAAATCCGTGCGGAGCGCCCGCGTCGGCTCGGCCAGGTGGACGAGCGGAAGACCGGTCTTCTCCTCCATGTCCTTGTAGCTGCGCCAAGCCAGCTCGCCGTTGGTGACGGTAGCCAGGCGCAGGATGGCGTTGCAGGCCTGCAGGTCGTCCTTGATGGACGGATAGGCCTTGCCGCCCCACCGCTCCACGGGCCAGGTCGCCAGCATCTCGTCGTAGAAGTCGGCGCAGTCGTAGTGGGTCCCGTGGGCACCCAGCCCCTTCTCGCGAACCAAGGGGCCGAGCGAGATGAACTGCCGGTAGAGGTCCGGGTAGCTGCGCGTGACGACCTGGAGGGTGGGCATCGTGCGGCCCGGAACGGCCTCGACGCCGCCATCCACCCAGTCCTGCATGGAGGGCTGGGCGATCTCGGCCGGCGTGTCATGCAGCAGCGGTCCGGTCAGGACGTCCTTGACGGGCTTGGGGAAGTGCTTGACCGCCAGCTCGCTGAATCGCTGCGCGATGCTGCGGAAGATCGCCCAGTCCGACTTCGATTCCCAGCACGGCGGAACCGCCGGCGCCAGGGGATGGATGAACGAGTGCATGTCGGTCGAGTTGAGGTCGGCCTTCTCGTACCAGGTGGCCGCCGGAAGGACGATGTCGCTGTACAGCGCCGACGTGTCCATGCGGAAGTTGAGATCGACGACCAGGTCCATCTTGCCCATCGGCGCGTGCTCGTGCCACGCCACTTCCCTGACGTGGTCCTTCGCAATGGGTGTCGCGATGTCGTTGTGGTGCGTACCGAGGTAGTGCTTGAGGAAGTACTCGTGCCCCTTGCTGGAGGACATCAGCGCGTTGCCCCGCCAGATGAACCAGATCCGCGGCCAGGCCGAGGGCGCATCCGGGTCTTCCACGGCAAACTTGAGATCGCGGGAGACGAGTCGCTCGGCCACGTTCTTCACGATGTCGGCATCGCTCCGGGCGCCGGCGGCCTGGGCCTCTTCGGCCACGCGCAGCGGACTCCGGTCGAACTGGGGGTAGAACGGCAGCCACCCGTTGCGCACGGCCCGGACCTGGGCGTCCATGGTGTGCCCGCGCGCCAAGCTGTCCTCGGGCTGTCCACCAGGGACCGTGTGGTAGTCGGTGAATTCCCGCTCGTAGCGCCATTGGTCGCTGTGCACGTAGTGCCACGAAGGTGCGTTCTGCAGCCGGGCGGCACCGTACCAGTCCTTGGCGAACGCCATCGCGCTCCAAGGCTCCTGGGGAGCGAGCTTTTCCTGACCGACGTAGTGGGCCAAGCCACCACCGTTGACGCCTACGCACCCGCAGAACAGCAGGGCGTGGATCCCCGCCCGGTACATCAGATTGGCGTGGTACCAGTGGTTGACGCCCGCGCCGATGATGATCGTGCACTTCCCGCGGGTGTGCTCGGCCGTGCTCCCCCACTCGCGTGCGAACTGGATCAGGTCCTTGCGGGCCATGCCCGTGTACTTCTCGCTCCACGCGGGCGTGTAGGGCGCGTCGGCGTCGTCGTAGTCGACGGGGTAGTCACCCGAGAGCCCGCGGGGCACGCCGTACTGCGCCATGAGGAGATCGTGGACGGTCGCGACCAGCACGCTCGAACCGTCGTCCAGCTCGATGCGCCGGGCCGGAACACCCCGCTGACGTCGGCATCCCGCCGCGAAGTCATCCAGCTCGACCAGGGTGTCCTGACCCTCGCCCAGGGACGTCAGGACCGGGTCGAGCGGGGAGTCGTCCAGCCCGTCCTCGAGCTTGAGGTTCCACTGCCCCTTCTGGCCCTGCCAGCGATGGCCGACGCTGCCCTTGGGCATCCGCGGCGCATCGGCGTTCGCGTCCCACACCAGGAACTTCCAGCCGCCGTTCTCCTCGTCGCGGTAGCGCGTTAGGCGGCCCGCCCTGAGGAGCTGGCCCGGGGCATGGATGCCGTCCTTCTCGACGAGCTCGACCAAGAAGGGAGCATCCGTGTACTGCTTGGCGTACTCGGTGAAGTACGGAACCTGGCGGTCGTGGTGGAGCTCCTTGAGGAGGACGTGGTTGACGGCCATCCACCATGCACCGTCCTGGCCCGCATTGAGCGAGATCCAGGTGTCTGCGTACTTGGCAACCTGGTTGAAGTCCGGCGAGAAGACGTACATCTTCGTGCCGTTCGTGCGCGCCTCGGCGGCAAAGTGGCAGTCGGGCGTCCGCGTCATGTTGAGGTTCGAGCCCATGACCGCCAGGAGCTTGGCGTTGAACCAGTCTGCGCTCTCGTTGACGTCGGTCTGTTCCCCCCACGTCTCGGGGGATGCGTTGGGCAGGTCGCAGTACCAGTCGTAGAACGAAAGCGCGACCCCGCCCATCAGCTGCAGCATGCGCGCGCCTGCCGCGTAGCTGATCATGCTCATCGCGGGGATCGGCGAGAAGCCCGCGATGCGGTCGGGGCCGTGCTCCTTGATGGTGTGCACGTTCGCAGCCGCGATCATCTCCAGCACCGTGTCCCACGTGCTGCGTCGAAGCCCGCCCTTGCCGCGCGCCCGCTGCCAGCGCTGGCGGCGCTCCTCGCTCGACACCATCCAGGCCCAAGCCTCGACGGGATCGGTGTGGTGTCCCTTGGCCTCCCGCCAGAGATCGAGCAAGGCGCCGCGTACGTACGGGTACTTCACGCGCAGCGGGCTGTAGAGGTACCAGCTGTACGAGATGCCGCGCTGGCAACCGCGAGGCTCGTACGGTGGGATGCCGCTCTCGAGCCTTGGATAGTCCAAGCCCTGCATCTCCCACGTGACGATGCCGTCCTTGACGTGGATCATCCACGTGCAGCCGCCGGTGCAGTTGACGCCGTGCGTCGAACGGACGACCTTGTCGTGCTGCCAGCGGTTGCGATAGAACTCTTCCCAGCCGCGGGAGCGGGGCTTCACGACATCCTTGATCCACGGCAGGGACTTGTCGTTGCTCATGACGAGCTCCTCTCCGACGGCGCAGGGCCGCTGCCCCTCCCGCTCCATGACGCAGCCCGGACGAGCGGCCGGCGCACGGCGCGGAAGCGCCGCCCCCAAACCCGTCCGCCGAGCGCAAGAAGGGCGCCGGCACAGGCCGCGGACAACAGGAAGAACAGGGTCATCGGCGTGCGTCCCTGCTCTTCCTGGGCCGTACGCGAGGCGTGCTCGAAGAACGCGACGAGCGGCAACACCTCCGTCTCCACGTCCAGCGGTCGGTCGCGGAAGGTGGGCGCCATCGTGGGCGTCGCGGGTGCACCCAGCCAGGCCCCCAGGGTCTTGCGGTCGGCGTAGCGCTCGAACACCTTGGTCAGGTCCGGTCCCAGGCGGCCGCCGCCAGCGAGCGGGAGCTGGCCGCAGGCGTGGCAGCTCATGCACGAGGCCCCACCGTTCGCCAGGCTCGCCGTGCCGAGGAACAGGTCGCGGCCTCGGGCGACATCGGCCGGTGTGAAGGGGCGCGTGCTCATCGCCAGTCCCTGGAACTGCGACTCGTCGAGCCGTGACTCGCGCGCGATCAGCGCCAAGAGGGCTTCGGCCCGAGCCCGTGTCATGCCCGGGACGGCGGGCATGCGGACGTTGTTGTGCGTGGCGAGCAGCTCGACGGCCGTGGGGTCACCGGCGTCGATGACCGCGCCCGGATCCAGGACGAACCGGACGAGCCACTCGAGGTCGCGCCGCTCGCCGACGCCCTTGAGGTCCGGCCCCGCCAGGCGCCCTCCGCCGATCGTGTGGCAGCTCGAGCAGCTCTGGCGGAAGTCCTCGGCTACCGGGTCGCGAGCCACGGCCGGACGGCTCGCAGCCACGAGGCCCGCAAGCAGCGCCGCGGCGATCAGGAAGCGGTGCGTCGTCGTCAAGGTGGCGTCCCCCGTGGGCTGGGGAGGCGCCTTGGAAAAACCGTGCCGAACGCCCACGCGCGCACGGAGGCCCATGGATCGGCCGCCTCGGGCTTCGCTTCAGGGGCCGCCGCCTACGCGCGTACGCGGCGGGAACCCGCGCCCGGGGCAGCAGGCCCGATTGCATCGGTCTCGCGAGCTGCATACGCGAGGCAGCACCTGGCGGGCTTCGCGCACCATCTGGATGCAGTCCGTGGATGCAGTCAGCGCGCGTCGGGACCTGGCCAAGCCCGGTCAGTCGGAGGCGAAGGCGCCGCGGTCGATGTCCAGGGCCCGGAGGATGCGTTGGAGGGCGGCGCGGGTCATGCCGCATGACTCGGCAGCCCGGGTGACGTTGCCCCCCGAGCGCGCCAGGGCCCGCTCGATGAAGCCACGCTGGAAGGAGCGAACGGCGGCCTCCTTGGCTTCCTCGTACGACGACGTGGACTCGTCCGGCGTGTACGCACCCTCCGGGGGCAGGCCCAGGTGCTCGGGTTGGATCGGCTCACCCCCCGAAAGCACGAGAGCCCGCTGCACCGCGTTCTCCAGCTCGCGCACGTTGCCGGGCCACGAGTAGCTCGTCAGGAGCTGGAGCGCTTCGCGCGACAGGGTCAGGGCGCGCCCGGCCAGGCCCGGTACGCAGTCCGCATAGCGGGCCAGGAAGTGCGCCGCCAGGGGGACGATGTCCGCGGGACGCTCGCGCAAGGGAGGCATCTCGATCGGCACGACGTTGAGTCGGTAGAAGAGATCCTCGCGGAAGAGACCCGCCGCCATCTGCTCGCGCAGATCCTGGGCCGTCGCCGCGACAAGCCGGAAGTCGACCGGGACGGCCTTGGACGTGCCAAGCGGAACCACCGTCCGGTCCTGCAGCACGCGCAGCAGCTTCACCTGGAACGCCGGGGACATGAAGCCCACTTCGTCCAGGAAGACCGTCCCTCCTGCGGCTTGCTGGAAGAGGCCCTGCCGATCCTTCGTGGCGCCCGTGAACGCGCCGCGGGCATGTCCGAACAGCTCGGATTCCAGCAAGGCGTCGGGCAGGGCGGCCGTGTTCAGGGCGACGAAGGGACGGTCGGCCACGGAGCTCTGACGGTGGATGGCGCGTGCCGCCAGCTCCTTCCCGGTGCCGCTCTCCCCCGTGATCAACACGGACATCGAGGTCGGGGCCACCTGCGCGATCTTGTGCAGGACGGGGTCCATGACGCGGTCGCGCGCGACGAACTGCCCGCGCCGGAGGTCCTCGGCCCGGGCGGCGCGGAGCTGCTCGTCCAACAGGGCTTCGCGGCCGAGTCGGCTTACGGTCTCGCGCACCTCCTCGTTCTCGAAGGGCTTGGTCAGGAAGTGCGAGGCACCCCGCTGCAGGGCCGAGACCGCCATCTCGATCGTCCCGAAGCCCGTGATCAGGACGACCCGCACGTGCGGTCGCGTGCGGTGCAGCTCGTCCAGGAGGTCAAGGCCCGAGAGCCCCGGCATCGTGATGTCGCTGACCACCACGTGCGGATCCCACGCCCGTACCACGGACAAGGCTGCTTCCGCGCTGCTGGCATCGCGTACGTCGCCCCCGACGTCCTTGGAGAGCAGGGCCAGGCCACGCCGTACGTCGTCCTCGTCGTCGACGACGAGAACCCGGAAGGCCCCCCCTCGAGTGGAGCTCGCAGGTCCAGGGTGCGTGCTCATGCCAGGGGCTCCGCCGGGCGATTCGACACCACCCCGGCTTGACGCCGCGCCCGCGCCTCCCAGTCCCGGTAGGCCGGCTTGCGCACGAGATAGACGGAGAACGTGGTGCCGCCCGGTCCGGTCGCATCCAACGCGAGGCGCCCGCCATGCTCCTGGACGATCCGGCGGGAGGTCGGAAGCCCGAGTCCCGTTCCCGCGCCTACACCCTTGGTCGTGAAGAACGGCTCGAAGACCCGCTCGCGCACCGACTCCGGGATCCCGGCTCCCGTGTCGGCAACACGAACCAGTACACCCGCCGCCGCGTCCTCCGTCTGGATCGTGACGCGACCGCCGGGCCCCGTGGCCTGCAAGGCGTTCATCACGAGGTTGATGAACACCTGCCGCAAGCGGACCTCGTCGCCGAACAGGGTCGGGTCGGATGCGCCCTCGGCCAGCTGGATGGAAACGCGGGCACGCTCGGCCACGGGGCGCAGCAGCGTCTTCACCTCGTCGAGCAGCAGGTGCAGGTCGAACTCGACCATCTCGAGCTGGCCGCGCGCCGCCAGGTCGAGGAGGCCGGCAATCGTGCGCTTGCACGCCGCGGCGTTGCGTCGGATCACCGCAGCGCACTCGGCCACTTGGTCCTGGTCCTTGGCGCCAGGCTCCAGCATCTCGCCGAACATGCTGATGGCCGCAAGGGGGTTGTTCAGCTCGTGTGCCATGACCGCAGCGACTTCCCCCAACACGGCCATGCGCTCTTGGTGGGCGTGGGTCTCCTGGCGTGCGATGCGCTCCGTCATGTCACGACTCACGCACAACCGGCTGGGTCTCGTGCCCGGAGCGGCGGGCAGCGTGGTCGTGTGGATCTCGTAGATCCGGCCATCCCGCTCGAGGACGCAGGTCTGTTGCTCGCGATGGATGCCGGTCAGGCACTTGGAGCAGTTCCTCTGCGTGGCCTCGAGGTGGCCGCACTCCAGCCCCCGGAGCGAGTCCGCCGCAAGCGCGTCCACCAACGGCCGCGCCGCTGCGTTGGCCAGGACGACGCGACCCTCGGCATCCAGGATGAACAAGCCGTCTTCCATCGAGTGGATGACGGCCTCGAGACGGTCGCGCTCGAGCCGGATCTCCTGCTGGCGGCTCCGGAGGTCCTCGGCGGCCCGCTGGAGGCCGCCTGTCCGCTCCTCCACGGCGGCGGCCATGATGTTGAAGGCCTTTCCCAGCTCACCGATCTCGTCGCCCGACGTGGCGTCGACGCGCGCGGCGAAGTCCCCGGCCGCCACGCGACGCGCCGCCTCGGCGATCCGCGACAGCGGCGCGAGAAGGAAGCGCAAGGGGAAGAACAGCACGAGGCCGACGAGCGCCAGCAGGCCCGCGCCGACCACGAACACGTACCGCAAGAGGCGCGCAACCGGCTCCAGGGCACGGTCACGGTCGACGACGAGCTCGAGCGACCAGCCGTTGGCCAGCTGATGGGTCCTGGCCTGCGACGTGGGAGGCGCCGCCGCCGAGGACTCCACGACCAGCCTGCCTCCTTCGGGATCCAGTAGGCCCACCGCGAGTAGTGGCAGGGCGGACGCCCGCTCGGCAGCGTGCAGCTCGGATGCCCACCGGTCGGCCCGCAGGACGATGGCGAGCCGTCCCAGGTCCCCCTGGCCATCGAGGGCGCGGAGCGGCGTGGCAATCGTGAAGGCGGGATGGTCCCGTGGGGACTCCGGCTCGCGGAGCGGCCCGATGGCGGACGCCTGGCCGCTCGCCGGAAGCCCGTCGAGGCGGGCGTCCGGCGGGACCGAGAGCAGGAGCTCGCCTCCAGGTCCCAGGACGTGCGCCGCCGCCAGGACGGGCGACAGGGCGAGCTTGTTCTGGGCCAAGTGGCGCGCCAGCGCATCACGGGCGGCGCTGGACCCCTCCTGGGCCTCCAGCAGCTCCGCAACGCGCGCCCGGATGTATCCGTCGCTCGCGAAGTCCTCGACGCGCCGCACGTACAGGTCTTGCTGCCGCTGGACGACCAGCCCGGTGGCCACGGCCCGCTCGTCGAGCCGCTGGTCGATCTGCTCCATCAGCGCGGACTCGATGGATCGGGTCAGGATCCAGCCCCCCAGGCCGAACGAGACCAGGCACACGGCGAGAAAGCCAAGGGGCAGCTTCCAGCGGACGGAGACGTTGCCCAGCGGGTCGCGCATGAGCCTCAAGCCTATCCCCCGGGAACCGCTGCGTCTGCCTGCGGCCCACGCAGGAGGCCGCCTGCCGCCGCATACCGGAGGATGCACGGCTGTCGCCACCACCTGGCCGTCGGCTCACGCGACGAACCCCAAGAGCCGATCGGGGGCCTGCGAAGGGGTACACGCCCTGGCGCGCCCGGAGACGTTGCGCGCTGCACCCCCCCCGCGCACCGGCACGGCGCGTGCGTGGACGCGACACGGCCGGCTGCCTCCCTGCAAGGTCCGGCGGCCCGGGAGAGTGCCGTGGACGACTCGGGCAAGGCGACACGCATCAGCTTGTTCGACTTCCGGACGAGGCCCATGCGTGCCTTCCACATGGCCTGGTTCTCGTTCTTCCTCTGCTTCTTCGCCTGGTTCGGCATCGCGCCCCTGATGCTCATCGTCCGCAAGGAGCTCGCGCTGACGCCGACCCAGGTGGCCAACACGATGATCGCGTCGGTCGGCATCACGATCCTGGCCCGTCTCCTCATCGGCTGGCTCTGCGACCGCATCGGTCCTCGCATCGCCTACACCCTGCTCCTCACGCTCGGCTCCCTACCCGTCATGGCGATCGGCCTCGCCAGCTCGTACGAGAGCTTCCTCCTGGCCCGGTTGGGCATCGGCGTGATCGGCGCGTCGTTCGTGATCACGCAGTACCACACGTCCGTGATGTTCGCGCCCAACTGCGTCGGCACGGCCAACGCGACGAGCGCGGGGTGGGGCAACCTGGGCGGCGGCGTCACGCAGATCGTGATGCCTCTGGTCCTTGCGGCCTTCGTCGGCCTGGGCTTCTCGACCAGCGCCAGCTGGAGGCTGTCGATGCTGGCGGCCGGGATCGTCTGCTTCCTGGTCGGCGTGGCCTACTTCTTCCTGACGACGGACACGCCCCACGGCAACCTCGCCGAGCTCCGGGCGCGCGGCCTGGCCCCGGCGGCCCGCTCGTCCTCCGGGGGAGGCCTGCGCGCTGCCATGCGGGACCGCCGCGTCTGGGCGCTCTTCCTCGTCTACGCCTGCTGCTTCGGCATCGAGCTCACGATCAACAACGTCGCCGCCCTCTACTACGCCGACGTGTTCGGGCTCGGCATCGCCACCGCGGGCCTCGTGGCCGGCTTGTTCGGTCTGATGAACATCTTCGCGCGCACCCTCGGCGGCTACGTCAGTGACCGCTTCGTGGGCCGCCACGGCCTGGGCGGGCGCGTGCGGTGGCTCTTCCTTGCCGTGCTCTGCGAAGGCCTCGCCCTGGTCGCATTCAGCCAGGCTCGCGTGCTGGCCGTCGCGATCCCCGTGATGATCGTCTTCAGCCTGTTCGTCCAGATGTCCGAAGGCGCGACCTACTCCGTCGTCCCCTTCATCAACCGCAAGGCGCTCGGCTCGGTGTCAGGCATCGTCGGAGCCGGCGGCAACCTGGGCGCCGTGTCAGCGGGGTTCCTGTTCCGCACGGAAACCTCCGCCTACGCAGGCGTCCTGCTGCTGCTCGGCGCGCTGGTCTGCGCGTTCTCCTTCGCGGCCCTCCTGGTCCGCTTCAGTCCCGCGGAAGAGAAGGTGGCGCGCGAGGAGTACGAGGCCGCGATGGCCGCTCGTGAGCGCGAGGCACGCGCCCGCCGCGTGGCTCGCCCGCCGCGCCCGCGCCTGGCAGCACTTCTCCAGCGCGTTCGCCCGGCCGACCTCCTGCGCATCTACCTGGGGATCGCGCTGATGATCAAGGGCGTCTACTTCGTCAGCAACATGAACGACATCGAGCAGCGTCTGGCCGGGCCCCTGCCGGACTGGCAGACGTTCGTGAGCTGGTGCGTCGTGCTCGCCCACGGCGTGGGCGGCATCATGCTGGCCCTGGGCTTCTTCACGCGGATCGCCGCGCTCGCCAACGCCGTCGTCTTGGTAGGCGCCGTCGGCATGCACCTGTTCGGGGAAGGGGGCCCGCGCGATCTGCTGGGGACCAACGAGGGCTTCCAGCTGGCCGCGTTCGTCCTGTTCACCCTGCTGCTCGTGGCGTGGCGTGGCTCGGGACCGCTCTCCGTGGATGCGGCGCTGGGCCGCGCCTCCCCGGACCTGCCGTAGCGGAGCCGACGGCGGCCGACGCGTCATCCCCGTGTCCCCCCCCACGCCAGGGAAAAAGTTGCAAGCAAGCAAGTTCTTACTTACTTTCCACGCCATGGCCAGCCGCCGCCAACGACTTCCAGGCACCGTGCGCCGCGCGCAGATCGCCGATGCGGCGCTGGACATCATCGGCCGGCGAGGGCTCACCGCCCTGACGACGACATCCCTCGCATCGAGCGTGGGCCTGACGTCAGGTGCGCTGTTCCGGCACTTCGCCACGCGCGAGGCGATCCTCGACGAGGCCGTGCAGCGGGCCGTGGCGCTCCTCGCCGAGACCCTCCCCCCGGGCGACGACGCTCCCCTGGCCCGCTTGCGTCAGCTGGCCCTGGCGCGCGTGCAGCTGCTGCGCGCCCAACCGGGGATCGCCTGGCTGCTGCGTTCGGAAGAGGCCGCCCTGAGCCTCCCGCCCCAAGGGGTCGAGCAGCTGGAGGGAATGATCCGGCGGACGCAGGAAGCCATCCGAGGTGCGATCGCCGAGGGTGTCCGTGGCGGCGAGATCCGCACCGACATTGCGCCCTCCACGTTGCAGGTCGTGTTCACGTCCACGGTCCACGCACTCGTCACGCCCGCGCCGGGTCCGGCACGGCCACGCCGGCCGTCCCCGAACCGGGTCGTGGACGAGCTGTTCCGGATGTTCGCCCCGCTGGTGACGTCCCCTTCCCCGAGGAGTTGATCCCATGCACGTCCAGGATATCGGTTCCGACACGCCGGTGGGCCACATCGTGGCCACCGCTCCCCTCACGGCGCGCGTCTTCACGCGCCACGGCATCGACTACTGCTGCGGCGGTGGCGCACCCCTTGGCGCCGTCTGCAGCACGAAGGGCTTGGAGGTGGACCGCGTCCTCGCCGAGCTGCAAGCAGAGCTCGAAATGACGGAGGCGCAGCCCCGTCGCTGGCTCGACGCTCCCCTGGGGGAGCTCATCGACCACATCCTCGAGACGTACCACCGTCCCCTCGACGACGAGCTCCCCCGCCTCGAGGCCATGGCCCGCAAGGTCCACGCGGTCCATGGTCCCAAGGACCCCGATCGTCTACGTGCCATCTCGCGCGTGTGCAGCGAGCTGCGCGCCGAGCTCGAGCCCCACATGCGCAAGGAGGAGATGATCCTGTTCCCCATGATCCGCGCGGGTCGGGGAGCCATGGCGCAGGGTCCCGTCCACGTGATGATGCTCGAACACGACCAGGCGGGCACGCTGCTGGAACAGCTGCGCGAGCTGACCGACGGATACACGGTTCCCGCGGGGGCGTGCAACACGTGGACCGCCCTCTGGCATGGCTTGGCGGACTTGGAGCGATCCCTCCACGAGCACATCCACCTGGAGAACAACATCCTCTTCCCGCGCGCGCTGGCCTCCTAGGCCCCAGGAGGTCTGCGGCCGCGTCTGCCTACCCGGGCCGCGGACCCCCGAGCTGCTCCACGATGCGCTGCCCCACGCGCATGGCGTTGGCGTAGATCGTGAAGGTGAACGGGACCGCGCCGCCCGAAGGCATGAAGCTCCCGTCCGTCACGAACAGGTTGCGGACCTCGTGGGCCCGACAGTCCCGGTCCAACACCGAGATGCGGGGATCGTCGCCCGCGCGACACGTGCCGCCCACGAGATTGGTGCTCGGCCCTCCGTTGGTCGGCGGAAGGCGGACGCCGCGGGCACCCAATGCGTGCAGGTGGCTCGCGCCCAGCTCGGCCAGACGCACGGCGCCATGCTTGGTGTGGGGGTGGACGTCCGCCGTCACGCGAGCCACGGGGAGGCCGTGGTGATCGCGCACCACGGGGTCGAGCACGACGCGCGCACCGGGATGCGGAAGCCAGTTCCCGAACGCCTCGACTTCCAGTCGGCGCCCCTGCTTCGCATGAGCCAGGATGCGCTGCTTCAGGGCGCGTCCCCAGAGGGGACGCCCCCCACCGGACAGGGCGTGCCCCAGCGCATTGCCGATGGGGTGCGGGTGGACGAACAGGAACACCAACGTGCCGCCGCGTCGATCCCGTCCGTCGGGCCCCGTCAGCACGTAGTGGTCCTGCAGCGCGCGGTTGATGAAGGGCTCCCAGGACCCCAGGTCCACGTCCGGGTGATCCTCGTGGGCCATGTCGCCGATGGCCGCCCCCGCGGCGGAAAACAGCAGGTTCCGCCCGACCTGCCCGCTCCCGTTGGCCAAGCCGTGTGGATGCCGGGGGCCCCGTGACCCGAGCAGCAAGCGAGCCGACTCGATCGCGCCACAGGCGACGACGAAGACGCTCGCTTCGACGCTGTGCAGCTCGTTGCGTGCGTCGCGCCACCAGGCGCGGCGCACGATGCCGCGGCGGTCGGTCTCCAGGTGCGTGACGTGTGCGCGCGCACGCACGGTGCAGCGCCGCGTCTGCTCCGCGGGACGCAGGAAGGCCTCGTACGCGCTCCCCTTGGCGCCGCTCGTGCATCCGTAGCTGCCACAGAAGCCTTGGTACTCGCACGCGTCCCGGCCTTCGCGAGGCTCGCTCAGCACGGCACGGGGCAAGGGGAACGGGTGAAGGCCCTGTCCACCCAGCACGTCGTCGATGTGCTCGGCGAGCGGGTGCTCCAGCGTCGGCGGCTGCGGGAACGCGGCCGATGACCGTCGATCGACCAGCGCCGGCGGCAGCTCGGCGACGCAACCCGACACGCCGACCACACGTTCGACCCGGTCGTACCACGGCTCCAGCTCGGACAGGCCCCAAGGCCAGTCGCTGACCGATGCTCCCGGTACGGGGCCATGGACCGAGCGCAGCCGGAAGTCGTCCGCCTTCATGCGCAGGAAGAAACCGCTCATGATCCGCGTCGCGCCGCCCACCACGCACGCGTTGCGGAACGCCGATGTTCGGGCCCACCAGCGGCGTCCCGCGGCGTCGCCCCACTCCTGGACCTGGGGCTCCTCGGCAAGGGACGGCGTCAGGGTGCTCCTGCGGACGAAGAGGATCTCGTCCTTGGGCATCTGGTCGCGCTCGAGGTACGGGCCCTTCTCCAGGACGATCGCCCGGTACCCGGCCTCGGCAACGGCCGCCGCGACCGGAGCTCCTCCCGCGCCGCTACCCACGACGCAGACGTCGGTCTCTTCCCTCATGACGACTCCCGAGGACGCCAGCCCGCATGCGGAGGACGTGGAAGCGCCGGTTCGTACCCCAGCCACTTCCAGCCCAGTTCGTCGGGGTTGGCACCACGCGCGGGATCGCCAAGCAGTGCCTCGAGGAGGAAGCCGAGGAGCTCGGTGATCCACGCGCGCCCCTCGGGCTGTCCGTCCAGCTCCAGCAGGGCGCGTTCGCGCAGGGCGGGCTCGAGCGCCACGAAGGGCCGCCGGTGGTGCTGCCGGCAGAGGCGATCGAGACGCTCGGCGCCTGACTGCAGGCGCGGCGCGACGTCGGGTTCGAGCCCCGGCTCGCCCAGGACGGCGTCCAAGTAGCCGAGGGCGTTGACGGTCGATGCTCCGGGGCCCAGGTCGTCTTGGGGTAGCAAGAGCTCTTGGACCGCGGCGAGCACCTGCCAAGTGACGAGCGCCATGTGGCGAGGCGGGCCGCTCGCGGGTGTCGGCTCCGCAACCGCGCGGCGAAGCAGCGGCCACGGCCGACAACAGAGTGCCGCGGCGAGAGCGGCGCCTGCACCGAGGACACCGCGTCGGTCCAGGGTCCCATCCGTCGGGAACATGACAAGCCCTCCGCAAGAGCCAACGCGCAGGGAGCAGGCATCTTCCTGTCGTGCAGCGGACAGTGGGCCGCGCGCCGATGCCGCGACGCTTGGCACACCGACCGATTCGGTCTTGGATCGAACACCCGGAACGCATCACGTCGCGAAGCCGCTCTCGGCGGAGGCGCGAGCGCCGAGCCCTCATGGGCTCCGCGCGGCGTCGATCACGAGCCCTTCGGCGAAACGTCCTCGTAGTAGCTCGTCCCTGCGCAAGGCAGACAGAGCGGTCCCCGCGGGCCCTCGACTTCGCGCCCGTTGACGACCTCCTCGGCGCAGGACGTACAGGCAACGCGGACATGGGGACGACCGTGCAACCACGCCGCAGCCGGCGAGAGACGCACGCGCCGGACGTCCAGCAGCTGGCTGGTGGGCATGCGGCCGTAGCCCTGCAGCATCGCGTGCCACCTCCGCGTCTCCCCCGCGTCGGCGAGCTCGAGTGACGTCGTGCGCACGCCTGCTGCCGGGGACACGCGCACGGCCAGCTCGGTCTGGATGTCCGCGAAGGTGACTGCGACCTTGCCCACATCGACGACCCGTAGCGTGCGGGCGCCGACCCGGACGCCCGCGGCTTCTTCCAGGGCCGTCACGAAGCACCCGTCGGTCTCGGTGATGGCGAGCAGGCGCTTGTCGTCGCGCGGCACCTCCAGGCCCAGCGCGGCCGCACCCGCGAGCGCCATGCGCGCGCCGAGAACCTGGCGTGGACAGAGGTGCCGGTGCTTCGCCGCCGCCCGGTCCAAGATCGCGGTCAGGAGCTCGACCCCGGGGGCATCAGGCACCGCGTGCAACATGCGGTTCCACGATACAACCCGAGCCACGCACCACGGATGAATGCCCGCGGCACGGGATCCGACACCCGTGGCGCCCGACGGAGATCCGTCAGCGCTTCAGCGTGATCTGCTCGCCGCCGCGGACGATGAGGAGCTCGAGGGGGAGCGAGGGATCGGCCTTGGGGGCCAGGAGCGTCGGGGCGTCGCCGGGACCGTGCAGGGTCTGGCCGTCGACGGCGACGATCACGTCGTAGCGCTTGACGCCGAGCGCGGCGGCGGGCGAGCCCGGGACGACTTCGTGCACCAGCGCACCGACGCCCTCGGCCAAGCGCAGCTGCGTGGCGAGGCCCTCGCCGAGCGGGCCCACGATGACGCCGAACGAAGCCGGCGCAGGCGTCGAGGGCGCGGTCACGGGCGGATCGCGGCGCAGCGGCTCGAGGCCCTCGCGCGGCCCGCCGTCGCGGTCGCCCCAGAAGAAGCGGGGCCCGCGGATCTCGAAGCGCATGCCGCCCAGCGCTTCGGCCAGCTCGGGATGCGCGGCCTTCAAGGCCTCGAGGTCGGTGCCCTCGTAGGTCTTCTCCTCGATCTCGCCGTTCTCGTTCTGGCGGCGCACGACGACCTTCACGCCGCGACCGTCCTGGATGATCGTGGTGCCCAGGCCCGAGCCGCCAAGGCCCTTGCCGAACTCGATGCCGAAGCCCATCGAGCCGGAGCCATCGGGGCGCATGAGGCGACGCAGCATGGCGTGCGGACCCATGGGCTCGGCGGCGACCTTGGCCTTGAGCTCGTCCATGTGCGGGACCTTCTCGAGCTCGGGGTGCTCCGCGAGGATGTCCTCGAGGCTCCAGCCGCGGTAGGTGAGGTTGCGGTCGGCCACGGGGCCGTCCTCGCGCTGGATGCGTAGGGTCACGGGGCCCATGCCGTCCGTGGACAGCGTGAGGCCCGGGACCTCGATCGTGCGGGCGCCGAGGCCGCCGAACGGATCCAGGCGAGGCCATCCACCGAGGCCCGGCCCGAAGGGCGAGCCACGCGGCGCGGACGGCTCCTGCCCACCCAGGTCCTGCCATCCACGCAGACGCCGGGTCATGCGCTCCTCGAGGTCGCGCATGATCCGCTCGATGCGGTCCATGTCGGAGCCGAGGTCCTCGTCGCCTCGCGGCGCGAGCGGATCGTCGTTCGCACCGGGGGCGTTGCCGTCCGGTACGGGCTGGCCGGGCCGCACGTCGGGGCGCGGCTTCTTCGCGTCGGGGCGGCTACCGTCCAGCGCGCGGGTGCCCGTGCCCTCCAGCCGCAGCAGCAGCTGCTCCAGGCGCCAGCGGACCTCCGGGTCCTTGCTGGCGTCGAGCGCCCTGCGCAGCGCCGGCTCGGCCGCGCGGCCGAGGCGCTCGAGCTCGCGGCTCGCGGCGGCGCGCTCGTCGAAGCCCGGTGCTCCCAGCTTGGCGATCAGGCCGTCGATCGTGGCGGCATCGGCCGCAGGCGCCGGGTCGTCGGCCCGGGCCACGCCGAACCACGTGGTGCCGGCGAGCGCGAGCAGGGCGAGCGCCGCCAGCGGCAAGCGGTGGGATGTGTTCATCGGGAACTCTCCTGAGGGTCGGCCTCGCGCGGCGCCCGGGCCCGGCGTCGGGCCCGCGGCTCGGAGGCGGACGGAGCGAGCGGCTCGACCTCGATCGTGTCGACACCGCCCTCCCTACGCGCCACGAGAAGCGTGAGTTGGCTGCCACGCCGAAGGCCCGAGACCCCAGCCACCAGGGCATCGCGGGTGGCCGCGCCGTTCACGGCGAGCAGGCGGTCGCCAAAGCGCAAGCCGAGCGCGTAGGCGAGGCTGGTCGTGGGGACGCTGCCGACCTGCCAACCGGCGCCGTCGCCCTCGGGCGAGAGGAGCGCGGCCCCGGCAAAGCGCAGCGGAGCAGGCTTTCGAGGAGGAAGCGTGCTCGGGGGCTCGGCGGGGATCGGGTCGCGCGGCGTGGGCACGCGGATCACCGACGGAGTCGGGGGCACCGCCGTGGGCGGGGGGCTCGGCGGAGCCGGCGTGTCGGGGCCGAGAAGCTTCCAGCCCTGCTGCGTCAACCGCATGCGAAGCACCTCGCGCACGGGCTCCGACAGGTTGCCGACGGGGAGCTCCATCACGGCGCCGTCGCGCTCCACGCGCCAGACCTCGGGGGACGCGGGGGCCTCGGCGGGCGGTGCCGGGGCGGGGGCCGAGGGTGCGGGGGGATCGTCGGCCCGGAGGGGACGCACGCCCGCCGCTACGAGCGCGAACACGCCTGCCACGACCAACCAGCGGTGACGAGCCACGGGAGCGAGTCGGACCACGGGGCTACCTCACGCCGGCGGCAGGGGCTCCACGTCGTTGCCCAGGCGGCGGAGCCGGTCGTAGCGAGCCGCCATGCGCTCGTCCGGGTCCATCGCCACCAGCTCGTCCAGATGACGAAGCAGCGTTTCCTTCATCGTGGCGATCATCGTGGCCGGATCGCGGTGCGCGGCCCCGCGCGGCTCGGGGACGATCTCGTCCACGATCTTGAGCCGATGCAGGTCCTGGCTGGTGAGCCGCAGCGCCTTGGCCGCGTCGGCCGCGCGCGCGCCGTCCTTCCAGAGGATGGCGGCGCAGCCCTCGGGCGAGATCACCGAGTAGTAGGCGTAGCGCAGCATCAGCACGCGGTCGCCCACGCCGATGCCCAACGCCCCGCCGCTGCCACCCTCGCCGATGACCACGCAGATCGTGGGCACCTTCAAGCGCGACATCTCGAGGATGTTCTCGGCGATGGCCCAGGCCTGGCCACGTTCCTCGGCCGCGACGCCGGGGTAGGCGCCGGGCGTGTTGATGAGCGTGACGATGGGCAGGCCGAAGCGCTCGGCGAGGCGCATCTTGGCCAGGGCCTTGCGGTAGCCCTCGGGGTGCGCACAGCCGAAGTTGCAGGCCAGGCGCTCCTGGGTCTCCTGGCCCTTGCGGTGCCCGACGAGCAGGATGCGGTGCGAGCCCAGCGTGGCCAGGGCCGTCATGATGGCCTTGTCCTCGCCGAACAGCCGGTCGCCGTAGAGCGGGACGATGTCTTGGCACATGCCGCGCATGTAGTCGGAGAACTGCGGGCGCTGCGGGTGGCGGGCCACCTGCACCACGTCCCAGGGCGTCAGGCGACCGAACACCTCGTCCAGGAGGCGGTCCCGCTTCTGCTCCAGCGGCTTGAGCTCGCCGTTGAGGGAGACGTCGGGCAGGACCTTGAGCTCTTCGATGCGTCGCTCGAGCTCGAGGATGGGGCGCTCGAAGGGCAAGGCCGCCGCCAGCTCGCGGCGCTTCTCCCGATCGACCTCATCGGAACGGACTTTCGTCATGCTGCCCATCCCGTCAGGGGGCCTGGTCCGACCCGCCGCGCCCCCACCGTGGGGATCGCGCGCGGGCCCGCCGGGCCCGTCCCTTCAAGAAACGTCCTGCCGTGGAAGAACCGACGGTGTCGGCGGACCCCGTCCACCCGAACCGTGCCCATGCGTCGCCGGGAAGGAGCGCGTCCGCGCCCCGGCGGGCGAGTGTACCCCGCGGGAGCGGCCGGGCGGCCTCTCCTGCCCGGGGGGCCCAGGGGCCCGGGCCGGCGCCGCCGCGGCCGCGGATAAGCACGCCTCATCGCGCGATGAAGCCCGGAACCCAGGCGCCGGGAGGGGGCCAGGGCACCATGGGCCGCCCCGGTGGCCGCGCCCGTGCGCGAGGCCCTGGTCCCCCGGAGCTCCCCATGGCCTCGCGCTCTCCGGCCGCCCGTCGGCGCCCACCTGCCGCCGTCCACCGCATCGAGATCGCCGTGCGTCCCGGCGAGTTGGACCCCGCCGGCCACGAAGCCGCGCTGGCCCTGGGGGGCGTGGGTCTTGCCGGCGTCACGGACGTGCGCGTCCTCAGGTCGTGGTTCCTCCCCGGCGCCCACGACGCATCCACGCTCGAGCGCGCGGCCCGCGGCGTGCTGTCCAACCCCGTGCTCGACGTGTTCGCGATCGACACGGCGCTGGACATCCCGTCTGCAGGCGGCGCACGGCGCGTCGAGGTCACCATCGCCCGTCGACCGGGCGTGACGCAGCCGGAAGCGGAGAGCGCGCGCGTGGCGCTGCATGCGCTGGGCATCGACGTCGCCGAGGTCCACGCGTCGCGGACCTTCCTCGTCACGACAACCGCCTCCGACGCGCAGGTCGTGGCCGCCGCCCGCCGGGCGCTGGGCAACGACGTGATCGAGGACGTGGTCGCGGGCCGGCCGACGACGCACGCGTTTCCGTCGCCCCAGCGCGCGCCCGTTCGCCGCCGCACGATCAAGCTGCGCCGCGTGGACGATGCCGCGCTCGAACGGCTCTCCGGCGAGATGGGCCTGTCGCTCTCGCTCGAGGAGATGCAGACGATCCAGGCGCACTTCCGCATGCTGCGCCGCGAGCCCACCGACGTCGAGCTCGAGACCCTGGCCCAGACGTGGAGCGAGCACTGCAAGCACAAGACGCTGGCCGGCGCGGTGCGCATGCGCGACGGCGAGGGCGAGCGCGTCTACCGCAACCTGCTCAAGGAGACGATCTTCGATGCCACGCGACGCCTGGACAAGGCGTGGTGCTGGTCGGTGTTCAAGGACAACGCGGGCGTCATCGAGTTCGACGGGGACCTCGGCGCCTGCATGAAGGTGGAGACGCACAACCACCCGAGCGCCATCGAGCCGTACGGCGGGGCCGGCACGGGCATCGGCGGCGTCATCCGCGACATCCTGGGCACGGGCCTGGGTGCGCGCCCCGTGGCCAACACGGACGTCTTCTGCTTCGGCGACCCGCGCACGCCCGAGGAGGACGTGCCGCGCGGCTGCTTGCATCCGGCACGCCTGCTCAAGGGCGTGGTCGCGGGCGTGCGCGACTACGGCAACCGCATGGGCATCCCCACCGTGAACGGGGCGATCTGCTTCGACCCCGACTACGTGGGCAACCCCGTCGTGTACGCAGGCTGCGTCGGCCTCCTGCCCAAGGCCTACGTGGAAAAGGCCGCACGACCCGGTGACGCCATCGTGGCGTTCGGCGGTCGGACCGGCCGCGACGGCATCCACGGCGCCACCTTCTCCAGCGTCGAGCTGACCAGCGAGAGCGAGACCGTCTCCTCGGGTGCCGTCCAGATCGGCGACCCGATCACGGAGAAGAAGGTGCTCGACGTGCTGCTGCAGGGCCGCGACGCGGGCTGGTTCACCGCCGTCACCGACTGCGGCGCCGGCGGGTTCTCGAGCGCCGTCGGCGAGATGGGCGAAGCCACGGGCGCCGAGGTGGATCTGGCCGCCGCGCCGCTCAAGTACCCCGGTCTCCTGCCCTACGAGATCTGGATCAGCGAGGCGCAGGAGCGCATGGTCGCCGCCGTGCCGCCCCAGCACGTGGAGGCGTTCCTCGCGCTCTGCGCCTCGGAGGACGTCGAGGCCGTGGTGCTCGGCCACTTCACCGACGACCGCCGCTTGGTGGTCAAGCACGGCGCCACGCAGCTGGCGGACCTGGAGATGGAGTTCCTGCACGACGGCTTGCCGCGGCCCGAGCGCGCAGCCTCCTACGTGCCCCCCACCACGCGCGAGCCGCGCCGTCGGGCGAAGACGCGCTACGACAAGGACGTGCTCCAGCTGCTGGGCATGCCGCAGATCGGCAGCAAGGAGTGGGTGGTTCGCCAGTACGACCACGAGGTGCAGGCGGGCGCCGTCGTGCGCGCCTTCACGGGCCCCCACCACGGCCCGGCCGACGCCGCCGTGATCGCGCCGGTGCTCGGCTCCCGCAAGGGGCTCGTACTGGCCAATGGCATCAACCCCGCCTACGGGCGCCTGGATCCCTACCAGATGGCCATGCTGGCCGTCGACGAGGCGCTGCGCAACGCGGTCGCCGTGGGCGCGGAACCCAAGCGCATCGCCGTGCTCGACAACTTCACCTGGGGCCGCTGCAGTCGACCGGAGACGCTGGGCGCGCTGGTGCGCGCGGCGGAAGGCTGCCGCGACGCCGCGCTGCTCTACCGCACGCCGTTCATCTCGGGCAAGGACTCGCTCAACAACGAGTTCCGTACGGACGACGGTCGCCTGATCGTGGTGCCGCCCACGCTGCTCGTCAGCGCCATCGGCGTGATCGGTGACGTGCGCCGCACCGTCACGAGCGACCTCAAGCGCGCCGGCGACGCGCTGTTGCTCGTCGGTGCCACGCACGACGAGCTGGGCGGCTCGCACTGGTACCGCTTGCGCGGCGAGCTGGGCCAGAACGTGCCGATCGTCCGGCCCGGCGCCCCGCGCGCGCTCGCGACGGTGGCCCGGTTGATCCGCCAGGGCTACGTGCGCGCGGCGCACGACCTCGCCGAGGGCGGCCTGGCCGTCGCGGCCGCGGAGATGGTGATCGGCTCCGACCTCGGCGCCACGCTCGAACTCGCCAAGGTGCCCGGCCCTGCGGCCGACGACGACGTACGCCTGTTCTCCGAGAGCGCCACGCGCTTCCTGCTCGAGGTCTCGCCCGCGCACGCGAGCGAGGCCCTGGCGGCGTTGAAGCGCGCCGGCATCGCGGCGGCCCGGGTCGGCAAGGTCACCAAGTCGGCCTCGCTCGTCGTGACCGGTCGCACAAGCGACGGGGGCACGACGACCCGGATCGAGCTCGACGCCGGGAAGCTGCGGCATGCGTGGCGCGAAGCTTTGCCGACGGACGAGGCGAAGCAGGCAGGCGGCCGCTCGGGACGCCGCGGAGGCAAGCGATGAGCGCCAAGCCCAAGACCGCGACGGCCACCCAGCCGAAGAAGGCCCGCTCCAAGCCGCGCACCAAGCCGGCCCCGAAGCGGACCGGACGCGGCAAGCGCACGCCCCATGTGCTCGTGCTTCGCGCACCCGGCACCAACTGCGACCGCGAGACGGCCTACGCCTTCGAGCAGGCCGGCGCCACGACGACGGCCGTGCATGTGAACGCGTTGCTCGCCTCTCCGCGGCAGCTGGAGGGTGTCGATGGCCTCGTGCTGCCCGGCGGCTTCTCCTACGGCGACGACCTCGGCGCCGGCGCGGTGCTCGGCACGATGCTGCGCACCAAGCTGGGCGAGCCCCTCAAGCGTCTCGTGGACCGCGGCGGCATCGTGCTCGGCATCTGCAACGGCTTCCAGGTCCTCGTGCGCACGGGGCTCTTGCCCGGCTGGGATGACGAGAGCGGGGAAGACCGCTTGGTCGCCCTGGCGTCCAACGCGCAGAACCGCTACGAGGATCGCTGGGTGACGCTCGAAGCCACGTCCAAGCACTGCGTGTTCGTGCGGCCCGGCGATCGGTTGCACGTACCCGTCGCGCACGCGGAAGGGCGCTTCGTCACACGCGACCCCGCCGTCCGCCAGGCGATGGTGGATCGCGATCTCGTCGCGCTGCGCTACGTCGCGCCGGACGGGGCGCACCCGGCCCCGTTCCCCTGGAACCCGAACGGCGCCGAGGACGATGTCGCCGGCATCACCGACCCCACGGGGCGCGTCCTGGGCCTGATGCCGCATCCCGAGCGCAACCAGCTGCCGTGGCAGGACCCGCGCTTCCACCGCGGCGAGGCGCCGGGCGTACCCGACGGCCGTCTGCCGTTCCGCCGCGCCGTGCAGTACCTGGAGCAGCGCTGACCGATCCCGCTCCGCGCGGGGAAGCCCACGACGGGGGACCCGCCGTGGCCGTGGTGGTGGTCAGCTGGGAAGCACGTGCGCTGACGCTTGCCTGTGTCGAGCGGCTGCGCGAACACCTGGAGCCCGGTGACGAGCTCGTGGTCGTGGACAACGGCTCCACCGACGGCACGACGGACGCGCTGGCCGCCGCAGCGCCACACGTCCGCGTGGTCGTGCGACCCACGAACGAGGGCTTTGCGGGCGGCGCCAACGCGGGCATCGACGCCAGCACGTCACCTTGGATCCTCACGCTGAACAACGACGCCTGGCTCGAGCAGGGGGCCCTGGCTCGCTTGCGCGAAGCGGCCCGGACGGCCGACCAGGACGTGGCTGCGCTGCAGCCCCTGCTGCTCTTCGATCGGGCGGGCACCGACGTCGTCAACTCGACCGGGATCCGCCTGCTGGCATCGGGCGGTGGGCTGGATCGGGACGTCCATCGTCCCCGTGCGGAAGCGCGGGGCGGCCCGGACGTCTTCGGCGTCACGGCCGGTGCCGCCCTCTACCGCCGCGCCGCGCTGGACGACGTGCGCGACCGGGGCCGTGTGTTCGATCCCGCGTTCTTCCTGTACTTCGAAGACGTGGACTTGGCGTGGCGTCTGCGCCGACGCGGCTGGCAGTCGCGGTACGTGCCCGAAGCGGTCGCGCGCCACGCCTTCCAGGCGAGCAGCCGACGCCACGGAGACGACTTCGTGCTCCGGCAGTGCATGCGCAACCGCCTGCGCTGCCTGCTGCGCAACGCCTCCGCGTGGATGCTTCTCACGACCCTGCGGCGAACAGGGGGCGAGCTGGTCCAGCTGACGCGCCGCGAGCGCAGTGCCGGCCTCCGCCGCTGGCTGGGCGCGCTCGGCGCGGGCCTCGCCGCACGGCATCGTCTGGGGCGCCGGGCGACGGTCTCGCGACGCGCCGTGGAGAGGCGCTGGCGCGGGCGCTGAACGCCGGGCCTCCCGCTCGCGGTACGTTGGACCGGTCACGGGGGAGCGGCGTCCAACCAATTGGTCGCGCCCGGCGGCCCCTCCCGTGCGTTGGCACAGGGGAGGGGCGGTCGCCGCCCGACCCCCGCACCGACCGCGAAGCCCAGTACGCGAAGGGAGCCCCGATGCCCGTACGCCACCTTCTCTCGCTCGTCCTGGTCGGCCTGTTGGCCTCTCCCGCGCTGGCCCGCGGGGCAGGAGGGCGAATCGGTGGCGGCGGCGCCCCGCAGCCCGATCCCGGCGGCCGCGCCGATCGCGGACTGCCGGGGGGCGCTCCTCCCTCTGCGGGAGGTGGCCTCGGAGGCGGCTTCGATCGCGAAGCACGTCGCGAGCACCTGGGCCCCACCCAGCCCGAGGCCGCCTCGGGTGGCCCGTCCGCGCCCACGCCGCGTGGCCTGCGCCGTGAAGGCAGCGATGCCGACGAGCCGTCCGCGCCCTCCGGGCCCCCGGCCATCGTCCACGCCCGACGCGGCGAAGTGCACTTCGTGGCCGACCTGGCGCGCGTGGACCTCACGCTCTCCATCCGCAACATCAGCCCGCAGACGCTGGAGTGGCGTCGCGCGTACCGCATCGACCCTGCCGCCGAGGTGGTCGGCGCCGTGCTGCGGCGCAACGATGCGGCACCCATCATCGCGCGCACGCTGACGCTGGCCGACGCGCGCCGGATCTACGACGAGGCGCGTACGCCGCGTCGTCCGCGCACGCCACGGCCCACGATCAACCGCGACCCGCTGCGCCTCGAGCGTCCGCGCCGCACCGAGCTCTCGGTCGTCGTGTGGCCCATCGCCCCGGGCGAGACCGTCGACGTGGTGCTCACCTTCGTCAGTCCGCTGCGAGGCCAAGGTGAAGAGCGCCGCTTCGTCGACGTGCTGGAGGGGGATCCCGGCGCTGGCGAGCGCGTGCGCGACACCGACGACGGCAGCGAGCACCCGCGTCCCTGGGAAGGCGGCATCCTGGCCTCCGCCCAGTGGGACATGCACCCCGGTCAGCTCGTCTTGGCCACCGTGCCCTCGGGCATGGAGGTCGAGAAGGGCCAAGACGGCCTGCTCGTGATCCGCAGCGGCGAGGGCCGCCCGATCGGCGAGCGCCCCGAGATCGGCTTCCGCTCCTCGAACACGCAGGAGATGCAGGTGGCGACGGCTGTGCCCGGTGGCGGCCTCGACAAGCGAATCGCGATCTGGCGCTTCGACCCCGCGGCGTACCTCACCCGCAAGGGCTTCACCTTGCGCCCCGACCTCACCCTGCGTCTGCGTCCGCTGAGCGGCGGCGTCGACCGCATGGCGCCGCGCTGGTTCGGCGCGACCGACTTGGCACGCCCCGTCACCGTCCGGCTCGACCCGCAGGCGCCCAAGACGCTCGAGTACGAGGTCGAGATCGTCGATCGCACGGGCACCGTGCTCGAGACGGTCACCGAGTCCATTGCGATCCGCCGCACGCGTACGGATGCGCATCTCGAGGCGGCGATCGGCGGTTGGCACCGGGCCATGCTGGCCGGTCGCGTGCTCGAGGGGGCGCGCCTGGGCGCCGACCCGGCCGCCATGCAGCGGGCCGTGGCCTTCGCCGTGGACCAGGGCGTGCTGCTGCCCGGCAGCGCCGCGCTGGCCCTGCCCGCGCGCGAGCGCCGTGCCCTCTCGGCGGCGAGCCGCGCGCTCTACGACCGCGACGGCGTGCCGCTCGGCGCGCCGCGTCGCGAGGCCGACCTCAAGCCGGTCCCGCGCGATCTGCTCGACAAGTAGCGCGTACGGCGCGCGATGGCTCCGTAGGATCGCGGCGCGTTGGCCCGACCCGCCGCTCGCTCCCCGGATCCCGGCGCCCGCCGCCAGTGCGGCACGTGCGACCTCTGCTGCCGGCTGCCGGCCGTGGACTGGCCCGAGTACCCGGAGCTCTGCCGCAAGGCCGACGTCCCCTGCCCCAACCTGGAGCGCGGCGTCGGCTGCCGCATCCACCCCGACCGCCCCATGCACTGCGCCGCGTTCCAGTGCCTCTGGCTGATGGGCTTCGGGCCTGACGAGCTTCGTCCCGACCGCATCGGCGGCTACTTCGACGCAGTCGACTCGGGCCTGCTGCTCCTCCTCACCGACAAGACGCAGCCCGACCCCCGCACGCGCCCCGAAGTCGACGCCTTCATCCGCGACTGGTGCCGCCGCCGCGACGCCCGCCTGATCGTCTACCGCGGCGGCCGCGAGGTGCGCTCGCGCCGCTGAGCGCGCGGCCCCGGCCCACGCCGGAATTCCGGCGTGGGGCCAGGTGGTGGGACACCGCCGTCCCCACCGCAATGGGGTCTCGCCACCCCATCGGCCTCATCGCGGCGAGCCCTCGCCGCGGGTTTGCCGAAATCTCGGCGCCCGCCAGAGCCCTGATTTCCGGGTTCGGCGTCCTCGAGACGATGGCAGCACGGGTGCGCCGTCGGTAGTTGGCTCGGAGCGCCCGCCGGAATCTCGGCACCGATTCTCGGCAGCGCGGGGATCCAGACACTGGAAGCCATGCAAGACCCCTCACCCATCCCCATCGAGCAGTTGCTAGAGCATCGCGCCTGGGTGCGCTCTCTCGCCCGCCGAGTCGTGGGCGACGAGGCGAGCGCCGATGACCTCGAACAGCAGACGTGGCTGGCGGCCATGGAGCGCCCGCCGCGCGGTTCGACGCCGCGCGCTTGGCTCGGGACCGTGGTGCGCAACCTGGCTTCCAAGATGCGCAGGAGCGAGTCGCGGCTGAACCGCCGGGAGGCCCACGCGGCGCGTGTCGAGCGAACTCCTTCGACCTCGGAGCTGGTCGCCGAGGCCGAGGCCCATCGCCTTGTCGTCGAAGCGGTGCTTTCCATCGATGCGCCCCACCGTGACGCGGTGCTGCTGCGCTTCTTCGAGGGACTCGCCCCGCCGGAGGTTGGTGCGCGGCTGGGCATCCCCCTGGAGACGGCGCGAGCCCGGATCCGTCGCGGCATCGGGAAGGTCCGCGGCCACCTGGACCGGCGGCAGGGCGGTGACGGCACACGCTGGCGCTTGGCTCTCGCACCGCTCGTTGCAACGGCAGGCACGAACCCCGCGCTTGGCGTCGGCGCCGCACTAGGAGTCGCGCTCATGAACACGAAGCTGCTCGTCGCGGCAGGCGTCCTCGGCGTTGTGTCCCTTGCAGGAACGGCGCTCTGGAAGATCGCGGGGCCCTCGACACCATCCGCGTCGGACAACGCCTCGACGCCCCTCGCGGATCCTCGCGGCCCCGAGCAGGGCAAGGCAGCGCAGGAAGCCTCCCATGGCGTCGAGCTACGCGGAAGCGCCGCGGATTTGCCGCCTCCGCCGCGACCGAAGTGGACGCGCGTAGCATCCGATGGGCGCGTGGCCGTGGTTGCACGACTCCGACTGCCGGACGGGAGCGTTCCCGAGAGTGGCACGATCCACTGGGCGACGACGCCTGACTTCCCGACGCCCTCGCTGCGAAGGGCTGGCTGGAGCCGTCCCGAGTCGGCGATCTACGTCCAGCCCGGTGAGATGTGGTTCTTCGCGACGGGTGGGAAGCGCGAGGTGCTCAAGTCCGCTCCTCGACGGCTTGTCGTCTCGTCCCAGGGCCCGATCCAAGAGCTCGACTTTGCCTTGCAGGAGGGCCCCGGCGTACACGGCTCGGTCGTCCTGCCAGGTCGCTTCAAGCGCCCGCGCTTGAAGGTCACGCTCCGCGCGTTCCCGGGAAGCCAACCCCCTGCCAAGCCCATCTTCGAAGCGACTGACCCATCCGCCGAGCCGAACGACCGCGACGGTCTGTCCTTCGTGTTTCGCGATCTCGCTCCGGGCGGCTACCTGCTCGGCCTGTCGCTCGGAGGAAGCGACTACCCCGTCGTCGAGACCCTTTGGGTCACCGATGCCATGGTCGAGACGGACCTCGTCCTCGAACGGCTCGACCCCGCTCGCTACATGGAGGTCCATGTGCTGGGGCCCGATGGGAAGCCCATCGAGGAAGCGCAGATCTCCGTCTCCTTCTCGGGCAATCACGCGAGCGTGGCCGGCGGCAACGTCTCTCTCCAGCGCGAGGACGGCGCGTTCATCGTGGATCACATTCCCGAGCACACGTTGGCGGAGGATGGCACTTGGAAGGAAGGCGTGTTCACCGTCCATGTACGCACGCGCGATCACGGCGAGGTCGTTCGCCCCTACGATCCTGCGACAACGAGCGCACTGACCATTCGGATTGCCGAGATGGACACACTCGTGGTCCGCGTGACGAACCCTCCCGGGTACGCCTCGGAAGGCAAGCTGCAGGTCGCTCTCCGTGCACAGGGTGAGACGGGCGTACGGAATCCCAGGCTCGTGGAGTCCGACGGCACCGTGACCTTTGGCAAGGTGCAGCCCGGTGCATACGAGGTGGTCGTGCTGGGACCGGGCTTAACGCCGGCCACGATCCACCCATTCGAGTTCCGGCCGGGCGCGGGCGAGCTGGTGATTCCCGCGCCCGTCTTCTACCAGCTGGTGGTCCGCGTTCCACGCGACGCGGCGGAACCGTCGTTCAGCCTGAGGCGCCACGTGGGCAAGGAGCGCTGGCGCGTGGGGTGGCCCAAGAACGACGGACAAGGTGAGTTCCTCTTCGAGATGCTCGCCGCAGGCACCTACACCCTCGAGGGCCACTACGGCGAGCGCTGGGTGAAGCGCGAGGTCCAGATCCCTGCCGAGGACCTCATCCGCCTCGACTAGGAGGCCAGCCAGGGGGTCGGAAGAGGCCGCGGGCCCCGGCCAACCCTCGCCACAGGTCTGCCGAAATTTCGGCGCCCGCCAGAGCCCTGATTTCCAGGCTCCGCGTCCTCGAACCGCTCCCGGCGGATGGCTGGCCAAAGCAGCGGCGGAGGCGCGATGTGCGGACGCGGCGTCGATCCCGCGGCGCACGGCCACGCCGGAATTCCGGCGTGGGGCCAGGCGGCGGGACACCGCCGCCCTGCCCGCCGCTCCGCGACCTACCGGTGGGGTTGCGCCACCCCATCCGCCCCCGCGCGGCGAGCGCGCACCGCGGGTTTGCCGAAATTTCGGCGCCCCCCAGAGCCCTGATTTCCGGGTTCGGCGCCATCGAGCCGGTTGGGGCGGATGGCGGCGGCAAGGAGGCGGAGTCCCGCCGCTCCAGGAGCCCAACAGCGGCCGCTCGCCGAGCGCTTGCCGCGGTTTCCCGAACCGGGTGGCCATCGCCTGGGTCGTGCGTGCGCCGAAGGCGCAACAACTTGTCCCGCCTCCGTACCTCACGTCCACGCCGGAATTCCGGCGTGGGGCGGGGCGGCGGGATCCCGCCGCCCCGCCCGCCGCCCCGCGACCTACCGGTGGGGTCGCGCCACCCCATCCGCCCCCGCGCGGCGAGCGCGCACCGCGGGTTTGCCGAAGTTTCGGCGCCCCCCAGAGCCCTGATTTCCGGGCTCGGCGCCCTCGACTCGGTTGCGGCGGATGGCAAGGCCGAGGCGGCGGGCGGCCGTGAGGTGCGGACGCGGCGTTGGTCCCGCGGTGCGCGGCCACGCCGGAATTCCGGCGTGGATGAAGAACCTGGTTCTCGGGGTTGAAGCACGCGGGGCGATCGGGAGTGGGGACGGCGCTGCACCGTCGCAGTCAGGACGACGCCTCTCATGCGCTCGGCGGCGAGGATCGAAGAACACGCAACAACTTGTCCCGCCTCCGTACCCTTCGCGCCTACACCTCCGTGCCACGGAAGATACCCGCCTGCGCTACCTCACTGCCTCGGCACGTGGAGCTCCATCACGTGGGGCAGGTGCCAGCGGAGTGCGCCCGTGCGCATCGGCCGCTGACCCTGTTCCTCACGCACGCGATCCATGGCGGAGGCGGGGAGCAGGTCGGGGGTGGGCGTGTCGGGGTCCACGCGCACCCGGAACGCAGACTCGCTCAGACGCTCGTAGGTCACCGCCAGCTCCAAGGTCCCGTGGTCGAGCAGCGAAGCACCTCCCGCCATCCACTTCCTCAGCTCGGTCGCATCGGCCGGCAGTCGTCCACGCTGCCGATGCAGTTGGAGCACGCGCCCTGCCGTCCGCGCTAGCCGGTGCCGTGCGTTCCCCAAGAGCGCCTCGTCCAAGAGGGCGGCGTGGTAGTGGCGCATGACGAGCGGAGAGCCGTTTCGTGCGTGGACATCCGCCTCCAGGCTGCGCACATGCTCTGCCGAGTCCGCGCCGCGAAGGTAGGCCTCGAAGGCGTCGCAGAGCTCCAGCCATGCAGCCACCTCGCCCTTGCCCTGCCACCACAGGCGCACGCGCTCCTCGAGGTCGATGTCCTCGCTCCAGTCGAGGTGTCGCTCTCTCTCCAGATCCTCCCCCACGGTCGTGGCGTACAGGGCGCGCTCCAGTCGTACGCCCTGCGCAAGGACCTCGATCTCCCGGCAGGGCTCCGACAACCAGGCCTCGACAAGGTCACTCGCGATGCGACCCCGAAGAAGCATCATGAGGTGCGTGCGATCGCGAACCCACCCAACGAGGGCGGACCCCACGCGGTCGCGGACGGTGCCCGGATGGGAGAGCGCCACGCACAGCTGCCGTAGGCGCGAGAGCGCCAGCGTCGGCTCGTCCGCGCACAGTGCCTCGTGTGCATACCAGTGCGCCGCAGCGCGAAGCATGGGCCAACTGGCATTGCGCAGGCGCCAGCCCTGGAGCACCGCACGCCCGCGCTGAGGACCCCTGTCGATCCAGCCGATGGACGTCAGGCAGGCCCTGTCCGTGGCGAGGATCTCCGTGAGGTCGGTCATCGCCGGCCGGAGACGCTCGTGCTCGGAGGCAAAGCTTGCCGGGGGTGATTCCTCACCCGACAGGTACCAGTCGTCGTCGGGTGAGGCGGCATGACCGGTCGACCACGGCTCGTCACTTCGTATCAGCCGCCAGAGCCGCTCCTGCAGGGCCTGGTCCAGGGCGGGCGTCTCGTCGAGCAAGGCGGCGAGGGGTCGATCGCCCAGCGCGCGCTCGAAGCGGGCGTCGGCATCCTCGCGGAGGCAGAACACGGCCCCCGCTCCGAGGGCCAAAGCAGCACAGGCCAGGACGAGGACCTTGCGGAGCACCTACCCCCTTCTATCGGCACCGCTACGGGGGTGCTTGGAGCGGGCTGCCAAGACCCGCGCCCGACCCAGCTCGCCGATGCAACGTCAGCGGAGGCGGCTGCTCACGGATTCTCCAGCCGGGCCAGAATCTCGGCTCGCACCCCGTCCCAAGCTGCGCCGGATTCGCCGCACGACTGGGCCGCCTCCTGCCGTCGGGCGAGCTCGTCTGACCACGCGGCCTCCCAGCCGACGTCGGCGGGACCGTCCAGGCTCGCGAGCAGCTCGGTCGCGATCCATTCGCGGTCCTGCGAGGCGAGGGCAAGCACGCGGTTCAGCAACTGCCTCGCGGCGTCCGTCATGCCCCAAGGCTACCGAGGCAACGGACTATGCGCCGCGCGTCCTGCCAACAACGACCCGCCCGATGCCGGCGAGGTCGGGGAGGACGTCGATGTCGGTGTAGTCGAGGGCGGTGAGGGCTTCGCGGGCGCGGGTGTCGCTGCCGGCGCCGAGCTCGACGAGGAGCCAGCCGCCGGGGACGAGGGCGGAGCGGGCTTGGTCGGCGATGCGGGCCCCGATGGCGAACGGGTCGGTGCCGTCGACGTAGAGGGCCAGCTCGGGCTCGAAGCGGGCGACGGCGGCTTCGAGAGCCGGGTCCCCCCGCACGACGTAAGGCGGGTTGCTGACGACGGCGGCAAGGTGGCCGAACGCCGGTTCGTCGCGCCAAGGGGCGAGCAGGTCGCCGTGGGCGAACCGCACGCGAGCGTCCAGGCCCAAGCGCGCGGCGTTGTCGCGCGCGACGTGGAGTGCGGCCTCGGAGAGGTCGCTGCCGAGCGCGGTGAGGTCGTCCCGGGCGTGCGCCAAGGCCAGGGCGATGCAGCCCGAGCCCGTGCCGACGTCAGCGACGACCGCGTTCGCAACACCCGCGAGGCGCTCGAGGGCGGCATCGACGAGGGTCTCGGTCTCGGGGCGCGGCACGAGGACGCGCGCGTCGACGGCGAGGTCGAGTGCGTGGAAGCCCCAGCGGCCCGTGAGGTAGGCGACAGGCTCGCCCAGGCCGCGACGGCGCACGAGGTCGCGGATGGCGTCCAGCTCCTCGCCGGCCAGGGGCCGGTCGAACTGGAGGTAGAGCTGCATGCGCTCGATGCCGAGCGCATGGGCCATCAGCAGCTCGACGTCAAGGCGCGGACGGGGGAGTCCGCGCCCCTCGAGCCACGTGGTCGAGCGCTTGAGGATCTCGAGGAGCGGGGCGCGATCGAGCCGCCCCGCCCCGCCGCGTGCGGCGGTCGAACCGTCAGCGACGACGGCGTCCCCCGCCACTCGAGGCCTTGCTCGACGAACGGCCACTCATGAGGCCGGAGAGCAGTACCCAGAACACGAGGAAGGAACCGATCGTGCAGAGCCACGCGCCAGGCGAGATGGCGCCCAAGCGATGGATGAGGTCGTCGTAGGCCGTCTTGCTGGGCAGGGTGGCAAGGTGCTCCTTGACCTTGTCCCAGCTGGCGATGCCGTCCTTGATGCCGCCGATGGCGACTTCGGCACCGATCAACGCGCTCAACAGGAACGGCCAGACCTTCATCTGGCCGTGGAAGATGTTGAGGAAGCAGGTCCAGAAGCCGTACACGGCGAGCGCCAGCAGCATCGCGCCACGTACGGTGTCCAAGCCGCCGATCATGCCCGCGGGGTTGGCGTCGGCGCCGGGGGCGGCGACCTCCCACGAGACGAGCGCCGCCGCGAAGAAGCAGCAGTTGGCGAACAGGAAGCGGAACAGCTGGCGGTCGACACCGTGGACGAACGCCTGGCGCGTCAAGCGCTCGGCCTGGGCCTCGGCCAGGGCGGCCTCGTGGGCTTCCGAATAGCCCTCGGCCCCACCGTCCACGCCGTCGTCGCCGGCCACGTCGTCGTCGCGAAGGTCGTCGTCGCTCATGGGATCTCCTGCTCCGCGGCCGCCTGCGGCCCGCCCGTCCAGAGGGCGGATCCTACGGGAAGGGCCTGTCCCAGGCCAACGCGCCCCGCGGGCCCCGGTTCGCGGCCGGGGCCAAGGCCGCCGGCGCCCGGACAGACCCTAGTCCAGCTCGGCCAGGCGGCGGGTGAGCTCTTCCTGGCGCAGGGCTTCGACCATGGCGTCGAGGTCGCCCTCCAGGATCTCCGTCAGGCGGTGCAGCGTCAGCTTGATGCGGTGGTCGGTGACGCGGCCTTCCTTGTAGTTGTACGTGCGGATCTTCTCGCTGCGCTCGCCCGAGCCGATCTGGCTGGCCCGCTGGGCCGAGCGCTCGGCCGCGGCCTTCTCGCGCTCCAGCTCGAAGAGGCGGGCCTTGAGGATGCGCAGGGCCATGCTGCGGTTCTTGTGCTGCGAGGGGTCGGCCTGGACCTTCACGACGATACCCGTGGGCAGGTGCGTCATGCGCACCGCCGACGAGGTCTTGTTGACGTTCTGCCCGCCGGGGCCGCCTGCACGCATCGTGTCGACTTGCAGGTCCGCGTCGCGGATCGTGATGTCGACGTCCTCGGCCTCGGGCAGCACCGCCACGGACGCCGTGGAGGTGTGGATGCGCCCCTGGGCCTCGGTCTCGGGCACGCGCTGCACGCGATGCACGCCCGACTCGAAACGCATGGCCCCGAACGCGCCGCGCCCGCGCAGGCAGAACTGCACTTCCTTGTAGCCGCCCTGCTCGCTGCCGTCGGACTCGAGGACCTCGACGCGCAGGCCATGGCGCAGCGCGTAGCGCTCGTACATGCGGAAGAGATCGCCGGCCCAGAGGCCGGCTTCGTCGCCCCCCACCGCGGCGCGGATCTCGACGATCGCGTCGCGCAGGTCATCGGGGTCTTCGGAGACAAGGCTGGTGCGCGCCTCCTCGGCGGCCTCCTCGGCGGCTTTCGTGGCGCTCGCCAGCTGCTCCTTGGCGATGGCGCGCAGCTCGTCGTCGCTCGAGCCGTCGGCGAGGACCTCCTTGGCCTCCTCGACGGCGACTTCGGCGGCCTTGTAGCGCGCGAAGGTCGCGACGGGCTTCAGCAGCGCGGCATGCTCGCGGTTGAGGCGCGAGAACTCGCGGTGGTCGGACGCGACGGCGGGGTCGGCGAGCCGCGTCTCGAGCTCGGCAGCCTGTGCCTCGAGCGCTTCCAGACGTCGACGGATGTGGTCGGCCAGCATGCCGGGCGCGAGGGACCGCGAGCGACCCCCCTACGACGTCACTCGGCGCCGGGACCCGAACGGCGACCGTACCGCTTGCCGTACTTGGTGCGGTACTTGTCGATGCGGCCGGCGGTATCCACGAAGCGCTGCTTGCCCGTGAAGAAGGGGTGCGAGGCCGACGAGATGTCGAGGCGGATCACGTAGTGGTCCACGCCGTCGATCTTGCGCACTTCCTTGCTGCGCATGGTGGAGCGCGACGTGAACTCGAACTCGGCACCGGTGTCGACGAAGACGACCGGGTGGTAGTCCGGGTGGATGTCCTTCTTCATGGTCGGGCTCCTCGCGCGAACCGGGGAAGGTACGCCGCGGGGCCCTGCCATCAAGCCGGGGAGGCAACGGGGTCTCCCCCCGCGCCCGGCGGGCCGTTCAGGGCAGCGACAAGGGCAACGGAGGCCGCGGGGCCAGGATCATGCCCGTGGGGCCCGCTTGGACCAGGGTCCGCAGGGGCTCCTGGTCCGGGCCCCTGACCCTCAGCCTGAGCTCGACCCAGTCGATCCGCCGCTCGCGGAAGCGGTCCAGGACGGCCTCGACGGTACGCCGCGTGAGGCTCTCCAGGCCCCCGCGGCGCGTGCGCAGCTGGGCGGTCGGCACCAGATCCACGACCACGCCCACGCCTTCGGTGGCGAGGTGGTCGGGGCCGGCCCGGCGCGAGCCCTGCACGATCACCTTGCTGGTCTCCTCGACCGCCCCCTCGGCGGCGAGCATGCGCTGGAGCTCGCTGCCGAGCGCCGCGTCCTGCCGGTAGGGCTTGAGCAGCATCTGGGCGGCCACGAGCAGGCCGACGGCGCCCAGGATCAGGATCGAAGCGGCCATGATCGTCGAGCGGCGCACGGTCAGACCTCCGCCAACAAGCGGCGAACAAGCGAGACGGAGAGGCCGATCACGGTGTCCTCGTCTCCTTCGATCCGCGTCACGAACCGACGGGCGCCGCCCTGCAGGGCGTACGCGCCCGCCTTGTCCAGGGGCTCGCCGGACGCGACGTAGCCCCGGATCTCATCGGCCGTCAGGGCGCGGAACGTGATCCGCGTCGTGGCGCTGGCGACGCGGAGGCCCGCGGCGCCCCGATCCACGGCCCCCACGGCCACGGCCGTGACGACGTCGTGGGTGCGGCCGGAGAGGCGAGCCAGGTGGGCCCGCGCTTCGGCCGCATCGCGCGGTCGGCCGAGGGGCTGGTCGTCCACGAACACCAGCGTGTCGGCCGCCAGCACGGTCTCGCCGGGTCCGGCAAGCAGGAGGGCGGCGCGCGCCTTCTCCCGGGCAATGGCCTCGACGGCGGCCGCGGGCGGGAGCCCCGGCGGCAGATGCTCCTCGATGTCCGGAAACGGCCCGGGCTCGAACGGGATGCCGGCGGCCTCGAGCAGCGCCGCACGGCGCGGGCTCTGGCTGGCCAGCCGGAGCCGCACCGGGGCGTCCTACTTCTTGCGCGCCACGCGCGAAGGCGCGCGCGATGCGGACTTCTTGGCGCTCTTCTTCTTGGCGGCCTTCTTGGGCGGCGCCTTCTTGGCGGCGGTCTTCTTCGCGGACTTCTTGGAGGCCGTCTTCTTGGCTGCGGTCTTCGGGGTGGCACGCTCGGCCGCCTTCTTCCCCGGCGCACTCTTGGCGGCCGTCTTCTTGGCGGCCGACTTCTTGGCGGACTTCTTCGCTGCGGCCTTCTTCGCAGCCGCCGCGGCCTTCTTCGCGGCCTCCTGCTTCGCGGCAGCCGCCTTCTTGGCGGCTTCCTTCTTGGCCTTCTCGGCGGCCTTCTTCGCTTCCGCCGCGGCCTTGGCGGCAGCCCTCTTCGCTTCGGCAGCGGCCTTGGCGGCGGCCTTCTTGGCCTCGGCGGCCGCCTTGGCGTCGGCACGCTTCTTGTCTTCGGCGGCCTTCTTGGCGGCGACCTTGGCGTCGGCAGCGGCCTTGCGCTTGGCAAGGGCCTCCTTGCGCGCGCGCTCGCGCTCGGCCTTGGCGCGCTCGCGCTCCTCGGCCTTGCGCTTCTTCTCTTCCTCGGCGAGACGCTTCTTCTCTTCCGCGAGGCGACGGGCCTCCTCGCGCTTGCGCTCGGCCTCGCGCACGGCGAGCTCCTTGGCGTTGACGCGCACGAGCAGCTCGCAGAAGGGGTGCTTGGGATCGAAGTCGACTTCGTAGAGGTGCGCCGCGGCGCCGCAGAGCCACGCGAAGCGCCGGCGGTCCTTGGCCTTGACCTGACGCTCGAGCGCCGCGCGGACGCGGTCGCGCGACGAGGCGCGCGGCAGCATCCCCAAGCGCGTGAGGAGGTGCTCCTCGAGCACGCCGAATGCGAGCATGTCGTCGCCGGCGGCCGCCTGGAACAGCAGGGCCGCCGCGCCGCCGTGGATGTTGGGCAGCGCCTTCAGGAACTTGCGCATGTCCTCGGGCGAGCGACCGCGCAGTGGCTCGAGGTCGAGCCCGTGCGTGCCGTCGTAGACGTCCTGCAAGGCCATGCGCAGGTCCCACGCGGCCTGCCGCCGGGAAGCCGCCGGCACCGCCGCGAGGAACGGCTCGATCTCGGCCAGGCCGCAGACGCGGATCTCGTTGAGGTCGAGGAACGCGCCCGAGATGGCCCGCAGTGCGTCGCGCGCGGCCGGCTGGCCCATGTGGGGCGTCAGCACGGCCACCAGCAGGTGGTCGAGCAGCGGGTCCTCGAGGCGCTCGGGCTGGGGCGGTGCGCCGAAGATCCCCTCGAGGACGTCGAGCACCTCGGCCAGGGTCGGCTTCTTCTTCGTGGCGGCGGATGCGGCCATGGATCTCCGGGCGGGAGCGCGTCACCGGGAAAGGAGACGCGCTCCGAAAGGGGCGCAGGCGAAGAGGACGGAACCGGACGGTCCCGGGGCGTCACGCACCCCGGGTGTCGTCAGCGTGCGCGCCGCGGCGACCTCCAGGGCCGGCAGCAGCGCGCGGACGGTCAGGCCTTGGCGGTGGTGCCGGCCTTGCGCTTGCGCTTGGCACGACGACCGGCGCGGTGACCAGGCATGGGGATGCCCTTCTGGCGCAGGAAGCTGCGCACGGTCTCCGACACGAGCGCGCCCTGGCCCAGCCAGTGCGAGATGCGCTCGGGCTCGAGGACGACCTTCTTCTCGTCGTCGGTCTCGAGGGGGTCGTAGTGACCGAGGTACTCGATCGGCGGACCGTCGCGGCGCGTGCGGCGGTCGAAGACCCCCAGGCGGTAGTGGGGTCGGTTGCGCCGGCCTTGGCGCGAGAGGCGGATCACGATGGCCATGGAGTGGACGTCCTTCCTGCTTGCGGACTGGTGGAACGTGGCTACGCCTTCTTCGGCGCGAACCACCCTCCGAACTCGTCGCCGCCGTCGGACTTCTTCTTGTCCTTCCAGCGGCGCTTCTTGTCTTTCTCGATCTTGCGCGCAGCGAGCTTGCCGGCGAATCCCTGCTTCTTCAGGTCCTTCACCTGGCGCTGCATCTGGCGGTGCATGTTGACGACTTCGCCCACCGTCTTGACGGAGGTGCCCGAGCCACGGGCCACGCGGTGGCGGCGCTGCATGTGCAGCAGCTTGGGATCGTCGCGCTCGGCGGGCGTCATCGACTGGATGACCGCGATCATGCGCTTGATCTCTTGATCCTTGGGCAGCTGCTGCAGCTGGGCCTCGTCCAGCTGGGCGGCGCCGGGGATCTTCTTCAGCATGTCCTTCATGCTGCCCATCTTCTGCATCATCTGGAGCTGGGAGGCGACGTCCTCCAGCGTGAAGCGGTTCATGAAGAGCCGCTCGGCCGCCTCGGCCGCCTCCTTCTGGTCGACGACGTCCTGGGCCTGTTCGACGAGGCCGATCACGTCGCCCATGCCCAGGATGCGCTGGGCCATGCGGTCGGGCACGAAGGCCTCGAGCTGGTCGAGCTTCTCGCCGGTACCGACGTAGCGGATGGGCTTGCCGGTGACTTCGCGGACGGCCAGGGCCGCGCCGCCGCGGGCGTCGCCGTCGGTCTTGGTGAGGATCACGCCGCTGACGTCGAGGCGGTCGTTGAACTCGCGGGCGCTCGTGACGGCGTCCTGGCCGAGCATGCTGTCCACGACGAGCCAGATCTCGTGGGGCTTGACGCCGTCGCGGATGTCCTCGAGCTCGTCCATGAGCTCGTCGTCGATGTGCAGGCGGCCAGCCGTGTCCAGCAGGACCACGTCGCAGCCCAGCTCGACCGCGCGCTCGATGCCGCGACGGCAGATCTTGGGCGGGCGGCCGGCCTCCTCCGCGTAGACGGGGATGTCCAGCTGCTTGCCGAGGACGCGCAGCTGTTCGATGGCGGCGGGGCGCTGCACGTCGGCGGCCACGAGCAGCGGCTTCTTGGACTCGCGCTTGCGCAGGAAGCGCGCGATCTTGCCCGTCGTGGTCGTCTTGCCCGTGCCCTGCAGGCCGACCATCATGATCACGGTCGGGCCGCGGTTGCTCCAGCGGATGCGCGCCGGGTCGCCGCCGAGCAGCGCGACCATCTCGTCCTTGACGACCTTGACGAACTGGTCGGCGGGGCGCACGCCCTGCAGCGTCGTGAGGCCCACGGCCTTCGCGCGCACGCGCTCGATGAAGCCCTTGACGACGTCGAGCGCGACGTCGGCTTCGAGGAGGGCCTGACGGACCTCCTTGATGCCGTCCTCGATGTTCCGCTCGGTGAGCTTCCCGGACCCGAGGCCCGAGAAGATGCCGGCGAAGCGCTTGGCGAGGGAGTCGAACACGACGGGCTTCTGTTCCTGGAGAGCGGGGGGCGGACGGTGAGGGGACGGCCCGCCCGTGACACGGCGGTAGCGGTCCCCGGGGACGGGGCTGCCCAAACGGGCCGAATGAGGCATTGAACCGAGGCCCGGGCGTCCCCGGAAGGAAAGGCGACGCCCCTCCGGGGTGCGGAAACGCGCCGAGGGGCCCCCGCCTACGCGGCCTCGCGCCGGATCCGGGCCCCCAGCGCCTCCAGCTTGGTCTCGATGCGCTCGTAGCCGCGGTCGATGTGGTAGACGCGCTCGACCAGTGTGGTCCCCCCGGCCGCCAAGCCGGCCACGACCAGGGCCGCCGACGCCCGGAGGTCGGAAGCCATCACCTCGCACCCCGACAGGCGCTCGACACCGCTCACGATCGCCGTCGGGCCCTCCTTGCGGATCCGGGCCCCCATGCGCTGGAGCTCGGCGATGTGGATGAAGCGCTCGGGGTAGATCTTCTCGGTCACGAAGGAGTTGCCGTCGGCCAGGGCAAGCAGCGTCATCCACTGGGCCTGGAGGTCCGTGGGGAAGCCCGGATAGGGCAGGGTCACCACGTCCACGGGCCGCGGGCGTCCCCCGCCGCCCCGGACCCGGAGACCTCCCGGGCCGCGCTCCACCGTGGTGCCCATGCGGGCCAGGAGGTCCAGCGGAGCCGTGAGGACCTTCGGGTCGGCACCGCGGACGAGGACGTCGCCGCCCGTGGCGGCCGCGGCGGCCAAGAGGGTCCCGGCCTCGATCCGATCGGGGATCACCTCGTGGTCGAGGCCCCCCAGGGCCTCGACGCCCTCGACGACCAGGGTCGGGCTGCCGATGCCCTGGATGTTCGCCCCCATGGCCACGAGCGCGCGGGCCAGATCGGCGATCTCGGGCTCGCAGGCGGCGGCTTGCAGCACCGTGGTGCCAGGCGTGAGGACGGCGGCCGAAAGGACGTTCGCCGTCCCGGTCACGGTCGGGCCGAAGGGGCCGCCCAGGTAGACCTCGCGCTCGCCCGGCCCCCCTCGACCGGCCCGGACGCGGATGTAGCCCTCCTCGACCCGCACCTCCGCACCCAGCGCCTCGAGGCCACGCAGGTGCAGGTCCACGGGCCGCGGGCCGATCACGCAACCTCCCGGGAAGCTGACTTCGGCCTCGCCGCGGCGACCCACGAGGGGCCCCAGGACGCAGATCGACGCGCGCATGGTCTTGACCAGCTCGCGGGGAGCGCGGTGCGAGCTGGCGTCGCTCACCCGCGTCCGGACCACGCCGCCCGGCTCGCGCTCAACCTCGACCCCCAGGACCTCCAGGATCTTGAGCATCGTGGACACGTCGTGCAGCGCCGGCACCCCCCGGAGCACGCAGGGTTCGTCCGTGAGGAGGGTCGCGGCCAGGAGGGGAAGGGCCGAGTTCTTGGCCCCCGAGACGTCGACGGCGCCCTCGAGCGGCACCCCGCCCTCGATCCGGAACCGGTCCATGGCCGACCTCCACCGCGCCGGGGCGTCGCGCGCCCTGCCCGGGGAGCATCCCACGCCATGCGCGTCCTGCACGGGCCCTGTCCGAGGCGGGCCCGTGGCTCCGAGGACGCCGCCCTGATGTGGACGCCGTCCGACAGGCCGCTATCGTCCGGGATTCGCCGTCGTCGGCGGCCGGGCCTCGCTGGAGGCCCCCTCGGCCGCAGGGAGATGTCCATGCCCCCGAGCAACGCGAACTCCTTCCTGGCCGAGCTCGCCTACGACCTCGAGGCCCTGCGCGCGATGAAGCGCCAGATCGGTGCGTCGTCCGAGGCGCGCCAGACCGTGGACGCGGAGTCACGCAAGGACGGAAGCGGCAACGCGAAGGACGCGCTGCGCAGTGCGACCGCTTCCTGGCTGCTCGGTCGGACCGACCGCGCGCTGGCCCAGCTCGAGAGCGCGGGCGATGCCCCGCAGGCCCAGCTCGTGCGCGGCTTGTCGCGCATGGAAAGCGGCGACCCGATCGGCGCGGCAACGTCGTTCAGCGCCCTGGTCGGCACATCGCTCGAGGGCCAGGCGTTCTTCGTCGAGCTGGCCACGGCCGCCGCGCTCGGTGGTGACGCCGACCACGCCATGAAGGCCGCGCGCAAGCTGCCCGAGGGTGCCGACGCCGCCTACGCCGAGGGCATCGCGCTCGAGGCAGCCGGCGAGTACGAAGAGGCCAAGCAGCGCTACCAGGACGCGATCCACGCCGACCCCCAGCACGTGCGGGCGCTGTTCCACCTCGCCCTGCGCTTGGACTGCGAAGGCGAGGACGCCCGCGCGCTCGAGCTGTACCGTCGCGCCGCGGCGGTGCCCCCGGGCCACGTCAACTCCCTGCTGAACATGGCGCTGCTCTACGAAGACGCTGCCCGCTACGCCGAAGCCGAGAGCTGCTACCGCCGCATCCTGGCCTCGGACCCCACGCACGTGCGGGCGCGCATCGGGATCAAGGACGTTCTCGCCTCGCAGAACATGTACTACGACGAGGACCATGAGCGCCGCGAGGACCGCCGCGCGCAGGTCATGCGCACCCCCATCTCCGAGTTCGAGCTGTCGGTGCGCTCGCGCAACTGCCTCTCGCGCATGGACATCACCACGCTGGGCGACTTGGTCCGCAAGTCCGAGGCGGAGCTCCTCGCCTACAAGAACTTCGGCGAGACGTCCCTGCAGGAGATCAAGGACATCCTGGCCCAGAAGGGCCTGCGCTTGGGCATGCTCCGCGGCTCCGAGGACGAGGCCCCCCTGCGTGAGGGCCCCTCGCGCGCCCAGGCCGAGGCCCAGCTCGACGCACTCTTCGGCGGCGCCGACGAGGAGCCGGACGAGGACGATCCCAACGACACGTCGATCGACGCGCTGGAGCTCTCGATCCGCGCGCGCCGCTGCATGGACAACCTGGAGATCCGCACCATCGGCGATCTCCTGCGTCACTCCGAGAACGAGCTCCTGGCGTCGAAGAACTTCGGCCAGACCTCGCTCAACGAGATCCGTCGCAAGCTCGAGAGCCTCGGCTTCCAGCTGCGCAGGAAGTAGCGTTACAAGCGGAGCGCCGCGCGCACGAGGGCGGCGACGTCCTCGGGAGCGGCACCCTTCGCCTTGCCGGCGGCGGCATCGACGCGACGGCGCGCTTCGTCGGGCGCATGCCCGAGCGCTTCCAAGGCACGCACCGCTTGGGCCAGCGGGCCTTCGACCGGCGGGGCACCGCCGGACCCAGCCACCGCGCCACGCTGCCCCCACGCGTCCTTCAGCTCGACGGCGATGCGCTCGGCGGTCTTGCGGCCGACGCCCTTGACGCGGACGAGGGCCTTGATGTCGCCCTCGCGCACGACGCGGGCAAGCTCCCCGGGCCCGAGGCCGCCGAGGATGGCCAGGGCCAGCACGGGACCGACGCCGGCCACGCGCAGCAGGGTGCGAAAGGCCTCGCGCTCCTCGTCGGTCGCGAAGCCGAACAGCCGCCACTCGTCCTCGCGCACGACCAAGTGCAGCAGCAGGTCGACATCCTGGCCCGCGCGGGGCAGCGCCTCGTAGGTGGAGAGCGGCACGAGAACGCGGTAGCCGATGCCCCCTGCCGTGACCACGACGAAGGCGGGCTCCTTGCGCGTCAGTCGACCGTGCAGGGCTTCGTACACCGCCAGGAGTCTACCCACCGCCGCTGACGCCCCACACGGGGAGGGTCGAGGCGGCTCCGGTATCCTCGCGCCGTCCGCGGCCCCGAGGTTTCCCATGTCCCAACGCACGTATGTCAGCGACCTGCCCCAGGCGATCGGCCAGACCGTCGAAGTGGCGGGTTGGGTCCGCTTCCGTCGCTCGGCGGGCACGAAGCTCCACTTCCTCGAGATCCGCGACGGCACGGGCGTGGTGCAGACCGTGGTGCGTCGTGGCTCCGTCCCGGACGACGTGCTCGATGCGGCGTCCAAGGTGCCGCTCGAGAGCAGCGTCCGCGTGAGGGGCCAGGTCAAGGAGGACGCCCGCCAGGCCGGCGGCGTCGAGCTGCAGGCCGACGGCTTCGAGGTAGTGGCGGCGTGCCCGGAGGACTTCCCGATCGGCAAGAAGGAGCATGGCACCGGGTTCCTCTTCGACCATCGCCACCTGTGGCTGCGCAGCGCCAAGCCGGCGGCCACGCTGCGCCTTCGCGGACACATCGTGCGCGCATGCCGCGAGCACCTGGACGGGCTCGGCTTCGTCAACGTGGACGCGCCGATCTTCCAGTCCGCCGCCGCCGAGGGCACGGCCACGCTGTTCCCCGTCGAGTACTTCGACCAGCGGATCTACCTCTCGCAGACCGGTCAGCTCCACATGGAGGCGGCGGCGCAGGCCTTGGGCAAGGTCTACTGCTTCGGCCCCACGTTCCGTGCGGAGAAGAGCAAGACCCGCCGGCACCTGACCGAGTTCTGGATGCTCGAACCCGAAATGTCGTTCGCGCACCTGGACGACAGCATGGCGCTCATGGAGAGCCTGATCGGCCACGTGCTCGAGCACGTGCTCGAGCACTGCCAGGACGAGCTGAAGATCCTGGAACGCGATCCGGCCGCCTTGGAGCGCTGGCGGCCCCCGTTCCCGCGCATCAGCTACGACGACGCCGTCGAGCGGCTGAAGGGCACGGAGGCCGAGATCGCGTGGGGCGACGACTTCGGCGCCCCGCAGGAGACGACCCTCTCGGCCGCCTACCCCGGCCCCATCCTCGTCCACCGCTTTCCCGCCAAGATCAAGGCCTTCTACATGCGGCCGGATCCCGACCGCCCCGAGCTGGCCCTGGGCTGCGACCTGATCGCTCCCGAGGGCTACGGCGAGATCATCGGCGGCGGCGAGCGCGCCAGCGACCTCGCCTACCTGGAGCACAAGATCGCCGAGGAGGGCCTGCCGCCGGAGGCCTACACGTGGTATCTGGACCTGCGCCGCTACGGAGGCGCCCCCACCGCGGGCTTCGGCATGGGCTTGGAACGGGTCGTGGCGTGGCTGGGCGGGCTCGACCATGTCCGTGCCGCCGCGGCTTTCCCACGAACCATGTCGCGGACGTGGCCGTAGAAAGGGCACGGCGGGCGACCGCCAGGGAGCAGGACCGGCCCCGATGAACCCGAGCGTCGCCCCTCTTCCGCCGGCCGAAGCCACGCGCCTCCTGGGTGCGTTGGAGCAGGCCGTGGCATCCACCGTGCTGGGCCAGGCCGAGGTCATCCGCGAGGTTCTCTGCTGCGTCGTGGGCGGTGGTCACGCCCTGCTCGAGGGACCTCCCGGTGTCGGCAAGACCCTCTTGGTGCGCGCGCTCTCCCAGGCCGCGGGCCTCGAGCTTTCGCGCATCCAGTTCACGCCCGACTTGCTGCCCGCGGACGTGACGGGCACGGACATCCTCGTGGAGGGTCCCGAGGGCCGTACCTTCCGCTTCCAGCCGGGACCGCTGTTCGGTCAGCTGGTCTTGGCCGACGAGGTCAATCGCGCCACGCCCCGGACGCAGTCGGCGCTCATCGAGGCCATGGCCGAAGGCACCGTGAGCGTGGGCGGCACGGGCCACCCCTTGCCGCGTCCGTTCACCGTGCTCGCCACGCAAAACCCCATCGAGCACGAAGGCACGTTCCCCCTGCCCGAGGCCCAGCTGGACCGCTTCCTGCTGAAGGTCGAGATCCGCTCGCCGGATGAAGCCGACCTGGTGCGCATCCTCTCGCGCACGGACCGCGAGCGGCCGCCGCTGCCGGATCCCGTCACGGACGCTGCCGGGGTGCGCGGGCTGATCGCTGCGGCGCGGGGCGTGCCCATTCCAGACCCCCTCCTGCGCCAGATCGCGCGCGTCGTCCGCGCCACGGACCCCGCCTACGGGACCTCGGCCGCGCGACGCAGCCTGCGCATGGGTGCGAGCCCGCGAGGTGGCGAGGCCATGTGCCGCGTGGCGCGCGTGCGCGCCCTGCTCGAGGGGCGTGCCCATGTCGTGGCGGACGACCTCGCCTGGGCGCTCCGCCCCACCCTGCGCCACCGCCTCCTGCCCTCGTTCGAAGCCGAGGCTCGCGGCCTGGTCGGCGACGCCCTCGTGGCCGACGTGCTGCACGACTTGCCGGAGCTTCCCCCGGAAGTGGAGCGCGTGCTGGAAGCCATCGAAGGCTGACGGACTCGGGGCAAAACGACGAGCGGGGACGCCTTGCGGCGCCCCCGCCCGGGGATCAGGCCGTCCAGGTAGCCGTAGCTACCCGCTGCACGTCCCTACTGGCTGCCCTGGCTGCCGACCCAGCGCACGCCGGGGATCGGCACGAACCCGTTGTAGAGCGGACGCGTGCCATTGAGCGCGTTGATCTGGGTGATCTGGTTCGACCCACGCGCACAGACGAAGAGGGACAGCGACTCGTCGAACGTTCCATCCGCGAAGGGGAAGATGCCCACGGGGGTCGTGTAGTACTGCCACAGGGTGAGCCCTTGGTAGTTGCACGTTCCGTTGGTCGGGGCATTCGGGTCGTTGAAGGACACCTCGCCGATCGACGGGGTACCCCAGGGAGCCCGGTGCGCGATGGAGTTCGGGTTGTTGCCGACGTTGTTGAAGCGAGCGACGACGCGCGGCAGGTTGATCTGCCCCGGCTCGAGGCCCAGCGCCGTCACCGCGTTGCGGGAGGAGCCGGACTCGGCCACGTAGAAGTAGATGTCGAAGAAGGTGGGCACTGCCAGCTGGTCCAAGCCGTCCGGAGCATCCAGACCGCCGGGCTCGTTGGTCTTGCCGACGATGGCGTCGGGCTGGCCGGGCGTCTGTACACCCGAGCTGCAAGCCGGACCCGAGGCGTAGTACGAGACCGCACCCTCACCCGGCAGACCGCCCTGCGAGATGGCCGCGAACATCAGACCCTGGCACGGACCGAAGCTGATGTCGTTGGGCGCGGCCGAGGGACCGAGACCGAACGTCTTCAGCGGGGTGTCCGAGTTGAGCGTGATGGTGTTCACGGCGCCGTCGGCGAAGTCCGCCCACATGATCAGGGGCGTCACGGGCCCGAGGATCGTCGCGTCCCGGTTGGCCGTGGCGTGGCCGAACACCGTGCGGTCACGTGACGGCGTGGAGACCGCGATGGCGCGAGGCTGGTTGCCCGTGGCCTGCACCTTCACGATGAAGATGGGCTGCGTCAGGAACTGCTGACCCACCTTGACCCCGCCCATGCCGAACGCAGTGAACGTGTTGGCGGCCGTGTTCGTGGCGACCAACATGTCCGTGGAGTTGTCCGCTACCGACAAGCCGATGCCACCAGGGCTAGGCGTGTTGATGAGCGCCACGGGGATGCTGTTGCGGGTGTTGATGATCGCAACCTGGCTGCTCTCGACCGACTGCACGTAGACGTACGTGTGGCACGTGGCCGTGAACCCGTTGCGGGGGTCGACGATGAGCTCGAACGGATCGAAGCCAGGCAGGTTGGCGTCTGTCGAAATCGTGTCCGTGAACTCCGGCAAGACGTTGAGCGGGATGCCCTGCGGGAAGGTGGCATTGCCCAGCGCCTGGTCGGCGATGGCCTTGTGGTTGATCAGGTCGAGCGCGCCGACGCGATCCGAGGCCGACCACCAGATCGAGTACTCGGGGATCGGGTTCTGCGGCAGACTGGGCGGCGCCACCGTCGTGAACTTGAACACGTGGTTCAAGGTCATGTAGTTGCCCGACAAGTCCTGCAGCGGGCTCGGGTTGTCCGGCGTACCCGGGTTGCCCGCCTGGCTCGCGGCGTCGTTCCAGAGGCCCAGCACCGTCATCTGGATGTCGGTACCGAACGGGAAGCCGCCGGCGAACGGGTCCGCGCGCCAGAGGACCTCGTGCCCGTTGGACGGCAGGGTCGCCTGGTCTTCCTGGCTCTTGAGCTTGGGGAAGCCAGGGGCCGGCGCCAAGATCGTCTGTGCGAGCGAGCCGGCGTCCAGGACCGAGAAGTTGGTCGACGTGACGCTGTTGGCGGCCATGCCCTCGCTGAAGCGGATGAGGATGTCGGGCGAGGTGGGCCCGAAGATGTTGATGGTGACGTCGGCGATCGAGTCGGCCGGGACGCCCACGGGCAGCGCCGGCGGCGGCGTGCCGGCGCCGACGTTGATCTCGCCGTCGATCGGCTTGGTGGTGACCACGCGCGGCGCGAGGGTGTCGTTGTCACCCACCGTGAAGCTGTGGTAGACGGGCGCGTCCTGGAGCTGGCGGCCATTGACGTTGCGCACGTTGCGCAGCACGCCGATCGTGTACTGGCCCTGCGGCATGTTGGTGATGTAGCCACCGCTGCCGTCCGGCGTGGAATAGGGCGGAAGCGGCTGGCAGATGATGCGGTCGGGCTGCACCTCGACGTCGATCGGGATCAGGAAGTTGCCGGAGCCCGGCACCTCCTGGGTGATCTGGATCGCGGCGGGGTCGACCTCGCCGAGCGCCGGGTTGCCGCCGATGAAGACCGAGCGCGGGTCGATCTCCGTCTGGGGCTGAAAGAAGATCACGATCTGCCCGGGGTAGTTCGGGTCGGTCGTGGCCGTCAGCGAGCTGTTGGTGAACGTCGGGTTCTGCAGCAGGCTGCCGAAGTCGATGGGCGACATGAACGGCGAGAAGTTGCGGACCTCGGGGTCCTGGATGCTCTTGCTGCTGCCATTGCCGCCGCCGCAGCCCGCCGTGATGGAGAGCAGGCCGACGAGCAGGGGCAGCACGAGCTTTGCCCCTAGGGACATTGCCCCCATGGACTGCGTCCGCGACGCGTCCGACCAAGTGCCTCGAAGCATGGAACCGCTCCTCTCGCGACCGCTCCCCCCGAACGTCCACAGGCCACCTCGGGTGGGTGGCGTGGCGGCTCGGGCCGAACCCGCTCTCTGGGCGGGACGGATCCCCTCCCCGGGACGGGGGGCGGCGCTGGCGTTATAGGAAGGCTTGACCGCCCCCGCAAGGATGCGGGCGGATCCCGGAGCCACGGGCAGCCTGCCCGTGTCCGGCGCGACGGCCGATGAAGCCATGCCTGCGGGGGGCACGTGGCCGGGGAACTGCCCCGGACGCGGGTCCACGAGCTGCGCGCGAGGGCCCTCGAGACCGCCGACGCGGCACACCGGGGAGGACCCGGAGGCGAGCGAGACGCGCGACGCGTCGGCAGGTCGAAGGATGCGGGGCGAGCGGCCGGGAACCATGGCGCCGTAGGGATCGCAAGCACCATGCCGCGATCAGAATCCTGAACAATTTCGCAAGTTGTTTCCTGCAAATGGTTTATGCCTACGCTGCTGGCCGGGGGCCCAAATCGGAGGGCGCGCCGTGCGGATCTGCACGAACCTCGGGCTCCGCAGCGGAAGCGCCGTGCGCGTACGCTCCCCGGCATGTCGACCCCCGCATCCACGCGCGCTCCCCGTCCCTCCACGGCCCCCACTCGCCCTTCCCGTGGCCACCGACGACACGTCCTGGGCGCCCTGGCCGGCCTGGCTCTGTGCGGTGCCGTCGCCGCGACCACCGCATGGCCGGGCGACGGGGAACCGGGGACTGCCGTCGGCGCGGACGCCGTGATCCTGCCTGGGGGCGAGCGCCTCGCCTGCAGGGTCGTGGAGGAACGCGAAGGCATGGTCACGATCGAGCTCCATGGCCGGACGTTCCGCCTGGAACGGGCACGCCTGGAGGGCGTCGAGCGCGACGGCCAGCCGGCGGTCGACCCGGTGCTGCAAGAGGCCGTCTCGCTCTGGGCCCGTCAAGCCGCCTCCGACCACGCGGCCCTGCGTCGCGGCGCCCTCGCGGCGCTGCAGACGCTCGGACCGGCGGACCTGCCGGCCCTCCGCGCGGCCCTCGCCACCCTGGAGGCGGGTCCCGCGGGCGTGCTCGACGAGATCGCCGCGACCTTGGAGGCCCGCTCGCTGCGCGGCCAGGAGGACGCATCGGTGAACGCGGCGCTCGAGGCGATCGGGCTCACGGCGGACCGCGCCCCCCTCGTGGCCCGCGTCGCGCGGGCCTACGTGTTCCGCGTGGCTCGGGGCGGCAACCCCGAGGGCGCCGTGCAGGAGCTGCGCGCCCGGCTTGCCCCGTTGCTCGACATGGACGACCTGGAGACGGTGGTCCGGGTCCTTGGGCAAGCGACGGGTCGCTGACGAGCAGGGCGGACCACCGCGCTCGGGGCCCGGGCGTCGAACGTGGAACGTGGGCCGCGAACGGCTACCCTTCGCGCATGCGCGCCGACGTCTACCCGAGCGAGGACACGACCACGCTCTACCTGCGGTTCGAGATCGTTCCGGAGGGGCGCGAGGCCGCGCGGCTCTCGCGCCTCGGCGGGCCCCTCGTGCTGGCCATCGGTGCCAAGGACTACGTCGACGCCGGCGGCAAGCTGCTCGGCGACACGGTCGTCGAGGTGCCCATCTACCCGCACGCGGGCAAGCGCAACTTCGGCCAGGCACGCTTCACGCGCCATGAGTCCCGCCGCGCGTTCCAGGAAGCGCTGCAGGACGGCGTGATCGGGCCCGTGACGGCCTTCCTGTTCGACGGCAACCTCGAACAGGTCCCCGTGGAGGGGCACACGATCCGCGTCGGAGAAGGCGCAAGCGTCTAACGAGCGCGCAGTACGCGCACGCCGATCGCCAGCAGCAGCAAGACCTGCACGCCACAGGACACGAGGATGGCCGTGCCGAGCAGCCGGCGTCGGGCACGCGCTTCGTCGCGCTCGCGCGCGGCATTCCACAGCGCCTCCTCGGCCCGCCAGGCCGCGAACGTGGGTGACTCGACCGGGGGGGCCTTGCCCGGGCTCTTGGCGGCGTCGAGCGCTTGCGCGCCGTGCTCCTGCTCCAGGGCGGCGACACGCTGGCCGGCGCCGCCCACGAGCATCTGGAACAACGCCGCGTGGATGCCGACCAAGAGGAGCAGCAGACCGCCCACCTTCAGCAGGCGGCGGCCACGCACGCCAAGGCCGCGGCCCGGATCGGGGGTTCCCTGCCAGGTCACGGTCGCGAGTCTCTCAGGCGTCCAGGCGGGCGAGGAGCTTCTCGAGGATGTCGTCCGGCTCCGGGAAGTCGCCGGTCTCCAGCTTGGACCAGATCAGGTCGCCGTCCACGCTGACCTCGAAGCAGCCGCCCCCGGCGGGCACGAGCTCCAAGGACTTGGCCCGCTGCTTGAGCTCTTCGAGCAGGAGGGCCGTCAGACCGACGGCCTTGGGCTCGTAGTTTCACACCGAGCAGTACTGGATGCGGATGCGCATGGGCGACCTCCGCGTGCCAGTGTGCCTTGGGCGCGGCGATCGGTCGCTTCCGATCCCGCCGACACAGGCATCGTTCGCCCCGCTGGGCCCGGGCGGCGATCATGCAGGCGTGGAGCCTGCACACGCATCGGACCCGGAGGACGCCGCGCCCGCACCCCACGTGCTCCTGCGGGGCGTCCTCAGCCTCGTACTGATCGCGGCCCTCCTCGGCGGCGGTGCCTTTGCTGCACGGACGCTGGCCGCGCTGCGCAAGCCCCCGGCGAAGGCCGAGGTCGTGCGACCACCGCTCCTCGTACGCGGCATGCGCGTGCACCGCTCCGATGTCACGCGCACCGTGGTGGCGTACGGCACGGTGCGCGCGCCGCGGACGTTCCGCGTCACGGCGGACGTCGGCGGGCGCGTGCTGGACCGCCACGAGGAGCTCGAACCCGGCGACGTGATCGCGGCCGAGGGAGACGAGCTCCCCGTGCTGCTCACGCTCGATGCCCGCGACGCGGCCGACCGACTGGCCCGCGCCCAGGCCGAGGTCGCGAGCGTCGCGGCGGAGGACGCGCGGCTGGCCACGGTCGCGGCCGGCCTGGACCGCCGCATCGCGCTGGCGGCCGACGACCTGGCCGCGGCGGAGCGGGAGCGCGACCGCGTCGCGGGCCTGGTCCCGCGCACGCTGACGCCGAGCGACCTCGACCGCGAGCAGATGCAGGTCCAAGCCCGGGCGGCCGCGCTCGAGGCGCTGCGGGCGCAGCGCGCGGAGAACGACCGGGCGCGCGAGGCGCTGGAGCACCGGGCGACGGCCAACGCCCGCACGGTGGACCTGGAGCAGCGGGCGGTGGACCGCGCGGTCGTGCGGGCCCCGACCGCCGGTCGCGTGGTTGCGCGCCACGTCGAGGTGGGCGACGTCGTGTCGCCGGGACAGGTCCTCGTCGACCTCGTGGACCTCTCCGTCGTGGAAGTCCCGCTGGCAGTTCCCGCCTCGCTCGCCGCGGGCGTTCGCGACGGAGCCCAGGTGCGCCTCTCCTGGATCGACGGCGCGGAGGCCACCGGGCGCGTCGCTCGGCGCGCGCCGGTCGTCGACGCCGCCACGCGCACGCAGATCCTCTACGTCGAGCTGACGGGCACCCCCAGCGATGCGCCCGTGGCGCCGGGTACGCACGTTCGCGCCGAGCTCGACGGGCCGCTGGCCGAAGGCGTGATCCCCGTGCCGCGTGAGGCCTTCCTGGAGGGGCGGCTCGCCGTCGCCCGTCCCGACGGGACGTTCAACGACCAGCCGACGTGGCGCATCACGGCCCGTCCCGTCGCCGCCGAGCACCGCCTGGAGGGCGCGAGCCTGGTCCGCGAGGGCCTGACGGACGGCGATGTCGTCGTGCTCACCAACCTCGAGAGCCTCGACACGGGCAGCGTGGTGCGCATCGCGTTCGAGGGGGACGCCTCCGCGGACGCCCCGCAGGCTCCGGGCTCGACCCCGCACGCGGGGGCCGCTCCCGACCGATGAACCTGCCCCGCTTCTCGGTCCGCAACCCGGTCACGATCAACCTCGTCATGATCGCCCTGCTCGTCGGCGGGACGGTGTCCGTGACGCGCCTGGTGCGCGAGTTCTTCCCCGCGATGGAGGCGGAGCAGGCCGTCATCACCGTGCTCTGGCCCGGGGCAACGCCGGAGGAGATCGAGCGCGGCGTCACACGACGCATCGAGCGCGAGATCGAGGACGTCGAGGACGTGGACGAAGTCCGCGCGCGCGTGTTCGAGGGCGTCACCCTCATCCAGGTCGAGATGGAGGAGGGGGCGGACCGCGACCGCGTGCTCGAGTCGTTGCGCGCCGAGCTCGACAAGGTCAAGCCCGACCTCCCGGAGGGGGCCGAAGAGCCCGAGCTGGCGGAGGCGCGCCCCTTCATCCCCGCCATCGCCGTCGTGGTGCACGGCACGACGGACGAGCGCCGGCTGCGCGAGGTCGTCGACGACATCCGCGACGACTTGCTCGACTTGCCCGACGTCACCGAGCTCCTCGTCACGGGCATGCGCGCGCGCGAGCACCACGTCGAGGTGCGACCCGACGACCTCGAACGCTACGGGCTGACCATCGCGGACGTCGCGGCGGCGATCGGCGCCACGAACCGCGACGTCCCCGGCGGGCTCCTCGAGGGGTCCACGTCCACGATCCGGGTGCGGACCCTCGGCGAGTCGCAGCGCGCGGCCGCGCTCGAGAGCATCGTCGTGCGTCCCGGCCGTGATGGCGCCGTCGTGCGCGTGATCGACGTGGCCGACGTGCGCGAATCCTTCGAGGACCGCATCGAGAAGGGTCGCTTCGAGGGACACCTGGCGGCCGCGATCTACGTGTTCAAGACGCCCGAGCAGGACGCCATCGCGATTGCCGAACAGGTCCGCGCCTATGTCGCGAGGGACCCCCAGCGCCTCGGGGGCGCCGTGAACCTCGCGGTGACGACCGACCTGAGCCGCATCATCGAGGACCGCATCGACCTCATGCAGCGCAATGCCCTGGCGGGTCTCGTGCTGGTGCTCCTCACGCTCGCCCTCTTCCTCGAGCTGCGCGTGGCGCTCTGGGTGGCGGTAGGCCTGGGCGTGGCCTTCGTCGGCACGTTCCTCTTGATGGCGCTCTTCGGGCAGACGATCAACCTGATGAGCCTGTTCGGCCTCATCATCGTGCTGGGCCTGCTCGTGGACGACGCCATCGTCGTGGGCGAGAACATCTTCGCACGACAGCGCGAAGGCATGGAGCCCCATCGCGCCGCGATCGAAGGCGCCAACGAGGTGGCCATGCCCGTGGTGGCGGCCGTGACGACCACCGTCGTGGCCTTCCTGCCGCTGGCGTTCATCCCCGGCCGCATCGGCACGTTCCTCGGCGTGCTGCCGATCGTCGTGATCTTCGCGCTGTCGATGTCCCTCTTCGAGTCGCTGCTCATCTTGCCCAGCCACTTGGCCCACGTGCGGCCGCCCGCCACGCGCGGGCCGCGCGCCGTCCTGGGCCGCTGGCTGGCGCCGCTGGCTCGCCTCGGCGCCAAGCGCCACCAGCTGTTCGAAGGGGCGCTGCCGCGCATGCACGGCAAGATCGTGACGTTCCTCGTGCGCTGGCGCTACGTGACGATCGCCGCCGCGCTCGCCCTGCTGCTGGTCACGGGCGGCGTCGTCGCGGGCGGCCTCGTGCCCTTCACCCTCCTGGGCAACAACGACGCCGAGACGGTGACGGTCCAGCTGGAGATGGCCGCCGGGACGCCCGAGGACAGGACCTGGGAGGTGCTCGGCCACCTGGAGGACCGCTTCCGCAAGGAGCCCGAGGTCAAGAGCGTCCTGGCCGTGCAAGGCACCTCGTTCAGCGACCGCGGGCGGGAGACACCTTCGGACGCCGCCGTGGTGGGCCAGCTCACGATCGAGCTGCTCACCGGCGAGGAGCGCGAGCGCAAGGGGCTACGCTCCAGCACGGAGCTGGTCTCCGACCTCCGACGCAGCACCCAGAACCTGCCCGGCGTCCGCCTGCTCGAGTACCTCGCCCAGAGTGGCGGCCCGCGGGGCGCGGACATCGAGATCCGGCTTCGCGGTCGCGACCTCGACCTGCTCGAGAAGGCCACGCAGTACGTACGGGAAGCGCTGGACACCTTCCAGGGCATCGAAGAGGCCAATGACGACCGCGAGCGCGGCAAGGTCGAGGCGCGCGTGCGACTGCGAGACGACGCTCGGCTGCTGGGGTTCACCACGCTGGGGGTCGCGCAGGAGCTGCGCCAGGCCCTCTTCGGCTTCGAAGTGCAGGATCTGCAGGTGGACGACGAGGAGATCACGGTTCGCGTCCTGCTTCCGGAGAAGCACCGCCGGGCCGTCGCGGACCTGGGGCTGCTGCGCGTCACGGCGCCGGACGGCGCGCGCGTGCCGCTCTCCGAAGTCGTCGACGTGACGACGGAGCGTGGCTTCGCCACGATCCAGCGCGTGGACGGCCAGCGTACGCTCACGGTCGTCGCGCAGGTCGACACCACGTCCGGGGCGAACACGGCCGACATCACGCGCGACTTGGAGGCCACGTACCTCGCCGATCTCGGCCAGCGTTTCCCGGGCGTCACCTATTCGTTCGAGGGCCAGCGCCGCGAGACGACGGAGTCGGTGGGCTCGCTGGCCTACCTGTTCCCGATCGCACTGCTCTTGATCTTCTTCGTGATCGCCACGCTGTTCCGATCCTACTTGCAGCCGATCGTGGTGATGAGCGTGATCCCCTTCGCGATCGTCGGCGCCATCGCCGGGCACGGCATCCTGGGCTACGACGTGACGATCCTGTCGATGATCGGCATCGTCGCCCTGGCCGGGATCGTCGTGAACGACGGCTTGATCTTGGTGGATCTCGCCAACCGTTTGCGGCGCCAGGGCATGGGCGCCCGCGACGCCGTCGTGGCGGCCAGCGAGGGCCGCCTACGGGCCATCCTGCTGACGTCGATCACGACCTGCGTGGGCTTGGCGCCGCTGATGCTGGAGACCAGCTTCCAAGCGAAGTTCCTGATCCCCATGGCCATCTCGATCGTCTTCGGCCTGGGGTTCGGCACGATGCTCGTCCTGGGCCTGATGCCCTGCGTGTACATGGCGTTCGAAGACGCGCGCGCCGGCCTGCGCTGGCTCGCTTCCGGCCGCTGGCATCGCAGCTTGCCCCACGATCCCGCGGCATTCGTGGAGTAGGGAGCGACCCCGGATGTGTCTGGACCCTTGCCGCGGCGCCGCGCAGCGGCAACGTGGGCAAGGTGCCTGACACGCAGGGGTCGCGGTACGCCGGCCGGCGAACGTCGGTGTCAGAGCGAACCCGGATGTGTCTGGACCCTTGCCGCGGCGCCGCGCAGCGGCCACGTGGGCAGGGTGCCTGTCACGGAGGGGTCGCGATTCGCCGGCCGGCGAACGTCGGTGT
>JBFWRP010000005.1:0-203378 GCA_050248855.1 Planctomycetota bacterium | reverse complement strand
AGCGACCCGACCACGCTCCTGGGCCTGTTGGCCGGCCTTCGTGAGGGGGATGCGCTGTTCCTCGACGAGATCCACTCGCTGCCGCGCAAGGTCATGGAGCTGCTCTACGAGGCCATGACCGATCAGCAGGTCACGCTCACCATCAACCAAGGGGCGCGCTCGCGCGAGATCGTGCTGGGGCTGCCGCGCTTCACGCTGCTGGCCGCCACGACGGAGGAGATGGAGATCCCCGACGCCATGCGCAGCCGCTTCGGCGTGGTGGAGCGGCTCACGCTGATGACACCGGCCCAGCTGGCCGAGATCGCCATGGACGTGGCCGCCCGCCGGGGCTTCACGCTGCAGCTGACGGCGGCCCTGCTGATCGCCCAGGCGGCGGGTGGAAGCCCGCGCAAGGTGGGCGCCCTGGTGCAGGCGATCCGTGCCCAGGTGGCCTGCCACGAGGGCTTGGCCGAGCCCGTCGGTTGCCGCGCCGTCCGTGCGGCGCTGACGCGCCTCGAGCTCGACGAGACCGGCCTGGACCCGGAGCACCGCCGCTACCTGGAGGAGCTGGCGGCCGCCCGCGGCCCCGTCACGCTGTGCCGGATTGCGGCGTATCTCGGACTCCCCGAGACTGCGGTCCGCAAGCGCATCGAGCCGCTGCTGTTCAAGCTCGGCTTGGTGGATGTCGGAGCGCGCGGGCGCGTGCTGCTGACCTAGCGCCTACCGGCGGCGTGCAGGCTGCGCCCGCCGGTAGTGCATCGCCACGGCGCCGGACCGGAGTGGCGTCGCCGAGAGCAGATCGAGTCGCCGCGTCGCGGCCAGGCCGCCCTGGAACAGCGTTGGACCGTGGCCCGCGATCCGAGGGTGGACGAGGAGCCGGTACTCGTCGATCAGCTCCAGACGGTCGAGTGCGGTCGCCAGCGTGCCGCTGCCGAGCAGAATGCCGGCGGGTGTCGCGTCCTTGAGCCGCTGCACGCCCTTGCGCAGGTCACCCGTGATCCGGTGGCTGTTGGACCAGGGGAAGTGCGTGCGGGTGGACGAGACCACGTACTTCGGCTTCGCCTCGAGCTTCGTCGCCCACGCGCGCATGGCCGGCGGGGCCTCGATCTCGCCCCGGGCGACGGACGGCCAGTAGCCCTCCATCATCTCGTAGGTGGTGCGACCCCAGAGCATGGCGCCGCGCTCGTCCATGAGGCGCGTGAAGAAGGCGTGGGTCTCGTCGTCGGCGATCCCCTCGCGGTGGTCGACGCAGCCGTCGAGGGTGACGTTGAGACTGAAGGTCAAGAGGCCCATGCGCGCCAGTCTAGTGGGCCGCCCCGAGGCGGGGTGCAGCCACACCGGTCCAATCAACCTGACCGCTGCGCGGGATCGGGCACCCTAGAGGGGCCAAGCGGTACAACCTGCCCCCATGCCCGCTTCCTTCAAGCCGTCCGATGTCCAGCCGCCCCTGCCGCGTGCGCGCCTGCTGCGCCGCGAGGCGCCCGATGACGAGGCGGTGCCGATGGACGTGGTGTTCGTGGGGGGCGGGCCGGCGGGGCTGGCGGGGGCGATCGAGCTGGCGCGGTTGGTGCGCGAGGGCAACGAGCGCGGCGACGGCGTGGGCGATGTCGAGATCGCGGTGCTCGAGAAGGCCGAGGAGCTGGGCCAGCACAACCTCTCGGGCGCCGTCGTCAACCCGCGTGCGCTGCGCGAGCTGTTCCCCGACGTCTCGTTGGAAGACCTGCCGCTCCGCGGTGCCGTGGGCAAGGAGCGGGTCTACTTCCTGACCGGGAACAAGCGCCTCCGTGTACCCGTGCCGCCGCCCATGCACAACCGCGGCAACCACGTCGCGTCGATCAGCGAGATCGTGCGCTGGATGGGGGAGCAGGCCGAGGCGCGTGGCGTCAACGTGTTCACGGGTTTCCCCGTCGACAGTCTCCTGCTCGACGGCGATCGCGTCGTGGGTGTGCGTACGACGGCGTCGGGCCTGAAGCGCGATGGCAGCGAGGGCAGTGGCTTCACACCGCCGACCGAGCTGACGGCGCGCGTGGTGGCGTTGGCCGAGGGTACGCGCGGGCCGCTCACGCAGGCCTGGCGTCGGGAGCGGGGCGTCGGGTCCACGAACCCGCCGATCTACGCGTTGGGCGTGAAGGAGCTCTGGGAGACCAAGCAGCCGCTCGACGCAGTCATCCACACGCTGGGCTGGCCGCTGCCGTCGTCGGCCTTCGGTGGCAGCTTCTGCTATCCGCTCGAGAAGAACCTCGTGGCGTTGGGCTTGGTCGTGGGTCTGGACGCCCCCGATGCGGGGCTGGACGTGCACGTGCTGCTCCAGCGCCTGAAGACCCATCCGCTCTTCCGCCCGATTCTCGAAGGCGGCGAGATGGTCGAGTGGGGGGCCAAGACCATCCCCGAGGGGGGCTGGCACGCCTTGCCCGAGCGCCTGCACGACGAAGGCCTGCTGGTCCTGGGCGATGCGGCCGGCCTGGTGGACGTGCCGTCGCTCAAGGGCATCCACTACGCCATGCAAAGCGGCATCCTGGCCGCGCGCACCATCTACGAGGCGCTCAAGGCCGACGACGTGTCGGCCAGCGCCCTGGCGCCGTACACCCAGGCCGTGCGCGACAGCTACATCGGCCAGGACCTCTACCGCACGCGCAACATGCGGCTCGCGTTCAAGCATGGCCTCGTGGGCGGCGGCATGCGCTCGAGCCTGATGATCGCCACCAAGGGCTTGTTCCCCGGCAAGACGATCCAGGTCGAGTCCGACGCCGAGGCGCCGCGCACGTGGCGCGAGGAGGCGCCGTTCGTGCCCGACGGCAAGCTGACGTTCAGCAAGGTCGACGCCGTCTACAAGTCGGGCAACCAGACGCGCGACGACATCCCCTCGCACCTGGTGACCGGCGAAGCCGTGACGCCGGCCGTGGCGGCGTTCTACGCGGCGATGTGCCCCGCGGGCGTCTACGAGGACGGACCGGATGGCCTCGTCGTGAACGCTCCCAACTGCGTGGACTGCAAGGCCACCGACGTGCTGGGCCCGCGCTGGACGCCGCGTGAGGGCGGCAGCGGGCCGCGCTACAAGCGCATGTAGGCAACGGGAGCGTCTGCGCGATGCACGAGGTGCACACGATCACGCCCGAGGAGGCCGCCGCGGCGCTTGACGCGAAGCGCGCAGGCTTCGTCTTGCTCGACATCCGCGAACCGGTGGAGCTGACGTGGGCGGCCGTCGAGGGGGCCACGTGCATCCCCATGCAGGATCTGCCCGATCGCCTGGCCGAGCTGGACGGCGCGCACGAGATCGCCGTGCTCTGCCACACGGGGCGCCGCAGCCACATGGTGACCGCGTGGCTCCGGCACCAGGGGCGCACCGGGGCTCGCAACGTGATCGGCGGGATCGACCTCTGGTCCCAGACGGTCGACCCCGCGATCCCGCGCTACTGACGGGTCAGGCTCGCTACTCGACGGTGCTTCCGGCATCCGCGCCGGCCTCTTCCGCCTCGGCCTTCCACGTCTCGAGGACCTTCACCATCTGCTTCTGCAGGCGCTCGTTGCCGGCGGCCAGCTCGACGGCCTTGGTCTGGAGCTCGATGGCCTTGTCCAGCTCGCCGCGGGCGTGGTGCACATGGGCCAGCGTGTCAAGGATCGAGGGGTCCTTGTGCTCAGCCAGCTCGCAGGCCTTCTCGGCCAGCGACTGGGCCAGGTCGAGGTCCCTGGGCTCGAGGTCCTTGGTGTCCACGATCCACCAGGCGATGCGGTTCAGGCCCTGGGGGCTCTCCTTGGAGGCCTCTGCGTGCTCCTTCAAGATCGCGTAGCCCTCGTCGGCGCGCTTGAGGCCCACGAGCAACACGTGCGCGCGCTCCATCTCGAGGTTGGGGAGCTCGGCGCCCTGCTCCTCGAGCACCTTCCAGCAGCCTTCCCAGTCACCGGCCTGACGCAAGGGGCGGTAGGCCGCGTTGAACGTCGTGCGCAGCTCGTCGAGGCGACGCTTCTCCTCGAACTCCGTCTTGAAGGCCTCGCGGTCCCAGGTGCCGGCGATGACCTGCTCCAAGACGTCGTCGACGCGCATGGGGTGACCGATCCACTCGACCTCGCCCGTCTTGCCGATCACGAAGCCGCAGGGGATGCCCCGCTGGCCGGCGGCGCGGAAGAACGAAGCGTGCGTGCTGCCGTCCGGGTCGGTGGTGAGCGTGTAGTGCGTGCGGTCGTTGTGGACCTTGCCGTCGCGCTCGTAGGTCTTGAAGAGGAACTCGACGACCTTGGGCAGCGACTCGTCGCTGACACCGATCACGCGGAACCCGTCCTTGGCGTGCTTCTCCTGCAGCTCGGAGAGATGCGGCATGCTGCCGACGCACGGCGGACACCACGTGGCCCAGAACTCGAGCAAGTAGACCTGGCCGGGCTCCCACGTCGTCAGCGGCTCGAACTTGCCGCGCTTGTCCATCTCCACGCCCTTGACCCAGTGCTCGATGTCGATGTCGGGCGCCTTGTCACCGATCGTCAGCCGCTCGGGCGCGGCCTTCGCCTCGTTCGCGGGGGCTTCGTCGGCCCGGGCATGCTGGGCCAGGGCAGCGGCCGCCAGCACGGCAGACAAGAAGGCAAAGCGACGCATGGGATTCTCCTTCGCGGCCATGGGGCGGCCGGGCGGGAGAGGGTAGCGCACGGGCCGCGGCGCTGCGCGGGAGGTGCGTAGGATGGGGTCCATGGACCCGGACGCCGCTCCCGCGCGCCGCTCGCTTGTGCCGTGGATCGTGGGCGCGCTGCTCGTCGTCGTGGGCGTGTTCGTGGCAGTGTCGCGCCACGCGCCGCCCGCGGGGCGGGGGGCGACGACGGCGTTGGAGAGGCCGAAGGCGGGGCCCGCGCCGGCGACGCCGTTCGTGCCGGCCGGTCTACCGGTCCACGTCGTCGTACCCGTGGACGCCGCCGGCCAGCCCTACGCCGGCACCGTGTACGCCCTGGAGGCCGGGGGCCCGGGCGTTGACGAGCCCGAGGTCGTCCCCGAGGTCCTCGTCACGGGCGCGCGCGAGGCCACCCTGCGCGTGCCCTTCGCGGGTCGCTACGACATCGGCTTCGTGCCGTTGGAGCACGCGTGGTCCGTGTTGGCTGGCGACGTGGACATCGGCGCCGGCGACGCGCCGTCGGTTGCCCTCCAGCGTCCCGATCGCCTGGCACCGCTCCGACTGGCGGCGCTGGACGGTGCCTGGCCGGACGACGCGCTCGCCGTCACCGTGCTCGCCGGGGACGACGGGCGGCCCGGGCGGCGCCGTCTGCCCGGACGCGGTGAGCAACGCACCTTCACGGTCAAGCTGGGTGGGTGGCGCGGGGCGTTCCGCCAGTTCTGCGAGCGGCCCATCGGCGAGCCTACCGTCGTCGGCTTGCGCGTGGACGCTCCGGCAAGCGGCAGCGGGGACGCGTCGCCGGCATGGGTCCCCTTTGCGCCGCGCACGTTCGTGACGATCGATCCACTGCTGGTCGTCTCGTGGGTTCGGGCGGCGACCCTGGACGTGCACATCGCCGTCCCGGACGTGCACGCGACCGCCCGCGTCGTCGTGCACCTGCGCGGTCCCGACGACGACCCGAAGCGCCAGACGCTGGACGTGCGGCCTGGCGATGCGGACCGGCGCTTCGTGCGCTTTGCGGGCCTGGTGCCGGGACCGTACGTCGCTCGCGCCTTCGGCGACGGGCTCGAAGAACAGCGGCAGGAGATCGTGCTCGAGCCGGGTACCGTGCGCCGACTCCTCTTCGCCGTGCCACCAGCCGAGGCGCCGGAGGGAGCATCGCGCGGGGACGAGGCCGAGGCGCGCCTCCTTCCGCTCGCCGTCCGCGGCCTGCCCGCCGGGTTCGAGGGTGTCTACGGTGCGTACGGAGCGGATCCCGCGCGGTCCGACGACCTCGTCGGCCGGGAAGCCGCGGCGACCGGGACCCACGAGGGGCCACGCGCCCTCGAGGTGCGCCTCTACAACGCGGACGGCAGCGGCCCGTTCCAGGCCTATGTCTATGCCGTGCCCGACGCGGCCAGCGGCGAGTCGCGGGCCGCAGGTCCCGTGGAGCTTGCGGTGGGGGCACGGGCCGAGGTCGAGCTCGTGCCTGCCGGCTACGTCGTCCCGCTCGTTCGCTTGGAGGGCGTGACGTCCAGCGGCAGCGCGCCCTTGCGCCTCGTGCACGCGGATGGCGTGCCGTTACCGGTCTTGACCCCCGAGGGGGTCGTTGTGCGAGCCGCCGTCCTCGCAGGCGGCCATCCGCGCATCGGGCCGCTGCCCCCGGGGCCCGTGCGCTTCGAAGTGCGCGTCGGTCGGTGGCGCGTGGGAACGGTGGAGGTGGAGGTCGCGGCGGGCGAGGTGCGGCGCTTCGAAGTGCCTTGATGTCGCCCCGCCGCGGCTCACCCCGCCATGAAGCGCACGATCAGCTGGCCCGCCAGCGTCACGAACACGCTCGCCACGGCATAGGCCGCCGCGTAGCTGAGCGCGGGCTCGTTGCTGTCGTCGGCGGCGCGACGGATGGTCGCCAGCGCGGCCGACGAGGTCATGCCGCCTCCAATGCTGCCCCAGACGTGGACGGGTGCGAGGCGCTTGAACGCCACGCGCGCCGTGAACACGGTGAGCAGCACGGCGACGAGCGTGACGACCGCCGCCCCGCCCAGTGCAGGCAGCAGCACGTCGCGCATGGGCGCGAAGGGGGCCGCGCCCGCGCGCACGCCGGCCTCGGCCGTGAACAGCAAGATGCCCAGGTCGCGCACCAGCTGGCGGGCGGGCGCGGGCACGTTCGTCGAGAAGGGGCCGATGCGCCGGAAGCGGCCGAGCAGGATCCCGGCGAGCAGCAGGCCGCCGGCGGTGCCCAGCGTCAGATCGAAACGACCGAGGTCGACGCGCACCTGCCCGACGAGCAGGCCCAGCAGGATGCCGCCGGCGTAGACGGCGATGTCGGTCTCGGTGGCGAGGCGTTCGAGGCGCCCCAGCGTCCGGCCGGCCTCGCGAATGCCGCCGCGTGGGCCGACGAGCCGTAGCACGTCGCCTTGCTCCACGGCCAGGTCGGCACGCGCTTCGAGCACGACGTCCCCGCGCTCCACGCCCAGCACGGCGAGGCCGAAGCGCCGGGGCAGCGCGAGGCCCTCGAGCGTCTGGCCGACGGCGTCGGACGCCGTCACCACCACGCGGCGCGGGGACGGCAACCGTCGCCGCAGCTCATCGTCGTAGACCTCGGGGCCGACGAGCTCGCCGAAGCGCGTCAGCTCGTCGAGGCGTCCACGGACCATGAGGTGGTCGCCGGCCTCCAGCACCGTGTCGGCGCGGGCGGGCTCGAAGGACACACCGCGGTGGAGCGTGGTGATCCAGCAGCCGGTCTCGCGCGACAGGCCGAGCTCGCGCAGCGGTCGGCCGATCGCGTCGGCGTGCTGGACCTCGAACACGCGCGTCAGCTCGGGACCGCGAGGGCCGGTTGCGACTTCGTGGCTATCGCCGTCGCCGGTCGGGCCCAGGTCCTGGCCCAGGCGGCGCGGCAGCCACTGCACGATGAGCACGAGGCCGGTGAGGCCCACGGGGTAGGCGAACGCGAAGACGACCGACAGGGCGTTCGGGTCGCTGCAGACGGCCTCGGCCGCCGCGAACGTGGGGGTGCTCGTGAGTGCGCCGGCCAGCACGCCGGCGGTGACCGCATCGCCGAGGCGGAAGATCGTGCCCCACGCGACCGAGGCACCCATCGCGAACACGTTGACGAGCAGGCCGAGCACGACGAAGCGCCAGCCCGCGCCGCCCTTGAGGCTGGCGAAGAAGCGCGGCCCGGCTTCGAAGCCCACGCTGTAGATGAACAGCGCGAAGCCGAAGTCTCCGATCGTGAGCCGCGGCGTGTCGGTGCCGTAGAGGGCGTCGAGGTGCAGGCCGAGGCTGCCGAAGCCCAGTGCCACCAGCAGCGTGCCGCCAGCCGGTCCCAGCGCCAGCCCGCGCCACGTCAGGCGCCCGAGCAGGAAGCCCAGCGCCACCACCAACATGAGCCCCGCCAAGGGAATGCGGGTCACGAGGTCGATCACGCCAGCGGGCCTCCCGGCGTGAGGGTAGCCCGCGGCGAGAACAAAGTCTGGAGGGGGATCAGGTCAGCCCGGGCCGGGGCCCGGGCCGAAGCGAACGTCGATCAGGCGTCCTTGAGCTCGAAGTTCAGCAGCTCGGCCTTCTCTTCGTTGGCCTTCTTCTCGCGCTCGTCAAGCTCGGCGATGTCGCGCTCCATCTTCTTGTCGACCTCGCCACCGTCGCGGGCCTTCTTCTCGTCGAGGACGCGGCGCTCGTTGTTGATCTTGTCGAACTCGTTGAGGATCTTCAGCACCGACTTGACGTTCTTCTCGAGCTTCTGCTTGTAGGCGTCGTTCGAAGCCGACTCCATGGCGCTGAAGAGCTTCTTCGCGCTCATGTCGCTGCCCTCGATGAGCTTGACCTTGGAGAGGTCACGGTGCACGACGTAGAAGCGCGGGATCTCGGAGCCCTTGGCGAGCAGCGGGTCGGCCTTGGCCTCTTCGTCGTTCATCTTGACGCACTTGAAGGCCCACATGCCGATGCAGACCTTGTCGTCCATCAGCACGACCTTCTCGGCCTTGTCGAAGGCCTCTGCCCCGCTCTCGTCGGGGACGTACACCAGCCACGGCTGCGGGTAGACGGTGGGCTCGTCCGCGGCACCTTCGGCCTCGCTGGCCGACTCGCCCGTGACGACAGCCGCTTCCTTCGGGCTGACGCGGGAGATGCGCTCCCAGGTCTTGTTGAGGACGGCCATACTGGCCGGCGAACGACCTCAGCAACCGCCGGCGAGGCTCGTGGGCCCGCCGGAAACGAGGAGCAGCGCGACGGCACCTGCCGTCACGCCCGCGAAACCGAGAAGGTTCTTCATGGCATCTCCCACACGCGACGCGACGGGGCGCGCCAGCGGTGACGTCAAACGAACGACGGAAACGGATCCGGTTGGCCGATCCCTGCCCCCCTGGGCGCCGCCAAGGTAAGCGGATGAAGGACGCGGGAACACCATCGGAGATCGAGGTGCCCGGCCGGAGGTCGGACGGTAGTCCCGATCGCCGGGTTCCGCACCGCAGGGCGCCCTAACGTCCGTCAGGGCCCGTAGCCCCGGGGGCGACGTCCCGGGGAGCGACCGCGCGGTACCGGCTGAGCAGGCCTTGGAGGAAGTCCCGCTCGGCCAGGGACGTGATGCCCGGGGTGCCCGTGGGCGCCGGGACGGGCAGGTCGGACTCGAGGAAGCGGAACTTCGCCTCCACCAGGCCCTTCAACACGATGTCGCCCCCCGCTACCGGCATCTTCTCGCCGGGGTGGGCTCGGGCGTGGGCCTCCAGCGCCTCGATCCAGCGCAGGACCTCGGCCTCGTCGACCGGTGCGGCCAGACGGGCGAACGCGGCAGGGACCTCGCGATCGACCAGCACGCGATCGCCGACGGCGGCGGCGCCCGCAGGGGGCGTCGAGGGCCGTGCGGGGTTCTCCTCGCCACAGCCGGCCAGCAGCAGCACCGCGGCCAGCACCAGGGGGGGTCTCATCGGTCCGCTCCGGCGGGCTCGGGCTCTTCCTCCGTCGCCGTCTCGGGCTCTTCCTCCGTCGCCGTGACGGGTATCGGGACCGGCTCGAGAAGAGGCAGCTTGTCGAGCTCTGCGGGCGCATCGATGGCCGCCACCAAGCGCACGAGCGCACGCTCGAGCACCGCGCGGTCCACGGCCGGGAGGCTCATGCTGACCAGCTCGAGGACGACGCGCTCCCGGCGCATGGCGGCGATGCGGATGAGCTGCATGCGACCAGCTTGCCCCACCCGCCGCTCGGCATAGACCCCCGGCCACGCCGCCTCCGGGCCAAGGCCCTCCTCCCGAACGGGCTCGTCGAACTCGAGGCCCATCGCCTCGACGAGTGCTTGCGACCCGTCGAGCAGCAGGCGCCCGTCGGTCTCGTAGCGCTGGGCGTCCTCCAGCGTCTTGAAGCCCACCGCCATGAGGATGGCCTGACCCTCAACACCGGGCACCTGGGCTACGAGCACCGCCCCGTTCTCGAAGCCGCCGAGGAACCCCGCGCGGCGCTCCTCGGGCAAGCGACCCGCCTGGCTCGCGAGCTGCGCCCGCAGCACGGGGCCCTGCGTGGTGGTCCAGGGCTCGGCGGCGAAGAGTCCGGCGGTGGTCTTGATCACCGCCGCAAGGTCGATCGCATTGCCGCGCTTGGACGGGTCGAGCCAGCGCTCGGGCTGCTCGATCCACGCCGGGTCGGACGGGGGCTGGGCCAGCGCCGCGCGAACGCCTTCCAGCCCCTGGGCTGCGAACACGGCCTGGAAGAAGGAGAGGCCTTGCTCGTAGGGGAAGCGGAACGCCGCCAGGACCGCGGCCAACGCGACGCGCATCGCTTCGGGCGCGTCTTCGGGCTCACCCGTGATGCCGTACGTGACGCGATCGAAGGCCGCCTCGAGCCCCCAGGTCTTCGCCACGCGCCACGCCACGAACTGGGCGTGCCCCTCGCTGACGGCGCCGATTGCCTGCAGCTCACCGGCCGTCGTGCACGCCTTCATGCGCGCGTGCAGGTCGTGCACGCTGAAGTCCAACGCGTGCGTGGCCTCGTGCACGAGCAGCACACGCATGTGATCGGCCGTGAGCTTGCCCCTGGACGGCTGCATGCGTCCGACCAGGTGGACCGCATCCGCCTGGACGTGCACCACGTTGGTGTCCGGGGCGTACTTGGCCATGAGCGCACCGGACAGCATGTTGGCCGCCTCTTCGGCCTCCTCCGGGCTGATCGCCCGTGGATCGAAGTCCTCGAGCTCCCCCAGCAGTACCTTCCGGATCGTGCCGCGGTCGCTGACGCGAATGGTCGGGCGGCTCTTGAAAGACTCCCCGGTGTCGGCCTCGACGGCCGTGCAGGCGGCGTCCAGCCATGCGGCGAGCTCGGCGTCGTCCTTCCACGGAAGCGGCTCGTCGCCTGCCCGGGCCGGCGCGGGACAAGCCACCAGGCCCCACGTTGCCAACAGCGCGACGGTCACGAGCTTCTTCATCGGGGGCTCCGGGCGCGTCGAGGTGTCGTCGCGGCCTGCGGAGCATACGTCAAGGAGTCAGGCCTTCAGGGCGGGGCGTCCACGCGCTTCGCGCCAGCGGTTCACCAGGGCGAGCGCCTTGGGCTCGATCGCCAGGAGACGCACGAGGGGGCTGGTGCGGATGCCCAGGCGCGCGGCCGCCGCGGGGGCCTCGCCCTGCTCGTCGGCCAGCACGTCGAGCGCTTCGGCGACCAGCGCGGGCACGTCGGGATGCCGCTTGTTGACCGCGAGGCGTCCGTCCTCCACACGCGAGCGCCAGAGCGCGCTCGGCTCCGTGTGGGGGGTGCGCACGCCCAGCGCCAGCGCCAGACGCAGGCGTCCGAGGGCCACGCGGCGGTTCTCGCTGGCCGAGCGGCGCTCGCTGGCCTCCGCGACGAGGCCGCTGGGCAGGTGGCGGATGACGACCGCGGTCTCGACCTTGTTGCGGTGCTGGCCGCCCGGCCCGCTGCGGCGGGTCTTGGAGAGCTCGCACGTGGCCAGCAAGGCGTCGTCGTCCAGGGCGGCGGGGTGCATCGAGGGCATCAGCCTACGTCCGCGAACCGCGCGGGCCCCTACGACGCGCGACGTACGAGGTGCCGGAGCCACGAGGAGACCAGGTCGCCGACCAGCACGAGGGCCGCGGCCACGAGGACGTAGAAGAGCAGGTCGTCTTGGCGCATGCGCGACTTGCTGTCCTCGATGAGCAGGCCGAGCGACGGGATGTTGAGCAGGCCCAGCACGGTGGCCTCGCGAACGCAGGTCTCCCAGCGGTAGAAGAGGTAGAGCAGTCCGCGCGGCAGCACGGCGGGAAAGACCGCGGCGGCCGCGAGCGTGTAGCGACCGCCGCCCAGGTCGCGCAAGGCCCGGGCCGGCTTGGCGTCGACGTTCTCGATGGCCTCGGCGTCAAGGCGCCCGAGGATGCCCGTGTTGTGGACGGCCAGGGCCAGCACGGCCGGCCACGCCGTGAACCCGAAGATGGCCAGGAACAGGAACGCGAGCAGGTACTCCGGCAGGCAGCGCAGCAGCACCAGCACGAAGCGCGTTCCGCCGATCACGAGGCCGCTCGCCAGGCGGCGCAGGGGGCCGGGCTGCCACGACGTCAGGCCGAAGGGAGCCGGCGCCATCAGGTTGCGCGCGGCGAACACGGCGAGCAGCGCCCCGAAGAAGCCGGCCAGCACGATCGCCAGGATCGAGATGGCGGCGGTCGTGGCCGTCGCCTCCGCGCCGCCGCCTTCGCCCATCCGCTCGCCGGCCCAGGCAGCGACCTTGCCGAGGTCGAACTCGCCGTCGCGCACGGGGGCCGGGCGGATCTCGCGGGCGAAGCGCTCGAGGTTGGCGCGGCGGCGCTCGGGGCTGCGGCTGCCGGTGTCCAGGTCCGCCACGAGGGGGGCCACCACGAGCAGGAGCGTGAAGGCCGCGAGGCTGCCGCGCACGAACCACGACCGAGGTCGCGCCGCGTGGAGCGCGCGCACCGCTTCGCGGGCCGGTCGGTGAGCGGCGTGCGTCGTCATGCGACGAGCCTCCGCCGGACGGCGCCGCTCCAGGCGTCGAACACGAGGATCGTCGCCATGAGCACGTAGAGGTAGGTCCAGACCTCACCGTAGTAGTGGCTCTGGAACGACTGCTTGACCAAGTAGCCGATGGTCTTGATGCCGAAGAAGCCGAGCACCGCCGACGAGCGCAGCGCGCACTCGAAGCGGTAGAAGGTATAGGCCAGCATGTCGGGCAGGGCTTGCGGCACGAGGGCCACGGCGAAGGTGGCAAGCCCGCTGGCACCGCTCGCCTGCAGCGCGCGGGCCGGGGCGCGAGGCGCTTCGTCCACCATCTCCGCGAAGATCTTGGCGAGGATCCCCATGTAGGGCAGCGCCAGGGCGAGCACGCCCGACAGCTCGGTCAGGCCGATCGATACGAGGAACAGCACGGCCCAGAGCAGCTCGTGGATCGAGCGCAACAGCGTGGCCACGGTGCGCGCCACGAACCACGTGACGGGCAGCACCGTGGCGCGCAGGAAGCGCCCGACGCGCGTGCGACCGCCCGGCGGCTCCTCGATCCACCACGCTTGGGTGGCGAAGAAGCCCAGGACGATGCCCCCGACGATGGCGATGCCCATGGCGAGGGCCGCGAGGAGCACGGTGCGACCGAGGGCTTCGAAGGCTTCGGCGACGACGCTCGGGCGGCCCTCGATGAGCTCACCCTCGTGCTCGAAGGCGGGCGAGAAGGCACGCCCCACGAAGCGCTCGGCCAGCTGCCAGCCGGGCCCGTCGGGGACGACGTCGCCCGGGGAGAGACCGAGCTGCCACCACGAGGCGACCGCGGCGAGCACGAGTCCGAGCAGGACCCACGCGCGCGCGTCCGGCCAGGGCCGCCTCAGGCGCTCAGGCGCCATCGGCCAGCATCTCCGCGGCCGACAAGCGGTAGAGCGTCTCCATGTCGCCGTCCAGGACGTCGTCGGCGGGACGATCGAACACGATGCGGCCGCTGCGCAAGGCGACCAGACGGTCGAAGCTCGAGCGCGCAAGCTCGGCGTCGTGGAGGCTCGCGACCAGCGTGAGGCCCTCTTCGCGCGAGATCGAGGTCAACAGCTCGATCGTGTCGCGCGCCCGCGCCGGGTCGACGCTGGAGACGGGCTCGTCCGCCAGGAGGGCATCGGGCTGTTGGAAGAGCGCCCGCGCCAGCGCGACGCGCTGCTGCTGGCCGCCGGACAGCTTGTCCGTGCGCTCGAACAGCTTCTCGCCGATGCCGACGCGCTCGAGCACGCGCCACGCGGCTTCGAGATCGCGGCGTGGCGCGTGCAGCAGGAGACGCAGCGCGCCGAAGAAGCCCGTGTTCCCCAGCCGGCCGGCCAGCACGTTCTGCGCCACGCGCAGGTTCGGTACGAGGTCCAGCTGCTGGTGCACGAAACCGATTCGCGCGCGCAGCGCGCGCAGCCGGCCGCGTCCGAGCGTGGCGAGATCGCGCCCTGCCACCTCGACACGGCCCGCCACGGGCCGCTGCGTGCCGTTCAGGAGCCGCAGCAGCGTGCTCTTGCCCGATCCGCTGGGGCCGAGGAGCGCGACACGCTCCCCGGCCGAGATGGCGAGGTCGACGTCCGAGAGCGCGGGCAGGCTCGCGAACCGCACGGAGGCCCCGTGGAGGCGGAAGTCCAGTCCTGCCACGCGTCCGCGCTCCTCGGGGCCCTGACCGCGACCTATTTGGAGTCCAGGAAGCCCAGCTGCGCGGCCAGCTCGACGATGGCCGCGAAGTCCTCGTCCTTGGCCTCGATCAGGGTCTCGCGCTCGAAGGCCGGCGTCACCAGCTCCGAGGGCATGTCGACGAGCGCCTTCTGCAGCTTTTTCGTGAAGCCGGCGCCGTACACCTTCTCCAGGTCCGGATGCGCCGTGATGTTGTAGTCGGCGTAGTAGGGCGTCTTCCAGATGATGCGCGCCACGTCGGGGTCGATCTCGCCCTTGGCCGCCATCTTGTCGTACGTCGTGTAGCTGAGCGCGCCAACCTGCACGGCGCCAGAGTTCACTTGCAGCGCCGTCGTGTTGTGGCCACCGCTGAAGCGCACCTCGGCGAAGTACTCCTCGGGCGCCTTGCCGCCGAGCGTACGGATGAAATGCTCGGGCATCAGGCGCCCCGACGTGGAGTCGCGGCTACCGAACGTGAAGGACTTGCCCTCGATGCCCGTGGGGAAGTCGTCGCTGCGCTCGAGGCCCGTGTCCTTGTGCGCGATGAAGTACGAGTAGTACTCAGGATCTTCCTTGCCTTGCGCGATGGCGTGCGCGCCGCTCACGCGATGACGGGCCTGCGCCCCCGTGAGGCCGCCGAACCAAGCGAAGAGCACGTCGCCGCTGACGAACGCCTCGACCGACTGCGAGTAGTCGGCGGAGTGCTGGTACTTGACCGGCACGCCCAGGCGCTCGGAGAGCCACTCGGCGACCTTGCCGAACTTGGCCTCGTAGGCGGTCTGGTCCGTCGTCGAGGGAATCGCGCTGAAAACGAGCGTGGGCTTGGCCGCGGGGGAGCCACCGCCGCCGGCCCCCGGCGTGGTAGCGTCGTCCTGGCCACAGCCGGGCACCACGAGGGCCAGTGCGGCAAGGCCGAGAATCAGGGCGTGGAGACGGGGCATCGGTTCCTCCGGGTGAAAAGCGTCATTCAATCGGGAAAAACGATTGAATCTATCGCCGTTGCGGGAGGATGCTAGCGCGGGGGCTGATGGGGGGGAAGCCCCCGCAGGGCCCAGCATCCAGACCGGAGGTCCCATGGCTGCGACCGACCCCCTCTCGATCCGCCAGCTCGAGGTCTTCGTGGCCCTCGTCGAGCAGGGCTCCTTCACCCGCGCCGCCCGGCACTTGGGACTCAGCCAGTCCACGGTGAGCGGCCACATGGCCGACCTCGAGCGGCGGCTGGGGGTGCGGCTGGTCGAGCGGGACCGTGCCGGCACGATGCCGACCGAGGCGGGCGACATCCTCCTCGTGCCCGCCCGCGAGGCGCTACGTGCCGAGCGCAACGCCCGCCATGCGGCCGAACAGATCGTGGGGCTCTTGCGCGGCCACCTGCACGTGGGCGGCAGCACGATTCCCGCCGTCTACGTCCTGCCCAAGCACCTGGCCGCGTTCCACGCCGAGCATCCCGACGTGGAGATCACGGTGCACACCGGCGACAGCGCCGACATCGTGGCGCGTATCCGCGGCGGCGACGTCGACGTCGGCATCGTCGGTGCACCGCCCGACGACGCGAGCGGGCTCTCGGTCTCGCCCTTCGGCGGTGACACGTTGCACCTCGTCGTGGCGCCGGGGCACAGGCTGGCGAAGGAACGCTCCCTCCCCGTCGCCAGGCTGGCGGACGTGCCCATGGTGCGCCGGGAGTCGGGCAGCGGTACCCAGGCGGCCATCGACGCCGCCTTGGCGAAGGCCGGTCTCCCGGCCGACACGCCGACGGCCTGTCGCGTCGGCAGCACGGAGGCCGTCAAGGCGGCCGTGCGTGCGGGCCTGGGCGCCGCGATCATCTCCGACCTGGCCGTCGAGGACGACTTGGCCGCCAAGACCCTCGTGGCCATCGAGCTGGAGGGCGTGTCCTTGGACCGCACGTTCCACCTCGTGGCGCGCGAGGCCGAGCGGATGAGCCCCGCGGGCCGGGCGTTCCACGCGGGCCTCGTCCCGGCGAACGGGCGCAAGAGCCGCCGATGAGCGAACCGGTCGGGCCGCTCGAGGCCGTCGAGGGGCAGCTGCGCGCCTACAACGCACGCGACGTCGTGGCCTTCGCGGCGTGGTTCGCCGCCGACGTCGAGCTCTACCGCCTGGGGGAGGCCGAGCCGTTCGTCCGCGGCAGGGCCCAGCTCGTCGAGCGCTACGGGCCGATGTTCGCGGCGCGCCCCGACTTGCACGCGGATATCGTGCACCGCGCGGTGCACGGACGCTTCGTGACCGACGAGGAAGAGGTCCACGGCCTCGATCCCGAGGGCGGCGTCGTCCGCGCCCTGGCCATCTACGAGGGCGAGGGCGCCGAGATCCGCCGGGTCTGGTTCGTGCGGTGAGGAGCGCCATGGCAGCGAAGGCCCCGTCCGGTCCGCTCGCGCGGCTCTGGCGCTACACGGAGGGCCACCGCGGGGCCGTGCGCCGCGCGATCTCCTGGTCGATCCTCAAGAAGATCTTCGACCTCGCGCCGCCGTTCCTGATCGGCCTGGCCGTGGACATCGTCACGCGGCCCGAGACCAACGTCGTGGGGGCGTGGCTCGGCATCGAGGACGCCCGGCAGCAGTTCTTCGTGCTCACGGCCGTCACGGTCATCACGTGGGTGCTCGAGTCGTGGTTCCAGTACATCGGCGACGTGGGCTGGCGAAACCTGGCCCAGACCGTGCAGCACGGCCTGCGCCGCGATGCGTACGCGCACGTCCAAGACCTCGAGATGGCGTGGTTCGAGGACGAGAGCACCGGCGGGCTCATGGCCGTGCTCAACGACGACGTGAACCAGCTCGAGAGGTTCCTGGACGGCGGCGCCGACGCCGTCCTCCAGACGCTGACCACGACGATCGTGATCACGGCGGTGTTCTTCGCCTTGTCACCGCAAGTGGCCTGGATCGCCATGCTGCCCGTCCCGCTCGTGCTCTGGGGCTCGTTCCGCTTCCAGAAGCGCATCGCGCCGCGCTACGAGGAGGTCCGCCGCCAAGTCGGCCACGTCAACCACCTGCTCGCCAACAACCTGGGCGGCATGGCCACGATCAAGAGCTACGTGCGCGAGGGCCACGAGGTCGAGCGGCTGGTCCGGGAAAGCGATCGCTACCGCGAGGTGAACCGCCGCGCGATCCGCCTGTCGGCCGCGTTCACGCCGCTGATCCGCATGGTGATCCTGGTCGGCTTCACGGCCACGCTCGTCTGGGGCGGCTGGATGGCCTTCGAGGGCCGGCTCTCCGTGGCCACGTTCAGCCTCATGGCCTTCCTCACCCAGCGCTTGCTGTGGCCGCTGACGCGGCTCGGGGAGACGTTCGACCTCTACCAACGGGCGATGGCGTCGGCCAACCGCGTGTTCGCGCTCATCGACCGCCCTGCGCGCATCGTGGGGGGTGGGCGTCGGCTGCCCACGGAAGAGGTCGCCGGTCGCGTGGCGCTCGAGGACGTGAGCTTCGCCTACGGCGAGGGCCGCGAGGCCGTGTTGCGGGACCTCGACCTCGTGTTCGAACCGGGCAAGACGACGGCCGTCGTCGGGCCTACCGGCTCCGGCAAGACCACGCTCGTCAAGCTGCTCCTGCGCTTCTACGACGTGAGCTCGGGGCGCGTCACGCTCGATGGGCACGACGTCCGCGAGCTCGACCTCGGCGACTTGCGCCGGGCGATCGGGCTGGTCAGCCAGGACGTCTACCTCTTCCACGGCAGCGTGCGCGAGAACATCGCCTACGGCCGTCCCGAGGCATCGCCTGCCGAGATCGAGGCCGCAGCCCGTGCCGCGGAGGCGCACGCCTTCATCGCGTCCTTGCCCCAGGGCTACGACACGATCGTCGGCGAGCGGGGCCAGAAGCTGTCCGGCGGTCAGCGTCAGCGCATCTCGCTCGCCCGGGCCGTGCTGAAGGACCCGCCGATCCTCGTGCTCGACGAAGCCACGTCGTCGGTCGACAACGAGACCGAGGCCGCCATCCAGCGCTCGCTCGACCGCATCAGCGTGGGGCGCACCACGATCGTCATCGCCCACCGCTTGAGCACCGTGCGCAACGCGCATCGCATCCACGCCCTGCTCGAAGGCAGGGCCGTGGAGGCCGGCACGCACGAGGAGCTCCTGGAGCACGACGGCGTGTACGCCGCGCTCTGGCGCGTCCAGACCGGCGAGCGAGCCGCGCTGGACCGCGCCCGCTGAAATCGTGCGTTTCCTGCGGGCACGCGAGCCTGCGCGGCCGTCGAACCGGGCTTTGGGCCGTGTGCGGGGCCCTCCCGGCCATGGGGGTGCCCATTGCTAGCGTGCGCCGCAGTCCAAGGTCGCCGTCACGGCGTCCGTCGAGGGCCAGGAGACTCCCATGTCCGAATCGAAGCAGAACAGCCCCACCGTCATCGGTGCCGACGCCTCGTTCAAGGGCGAGCTGACCTTCCAGGGCAGCGTGCGCATCGACGGCGCGTTCGAGGGCGCCATCCAGACGGGTGGCAACGTGCACGTGAACAACGGGGGCCGGCTCAAGGCCGAGGTGAAGGCAGGCAGCGTGATCCTCGACGGCAATGTCGAGGGCAACATCGAGGCGGCCGACCGCGTCGAGCTCAACCCGACCGCGCGCCTTACCGGCGACCTCCGCGCCGAGAAGCTCGTCGTGAAGGAGGGCGCCACGTTCATCGGCCGCTGCGAGGTCGGCACGGGAGCGCCCGGCGCACCCAAGACCGGTCTCGACGCCGCCATGCGCCAGGTGCAGGCGGCCGCCCAGGGTCGCAAGTAGCCGCTCGCCGGCTGCGTGGGTGCGCCTCCGCCGCAGGGCGGGGGCGCACCGACGTCACGGCGACCTGCTCGCACGATGCCCGGACCCACGGAATCCCGTGAGCGACGGATCCTCTGCACGTCCTGCAACGCGCCGATGAGCGTGGCGGCGGAGGCCAAGTCCGTCAGCTGCCCCTCTTGCAACCAGCGCGTCGTCACCGAAGCGGTGGTGGTCAAGGGCTACGTGGCCGTACGTCGCTACCCGGTCGCCAACCGCATCTCGATCACCAAGAAGGGGATCGTCTACGCCGCCATCCGCGCGGACGACCTCGACATCGACGGCGTGCTGCAGGGCGAGGCCGTCGTGCTCGGCACGCTGCACTTGAAGAAGCACGCTCGCGTCACCGGTCCCGTACGCGCCAGCTACCTGCGCGTCGACAAGGGGGCCTCGCTCGTCGGCCCCGTACACATCGGCCCCGAGGCCATCGAAGAGCTCGACGCGCTGCTGCCCGCGGAGTCCGAGGCCGGCGACGCGCTGTCGTAGCCGACCCTCTATCGGGCCGTAGGCGGCGTGTAGGCCGGTGGGGGCGGTGGCGGGCCGTCGCGCTCGAGGGCCTCGAGGGCCAGGGCCACGGCCTTCTCCAGCTGCGGGTCGCGTCCCGCCACGACGTCCTTCGGCGTGGGGGCGACCTCGACGTCGGGGGCTACGCCCACGTTCTCGACGGCCCACTGGCCGTTCTCGTCCATCACGCCGAAGCTCGCGGCGGTGACGCCGCCGCCGTCCATGAGCGGCGGGTAGCCCGAGATGCCCACGAGGCCACCCCACGTGCGCGTGCCCACCAACGGTCCGAGCCCGCGGCGCTGGAACGTCCACGGCAGCCAGTCGCCGCCCGATCCGGCGTACGCGTTGATCAACATCACCTTGGGGCCGACCATCGTGCCGAACGGGGAGCGACTGGGCCAGGCCTCGCGGTTCATCCACCACGACATGACCTTGCGCGAGAGGACGTCGATCACGTAGTCGGCGACCTTGCCGCCGCCGTTGTAGCGGAGGTCGATCACGAGGCCCTGCTTGTCGAGCTGGCTGTACCAGTCGCGGTCGAAGGCGGCCAAGCCGGCGCCGCCGGTGTTGGGCATGTACACGTAGGCCAGGCGCCCGCCGGACGCCTTCTCCACGTAGGCGCGGTTGGCCTCGACCCAGGAGCGCTGGCGAAGGGCCGTCTCGTCGGCGATGGGCACGACCAGCGACGTGCGCACCTCGTCGGGTGCGTCCGTGCCGGCGACCTCGATCTGCACCGGGCGGTTGGCCGTCTCGGCGAAGGCCTCGTAGAGGCTCTCGGTCGTGGTGACGTCGCGTCCGTCGACGCGCAGCAGGATGTCGCCCTCCCGCACGTCGACGCCCGGCTCCGTCAGCGGGGCGCGCAGGTCGGGGTTCCAGTTCTGCCCCTCGAGGATCCGCGTGATGCGGTAGCGGGGTCCGATGGCCTCGAGGTCGCAGCCGAGCAGGCCGATCGCCGGCCCGTCGGGCGCCTTCTCCGTCTCGCCCCCGCCGACGTACTCGTGGCCGCAGCACAGCTCGCCGATCATGTCGGCGATCAGGTCGTTGAGATCATCGCGCGTGCGCACGTGGGGGAGCAGCGAGCTCCAGCGGGTCCACGCCGCGTCCCAGTCCACGCCGTGCAGCGCCGGGTCGTAGAAGAAGTCGCGCTGCAGGCGCCAGACCTCGCGCAGCGTCTGCGGCCACTCGAGGGCCGGGTCCACCTCCACGCGTACGCCGTCGAGATCGAGCCGGTCCTGCTTCTTGGCGTCAGGCCCTGAGAGGCTCCAGCGCGATCCCTGCCGCAGCAGGAGGGTCTTGCGGTCGGGGCTCGCGACGAAGCCGTCGACCTTCTCCTCCAGGGTCTTCGCCTTGCGCTCGTCGAGGTCGAGCTTCATCAGGTCGGTACGCCCCCGCTCGATGCGCGACAGGAACAGCAAGCCGTCGGCGACCGCGACGAGGTTGCGGTAGGTGCCGCCCCCGTGCGGGGCGGCCACGATGCGCTGGCCGATGTCCTCCAGGTCGACGCGCGTGGCCTTGTCCTTGCGGGCGTTGCCCTTGTCGTCGTCGCCCTTGTCGTCGTCCTTGTCGTCGTCGTCCTTGTCGTTGCCGTCGTCGTCCTGGTCGTCGCTCTTGTCCTTGTCGTTGCCCTTCCCGCGTGCCTTCGCCGGGCCGCCCTCGTCGCTGCGCGGTCCGAAGGGATGCTTGCCGTCCTTGGCGAGCACGGCCACGTAGAGGCTGTCCTCGTGCTCGCGCACCGTGGACGCGCTCATGTCGAGGCCGAAGGCCCGCGGTCCTGCGTCGACGGAAGCACGGAACCACAGCCAGGCTCCGTCCGGTGACCAGCACGGCTCGTGCGCGTCGGCGAAGCCGTCCGTCAGCATCGTGGAGGTGCCCGTCGCGACTTCGTAGAGCGCCACGTCCGTGAAGGCCGTGGCCGGGTCGGCGACCTCGTGGGCGATCCACGCTCCGTCCGGCGACCAGGCCGCCGTGGGCTGCCACATGCCGAGCGACCCCTGCGAGCGCGCGACGAGCCGGATCTCGCGCGAGGAGAGATCGAGCAACCACAACGCGTTGCCCTTGTCGCCGTAGAGGATGCGGTCGCCCTTCGGGCTCCAGCGGATGTCCACGTAGAACCCGGCGCCCTCGAGCTCGATCTCCGTGCGCTCGCCATCCCCGTCGGCGGGCGCCAGCACGAGGCGCATCTCGCCCGAGGCGTCGGAGAACCAGGCGATCTGCTTGCCGTCGGGGCTCCACGCGGGCCCGCGCTCGTGGGCGCCGGTCGAGCGGGTGAGGTTGCGCGGCGCGCCGTGCTCGCGGGGCAGCGTCACGATCTCGCCGCGCATCTCGAGCACGGCGCGCTTCCCGTTGGGGGCCACGTCACCCGAGCGCGTGTGCTGGGACACGGTCTGCCAGCGCGCGCGGCGGGCGAGGTCGTCGTGGGGGACGTGGACGCGCACGCGGGTCACCTTCTGCGTGGCCGGGTCCACGAGGTGGAGCGCGCCCCCTTGCGCGAACACCAGCGCGTCGGGGCCCGCGGCCAGCGAAGCCAGGTCGAAGTCGTCGCGCGTGGCGCGGGTGACCTGCGTGACGCGATCGCTGCCCGGCTCGTGGCGCCAGAGGTTCATGCGGCCGTCGCGGTCGGACAGGAACCACACGTTGCCCGCGCACCACACGGGCATCGTGTCGGACGCGTTGACGTGCGGAACCGCCGCGACCTCGTTCGTCGCGAGGTCGAGCACCTTCACGTCGGGCGTGCGCCCTCCGCGGTAGCGCTTCCACGAGCGGAACGCGTCGCGCAGGTCCGTGTAGGCCAGACGGCGACCGTCGGGGTCGAGATCGGCATGGCCGACGCCGGGGACGGGAAAGCGGCGGGGCAGCGGGCTCCCGTCGGCGCGCACGGCGTAGAGACCAGGGTCCGGCGGCCAGCCGTGCCGGCGGCTGGCGAACAGCACCTCGGCGCCGTCGGGCGTCCACCCGAGGACGTGATCGCCGCCGGGGTGCCACGTCAGGCGGCGCGGGCGCCCGCCCTCGATCGGCAGCACGTACACGTCGGCCTGCCCGTCCTGCTCGGCCGTGTAGGCGATGGTCCGTCCGTCCGGGCTGAACCTCGGGTTGTGCTCGCGGCCGGGGGCGCTCGTCAGGCGCCGGGCCGTGCCCCCTTCGCGCGGCGCAAGCCACAGGTCGCCGGCATAGGCGAAGACGAGGGCATCGGCGGAGACGTCGGGATCGCCGAGGAGGAGCGTCTCCGGGGGCGGCTCCGCCCCCGAGGCCCCTGGCAGGCTCGGGCCCACCGCGAGGACCAGGGCCAGGGCCACCCAGACGACTCCGATCCGTCGGTACCCCGTCGCTGCGCGCTTCATGGCCATGCCCTCCCGGCCCGCCTGGCTCGGGCGGGGGGGCACTCTACTCCCCCTCCCTTCCGGGTCCGGCGCCGCGGGGCCCTGGGCCCGGGGCTCCCGTCCCCGGATCCCAGATTTCCCCACGGTCCGGGCGGGCCCTCCATGGGCTATGCTTGATCGGCCTGACCGCTCCCGAGCGGCCCCTCGCACGGAGACTCCGATCCCATGCGCACCTTGCTTGCCATCGCGGCCGCCCTCGGGCTGGCTGTTTCGACCACATCCCTTCGCCCCGCCGACGCCGGTTGATGCGGTGGCGGCTCCGCAGGTCGCGGAGGGGGCAACGTAGGCGCTGGTAGCGTGGCCGGGGGCGGTCGCGTCACGACGCCCGATGGCAAGGCGCGCGCGCCCGAGTCGGCCCGCGCACTCGAGATCCGTTGGCAGCGCGTGCATCACCTGACGCAGGTGAAGCGTGTGATCACGGGCGTCACGATCGACGCCGAAGAGGGCGAGGCCGAGGCCGCGCCGGCCCCCGAGTGGACGCAGCCCTTCCTGGTGCTCGTTTGCGATGACCTGGGCCAGGACGAGCTCCTGGACTCGCTCGAGACGGAGACGTTCGTCGACGAGAAGATCGCGCTGGCCAGCCGTGCGTTCCGCTGCGTGCGCATGACGCCGGAGGACGCCGCGCGCGAGCCCATGCTGGCGGGCGCCGGCGAGGCCCATCCGCGTCTCGTCCTGCTCGACCCGCTGCGCTCCACCTCGAAGGTGCTCGACAAGGAGCGCGAGCTTGGTCCCAAGCCCGTGTACTCCGCGATGCGCAAGGTCGCCGACGGCTTCTTCGACGGCGTCAAGGTCGACAAGCTCGTCAAGGACCACCAGAAGATCCTGGCGGCCCTGGACAAGCTCGCCCCCGACATCTTCAAGGTCGGTGAGGACCTGAGCGCCGCCGAGGAGAAGGGCGACGAGGGCAAGGCCAAGCGCCTGCGCTCCGAGCAGGAGAAGCTCCACGGCGAGCGCGACGAGCTGCTCGAGAAGCAAGCCCAGCTCTGGACGGACCTGAAGGTCGCCGCGGTCTGATCCCGGCACCGAGGCATGTGCCCGGCGGCCCCCGTGGGGTTCCCCCGCGGGGGTCGCGCCGGTTTTGGAGGAGAAGGCCGACCGGGGCCCAAGTCCCAAACGCCGGGCCGCGGGGGCGCCGAGGCGGCCGCGAGCACCTGGCATCGGTGCCGCCGGTGGAACCCGACGCTAGGATGTATCGTCCCGATGGACGGATCGGAAGGGCGAGCGGCAATCCCGCAGGCGGCTCGCCAAGCCCGCAGACATACCCGATGGCATCGCCGCGGCGCTGCCTTCTGAGGAGGAAGAGGTACCCATGCGCAACGTGATGCTTTTCGGGGCGGCGCTCTTCGCGCTCTCCCTCGGCACGCTCTTCAGCGGCGGCGTCGAAGCCGGCTGATGCAACGGTCGTTCGCCCGCCAGTTTGGCGGAGCTCAGCATTTCCTGGGAGACCGTGCAGACGATCAGCGTCGAGCAGAAGGCCGTCGTCACGGGTGATTTGGCGAGCGAGACCACGGAAGAGGCTCCGGCCTCGCCCCTGCGCTGGACCGACAAGCCCATCATCATCTACGTGTGCGACGAGGCTGCCGGCTGCGAAGGCTTCGACAAGCTCGAAGAGGTCACGCTCAAGGACGAGAAGGTCGCCCTCGGCATGAAGGCCTTCCGGCGCGTCAAGATGCACCCCGACGACGTCGCGAAGGACGCGGTCCTCCAGGGCGAGGGCAAGGACGTGCCGCGCATGATCGTGGTCGAGCCCGAGTCGCTCAAGCTGACCGTGCTCGAGGGCAGCAAGCTCAAGGCGAGCAAGCTCTTCAGCACCATGAAGACGGTCGCTGGCAAGGTCTTCAAGGAGAAGCTCGACAAGGTCGTCGACGAGCACCTCAAGATCCTCACCGAGCAGGACCAGATCGTGAACGCCCAGAAGGTCATCAACGACAAGCTGGGTCGTATCCGCGGCGAGAGCGGCAAGGACCGCGACATCGCCGAGCTCGAGGAAGAGGGCAAGGAGCTCAGCGACCAGATGGCCGAGCTCGCCAAGAAGCAGAAGGAGCTTTGGACGCTCACGCCCAAGAAGGCCTGAGCCCCGCTTTCCTGGATCGCATCGCGCAGGGCGACCGCTTGAGGCGGTCGCCCTGCTTGCGTTTTGGGGCGGTCTGACGACGTCAGGTCGCGCGCGACGGGGCCGGCGGCGGCGCGTCGTGCCAAGCCTGCCCGGCGGCGAGGACCTCGCGGCGGAACAGGTCGAGTGCATCGTCGGCTTCGAAGATCTCGACCGGGCCGACGGCTACGAGGCGGGCCACCCAGGGCTGGTAGCTGGCGGTGACGACCGCGCCGCGGCGCAGCGACGAGGCCTTCGGGGCGTCCAGCCGATCCAGCAGGTGCAGCACGAGAGGGGCGCCTTCGAGCGGGTCCCAGACCTCGAGCGCGTCCCGCTGGGCCCGCTGCACCAAGAACACGCCGCGCCGCCGCTCGCGCTCCCAGCGCCTCAGCTGGTCGCGCTCGAGCGGCTCGAGATCGACTGCCTCCGCGGCGTGCGCCCCGGCGACGGAGCGCCCGTCGCCCGCGGATCCCGGGCACGCGATCCAGTCATCGAGGAGCCGGTCCGCATCGCTCCCGCCGCGCGCGGTGGCACCTTCGCCCAGGCGCTCGTCGATCCACGCCGTCAACGCGCGCCCGTGCTGACGCTGCGCGCGACGTCGGAGCGCGGCGAGGATCTCGCGTACGCGCTCCCGCCACGGGACGAGCGTCGTGCCGGTACCCGCTGCGGGCGACGAGGGGCCGCTGCGGCGACGGGACCGGCGTCGGGCCATCCGTATCGTGCTCCCGGGGCGACGCGCGCCCCTGCCTCCGAGCATCGGTTGGAAAGGCACCCGGGCGAAGCACTCGCTTCGCCCGGGGCGTCATCGCGACGACGACCCGCTCACCGCGGCGCGTCCGGCGTGGTCGCCGCGTCCGGCATCTCCGCGGGCAGCAGGGCTTCCTGCAGCAGGATCGCGGTCGGGTCCGCGCGGCGCTGCAGCAAGACGCGGTCGAGCGACGCGCGCGCGTTGGCTTCCTGGCCCAGCGCGACCTGGAAGTAGCCGAGCAGCAGCAGCGCGTCGGTGTGACGGGGGTAGGTCCCCAGGTGCCGCTCGAGGCCCTGCAGTCGCTGCGGGAACGATCCGTCGCGGTAGAGCGGGGTGGGATCGAAGCGGTAGCCGCGCGGGAACGCACCGATCGCTGCCGCCTTGTTCAGCGCCGTCGCGGCGGCTTCGTAGTCGCCCTGCGCAAAGCGGGCGTGCAGCAACGCCATCCAGACCTGGCCGTTCTCCGGCTGCTCCAGCGAGAGCAGGTGGAAGGTCAGCTCGGCCTCCGCGTGACGGCCGTCGAGGAAGGCCTCGACGCCCTTGGCGAAGAGCTCCTCGCCTTCCCCGGCGGGGGGCTCGGGCTGATCCACCCCGTGCGGGGCCTCGAGACCGGGCGTGCCCTGGTCCCACGTCTCTTCGTAGGGCGTGCCTTCGGGGAGGTAGTAGCCGCCCTGGCCGTCGTCCGGCGGTGCGGGGTACGGGCCGGCCTCACCCGCCGGTACCCAGACGCCGTCGGGCGTGTAGTAGCCCTCGCCGCCATAGACGGGCGCACCGCCCACGTACACGGGGTCCACGACGTAGGGCGTCGGGTCGGAGACCCACACCGTGCCGTAGCCGAACACCGGCTCGAGGCACCAGTCCCAGGTGTAGGACGTCGATGCCGCCACGACGAGGTACCAGCCATGGCCGTTGCGCCAGGCGCTGCCGTGTCGCCGGCCGACGTTGTAGCCAAGGCGCCATGCGCGCGGACCCGCGGCGCCGTACACGCGAGCGGTGGGGTAGGCACGATGGCCGCCCAGCGTGATGCCGCTGCGCACGACCTGGGTCGAGCCGAGACCGCCCACACGGCTGCTCGGCAGGGCCACGCGCGAGCCCGTGCGCGCGTACGGGACGGCCGTGCCACCCGCGCTTCCGCCGAAGCCCACGGCGCCCGGGCCGGGAGGCGTCGCCAGACCCGGGGTGCCGATGCGCCGGGTGCCGATGACGCGGTTGCCCCCGCCTACGACGACCCGTGAGGCGCCGAACGAAGGCGTGGCCGTGTGGCCGCCGAAGGTCCGCGGGCTCGGGACGCGGCGCGCACTCGGCGTGCCGACGATGCCGGTGCGAGGCAGCGTCGTGACCGTGCCAAATGCCGAGGTGTCCCCGCCGGAGGACCGGCGTGTCCCGGAACGCAACACAGGCACCCCGCTCGGGACGGACCCGCCGGAGGCCGCAAAGGGGAGTGCGCCGCCGCCCGACCGGCGAACGCCGAGGACCCGCGAACCCGGGTCATTCGTCCCGAACGAGCGGTTCGAAAACGGGCTGCCGCCCGAGCGCGGCGCGGTGGGCGTCGTGCCGAACAGGCCTCGCGCGCGCGTGTGGCCGATGACGGGACCGCTCGACGAGGGCGCGTCGTTGCGCCGCCGCGATCCGCCCGAGGGCCCTTGGAACGGGGCTGGGAGGCTGGTCCGCGCGCGCGGCTGCAAGCCGGGCGAGCCGGAGTCGCCGCCTCGGCGCGAGCCGGTGGTGCGGTTGCCGAAGGCGGCGTGGCCGCGACGGCCATCGTCGTCTCCGGCCGCGGCGCCGCTCACCGCGCCAAACAGCAAGGCGCCTCCGGTGGCGGCCACGAAGGCGATGCGGGAGATGGAGGGGATGCGCATGGGAGGGCTCCAAGAGCGGCCCGGGCACCGCAGCTCCATTGCACCACGCACACGCGGGGCCAGTCAGCCCGCGGTTGCACATCCAGCCCGTGACCTCAGGCCACGTAGCGGCGAGGCGGCTGGTGGTTGGCGGGCCCCGGGGCGCCCGCGACCACTCTCCCACAGCCTCCTTCGTCCTGCCCCTGGAGCTTCTCCCATGCGATCCAGCTGCTTCTCCCACGTGCTGCCGCTCTCGTGCGCGGCGCTAGCGAGCGTCCTGCTGTTGGCCTCTCCGGCGAGCGCCGCGGACGGCAAGCCTGGCGCCGACGCCACGGCCACCCAGCCCGCCACCAGCGGCGGCGCCGCCAGCGGCGTCGGCAACGGCGGCGACGGCGGCAACGGCAACGAGGACTACCCCGACGCAGGCCAGGGCGGGCTCGGCGGCCCGTCGGGCGGCAGCGGCGGTGACGGGGGCGATGCAGGCCCCGGCGGCGAGGCGGGCGCCGGCGGCAACGCCCCGGGACCCACGGGCAGCGGTGGCGACGGCGGCAAGGGCGCACCCGATGGCGGCACGGGGGGCGCAGGTGGTACCGGCGGCGCCGCGGGCAAGGGCGGTCAGGGGGGCGATGGCGGAGCCGGCAGCGGCCGCGGGGGCCCGGGGGGCAAGCCGGGTCGACACGGAACGGGTGGTGACGGCGGGACCGGTGGCGAACCGGCCGACCCCGCTGACCGCGGCGGTACCGGCGGTGAGGGAGGCGATGGCGGCGATGGCGGCCGCAAGGGGCCCGTGGGCGCCGGCGGGCGCGGTGGCCGCGGCGGACCCAACGGCGGCGATGGCGGCCGCGGCGGCAACGGCTCGGACGGGCCGGCGACCGGCCTGCCAGGCTTTGCCGGCGGGCGCGGCGGAGCGGGCGAGGACGCCCAGAGCTGGGACATGAGCGGTGGCGCGGGTGGCGCGGGCGGTTCCGGCGGCAACGGCGACACCGGAGCGGCGGGCGGCGAGGGCGGCCCGGGCGGCAGCGGCGGCCCGAGCGAGAACGGCCATGCGCCGGCCGGCGGTCGCGGCGGCGACGGCGGCAGGGGCGGCGACGCCTTCGGCGAGGACCGCAACGCAGGTGCCGGAGGCCGCGGCGGCGCAGGTGGCCCCGGCGGCGTCGGAACGCATGAAGGCACGGTCGGTGGACTCGGCGGCAACGGCGGCCACGGCGGTCATGGCGGCAACGCACCCAGCGGCAAGGGCGGTGACGGCGGCCTGGGCGGTCGCGGCGGTCCGGGGGGCTACCCCAACGGCGGCGGTGGCAACGGCGGCGACGGCGGTCGCGGCGGCGCGGGTCAGACCAAGGGCAAGGATGGCGGTGGCGGGGCCGGCGGGGAAGGCAACGGCTCCGGCGACGCGGGCAAGGGCGGCCAGAACGGCTCGAAGAGCACCCACGGCGGCGCTCGCTGAGCGCGCGAACGCGGCGCATGCCGCAGCGAAGACAGGAGACGAGATCCATGCAACCCGATCGCACAGGCAAGCCGCGAGCACCGTGGACGGTTCTCGTGCTCCTCGTGGCTCTCGCCGCGGGCGTCACCTACGTGGTGAACACGCTGCGCGGCTCCGAGCCTCCGTCGCCTCCGCCGTTTCACGGCGGGGGCGATCCCGCCACGGATGCGTCGAGCCCTGGTTCGGAGCACCGCCTCCACGGGCGCGCCACGTCCGCCCCCGGCGAGAGCGGGCCAGCCGCGGGCACGGGCCTCCGTGCGGAAGGGACCGTCGTCGCGCTGGACCTCGAGCTGGCAGCATCCGTGGGCGTCTTGGGCGAACGCGGTGCGCCGTCGCTCCTCGCCACGCCGGTGGTGGTGTTCGTCGGCAACGGCCGCGACGAGATCTCCTTCACGCTGTCGCGGGCCACGGGGACGGACGGGGAAGCGACCGTCCAGATGGATGCGGATGGACGCTTGGCCACACGCGCGTTGGCTCGTGCGGAGGTGAACGCCTCCGCAGGGCGCGTGTCCGTGGAGGGCGTGCAGCTGGCCACCGAGCGCGCGTGGTTCGTCGCGGCGCGGTCCGTGGATCCCGAGGGGCGCGTGCTCGAGGCCGTCAGCCAGCCCGTGCGCCGCGAGGGCAATGCGCGCACGACGCTGCTGCTGGGGCCCCGGGCCGCGCCCCGGGGTGGGCTTGTTGCGCGCGTGCGGCGCGGCGGCGAGCTGCTGGACGAGTGTGCCGTGACGGTGCGCGAGATCTCCGGCTTGCCGTTGGGTCGGTTCCGCTTCGCGGGAGCGGATCCCGAGCCCGCACGCCTGCCTGCCGACGTGCAGCTGCGCGTCACCGTCAGCGATGCACGCGGCTTGAAGAGCGCTGGCGCCCCCGCGCCGCAGGACGTCACGTTGGCGGTCGGCGGCACGAGCCAGCTGGAGTTCACCTTGCCCGACGTCGTGGGTTTCGCCGTCCGCGGGGAGACCCCGCGCGGCGAGGCCGTTCCGGGCGACCTCATGCTCTGGTCGCTCGACGAGCACGGACATCCTCGGGAGAGCGTGCCGATCACCGACGCGCTCGAGCTGCGTGGAGCCTCGGGCTGGGCGGGGCGCCTGCCGCCGGGTCGGTACCGCGGAGTCTTCGTGCCGCGCACGGAGTGGTCGCGCCAGGTGTTCGACGCCGAAGTGGGGGAGGGCGGCAGCGAGCTCGTGCTGGACCTCGGCCACGAGGACGGGGCCGCGCTCGTGGAGGTCGAGGTGCTCGATGCCGACGGTGAGCCCCTGGCCGACCATCGGCTGACGTTCGTGCGGGAGGCGACGGCACCCGACGAGATCGACTGGGCCCACGCCCGCACGGACGCGCGCGGCGAAGCCGTGCTCAGGCCCCTGGTGCCGGGGTGCTGGCAAGTCCGGGACTACAAGCGCGGGCTTGCGCGCGTCGTGGACCTGCCCGCCGGCCGCAGCGACGTGCGTCTCCAGATGCCCGCGACCGAGCGTGTCGGTTCGGAGCGCTTGGAGATCCGCGCCCTGACCGCGACGGGCGAGCTGCGTCCGCTGCTCAACGTGCATGTGCGCAGCCCCGGCGACGTGTGGTGGCGACTCGCGTTCGCGGGCACGGGCACCGCGGCCCTGTTCGAGGACCTGGCCCCTGGCACCTACGAAGTGCGTGTGCCCCCGGAGTGGAGCCGCTACGCCGACGTCACGGAGGGGTTCGCCACCGTGCTCGTGCAGGAGGGGGCCGGCACGACGCGGCTGGACGTGCGGCTCGCGCGGCCGTGAAGGAGGCCTAGGCCATGGCTGCTGCGGGTGACGGCTCGGGAGGCGCGTCCGTTTCGAAGCGGTCCACGATGACCGCTCCGACCGCGTCGCCCATGACGTTGGTGGAAGTCCGGAACATGTCGAGGAACGCGTCCACGGTGAAGATCAGCGGGATGTAGTAGACGGGCAGGTGGACCGCGTCGGCCACCAGCACCATCGTGATCAGGCCCGCGTCCGGTACCGCCGCCGCACCCACGGATGCCAGCACGGCCGTGATGAAGATCACCAAGGTCACGCCCGCGGTCAGCGCGATGCCCACGTCGTCCATGCCGCCGTAGATCTGCAGCAAGAAGATCACGGCGACGCCCTCGTAGAGCGCCGTGCCGTCCATGTTCATCGTGGCGCCCACGGGCAGGGCGAAGCGGGCCACGCGCGGGCGCACGCCCAGGCGCTCCGTGACGCAGCGCATCGTGATCGGCAGCGTCGCCGCGCTGGAGCGCGTGGCAAAGGCCACGCTCCAGGCCTCGCGGATGCCGCCCAGGAACTTGAGCGGCGACATGCGACCGATGGCGCTGACGAGGAACAACAAGAAGAGGACATGGATGGCGATGCCGCCGATCACGGTGGCGCAGTAGCCTCCGAGGGTGTCGAACACGCTCAAGCCGTGCTGCGAGACGAGGGACACGACGAGACAGAAAATGGCCAGCGGCGCCAGCTTCATGAACCAGCCGACGAGCTTCAACATGGCCTCGTTGCCCGCTTGGAACAGGTTGATCAGCGGCCGAGCGGGCTCGCCGACCGCCATCACGGCCAGCGCCAAGAGGATCGACCAGAGGATGATCCCCAGGCTGTTGGCCTCGCTCAGCGACTGGAAGGGGTTGGTCAACAGGGGGCGCACGATGTCGTGCGTGAACATCTCGTAGCTCGATCGCGAGTGGCCCTTGGCGACCTTGGCATACAGCTCGGCGGCGTCGGACTTGCCGAGAGCTTCGCCCTCCTGCTGGTAGAGCCAGACGCGATACGCACCCACGTTGGCGGTGGCCCGGGGGTCCTTGCCCGTCTCCGCTTCGTAGGTGGCCGCGAGCTCCGTGAGCCGCTGGGCGCGCTTCTCGCCGATCCCCCGCGCGCTCTCCGAGTCCCCGGGCCGCAGGATCAACACGAGGGCCAGTCCGATGATCACCGCCACGGTGGTGGTCGTGATGTAGTAGGCCAACGTGCGGCCGCCGATGCGTCCCGCGTCCGAGAAGCTCGGGAGGCTGGTGATGCCCGCCACGATGCTGCAGAGGATCAGCGGGGCGATCAGCATCTTCAGGCCGCCTACGAAGACCTGCGTGCCGATCAAGTCGAACCAGCGTCGTGCCGTATCGGGCGCCCCAACCAGGAGCTGACCCACGACGACGCCGAGTCCCATGGCCAAGAAGATGAAGATGGTCGTCTTGTGCCGCATCGGCGGAGGGTAGCGGATCGCGGCGTCGCTCGCAGGCTCGCGTCAGGAGGAGGGTCCGCCGCGCGTGCCGACCGCGAAGCGTGTGGACGCAAGCATCTCGCCGGCCCACTCGAAGCCGAGGTCGAACCAGCCCGCCTGCTCGACGGGGAGCGCCCGCAGGCGAACGTGCACAGCCAGCTGGCGACCCGCCATCGCCGCGGGCACGTCGAGCTTGAGGGGGAGGCGGGCGCCTCCCGGCTGCTCGGCGCCGCCGACATGGAGCACGAAGGCGCCCTCGCCCGCGCCTGCGGGCATGCCGCGGAGGAACGCCACGAAGACCAAGGGCCCGACCTCGCCGGGGATGGCCTCCGCCGGCACGATCTCCACGACGTTTCGTAGGGTGAGGCTGCCGTCGGGCTCCGTCTCGAGGTCCCGACAGACGAGGAGCGCATGGACGATCGGACGCATGGGGTTGCGGGCTCCGTGGCGGGGGAGACCCGCCCACGCTACCCCTGCGAACGCCGACGTTCTCGCGTGGCTCCATGGATCGCGTTCGGGATCGCCCTGGCGGCACTGGCCCCCCCGTTGCTGGCGGGTCCGCGCGGGCCCGTGCGCCTCCAGGCCGACGATCGGCCCCTCACGTTCGAGATCGGCCGCCCCGGCGAGTCGCAGACGTTCGAGATCGTGGCCCTGTCCGGCTGCCGGTACCGCTTGGAGGTCCGCGGCGTCACCTTGCCGCGCTCCGTGTTGGCGCTCGGGCGTGAGGGTGAAGAGCCGTTCGCGCGCGTCACCTCCGACGACGAGCGCGTCGCGCGCCACGTCTGGCAGGCCGTACGCGACGAGCGCCTGCTCGTTCGTGTGCAGGGTCTGAGCGCGTTCACGGGCCGCGCCGAGCTGCGCTTCGCCACGCTCGGTCCCGGGGACGTCCCAACCGTGGCGCACAGGCGCGTGCTCGTCCCCGACGAGGAGACGGCGCGGGTGGGGGAGCTGCTGCTCGGCGAGGTCAACACGTGGGATCTCGCAGTGGAGCCCGGCGTGGCCTACCAGGTCACGCCGACCGAGGGCAGCGCCGGCCGCGTGCGCTTGCGCGTCCTGGCGTCGACCGATGACGTGCTCGGCGACAGCGAGCAGGGGGCGCTGGCGCTGAGGCCGCTTCCTCCCGTGCGCTTCGTGGCCCCCGACCCGCTACCGCCTGCCGCCGATGCAGGAGCGCCCTTGCGCTTGGAGGTGCGCGGTACGTTCGATGGCGGCGGCTCGTACGGCGTCAAGCTACGGCGTCTGGAGGAAGGCGAGACGGTCGATCCGCCGGTGCTCGACGTCCCCGAGCCCGAGCCCAGCGCGGTGCTCGTCGAGGGCCCGGTTCCCGTGGTGCGCGCGCGCCCCGGCGACCTCGTGCTCGTGAACATCCCCGAGGCCGCGGAGAACCCGTACTTCGTGCAGATGAAGCGGGGCGACCGCTGGGTGAGCGCCACGGGCATGGGCCAAGAGCAGCGAGCGCGCACGCACTACGACGCGGGGATGACGTGGTTCCGTCCGTACCACGCCGGGACGTATCGCTTCATCGGCATCCGCGGGCCGGCGCCCACGGCCGACGTCCAGCTGCTCGATCGGGCCGAGCTGGGCGGGGCGCCCATCCACATGGGCACGGGCGTGGACCCCGAGGTCAAGGCCAAGCTCACGCGCGACTGGAAGCTGGTGGCGCTTGGCGCGTGCATGCCCGGCTGGGACTACCTCTTCGTCCTGCGCGGTGCGCCGCAGAGCGGCGTCAGCATGCGTGTCGTAGGACCCGACGGGAAGGTCGTCGGGACGCGTGGCGCCTACGGCGCGGGCACGTACTCACCGGGCCTGGGTCCCACGCTTCGCTTCGAGGCCAAGCGCCCCGGCATCTACCGCCTGGAAGCGCGTGACAAGAAGGAGCACCTCGTCGCCGCGCTGCTGCGTCACGCGGAGGACAGGCGGTAGCGTCGCTACCTCCCCGCGCGCAAGTTGAAGCCGCCCTCCATGCCGAGGGGGTCTTGTTCCTCGATGGAGAACTCGCGGCGCATGCGGTCGGCCTTCTCGGGGCCGACGATCTCGTTCGTGCGCTGCTGGCGCTTGACCTCGAGGGCCATGAAGCCACCGAGGTTGCCCATGGCCTTGGGGATGTACTTGCCGACCACTTCCATGGTCTTGGCCGGGTCGTCCTTGGCCGTCTGCACGTCGCGGCGGACCTCCTCGGGGTCGCCGTCCTTGCCCGCGAGCATGGTGTAGACCTCGTTCTCGAGCTCCCCGTAGAGCTCGCGGAGCTGTTCCTCCTGCGTCGTCGAGAGCTCGAGCTGCTTGGCCGCTTCGGCCAGCGACACGCGCTTGCGGCGCTCGCGGCGCGGCGTGTCCGAACTGCCGCTCTCGACGGCTTCGCTCACGGCCTTCTTGACCGTGTCCTCCATCCGCTCGGCCAGCTTGGCCGAGAGCACCTCGAGCGTGGCCTCGTCGATCTCGCCCGGCCGCGGGGCGAGGGGACGCCCGGGCGGGGCGCCGCGCAGGCCCGGGCGACCTGCGGCGCCGCCCTCGCTGGCGAGGGCCTCGATGCGCTGCTCGATGCCCGACAGGAGCTCACCGAGACGCTTGGCTTCCGCCTCGGAGGCCCCGGCGGCCACGTCGCTGCCGCCGCCCCGCGCGGGACCGACCAAGTGCATGACGAAGCCCCCGGCGGCTCCACCGAGGGCCGAGGCGAGCAGAAGCGAGAGGAAGCGTTCCATGCGCGCCACGGTACCCGGCCGCGTGCGGGGGTGGACACGGGCGCCAGCCGCTGGCCTCCTCATGGGATGCACAGGCACCCTCACGCGCGGATCGCAGGCCGCTCTGTCGCTCTCCTCGCCGTGGTCCTGCTGGCGGGCGCCGGCCTGACGACGGCCCGTCGGGAGGCGCATGCGGCGCCCGACTCGACGGGCGACAGCGTCCTCCTCCCCGAGGGCCTGGCTCCCGCCAAGCGCTTGAGCCGGCGAGCTCCGCACCTCCGGCTCGCGTACGACGTACCGGCCGAAGCGACACGCTTCGATCTCGTCGTCGCCGCGACCGAGCTCGAGGCCGACGTCGACGTCTACCTGCGCCGTGGCCGCCCCTTCGGCTTGGACCCGCGGCGCGAGGCCGAGGTCGTTGCGCGCACCACTTCGGGCCTCGAGCACCTGCAGGTCGAAGGACCGCTTGCGCCGGGCCGCTGGTTTGCCTGGATCGAGCTCGACACGTCATCGCATGCGACGGACGTGCAGACGTTCTTGCGTGTCACACCGGGTGCGTACGCGGACGTGATCTTGCCGGGTGAGGCGAAGGAGCTGTCCGCGTGCCGAGTGGGCACGGAGGCCTGGGCCGGGCGTGTGCTGGAGGTGTGGGCGTCGGACGCGGAGTCCAAGCGGCCGTACTTGACCGAGGCAGAGCTACGAGTTGGAGGTCGGCTGCCCCTTGGAGAACACATCACCGAACCCAACGACCTGCCGACGCCAACGGGACTGGGAGCCCATGAGCTGACGGTCGAGCTCCGCGGCGCGGGTGGCGAGCTGGTGACATCGCGTCGCGTGCAGCGCGGCGGAGGCCGCCTGAAGCTCGACGACCCCGAAGCGCGCCAGCTCCAGGTCCTTGGGTGGTCGGTAACGCGTCCCTTGCAGGATTCAGCTCCCCAGCCCGTGGATGATGCCGATGCCACGCTCACCCTGGGCTCTCCCATCCGCAGCGACGCCGATGTCCGTCACGTAGGCCTGCGCAGCCCGCAAGGCATGACGCAGGGCGCCGTTTCGACCCATGTGCTCTTGGAGGGCGCGAGCTCGTCGGACGATGTCGCGTTCGACGTCCCCGCGGGCACACGCAGCGTGCGCGTGAGGGCCACGCCGCAGCTGGCCGTCGACGTGGACCTCTATCTCTCGGCTGGCAAGCCCGGCAACGAACGCACCGTGGACGCCGACTGGTACGCCATCTCGCTGGACGAGAACGAGATCGTGGTGGCGGGGGGGCAGCGCGAGCTGCCCGCGGGCACCTGGTACCTCACGACCGAGCTGATCGACGACGTCGAGGAAGTGCGTGTCCAGCTCGACGTGTCGTGGAGCCGCGAGCCCGTCGAGGACGTGCGTGCGGCCACGCTGACGCGCGGGTCGTTCGTGCGAGGCCACGTCGAGCCCGACAGCGCGCCCACGGCGTGGTACCGCATCGAGGTCCCGGCAGGCGCCAGCTCGCTCGGGGCGCAGGTCTGGAAGTCGACCGGCGCCCTGGACCTGATGCTGGTGCGCCCCGAGGACGGCTCCATCCTCGCGCGCTCGTTCTCGCCGCGCCCCGACGAGCGGATGGTCTGGTCGTGGGGGACCCCGCTTCCCGCGGCCCGCTCCCTGTGGATGGCCGTGACGTCGCCGGACCCGTACGAAGACCCGACCGACTTCGAAGTGGCGTGGGACATCGCGCAGCCGCCCATGCCCGAGCTGCCCGCCGGCTGGCCGCCGCCCGGACGCCGTCGCAGCGGCCTGCCGTTGCCGCGCAGCCAGGCCGCGTGCGTGGAGATCACCGTCGACGATGGCAGTGGCGGCAGCGGCGCCTGCCTGACCCCCGACGGCTACATCCTCACGTGCCGTCACGTGCTGCAGCCGGAAGACGACGGACCGCTGCAGGACGAAGGCATCCTGATCGCGTTCCCGGTTCGCACCGACCGGCCCCCCGTCCACGCCTTCGAGGCCCGGCTCGTGGACAGCGACGAGGAGCTCGATCTCGCGTTGCTCAAGATCGAACGGGACGTGTTCGGTCGGTCGCTCGACGCGACGCAGCCGCTGCCGTTCATCGAGCTCGGCGACCCCGACGCCCTCGAGCTTGGCGCCCCCGTCACGGTCTACGGCTATCCGGCCGACGGCTCGGAGCGCAACCGGACCCCCCTCACGCTCAGCCGGGGCGTGGTCGCCGGTCTCGAGGCCGATGCCGCCGGCACCCTGCGCTGGATCAAGACCGACGCCTGGGTCGGGCCCGGCCACAGCGGCGGCATGCTGACGGACGCCGAGGGCCGCCTCCTGGGCGTCCCGGCGGCGACGCTCGGCGACTTGGAGGTGCTGGGCCTGGCCGTGCCCCTCTCGATGCTCCCGGCCCCGTGGCGCGCCCGCTTGCGCTGACCCGCCCGTCCGGGGGCCAAGCACCTGGGAGCGCCCCCGGCATCGCTCGGGAGGGTGGCCCTGGCGCTGCTACCCTCCGCCGTTCCCGCGCGCCCGGGCGCCCGCTCGCCGCCCACCCCCTCGGAGGGCCGCGTCGGACCCGGCGGAGGAGCCCGATGACCAAGCCCAAGGCCAAGCCCCGGCCGCGCATCAAGCCGCACGGCCAGACCGCCAAGCCCGGCGACCCGGTCAGCGAGGTCCGCACGCCCAAGGCCCCGCGCCTCTCGCGCAACGTCTGGTTGATCGGCTTCGACGCCGCGCGCCTCGCCGTGCTCGGGGAGGCCTTGAAGGCCGCGGGCCACGAGATCCGCACGGCCGAGACCAGCAACGAGCTCGCCCCGAACCTGCGCGACTTCCGCCCCGACCTGATCGTGGTCGACATGCAGGACCAGCCCGAGCGCGGCCGCCACACCGGCCAGCAGCTCCGCGCCGATCGCGCCACCCGTCAGCTGCCGATCGTGCTCGCGGGCCTCGCCATCAAGGAAGAGGCCGACAAGAGCGACAAGCAGATCACCGGCCCGACCCGCCGCTACGTGCTGCCGGTCGATGCGCCGTCGGTCGTCAACGCGATCCTCGCCGAGCTGCAGTAGCCCGCAGGACACGCGTAGGAGACACCATGGCCGAGCGGATGCGCACCGAGCGCGACTCGATGGGCGATGTGAAGGTCCCTGCCAAGCGCATGTGGGGCGCGCAGACCCAGCGCGCCGTGGACAACTTCCGCGTCTCGGGCCGGCCCCTGCCGCCCGAGTTCCTGCATGCGCTGGCGGCGATCAAGGCGGCCGCCGCCGAGGCCAACCAGGAGCTGAAGCTCCTGCCCGCGAAGACGGCCAAGGCCATCCGCAAGGCGGCCGAAGCGATCCTTGCGGGCGGCCACGAAGCCGAGTTCCCGATCGACGTGTTCCAGACCGGCTCGGGCACTTCGTCGAACATGAACATGAACGAGGTGCTGGCCAACATGGCCAACGTCGCCTTGGGCGGCAAGCCGGGCCAGAAGGAGCCCGTCCATCCCAACGACCACGTCAACCTCGGGCAGTCCAGCAACGACGTCATCCCCACGGCGCTGCACGTCAGCGTGGCGCGGCTGGTGCGCACGCGCTTGCTGCCCGCGATGGGTGACCTCGCGAGCTCGCTGCTCAAGCTGGCGGATGCCTCCGACGACGTCGTCAAGGTCGGCCGCACGCACTTGCAGGACGCCACGCCCGTGCGCATGGGCCAGGTGTTCCGCGGCCATGCGGCGCAAGTCGCCCACTCCTGCCAGCGCATCGCGCTCGCCTACGACGGTCTGCTCGAAGTCGCCCTCGGCGGCACGGCCGTCGGTACGGGGATCGGCACCGACCCTGCCTTCCCGCCGCTCGCGATCCAGCACCTGGGCAGGATCCTGGGCCTGCCGCTGCGTGAGGCGCGCAACCACTTCGAGCAGCAGGGCGGCCGCGAGGCGTGCGTGTTCTTCGCGGGGGCGCTGGGCGCCGCGGCGGCCGCGCTGACCAAGGTCGCCAACGACATCCGCTGGCTGGGCTCGGGCCCGCGCTGCGGCTTGGGTGAGCTCAAGCTGCCCGCCGTGCAGCCGGGTAGCTCGATCATGCCGGGCAAGGTCAACCCCGTGATGGCCGAGAGCCTGATCATGGCCTGCCAGCTGGTGCAAGGCTACGTGACCACGGTCAACATCGCCGGCGCCTCGGGCAGCTTCGAGCTGAACGTCTCGCTGCCTTTGCTCGGGGACGTGTTGATCGACGGCGTGCGCGTGCTGGCCGGTGCGGTGGAAGGCTTCGACCACCGCTGCGTGCGCGGCCTGGAAGTCGATCGCGAGCGCGTGGAGCGCATCGTGGAGCAGAGCCTCATGCTGGGCACGGCGCTGGCCCCGCACATCGGCTACGACGCGGCGGCCAAGCTGGCCAAGGAGGCCTACCAGTCCGGCCGCACCATCCGCGAGCTGGCCGAAGAGAAGAAGCTCCTGCCCCCGGCGGAGCTCAAGAAGGTGCTCGACCTGCGCCACATGACCGAGCCGGGGCGGTAGCCCGGCACGAGGATCAGCCGAAGTTCGCGAGCAGCGCGAGCACCAGCACGACCACCACGGCGAGCAGGATCCAGCCCAGGCCAGACTCCGGCGTGCCTGCGTCCTCCTCGGTGGGGGAGGTCGTCGAGACCGTGCGCGGCGGCGCGGCCACGGGGACGGGCGTGGCCCCGGAGAACGCGAGGTCGGCACGTCCGGCCGGAGCGCCCCCGACCGTCGTCGTGGGCGTCGTCGTGGGGGTCGTCGCGGGGGTCGGCGCCGCCCGCGGCGGCGCTGCGTGCTCGGTACGTCGCGTGGCCGGGACGACCTCGGCCGCGGCGACGCGCTTCTCGAGTGTCTCCATCCGCTGCAAGAGGCCGGCGAGCGCCTTGCGCAAGTCCTCGGAGGCCTGGCGCGCGGCGTTCGCGGCCGCCTCCGTCGCGGCCGCCGTGGCACTGCGCCCGCCTTCGGCGACGCGCCGCTCGAGGGCTTGGATCTCGGCGCCCAGCCCCTCCAGCCGGCTCCCGGCGCCCTCGAGACCCGGCAGCGCGCGGTCGAGGTCCGCGCGCAGCGTGCGCAGCGATGCCGCGTGGGGCGCCAAGCGTGCTTCGGTGGCGCGGTCGGCGGCTTCGGCGGACGCCTCCAGGCGCTGCTGCAGGCTCTTCTGTGCGGCCTCGATGTGTTCCTGGAGCCTGCCGATGCCCTGGGCCAGGTCGCGTTCACGTCCCGCCAGGCGGCCGTAGAGCCAGCCCAGCGCGCCCAGGCCCAAGCCCGCGGCGATCACGAGAAGGGGAAGCAGCATGCCTAGAGGGTAGCGGCGGAGCGGCGCCCTGCGGAAGGCTTGTCAGCCACCGCGGGCCGACGATCGGATCCTGCACGTTGCGGCCGCCCGTGCGCGCCGGTACGTTCCGCCGCGATGGGTCGAGGGCGCCTGCAACGACACACCTGCGCCCGGCGCCTCCTGCCGCTTGCGGCGGCCGTCCTGCTGCCGCTGCTCGGCGCCTGCGGCGCCGACCCCTACCCCGGGGCGCTCCCTGGAGAGCTGCACGTGCCGCTCTCGAGCGCACCGCAGAGCCTCGACCCCATCCGCGGAAGTGACCAGTACAGCAACACCTGCATCTCGAACTTGTATGACCAGCTCTACGAGTACGACTACTACTCCCCGACCTTCGAGCTCAAGCCGTGCCTCGCCGCGGCGATGCCCGAGGTAAGCGAGGATGCACTCACGTACACGATCCGCCTGCGCAAGGGCGTTCGCTACATCGATGACACTTGCTTCCGTGAGTCGGCGGGCCGCGGGCGGGAAGTCGTCGCGTCGGACGTGAAGTTCAACATCCTGCGGCTGATGGATGCGAAGTCCAGGAGCGATGGCACGTGGCTGTTCAAGGACCGCGTCGTCGGGCTGGACGCGTTCGCGGCAGCGAGTGCCAGTCCGAAGATTCCCAAGAACACGCATAGGAGTCGCTACGACAAGGCCGAAGGCTATCCGGACGTAGATGGTCTCGAGGTCGTCGACGATCACACGCTCCGCATCCACTTGATCAAGCCCTACGCGCTGCTCCCGTGGATCCTGACCATGGGCTACACTTCGGTGTATCCGCCCGAAGCCGTCGCACTCTATGGTGACGACTTGTCCGTCCAAGCCGTGGGAAGTGGTCCGTATCGCCTGGGCGAGCGTCCTGCGCGCCTCAAACACAAGCTGGTGTTCGAGAGGAACGAGTCCTACCGGCAGGATCTCTATCCCGCCAACGGGACGCCGGACATGAAGGAGTTCGTAGGTCAGCGCATGCCGTTCTCCCCACGAGTGATCGCGACCGTGTTCGAGGAGGACCAGCCCGCCTGGCTCTACTTTCTCAGCGGGTATCTCGACCGATCAGGCATTCCCAAGGACAGTTTCGATCAGGCTATCGACCGCAGCACGGGAGGGCTTACCCAGGCGCTGATCCAACAGGGTATCAACCTCACGAAAGACGAGCGCCTGGACATCGTCTACGACGCCTTCAACATGGAGGACCCCAACTTCGGGTCTCCAGCCGGGGAGCGGGGACTAGCGCTGCGGCGAGCAATCAGCTTGGCTACGGATGTCAACTGGCAGATCGAGCACCTGTACACGGGGCGCGCACGCCCGGTGCAGGGGCCGATCCTCGAGGAGTTCCGGGAGTTTGATCCAGAGTTCCGCAATCCTTGGCTGCGCCAGCCGGGTGAGACGCGAGAGGCAGCCCTGGACAGAGCGCGTCGGGTACTGGCGGAGGCTGGTTACCCGGGCGGCGTCGGGGCGCCGCGGCTGACGCAAGACGTAAGTGCCGGCACGACGGGCCTGCAGTTCTTCCAGGCCACGCAGGCCGATCTCGCGGACATCGGGTTGAAGATCGATGCCCTCCAAATGTCATTCCCCGACATGCTCAAGAGGCAGCGCAACAAGGAGTCACAGTTCTGGGGCGTGGCTTGGGGGGCCGACTACCCGGACGCACAGAACTTCTTCCAACTGTACTACGGCCCGAACAAGAGCCCCGGATCCAATGCTACCAACTTCGACGACCCTGAGTTCAACAAGCTGTACGAGGACGCGGCTCTCCTGCTGCCAGGTCCCGAGCGGGATCGCATGTACCGTCGCATGCAAGAGATCGTGACCGACCAGTGCGTCTGGGTGTTCCGGGTGCGTCGCAAGATGTACACGCTCGTGCACCCGTGGCTACACGGGTACCGCTACAACGACCTGTCCACCAAGTACTTCAAGTACTGCCGCGTCGACGAGAATGCACGCTCCCTGGCACGCGCTCGGCTCGGCAAGCCCAACCCCTGGCCGATCGTCTGGACCTCGCTCGTGCTCCTCGCGCTCGTGGTGACGACCTTCTGGGCCGCGCGCAACACGCGGCGGGCCTGGTAGCCGGTGGCTGGATACATCGCCCGCCGCCTGCTGCTGGCGATCCCGACGCTGATCGGGATCACGCTCATCACCTTCCTGCTCCTGAGCGTGGCCGCCGGCGACCCGGCCCAGGCGCTGGTCAGCATGAAGGGCGGCGAGTACGAGATCGAGCAGGCCCGGCGCGAGACGGGCACCGACAAGCCGCTCGTCGTCCAGTACCTGCGCTTCCTCGGCGAGACGTTCACGCTCGACTTCGGCGACTCATGGGTCAAGAACCGCCCCGTGAGTGACCTGATCCTGGAGGGCATCGGGCCCAGCGCCAGCGTGACCGTGCCGGCGTTCATCCTGGCCACGCTCATCGCGATCGCGCTGGCTCTGCTCTGCGCCTTCTACCGGGACAGCCTCGTGGACCGCCTCACGGTGATCTCGGCGGTAGCCGGGCTCTCCGTGTCGTCGTTGGCCTACATCATCTTCGGGCAGTACTGGGTGGGCTACCGCTGGAGCCTGTTGCCGGTCTTCGGCTACGAGTCGGGCTTGCACGGGATCGTGTTCCTGATCCTGCCGTGGCTCATCTGGGTGGCGATCTCCGTCGGGAGCGACGTCCGTTTCTTCCGCACGGTGATGCTGGAGGAGATGGGCAAGGACTACGTGCGGACAGCGGCGGCGAAGGGCGTGCCGACGCGGACGATCCTCTTCCGGCACATCCTCAAGAACGCGATGATCCCGATCATCACGCGCGTCGTGATCGCGTTCCCGTTCCTGTTCGTGGGCTCGCTGCTGCTCGAGCGCTTCTTCGGCATCCCCGGCGTCGGCTACCTCAGCATCGAGGCCGTCACGACCAACGACTACCCGGTCATCAAGGCGCTGGTCGTCTACAGCGGCATCCTCTATATCCTCTTCACGATCATCAGCGACGTGCTCTACGCGCTCGTGGACCCGCGGGTGCGGCTGCGATGAGCGACGTCAGCGAGAACAGGTACCGCGCGAGCTTCCTGGCGTGGCCGGCGCGCATCGCCGCATGGCCGCTGGCCGCGCTGATGGCGCTCGGCTCCTTGCTCGTCCGCGCGATCGTGTACCCGTTGGCGGCCGGCAACGAGGATCTGCAGCGCGCGAGCGATCCGGGGGCGTACGCGAAGGCCGCCGGGTCGTACTTGGGCTTCCAGACGCCCGCGCCTCCGCCGCTCTGGGGCCCGGTCCCGGCACCCGGGGCGCCGCTCGGGCCTTGGCAGCAGGCCAGCCGGCGGCTGCAGAAGAGCCACGTGGCGATGGCGAGCATGGTCCTCTTCCTGCTCTACGTCTACGTGGGCATCGCGGCCCAGGCCGGCTGGATCGCGTCGGGCTACGCGGCCACGCGTCGGGGCATGGAGCACCTCGAGCCCGGGACCGAGTACGCCAAATCCCAGGACAACGAGCCGGCGCGCAAGCTGGCCTCCAGCGAGGTCCCCACGCTGGGCACCGACTTCCAGGGCCGCGACGTGCTGTCCCTCACGCTGCGGGGGACGACGACCGCGCTGTGGATCGGGCTCTTTGCGGCCACGCTCTCCTGCTTCATCGGCGTGTTGCTGGGGGCCGTGGCCGGCTTTTTCGGCGGTTGGGTCGACGACCTCGTCGTCTGGCTCTACACGACGATCAGCAGCATCCCGTACCTGCTGCTGTTGTTGGCGTTCGCCTATGTCTTCCGCCAGCAGCCCGAGCTCAAGGACTGGTTCAACGCCAGCTTCTTCCGGACGAGTCTGGACCTGTCCCTCGGCCTCTTCCAGATCATCATCGCGGTTGGTCTCACCAGCTGGGTGGGCATCTGCCGCGTCGTGCGTGGCGAGATCATCAAGCTGCGCGAGCTGGAGTACGTGACCGCCGGTCGCAGCCTGGGCCTTCCCACGAGCCGCTTGCTGTTCAAGCACGTCCTGCCCAATGCATTCCACTTGGTGCTGGTCAGCTTCTCGCTGCTGTTCATCAGCGCGATCAAGTTCGAGGTCGTGCTCTCGTTCCTGGGCCTGGGCCTCGAGCCCGAAGAGGCCTCGTGGGGCGCCATGATCCGCCAGGGTGCGCAGGAGCTGATCCGCACGCCGTCCGTCTGGTGGCAGATCACCGCCGCGACCGTGGCCATGTTCGGTCTTGTTCTCGCGGTCAACCTGCTCGCCGACGCCATGCGCGACGCGCTCGACCCGCGCCTGAAGACGTGATCAGGCGTCGGCGGAACCCGCCGGCTGGTACGGCTCGGCATGTCCGCGCAGCTCGAGCAGCCGCTCCAGGACTGCGCCCACCATCACGTCCGGCGTGGAGGCGCCGGCGGTGAGGCCGACGCGCAGGTCGCCGTCGGTCCTCAGCCAACCGATCGTCTGGACCTCGTCCTTCTGGTGGATGGGCTTGTGCAGGATGCGCGCGGCGTCCACGAGGCACTCGGGGCCGGTGATGTGGAACGCGGGCACGATGCCGTCGGCCATCTCGGCCAGGTGACCCGTGTTGGACGAGTTGTAGCCGCCGATCACCAGCAACACGTCGATCGGCTGCTGGATGAGCTCGGCCAGTGCATCCTGGCGGTCCTGCGTGGCGCTGCAGATCGTGTCGAAGCTGCGGAAGCGCGAGGGCTGGTCCGCATCCCCGTAGCGCTGCTGCAGGGCCTCGCCCACGGCGCGGGCGATCGCCAGCGACTCGCTGGAGAGCATCGTGGTCTGGTTCGCCACGCCGATACGTTCCAGGTGCAGGTCCGGGTCGAAGCCCGGCGACGACTTGGGCGGTGCGAAGCGCTCGAGGAACGCGGCCCGGTCGCCACGGCCCAGGATGTAGTCCACGACGAGGCGTGCCTCGTCCATGTCCAGCACCACGAGGCTATGCGCGCCCGGGTAGAGGCCCGCGCGGCTGACGGTGGCCCGCGTCTCTTCGTGATTGGCCTTGCCGTGCACGAGGGAGGTGAGGCCGTCGCGGGCGTAGCGCTCGACGTTCTTCCAGACGTTGAGCACGCTGCCACACGTGGTGTCCACGAGGATGGCGCCGCTCTGCTTCAGCGCGTCGAACTGGACCGTCGCCACGCCGAAGGCCGGCAGCAGCACCACATCCTCGGCCGTGATGGCCGACTCGTCGGGCACGTCGTCGTCGCCGAGGAAGCGGATGCCCAGGTCCCGCAGGCGGTTGTTGACGCGCGGGTTGTGGATGATCTCGCCGGTGAGCACGATGCGCCGGTCGGGGAAGCGGTGCAGCGTCTCGTACGCGTAGTCCACCGAGCGTTCGACGCCGTAGCAAAAGCCCCACTCGCGGGCCAGCTGGAAGGTCGTGGAGGCGCCGTCCCCGCGTGCGAACGTCAGGACGTGGCCGCTGTCGCGGAAGGCCTGCGCCCAGTCGGAGCGGTACTCCGAGGCCACCTGGCCGCGCACCTCCTGGCGCAGGCCCAAGCCCTTGCGAAAGTAGCGCTCGGAGAACGCGGCATCGGAGGACGTGGGGGAGGCGGAGCTCACGGATCGGAGGCTATCACCGCGGCGGCGGGGTGCTTCCGGGGGCCCGACGCAAGACCAGCAGGGCTTCGTCGGCGAGGCCAGGCGGAAGGTCGCGGCGTTGGCGTGCCGTCTCGTAGCCGGGCGCGCGCGCCAGGGCGTGCACGATGCCCACGGGCACGTTGGTGAAGGTCCGCACCCCGTCCCTCCCGGCGGGGACCCATGTGGTGCGGTGCAGGGCCTCGTAGCCGACCTCCGCACCGGGCGGCACCTCACCGCCCTCGGTACGGACGCGGACGGCCAGCGTGCCGACCGTGGCGCGCATCGCCGCCTCGCGCGCAGGGTCTTCGACGACCGCCGGATCGGCCTCGTCGGGGGAGGTCAGCTCGGGGCTGGGCTCGATGCTCCCGCGGAATGCCAGCCACAGCCCTCCGGCCGCCGCCAGGGTGACCGCCACGAGGAGCACGGCGCGCATGGCTCCATCCTATCCGCTTGACCCGCCCGCCCGGGAGCCCGACCCTGCCGCCATGGCGCGCGTCCTCTCCCTGGTCACCTTCAGCATCGAGCCCTGTCACAAGGACGAGTTCCTGCGCCGCGCGCGCGACGAGCTCAAGCCCTACTGGGAGTCCCACGGCAGCGAGCGCTACGAGGTCTACGAGGAGGTGGGGCCGTCGGGCCCGACGGGTCGCCTCGTCGAGCTGAACGTGATGAAGGACCGCGCGGCGTACACCGAGATGAGCCGCTTCGTCCGCGAGAGCGGGACGCTGCCCGAGATCGCCTACCGTCACGTGTCGTCGCCGCAGTTCCAGGTCATGGAGCTCAAGGTCGGCGCGACGGCCTGATGCACGTCACGGCGCCGCCCGCCGTCCACCTGGCCGGCGTCTTCAAGCGCTTCGGCCCGCTGGCGGTGTTGGAGGGCGTCGACCTCGACGTGGCGCCCGGCCACGTCCTGGCGCTGCTCGGTCCGAGCGGCGCCGGCAAGAGCACGCTCCTGCGTCTGGTCAACGGCCTCGAGACGCGCGAGGCGGGGACCTTGCGGGTGCTCGACGTGGACGTGCCGCTGGGCGGGCCGGCCGCGGACCCCAGCTCGCGCTGGTGGCTCCCGCTCCGCCGCCGCGTCGGCTTCGTGTTCCAGGCGTTCCACCTGCATCCGCACTTGACGGCGCTCGACAACCTCACGCTGGCTCCTGTGCAGGTCCACGGGCGCCCCCGCGCGAAGGCCGAGGAGCGTGCGCGCGCGCTGCTCGAGCGCGTCGGCGTGTCCGACAAGGCGGCGGCCAAGCCGCGCCAGCTCTCCGGCGGTCAGCAGCAGCGCGTGGCGATCGCGCGGGCCCTCATGATGGACCCGGAGATCGTGCTGTTCGACGAGCCGACCTCGGCGCTCGACCCGGAAATGACGGCGGAGGTCCTCGACGTGATCCGTGACCTCGCGGCCGAGCACCAGCGCACGATCCTGGTGGTCACGCACGAGATCGGGTTCGCCCGCGAGGTCGCCGATCGCGTCGCGTTCCTCGCGGACGGCCGGGTGCTGGAAGCAGGGACCCCGGCCGACGTCCTCGAGCGCCCTTCGCATCCACGCACGCAGGCGTTCCTCGAACGCGTCGTGGGGCGACGGGCTACTTGATCGTGACGCTGCCGTCGGCCTTGAGCGTCCACGTCTCGCCTGGGGCCAGCTCGAACAAGGGCTGGAACGGCTTGGGCATGCTGGCACCGCCGGGCTGGCCCTTGTTGCCCACGAGATCGAGCATGGCCAAGCGCACGCCCGCGTGGCCAATGGCCAAGGTGATGCCGAACTCGGCCTTGTGGTCCACGCCGACGCCCTTGTTCGGCTCGGCGCTCTGGCGGAATGCCCGCTCGAAGGGGTAGCGGATCTCGAACCCGTCGCTACCGCGCGTGACCTCTGCCAGGACCGTGCTGCTCTTGGCGCGCTCCAGCACTTCGGCCACGCGCGTTTGTGCTCCCGGGCGCACGGCATTGCCGCCAGCTCCGCCCGCGGCACCTGCGGATCCCCCGGCGGAGGGAGCCGCCTCGAGAAGCGTCTGCCACTGCGCAGGTAGCTCGCCCGGCAGGGCCTTCATCCTGGCGGCGACCCAGCCGTTCGAGCCGCCGCGCAGGCCGCTGCGCGACGGTTCGAGATACCAAGCGGCGAAGCTCTCGAGCTGGCTCTGCGCCTTGGAGGCGTCCGTCGCCGCCAGGGCCGCCACGTACTCAACCCCCACGTGGCACGCGAACAGGGTCCAGTCGTGCTTCTTTGCGCTCGTCCACACAGGCCCGAACCTCTTCCCTGCCTGCTCCGGTTGACCAGCACCCACGGCCGCGAGCCCGTCTGCGTAGTCGTCGACTCGTCCAGCGAACTCGCCATTGCCCCTTTGCGTGGCCCGGCGCCGCAGGAGCTTCTGCGCGGCCTCGAGCCCCTCCGCGTTGCCAAGCCGCGTCGCCACGTAGCAGCGTTCCAGGGCATAGCCGTGGGGCAATGGGTGCGAGGCATCGACGTCGCCCAGCTGGGCCAAGAGGCCGTCCAAGGCCGTGGCGTACTTCTGCCAGACGGCGGCTCCGAGGCCGAACACCTGACCTTCGAGTGCCTCTTCGAGGGCGTCCTCGACGGCCATCTGATGCACGAGGTCGCCGTCCTTGATCGTGATCGCGAGCAGGCGACCCAGGCCCTCGGCGGCCTCTTGGATGCGTCCCGCCTTGCCTGCCTCGATCCACATCGACGTGTCGGGCAGCGGCTTCTCCCGCGCTGCGACGGGACCCGCGAACATGCAGCAGCCAGCCAGTGCCGCTGCCCAGACCCCATGCCTCGCCCACAGCTTGCGCATCGCACTTCCTCCGAAGGACGCACCAGCCTATCCCCGGGACGAGGCTGCGCCCGGCGGGCTTCCCGCGGACTGCTCGCGCGCGGGGGGCTCCGCGTAGGGTGGGCGGCTTGCCATGCGCTCCGCCACGCCCCTTGCCTGGTTGCTCGTAACCGCCCTCCTCGGCACCCTCGTGGTCGCGGCCCCCGCCGAATCGGGCCCGGGGCCCGGCCGGCCCATCCGCCCCAAGCCGAGCAACACGGACGCCATGCTCTGGGACAAGGCCCAGCGCATCCAGGCGCGCATGTGGCACCACCTCTCCCCCGAGGGCCTGCTGGTGTACGAGCACGGCCAAGGGGCGGGGCCCGACGGCCTGTCCTACGAGGTGCTTTCCGTATCGGATGCGGCGATCTGGACGGGCTGCTACCTGGGTGCGCAGGCGTGCCGCTGGTCCGTCACGCGGGACCCCGATGCCCTGGCCCAGGTGGACCACCTGCTCCGGGGCCTCTCCTTCCTGGCCCACGTGACCGGCACGCCGGGGCGACTGTGTCGCTCGGCCGGGCGCTTGGCCGACGGACGCGTGCGGCCGCGCAACGTCGTCGACAGCCCGTCGATGCCCGGCTACGTGTTCCAGGACGACGTCAGTCGCGACCAGCTGGTCGGCGTGGTGTTCGGCCTCGCGCTCGTCCTGATGTACGTAGACGACCCGGCCCTCGTCGCGCGCGCCGAGACCACGTTGGGCGTCATCGCCAAGCGCTTGGCCAGCGACAACATGTGGCTGCGCAACAGCCGCGGGGGCAAGACCGAGTTCGGGGAGCTGCGGCCGACCGTCGAGCACCTGCCCATGATCAAGAACGGTCCGCTCGCCGCCATCGGCTACGCGCCGTTCCTCGTGCTGGGTAGCCGTGCGGGCGAGCCGTGGTACCGCAAGCGCAAGGACCGCATGGACCGCGACGGCTGGCGCAACGCCCTGCCCGAGCAGCACACCTGGCTCGGTCAGCAGATCACGATGACCAACGTCAACATGGTCACGCTGGGGCTCACGCCCATCGCCCTCTGGGGCGACCCCCTCGCGCGGGACAACGCGCGGCGCGGTCTGCGGTCGCTGTACGCTGCCACGCGCGGCTGGTGGAACGCGGGCACGTGCGCCTGCCAGCTGCTGGCCGACTCCAAGCTCGACCGGCGCGCGCTCGTCGACGAGATCCGCGCCACGCTCCACATCATGTCGGAGCAGGAGATCCCCTTCGCCGGCACGCGCATGGTGCGCACGGGCCGCATCGTGGACATCCGCGAGCGCGGCATCGTGGACTGGGCATGGAAGATCCACGTGGACGCGGCCCGCGTGCCTCCCCCGGGGGCCGCCCTCGATCCCATCAAGACGTACACGCGTGCCGACTGGCTGTTCGCGTACTGGATCGCGCGCGCCGCCGGCGAGCTTGCGCCCGGGAGCGGGCCGGGGGCCCAGTCGCCGCCACCGCCCGTGGTCCTGGACCTGCCGCCGTGGATGGCGGTGTCCGACCGGTGAACACGCCGGCGACCGCGGTCCCCCGCGACCCGTTTCGACGCAACGTGCTGTTGTTGTGGTGGGGCCAGCTCGTCTCGGCCACCGGCGACGCGCTGTTCGTCCCGTGCATCGGATGGCTGGCCGCCGAGGTCACGGGCCAGAAGTTCACGGTGGGTTTGGCCATGGCGGCGACGGCCCTGCCCGTGCTGCTGTTCGCGCCGCTGGCCGGAGCCTGGGCCGACCGCGGGGATCGGCGGCGGATCCTGATCGCCAGCGACCTGGCCCGGGCGGGCCTCCTGTTCGGCTTCGTGCTCGCCGTGCACGCGGGACTCCCGCTGACGCTCGCAACCCTGCTCGCCGTCGCGTTCCTGCTGGGTGCGTTCTCGACGCCGTTCGTGCCGGCGCGCGACGCCTTGTTGCCGACCATCGTGGGGCCGCGCAGCCTCGCGCGCTGGAACGCGGCGTTCCAGACCTCGGCGACGACGGCCGCGCTGGGCGGCCTCCTGCTGGGCGGCATGCTGTTGGCCAGCGGCCTCGGTGGCAGCGACTCGGTCGATCGCGTCTTGGCCGTGATCGCGGCCGATGGCCTGACGTTCCTCGTCTCGGCCGCGGCGCTGTTCGCCCTCGTCCTGCCGCGCCACCAACGCGTGCAGCGCCACGCGACGTCACTCTGGGCCGACGTCAAGAGCGGTTGGCGCGAGGCGCGCCGCGACAAGCTGATCCTGGGGCTGCTCCTGCTGACGGCCGCCAACAACCTCGCGCTGATGGGGCCGGCCTACGTGGGCCCCGTGTTGTTGCTCAAGGACGAGCTGGGACTGGGCCCGCAGCACTTGGTGTGGTTCGAGGCGGCGATGGCGCTGGGCATGCTGCTGGGCGGGCTCTTGCTGGCGCGCTTCGGCAAGAACCTGCCGCTGGGCCGCGTTCTCATGGTGGCCCTGATGTTGGACGGGATCACGTACCTGCCGTTCGTGTGGCTCGACCACTACGGCGCCTTGGTCGCAATGATCCTGCTCCACGGCTTGTTCATCCCGGCCATCGTCGTGGCCCGTACGACGCTCTTGCAGGCCCACGTCCCCGACGGCCGCCGCGGCAAAGTGTTCGCCCTCGTCCACGTGACCGTCATGGGCATGACGGCGCTCTCGTGCCTCGGAGCCGGCGCGCTGGCCGAGGCCGCAGGAGTGCGCCCGCTGTTCGCCGTGACGGGGGTGCTGGCGACCGCCTCCGGTATCGTCGGGTACCTGCTGCTGGCGCGCGACCTGGACCGCGTGCGCAGCGCACCGGAGACCCTCACGTGAGCACGTCGCCGACTTGGCCGCGAAGCGACTACGACGGCCGTCCGCTCGAGGCGGGCGACCTGCCGTCCGACGCCATGGAGGCCGCAGGTGCTTGGTACCGCGAGGCGCTCGCTTGGTACGCCGAGCATCCGCGCGACGACGTGCACGGCAGCGAGGCGGCGCTGGCCACGAGCACGCCCGATGGGCGGCCCTCCGTGCGCATCGTGCTCGTGCGGGGGTTCGAGCCCGAGGGGCTCATCTTCTACACGGATCGCGAGAGCCGCAAGGGCGACGAGCTGATGCGCAACGAGCACGCCGCGCTCACCATCTGGTGGCCCGCGTTGGTGCGCCAGATCCGCTTCGAGGGCCAGGCCTTGCCCGTCGATGACGCCCTGAGCGACGCGTACCACGGTGCGCGACCGCGCGGCAGCCAGCTGTCCGCGGCGGCCTCGCACCAGAGCCGGCCCATCGAGAGCCGGGAGGCGCTCGAGGCACGGCGCCGCACGCTGGAGGAGGCGTTCGAAGGCAAGGCCATCGCGCGGCCTGCGCGGTGGGGGGGCTTTCGCCTCGTGCCGCACACGATCGAGCTCTGGCAGGGCCGTCCCGATCGCTTGCACGATCGCTTGCTCTATCGGCGTGCGGGCGACGGCTCGTGGTCGGTCGCGCGACTCCAGCCGTGACGATCGACCACCACGACTCGGTGTGCGGCTGGTGCGAGCGGGACGGTCAGGTCTTGCTCGTGCACAACCGCCGCTACGTGGAGGGCCGCGATTCTCCCACGTGGGACCTCCCCGGCGGGCGCGTCGAGCCCGACGAGACGTTGCCCCAGACGCTCGCTCGCGAGTGGAGCGAAGAGGTCGGGGGCGGCGCCATCGAGATCGACGATCTCCTCTACGCCGAGGACGGCACGGTTCGCGATGGGGCCGGTGGTCCGCGTCGGAGCAGCTGGCGGACCTTCGTCTTCCGCGTGCGCTTGCTCGGTGATGCCGGAGGCGGCAGCCACGAGCACGCGTGGGTGCCGCTTGCCGAGCTGCCCCAGCGCATGACGGCGCCCTACCACCGCGGCCTCCTCGCGTGGGTCGCGGACCCCGCGCGCGTGCACGTGTCGGTCGCATGGACGGATCGCCTGCCGCCGTTCGAAGCGGGCGCTCCCTTCGACCACCTGCTCGCGCTCTGTGCCGCGGGCGCAGCAGGACGCGCCGAGCTGGTCGAAGGCGCCGCGGCGAGCGCGCGCCGCGCCGGTGCCTCGAGTGCCCAGGTCGAAGAGTCGCTGCTGCAGCTGGCCCCCTACGCGGGCTTCCCGCGCACGATCGCCGCGTTCCAAGCCGCCGCGCCCCATCTGGACACCCCGCGCGCGGTGGGGGAAGCCGAGGCGCCGACGCCCGAGGTCGCCACCCGGCAGGGCACGCAGTGCTTCGCCGACGTCTACGGCGACACGGCCGCGCGCATCCACGAAGGACTCGACGCGCTGCACCCCACGCTGGCCAGGTGGATCCGCTCCTTCGCCTACGGGCGCGTCCTCTGCCGCGACGACGTGCTCACGCTTCTCCAGCGCGAGCTGCTCGCCTGTTCGCTCCTCACGGCGATGGGGGGCCTCGAGGCCCCACTCCTCGGCCACCTCCGCGCCGCCCGGCGCCTCGGCGCCTCGCCCGACGACCTGCGGCGAGCGCTCGCCGCCGCTTCCGCCGCCGCCCCCCGCTGGGCCCTCAACGCCGCGCGGCGCCTGCTGGAGCGGGTGTAGCGCTGTCGAGCTGGGCGTCTGGGAACGTGCGATCAGTCCTTGGAGTAGGGGAGCGTGAACTGGACCGTGTGAACTCCACCGGATCGGATTCTGACTTCTCCCAGCTCTACGAGTTGGTGGTCGTCCCACTCGACGGAAACCGTCACGAACTCGCCAACGATGAGCTCGCCGAACTCGGCGATCCCTCCGGTTCTTGCAGGCACTAGACGATCCTGGCTGTCGCCGGGCCCACGCTTCGAGAACCAAGATGCAGTCGCGGCCAGGGGACGCTCGTCGCGCCTCGCCCTGCATTCGAGCCGGAGGCGAGCACCTACGAGCGGAGTTCCGCTTGCGTCGCGAACGGCTACTCGCAGCCTCGTCGTCGGCTCGATCGGGACCACGAGTTCCCGATGCGCCTCGCGCTCATACTCGGGGCACCTCGGCCATTCCGATGCCTCCAGGGGAGCTTGCCAAATCGGTGAGACCAGCCACGCGGGTAGTCGCACCAGCGCATCCAGACGAGCATCCAGGCATTGAACGCCCACGAAGCCCGGACCGCGCACGCCAACGATTGCGTGATTCGGGGCTCCCGGTACGTCACCCAGATCGAAGGTGCCGTCCTGCCGCACAGGTGCCGTGCGCCAGATGGGGATGTACCAAGTCGATGGCCAGAACCAGAGCGTTGCGAGCCAATCTGACGCGTCATGGGGCACATGCCCGTCAAGCCGTCCTGTGACACGCACGCTCGATGCGAGTGTGAACTCGACGCGATCCTCGGTGGCTTCCACGGCATCTATGGTGCGCTGGAAGCCAGGTGCCTGAATGACGGCATAGCTCGTCGTTCCCGTCGGAGGAGGTCGACCCATCCAGGCGTGCCCATCTGCATCGGTCGTGGCCAGCTCGAACACCTCTCGCTCGCGCTCGCCGGGGAGGGTCAGGCGCGTGGCGCGAAGAACTCGAGCTCCCGGGATGGGCGCGCCCGTGCCTGCCGCGCGAACGACCACGGGAAGTCGACCGTGGCCTCCGCCGACGTAGGTCACACCGGCCGTTCGGTCAGGTGTCAGCTTCCAGCGAATGACGCGGTGTCCTTGCTCGATCGCGGCCAGGCCCGCGACGCCGAGGGGCGTGCGCTTGGGCACGCGGATCTCGAAGCGCCCTGCGGCGTCGGTGGGCACGGAGACGCCCTTCGTCACGGGCGGCAAGCCGGAATGCCACGCGAGCACCTGGCCCTTGAACGGCCGTCCATCGTGCTCGAGCACCTGGCCGCGGACGACCGGCCAAACGTCTGTCGCCAGATCCAACTCGACCGTGTGGACACCCGCTTCTTGCTGAATCGCCTCCGAGATCGCAACTCCACCATCGGGTGTCTGGGCCTCGCACTCGAAGTGTCCAGGAGCGACGCCCCTGACCTCGAACGCGCCGCTGCCGTCCGATTCGGTGACGGCGACCTCGTTGCGGGTCCGGTCCGCCGGATAGAACAGCTCGAACACACCAGAGAACCAGAGCTCGGGGAACTCGGCTGGCGTGGTTGAGTCTGGGCTGGCCGGCCACAGACCCTCGAGCGCCGATCGCAGGCGGTACACGCGCACTCGCGTCCTGACGGGCGCGCTGCCGTTGCGCACCGTGCCGGAAAGCACGACCTCTTCGTCCGCGTGCAAGGGGACGGATGACAGCGCGAGCGACAGTCCTGTCGCGATCACCAGAGCCACGGCGCGCCGCATGTGCATTCCTCCACGCGCCAACCTCGCCGGGGCACGTCACGCCGCAATCGTGACCGCGTCACGCCGGCGTCAGGTCAGCGCGTGACCGACTGTCCCCCCCTTGCGTAGTATGTAAGGTATTCGTTCGTGTCATCTGCGGAGGCAGGCCATGGTCGCGCGTCAGCTTTCAGTCCGCCCTCTGAGCCCTTCTTTCCGGGCTCCCGGCATGCGTGGCCGCGACCTTCCAGGGTGCGGGGTGGGGGTGTCCGCCCGCGGCTGGGCCGCTGGGTGGGGGGCCTCGCTCGTGTGCGAGCGGGCGGCGCACGAGGAGCGGGTCGCGCCGCCGCCGGCTGCGGGGTCCCCGCCGCATGCGGTGGCGGCGGATAGCGTCCCGCGCATCGAGCTGCGGCGCGGTGTGTCGCCGCAGGAGATGCACGACTCCATGCGACGTGCGCTGTGGATGCGCACCGCCAGCAATCGCATCTTGGCGTTCTACCTGCTGGAGATGCAGCGATCGCGCGCCTACCAGGCGTTCGGCTGCGCCAGCACGTTCCACTACGCGTTGGAGAAGCTGCACCTGGAAGATCGTCGTGTTCGTGAGCTGCTGGCAGCGGCGCTCGCGCTCGAGACCCTGCCCGATATCGATGCCGCGCTGTGCAAGGGCGAGCTCACATGGACCCAGGTGCTCCACCTCGTCAAGGTCGCTACCCCCACGTGCGAGGCGGAGTGGCCGGAGCTGGCGCGGACCAGCACGTACGCCGCGCTCCGGATGAAGGCCAAGACCACGCGCAAGGGCCATCCGCCACGCAAGGACGGCGATCAGAAGGGGCTGCCCGAGATCCGCTTCCCCCTCGCTGTCGACATGGATCCGCTCACGTGGGCACGTTGGGAGGCGGCGCGCGCCAAGCTGTCGGCCGAGATCGGTGCCCCCCTGGACGGCAAGGGCACGCTCGCCGCCATGATCGACCTGGTCCTCGCGACCGACGCCGACGGCACCGTCCCGGGGCGCAAGCGCGTCGATGGCTCCGGCTTCGTCGTTCACGTGCACACGGACGCGGGCAGTGGGCTCTCGGTCGAGACCTCCGAGGGGCTGGTGCCCTTGGGCGACGACCCGGGGCTCGTCGCGGCGCTTCGTTGCGAAGCCCAGGTGGTGTCCGAGGACGCGCCGGGTTGCGACACCCCGCTCCCCAACGGCCCCACGCCGCCCTGGATGCGACGCCAGGTGCTCGCCCGCGATGGCCACCGCTGTAGGAACTGTCGGACGCGGACGGACCTGAACGCGCATCACATCGTGTTCCGCGAGGATGGGGGGCCGACCGTGCCCGCCAACCTGGTAGCCCTCTGCCTGCGTTGCCACGGGCTCGTGCATGCACGTCTGCTCGAGGCCGTCGGGACCGAGGGCCCGACCGTCACCTTCCGCTCGACGCGGCCCGAGGGGCAGCAAGCGGCAGCCGCGGGCGAGGCGCGGGTCCTCGACCTCCAGCCACCGCCGGCGGTTGATGGCGGCGGCATGCCGCCGGTTGACGCTGGGGGTGGTGCTGACGCCGGCGGCATACCGCCGCGGGTGGACGGCGACTGGTGGCGGCGCCACGCGTCGGCGCTTCGCGTGGAGCGCGGCGGGCAGTGGGTTCTTGGCGGCGACATGCCGCCGCTCGAGCAGGCGGCGGCATGCCGCCACGAGCTGCCGCCGGCGGCATGCCGCCGGGAGGGGGCGTTCGGCGGGTTGCATGGGCTCGCCCGGGTCTGCGAGCAGCTCGAGGCGCACGCCGTGTGGGCCGAGGTCGAGCGGGAGCCGTTCCCCCACACGCTGCTCATGGGGCCCGCGGGCACGGGCAAGACGCTGCTGGCCCGTCGCATCGCTCGGCGCACCGGCGGCAAGCTCGTGACGGCCCTGGGCGGCTTGCTCGCGGACTCGAGCGCTCTCCCCGGGCTGCTCGCCCAGCTGGAGCCCGGCGACGCGCTCTTCCTTGACGAGCTCCATGCCGTGCCCCGAAGCGTGCTGGAGGGGCTCTACCAAGTCATGACGGACCGCGAGCTGCCGCTCACGATCCGGCGGGATGGGGCGACCGCGGCGGTCACGATGGAGGTCGCCCCGTTCACCCTGGTGGCGGCAACCACCGACGAGGCCCTCGTGCCGGCGGCCATGGCGAGTCGCTTCCTCATCCAGGAACGGCTCGGTGCGTACGGCGTGCAGGACTTGGCCGCGATCGCCATGGACGTCGCCGCCGCTCGGGGTGTTGCGCTGCACGATGTCGCGGCCTTGCGCTTGGCACGTGCCGGGCGCGGTACGCCGCGCGAGGTCAAGCGTCTCGTGCGCCACGTCCTGGCGACCCGCCTGGCGGAGCTGGGGGGCGAGCGCGCCGTTCTCACGCAGCTGGATGCGGCCGCCGTGGATCGATCCCTCGCGCGTGCTGGCTACAGCGAGGTGGGTCACGGCCCGGACCAGCGGCGCTACCTCGATGTCCTGGCAGCTCAGCCTGGTGCGATCTCGCTGGGCCGTGCCGCCGCGGCGGCGGGCATGCCCGCCAAGACGGTCCTCGAGCACGTCGAGCCCAGCCTCGTGGCCCAGGGCTACGTCGAGGTCACGCCGCACGGGCGCAAGCTCCTACGCCGGCCCTGACATGCGCGCAGCGGTAAGCGTTCACCTACCCCGAGAACCAGCCGTCAGGCCTGCGTAGGCGCCGCTCGGAGCGAGGCGCGACCTCTACGCATCGGGTCGCCAGGGCGACGGTAGCGCGCCAGCATCGGCGACGACTCGTGGTCTGTTCACTCGAGGAGCCGATGCTGGTGCGGGACCGAGCATCTGGCGAGCCGCACGTTCGCACGCCAGAGACTGAACGCTTACGCGCAGCGGTACGCTGCGCGCATGGCGATGAGCCGATCGGAGCAGATGGCGCGGGTGGGGCGGCGGGATACCGCCCCCGAGCGCGCGCTGCGGCGCGAGCTGTGGGCGCGGGGGCTGCGCTACCGCGTGGATGCCAAGACGCCCGCGGGGCGTGCGGACATCGTGCATGGTGGGCGTCGGGTGGCCGTGTTCGTGGATGGTTGCTTCTGGCACGGCTGCCCGCGGCACTACGTGGCGCCGCGGACGCGGGAGGCGTTCTGGCGCGCCAAGCTCCGGGGCAACGTCGAGCGGGACCGGCGGCAGACGCTCGCGCTGGAAGAGGGGGGCTGGCACGTGGTGCGGCTGTGGTCGTGTGAGCTGGCCAGCGACCTCGAGCGCTGCGCCGGCCTCGTGACGGGCGCCTGGGAGGGAGCATCGCTCGCGCGCGAGCGGCGCTGGCACGTCGTGGAGGTGGTGGCGCCGCCCGGGGGGCTCGGCCCCGAACGGCGGTACCTCGAGGATCTGCGCGACCCGCGCCGTCATCGCGTCGTGAAGGCCGCGCACGACGGCACGCCGATCAGCTCTCGTCGGTCGTCACGACGTCCGTCGCGAACGCGACGCTGATGGCCCCACCCGTTCCCGCGCGCGGGATCAGCGGCTCGCTGAAGCTGTTGTCGTACTTGCCACGCTGCTCCTCGGTGAGCGAGTCGCGGATGCGGCGCTTGGCGTCGTCGCGGATGCGGTTCTCGGCCTGGGCGTAGGTCTCGTTGCGGCCCGGGATGGTGCGGTTCTTGAAGGCTTGCACCTTGCCGGCGTTGGCCAGGATCTTGGACATGTCGATGCTGCCGCCCCCGGAGATCGAGACGCCGGTGTCCTTCTGCAGGCTGCGCAGCGTGACGCCGTCCTCGTCGGGCGTATCCATCAGGCGGTCGATCTCGAGGCGTGTGTCGTCGATGATGCGCTCGAGGTCCGCTCGCTGACTGGCGGACAGGTCCAAGGCCTTCTGGGCCGAGTCCGCGTCGGTGATCATCTTGCGCTGCATGCTGCGGAAGTGCGGCACCGCGGCTGCGTCGCGGTCGGCCTCCTCGCGGTCTTCGCGCCAGGACTCGAGCTCGGCCAAACGCTCTTCGATCGTGCCCTGGACCACCTCGGCGCGCGTGCCGGCCGGCGCCGGCTCCGGGGCCGTGAGGCCCGGCCCGCGAGCAGCCGTGGGAACAGGGCGCCCCGCCAGGGGGCCACGCTGCTCACGCAGCGCACGGATCTCGTCGGCCAAGGCCTCGAGCCGGGACTCCAGGGCCCCCGTACCGGCCGCATCGACTTCGGCCGCGGGGGCGGACGGGCGTTCCAGGTAGGTCCAGCCGGCGACGGCCAGCGCCGCCACGGCGATCACGAGAGCGAGGTGTTGCATCGACGAGCCTCCCGCGGGTTCCTACGGGGCGCGGGCCCTCCTGTTGGAGGCCCGGATCCGGCGCTCAGGCATCTTCCGGCGCCTCGATGTCGACCAGGGCAACGCCCTTCTCGACAGCGGCTCCGGCGGTGACGTGGACCGCCGCGACCCGTCCGGGGACGGGTGCGCGGATCTCGTTCTCCATCTTCATGGCTTCGAGGATGAGCAAGGGCGCGCCCGCCGCGACCGTGTCGCCGACGGCCACGCGCAGCTCCTTGACCACGCCGGGCATGGAGCTCCTGACCTTGGCCCCCGTGGCGCCGCCGCGTCCGCCGCCGGTCAGGAGGCGCGTCTGGCGCTCGCGGTCGTCCTCGATCTGGACGCGCACTTCGCGGTCGTGGAACGAGAGCACGGCGTGCCCGTCCTCGAAGCGACAGCCGTACGTGTAGCTGGCACCGCCCACGATCAGGTTGAGCAGGTCGCCGGCCTCGGTGGAAGCCACGTCGACCGGGTGCTCCACGCCGTCGACGATGGCTACGAGGCCGTCGCCCGCGGGCCGAAGCTCGACGGCGCGCTCGCGACCGGCCCAGGTCACGTAGTAGCGCATCAGAGTCCCCCTCCGAGCGTGCGCCGACGACCCGCGGCGACCCACGGCGAGGGGCCGCTCGAAGCCGGCGCTTCGGGGCCGAACGAGCGCTTGGCCACGCGGCGGTGGCGCGCGACCGCCGCGGCAATGGCGGGCAGCACGTCGTCGGCATCCGGCGCCGCGGGCGCGGCGTCGTCCAGAAGGCTCGTGTCGTAGTCACCGCTGACGAAGCGGGGGTGGTCGAGCGTGCGCAGCAGGAGCGGGATGTTGGTCGTGATGCCCGGAAGCCGCGTCTCGTAGAGTGCACGGCGCAAGCGGGCGATGGCAGACGGCCGATCCTGCGCATGCACGATGAGCTTCAGCAGCAGGTTGTCGTAGTGCAGCGTGACGTCCTGGCCCGTGTACACGGCGCCGTCGCAGCGCACGCCCGGTCCGCCGGGCAGCTGGATCGGGCCGAGGCGTCCCGTGCTGGGGAGGAAGCCCGCGTCGGCGTCCTCGGCGCAGATGCGCGCCTCGATGGCGTGGCCGCGGGGCGTCGGGGCCTTCGTGCCGAACGACAGCGGATGCCCTTCGGCGATGCGCAGCTGCTCGGCCACGAGGTCCACGCCGTAGCGCTCCTCGGTGATCGGGTGCTCGACCTGGATGCGCGTGTTCATCTCGAGGAAGTAGAAGCCGCCGTCGGCGCCGACGAGGAACTCGACGGTGCCTGCGCCGAGGTAGCCGCAGCTTTCGGCGGCGGCCACGGCGGCGGCCTCCATCTGCGCGCGGAGCTGCGGCGTGACGACGGGCGACGGCGTCTCCTCGATCACCTTCTGGTGGCGGCGCTGCACGCTGCACTCGCGCTCGCCCAGGGCCACCGTGTGGCCATGCGCGTCGGCGATGACCTGGATCTCGACGTGGCGCGGGCCCTCGACGAAGCGCTCCAAGTACACGGTCTCGTCGCCGAACGCGGTCTTGGCCTCGCTCGCCGCGCGCTTGACGGCCTCGACGACGCCGCCGAGCTCGCGCACGAGGCGCATGCCCTTGCCGCCGCCACCGGCCGAGGCCTTGACGAGCAGCGGGAACCCGACGGCTTCGGCCGCCTTCTTGACCGCCGCCTCGTTGCCGGGCTCGGGCAGCTCGGCGCCGGGCACGAGCGGCACGCCCGAGTCAGCCACCGTCTTGCGGGCACTCACCTTGTCGCCCATGGCGCGCATGGCGTGGGGCGAGGGGCCCACGAACGTGATGCCCTTCGCGGCCAGCGCTTCGGCAAGCTTGGCGTTCTCGGCGAGGAAGCCGTAGCCCGGGTGCAGGGCGTCGGCGCCCGTGGCCTCGCAGGCTTCCAGGATCCTGTCGACGCGCAAGTACGACTCGCCGGGCGCCGCAGGGCCGAGGCGGTAGGCCTCGTAGGCGCCGCGCACGTGCAGCGCCGTGCGATCGGCGTCCGAGTAGACCGCGACCGTGCGGATGCCGCGCTCGTGGGCCGCGCGGATCACGCGCACGGCGATCTCGCCGCGGTTGGCGACGAGCAGCTTCCTGATCGGGCGGATGGCGGGAACCTTGGCGCCACTCACAGCGGGATGTTCCCGTGCTTCTTCGGCGGGTTGGTGTCGCGCTTGGTCGAGAGCAGGCCCAAGGCCGCGATCAGGCGCGGGCGCGTCTCCTTGGGTTCGATGACGTCGTCCAGGTACCCGCGCTCCGCAGCGACCCACGGGTTGGCGAAGCGCTCCTTGTACTCGGCTTCCTTGGCGGCTTGGACGGCGGCAGGGTCATCGGCGGCCTGGATCTCCTTGCGGAAGATCACCTCGACGGCGCCCTTGGCACCCATGACGGCCACCTCGGCGCTGGGCCAGGCGACGTTCCAGTCGCCGCGGATGTGCTTGCTGCTCATCACGTCGTAGGCGCCCCCGTACGCCTTGCGCGTGATCACCGTGAGCTTGGGCACCGTGGCTTCGCAGTAGGCATAGAGCAGCTTGGCCCCGTTGCGGATGATGCCGTTCCATTCCTGGTCCGTGCCGGGCAAGAAGCCGGGGACATCCTCGAACGTGACCAGCGGGATGTTGAACGCGTCGCAGAACCGCACGAACCGGGCACCCTTCACGCTGGCGTTGACGTCGAGGCAGCCGGCCAGCACCTGGGGCTGGTTGGCGATCACGCCCACGCTCCGCCCACCGAGGTGGGCAAACCCGACGACGAGGTTCCCGGCGAAGTGCTCGTGCACTTCGAGGAACTCGCCGTCGTCCACGACCAGGCGGATGACGTCGCGGATGTCGTAGGGTCGATTGGGATCGGTCGGCACGATCTCGTTCAAGCGCTCGTCCATGCGCTGCGGATCGTCGCTGCCGCGGCCGCGCGGCGGGTCCTCGGTGTTGTTGGACGGCATGTACGAGAGCAGCCGCTTGAGCGTGGCCATGGCGGCGGCCTCGTCGGGCGCGCGGAAGTGGGCGACGCCGCTCTTCTCGCTGTGGACGGACGCCCCGCCGAGCTCTTCGTGGCTGACCTCCTCGTGGGTCACGGTCTTCGTGACGCCCGGGCCCGTCACGTACATGTAGGACGTGCCCTCGGCCATGACGATGAAGTCCGTGATCGCCGGCGAGTACACGGCGCCTCCCGCGCAGGGGCCGAGTACGGCCGACAGCTGCGGGACCACGCCCGAGGCCAGCGTGTTGCGCAGGAAGATGTCCGCATAGCCGCCGAGCGACACCACGCCCTCCTGGATGCGCGCACCGCCCGAGTCGTTGAGGCCGATCACGGGGCACCCGATCTTGAGTGCGGTGTCCATGAGCTTGACGACCTTCTCGGCGTTGGCGCCCGAGAGCGAGCCGCCGAACACCGTGAAGTCCTGCGCGAACACGGCCACGACGCGGCCGTCGATGCGGCCCAGTCCCGTGACCACGCCGTCACCGGGCACGTGCACGCCGTCCATGCCGAAGTCGCGGCAGCGATGGACCTTGAAGGGGTCCAGCTCCTCGAAGGTGCCGTCGTCGACGAGCAGGTCGATGCGCTCGCGCGCGGTCAGCTTGCCGCGCTCGTGCTGCTTCGCGATGGCCTTCACGCCACCGCCCAGCCGCGAGGCTTCGCGGCGACGGCGCAGCTCTTCGATGCGCGGGTCTTCAGTGCCCATGGCGGCTCCCTCCGGCCGGCGGCTGGCTCAGCTCCACGAGGACGCCGCCCGCGCCCTTCGGGTGGATGAACGCGACGCGGCACCCGCCCGCACCCGGTCGTGAGGTCTCGTCAAGCGTCGGGATCCCCTGCGCCTTCAGGTGCGCGAGCGTTGCGTCCACGTCCTGGACCCGGTAGCAGACGTGGTGGATGCCCGGACCGCGCTTGGCGAGGAACCGACCGATGGGCCCGTCGGGATCCGTGGAGGCGAGCAGCTCGATCAGGAGCCCGCCGCCGTCGAAACCGGCGACGCGCACGCGTTCCGTCGGGACCTCTTCCTCGAAGACCAGCTTGAGCCCGAAGACCTCGCCGTAGAGGTGCTTGCCCGCCTCGAGGTCGGCGACGGCCACGCCGATGTGGTCCACGGGGCCGAGGGCCGGCAGGGGGTTCGTCGTCATGGGCCGCGAGGGTACAGGGCGGGCCGTCCGTGGGCCGCTTGCGGACACCCGCTCGCCCGCCCAAACTCCGAGGGTGGACCTGTCCGCTCGGCCGGCGTGGCTGCGTGGGCGAGCACCGCCTGGAGGCTCCCATGTCGCGTGGCTTGCTCCTCGCCCTCTTGCGCGGCCCGGCGCGGGCCGTCGGGGCCGGGACACCGGGCCTTCGGCCTGGCGAGGACCGGGCGCCCCCGACGCGGCCCGCCGCGCCGGTCCGATAGGGCGCCCGCACGTGTCGCACGTCTTCCTCAGTCACGCCAAGACCGACGGCGTGTGGACGCAGGGGCTCTGCGACGCACTCGAGTCCGGCGGCATCCCCTGCTGGATCGCGCCGCGCGACATCCCGGCGGGCGAGCGCTTCGTCGAGGCCATCGTGCGGGCGCTGGGCGAAGCACACGCCGTGGTCGTCGTGGTCAGCGAGCGTTCGGCGGCGTCGCGCTACGTGCTGGCCGAAGTGAAGCGCGCGTTCGAGGAGGGGCGCAAGATCGTTCCGGTGCGCCTGGACGGGGCGACCTTGCCCCCGGAGCTCGAGTTCTACACGAACCAGCACCAGTGGGTGGAGGCCCAGGGACGCGAGCCCGTCGAGGTGCTCCCCGAGCTGCAGGCTGCGCTCGGTGGCCGGTCGCCGTTGCCTCCCCAGCGCTCGTCGGCCACGCCTGCCCCGGCCCCGCCGCGCGCCGCACGCACGCCCTGGCTGGTCGTGGGTCTCGTTGCCCTCGCAGCTGTCGCAGGCGGCCTCATGGCCTGGGCGCCCTGGGCCGGCGGGCCCGACGGACCCGCTACGCCGCAGGGCACGCCACGCCTCGAGATCACGGCGCCCGGGCCTACGGCCTGGGTACGTGCAGACGCCGTGGTCGTGAAGGGCTCGCTCCACGACACCCACCCGGCGGATCGCCTGCGCGTGCGCGTCGGCGACCGCGTCTTCTGCGATCGCCTGGTCGGCGACGGGAACATCGACGTCACGGTCTCGCTGACGGAGCCGCGCCTTCACACGGTCGCCGTCGAGGTCGTGCGCGGCGAGGCGGTCGCTGCGACCGCCATGCTTTCGATCGAGCGCGCGGCGCCCGCGCCCGCCTGGCATCCGCAGCCCACGGAGGCGCAATGGGCCGCCGCCGAACGCTGGCACCTGCCCGTGGCCTTCGAGAACGCCCTCGGCATGCGCTTCGTGTTGGTGCCGCCCGGCACGGCGCGCCTGGGTGCCGAAGCCGACGATCCCGACGCGTTCTCCGACGAAGTCGGGCGTGAAGTCCGCTTCGAGCGGCCCTTCTATCTGCAAGTCGGCGAGGTCGACAACGCGATGTGGCGGGCGTACGACCGCACGCACAGCGCAGGCCGGGTGGGACGCGTGGACCTGGACGCGCCGGACCAGCCCGTCGTGAACGTGCGGCACGGCGACGCCGAGCGCTTCGCCGAGTGGTTGTCGGTCGAGAAGGACCCACACCATCGCTACCGCCTGCCGCGCGAGGCCGAGTGGGAGTACGCGGCGCGCGAAGCGGGGGCCTGCGGTGGCGCCGGCGGCTGCGAAGACGGCAAGGTCAACTACGGGGACGAGGGCGCCGCCACCCTGTTCCAGGCGTGGCGCCTGCGTACGTACGGCGTGGACGGCGCGCCGCGCCCCGTGCCCCGGGATCGGTTGACCGCCAATGCCCTGGGCCTGCGCCACATGCGGGGCAACGTCGCGGAGTGGATGGCCGATCGCTTCGGCACGCCGGCGACAACGGGACCGGAGGTCGTGCTGGGGCCGGCTCGCGGCCGCCTTCGCGTCGTCCGCGGCGGATCGTGGGGCAGCACGCCCGCGGACGTCCGCCTTTCGTCGCGCCTGGGCTGGCCACCAGACCGCCCTGACGCATTCATCGGGTTCCGTCTCGTGGCCGAGACGACAGGACGCGGAGACACGCGCTGAGGCGCGTGCGAGGAGGTGCCATGCGCGAACGAGGAACCGCAAGCGTCGGGCTTGCCGTCGTGTTGCTCGCTGCCCTGGGTGCAGGCCTCGTGGCCGCCGGACGCGCACGGGCGGAGGACGAGAGCGTGACGTCGAGGGACGTCGAGCAGGCGCTGCGCACGCTGCGCGACGCGGTGCGCCACGGCGTGGCGGGCGCGCCCTGCACCAAGGACAACGTGCGCGCGGCCTTGGAGGGGTGGGGGGCTGCGGCCATCGACGGCTCCGAAGAGAACGCGCTGGCCTTCACGTGGATGGGCCGCAGCTTGGTCCTCGTGTTCCACGTGGGCACCGGGGAGGACCTGCTGCTGCGCTACCGCTACCCGCAGCCCGTCGCCGAAGCCGAGCACGTCAACGCGTGGAACAACGCCGCGCTCTTCCTGGGCTACGTCGATCGACGGAGCAACGTGGCCACGCTCGAGTGGGGGCTCCTGGCCGAGACCGAGCCCACCGTGCTCCGGCTGCAGAAGGTGCTGACGCGCTTCGGGCGCGAGGCGGACGCGTTCACCAAGTTCCTCGACGAGCGCCTGGCGGCTACCGCGGCGGCCGCCGCGGGGGGGCAGGGCGGCGGCGGTGGCACGGCGAAGGAGGGCGAGTGATGACGCCCGGCAGGTCCTTGGTCGTGGCGATCGCGCTGCTCGTCGCGGGCGGCCTCGCGGGTTGGCTGGGGGGCGTTGGCGCGGACGACGAGAAGGACGCCCGCGTTCCCGATGCCGATGTCGAGCATGCCTTCGACGTGATTCGTCGTGCCGTGGGCCTGCGCCCCACCGAGGCGGAGCCGACCCCCACCGGTGCGCCGCGCACGCGCCTGGCGGACGAGGAGCTGTTGACGCTGCTGAAGGCGTTCGATCCCCAAGCGAGCGTCGACCGGCCTGGGCGCCTCCTCTGCACGCTGCACGAGCAGACCGTGTTGGTGGGCAACGAGGGCGAGTCCGGCATCCGCCTCGTCCACATCCTCCAGGGCATCCCGCCCAACCCGGCCTTCCAGAACGGCTGGAACAACCAGCGACGCTTCGGTTCCGTCTCCGTCGACGACGACGGCGACTGGTGGTTCGAGCAGGACATCCCGCTGTGGGGCGGCGTGACGACCAACTACATCAGCGAGTGCATCGACCTCTTCCAGGAGCTTCTGGCGATCTACCTCGAGGACGTGCGCGCCCTGCTGCCTGCCGATCCCAAGGGCGACTGACGGATGTCCCACGCCGGGAAGAGCCCGTGGCCCTTGGGCAGCTCGAGCTGACCGGCGTACGTGGTTTGCCAGCGCGGCGCATGGCGTGCATGGAGCAGCGCCACGAACGGCGCGCTGGCGTACACGCGGCCGATCGGCGTCACGGGCTCGTAGCGCGCGGCGTGGCTGACGCCCGCTCCCGTGACCCCCGTGCGGCCCAGCAGGGCGTCGTGCACGCGGTGCACGGGCGCGGCGTGCAGGGCCACGCGCACGCCCAAGTCCGCGGGCAGGCGGCCCGCTGGCCAAGGCGCCTCGGCGAACAGCCGGACCAAGTCCAGCGCGAAGTCGGCGGCCACGGCCACGTCGGTGAAGGCCGCGAAGACGGCGTCGCCCCAGCTGTTGCGCGTCAGCACGCGGCGCCCCCGGGCGTCCAGCCGTCGCGCGATGCGCGGCAGCACCTCCTCGACGAACGCGAGGACCTGGTCTTCGTCCAGCAAGCTGTAGCCATGCACGTCGGCGAAGCAGAGTGCGGCCGTGAGCGCGCGCCCGGTGGTCGCCGGGGCCCGCGGTCGCGAGCGGCGCGGGGCGTCCAACGGACGGGCCCCCGCGCCGGGCCGCGCGGGGTCGATGACCCGAACCGCATCCGCACCCGCCCGCGCGAAGCGCTCCACGAAGTCGGCCGTGCCGCCGCGGCCATCGCCCGTCTTCCCGTCCCAGACCGCGAGCAGCTCGACGCTCGTGCCCAGCTGCCGCGCGCGTTCGCGGGCATAGCCCTCCTGGACTTCGTTGGCGTACTCGAACAGCAGGCCTTCGTCGGGGAAGCCGTGCCGCACCAAGCGCAGGCACGGATGCGCACGACGCACGGCGCGTCGATGCCACGCCAGCCAGTCGCCGCCGGCGCGTCCCTCGACGGATCGCTCCACGAACCACGGCCCCTCCTGCGGGAGGACGACGACGCTCGGGATCCGCCGGGCTGCCAGCGCCCGTTGGAACAAGAGGTCGGCGCCGGCCGCTCCACCGGACACGCCCACGCTGGGCAGCCGCTCCGCGAGCGCGGCGCGCAAGGCCCGGTCCACGGCCGGAACGCGACGCGCGGGGAAGCGAGGCGGCGTGCGCCCCGGCAGGTCCACCAAGTGGCCTGTCACCACGAGCACGGGCGGAACGGCCAGCACGCCACGCAGGTCCGCCAGCTGCTCGGGACGGTCGTGGAGGACGAGCGAAGCGTTGCGCAGCGTGCTGCCCAAGTGCGACCACCAGCGCTGGCGACGCGCGCGGCGCGCTGCCTGCGCGTACGCGTCACGGGCTTCGTCGTGGCGACCGGCCACGAGCAGGGCCTCGCCGCGCGTGGCGGGCACCCAGTAGGCATCGCCCCCGGAGAGGCCCCTGCGCTCGAGGCGGTCGCAGAGCGCGATGACCTCGCCCGCGACGCGGGAGGCCTTGGCCCCGTCCCCCAGTACCGCCGCCAGCGTGGCCACGTTGATGGGGTGCCAGGGACTGCCAGGCACGGCGCGCGCTGCGCGCTCGTAGGCCGCAAGAGCTTCTTCCAAACCGGCCTGGCGTTCGGCGCCCGCGAGCTCCAGGGCATCCGCTTTGGCCAACGAAGCCAGCAGGCCGAGCCGCTCGGACTCGAGGCCGCCGCGTCGGCCCGGAGGCAGGGCCTGGAGCAGCGCCCGGGCCTCGCCACGCGCACCCAGCCCCTGCAGGGCGCGCGCACGGAGGAGCACCGCCTCGCGGCTGTCGGGCATGCGGCCGGCCGCGTCCCAGGCCGCGACGTGCTCCCCGATGCGGAGCAGCCCCCGCACATCTTCGCTCTGCTGCACGACGCCTCCGTGACGCACGAGCATAGATAGGATGGGCCCACCCACGGAGGTCACCCGCGATGAGCAGCAACCCCAACCGCCTCGTGACCGCCTTCCCGTGGCTCTTCGAGGACTTGGAGCCCGAGGAAGTCGCCTCCTTCGTGGAACAGCTCGAGCCGCGCCACGTCGCCGCGGGCAGCACGCTCATCCGCCACGGCCAGCAGTCCGACACGCTGTACCTCCTGCCGGACGGCGCCGTCTCGGTCTCCCTCGGCGAAGGGGAGCACACCATCGACCTCGGCGAGGGCGACGCGCTGCGTCTGGTCGGGGACCTCGGGGTGATCCGCCCTGGTCGGGCGTCGGCCACCGTGCGCGCCGTCGAGTCCATGGACGGCTACGCCTTGACGCATGCCGGCTTGGTCGAGCTCTTGAGCGGATCCCCGTCGCGGGCGGCGTCGCGCCTGTTGCTGCGTCTGGCGCAGCGCATCGCGCTTCGCGTGCGTGACGGGAGCGCCGTGCGCTTCGAGGCCGACGCGGTCGGCCACGGGCACCTACGCGGCGTGCTTGGGCCCTCGGAGGCCCACCTGGGCGAGCTGCCGACGGCGCTGGCCTCGATGCCGCGGCACGGCAAGGGTCTTGGCAAGCGCGCCCCGAAGGATGCCGAGCAGCGCTTGATCGAGATGCTGCGCAAGGAGCGTGAGCTGGCCGCGCTCGGTGACACGGCCCTCCAGGCGATTGCCCGCAGCGTCGAGATCTGCTCGTGCGAACCAGGCACCGTGCTCATCGAGCAGGGCGCCGTGGCCGACGGCGCGTACTACCTGCTCGACGGCGCGGCCGCCGTCACGGCGCGCAGCGAAGGCAGCCACTTCGTCGTGGACCGCAGGATCGAGCCGGGCCACCTGTTCGGGCAGATCGCGTTCCTGCTGGCTGGCGAGCGGACGGCCACCGTGGAGGTGACCGAGCCCAGCACCGTCGCCGTCTTCTACTCCGCCGCCATCACGTGGCTCGTGGATGGCGGTGCGTCGGGGGCGCCGACGGGCGCGCACGTCCTGCACTGGATGGCGGGCGAGCTGGCCGACGACGCGCGGGCGCAGAACGAGCGCTTGCTCCAGGCCTGGTCCTCGCGCAACGCGTGAGCCCTGCGCGGAACGGCTACCGCCCGAACGCGATCATGGCGACGCCCGCGAAGGCGATGCCCGTGGCGATCCATGCGGGTGCGGCGCGCCGTTCGCCGAGGAACACCGCGCTCAGGGGCAGGAGGAACACGGGCGGCAGCGCGAGCAGCGTGGCCGCTACGCCCGCGGCCTGCGTCCACTGCAGCGACAGCTGGTTCAGCCAGATGCCGACGAAGGTGCCCACCAGCGCGGAGAGGCCGAGCCGCGTGCGCGTGGTCGGCGCGCTGATCTGGCTCCACCAGCTTCCCAGCCGGCGGCGCGCCAGCCCGTAGACGACCAGCGCCGCGGTGCCCGAGGCCAGGCGCACCATGGCGGCGGAGGCGCCGTCGATGTCGCCCTCGCGGCGGGCCTGGCGGACCATGAGGATGGCCACGGCCTGGAAGCCGCTGGCGAGCAACGCGTCGCGGATCCCGGCCTTCATGTCGTGCGGCGGGGGCTGCGTCCCGCCACGCTCCAGGATCGCCATGACGATCCCGCCAAGCGTGAGACCCATGCCGGACAGGGCCAGCAGGGTCAGGTGCTCGTGGAAGGGGGGGAGTGCCGAGAGCACGACGGTGAGCACGGGCACGAGACAGAACAGCAGGCTCGTGCGCTGCGGCCCGATGCGCAACAGGGCCTGCATCAGGAACACGTCGCATATGCCCAGGCCCACCACGCCGCTGGCGATCAGCCAGAGCAGGGGCGAGGGCTCGAGCCCCGTGGGCCACGGCAGGCCCGTGCGCACGAGGAACAACACGGCGAACGCCGTCGTGGCCACGAGGTTCTTGCCGAAGTTGAGCGCCGAACCCGTCATGGCGGTCCGGATGCCGGCGAAGCCGATCTGGGCGCTCGCCCAGCAGAGCGAACAGGCCGCCGCGGCGAGCTCGCCGGCCAGCAGGAACGGTGGGGTAGCCGTGCCGAGCGGGATGGACATGGCGACCTCGCTCAGGGTCTGAGGACGAGATCGCCCACGCCGACGCCGAGGTCGTCAAGCGTACCGGCCGGCACCTCCAAGGCCATGCGCACGGGCTCGCTCGCCGGCACGGGCGTCTCGTCGAGCGGCGCCAGCGCATGGATCTCCGCGATCGTGCCGTCCGCACGGATGTACGCGAGGTCGAGGGCCACGTAGGTGTCACGCATCCAGAACGACGGCACGAAGTCCGCCGCGAAGACGAACAGCATGCCTCGCGGCGTCCCGTCGCCGAGCGGGGCGAGCTGCTCCGGCGTCGCCTGCATCAGGCCTCGGGCGTGAAGCGACTCCGTGTCGGCGATCCAGGCCGCAATGGCGTTGCCGTCGGCCGAGATGGTCTCCACCGCGAACAGCGTGAAGTCCGCGCCGTGCGGGCCGGACGGTCCGCTGCCTCCGCCCCCGCAGCCGGCGAGGAGGACGGCCAGAGCCAAGCCGAGCATCCGCTGCGTGAGCACGCGCGTCTACAAGTCCGCGAGGAAGGCGAGCAGGGCCGTCTTCTCGGAGGGGATCAAGGCCTCGTAGGCCTGGCGGACGAGCAGGGCCTCGCCGTCGTGGCCCAGGATCGCGGCCTCGAGCGTCTCCGCGCGGCCGTCGTGCAGGTAGGGCGCGGTCTTGGAGATGCCCCAGAGCGGCGGCGTGCGGTACATCCCCGAGGGGGCGCCGGGCTCGGCCATGCCGCGGAACGACGCCGGATGGACGTCGTGGAGCAGGAGGTTCGAGTAGAGCGGCACCGGGCCCGTGGGGCCTTGCAGCGTCGGCTTGTGGCACTTCGCGCAGCCCACGGTGTCGAACAGGGTCTCCCCCTCGAGCACGATCGGATCGTTGCCGGCCCCGCCGCGCGGCGGCGGCGCCAACAGCGCGATGAACGCCGTGAGATCGCTCACCTCGGCGGGCGAGACCTCCGGGTCGCTGACGGGGTCCGCGTCGCTGACGAGCGCGAAGCCGCGGCCATCGTCCGGCGCCGTGATGCCCAGCTCGTTGGCCAGGCCGTCCCGCGAGAAGTCGTCCAGTCGGGGGATCTGCGCCTTCCAGCCGAAGCGCCCGACTTCCGGCAGTCCGTTGACCATCACGACGCGGGCGACGCCGAACACGCCATCCATGTCGCTGTCCGTCGGGTCTTCATTGGACTGGATCTCGACCTCGGGGATTGCGTCGATGAGGCCCGCGCCGAAGAGCGGCGGCGTCTGCCGCTGTTCGAAGACGTCGGCCTCGGCGACGACGTACTCCTCGCGCCCTGGCGCGAAGGGCCCTCGGAGCTTGCTGAAGATCTGCCCGCCCGTGATGTCGGCGAAGGGGCCGGAGCCACCGTTGTCGTTGCCGGCGCGCGAGACGTTGAGGTCAAGGTCCCCCGATCCACCGAGCACGGGATCTTGGTGACACGCGCGGCACGAGTCGGCATTGAACTCGGGCGCGCCCAAGCCGTGGCTCCTGTGGAACGAGCGGTCGAACAGCGCACGGCCGGCGCGGAACGTGGCCTCCTCGGCGGGCGAGAGGGCGTGCACGGGCCCGCCCAGCGTGCCAACGGGCAGGATCGGCTGGTCGGTGGCCCCGTCGCCGGGGATCGCGGCCTGCGTGGCGCCCGGGGCAGGTGCACCGGGCGCGGCCACCAGCCATCCGGCGGTAGCGAGCACGGCAAGGGCAACGAAGGCGCCGGACGCAACGAGCGTGGCACCGGGAAGGCGGCGGGCGCTCACAGGCTCTCCAGGAATGCGAGCACGTCGGCGCGGTCGATCAGCGGAAGCGCGGCAAAGTCGTCCCGCGCCGTCTGGGCTTCACCGCCGTGGGCCAAGATGGCCTCCTCCAAGGTCTGGGCACGACCATCGTGCAGCCAGGGGCCAGAGTGCGACACGCCCCAGAGCGGGGCCGTGCGGAACTCGTGGAAGGTCGTGGGACCGTCGATCGTGCTGGCCTGGGGGGCGCCAGCGGCGATGTGGTCCGCCAAGTCGGGCCCCATGTCGTGGAGCAGCAGGTCCGTGAAGGCGGCCAAGTCCCCGCTCGCCGACGGGATCGACGGCAGGTGGCACTTCGCACAGCCCAGGGACTCGAACCGCGTGCGGCCGCGGAGCGCCGCCGCGCTGAACGGCTTGGGCGCGGGCGGGGCGAGGAAGCGCGTGAAGGCAATCAGATCCAAGAGCTCGTCCGGTGGGATCTCCGGGTCGGGCGCCGCGTCGTGGTCGATCGTGGGCTGGCTCGGGTCCTGGGAGACCTGGAGCACCGACAGGTTGTCGAGCCCCGTGGGGTTGGACGTGATGCCCAGCTGGTTCATGAGCGGCGCGCGCGTGAAGCGCTCGATCGTGGCGCTCTGGGCCTTGACCCCGAAGCGTCCGACCGAGCCCAGGTCGGTGTTCATGCGGCCGCTGATGCCGTCTTGGTCGACATCGTTGGGATCGGCCAGCGACAGCAACGTGGCTTGCGTCACGCCCTCGAACAGCCCCACGCCGAACATGGCGAGGCCGTTGCGCTGGGCCAGCTGCCGCGGTTGACCACCCGGGCCCGTGGCGGGGATCGGGTGTCGACCTCCCTCCAGCGAGAACGTGGCGATCGTGTGCGGAATCGTGGGTCCGAAGGCGGGAACCACGGCGCTCACGTTGGTCGGGAAGTCGAGCTGCTGACCGGGCTGGGTCGGGTCGCCGAACCGCGCCAGGAAGAAGTTGCGGTAGAGGTGCGCGCCACCGCCGCTGGCCGGCGTGCTGTGGCAGGCTCGGCACGACGTCGTGTTGTAGAACGGCCCGAGCCCCTCGCTGGGCTTGAAGCGGCGCTCGAACAGGGCCTTGCCGCGCTGGAACGCGGCCAGCTCGTCCGTGCTCAGGCCGTGGATCGGTTCGCCGAGGGCCGGCGGCTGCTGGGGGGTACCCCCGCCACCACCCCCGCCGCAGGCCGCAAGGGGTAGGGCGAGCACCAGGGGCGCCAGCCAGGCCAGGGTTCGCGGGTTCACGGAGGCAGCCTCCTGGGAAGGGGCACATGGCTTACCGCTCCGGAGGCGGCGGACGCAATCGGGAACGCGCATGTGGTGGTCCGGATTCCCGGGTCGGCTCCGGGCTGGCGGTCCATGTGGCGATTTGTACACTCATTCGCAAGATGGAACCAACGGTCATCCCGCCGCCTGCCGCCGTGCCCGCCGTGGGCGCCCCGGAGGTGTCGCTCGCCGACATCTCCGTCGGGCGCGTCGCCACGGTGCACCGCATCGACGCCGGTCCCCTGCGCCTCCGGCTGCACGAGATGGGGTTCGTCCCCGGCGTGCGCGTCCGCGTGGTCCGGCGCGCTCCGCTTCGCGACCCCTTGCAGGTCGAGGTCTGTGGCTACCACCTGTCGCTCCGCGTGAGCGACGCGCGGGGCATCCGCGTCCTCCCCGTGGCGTGAGCGGGCGATGTCCGACGTCCAGACCCCCCCGGCTCAGGTGGCGGGCCGCACCTTCGCCAACGCCGAGCGCCCCGTGGTCGCGCTCGCGGGCAACCCCAACAGCGGCAAGACCTCGCTCTTCAACCTGCTGACGGGCCTCAAGCGCAAGGTCGCCAACTTCCCCGGCGTCACCGTCGAGCGCGTGATGGGCTCGATGCGCTTGCCCGACGGTCGCGCGGCCGACGTGCTGGACCTGCCGGGCACGTACAGCTTGTTCGCGCGCAGCGAGGACGAGCGGGTCGCGCGCGACGCCTTGCTCGGGCGGGCCGCGGGCACGCCGCGGCCCGACATCGTGATCGTGGTGGTCGACGCGGCCAGCCTCGAGCGCAGCCTCTTCTTCTTGACCCAGATGTTCGAGGTCGGGCTGCCGATCATCGTCGCCCTCACGATGAGCGACATTGCCGAGCGCCGCGGCAGCGACGTGGATGCCGGCGCGCTGGAGGCCCAGCTCCGCGTGCCCGTCGTGGCGGTGCACGCCCGCACCGGCACCGGGCTCGCCGCGCTGACGGCGCGCCTCGGCGATGCAACCGTACGCCCGCGTCCCTTCCGCCTGCCGGAGGTCGCCCAGGCCGCGGTGGACGACGTGGCCCTCGCCTTGGCCACGCGCCCGGAGCTGCCCCCGCTGGCCCGGGCGGGCGAGGCCTTGCGTCTGGTGCTGCACGCGCGCCCGAACGACCCCGATCTGCGCGCCGCGGGGCCCGAGGTCGCCGCGCGCGTCGAGGCGGCGCGTGCCAGGCTCGACGCCGCCGGCGTGGATCGCGAGGCCGTCGAGGCCGAGTCCCGCTACACCTACGCACGCGACGTCCTGGCGGCGGCGCGCCCGAAGACGGGGCCGGGCCCGCACCTCTCGGAGCGCGTGGATCGTGTCCTGACCCATCCGTTCGTCGGGCCCCTGGTCTTCCTCGCCATCATGGGGTTGATCTTCCAGACGCTCTTCACGTGGTCGGGGCCACTCACCGAGTACATCGAGGAGGGACAAGTCTGGCTGCAGGAGCTCGTCGGCGGCTGGATGGCGGAAGGCATGCTGCGCGACTTGATCCTCGATGGCGTGATCGCCGGCGTGGGCGCGGTCGTCGTGTTCCTGCCCCAGATCTGCCTGTTGTTCCTCTTCCTCGCGATCCTCGAGGACGTCGGCTACCTGGCCCGCGCGGCCTTCCTCATCGACCGGGTCATGCGCGGCGTGGGGCTGAGCGGCAAGTCGTTCGTTCCCCTGCTCTCCTCGTTTGCGTGTGCGATTCCCGGGATCATGGCGGCCCGTACCATCGAGAGCCGCCGCGATCGGCTGGTCACGATCCTGGTGGCGCCGTTCATGTCGTGCAGCGCACGCCTTCCCGTGTACGCCTTGATGATCGGTGCGTTCATCCCCGCGGCGTATGGGGGCTGGGCGCTGCTCGGCATGTACGTGCTGTCGGTCTCGGCAGCGCTGGTGGCCGCGTGGATCTTGCGCGCCACCCTGTTCCGCGGTGAGGCCAGCACGTACGTGATGGAGCTTCCCGCGTACCGCGTGCCTGCGCCGAGCCAGGTGCTCGCCACCGTGATCTCGCGCGGCAAGGTGTTCGTGACCCAGGCGGGAACGATCATCCTGGCCTTCTCGATCGTGCTCTGGGCGCTTGCCTACTTCCCGCGCAGCGAGTCGGTCCGCCAGGAGGCCGACGCCCGCATCGAAGCCGGCGAAGACAGCGAGGCGGTCGAGGCCTGGGCGGTCGGCGCGCAGATGGAACAGAGCGTCATGGGGCGCATGGGCAAGGCCATCGAGCCCGCGATCGAGCCCCTGGGTTTCGACTGGCGCCTCGGTGTGGGGCTCGTTGCGTCCTTCGCCGCGCGCGAGGTGCTCGTGTCCACCTTGGGCATCGTCTACAGCGTGGGCGCGGATGCCGACGAGGAGTCCGTGCCGCTGCGCGACCGCCTGAAGGCCGACCGACGACCGGACGGGTCGCCGACCTACTCGTGGCTGACGGCCCTGTCCGTGATGGTGTTCTTCGTCTTGGCTTGCCAATGCATGTCCACGTTGGCCGTCGTGAAGCGCGAGACGGGGACGTGGCGTTGGCCGCTCTTCATGTTCGGCTACATGACCGTCGCAGCGTACCTCGGGAGCCTCATCGTCTACCAGGGCGGTCGAGCGCTCGGATGGGGGGGCTGAGGCCGTGCAGGAAGTCCTCGCCCTGGCGATCGTCGCGGCGGCCGTGACCGGCTTGGCGGTGCGCTACGTGCGGCGTCGCCGGGCGAAGACCTGCTGCGGGGCGCGCTCGTGCCCGGCCGCGCGTCAGATCGTCGAGCGTTTCGGCGAGCCCGCGACGACCTCCACGGGCCGCGGGGCCAGGAACGTCCCGTAACGGTCCTCGAAGACCTGCAGCACTTCGCCGACCGTGGCTCCCGCCTCGACGGCCGCAAGCACCGCGGGGAACACGTTGATCCCCTCGTCGGCCGCGGCGGCGGCCAAGGCACCGAGGGCCGCGGCGCACGCGCCGGCATCGCGCCGCGCGCGCCAGGCCCGCACGCGTTCGCACGCCTCGGTTTCGAGCGCGGGGTCGATCCGGAACAGCTCGGGCGCGGCTTCGTCGTCGCTTGCGAACCGGTTGACGCCGACCACCACGTCGGCGCCCGACTCGATGCGCCGCTGCGCTTCGTACGCGCTCGCCTCGATGGCGCGCTGCGGGATCCCCGCCTCCACGGCGGCGATCGTGCCCCCGGCGGCGTCGATCCGGGCGATCCAGGCCCGCGCGCGCGCTTCGATCTCGTCGGTCAGGCGCTCGACGTAGGGGGAGCCACCCAGCGGGTCGACCACGTCCGTCACGCCGCTCTCGTAGCCGAGCACCTGCTGCGTGCGCAGGGCCAGCACGGCGCTCTCCTCGGAGGGCAGCGCGAGGGCCTCGTCGCGGCCGTTGGTGTGCAGCGACTGCGTGCCGCCCAAGACGGCAGCCAGCGCTTGCACGGTGACGCGCACCACGTTCACGTCCACCTGGCGCGCCTGCAGCGTGCTGCCCCCCGTCTGCGTATGGAAGCGCAGCATGAGGCTGGCGGGGTCCTTGGCGCCGAAGCGGTCCGCCATGATCGAAGCCCATAGCCGGCGCGCTGCGCGGAACTTGGCGACCTCCTCGAACAGGTGGTTGTGCGCGTTGAAGAAGAACGAGAGGCGCGGCGCGAAGTCGTCGACGTCGAGCCCTCGTGCCAGGGCTTGCTCCACGTAGCCGATGCCGTGTGCCAGCGTGAAGGCGACTTCCTCGACGGCGGTCGAGCCCGCTTCGCGGATGTGGTAGCCGCTGATGCTGACCGGGTTGAGCTTGGGCAGGTGCCGCGTGGCGTGCTCGATGACGTCCGTCACGAGGCGCAAGCTGGGCCGGACGGGCAGCCGCTGCGTGCCGCGCGCGACGAACTCCTTGAACAGGTCGTTCTGCACGGTGCCGCGCACGCGCGACGGGTCGACGCCCTGGCGCTTGGCGACGGCCACGAGCAGCGCCAAGAGGACGATGGCCGTGGAGTTGATCGTCATGGACACGCTGACGCGATCGAGCGGGATGCCCGCCAAGAGCGTCTCCATGTCCTCCAGCGTGGCGATCGAGACGCCGACGCGACCTACCTCGCCCGAGGCCAGCGGGTGATCCGGGTCGTAGCCGATCTGGGTGGGCAAGTCGAAGGCCACGGACAAGCCCGTCGTGCCCTGGGCCAAGAGCGCCCGGTAGCGCTCGTTGCTGGCCGCGGCCGTGGCGAACCCGGCGTACTGGCGCATCGTCCACAGGCGACCCCGGTACATCGTGGGCTGTACGCCTCGCGTGAACGGCGGCTCGCCGGGCCAGCCGAGCGATCCCGGCACGGGATCGGGCGCGTAGACGGGGTCCAGCTCGATGCCCGACGACGTCTCGAAGGACGCGCGCCGTTCGGCATGGCGCGCCACCGCGGGGTCGTAGGTCTCCCGCCGCCAACGGGCCGCATCGGATGTGGCGTCGCTCATCGAGGTCCTCCGGGGGCGCCAGGGTACGGCGCGGCCGCTCACGTACGTGGCCGAAGCACGGCGAGGGCCTCGATCGCCTGCACGAGGTCGTCCGGCCACGGCGCCTCGAACGTGACCCGTTCGCCGGTTGCCGGATGGTCGAAGGCCAGCCGCCACGCATGCAGCAGCAACCGCGGTGCGGCGCCCTCGCCGATGGCGCCGTGGAGGCCGTAGAACGGATCGCCCACGATGGGGTGGCCGATCGCGCGCAGGTGCACCCGGATCTGGTGCGTGCGCCCCGTCGCGGGGTAGCAGGCGAGAACCGCGTGGCGCGGCAGCCGGCGCAACACCTCGTAGCGCGTGCGCGCGGGCCGCCCGTGCCCCTCCTCGGCGATCGCCATGCGCGTGCGGTGGGTGCGCGACCGGGCGATGGGGAGGTCGATCTCGCCCTCGGCGTCCACGTCCCCACGGTGCACGACGGCCACGTACGTCTTGGCGACGATGCGTTCGGCGAACTGACGGGCGAGCGCCGCTTGCGCAGCATCGGTACGGGCCACGACCATCACGCCCGAGGTGTCCTTGTCGAGACGATGGACGATGCCCGGTCGATCCGAGCCCGTCCCGGTCGGCAGGTCGCGAAGCGCGTGGACCAGTGCGTTGGCCAGCGTCCCGTCCGGCTGGCCGTGACCGGGATGCACCACAAGGCCCGGCGGCTTGTCGAGCACGAGGAGGTGCTCGTCCTGGTAGAGGATGTCGAGCGGGCGGTCCTCGGGCTCGAGGTGCGTGCCGCGCGGCGGCGGCACGCGGAGCTCGACGCGCTCGCCGCCCGCGACGGCGTCCCGCGGTCGGGCCACCCGGCCATCGACGTGGACGCGCCCTTCGCGGATCCAGCGCGCGAGCGTGGTGCGACTGTGGCCGGGCATCGCATCGGCGAGAGCCCGGTCCAAGCGTGCGCCCGCGTGCTCCGGCCCGAGGACCAGGGCGATGAGGCTTTCCTGGGGGCCGGGGTCGGGAATGGGGACACTCCGCACTCGTTGCCACCGCATCGTGCCCCGGGCCCGGCGACGGGTCGATGCCCGCGCCGGGGGCCATGGCACGGCGGGGCGCCCTGGTCGGAGGACTCCATGCCCGAGCCCCTGCTGAGCGATGCCTCGTCGCGCCGAGCTCCGTCCCCGATCCGGGAGCGCGGGCTCGGCCGCCTGGGCGTCATCGTCGCGGCCACGCTCATGGCGTCTGCGGCCTGGGTCGCGTTCCTCTACGGCAACGCCAGCGAGCAGGCCATCCGCAAGCTGTACGCCGACAACCCGCGCACGCAGGAGGAGGGCCGCGAGCTCCTGCGCAAGGGCGATCGCGACGAAGTCGTCGCGGCCTTGCTCCGGACCGTTCGCTCGCCGGACGAGGCGTACGGCGTGCGCCGCCAGTGCATTGCCTTGCTGGACGAGATCGCGGGGCGCGAACCGCTGGAGGAGATCCTGCGCACCGGCGAGCCGCGTGTTCGCGAAGCCGTCCTGTCCTCGGTGGCGCAGAAGCCGTGGTTTCGTTCCGACGTGATGCACGACCCGGCGTTCGACGTGCGGAGTGTCGTCGCGACGTGGCTGGCCCGCGAGGGGGATCGCACCCGCGTGGATGCCATCCAGCTGGCGCGGCAGCTGGAGGACGCGACGTTGATGCCGGGCATCCGGCCGCTCCTCGTGCGCTCGGGCGATCCGCGTGTCCACCACGACCAAGAGCGCATGATGATCGAGGGCGCGCTCGCCGCCGTCGTCCAGTTCAAGGACTGCGAGAGCGTCGCCCAGGCCCTGGCCCTCGCGCAGGAGGACGCCGACGCCAAGGTGAGGATGCGCGGGCTCCAGACCGTCCACAACCTCGTGTTCGTCACGAAGGCCTGTCCCGACGCGGTGTCCGCAGGGACCATGGAGGCCCTCTTCCGGGCGGCCCTCCACGACGACGACCCGCTGCTCCGTCAGGTGGCGGCGGTGGAGCTGGCCAAGCGCCCCGACCTCGTGGCCACGTTCCGCGCCCGGCTCCGGGAGATGCTCGAGGACCCCCAGGAGACCGAGATCGTCCGCCGCCACGTGCTCGAAGCACTGGCCGGAGCCCGCGACGAAGCCTTCGGCGCAGAGCTGCCGCAGTGGTTCCACGCCAAGAGCTCGATGCTGCGCAGCGCCGCCGTACGGGCTGCCGGAGCGTGGGGCGAGGACGACAGCCCCTATATCGGCTCGCTGGTCGGGATCGTGCGTTCCGAGCGGGAGAGCCGCGCCGTGTGGGACAACGCCCGCATCCTGTTGCGCGATGCATTGGGCGGCGAGCAGGGCGTGGACGCCACGCTGCGTGCGCAGGAGGGTCTGGACCGCAAGCGCTGGCAGCGCTTCCTGGACGATCTCTACGAGAAGGGGGCCGGCGAGGGGGTCACGCGCGACCTCTACGCGCAGCGTTGGTTTGCCACGTGGCTGGCCAAGCGGGTGGACGACGAGGAGATGCGCAACGGTCTCCTACACAACGTCTACGCCCGGTTCTGGGACCGGGCCGCGGCGGGCGACGTGGCCGGCGCCCGGGCGGCACTGGCCAACGTGCTGGAGCGCTACCGCCCGTTGTTCGTCAACGAGCAGGCGTGGCTCGACACGCGCTAGTCCGGCGCCGACGGTGAACCACCCCCTCCGCGTCTCCACGAGCACGGGATGTCGACGCCGACCGTCCCCTCGACTTGTCGCCCCTACGCGCCACCCGGACTCGACGTCGTCAGGACCAAGCACCAACCGCTACGCATCTGGCGAGCCGCACCCGCGCACCCCGGGCACTGACCGTACCTACGGCGCGGGCATGGGCCAGCGGACGCGTACTCGCGCCGGGTCGCGCAGGCTCTCGTCGATCCACTCGCGCGCCCTCTGGCGCGCGACGTAGTCGACAAGCAGCTCCTTCAGCTCCTCGTAGGGATGGCCGGCGCCCGGCTGCTCACGGCGCACGAGGTGGATCTCGGAGAGGCGCTCGATGGGCGCGGAAAGCTCGCCGTCGGCGAGGTCCTTGACGTCCTTCCAGAGCGAGCCCTCGTCGGCGTCCTGGAACACGCGGATGCGCGTCGCCGTGAAGGTGGGGTCCGGCTGGCCCTGCGCCGTCCGCCGTGCGCGGATGGAGGCGACGACGCGGTCGAAGGGCACGTTCGAGCTGACCTGTCGAACGACCTGCTGGGCGAGGTCGATGGCCTCACGGCGCGTGCGCGACGGGCCGCCTTCACGGCGGAAGGGGTTGCGCTCCTGCTCGAAGCCGACCTTGATGTTCGTCACGATGACGTGCGGGCCGAAGCGGGTGGAGAGGCCCTCCTGGTACTCCCGGCGGGCGTCCTCTTCCGTGACCGTGGCACGCATCTGGCGCACGAGGCCGAAGAGCCCGCGGAGGAAGCGGCTGGTGCCGACCTCGCCCGGCGGCAGCTTCCACAGCGCCCGGAAGCGGTCGTCGAACCCGATCGTGGACCACTCCACCTCGCGCTGCACCAAGCGCTCGACCTCCCAGAGGGAGCGCATGCGGCCCATTTCCTCGGCGAGGGCAGCCTCGTCGAGCGTGGCGCCGCGCCGGGCCATCAAGCCGATCTGGCACTCGCGGCCCAGGAACTCGCGCACCTCGTGCGAGGGCAGGCGCACGGCCAGCTGGCGGCCGAACTGCAGGCGTGAGATCGGGTGGCCATCGACGGTCGCCACGACACCCTCGCCGAGCGCGGGCGGCTCGCGCTGCTCCTCGACGGGCAGGCCGTAGACCACGTTGGCCTCCGAGAGCATCTTCGCGATGACGAGCTTCACCTGGTTGAACCGCTGGTGTTCGTCGTCGGGGAGGGTCCCGCCGAGGCGGTGGTTGGCCAGCTTGTCCTTGCGCAGCTCGTGGAGCAGGCCGGCGCGGAACTCGGTCACGGTCTGGCCCTGCTCCTTGATGAGGTCGGCCAAGTGCTGGCGACCGCCGCTGCGCGTGCGGATCTCGCGATCGAGCTCGTTCTCCTTGCGCTTCAGCTCCTCTTCGCCCACGTCGATGCCCAGGTCGCGGCAGCGCGTGAGGACCATGAGCTCCTCGGCCATCTCGTCGAGCACGGCACGTGGACCGTGGCGCGACGTGAGCAGGTCGGGAAGCACGTGGGTCACGAGCGTGAGGCAGAACTGGTCGTAGGTGAGATCGGTGTCGAGCACGCGGGCGACGACGCCCGGCGGCAGGTCCACGTCTTCGGCGTGAGCCCGATGCGGCGCGGCAAGCAGCACCACGCACGCGGTCAGCGTCACCACGCGAAGCAGGCGAGACGAGGCAACGAGTCGACGAGTCATGGCGGCGTCACGGGCTCCGAGGCCAAACGTGGCTTCATGATGCCTTGGATCGCTTCCAGCGGCCCTTCCTCCAGGGAACGTCCGCCGGCGGACCTTGACCTCCGACGCCGTGACCCGGAAGGTCTTGCGGGTGCTGCGCCGGGCGTCCGGATGCCGCGGCGCCCGGTTCGGGAGGTCTTCCATGCGCTGCTCTCCCCCGCTCGTGCGCTGGGCGTTGTTGGCGCTGGCCTTGCTCGGAGCGGGGTCGGCTGCGTCCGGCTGCGCCAGCGAGCCCGTCGACGACTCCACGCTGTTCGACCGCCTGAAGGGCGTGGAGTCCAAGCAGCAGGCCGAGGCGCGCAAGCGCCGTGAGGAGCAGATGCGTCGCGAAGCGGCAGCCTTCGCCGACAAGCTGCCCGACTACCAGCCGCCGGCCCAGGGGGGCCCGCGCGTCGCGATCCGCGTCACGTGGGAAGCACTCGCCCGCGAGCGCGAGCTGTACGCGACGAGCCAGTACCGCCGGCCGCAGGGCGGCATCGACCCCGAGATGCTCGTGACGCTCGTCAGCGCCAGCCACCCGGACGCCGAGCGCATCCGCAACCCGCGCACCGCGGCCGACCGGGAGCGCTTCGCGCGCACGGCCATCGTCTCCGATGCCGACATGGTGGCCTTGGTGCGCGGGCTCGAGCAAAGCGGCTTCGACCGGCTCGCCCAGCCCACGGACTACCAGCGCGTGCAGTGGACGTCGGACAACGCGCGCGGCCGGGTCACCATCGAAGAGGGGGGGGAGAGCCTGACCCTCCTCAGCATGCGCGGCCAGGGCCAGATCGCGGCCACGAAGGACATCCCCGCGCTCTACAGCCAAGCCAAGCGGGCCGTGATGCTCTTGCGCAACCAGAACGCCTCGCTCAACGTGACCAGCGTCGAGCGCGGCGAAGCCATCGTGCCGTTCGGCCGCTAGACCGGCCGTGCGCTACGCGGTGCTCGTCCCGGCGCGCCTGGGCAGCACGCGGCTGCCCGAGAAGGTCATCGCCCCGGTGGGGGACCGCATCCTGGTGCAGCTCACCGTGGAGCGGGCGCGTGCCGCCCCGGGCGTGGAGCGCGTGCTCGTCCTGACCGACGACGCGCGCGTGGAGGGCGCCGTCCGCGCGTTCGGCGCGGAGGTCTGGCGCACCCGCCCGGACCACGCCAGCGGCACGGACCGCTGCGCGGAGGCCGCGGCCCGGCTCGACGTGGACGTCGTGGTCAACCTGCAGGCCGACGAGCCCTTCGTGGAGCCGCAGGACCTGGCGGATCTCGCGGAGGCCGTGGCGGGTGGAGGGGCGGACCTCGCGACGCTCGCCTACCCGTTCGCCGGCGACGCCGACCGGGCGGACGCCTCGGCGGTCAAGGCCCTCGTCGCGGTGGACGGCTTTGCCGTCGGCTTCCAGCGGGCCTGGCCCTCGCCCGCGACCGTAGAGGCGAGCGGTGCCACCGAGGTCCTGCATCACCTCGGCGTCTACGCGTTCCCGCGGGCCGGGCTCCTGGCGTTCACGGCGCTGCCGCCCGGGGTCGGCGAGCAGCGCGAGCGGCTCGAGCAGCTGCGGGCCCTGGAAGCGGGCTGGCGCATCCGCGTGCTGCGCGCCCGCGCCCCGGCCTTCGGCATCGACACCCCCGCCGACCTCGCCCGCCTCCGGGCGCGACTGGGCGTCCCCGGCCCTCGGTAGGCTCCTCGCCCGGGCGGGTGTAGGGTTCGCCTTTACCCGTGGGAGCACGGTCGTGACGAAGTACATCTTCGTGACTGGCGGGGTCGTCTCGAGCCTCGGCAAGGGGCTGACGTCCGCCGCCATGGGCCTTCTCTTGGAGGGCCGGGGCCTCAAGATCCAGCACCAGAAGCTGGACCCCTACCTCAACGTCGACCCGGGCACGATGTCGCCCTACCAGCACGGCGAGGTCTACGTCACCGAGGACGGCGCCGAGACCGACCTCGACCTCGGCCACTACGAGCGGTTCACGTCGGGCGCGATCCTCACGAAGGACAGCAACTACACGACCGGCAAGATCTACTCCACGATCATCGCCAAGGAGCGGCGCGGCGACTACCTCGGGCGCACGGTCCAGGTGATCCCGCACGTCACCGACGAGATCAAGGCCGCGATCCGCCGCGGCGCAGGCGATGCCGACGTGCTCATCTGCGAGCTCGGCGGCACCGTCGGCGACATCGAGGGCCTGCCGTTCCTCGAGGCCATTCGCCAGTTCCTGCTGGACGTGGGCCGCGAGAACGCCATGGTCGCGCACCTCACGTACATCCCGTACTTGCGCACCAGCGGCGAGCTCAAGAGCAAGCCGAGCCAGCACAGCGTGCAGAAGCTGCGCGAGATCGGCATCCAGCCCGACGTGCTCATCTGCCGCACCGAGCTCCCGCTCGATGACGAGATGAAGAAGAAGCTCTCGCTGTTCTGCAACGTGCCCACTGGCTGCGTCGTGGAAGAGCAGGACGTGCCCACCAGCATCTACGAGCTGCCCCAGATGCTGGCCGAGCAGCGCCTGGACCGGCTCATCGTGGACCGCTTGTCCCTACCCGCAGGCGAGCTCGAGCTCGAGCGCTACCACGAGCTGTTGGAACGGATCCGCAACCCGCGCGGTCAGGTCGAAGTCGCCCTCGTGGGCAAGTACATCGAGCTCGGCGACGCCTACAAGAGCGTCAACGAGTCGCTCGCCCACGGCGGGTTCGCCTGCGAGCACAAGGTCCGCATCCGCCGTGTCGGCAGCGAGGACCTGAAGCCCGGCAACATCGCCGAGCGGCTCGGCGGCGTGCACGGCGTGGTCGTCCCGGGTGGCTTCGGCAAGCGCGGGATCGAGGGCAAGATCGCCGCGATCCGCTGGGCCCGCGAGAACAACGTGCCGTTCCTGGGCCTGTGCCTGGGCATGCAGTGCGCGGTCATCGAGTTCGCGCGCAACGTCGCGGGGCTCGAGGGCGCCGACTCGGCTGAGTTCAACCCGGACTCTCCGCATCCGGTCATCGACCTCATGCCGGACCAGGAGGGTCTCGAGAAGGGCGGCACCATGCGCCTGGGTGGCTACCGCTGCTTGCTGCGCGCCGGCACGCGGGCCCGCTCGCTCTACGGCGACGAGTCGATTACCGAGCGGCACCGCCACCGCTACGAGTTCAACAACGCCTACCGCGAGCGGCTCGAAGCGGCGGGGCTCGTGATCGCGGGCATCAACCCCGAGCGCAACCTCGTCGAGATCGTCGAGCTGGCCGACCACCCCTACTTCATCGGCGTGCAGTTCCACCCCGAGTTCAAGAGCAAGCCGACGCGCCCGCATCCGCTCTTCCGCGGCTTCATCGAGGCCGCCCTCGCCCACAAGGGCGTGAGCGTACCCGCCTCGGCGCGGGAGTAGCGCCGAGGCTACTTCGTCGTCACCGGCACGCGGTGCGCGCCTTGGCGGTCGCGGACGATGACTTCGGCGGGTGGTTCGGCGGCCGCGAAGGTGGTGGTGACGGTCGCCGGGGTGATGACTTGGATGACCAAGCCGTCGGGCGGGATGCAGATCAGCTGGTGCTGCGGCGGCCAGATGCGGAGCGGGCTGCGCTCGAAGCGCACTTCGTAGCCCGGCGTGGGCAGATCCATCTGGGCCTCGATGGTCACCTGGCCGTCGGCCCAGCGCGCCGTGTAGCTCACGTTGCTGCAGAGGGGCTGCGGGCCGGGCTCGGGCTCGGGGTCGACGGCCGGCGGACGCGGTGCAGCGCCACCCCCCGGCGCGGGCGGGCGCGCTTCGAGCAGCACGACCCGTCGGCCGGCGTCCCCTCCGTCCACGACCAGACGCCACGTGTCGGGTGAGCCGGCCGGCGGCGCGACGAGAAACAGCTTGGGGCCCGGCGAGGTCTCGCCCTCGCGGGGCAGGCCCGCGATCCCGTAGAGCGCGCGGCCGTGCCCGCGCGGGTCGGCCAGCTTGGCGCGGTGCAGCGTGACCTCGAGGCGACGTGCGGCCATGCGCGTGCAGACACCGGGGTCGCCGAACTCGTCCAGCTGGCAACGGTTGGGATCCAGCTCGAGGATCGCGTTGCCGCCGAGGAAGCCCTCCATTTCGACGCGCCGTGCGCCGAGCACGGGTTCGTCGAGGTAGCCCGACACCACGTGGAAGGGACGACCGTCCTCGGCGTGGGCCGGTGCAGCGCCGGGCGCAGCCAGGGCGAGCAGGGCCAGCGCCGCAAGCATGCGGGGACCAGGGCGAATCGGGAGTCGGGCTTGCATCGGGACCTCCGTGGCCGGCCGCCCCGCCTGCGAGGAGGCTAGGCTGGGCCGGCACGTCCATCGGACACGGTACGTCCGCACGCGTTCACGGGTCTTGCCCATGGAACCTCCTCGCCCGCACGCCCCTGTCCGCCGCGGCCCGCGGCTCGCGGTGCTGATCGCGGGCGTCGGGTTCGGCGTGCTGCTGCTGGCGTGGCTGCCACCGGCCGCGCGGGGCGACGCCTGGGAGGAGAAGCGCGTCCCGGGGCGCTGCCTCTGCCACCAAGGCCAGTCCACGTGGGCCTACCTGCGGGCGCCCTTCCCGGGGCCCGAAGACGACTCCGCGTGCGGGTTCGAGCTGTCCGGCGGCGACTGCCGCACGCGGCCGCCGCCCCTGGACCAGCCGCACGCCTGCTGGAGCGCGCGGGACGAGGCGTCGTTCTGGAAGCGCCACGCCTGGGCCTGGGGCATCCGTTGCTCCGTCTGCGACGCGACCACCACCGACTGCGATGCACTCGTCCCGCGCGACCCGACGGTCACGGCGAAGCTGGCAACGCGACGGGACGCCGAGGCCACGACCTTGGGCGGCGAGCTCGTCGTCGCCTGGTCGCCGCACTTCTACGTGGTCACCAACCTGCACAAGAAGCTGAAGGTCGTCACGAACAAGAACACGCGACGCCTCATGTCGGCGCACGAAGTCGCCCACCTGACCCTGGAGCGAGGCGAACGCGCGCGCGCCGACTTCCTGCACCTCTTCGGCGGGACGCTCGTGGAGGACCGCCCCACGGCGATCTACGTCGTGGACTCGCCGCGGGAGTTCGACGCCATCGGTGCGCGCTACTTCGGCGGTCCCGGCATCCACATGAACTACGCGTACGCCTACAACGACCGCATTGCGGATGGCTTCTGCGGCAACGGCTTGGTCGTGAGCGCGCAGAAGGAGACGAGCGACCGCAACGTCCACGGCTACATCCGCCACCAGATCGGCCACATCGCCTTCTCCTGCTGGCTCTTGGCCAACGGCTTCGAGGATCGCTGCCCGCGCTGGGCCTGGTGCGGCGCCGCGCACACGCTGCAGAAGCTGCCGGCCCTGCAGGCGGACTACGCGACCTACTGCGTGGGCGAGAAAGGCGGGGCCAACGGTCCTCGTGATGCGTGGCCGCACCGCTTGGACCTGCTGCTCAAGAAGCCGTTGGAGCCGATCGAGTCCTTCTTCGCCAAGACCTCGTTGTCCGACCTCGACTGGGCCGACCACTTGCGCGCGTGGTCGCTGGTCGAGACGGGCCTGCGCGACGACCGCGAGCGCTGGCGGTCCCTGCTCGGAGCGCTCCGGGAGGGCCGGGACGAGACCGCGGCCTTCCGCGACGTGCTCGGCGAGTCGCCCGAGGCGTACGACGCGCGCTGGAAGGCGTTCGTGAAGGGCGATCTGGCCCACCTGGGCGCCGCCAGCGACGAGGAGGGCCCGCCGCGGGCGGACCGCATCGCCGAGCAGCTCGCGGCCCACGACGAGCCCACGTGGATCGCCGGGTACGTGCGCGGCGTGGAGCGCGTGACGCTGCCCGAGCAGGTGCCCGTGCTGCTGCCGTTGCTCGAGCACCGCTCGGACCTCGTGCGCGAGAGCATCGTCCTGCTCTTGGCCAAGACCGAGGACGCGAGCTGCCTCGCGCAGCTGGTCGTCGAGCTGCAGCAGAATCGTCGGCCCCTCGTGCGGGCGGGCCTGGCGCGCGTTCTCGGCAAGCTGGCTCTTGCGGACGCGCGCTTCCCGTTGGAGCAGCTCCTCGCCGACCGCCAGCCCCTCGTGCGGGCCAACGCGGCGTGGGCGCTCGCGGCGATCGCCGACCGCGCCAGCCGGGCGCCGCTCCTGGCGGCGCTCGACGACATGGAGCCGCGGGCGTTCCTCTCGATCGCCGACGCCCTCCTGCGCTTCCCCGGCCGCAGCGCCGACGCCACGAAGGTGCTGGTGGCGCGCCTCGACCACCGCGCCTGGCAAGTGCGCCTGACGGCCGCCCGGGCGCTCGGCGTGCTCGGCACCAGCGAGGCCGTGGCGCCGCTGATCGAGCGTCTGCGCACGGAGGACGGTCGGCTCCGGGGCGACCTGCTCGTGGCGCTGAAACAGCTGACCGATCACGACGAGGGCCCCGACGCGGAGGCCTGGGCGCGCTGGTGGAAGGCGGAGGTCGAGCGCCTCGGCGGCCTGCCGCCGCCACCCGCGCGGGAGCCCTCGCGGGACGACGACCGTTACGCGCCCCCGCCTCCGCCCGAGGACGAGCCGCACCACTACGGCCACCGCTTCTACTCGCGCCGCGTGGCCTTCGTGCTGGACACCAGTGCGTCCATGGAGCTCACGATGAAGGTGCCCGCGGCCGACGCGGTGCGCCTGGGGGGTCTGCCCACGGAGGGCACGCGCATGGAGCTCGCCAAGGCAGCGCTCCGCGGCACCATCGAGCGGCTCGACCCGCGGACGGAGATGGACTTCGTCTTCTTCGACAGCGCCGTCCGCACGTGGAAGGGACGCCTCGTGCCGGCTTCGGCCGGCAACGTGCGTGCCGCGCTGACCGAGCTCGATCGCCAGCGGCCCGATGGCGAGACCAACTTCCACGGCGCGCTGAAGGCCGCCCTGGGCCTCGGGGATCGCCCCACGCTGGACGCACCGCTCGTGGACGGCCCCGACACCGTCTGGTTCGTGACCGACGGACGGCCGACGCGCGGCGAGATCACGTCCATGCCCGAGCTGATCTCCTGGATGGAAGACGTGCAGCGCTTCACCAAGGTGCGCCTGAACGTCGTGGCCATCGGCCTGCTCAACGTGGACCTTCCCCAGCTGGCCCTCTTGGCCCAGGCCGGCCACGGCGAGCTGATCCACGTACCTGAGGAGTAGACGGCCTGAGGAGTAGGCGTGCCCGAGGAGTAGGCGTGCCCGAGGAGCAGGCGAGGGGCCGCGGGCTACAGGCTGCTCTCGGGGGGCAGGCCGAGGTGCGCGTCCGACCAGCGGCGGGCGGCGCCGTCCAGACGCACCAGCGCCCGATCGAGCGCATCGGCGTCGCGGGCGTCCCGGGCGTAGATCACATCCTTCAGGGCCGCCCCGTAGGCCTCGCGGGACGCTTGCCAGCGCATCACGTCGGGACGGGCCACGTCGTGGGGCATGCGCGCTTCGAGCAGCGCAATGCCCTCGTCGATCAGGGGGGCCGTCTGGTCGAGCGCCGCGGGGCCCGCCGCGCGCAGGGCGGCCACGCGTTCGAGCGTGCCCCGCAGGCGTGGGTGCACGGCCGTCGTGGCCGCGCGCGCCGTGGACGCCGGCGCGGCGCCCGAGCCCGTCCCCGCACAGGCGGTGCATGCCACGACGATCGTCGCCAGGGCCAACGACCGCACGTCACGCCTCCGGGACGAGGGCCGCCTTGGCGCGGTCGTACCCGGCCAGGCGCTCGAGCAGGATCGCCGTCAGCTGCTCGGGCTGCACGCGCTCCTGCGTCATCGCGTCGCGGTCGCGCAGCGTGACGGTACCGTCCTCGACGGTCTGGCCGTCGATGGTGATGCCCCAGGGCGTGCCGATCTCGTCCAGGCGGCTGTAGCGCTTGCCGATGGAGCCGCCCTCGTCGTACGCGGTGCGGAACGTGCGCTTGAGGTCCGCGCGGATGCGTTCGGCGATCTCCGGCATGCCGTCCTTCTTGACGAGCGGGAACACGCCGAGCTGGATCGGCGCGAGCTTGGGATGCAGATGCAGCACGGTGCGCTGCTCGCCGTTGGGCTTGGTCTGCTCGTCGTAGGCGTCGCAGAGGATCGTGAGGAAGCAGCGGTCCACGCCGCAGGAGGGCTCCACGACGTAGGGCACGATCCACTGCTTGCTCTCGATGTCGTGGTAGGCCAGCGGCCGGCCGCTGGCCTCGGCGTGGCGCTTGAGGTCGTAGTCCGTGCGGCTGGCGATGCCCTCGACCTCGTCGAAGCCCCAGGGGTACTCGTACTCGACGTCCGCGCAGGCGTTGGCGTAGTGGGCCAGCTCGTCCTGGGTCTGTTCGTAGAACTTGAGCCGTTCGCGGCGGATGCCCAGCGCCTGCCACCAGCGCAGGCGCTCGTCGCGCCAATAGCGGTACCACTCGAGCTCCGTGCCCGGCGCGCAGAAGAACTCCATCTCCATCTGCTCGAACTCGCGCATCCGGAAGAGCTGGTTGCCGGTCACGATCTCGTTGCGGAACGCCTTGCCGATCTGCGCGATCCCGAAGGGGATCTTGACGCGCGTCGTCTCCATGACGTTCTTGAAGTTGACGAAGATGCCCTGGGCCGTCTCCGGGCGCAGGTAGCAGGTGGCCGCGCTGTCGTCCACGGGCCCGGCCTTGGTCTTGAACATCATGTTGAACTGCCGCGGCTCGGTGAGCTCGCCGCCGCACGCGCCCGGCTGCTTGCTCGGCTTCTCGGGGCAGCGGGCCTCGTCCAGCTTGTCGGCGCGGAACCGACCCTTGCACTTCTTGCAGTCGACCATGGGGTCGTTGAAGCCGTCGACGTGGCCCGAGGCCTCCCAGACCCGTGGCGACATGAGGATCGAGGCGTCCAGACCCACGACGTCGTCGCGGTCCCCGACCATGGCCTGCCACCAGTCGGCCTTGATCAGGCGCTTCAGCTCGGCACCGAGCGGCCCGTAGTCGTAGGTGGCCTGGAAGCCGCCGTAGATCTCCGACGACGGGTAGACGAACCCGCGGCGCTTGCTGAGCGCCACGACGCGACCCATGAAGTCGGACATCTGGATCTCGGACATCGCGGCCTCCTTGCCACCCGGCATGCCGGGGGCGCCGTTCTACCCGCGCGACCGTCCCCCCCCGCACGTAGCCTCGTGGCCCGGAGCGGCTCCGGTCACGTGCCGCGGACCCGCTGCTGCACCCTCCGACCAGCCGTGTGACGCATCGATGACAGGTGGGGGGTGACGACCGTCGCGCGTTGTCAGCCTCCCACATCTAGTGGCTAGAACGCATTTCCCCCCAAGCCGGGCCCGACCCCTTGCGTCTCCCCGCGCGGTCGCCCGAGGGGGTGCGGAGGTCATCGGCCCCGGAGTTTTGGGCTTGGGCGGGCGGCGCTTGCTCCCCAGGATCGGTCCGTCCAGGTCGTCGCTCCAGGGAGGGCAGCTCGCGCAGGCAGCGCGGTGGTGTCGGGGTGTCGACGCTGGGCCGGCCCGGGAGGGCCGGGGAGGGAACCATGCCGAACGCCACCGCCGCCTCCACCCGCCGGAGCCCGCCGACCGCGGCTGCGGCCGAGCCGCAGCACGCGACCCGCTCCAAGCGCCGCGAAGCCCTGCGCGAGCGCCTGCGGCCGCTCTGGGTCGCCTACCGGGCCAGCGGGGACCTGGCGCTGCGCAACCAGCTGGTCGAGGCCTACTACTACCTGGTCCGCCTGATGGCCAACCGGGTGGCGGCCCGCCTACCGCGCTCCATCGACGTCCAGGACCTGCGCAGCGCAGGTGGCTTCGGCCTGATCCGCGCCGTCGAGCAGTTCGACATCCACAACGGCACCCCCTTCGAGTCGTACGGGGCGCTCCGGGTGCGGGGCGCCATCCTGGACGCGCTCCGGGCCCAGGACTGGGTGCCGCGCCTCGTGCGCAACCGGGCCAGCACATGGCGGACGACCGTCGAGGAGCTGCGCGCCGAGCTCGACCGCGAGCCGATGGACCACGAGGTGGGGGAGCGCATGGGGATGACCCGCGCCGAGGCCGCCACGCTGCGTCGCGAGTCCAACCTGACGACCGTGTTCACCTTGAGCCCGCAGGAGGAATCCGAAGACGACCCGCGCATGCTCCGGCGTCTGGACGCCCTGGTCGACCGCGGGAGCGAGCTGCCGCTCGAGCACCTCGTGGCCAGCGATCTCGCCAAGGCCATCGTCCGCGTGCTCACCCGCGCCGAGCAGACCGTGATCGCCCTGTACTACGAAGAGGGGCTCACGATGAAGGAGATCGGCCACGTCATGGGCATCTCCGAGAGCCGCGTCTGCCAGATCCACACCAAGTGCCTGCGCTCGCTCAAGGAGCACCTGGACGAGGCCGGGCACCGCGACGTGGTCCCGCCGACGCCCACCCCGCGCTGGGCCCGCACCTGATCCGACCCCGTCCGCGGCCGCGGCCGGGGTAGGCTCCCCGCCCGATGGACCGCTTCGCCTACCGCGACGGGCAGCTGGTCGTCGAGGACGTCCCCCTCGACGCGATCGCCCGCGCCGTAGGCACGCCGGCCTACGTCTATTCGCTCGGCACCGTCCGCGACCACGTCGACCGCTTGCAGGCGGCGTTCGCCGACCTCGACCCGCTCGTCTGCTACGCGATGAAGGCGAACGGCAACCTCGCGCTCCTCGCGGACCTGGCCGCCCGCGGCCTCGGCTTCGACATCGTCAGCGGGGGGGAGCTGGATCGGCTGCGCCGCCTCGGCGTACCGGGCGAGCGCATCGTGTTCTCGGGCGTGGGCAAGACGCGCGCCGAGATGGACGCCGCGCTCGCCTACGGCGTACGGCTCTTCAACGTCGAGAGCGAGGAAGAGCTCGAGGCCCTGGCGCGCGTGGCCGCCGAGACCGGTCGTCGTGCCGACGTGGCCCTGCGCGTCAACCCGGACGTGGACCCGCAGACCCACGCTTACATCGCCACGGGCCTGAAGGAGTCCAAGTTCGGCCTCCCCATCGCCCGCGGCGCGGAGCTGGCCCGCCGCGTGCTCGACCGGCCGTCCCTGCGCCTCGTGGGCTTGCAGTGCCACATCGGGAGCCAGATCACCGACGTCACGCCGTACGGCGAAGCCGTCGGCCGGGTGGCCGAGCTGGCGCGCACGCTCCAGCCCGACGCCCCGGACCTGGCCTCCCTCGACATGGGGGGCGGGTTCGGCATCTTCTACAAGGACCTGCGCGCGCCCTCGTTCGAGGAGTACGCCCGCGTGGTGCGCCCGCACGTCAAGCACCTGGGCCTCAAGCTGCTCATGGAGCCCGGACGGGTCCTCGTGGGCAACGCCGGGGCGCTCGTGACGCGCGTGCTGTACCGCAAGCAGGCCGGCTCCAAGCGCTTCGTGATCGTGGATGCGGGCATGAACGACCTGATCCGGCCGAGCCTCTACGGGGGATGGCATCGCATCTGGCCCGTCGCCGGCCACGGCGCGCCGCCCGTCGGCGAGGCCGAGGGGCTCCCGCGCGTCGATGTCGTGGGCCCGGTCTGCGAGAGCGGCGACTTCCTGGCCAAGGACCGCCCGTTGCCCGACGTGGCGGCGGGCGATCTCCTGGCCGTGTTCGGGGTGGGCGCCTACGGCTTCACGATGAGCAGCACGTACAACGCACGGCCGCGACCGCCGGAGGTGCTGGTGGCCGGCGACCGGTTCGCCGTGGCGCGGCGCCGCGAGACCTACGACGATCTCGTGGCCGCGGAGACGGCCACGCCCACGTTCGTCCACGTGGCCGCGTCCGCCGTGGATGCCGAGGAGGCCCGGCCATGAGCGAGGTCCGACCCTGCCGCGTGGCCGACCACCTCGTGGGGCCGGGCCATCCGCCTCTCCTCATCGCGGGGCCCTGCGTGATCGAGAGCCGCGACAGCGCGCTCCGCCACGCCGAGTCCATCCGCGACATGGCACTCGACGCCGGCTTCACGTTCGTGTTCAAGTCGTCCTTCGACAAGGCCAACCGCACGAGCCTCGGGGGCTTCCGTGGGCCCGGGCTGGAGGAGGGCTTGGCCGTGCTCGCCCACGTACGCCGCGAGATCGGCGTGCCCGTGCTCACCGACTTCCACGAGCCGGCCCAGGCCGGGCCCGTCGGCGAGGTCTGCGACATCCTGCAGGTGCCCGCGTTCCTCTGCCGCCAGACCGACCTGCTCGTCGCCGCTGCGAAGACGGGCAAGGCCGTCAACGTCAAGAAGGGGCAGTTCCTGGCCCCCGAGCAGATGCGCCCCGTGGTCCAGAAGCTGACGGGTTCGGGTTGCAACGACCTGCTGCTGACCGAGCGCGGTGTCTCGTTCGGCTACGCCAACCTCGTCGTCGACTTCCGCTCGTTGCCGATCCTGCGGGGCCTCGGCCACCCGGTGGTGTTCGACGGCACGCACGCCGTGCAGCGCCCCGGTGGCCTCGGAGACCGCAGCGGGGGCGATCGCACGGAAGTGCCGGCCCTCGTCCGGGCGGCCGCCGCGGTCGGCGTGGACGGCTTCTTCCTCGAGATGCACGAGGACCCGGACAAGGGCCTGAGCGACGGGCCCAACATGCTGGCGCTCACGACCGTGCCGGCGCTCCTCGCCACCATCCAGCGGGTGCGGGCAGCCATCGGTTGAACGCACCGCGGGGCGCGCACGACACCAGCGTCAGGCGTTCGCCGTCCTCTTCCAGAGGCGCAGCGCGGCAGGCAGTCGCTCGACCTCGAGCGCGGTCGTGCCGGCCGGGTCCCCATCCGCTTGGACGGCCGCCGGCGTGGCCGCCACGACGCGCACCCGGTCGCCCCGCACGATCTTGATCAAGTGGTTGTTGCCGAGGCGCCTCAGGAGGCCGCCGACGCCGATGGCCATGAGGTCGCGCGCGGTGCGCCCGCGCACCACCACCACGTCGAGCGCACCGCTGGCCAGGCCCGCGGTGGGACTGAGCGCGAACACGCCGCCGTAGTTGGAGGCGTTCTGGACGATGCATGCGTGGCCGCGGAAGGTCTTCCGCCCATCGATCTCGATGTGCAGCGGCGTCATGTGGGCCCGGCGCATGGTGTCGAGGATCGGGCGCACCCAGTGGATGTAGCCGCCCGAGGCCTGGTTGCCCGCGCGCAGCGCGGCGATCGTGCGGACGATCTCGGCATCCGGGCCCACGCCGACGTTGGCCACGGCGCGCCGCCGCGGCGAGCCCTCGGCCGTGAGCGCCATCACGTCGATCGGCCAGGCGATGCCCGCATGCAGAGCCGCCGCCGTGGCGGTCGCGTCGCGGGCCAGCGGCATGCCCAGCTCGCGGGCCACGAGGTTGGCCGTGCCCATCGGCACCAAGGCGATCGGCCACGGCAGGCCGTCATGGCGGCTGTCCACGAGCTCGGCCAGCGTCCCGTCGCCGCCGACGACGCCCAGGACGTCGCAGGCGTCCGGGCCCAGGCCCGCCGCGTGGACGGCGCCGTCGCCAGGCCCCTTCGTGACGTACCGGGTCACGCGATGGCCCCGCTCTTCCAGCCGCGTCGCAACGGACTCCGCGTAGGGCACGGCGTTGCGGCGGCCCGCGGCAGGGTTCACGACGAGGTAGAGGTGCACGAGGCCTCCGAGGGCGGCGATCTTCGCCCCCTCGGCGCGGATTCTCGGCTCCAACGGCCGCTTCGTGGAAGAATCGCCAGCCGCGGCGAGGGACCGGGTCGCCGACGGGTGGCAGGGACGGTTGCGGGAGGCGGCATGCAGCACACGGCGCTCGGCAACGGCCGCTACTTCCTGCGCCTGGACCCCGGCGACGAGCTCGTCGCGTCGCTGCGCGCCTTCGCGGCCGAGCTCGGACTCTCCAGCGGCTTCATCCAGGGCCTCGGCAGCACGCAGCGGCTCGTGTTGGGGTTCCTCGACCCGGAGACGGGCGAGTATGTCAAGCGCACGTTCGAGGAGCCGATGGAAGTCGGCAGCCTCAGCGGCACGATCTCCTACGACGTGGCCGAAGAGCGCGTCTTCGTGCACCTGCACGGCGTCTTCGCCCCGCGCGAGCTGCTGGCGTATACCGGCCACGTCCACGAGGCGGTGACCGGCCTCGTCATGGAGGTCTACGTCGTCGGCTTCGACACGCGCCTGGAGCGCTGGCAGGTGCCGGGGAAGTCGTTCCCCTGGCTCTTGCTGCCCCAGGAACCGCGGCCGAGCGAGGACGACGAGGAGTAGGGTCGCGCGGCTTGGGGCCGCGCCCGCTCCGCGGGAGGTTGTCCGTCGATGCGCACGCTCGTCCTCTGCCTCGCGGGCGCCGCCGACCGGCCCGTCGAGGACCTGGGCGGGCGGACGCCGCTGGAGGCAGCGGCCACGCCGCACCTGGACCGCCTGGCTGCGGAGGGCCGCCTCGGCCGCGTGGTCGCGGCGCCGCAAGGCATGCGCCCGGAAGAAGTCGCGTTCGTGCTGGCCCTCTACGGGCTCGATCCCTCGTCCTTCGGCGACATCGGCGCCGCGCTCGATGCGGCGGGCTTGGGCGTGGAAGTCGGTTCGCTCGACCAGGCCATGCGCCTCTCGCTCGTGACGGCCGACGAGCGCACGATCCTGGACCCGACCGCGGGGCACGTGAGCCGCGACGAGGCCGAGCTCCTGCTCACGAGCCTCGACGAGGCCCTGGCCGACGATGCGCTGTCGCTGCACGCCGGCGCCGCCGGCAGCCACGTGCTCGTGTGGGCCGGGGCGCGCGACGTACGGCTCTCCACGGTGCCGCCCTACGAAGTGGTCGAGCGGGCGCTGGACTCGGCTCTCCCCCGCGGCACCGGCATCGGTCGCCTGCTGGCAGCCATGCAGCGCAGCGCGGCGCTGCTGCCCGCCCACGAGGTCAACGAGCTCCGGCGGGACCTCGGAGAGAACCCGGCCACCTTGATCTGGCCCTGGAGCCCGGGGGTCAGTCTCCCGCTGCCGTCGATGAAGGAACGCACGGGGCTGTCCGCCTTGGCCGTGGGCGTGGACAACGCGTTCCGCGGGGCCGCCGTGCTCCAGGGCATCGAGGTCCTGGTTCCCGTGGGGGCCACGGGCCGCATGGACTCCGCGCTCCGCGCCAAGGCGGACGCCGCCCTCGCCGGCCTGGACCAGCACGACTTGGTGTTCCTCCACGTGGCGGCGCTCGAAGCCGCCTCCCATGCCCGCGACTTCGTCGGCAAGGTCGAGCTGCTCGAGCGCGCAGACGGCTACGTGGTCGGTCCCCTCCTGGAGGCCGCGATGCGCCGGCGGGACCTCAGGCTGGTCGTCCTGGCCGGGCCCGCAACCTCCACCGAGAGCGGGCGCGTCCTCGAGGATCCCGTCCCCTTCGCCCTGTTCGGGCCGGGCGTGCGCAGCCACCGCCGGAGTGCGTTCACGGAGGTAGGGGCGCAGCAGTCCGGCTTCCGCGTGGACCGCGCGCACGAGCTCCTCGACTTCGTCCTCCATCTCGGCGGCTGACGCGAACGCGGGTCCGCTGCGGGCACCCGATGGCCGATGACGGGGGGTAGACTTCCGCGCAGTTGACGCCGGGACACGGGGCCGGGCTCGTGACAGCGATCCGAATCGACATCCGAGGCCGGCAGTTCGAGGCCGAGCTGCCCCTGGGGCAGGTCGTACGGCTGGGCCGCAATGCCGGCCTCGAGCTGACGCTGGACGCCCAAGGGGTGGCCGCCGAGCACTGCTCGCTCGAGGCCTTGCCCGACGGCCGCGTCCGCCTGCGGGACTTGGACAGCGGCGAGCCCACGCGCCGCAACGGCGCCGTCGTACGCCAAGCCGCGCTGGCCGAGGGCGATGTCGTCGAGCTCGGCGAAGTGCGCGTGACCGTGGGGGCGCCGACGGCGGTGCAGGTGGCTGTGGCGCCAGCGCCGGCCGCCTCCGCTGCACCGGCTGCGCCAGCCCCGGAGCGGGGCGTCGCCGAACGCAGCGTCCACGAACGACGTGCCGAACGCAGCGTCGAGCGCACCACCTCGCGACAGGCCGCAGCCCCGCGCTCGAAGGTGCCGTGGATCGTCGCCGGCGTCGCCGGCGTCGGCCTGCTCGCGCTGTGGATGGTCTTCGGGCGGAGTGCTCCGTCCGCCGCGCGCGACCCGCGCATCGTCGAGGCCCAGGCGCACGCCGAGGCCGGACGCTACGGGCAAGCCGCGACGCTGCTGGCTGCCGTCGAGGCCGACGGTCGCAGCGATGACCTGGCGCGCCAGCTGACCGATCGCGTGGCACGCGGGCGCACGCGCATCGAGAACGCGATCGCCGAGCTGGTCATCGTGCAGCTGGACAAGACCGATGCCATGCTCGCCGAGCATCGCCGCGAGCTGCTCGAGCGGTTCGGCGAAGACGCCGGCCCGCGCTTCGACCAGTTCCTCGTGGGCGTACACGCCGCGCGTGAGGCGTGGTTGCAAGGGCGTGCCGACGTCATTGCGCACGACGCCGATGCGTGGAAGCGCGAGCACCGCTTCGATCTCTGGCGCGCAGCCTGGGACACGGTGGGCCGCAGCGCACCGGCCGGCGTCGACGCCGCGGCGCGCGTGGCCGAGGGACGTGCCGAGGTCGAGGCCACGGCCAACGAGCTTGCCGCCCGCGTCATGCAGCAGGTGGAGGAGAAGCTCGAGAAGGGCTTGGTCTGGCGCGCCGTCGACGAGGTCGAGCGCGTCATCGCGGGCTACCAGGGCTTTGCCGTCCACGCGACGCTGGAGAAGCTGCTCGAGCGGGCGCGCGCCGAGAAGGCGCGCCCGCCCGTGCCGGAGCCGTCCGACCCGACGACGCCTGCTCCCACGCCTGCGCCCGCGACGCCGGTGCCGCCGGAGACGTCCGGGGACGCGCCGGCCGACGCGCCCACGGGCGAGCCGACCCGCCCCCTCCCGCTCGATGCAGGCGGTGCGCTCGCGATCGCGCGGGCGGCAGCCGCCGATGCGCTCGCCAGGCGCGAGTTCGCCGCCGCCGCCGAGGCCGCAGGTGCCGCGGCCTCCGCGGTACCCGATGGTGCGCCGCGCGAGGCCGTGCGCGCCTACGCCGCCGATCTCGTGCGGGCCCAAGCGGGCGTGTCGCACCTGATCGCCGCCATCCAGTCCGAGGCCAAGCGCTTCCGCAACGTGCCCGTCGGCGGACGCCTGCGGGTGGACGTGCGCAAGGCCGACGCCAGCGGCTTCGATGCGGTCGTGCAGGGCGGTGAGAGCCGCTTCGTGTGGGCGCGCCTGGCCGCCTCGACATGGGACGCGCTCCTGCAGCGCCAGGACCCCGAGGGCGAAGCCGCGTACGACGCGGCCTGCCTGGCGCGCGCGCTGGGCCTGGACTCGCGCACCGACACGTTGCTGGTGCAAGCGGGGGCGACGGGCTTCGACGAGGCCTCGCTGTTCCGCGTGCTCGCACGCTGGCGCGGCATCGAGCTCCCCGCCGACGGCTTCGTGCCCTACGACGGACGCTACGTCACGCACGCGGAGCGCGAGGCGCTCGAGCGCGAGAAGGCGATCGTCGCCGCACTCGCCGACGTGACCTCGACCAAGCCCGAGACGCGGCAGGCGGCCTACGCGCGTCTGCTCGCCTTCGGGGACCACGCCGCCCCCCGCCTGGCCGCCGCCCTGCACGCGCGCCGCGCGGCGGTCGTCGAGTCCCTGGCGGGAGCGTCCGCCTGGACGTCGGCCAAGACCAAGTCGCGCTTGTTCGAGGAGCTCGAGAAGCGGCGCGCGCACGCGCTCGCGCTGATCCGCGACGAGCAGGCGTACCCATACCCCAACCCCGACCACCGCAGCCAAGCCGACGTCGAGGAGCGCGTCGCCGCGGTTCGCCAGGTCTGGGAGAACCCGTTCGAGCTTATCGTGGGCTGGGACGACAAGCTGAAGGCGGATCTCGCACAGCTGGCCGAAGTCGATGACGTCCTCGTGCGGGTGGACCCGGCGCACGACGCCTCGCTCGACGCCCTCGCCAAGCGCGTCAACGAGGCGGTCGACATGCCGAGCGTCGTCCCCGACGCCGGCGCCGCCAAGGTGCGGCAGTACTCGCTGGAAGTGCTTGCGTTCAACCTCAAGGTGCCCGTCACCTGCACCTTCGAGGAGCGCGACAACGTCCTCGTGGTCAACGAGTACCGGATGATGATGGGCTTGAACGCCGTCAAGATCCACGAGCGCTTGCTGCGCGCCGCGCGCGGTCACAGCCGGCACATGAAGGAGAACAGCTACTTCTCCCACGACGTGCCAGGCGACAAGGGCGCCACGGCGGAGAACCGCACGCCCGGCGCACGCGCCAAGGCCCAAGGCTACGGCGGCGGTGTCGGCGAGAACATCGCCATGGGCCTGCACACCGGACGCGATGCGTTCAAGGCGTGGTTCACCTCCAGCGGCCACCACCGCAACATGTTGGGCGGAGGCTGGACCGAGATGGCCTGCGGCCGCAGCGGCGGGTACTGGACGCAGCTCTTCGGCGCGATGACGGGCAAGTCGCTGGACGTGCCCGAAGCCCTGCCCGATCCGCCGCCGTTCTACGCGCCCGAGCCCGAGGCGCCGCCGCGCTCCGCCCGACGCAACGACGAGGGCGACGAGAGCGTCGAGTGAAGCCGCTCGCGACGCCGTTGCTCATGCCCGGCGTTCGGCTCGACCGCGATGCGCGGGGGGAGTCCCGGCGAGCGCTCGAGCGCGCACGCGAGCCGTGGGTGATGGGCTTTTGCCTGTTTGGCGGCGAGCTCGGGCAGGTGGCCGCGCTCGTTCGCGACCTCGAGGACGTGGCGGGCCGCGAGCTGCGCTTTGCCAGCGACATGGAGCGCGGCGGCGGGCAGCAGGTGCGGGGGCTCGCCACGCATCCACCGCTCGGCGTGCTCGGCACCGTGGCCACCGTCGGCGACGTCGAGGCCATCGCGCGCGCTGCCGCCACGCAGGCCCGGCGGGCTGGCGTCGACGTGCTCTTCGCGCCCGTGCTCGACGTGCGCAGCGAGCCCCGCAACCCGATCGTGGGCGCGCGGTCCTTCGGCAGCGACGCGGCGCGCGTCGCGGAGCTGGGCGCGGCCTACTGCCGCGGTGCGCTCGCGGGCGGCGCGTTCCCGGTGGGCAAGCACTGGCCGGGTCACGGCCCGACGGTGGACGACAGCCACGATGCGTGTCCGCTCGTCGAGGCCTCGGCCGCCGAGCTGCGTGCCCGCGACATCCCCCCGTTCGTCGCGGCTGCGCGCGCGGGCTGTCGCGCGTTCATGACCGCGCACGTGCGCTACCCCGCGCTCGACCCGAGCGGCGTCGTCGCCACGTTCAGCCGCGTGCTGTGCGACGAGGCGCGCAGCCTCGGGGATCCCGAGCATCCGATGTTGCTCGTGAGCGACGCGCTGCTCATGGCCGGTGCGCTGGGGGAGGGCGTCGACGAGACGGAAGCCGCGCGCCGCGCGCTCGAAGCCGGCATCGACGTGCTGCTCTACCCCGAGCATCCCGAGGCGGTCGCCGCGCAGCTGTTCGACGTGGACACGGGCCGTGCGAAGCGGCTGGCCGAACAGGCCGAGGCCGCACGCCGGCGGTTGGAAGCGACCTGGGGTCGGCGCCTCCCGGCGGCCCCGCCCGACGCGGCCGCCGAGGTCGTGGCCGCGGTGGCGCGTCGCGCGGTGGGCCCGCTGGCCGGCTGCGTGCGGTCCGCAGAGGCCGTGCTCGTGGTGGATGACGATGGCACGCCGGAGGCCCCCGTGCATGGCGCGGTGTTGCTCGAGCGCATCGCGGCCGCGGGTCTGCCCGTGCGACGTGTGTTCTCGCGCGCGGGTGCGCTGCCGCCCGTCGGCGAGGTCGCTCCCGCCGCCGTGGTCGTCGCGGCCGAGGTCCGGGCGTGGAAGGGGGCCGCCGGCGTGTCGGCGCCGCTCGCTGCCTGGCTGGCGGACCTGCCGCCGGGCACGCCTCGCGTGGCCCTGGCGCCGGCCATGCTCGAGGGCGTGGCGGGCGTCGTGGGCCACGGGCCCGAGCTGGAGGCGGCGCTGGCCGATCTCCTGGTGGGCCGCTCCTGACGCGCCGTCGGGGGCGGCGCGTAGGTTCCGCCCGTGGTTACTCCCCTCGCCCTGCTCGCTTGGCTCGACTGGGCCATCGTCGGCCTGTACGGCGGCGTCGTGGTCTTCGTCGCCTGGCGTGCGCAGCGCCGCGAGCGCTCCAGCTCGGAGTTCCTGCTGGCCGGCGGCCGGCTGCCGGGCTGGGTCGTGGCGGCGAGCCTGCTGGCGACCTCGTTCTCCTCGATCTCGCTGGTGAGCTTGCCCAGCGAAGGCTACCTGCGCGGGTTCGGCTACCTCCAGCTGTGGGCCGGCGAGCTCATCGCGGCCGCCCTCGTGGTGGTGATCTTCGTACCCGCCTACCGCAAGGCCGGCGTGACCACGGCGTACGAGCTCTTGGAGCAACGTCTGGGCCGTGCCTCGCGCAGCCTGGCCAGCTTGCTCTTCGTGCTGTTCACCTGGCTGCGGTCCTCGATGCTGCTGCTCCTCACCGCGCGTGCCGTGGAGGTCTTCAGCGGGCTGCCCCTGGCCTCCTCGATCCTCCTGGTCGGCCTGATCGCGATGACGTACAGCGCGATCGGCGGGCTGGGCGCCGTGGTCTGGACGGACGTGGTCCAGCTGGGCCTCGTCATCGTCGGCTTGGGCGGAGCCGCGTGGCTGTTGCTCGACGGGCTGCCTGGCGGTCTCGGCGCCGTGCTCGCCAGCAACACGGGCGCCGTGGGGCGGCCGCCCGTGGACCTGTCGGTCTCGTTGGGGGCGTGGCCCACGCTGCTCAGCGGCTCCCTCGCCTACGCCGTCCCCCTGCTCTACGTGGGCGGCACCAACCAGCAGATGGTCCAGCGGTACGCCGCGTGCCGCGATGCGGCCTCCGCCCGCCGCGCGGTCCTCGGGGCTTGGGGCCTCGGGGCGGTGGTGGGGGCGCTGGCCGTGTTCCTCGGCGCTGCCCTCTTCGCCCGCGAAGGCGCCGGCTACGCCCCGCCCGACCGCGAGCTCTTGACGTGGCTCGTCCATCACGCGCCGCTGGGCCTGGGCGGCGTCATGGCGGCGGCGATCTTCGCGGCGGCGATGTCCAGCGTGGACAGCGCCGTCCACGCCCTGGCCACCTGCACCCTCGTGGACGGGATCGAGGCCGTGCGGGGCAAGCCCTACGCCGACCGGGAGCGGCTGCGCTGGGCCCGCCTCCTGGTGCTTGCCTACGGGCTGCTCGCGACGGGTGGGGCCCTGCTGCTGGTGGGCTCCGCCCGCGGGGAGACGGTCTTCCAGGAGCTGGTCGGCTGGTTGTCCCTCTTCAGCGGGCCGGCGCTCGGGCTCTTCCTCTTGGCGCTGCCACGCCGCCGCCCCCCCGAGCCGGCCGTCCTCGTGGGGGTGGCCGCCGGCTTCGCCGCGGCGACGTGGCTCGGGCGCATCTGGGGCGCGGCCCCGAGCTGGTTCGACCGCGCGGCCGTGAGCGGGATCTGGAAGGCGCCGCTGGGTCTCGTGGTCACCCTGGCCGTGGCCTGGGCGCTGTCGCCGTTGCTTTCCCGCGGAAAGCGCTCCGAGGGCAGCGCCACGAACTCGCCCGAAACGACCTAACTTGTTGCCAATTCGACATCTAGCGATCGCCCGTCTCCGGGGAGCCGATCTTGACACGCTTTGGAGCGACCCCGTACACTCCCGCCACGGCAGGGCCCGCTCGTCGCGGGATCCCTGCCGTTTTGCAGGCGTGTGGTCGCTCGGGGCGTGGAGGGACGTTCCGTCAAGACCGGGCGCCGAAGGGAGGGCATCCATGAAGGCAACCCGCCTTCGTGTCGTTCACGGTCTCGCGGTCGCCGTCTTCTTCGCGTTCTGTGCCGGCGGCTTGATGCCGCAGACGGCCTGCGCCGAGGGTGACGACCTCCGCTCCGCGCTCGACGACTACGCAGCTGGCCGCGCCGAGGAGGCGCTGGAGAAGCTGCGCGCGTACGTCGCCGGCAACCCGGAGCAGGAGGAGGTCTACAACGTCATCCGCGACGTCGAGCAGTCGCTGTTGCTCAACGCCATGGCCAAGGGCGGCGACCACGAGCGGCTCATCAAGTACCTGCTCCGCCAGTCCCAGCCGGTCGAGCAGGAGCGGATGAACGACGAGGACGCGATCCGCGACGCGGTCAGCAAGGCCGTCGAGAGCTCGGACTTCGCCGAGCGTCGTGCGGCTGCCCTCTCGCTGCGTCGCGCCGGTGCGCGTGCCGTGCCCTACCTGGTCGGTCACCTGGCCAGCGAGGAGAGCACCACCATCACCAACGCGATCATCGCGCTGCGCGAGATCTACAGCGACGGCACGCTGCCGCTTGTCGAGGCGCTCGAGTCCGACAACGCCCGCGTCCGCGCGTTCGCGGCAGCCGTGCTCGGCCACATCGGTGACGAGCGCGCGCGTCCGGCCCTCCAGCGCGCATTGGGCGACGAGGACGAGAACGTCCGCGCCAAGGCCGAGGCAGCCCTCGTCGCCATGGGCGGCGCCAAGGGCAGTGCAGCCGACGCCTACGTCGCGCTCGGCAACCGCTACTACAGCCGCGAGCCGGGTACCGTGCGCGCCTTCGCCGACACGATGGACGTCTGGCGCTGGAACGACGGCAGCCTCGAGCGGTACGAGGTGCCGGCGTGGCTCTTCGGCGCGCAGATGGCCGAGGAGTGCGCGGCGGATGCGCTTGCGCTCGACGCCTCGCACCGCGGTGCCGCTTCGCTGCTGGTCCGCTCCATCCTTCGCCAGCGCGCCGAGGCTGATGGTCTCGCCGCCCGTGGCGAGGAGGCTCCCGAGAGCTTGGCCGGCGCCATGACGCTCGCCAAGGGCCTCGGCTTCCAGGCCGCCAGCGACGCACTCGCCGACAGCCTCGAGACGCAGGACTGGGACGTCGCCGTCGGAGCCTTGGACCTCGTGGCCGCCACGTACGGGCAGGAGAGCTTGGCCGGTCATCCGATCGGTGCCGCGCTCGACAGCGCCGAGCAGCGCGTCCGCTTTGCCGCGGCGATCGCTGCGCTTCACATGAGCCCCACGCAGGGCTTCCCGAACGCCGACAAGGTCGCGGCGCTCGCTTCGCAGGCTGCGGCCAGCGGCGCGATCCGCCAGGTGCTGGTGATCGACGACGTGGATGCCACCCGCAACAAGGCCGTGATGGCGCTCGAGGCCGCCGGCTTCGTGACGGGCGGTGAGCACCAGGGCTTCATCGGCGCCAACCGCGCCAAGACGGCCCCGACGCTCGACGTCGTGGTGGTCCGCGCCAACCTCGGCGAGAGCGGCCACACGATGCCCTCCAAGCGGCTCGACAGCTCGCTCATGGTCATCGACGAGCTCACGCGTGACGCGCGCACCAAGGACATGCGCATCGTCGTCCTCCTCGACGAGGGCAGCGAGGCCAAGAACGCGGCCACCAAGGAGTTCCTTGCCAACAAGTACGGCGACAAGGTCGCGGCCTTCATCGAGGCTCCGCTTGTCGAGGCCGTCGTGGCGAGCGAGGTCGGTGCGGCTGCCGAGGCCGGCGACCTGGGTCCGGACCGCGAGCGCGCCAACGCGACGGCTGCCAAGGCCGCCCTGGCGTTCGCCGGTACCGACACGGGCTGCAACGTGTTCGACCTGTCGAGCGCCGTCGGTCCGCTGGCTTCGGCCGTGACCTCGGGTCCGACGGACGAGATCAAGCAGGCCGCCGTCAAGGCGCTGGGCAACCTTCGCGCTGGTGGTGCGGATGCCCTCACGCAGGCCCTGACCGAGGGCGATGACGCGATGAAGCTGCTCGCCGCGGAGGCGCTCGGCAACGTGCTTTCGGTGCTCGACGGCTCCGAGGCGCAGATCGCAGCCCTCATGGAAGCGGCCGGCGCCGAGGGCGACCTGGGTGCCACGGCCTTGAAGGCCCTCGGCCAGGTGCGCAACCTGACGCCCGGTCAGCGCCTCGAGGTCTTCCGCCGTCACCGCCTCCAGGTGGCCGCCAAGGCCGAGTAGCGCGAGCCGACCGGCTCCGATCGATTGCGAGGCGTCCTTCGGGACGCCTCGCTTGTTTTTTGGCCCGGCGGGAGGGCCGCTCAGGCCGGGTAGCCGTAGACGACGGCCGAGGCCAGCGCGTCGGTGTGCGAGATCGAGAGGCACAGCGTGAGGCCCAACCGCATCGCCACCCGCTCGGCCTCGCCCGACAGCTTGAGCGAGGGCGCCGTGCGACCGCCGCCCACGACCTCCACGTCGGTCCAGGCCACGCCCTGGCCCCAGCCGGTGCCGAGCACCTTGAAGGTGGCCTCCTTGGCGGCGAAGCGGCCGGCCAGGGCCGCCCAGCGGTCCGGACGGCCTGCGGCATGGGCCCACTCGCCGGGCGTGAACACGCGAGCCTCGTAGCGCTCCGGGCGGGCCTCCACGAGGCCCTGGAAGCGGGAGACGTCCACGAGGTCGTGGCCGATGCGGGGGACGGGCGGCTCGGGGGTGGGGGCCATGGCGGCAGCGTAGCGCGCCGTTCGCCCAGCCCCGCACGCGCGACTGACAAGGCCCTGACGCCCCAGGAACGGGCTTTCAGGCCCCCGGGGATCTTGCCGATCCTGTGGGAGCGAGGGGGGCATCGCAGGGCCTTGAGGGGGCGCTGCGGCCCGCGGTACGCTGCGGGGCCCACGAGGGAGACGCATGGCCAAGAAGAAGGACTGCTTCGGCTCCGAGACCTACGTGTGCCGCACGAAGGACTGCCCGTACGTGGGCGAGTGCGTCCAGGTCGTCTGGGAGAAGAAGCTGCGTCGTGTCCTGGCCGACAAGAACCGCGGCGCCACGACCAAGACATCCGGCGCCCGCAGCGTTCGCGTCCGCAGCAAGGAGTTCCTCTCCCGCTGATCGCGCGCCTCACCCACGGCCCGTGACACGGCTTGGCCTCCGGCCCGCCAGCGACTACGTTCTTCCCCCTGTCCGATTCCACGCCCTGGTAGCTCAGTGGTAGAGCACAGCTTTCGTAAAGCTGGGGTCGTCGGTTCAAATCCGACCCGGGGCTCCACTCCTTGCGTGCATGTGAAGTAGATGGTTCCGCGCTTCCGCGCGGACTGTTCGTCGCGGCTGCGCCGCTCCGGCAAGTGGGGTACTACGTACCCCCCTTCCAAACCCCCCGTGGGTCGTCGGTTCAAATCCGACCCGGGGATCCATCCCTTGTGTACACGTCATGTAGGTCATTCCGCGCTTGCGCTGGATGGGGAGCGATGGCGGGGGAGTTGGCTCCCCGCTCGGCCATAGTCGGCGTTCGGTCTCCGTGCGTCGATCCTCCTGCCACGAAGCCGCACCCTCGGCCACGTAGCATGTCGATCGTGACGTACGTGATCAGCTTCTTCGTGGAGTGGCAAGGCGGCTGCCTCTGGCCCTTCAATGACGCTGCGTTTCGAGACTTCGACTTCGGGCCCTACGACTGCTTCGACCCTTGCCCTCTACCGCTCTCGCAAGCAACTCTGGACGCGTGCTCCGACCTAGCCGCTTGGCATGACAAGTCTCTCAACTGGGACTACCCGCCCGACCCGGGGCCGTGGCGACAGGTAGAGTGTGATCGGTTCAATGCGGCGGCGCAGGCGCTGCTCGCGTTGATCCGTGACGAACTGGGTGCCGCCTTCGAGGTCATCGACCACTCGGATCCTGCCGCGGAGGATCCCGATCTCGACGCCTATCTGTCTGACCCGAAGGGCTTCAGGCGGCCTAGCTCCTGAGTACCGCAGCGACACACTTTGTAGCCGGTAGCCTGTGCCGATGCAGGGAGCGCACCTCGGTCCGTACCAGACCCTCGCCGAGTTGGGCGCGGGAGTACCGAGTGCGGGCAAAGTCCCATGCACTAGCGCGGGGGTACCGAGCGGGGGTACCGAGGAGTACCGAGTGCGGGCAAATCCCATGAACTAGCGTGATCCGCCTGCGGTCCCTCACGGAGGAGATCAGGGATCCTGCAGAGTACCGAGTGCGAGAGTACCGAGTGCGGGCAAATCGCATGAAACATCAACGATCCCAACATCGAGCTCTTCTACGTTCCGAAGTTCACCCACGTGAAGGACCTGCCGCCGAGTCCCACGGGCACGAGTCGGAACAGCATCAAACACGCGTTCTCCGTGGCCCCCGTCGACGGAGCCATCAGCTACGCGCTCGAGATCGTCGTTTGGGAGAGCTCGAGCGCGGACTACTTGGGTCAGGGAGATAGTTGGGTGGCCACGGACTCCTCCATGCTGGATGAGCTGGATCCGCAGCTCGTGTACTTCCCTAGCAGCGGGTACCAGGACTCGCAGATCGACGAGCGGCTGCCGGGGTATCAATCGGTCGTAGGTCTCGCCACGGTGACGGTCACACTCGCGCCCTGACTGCAGAGGCAGGGAGACGTAGGCGGGGCGGGGTGCTGCCTCCCCCTCCCGTGGCGTGCCTGCGAGGCCGACTACGGCTCGCAGGTCCGCCGAGAGCCTGGGATGAACGCCCCCCGTTCGGCGCCCTGGATCCGCAGTCCTCCTGGCCGGTGGAGGCGCTGGTCGCCGTCGGCCAGGGTCCTCTTCGCGCGCCATGTACCCTGGATGGTGCGTTTGGGCCGATGCCGAGGAGAGTGCGCCCATGAGCCGGCACGCCCGTGTAGCCATCTTGGTGCTCGCTGCGCCGAGCTTCCTGCTCGGCGGGCAATCTGCAGAAGCAGGCCCGTCTCGCTCACTGACCGTGCTCGTCGAGGCCAAGGACACCGGCGAGGCGATCCCGGGAGCGGACGTGCGCGCTCGGTCCGAGTCGCCGAGCGGCACCACGGAGTGGCCCAGGCAGACGGACGAGCAGGGAACCGCGGAGATCGGCGGCCTCGAGGTGGAGAGCCTTGCCCTGCGGGTGACCGCGCGGGGCTACGTCGGCGTCGAGGTGGAGGTCGTCGTGCTGGCCGACGTGCAGGGGCCCCTTCGCGTCGCGCTCGCGCCCGGCACGGTGCTGGACGGCGTCGTTCTCGACGAAGCCGGCGCGCCGGTGCGGCGCGCCCAGGTGAAGGCTGTGGCCGGAGGACGGTTTCACGATCAGCGCGAGGCAAGGCCGAACGGATCGAGCTTCGCGATCGTCTCCACGGGCGAGGACGGCAGGTTCCAGATCCCCGGGATTCCCCTCGACGGCATCTCGACGGTAATCGTGCGAGCGCCTGGATTCGCCCAAGGACGAATCGCCGTGCGAGCCGACAAGGGACGCGTGGCTCCCCAGCCGCTGGAGTTTCGCCTGGCTGCCGGCGGCCGGGTCCGCGGCAGGGTCTTCGATCCGGATGGCAAGCCGGTGATGGGGGCGAACGTCTACGTGATCGCGGACGGCACTCCCGTGTTGAAGGAAGATCCTCGCTCCGCCTCGCCCGGCTCGGCAAGCGAGCACACCTACCTCGACGCGCAGGTTACGGACGGGAAGGGTCGCTTCGCCATCGACGGGCTGGGCCTTGGCCGGGCCTATCACGTGCGTGCCTACAGTGACGAGTTCCTGAGCTCTGCGTGGGCCGGGCCGGTCTCGGTGCAGACGCAGGGGGAGAAAGCCACGGTCGATCTCACGCTGCGTCCGGCCAGCGAAGGCGATGGCGAGCGAGGTGCCGACACCGCCGTCTCCCAACAGCTCCTGGACGAGCTGGTGGCAACCATCCAGGACGAGGACACGGAGGGACGCCTGCGAATCCAGGCGGCGATGCGGTTGGGGAAGATCAAGTCCGGTGGTGTCAAGGCGCTGATTCCGCTGCTCGAACGCGGTGACCCAGTGATCCAGCTCTACGCACTGTGTGGAATCGGCGAAGCGGGCCCTGACGGGGCGGAAGCCGTTCCGGCGCTCGTCAAGGCCCTGGATGACGAGATCGCAGAGATCCGAGCGGTGGCCATGGGCGCACTCGGACAGATCGGCCCAGCTGCCGAAGAGGCTGTCCCGGCGCTCGAGGCCCTCGCCCGGCAGGGCTCCAAGAACGCCAAGCGCGCGTTGGAGAAGATCCGCGCGAGATGAGATCGAACGCCCGGTGATGCGTGGTCGGTGCACACAGCAGGCGGTGCGGAGAGGGGAGAGGTGCCGAGGTCGGACATGCAGACGCAAGATGCACGGTCCACGGCGGTGGGGGCCCTCTGGCCCTCGCCCGCACCCCGTGCGCGCGTTTGCTGCGCACGCCGGCGGAGCGCTGACGCGGCGTCCGCCGCGACCGACGAGGCCGCAGCGTGAGTCGCACCGCCAAGCGAGTGGCTGTCCTGTCGGTGCTCGCGGTGGCCCTCGGTGCGCTCGCATGGTTGTCAGACGAGTCGGGTGACGTAGCGACCGCGAAGAACGGTCCCGCGGGTGGGGACCCCACGGACCTTGGAGGCGGGACCCCCGAGCTGGTAGCCCCAACCTATGAGACGAGGGAGCCGTCCAAGCACGCGCATGCGCCGCGTCACGACCGCTGGTGGTACTTCGGGACCGTGCAGTCCATCCGACCCGAGGTGTCCAAGGCACGCGTGGTCGCGCACTGGTGGCCGCGCTCCGGCATGACCTCGGAGCCTCCCACCCGCGTGTACACCACCGAGGAGCTGGACCTATCGAAGGGTCCCGCTTCCTTTCGCCTCGAAGGGGACGAAGCGGGCTTCGTGATCCCCTACATCGAGGCCGAGGGCCGCCTGCAGCTGTTCATGCCTGGCCGCATGCCGCAGGGCGATGTCGTGCAGCCGCCGTTCGGCCTCGGCGTCGGCGCCGGATATGTCGGAACGCACCAGCTTCGTGGACGTGCTGTCGACAAGAGCGGCGTGGGAGTCCCCGACATTCGCTTGCTGGTTCGGGACACCGAAGTGGATCTGCTGCAAGAGGTGACGACAGGACCCGACGGTCGCTTCACGCTGGGTGGGTTTCACACGACCTCCTTGACCGTCACGATGCCGGAGCGTGGCGGCTGGAACGTGCTTGCCGAGTTCGCCGGATTCCGTGAACGGCCCATCGTGTTGGACGACGAGGAGGTCGAGATCGCCATCCAACGCAACCCCGTCGTCCTACCTCGCCTCGGTGCCACGCTCGGTGGGACGTACTACCCTGCGGCGCCTCGCGAGTTGCAGACCGTGAGGCTGTTGCCCGACGGTAGCGAGCAGGCGTGGAGGTCGTTTGACCTGTTCCTCCGGGAGCAGAAGCTGCGGCTCATGCCGGGCAGGTGGCGGCTCGACCACCGCCTGCGCGGCGCGGAATCCCCGCCCGTCGAAACCGACGACCTGAAGCTGGACGATGTCGTCGAGATCAGCTTCGACGAGACGTTCCACGACGAGTCCATCTTGGTGGGCGTGGAGCTGGACAACCCCTTCGCAATGGTGGAGCGGCCTCCAGCGTGCTCCGTGGGGGCGAAGCACGCTTCTCGCAAGGGGCCGTGGGGAGGCCCGCTCGCGTCCGCCCGCGGCAACCGTTGCCTTCTCGTCCTGTTCGAGCCAGGTGGGGCCGAGGTCGCCGGTGCCATCGTCCACGGAGACGAAGTCTGGGTTGCGTCGCCCATGGCGATCGAGGCCGCGGTCGGGGACCGTCTGGAGGTCCGGTTGCCCGTGCAGAGGGCGGGGGGCCTGCACGTCCTCGGCTCGCGCGGGCCCCAGGCACCGCGCCGCACGTTGCGCGTGCGAGACGGCAACGTGCCCACACGCTGCATGTTCGAGGACGGGAGCAACCGGATGTCATGGCTCTCCAGCCGCTCGAACGACTCCGATGGTGTCGTGGGAGCTGGCACCACGTGGTGGCTCGTACCGGGCCGGTACACGCTTCAGCGATTCGGTGGCAAGGGTGAGCCGATCGAAGAGCACGAGGTGACCGTGGAGGCCGGTCAGGTCACGCGGTTCGAGGAGACGGAGGAAGGGCTACGCCGCCTCCCCTGATGGCGGTACGCCGACGCCACGGGGGCCGCTCACATGTGTCGCGAGCCCGGACCACCCGCCCATGGCGTGTTCGGTGGGCGTTCGCTACGCTCTCGCCTGCATGGATGCGTCCGAGCAGTGGTGGGTTCATGTCGAGGGCCAAGAGATGGGCCCCTTTACGCGTGCCCAGGTCGCCGATCTCGCTCGTGCCCAGCACGTGGATGAGGCCACGCCGGCTTCGCACGACCAGGCCGCTTGGCAGCCGCTAGGCGTGGCCCTCGGCCAACCCTGGGAGGCCGTGATTGCTCCGCCGCCCCGGGTTCGCCCCATCGCGCGCAAGCCTCCGCCGACCATCTTCGACGAGACGCCCCTGCGCATGCCGGCCAGCATCGTGGTGGCGATCGTGTTCGTGGTGCAGGCAGCCTTCCTGAACTTCATCATCGCGGGGCTGATCTGGGGAGAGGCAGGGTCGCACGTGCCGGCGGCGGGGCGCAGCAAGGCCCTGCTTGTCGGCGCGGTCCTCTTGATCGTCGCGGTCGGCGGCGGGGCACTCGCCGTGGCGCTTGCTCGAGGCCGGATCTGGGCGCGCAATCTGCTCGTGGTGCTGTGGTCGCTCGGTCTCTTCTACTCGCTGATCACCATCGGCGAGGAGCCGGTCCTCCTCGGTCTGCTGGGCCTCGGCTTGCAGATCGTGGCCCTCTGGGCGGTGGCGATGCCGAGTGCCGGCCACTACGTGAACAAGGCGACGGCGCTCCGACTGGCTCGCGATTCGCCACACGGTCGTCAGCGGACGTAGGGTCGCCGCGTGCTCGGGGGGACTGGGGGCGTCGCGGCTCCCGGTCAGCCGAACGAGCAGCCGGTTGCCATCCGCGGCGTGGTGGGCTCCTGCGCCGATGCGCGCGCCCCCGGTTGGGGAGAATCCGAGCTTCCTGCAACGCATGCCCCCTTCGACGACAAGGATGGGTGGAATGGCACGCCCCGAGACCCTCTTCGATCGATACCGCAGGCGCGGTGACCTCGCGGCGCTCGCGGCCGTGTTCGATCGGACGGCGCCCGAGCTGCTGCGCATCGCCATGCACTTCGCACGCCATCCGGCGGAGGCCGAGGACCTGCTGCAGGAGACGTTCCTGACGGCGATCGTGCGCGCCGACGCATACGACGCGGAGCGTCCGCTCGTGCCGTGGCTCGTCGGCATCCTGCGCAACCATGCCCACACGCAGGGCCGGCGGGCGCGGAGGGCCTTGGGTCTGGCGGGCACGGGGCCCGAGGCCGTCGACGCGAGCGCCGACGCGTGGATGGACGTCGAATGGTCCGAGGCGATCGAGGAGGCGGTCGATACGCTCCCCGAGCCCTACCGCCAAGTGCTGGTGCTGCGGTTGCGCCACGACCGGGCCCCGGCGGAGATCGCGGTGCTCCTCGATCGGTCGCCCGCCACGGTGCGATCGCAGATCCACCGCGGACTCGACCTGCTACGCCGGCGTCTGCCGCCCGATCGGCGCTCCCCGGCCCTGGCGGCGCTGCCGGTGGGAGGGGGGCTCGCTGCGATCCGCGAGCGCGTCGTGGCCCACGGCGCCCAGCTCGCCGTGGCGCCCGCCGTCGGCGCGCTCCCCCTCGTGCTCGGAGGACTCGCCGTGAAGAAGGCCCTCGTCGCTACCGGAGTGCTGGTCGCGTTCCTGGCAACCACCACGACCCTGTGGGTCTCGCGTCCGGAGCCCGCCAGCTCGAGCCTCGACGGGCCCGCTCCAGACGTGCGTGGCAGTAACGAGGTTGGCGTGAGTCCGACGCTTGTCGGCGCTCCCAGGCCCGACAGGGCGGAGGCCGCGAATCGGCCCGGGCTCGCGACCGCGGGCGTCGGAGCGGGCGCGTGGCCTCCCGACTTGCCGATACCGGCCGACAAGGGCAGCGTCGCGGGGCGGATCCGCTTTGCCGACGGCACGCCACTCGTGGGGGCACGCGTTGCGCTGTGGGGATCGGTCAGCGCGGAGGCGATCACCGACGCGCAGGGTCGCTACCACATCCACGCCGAGTGGGTCCACCCGCGCGCGGTGTTCCTGCGGCTCGGGCGGGACGATCAGCCGGACTCGCTCGGCTTGATCCTGTCGTCCGACGTCGAGATGCGCGGCGGCGCGCTCGTGATGCGCGACGTCGTGCTGGATCGCGGCATCGACTTGGAGTCGGTGGTGGTCGATGCGTACACCGGCAAGCCGGTCGGAGATGTAAACGTCGTGCTCCGACGCCAGCCACTCGGTACGCTCCAAGCTCGCGCGGGCTTCCTTCGGACCGATGCGGAGGGCCGGTTCCGCTTCCCGTACGTGCCGCATGCGACCTACACGCTCGAGCTCTCGCGCGAGGGCTACCAGGCCGTGGAGAGCACCTTCGAGGTCGGCGTCGAGGGTCTGCCACCCGAGCTGTCGCTCGAGCCCGCCCGCGCGCTCGTGATCCAGCTCGAGAACCTGCCCGAGGACGCGCTCGGCATGGAACTCCGCTGCCGGCTGGCGCGGACCGACGGCTCCCCGTTCTCCATCTCGTCGACGACCACGATCGCGCGCGATGGCATGATGCGACTCGACGCGCCCGAGCCAGGGGCCTACCGCCTGTCGATCGCCCGCTCGAGCCGTCTTCCTCATCTGGAGCGCGACATCCAGGTCCCCGAGGGTCGGATTCCGCTCATCACGTGGAGGCTCGAGCCGAGTGCCCGCGTCACAGGCACGGTCACGAACGACCGGGGTGATCCGCTTTCCGGCGGGCACGTCGACATGGGGCGGTCCTCCGCCTCGGCCCCGACGGATGCCGACGGGGCCTTCGAGATCCCATTCGTCCCGGCCGGAAGCCAAACCGCGAGGGTTCGCTTCGATCGCGCCAGCATCGTCTTCGGACAGATCGACGTCCCCACGGGCAGCGCGCGGATCGACCTGCGGGCGCCAGGTACCGCGTCGATCGCGATGCGCGTCCTCGTCCGCGGTTCAGCGCTGGACGGCATGCGTGGGGGCGTACAGATCAAGGACGAGAGCAACGTCGAAGTCGCTTCGGGGCGACCGGACCCGCAGGGGAGGATCCACGTCCCCCTCTTGGCCGCCGGGTCGTACGAGGTGCTGGTGTGGTCGGGTTCGACCGAGCCCCACGTCGTTGCCTTCGAGCTTGCTGCAGCCGAGGCCAAGGACCTCGGCACGGTGGAGCTGCGGTCCTACGAGCGGGTCCCTGTCCGCTTCGTCGTGCCATCAGGAGTTGCCATTCCCCACGGGCGCATGGCCGTGCGCGTTCTGGACCCGGACTCCGGCGCGTCCCTCCTGCTCCACCGCGGGCGCGTGACGATGGGCGTCTGGGCGCATGTCCTGCCTGACGAACGGGGGGCGGATCAGGCTTGGATCACCGGCCTCCCCGTGCGCCGCGTGCGGCTCGAGCTCTCCGCGGAGGACTTCCAGCCGGCGACCCTGGACGTCGACGTGAAACCGGGACTGACCGAGCCCCTCGAGGTGCGGCTCGAGCCGAAGTGAGGTCGCGTCGGCCGCACGGGCCTCACTTGCGGGCCAAGGTCACATCGCAGGCGATGGGGAGGTGGTCACTACCGGTGCGCTCCGCGACCCAGGCGGCCGTGCTCGTCAACCCGTTGCCCAGATACACGTGGTCGATGCGGACGCCGGGCAGGAACCGCAGCCAACCACGTTCCGGCCACGTTGCCCCTCGGCTTCGGCCCGCCAGACCGTGCGCGTCCAGGTAGCCGAGCTGGTGCAGCGCACGCCCGATGCTCGCGTGGTCCACGAGGTTGAAGTCGCCCGCGGCCAAGGTGTGCGGGCCCTCGCTGGCCAACCGTTTCAGGAGGTCGGCGCACTGCCTGCGGTGGGCGGTGTAGCGTGCGGCCACGGGCGGCAGCAGGTGGATCGCGTACAGGACGACAGGCGTCTCACCGAGCGCGAGCTCGAGACGCAGCTGCGGCGCGGGCGACCCGTCGAGCTCGAGCTCGTCCACGCGCAACCACGGCTGGCTCGAGAAGGCCGCGATGCCGAACGCGTCCTCGCGTGGACGCTCCACGCGATGCGGAAGTTGCTCGGTGAACCGAGCGACGAGGCGGCGCGCCCAGGTGGGCGTGTACTCCTGGATGACCAGGACGTCGGGGTCGATCTGGCGCAAGGCCTCGAGGACGAGGTCCTCGTCGGCCATGTTCATGCCCAGGTTGATCGACATCACGCGAACGGACGCTGCGCCGGACACGGCTTGACGCTCGCTCGCGGGCCACGTCAGCGCGGGGAGGACGGCCCACGCACACAGCAGCAGCGCGAGGACGGCGAAGCGCCACGACCGGACGAGCGTCAGCCACAGCGTCGCAACACCCAACGCCACGCCGAGCTGGAACCGCAGGGTGTCGATCAACGCGGCCATCAGCTCCCACCTGGGGTGGGCAGGGCCCGTGGTCGGGTCTAGCGGCAGGCGCCATGCGAACACCAGCAGGGCCAACCCTCCGAGCACGCCGGCGCGCGCGAGCAACGTGATCGATCGCCGGAGGAACCCGGGGCGAAGCCAGGCACGCTCTGCGGAGGGCGACTCGCTCATGGCGTGGCTCCCAGGACTCGAGGGGCTCCGTGCAGGAAGCCCGCAAGCCCCGGCTCCTTGCGGGCGCCGTCACCCTGCCCCCATGCCCTCGCGCCCAGGCTACGTGAGCGGTGCGCCCGTGGCGGGCTCCTCGTCCAGGGTCGCCTTCCGTACCCGTCCGGCTGCGGCATGGGCCCGGTGAGCGAGCACGCGGTGCCCGAGGCGTGGCTCGAGGAGCGGCGCGGCTTTGCGCCCGTTTGTCGTAGGGTGGGCGATCGCGTGATGGGCAAGGCGCGACATCCGAAGCAGGTCCTGCTCGTGCTCGTAGTGTTCGGCGCGAGCGTGGCCGTGTGGTGGCTGCTTCGGGAGGGGGGGCCGAGGCTGCCCACGCTGGACTCGGGAGGGCCAGCGGGTGGGGGCGGCGCTCCGCTGGACGTCGAGAGGCTCGACGTCGATGCGTTGCCGGCTCGCCGCCCAGCCGGGCACGTGGGCATGAAGGGCGTCGTCACGTCTCCCCCCGGCGGCGAGTCTCCGTCGGACGGACCCGCGCGCACCCTCCCCGTGGCTCACGGTCCGGTCCGGATCGAGGTCGTCAGCCTTCACGGCTTGGCCCTTGCGCACACGCGCGTGCGCGTGGAGCCCGCGTCGGGACCTCCGCAGGTCGTGCGCACGGATGCGGACGGCAAGGCCACGCTCGAGCGGCAGCCCTACGACGGATCCACGGTGCTGCGAGCCGTCGACGTGAGTCCGCTGTCCGGGCCACCGCATGGCAACGAGGCCCCCTCGTGGGCCGTGCTCGGCCCCGCCGTGCGCATGGAGGTGTCCACGGGCTGGCCGGTACGCATGCGGGCCGTGGATGCCGCGACGGGCCTGGTCGTGCAGGACGTGCGGTGGCGAGTCCACGTGCACGGTGATCCCGAGCAGCCCTTCGTGACGGCCGGTACGGGCTCCGCCTCCACCTTCGCTCGTCCGGGGGGACCCTGCGTCGTGGCGCTGGAGGTCGAGGCGCCGTCCCGGTACGTGGCGTGGGAGCCCGCCATCTTCGAGCAGCACGTGGCCCACGGCGCCACGTCGCTGCTCGTCGTGTACCCGCTGCAGCGGGAGGTGCGTGTCGTGCCTCGCACCGAGCGCGGACTCGAGCCCGAGGTGCTGGAAGCCAAGCTCTCCCGGGTACGCATCGGTGACGAGGAGTCGGCGCTCGTCCCCCTGCAGCGGAGCCGTAGGGAGCTGTCGCTCGTTGGCGTCCCCTACTTCCGCGACACGGAGTTCGTGGCGCGCCTGGCGGGCGACGCGCCACGGGAGGACGTCGCTCGTCATCCCGTCGTGGCGGAGGTGACGGGACGCATGCCGGCGCAGTTCGACACGGAGGTGCCAGGCGAGGCCAAGCGGATCGTCCACGGGGGCGGCGTGGATCCGCGAAGCACCGCACAAGCCCGCACGGCCGGCCTTGCGCGCACGTGGCGCGTCCGGGAGGCGCGGCTCGCGCCTCGTGGCTTCGGCTCCAGGCCCAGCCGGCAGCATCCGGACGCGTCTAGCGCCTCGGGAACCCTACGCATCGTGCGACTCGACGGACAGCCCGCAGCCGGAGCCCAGTTCTGGATGGCAGGCGTGCGGTGGCAGGCAGACCCGGAAGGCGTCTACGAGTTCGTCCTCCAAGCCGGCCCAGTCCGCCTCCGGCTCCTCGAACCCGGTCTCGTGCCCACGTCGCTCGACACGAGCGTCGCCTTGGGAACCGGGAACGAGATCGTCCTGGCGGAGCCGCAAGGCGGCGCCTTGGACGTGCACGTCGTGGACGAATCGGGCAGTCCCCTTCCCTTCGCGCGGGTGCGGGTCCGCTCCCTCACGGTGGACTTCGGCCCGACGCGATGGGGCGACCGCGATGCGTCGGTCCAGCGTGTTGACCACTTCACCGACCACGAGGGGCGCTATCTCGCCGAGGCCGTGGAACCGGGCCGCTTGCGGGTCGACGTCTCCTGGGCCGATCGCAGCGCGGCGGCGGGCGCGGACGTCGCGCCCGGCAAGACGACGAAGGTCGAGTTGACGCTGGCCGCGCTACCGCGGCGGCCTCGCGTCCGGTAGCCGCCTGGCGTGGGCGTGGACACCTGGTCGCGAGGGCGCGGGACGCGGAGGCGGAACAGCTTGTTGCAGGCGGGCAAGCGTCGCGGGCTCAGGCAGGAAGCGGGGCGATGTCCTACGCTCTTCGACGTGCCTGCAGGGAGCTTGCATGGGTGACCCGGAGAACGATGTTCGCGTGCGCCGGGCAGGCGCGGGAGATCTCGAGCTGGCGCGCCGAGCCGTGGCCGACGTGAACGGACATGCGTCCGCGGACCGCGAGGCCCTGGCGGCTTTCTTGGGCGACGAGGCCAGCTACCTCCTCGTGGCCGAAGTCGATGCGGAGGCCGTCGGCAGCCTGATCGGCCATCGCCTGCCCACACCCTACGCAGCGCGGCCGCACCTGCTGCTGTACGAGATCGACGTCCTGAGCGCTTGGCGGCGCAAGGGCATCGGCCGGCGCCTGGTCGAGGCGTTCCTCGAGGAGGCGCGCGCGTTGGACGCTCGCGGGGCATGGGTCGTGACGAACCGCAGCAATGCTGCCGCCATGGCGCTCTACCGGGCGTGCGGCCTGACGGCTACGGCACCAGACGATGTGGTATCCAAGCTTGTCTGAGACCCCGCTCCCCGCGGCGGTCCAGGGCCTGCTCGCGTGGTGGCTTCCGCGTGCGGAGGTCGCCTGCGGCGACGCGCTCCGAGCCATGCTGCTGTACGGAAGCGTCGTCCTGGGCGACTTCCAGGCCGGTTGGAGCGACGTTGACGTCTGCGCGGTGCTGCGCGAGCCCCCATCCCGGACGCGAGAGCGTTGCCTCGCGGAGTTACACCACGCGACGGAGCTCGCCTTCGTGGAGGGGCGCGAGGGACCCTGGAGCTCCGGACAGACCGTCGACCTGCTTGTCCTGTACGCCGCGCACGGCGACCTGGATCACGAGCACGTCCAAGACGCCTTCGATCAGCTTGGCCTTGCCACGCGTACACGCGTGCTGGCGGGTGAGAGCGTGACCATTGCGCACCCCGACCGCGACGCCCTGTCGAGGCGATCGATGCGCCTCGAGCAAGAGGCCTGCTCCCCGCCAGAGGGTGCGTCGGCCATCTGGTACGCGGCCGTCCTGCAGCTTCTGGCGCGCGCAGTCGTGTTCTGGCGCGACGGTGAGCTCGTCAGCAAGACCCGTGCGTTGCTGCGTCTCATCGAGGAGCGCGGGCAGGTCGCGGAGGCCTTCGAACTTGCCTTGCGCGTTCGGCGCGGTGGCAGCGCGACGGCGGCACGGCACACGGACGAACTCCGCGGTGCTCACGCCGTTGCGACACCCTGGGCGCTCGATGGACTGGCCGATTGGCGCCGATGCCTGCCATGACCTGCTCGTGATGGGCGGCCGTGTCACGCGGTTCGAGAGAATCGACGCAGGGCCGCGGAGTGCCCCATGAGGTCGATTCGATGCCGGAACGGGAACTGGACCTCCACGGCCGTGGAGCCAAAAGCCTGGCCGCAAGGCGTGCACGCGCACCCTCCGGACGCCGGCACCCCCGCCGAGTCGGTGACTCCGCGTAGTGCGGACCAGGCCGCTGATCGCTCCGTGGCGTCTGCTGGTCCGTTCGCGGGGTCGCCTCGTCAGGCGTAGGCTCCGCCCCACAGGGCTTCCAAGAACTCGCCGTAGGGAAGGATCTCGATCCCGCCTTCCACACGACGCGGTCTCTCGGCGAGGCACACGCATACGTGATGTCGCAGCTTCCCCTCTTCGGCAAGCGCACGGAGACCACGAAGATGTCGGGGCGAGATCTGCGCCGTGGCCTTCGCCTCGACGGCGGTGTGGTCGCCTAGGACGAAGTCCACCTCGAATCCGGACGTCGATCGCCAGTGGGCGACTGGCTCTCCCGAGACGTAGTCGCGGTGCGCGAAGAGCTCGTGGGCGAGCCAGGTCTCGAACGCCGGTCCGAACTCCGGCGTCCCCGGGCGCGCGGACCGGCCCTGAAGCGCACTGACGACTCCGATGTCGAAGAAGTAGTGCTTGGACGAGGCAACGGGCTTGCGCCGTTCCGTTTCGCGCCACGCCGGCACCTCGTGGAGCAGGAGCGTGTCGCGGAGGATCCCGAAGTACTCGTGCACGGTCGTGCGGGGAACCTGCGCATCGTTGGAAACCTCCGTGAAGTTGACCATCGTTGCGTTGCAGGCCGCGGCAACACGGAGGAAGCGGCTGAAGGCCGGCACGTTTCGCGTGGCGCCCTCGGCTGCGATCTCCTCGCGCAGGTAGGTGCCCGCGTAGGACTCGAGGTCGGCGTCGGGGTCGTCGGAGAAGTAGATCGACGGGATCGTCCCCCGGGCGATGGCCCGCTCGAGGTCGAACCGGGCGCCCAACTCCCTCGCCGTCAGCGGGTGGAGGTGCTTCGTGCGCGCGCGGCCGCCGAGCAAGTTGACGCCCTCTCGGCGGAGGGCACGCGCCGAGGAGCCCGTGAGCAGGAACCGGACGTTCCGCGTCTCGATCAGCCGGTGCACCTCGTTGAGGAGTCCCGGGAGCCGCTGGATTTCGTCGATCACGACGATCCGCTCGCCCTGGTGCTCCTGGGCAATGCGGCCCGGGTCGCTCGAGAGCGCCAAGTACGTCGCCGTGTCCAGCAGGTCGTAGACAAGCGCCCCCGCCAGCGTCGTCCGTACGAGGTGGCTCTTTCCCGTTTGTCGAGGGCCGAACAGGAAGTGGGACTTGGCCGCGAGGAGACGAGGGAGATCGAGGAGGCGGGGGACTGCAGGCGTCGACATCGTCGTCATATTACATGAAAAATGACGACTACACCGTCATTTGGCATGCCGCGGGCCGCCGCGGCCCGCCCGATTCCCGGGAGTACCGGAGGTACGGAGGCGGGACATCCTGCTGCGTGCTCCGTCGCGCGAGGTGGTCGATGCGCCGCACGGTGCGAAGGGCTGCCGAGAGCGCAGCCACGTGGCCCGCGTCTGCCTCCTGGAAGCGCCTGCAATGGGGTTGCTCGCTTCCGTACTCCCCTCTTGGAGGCCCTCGCGGCCCAGGAGGTAACCATGACTCGCCTTTCCGCCCTTGCCCTCGTGCTGGTTGCATCGCTTGCCCCGGCTTCGCCGGCGCACGCGGAAGAGGACCGTGAGCTGGGACTGCGACTCCTCGGGGTGCTGGAGGCGTATCGGGACCTCGGCGTCACGCTCGACCGGGCGGACTACGAGGCGCCCAAGCTGGACGAGGGGAGCTCACGCTACCTCGATGACTTCTCACCCCCGCCGCAGGGACACACGCTGCGCGGCGCGCTGCTCGCCCAACAGCGCAACAAGGCCTTGATCGACGAGCGGCCGCAAGGCAGCCGGGCGTGGATCTACGAGAAGAACAGACAGACGTGGGCACGCATCTTCCGGGCCGTGAAGGCGCGCTTGGATGCCTCGATTCGTGCGCGCTACGATGCCCACGACGACCTCTTCTACTCCTACTACACCATCCGCACCTACGACGACCTTCGCAAGGAGGCCGAGCGGGTGCGTGCGGAGCTCGGGCCGCTGACGAAGATCGAGCTCGCAGCCGTTGGCAGGTCCAAGAAGGAAGAGACGGCGGCGCTCCGGCCTTCGAGCGAGCAGGCGGGCCGCACGTTCGCGGGACAGTGGCAAACCACGTGGTCGGGTGGCGGAACCGCCATGATCCTCGAAGTGAGCGGCCGCACCGTGTCGGGCTCCTACACCTACAAGGGCGGCACGATCCAGGGCACGCTCTCGGAGGACGGCCGCACCCTCCAAGCGACATGGCATCAGACGGAGAACGGCGGGCGAGGCAAGCTCTGGTTCCGGCTCGCCGACGATGGGATGTCGTTCCGCGGGACCTTCGGTGTCGGCCCGGGCGCGAACTCCAGCTACTGGAACGGCACGCGGAAGTGACCTGCTTGGCGCCCTCCTGGGGCCGTCGGGCATTCAGGCGACGACCCCTCGGGTGGTCAGGCGGCGCCCACGGTAGCCCGTGTCCACCGAGCGCACCCGCTTGGCGAGGGCCGCGGCCGAGCGAGGGACCGCCGGATGTCCTACGCTTGCGTGCGGTCCTGCGAGGAGCCGCGATGGGTCAGCGAGCGAACGATGTCCGCGTGGTTCGCGTCGGCGCCAGCGGGCTCGAGCTTGCATGCCGAGCCGTTGAAGATGTCAACGGACACACGCCTGTGGACGCGACGGCCCTCGCAGCCTTCTTGGAGGACGACGCCAGCTACCTCCTGGTTGCCGAGGTGGATGGGGCGGCCGTCGGCAGCTTGATCGGCCATCGCCTGCCTACGCCGCATGCACGTCGGCCCCACCTGTTGCTCTACGAGATCGATGTCGCACGCGCTTGGCGGCGCCAGGGCATCGGCCGGCGCCTCGTCGAGGCGTTCCTCGAGGAAGCGCGTGCGGTGGACGCGCGCGGGGTGTGGGTCGTCACGAACCGCAGCAACCCTGCCGCGATGGAGCTCTACCGCGCGTGTGGCCTGACGGACACGGCCGCCGACGACGTGGTCTTGAAGCTTGCCTGACATCCCTCGCCCGGGGGCGAGGCCGAACGCGCCGTCGCGGGACCGCAGGCTCTGGCCGGGTCGTCGGTCGGGATGGAGTCTGACGACGGCGTCGTCGTCGCGCATGGAGCCCGCACGGGCTGGTGGGCTAGGCGGCGATGGCGGGCACGCGGTCCTCCCCGCTACGCCCGAGCGTCGATCCGGGGGTGCCGCGCTGCCCTCCGCGCGAACGCCAGACGTCCGGCTTCGTTGGGCTCCCTGGAGGTGGGTCGATGCGCGCCAGAGCCGGGGTCCTTGCCGGGATCGTGTTCGGGGGGCTCGCCGCACTCTGGCTGCTCCAGCGGAGTGCGAGTCAGCCGCCCGAGCTGCCTGATGGGCACCGTGCCGGGACCGCGTCCGTCGACGCGGTGAGCACGCCCACGCCCGGCCTCACGGGCGCCCCCGCCCCCCTGATTGCAGGCTCGCCCGGCCCGGAGGTGGCTCCGCCTGTCGGGCGCCCGGGGGGGGCACCTGGGCTCGCACGCCTCACGGTGCGCGTGAGCCACGGCGACCGACCGCTGGAGGGGGCGCGCGTCGAGGTGCGTGAGCTCGAGCCGGGCGAGGAAGAGGGCAAGATCCTCGAGGGCACGTCCGGTGCGGACGGCGTGTGCACGCTCGAGGTCGATGCGCTGTCGTATCCCCTTGGTGTGACCGCGCGCGGTGGGGCCTCCTTGGCGCCCGCGTTCGTGGTGCTCGACGACCTGCCCGTGGATGGCATCGACGTGGTGCTCGAAGCGGGCGCTCCTCTCGAGGTCCGCACCGTCGACCTCCAGGGCAAGCCCGTGCCGGGCCTCGACGTCGTCGTCTACCCGATCGACATCGGGGCGCGTGGGGAGGCGGGCCCCGTACGCGGACCCGGGGGGTGGTTTCTCGAGGATGGTCGCCAGGTCACGACCGACGGCTCGGGCGTGGCGTGCGTGGAAGGGCTCGACGCGGGTCGCCTCTACCGAGCGTACGCGAGCGGCTGGAGCACACCCATGCAGCTGCTCGACTCCGAGGGCGCCGCGAAGCCCATGCACGATGCCGTGCGCCCCGGCGTGGGTCGCGTCCTCCAGCTGATGGTGGCTCCCCTCCGACTGACGTGGCTGCGGGCCGTCGATGCGGAGTCGGGGAAGCCCCTGGGCGCGGCCACCATCTCGCCCATCAAGCGCGTTTCGGAGGCCGGCAAGTTCAAGAACGAGTGGACCCTGCTCCGCCAAGCGTACGCCGGGCTCTGGTATGGGCGTGAAGCGCTGCTGGGACTGACGCAACCCGTGCTCCACGCAGACTACTTCCGGGAGTACATCGTCGTGCGGGAAGGGGCACCGGCGGAGGTGGCCTGCGGCGGCGTGCGTGTCGAGGCACCGGGCCATGAGCCCCAAGAGCTACCCGTCGTCGCGCGCTCCCTGGAGTCGGCGACCTCGGGCCCCGTCCTCGTGCCGCTGCGGCGGACGGAGGGGGCTTCGATCACCCCGGTCACTCTCCGGCTCACGTCGCAGCGCCCCGACATCCGCACGCTCGTCAAGCTCCTGCAGGATCGTCGCTCGGTCTACCTGCGCGGCTTCGACGCGGTCCTCCACCGCGGCCAGGCCTTCGAGCTCCAGCTGGTGCCGGGAACCTACGAGCTGCTGATCGGCGGCAACGCGGTGGAGACCCTGGAGTTGCGTGGCCAGCAGCACATCGCGTTGGATGTGGATCTCGACCAGCTTCCGAGCGTCCAGGTCCAGCTGGACGTGGAGGGCGTACCCCACGTCGGCATCGGCAGTCTCTTCCTGGCCCCGCAGAAGCAAGGGCCCCTCCACTGGATGTTCGGGCACTCCCGCGTGCCCTACACGGCAGGCTTGGCGCCGCCCGTGGTCGTGCCTGCTGGTCCGCTCGTCGTGACGGGCGGCACCGGCGACGGCCGCACCAGTGGCCGCGAGCTCGTCGAGATCGCTGCTGGTGAGCACGCCGTCGTCAACGTGCGGATCGAGTAGCCACATCGCAGGCGGGCCGGGATCGCGCTGCCGTAGGGTGGGAGGATCGGACGTTGATCCGCGAGCTCATGGCCTCGGACGTCGAGTACGCCCGGCGGTGCGCTGCGATCGTGCAGTCGTGCTTGCCGCGACTCGATCTTCCATGAGATTTGCCCGCACTCGGTATCCTCGACTTCGTCCAAGTCCTGATTGAAACGCTTGCGCTCGTTCATCTCGTCTTCTCCTGCCGGTCATCTTCCTTCCCTATGGCGCGCATCATGCCTTCACGGTGAGCCTCTCCAATCCTGCGGTCCCCCAACCCTGTCCCTGCAGGAGAGCAATCACCGTGAAGAAGAACCGACTTCCCTCTCTCGGCCTCGCGCTTGTCGGCGCGGGCCTCGCGACGGCCGTGGCCGTCGCGGCGTCGTACACCACGCCGTACGACCCGATGATGACCGGCGAGAACGGCTGGTCCGTCGACGCGGCGTTCACCGTCAGCGAGACGGTGGATGGCTACACCCCCGTCGGTGTGCTGGACGGCACCGGCGCGATCCGGCTGGACAAGAACACCGTTCGCGTGTTCGCCAACCACGAGCTGGCCGTGGGCCTGGGCAAGAGCTACACGCTGGCCAACGGCACGGCCCTGACCGGCGCGCGCATCAGCTACTTCGACTTCGACCGCAAGACGCGCGACCTCTGCGGCGCCGGTCAGGCCTACGACACGATCTTCGATCGCAACGGTGACGAGGTCACCTCGGCGGCGCAGATCGGTGGCGGCCTGAACCGCCTCTGCTCGGCGCAGCTGGTCGAGAAGGGCGACTACGGCCTGCGGGACGACATCTTTTTCACGGGCGAAGAGTCCGACAACGGCTCCATCTTCGCCCTGGACATCGCCCGCGGCGAGCTCCACGCCTGCCCCGACCTCGGTCGCGGTGGCTGGGAGAACGTCACGGCCGTCGACAGCGGCTGCAAGGACACGGTGGCGTTGCTGCTCGGCGACGACACGGCTGGCGCGCCCATGTACCTCTACGTCGGCACCAAGGGCCACAAGAACTCCGGCTTCCTGCGCCGCAACGGTCTCGTGGGCGGCAAGCTCCACGTGTGGGTCGCCGACAACGGTGACACGAGCCCCGAGGACTTCAACGGCGCCGGCGCGTCGCGCGACGGCGCTTGGGTCGAGATCCCCGTGAAGGACGTGGGCAATGCCGGCAACGCGGGCTACGACGCCGCGGGCTACCTGGACCAGGACACGCTCTACGCCGAGGCCGCCGCGGTCAACGCGTTCATGTTCTCGCGCCCCGAGGACCTGCACACGAACCCGGACGATGGCCAACAGGTCGTCTTCGCCAGCACCGGCCGCGGTCAGCTGTTCCCCTCGGACAACTGGGGCACGATCTACGTGATCGAGCTGGACTTCGGCCGCCGCTGCCGCCGTGGCTGCAACCGCGACGAGTACGGCGCGACGTTCACGATCATCCACGATGCGGATGGTCTGGCCGACCCGGACACCGGCATCCGCAGCCCGGACAACCTGACGTGGGGTGAGGACGGCTACGTCTACGTGCAGGAAGATCGCTCCACGAGCCCCGGTGCCCTGTTCGGTGGCTCGACCGGTCGCGAGGCCTCGATCTGGCAGCTGAACCCCAACACCGGTGCCTGGCAGGGCGTGGCCGAGATGGACCGCACCGCCGTGGCCCCGGGCGATGCCACGGACCCCGTCCCGGGTGACGTCGGCAACTGGGAGTCGTCGGGCATCATCGATGTCACCGACCTGTTCCAGACCGATCGCGGTGAGCGCCTGCTGCTCGCCGTCGTGCAGGCCCACAGCGTGCGCAACGGCTCGATCGGCGGCAGCAGCAACCTCGTCGAGGGCGGGCAGATCATCTTCCTGTCCAAGGACACGTGGTCACGCGGCAGCTGCCGCGGGCGCTGGCGCCGCTAGCCCAACCCGGACAGTCCCTCCGCCACATGCGGGCGCCCGGCTTCGCAAGGAGCCGGGCGCCTTCTCGTCGGGGGGGCCGCTCGTGGGCGCCATGCAGGGCGCGGATCAATGCCATAGACAGGCCCTATGACACACCCCGGTTCGATGGGGGATTCCCGATGGTCCTCCCCAGGATGGGACGTGGACGAGACCGCGGAGGAGGCACGTGAAGCCGGCTCCGCGCCGTCGAGGTCGATGGAGGCACCCGATGCGAGCCCAAACCACATCCCGTTCCTATATCCTCGCCGCCCTGCTGCTCGGCGGCGTGGCGTTGATGGCCGGCGGCGCCGGCCGCGCGTGGAGCGCGCCCGGAGTCGCCGCGCCCGGTGTGCTGCCGCCGCCGTGGTTCGCAGCACCTGGCCCCGAGGAGGATTCCGATGACAGCCAACCTGCAGGGAAGTGCCCGATGATGGGCCCCGCTTCGCGTCACACCGCCGCCGGCGCGGCTGGCAACGGCACTTGGTGGCCCGAACAGCTCAACCTCGCCATCCTCCACCAGAACGCGCCTGCCGAGAACCCGATGGGCGACGACTTCGACTACGCCGCCGAGTTCAAGACGCTCGACTTCGCGGCGCTCAAGAAGGACCTCGCCGAGGCGCTCACGACCTCACAGGACTGGTGGCCGGCCGATTTCGGCAACTACGGTCCGCTGATGATCCGCCTGGCGTGGCACAGCGCGGGCACGTACCGCACGACCGATGGCCGCGGTGGCTCGTCGTCGGGCACCATCCGCTTCGCGCCACTGGGCAGCTGGCCGGACAACGCCAACCTGGACAAGGCCCGCCGCCTGCTCTGGCCCATCAAGAAGAAGTATGGCCGCAAGATCTCCTGGGCCGACCTGATCGTGCTCGTCGGCAACGTGGCCCTCGAGACGATGGGCTTCGAGACGCTTGGCTTCGCCGGCGGTCGCGAGGACGTCTGGGCGCCCGAGCTGGACATCAACTGGGGCCCCGAGACGGAGTGGCTCGGCGACAAGCGATTCTCCTCGGACCGCCAGCTGGCCAACCCGCTGGCCGCGTCGCAGATGGGCTTGATCTACGTCAACCCCGAGGGACCGAACGGCAACCCCGACCCCAAGCTGGCCGCCCATGACATCCGCCTCACGTTCGCGCGCATGGCCATGAACGACGAGGAGACCGTGGCCCTCATCGCCGGCGGTCACACGCTGGGCAAGTGCCACGGCGCCGCCGCGGGCACCCACCTCGGCCGCGAGCCCGAGGGTGCGCCCATCGAGCAGCAGGGCCTGGGCTGGAAGAACGCGTTCGGCAAGGGCAACGCCGAGGACACGATCACGAGCGGCCTCGAAGGCACATGGACCTCCACCCCCACGGCGTGGTCGCACGAGTACTTCGACAACCTGTTCAAGTACGAGTGGAAGCTCGTCAAGAGCCCGGCGGGCGCGCACCAGTGGGTACCCGTGGACGACGGCGGTGCTGGGACGGTGCCCGACGCCCACGTCCCTGGCAGGTTCCACCAGCCGTTCATGCTCACGACGGACTTGTCGCTGCGCGAAGACCCGATCTACGCGCCCATCTCGAAGCGCTTCCGCGATGACCCGAAGGCCTTCGAAGCTGCGTTCGCACGGGCTTGGTACAAGCTGACGCACCGCGACATGGGGCCCGTCAGCCGCCTGCTCGGCCCGGAGGTTCCGGAGGCCCAGCTGTGGCAGGACCCCGTACCGGCTGTCGACCACCCGCTGGTTGGCGCGGCTGACATCGCGGCCCTGAAGTCCAGGATCCTGGCCTCCGGCCTCACGATCCCGCAGCTGGTTCGCACGGCGTGGGCTTCAGCCAGCACGTTCCGCGGCAGCGATCGGCGCGGCGGTGCGAACGGTGCGCGTGTTCGCCTGGCTCCCCAGAAGGACTGGGCGGCCAACGAGCCGGCCGAGCTCGCGAAGGTGCTGGGCACCTTGTCGACCCTCCAGAAGGACTTCAACGCCGGAGGGAAGAAGATCTCGATGGCGGACCTGATCGTGCTGGCCGGCTGTGCCGCGGTCGAAGCGGCCGCCAAGCGGGGTGGGCACGAAGTCGAGGTGCCCTTCGCGCCCGGTCGTACGGACGCCACGGACGAGATGACGGATGCGGAGTCGTTCGACGTGCTCGAGCCGATGGCGGACGCGTTCCGCAACTACGCGGGAGCGAACCCGGACCGCCCGGCCCCCGAGCTGCTCGTCGATCGTGCGCAGCTGCTCACGCTCAGCGCGCCCGAGATGGCCGTGCTCCTGGGTGGCATGCGGGCCATGGGCGCCAACCACGGTGGTTCGAAGCACGGTGTGTTCACGGACCGCCCCGGTGCCCTCACGCCGGACGTCTTCGTCAACCTGCTCGACATGGGCACGGTCTGGACGAAGGCCGAGGGCGGCAGCGACCTCTACGAGGGCCGCGATCGCGCCACGGGCAAGGTGAAGTGGACGGCGACGTCGGTGGACTTGGTGCTGGGCAGCAACTCGCAGCTCCGTGCCATCGCCGAGGTCTACGCTTCCGACGACGCCAAGCAGAAGTTCGTGGACGACTTCGTGGCGGCCTGGTCGAAGGTCATGAACCTCGACCGCTTCGACTTGCCTGCCGATCAGCGGTAGACGCGACGACCGCGTCTCCCCAACCCGGGGCCCACGCGTGCGAGCGCGTGGGCCCGCTTTGCTTCATGGCCCTACGCGGCCGCGTGTTCGCGTCGGCGTCCCCGGAGCACGAGCCCGGCAACCAGCAGGATCGCGGCGCCGCCGGCGCCGTAGGCGGCAAGATGGGCCCAGAGGTTGGTCAGGAACGCGACATGGCGTTCTTGGGGTACGCGCCACTCGGCGTCACCGACGAGCTTCACGAGGCCCTGCGAGGCGGCCACGTGTCCGGCCACACCCGCCAGGGTCGCGGTGACGGCCATGCCGAGGAGGGCCCAGCCGAGCGGCTTCACCAAGTCCCTGGCGCTGCGCTTGGGCCAGGGCCCGCCGCGCGCCGCCGCCGCGAGCACGAGGCCACCGGCGAGCCCGACCCACCACGTGGCCAGCACGCCCCAGGCCAGGGCCAGGGCCACGGGCTCCTGCGAGTCGATCACTTTCGGGTGGCCGATCGTGAAGTACTCCACGCACAGGTGGGCGGTCACCAGGTCCTGCGCGACGCCGTAGACGACCGACGCCGCGACGCAGAGCGCGATGATCGCCAACCCGTGCATCCCGGGTCCGTGGGAAGGGCCCGCCGGCTGCCGCCGGGTGTCCCGCTGCGCCGCGGCCCGGCTCGCATCCGCATGCTCCACGGCCATGGAATCACCTCCGCTACGGATTCCCGTCGTGCCCGCAACCCGCTTCGGACTCGGCGCCCCCGCGATGGAGTGCCATCCAACGCCGGCTGGTCCCTCCGGCCGGGGCGTTGGACGCCGCGTAGGATCCCGCCATGCAACCTACGGGGACCTCGGCCGACGGAGCAGCGGTCTACTCGCCGCTCGTGCTCAGGGTCTACGACACCGTGGTGCATCGGTTCAACTTGCCCGTGCTCTGGGGCTGCGCTTCGTCGCGTGTCCAGCGCATGTACGACGAGCTGGCCGGCCCCGCCCATCTGGACGTCGGCGTGGGCACCGGGCGGTACCTCGATCGCGCGCGACCGCGGAAGCCCTTCACGCGCTTGGCCCTCCTGGACCTGAACGCGGACTGTCTCTTGCACACGGCGCGACGCGTGGCCCGCCTCGGGCCCTCCTGCCACGAAGGCGACGTGCTGCGCCCTTGGCCGCCTGCTCTCGTCGACTTCGACTCGGTGGGTATGGCGACGCTGCTGCACTGCGTGCCGGGCCCGTGGGCGCACAAGGCCGTTGCGTTCGACCAAGCCCGACGTGCGCTGCGACCCGGTGGCGTGCTCTTCGGCAGCACGATCCTCGGCCGCGGCGTGCCCACCCCGTGGCGCGCGCGCCCCGTCCTGGCTGCGTTCAACCGGCGCGGGATCTTCCACAACCGCGAGGACGACGAGGACGGGCTCCGTCGGGAGCTCGAAGAGCGCTTCGACGAGGTCCACGTGGAGCGCGTCGGCATGGTGGCGCTGTTTCGTGCTCGGTGCACGCCGAGGCTGCCACACCCATCCGTCACATGAGGCACCTCGCCACGATGCTGCGCGAGCACGGGGTCGTCGTCCGCGTGCTGCGAACCGCCAAGCCGGGTCGGATCGTCTACGACGACGACCTCCAGATCGGCGCCATCCCGTTCCGGGGCGGCGTGCGGTAGGGGGACGGCGCGAGATCCGCGCGTGACGTGGGGGCACGTTCGATCTTGGAGGTGTCGCCGCGTCGCCCGCCCGCGCACGGGCCAGATCCTCGGCATGCCCCTTGCGCCTCGTTGCGCGAAAGGAGACTTCCCATGAACGAGTCGACGAAGGACATTTGGCGCGGTCGCTGGAAGCAGCTGCGCGGCAAGATCCAGGAGACCTGGGGTGGGCTCACCGGCGACGAGCTGGACCAGCTCGCCGGCAAGCGCGACCAGCTCGTGGGTCGGATCGAGGAGAAGACCGGTCAGGCCAAGAGCGAGATCCGCGCGAAGCTCGAGAGCCTCGAGAAGGAGTGCGCCAGCGCCTGAGGGGCCTTCCCGGGCGCCCCCGCGCGAGCCCACGCGCCCCGGCACGCCCCGCAGCCCCGATGCACGGGGCCGCGGGGCGCTCCGTGACTGGTCCGTGACGTGCCGGGTCGACCTTCCTGCCATGAAGACATGCCGCTTGCTCACCGTCGTCGCCCTGGCCGGCACCCTCACCTTGGCCGCCTGCGCGCGCAGCCGCTGCTGCCCGTCACCGTGCGGGCCTGGTGCCTGGCAGCCCGTCGAAGCCGTGCCCACGGGACCCACGTCCACCGTCGAGACGCTGCCCACGGGTGATGTCCGTGCGGGCACGGCGGAGCCCCTCACTCCCGAGCAAGCCGCCCAGCGCCTGCACGGACACCGCTTCCAGTCGCTCGCCTGCACCAGCGAGACGTGCCTGGGCGTCGTGGAGGCCTTGGCTCGCACGGCCGGCGTCAACATCGTCGTCAGCGCTGCTGCGCGTGAGCGCATGGGTCCGGTCACGCTCGACTTCAAGGATGTGAGCCTCGCCGAGGCGCTGGACCACCTCACGAAGGCCCACGGGCTGACGTGGACCGACCAGGGTGACGGCACGGTCACCATCGACGTGGCCGAAGGCGCCGAGGAGACCGCGGTCGTCGAGGAGGACGGCGGCGAGGCACCCGCCGTCGACGAAGCGCCGCCTGCCGGCGAGTAGCGCGCCAGCAGCGCGTCGTGGACCCGGGGCGACGCGACGGCGGTCCGGCTCGTCGCGTCGCCCTGCTCGTCCTGCCCGAGCAGGACGTGCGTCTCTACGTGCTCGGCCATCTGGCCGCACGCTGGCGAGCCGCGGGCATCGAGGTCGTGACGCTCGACGACCCGGCGCACCACGTGGACGCCGATCTCGCCGTTCTGCACGTGGACCTGACCTACGTTCCCGCGGCCTGGCGGGCGTGGAGCCAGCGCTTCCCGCGTACCGTCAACGGCCACGCGGTGGATGCCGCCAAGTCCAAGACCAGCACGCTGCGCGTCCTGCGCGACTCGACGTGGGACGGGCCCGTCATCGTCAAGACCGACCTCAACTACGGCGGCGTCCCCGAGCTTCAGCTGGCGCGGGCGCGGCTTCGCGCGGACGCCGAAGCGCTGCGGCCGATCGCACGGGCTCGTGCGCGGCGAGCGGCACGTCGCCTCAGGGCGCCTGCGGACCCTGCCGCGTACGCCGTCCACGACCATCGCGACGACGTTCCGGCGGCCGTCTGGGACGACCCGACCTGGGTCGTGGAGCGCTTCGTGCCCGAACGGAGCGGAGACGGCTACGTGCTGCACAAGGCGTGGTTCTTCGGCGACCGCTCGCTGACGTGGCGGGCGTTCGCGGACCGTCCCCTGGTCAAGGGTCGTTGGATCCGGCGACGCGAGATCGTGCCGACGGACACGCGCATCGACCGTTGGCGGCGCGAGCACGGTTTGGACTTCGGCAAGGTCGAGTACGTCCACGTGGACGGTCGACCCGAGCCCGTGGACCTCAACCCGACGCCAGGCTGTGGCAGCTTCGAGCTGCCCAGGGGCCTGCCTCCGCTCGTCGACTGCTTGGCTCCGGGCCTCGTGGACCTGCCAGGTACGGCTCAGAAGCTCGACGTGAGCGCCGGGTCACCGGACTTGTAGTAGTAGCAGTCGTCGTAGTAGCAGTCGTCCTCGTCGTACTCGCTGCCGATCGCGGCGCCGACGGCGGCACCCAGGACGGCCCCCGTGACGGCGCCCGAGCCGCAGGCGGTCGCCAGCGGAGCGAGGCCCAGGGCGAGCAGCGCCAGCGCGAGCCGCGTACGTGCGGAGGCGCGGGCCGTCCTCGTGCCCTCGGCGACGGGGACGTCAGGTCCAGCAGTGGTCATGGTCGTCGATCCTCCTTGCGGGAAAGGTCGAAGACCGCCCGGATGCGGTCGCAGCCCCGGCGCCGGATCCGCCGGAGTCCCGGCATCGTACCTGGGGGCGGGGCCCGGGCTGAAGCGCAGCAGGGAGGGGAGAGCCTGGGAGGCGCGCCCAGGCGCGAGCATCGGCCTGCCTACCGCATGAGCGCGCGGGCGCGGGTCATCTCCGCGCGGAAGTCGTCGGGCTTCTTCCAGCCGTGGAATCCATGCACCCACTTCAGGTCCGGCGTGACCCAACCGGTGAGCGGCATCATCGAATAGCCCACGAGATTGGTTCGCAGGAACCCATCGACGCGCGAGATCCGCGGGTCCTTTGCGGGGTTCATGATGTCGTAGAGGTAGCCCACGCAGAAGCGCTGCATCTCGCTCGAGTACGCGGCGACGCTCTCGTCCCGCACGGCCTCGCACATGTGGCACTGGTCGCGCGTGCTGAGGCAGTAGACGAGGCGACCCGTCCGACGTGCCTCCGCAGCGGCGTCGTCCCAGTCGAGGTACCAAAGGAAGCCGCCGTGCATCTCCGTGTGCGGCGCACGCGTCGGCGCGCCACCGGGGGCGAGCACCGGCTTGCCGGGGGCGCCGGGGAACACGGGCTCGAACTCGCCGCCGGGCGCGCCGTAGGGCGCGTCGCGGCCAGCGCCTCTCGGGCCGAGCGGGTCGGCGGGGCCCGGCGCGTCGGCCGGGCCTAGCGCGGTAGACGGCCGTGCGGTCGGGGTGGGGGCGTAGGGGTCGTAGGGCGCCGGACGGCCGTACGGGGGCGGTGCAGGCTGGTCCGGGGCCGGTGCGGGCAGGTCAGGCCCCATGCGCGGCGCGGCCGGACCCGGCTCGTTCATGCCCGTGGCCATCGCGCCTGCGGGGATGCGGTGCGAGAGCAAGGGACGCGTCGCCTCGGCCAGCACGCACGGCGACGAACCGTGGCGGCTGTCGACGTACGCGTTGAAGCGATCGGCGTGCTGCAGCATGGCGCGCTGCCACGACGTGCCCGAGAGGCGCAGGATGCGCTGGGGCTCGATCACGGCCCGCTCGATGGCGAGCGCACCCCACGAACCACCGTAGGCGGCCAGGAGCGCGCGCGTGGGGGCCAAGGCGGTCTCGGCCTGCCGCGCCTTGGTCTCGCGGTTGGCCAGCGCGGCACGGATGCGCCCGAGGTACTCGTTCTCGCGGCTCTCCTGGGCAGTCCGTTCGGCGGCCGTCATCTGCTCCCACGCCGGAGTCGTGCGGCGCTGCAGCAGCTGGCGCTCGTCGCGCTCCAGGCGGGCCTTGGCTTCCTCCACCGCCACGCGCGTGGCCTCGGCCTCGGCCATCTGGCCCGTGTGCATCTCGCGCGAGGCCACCAGACGGTCTGCCGCGTGGCGCAGGGCGACGGCATCCGGCTTGGCCTCGAGGACCTCGCTGAAGGCGCGCTCGAGGTTGTCGAGCAGGCGCTCGGAGGCGACCGTGGAGCGCGCGTCGTCGTAGCGGACGACGTAGCGACCCTCGTCCGCGCCCGCGGGGCCGGCGGCCACGACGGCCAGCGCCGTCGCGATGACGGCGAGCCGGTGCCAGCGGCTGGTAGCGCGTTCACGCATGGTCGGTCCTCCCAGGGGCCTGCCTGGGCCGCGCAGGACGTCCGTCCCGTGCGTCGGGCATGACAGGGGGGTACGAATGTACCCCGTGGTCTTGGATCGGCTGCGGCTTGCGGCGCCTTGGGCGAGCCGGGGCATGCCAGGCCATCCGACGCGAGGAGGCCCGTTTCCCGTGCTGCACCTGGGAATCGACGAAGCCGGCTACGGGCCGCTCCTGGGGCCCTTGGTCATCGCCGTGTCAGCGTGGCGCGTCGAGGGTCTCCGCGCCGACGACGACCCCGGAGCGGTTCTCGCGGCACGGCTCGAGCCGTTCGTCGTCGCCGTGCGTGGGCGTCGGGGGGCCGACGCGCTGCCGGTGCCCGTCGACGACAGCAAGCGTCTCCATGCGCGCGATGGCGTCGTGGGGCTGGCTCGCGCCGTCGGTGCGTTCTGCGCGGCGCTGGACCACGCGCCCCCCGTCGACCTCGCCGACCTGCTCGAGCGCCATGGCGACGTTCCCGCCGCCGCGTTCCGTGCCTTGCCCTGGTTCGCGGACCTGGAGGGCGGCCGGGTGCCGCGCTACCCGTGGACGGGCCCGCTGTCAGGGCGCTTCGCAGCGCAGGGCGTGCGTGCGCTCGACTTGCGCGCTTGGCCGGTCGACGTTCCGGCGTTCAACGATGCGGTCGAGGGCGCGTCGAAGGCCGACGTGCTGGCTCGCTTCGGTGGCTGCTTGTTGACGCGTCTTCTCGATCGCTTCCCGGGCGAGGACGCCCACGTCGTGTTCGATCGCCACGGGGGCCGCCGCGACTACCGTGCGTGGCTGTCGGCCCTCTTCCCCTTCGCCCCCCTGGAGGAGCTTGCGCGCGATGCCCGTGCCAGCCGCTACCGCATCGAGCTTCCCGACCGCCGCTTGTGGTTGGCCTTCCGCACGCGCGCCGACGGCGACGACCTCGCGGTGGCCTGGGCCAGCGTGATGGCCAAGCTCGTGCGCGAGCTGTTCATGGAGCGGTTCAACGCGTGGTTCGCCGAGGCCTGCCCGGGCGTTCGTCCGACTGCGGGCTACGTGACCGACGGGCGGCGGTTCCTGAAGGACGTCGAGCATGTCGTCGCCCGGCGAGGCCTTCCGGCCCACTGGCTGGTGCGCGCGCGGTAGGGCGCTTCCCGGTCAGACGCCGCGTGCCTGCGCCTCGAGCGCGCGGAGTGCGGCGTCGGCCTGTTCGGCGAGCGCGCGCCGCCCGCTGCTGCCGGCGAGCCCCTCGATGCGGATCGGCGGCCCGATGTGGAGGTGCACGCGCCCGCCCCGGCGTGGGTACATCGCGTCGCGCGGCATGCGTCGGTAGGTGCCCTCGATCCACACGGGTTGGACGTCGATACCTGCCTTCAGCGCCAAGTCGAACGCGCCGGCCTTGAGCGGGGCCAGGCGCCCGTCCGCGCTGCGGGTCCCTTCCGGGAAGATGATCGGCACGTGGCCGCGCGTGCGGATCTGGTCCACGGCGCGCTGTTGCAGGGCCATCGCCTGGCGTGGGTCGCTGCGGTCGATCAGGAAGTGCCTGGACATCTTCGCGTACCAGCCGACGAACGGCATCTTCAGCAGCTCCCGCTTGAGCAGGAAGCGGCTGCGTCCAGGGACCAGGAGAACCATGGCCGGCGGGTCGAGGAACGAGCTGTGGTTGGCCACGAACATCCGCGGGGTGCGGCGATCCAGATGCTCGCGCCCGTGGACGCGGATCCACAGCCCGTTCAGCGCAAACACCCCGCCTGCCCAGATGCGTGTGCACCACTGGCCGTCACCACCCGTCTTGGGATGGGACAGCAGGAACGGCAAGCCCAGCAGGAACGAGACGAAGGTCCATGCGAAGGACGACAGGCCGAACCAAGCCGCGCGCAAGGGACCCAGAGGCCCGGGCGGAAACGGCGGCAGCGGGGGCGGAACGTCGATCGGTGCCGCCGGAGGCGTGCCCGTGTCGCGCACCCCTCGGCCTAGAACAGGCCGACGACGTTGCCGTCGGCGTCCAGGTCCACCTGCTCCAGGGCCGGCTTGCTGCCCAGGCCCGGCATGGTCCGCATGGTGCCGCAGAGCGGGTAGAGGAACCCGGCGCCCGCGGCCAAGCGCACTTCGCGCACCGGCAGGCGGAAGCCCGTCGGACGGCCCTTCAGGTCGCCGTCGTGCGACAGCGAGAGGTGCGTCTTGGCCATGCAGATCGGCAGCTGGCCGTACCCGAGCGCCTCGTAGCGGTCGATGTCGCCATCGGCCGCCGGCGCGAAGTCGACGCCGTCGGCGCCGTACATGCGCCGGGCAATCGTCTCGATCTTCTCGCGGACGGGGGCGTCCAGCGGATAGAGGTGACGGAAGTCGGCGCCTTCCTCGCACGCCTTCTCGATGGCGCGTGCGATCGCGAGGCCACCCTCACCGCCCTTCATGAACACGTCGCTTGTCTCGCAGCCGCTGGCGCCTGCGGCCAAGGCGGCCTCCCGGATGGCGCGGTGCTCGGCGTCGGTGTCGGTCGGGAAACGGTTGATGGCCACCACGACGGGCAGGCCGTGCGCGCGGACGTTCCCGATCTGCTTCTCGAGGTTGGACATGCCCTCGCCAAGGCTCTGGAGGTCCTCTTCCAACAGTGCCTTCGGCAAGGCCTTGCCGGGAACGATCTTGAACCGCCCGCTGTGGCTCTTGAGCGCGCGGACCGTGCAGACGAGCAGCGCCGCGCTGGGCTTCAAGCCCGACGCACGGCACTTGATGTTGAAGAACTTCTCGGCGCCGATGTCGGCGCCGAAGCCTGCTTCCGTGACCACGTAGTCGCCGAGGCGTACGGCGATGCGGTCGGCCACGATCGACGAGTTCCCGTGCGCGATGTTGGCGAAGGGGCCCGCGTGCACGAAGCACGGCGTGCCCTCGATCGTCTGCATCAGCGTGGGCTTGATCGTCTCCTTCATCACGACGGTGGCCGCACCCGCCGCATGGATGTCCTCCGCCGTGATGGCGGAGCCGTCCCGGCGGTAGCCCACGATGACGCGGCCGAGCCGGGCGCGCATGTCCTTCAGGCCGTCGGCCAGGCCCAGCACGGCCATGAACTCGCTGGCCACCGCGATGTCGTACCCCGTGCGACGCGGTACGCCGTTGTCCTTGCCCCCCAACCCCGTGATGACCTCGCGCAGCGCGCGGTCGTTCGTGTCCGTCACGCGGCGCCAGGCGATGGCCTCCGGGTCGAAATCGAACCGGTTGCCCAGCAGCACCGAGGCATCGATGTGCGCCGCGACGAGGTTGTGCGCGGCCTGTACCGCGTGGATGTCTCCCGTGAGGTGGAGGTTGAAGCTCTCCATCGGGACGACCTGGCTGTAGCCGCCGCCGGCGGCGCCGCCCTTGATGCCGAACAGCGGGCCCATGCTGGGCTGGCGGATGCACGTCACCACCTTGCGGCCCAGCTTGGCAAGGCCGAGCGAGAGGCCGATCGTGTGGACCGTCTTGCCCTCGCCGAGCGGCGTCGGCGTGATGGCGGTCACGACGATGTAGCGGGCCTGGGGCCGGTCGGCGAGGCGCGCGATCGCATCGAGGGACACCTTCGCCATGTGGCGTCCGTAGGGCTCGATCTCCGAAGCGAGCAGGCCGGCTTCGGTGCCGATCTCCTCGATCGGGCGCAGCGTGGCCTCGCGGGCGATCTCCAGGTCCGACTTCATGGGACTCCCCGGGCGTGAGAGGTGGCCGGGCGCACGAGGCGCGCCGCCGGGGGATCATCCCCGGCGAGCGCCCGAGGAGGGCCTTTCGAGCAGACCCCGCGCGAAGCCGCGGCCCCGGCTTCCCGGGGCCGCCACGCGCTATCGCCAGATCGTGGTGCTCTCGGTCTCGTCGGCGAGGTCGGCCTCGTCCGAGGCGCGGCGGATGTTCATGGTGGTCTTCGTGAGCGTGCTGGCCGGCGCCGCGACGGCGCGGACGGTGATCTCGAAGTCGAGGGCGCCGCCGACGGGCAGGACGAAGCGGCCGCTCTTGGCGGAGCGGCCCGTACCCGTGACGTCCACGCGGCCGTCGAGGCTGCGGCCGGAGATGAACTCCAGCTCGGGCGGGAGCATCCAGTCCGCGAACATCTCGGGCGTCGCTTCGGTGCCGGCGTCGTTCTCGATGCGGGAGCGGTAGAGGAACGTCTCGCCTACGCGGAAGACGCCCTCCTCGCTGCCATCGAGCGCCTTGTCGATCATCTCGACCTGGAGCGCCGTCAGGCCGTGGACGCTGAGCTGCCCCTCGGCGTACTTCGTGCAGCTCGTGCCGCAGCTGGAGTCCGCGCGGATCGAGCAGGGGCCGACGGTCTGCGCCGTGCGGCTCCAGTCCTTGCGCCAGACTTCACCCGGAGCCAGCGGGCCGATCTCGAAGTCCTCGAAGCCGCCGCCCAGGCAGCCGCCGTAGGTGATGCGCACGGTGCACCCCGAGGCATCGCCATCGCCGACGTTCTTCACCTCGAGCGTGAAGTTGCCGGGCTCGCCGAAGTAGATCGTCTCGGGTCCGATCAGCTGCATCTCGAGCTGGCACTGCACCACCTCGAGCGTGCACGTCGCCGTGGCCTCGGGCACGCCGTCGGCCGTGGCGACGGCGGTGTTCGTGTAGGTGCCCGGCTCGTTCGCCACGCCGGCGAACACGACCTCCTGGCTCTCGCCGGGCAGCAGCGTGCCGAGCGTGGTGCGGTCCTGGCTGGCGGGCGTGATGCCGGCCGGGTAGCGGTCGGTCACGACGACGTTCTCGAGCGGGCCGCGGCCCGTGTTGGAGACGGTCACGACGAAGCTGACGCTGCTGCCAGCCTGCGTGCGGGCCGGGTCGCAGACCTTCGTGATCTCCAGCTGGCCCTGCACGATCTCGACCGCGCAGCCGCTCTGGGCGCTCGCCGTGCCGCCGCGAGCGGTCACGTCGTTGGTGAACGTGCCGGCCGCGTTGCCGACCATCGTGATCGTGCGCGTGACGGTCTCGCCCGCGGGAATCGTGCCGAGATCCATGGGGAACGAGACGCCACCCGCGAAGGCCAGGGCGCCGCCGGGGGTGTCCTCGAGGATCACGTTCTCGGCGGGCGCGTCCCCCGTGTTGGTGACGGTGATCGTCTTCTCGAAGGTGCGACCGAGCGGAGCCGTCGCCGGCATCGTGCAGGCCACCTCGAGGGCGACACGCTGCCAGCGCTTCTCGACGATCTGCGAGCGGGGGCAGGACTCGCCGTAGAAGCCGCCTACCGCCGTGATCTTGATGCGGTTGACGCCCGGTGCGCCCGCCGTGTTGCGCACGACGAGCTCGGCAATGCCGTCGGCGTTGGACGTGACGCGCGTGGTCGTGCCGCCGGCGCCTTGGAAGACGGCGGCCGGCCCGTCGAGGATCTCGGCCTCGATCGTCTGGCCGGGGATGCCCGTGCCATCGCTGCGGTGCACGCGGACCGGGAAGCGGTGCGTGTCCTCGGGCAGCAGGTTGACGGCGTCGGCCGGGAACTCCACGGCGAAGTCGGCCCAGATCTTCTTGGCCCAGATCTTGTGCTTGGTGCCGTCGCGGATGGCCGGGACGTAGACGATGATGTCCGTAACGCCTTCGCGCCCGGACGTGATCGTGCACCACGACTGCCCCGCACCCACGGTGAAGTCGGGCAGTCGCGAGCCGTCGCTGTTCGTGTAGGGGAAGTTGTTGCCGGCGTCGATCAGCTCGGGGCCGTAGTTCGTCACGCTGGCCACGTACGTGTTGTCGAACTTGTTGCCGGAGTTGGTGACGCGCGCATTGGCGATCGGGGCGATGGTGCCCGACCCGTACTGGTCGTCGACGGCGATGATGTCGCCGACGGCGTCCCCGAAGCGACCCAGGATCCACTCGACGCGCTGGCCGGGCATGGGCTGGCCGAACTGGTCCAGCACCGTCGCCACGAGCGTGTGCTGCGTCATGATCGGGTTGCAGTCGACGGCGGGCGAGATGGACTCGTCGATCACCACCTGCGTCGGCACCCGGTCGGGGCCACGGTCCACCTGGGGCGAAACGGCCGTCGGGGGGCAGACCATGGGCTGCGGGCAGTCCGGCGTGCAGGTGGGGCAGCCCGGCCAGATCGTGTCCAGCGGGGTTGACCGGCACGCCGTGGCCAGGAGGAAGCTCATGGCCAGCCAGGCCCAGGTTCGCGTCCGCATGCGTGACCCTCCCGTACGGCGGAGGGAGCGCGGGCCCCACCCCTGACCGGCTGCTGGAGGCCCTCCACGGGCCTTGCGGATGCTCTCGGGATCGGTCCACGGACCGCCGGCCTTGGGCGCAGCGGTCGCGTGCGTCGCTCCTTCGAGGCCCCGCCCTCCAGCAGGTCGGCCGAATCTAGCACGCACGGCCCCGGGCGCAGGGTGGTCGCGGAGCGCCTGCGGCGCCGAAACGGCGCTCGTTCGGGGCCGGGGGAGTGGCCCAAAACGAAAACCGGCCCCCCGGCTTTCGCCGGGGGGCCGTCACCCGTTGTTCGCCGACCCGAGGTCTTTGGCATCCAGGGGGGGGATGATGCCGCGTCCTTTGGATCGACACCGGGAACTTACCTTGTGTGACCAAGTATGGCCAATCGCTTGGCACAAAAATCCGTGGATTCTCGCAAGTCACTTGCCCACAAAGGGTTGCACGATCGATGCGGTAGCGGTCGCCCGGCGTTCGACGCCTAGTCGGGTCCAAAGTCCTTTGGACCGCTCAGCTGCGAGCAGGTCCTCGGCGACATGCACACGGGCACTGGCCGCAGCGCGGGCAGCCGTCCCGGTAGCGGCTGGCGGCCTCCTCCAGGGAGATGCCCGCCATGGAGGCCAGGCTCGTGAGCCAGGCCAGCACGTCGCCGACCTCCTCACGGAGGTTCTCGGCGTCCCCCTTGCGCAGCGCCCGGCCCAGCTCGCCGACCTCCTCGATGAACCACATGTAGGTCGGAGCCAGGCCGCGGGCCCGGTCGCGCTCCCCGTAGGTGGCCTCGATGGACGCCTGGAAGGCGGCCAGGTCGCCGGCGGGTTGCTCGCGAGAGCCCACGAGGTCAGCGCAGCCGCTTGATCGTGCTGATCGTGATGTCGTCGTTCTGCTGGGCGCCCACGTGGAACGCGTCGATGCCGCCGCCGACGAAGTTGACGAACGCCTGGCTGTTCTTGGGCGCTTCGCGCGACACGGATTGGTAGAAGCGCTGCTCGCCGAACTCCTCGCCGTCGGCGTTCTGGATCTTCAGCGCGCCGTCCGTGTACATGACGATGCGGTCGCCGACTCCGAGCGGGATCTCGCCCTCCTGCAGCGCGTCGTCGAACACGGGGCCCGTGTCCATGCCCAGGGCCAACCCCTCGGGGTTGACCATGGACAGCTTGCCCGCGGCGTGGCGGTAGACGAGCAGCGGCAGGTGCCCGGCGCTGGCCAGCGTGGCGGTGCCCGCGTTCATGTCGAGCACGGCGTAGAGCGCCGTCACGTGCCGGCCGGGCGGCAGCTCGCCGGCGAGGTGACGGTTGACCTCGCGCAGCACCTGGGCTGGCGAGAGCACGCCGGGCGCCGCCGTGCGCACGTACGCGCGCGTGGATGCCATGACCAAGGCGGCCTGCAGGCCACGCACGTTCGTGTCGAGCAGGATCAGGCCCAGGTGCGTGTCGTCGATGCGGAAGTACTCGAAGTGGTCGCCGCCGATCTCGAAGCCGGGCTTGAACAGCGTCTCCACCTCGTAGCCGTCCAGGCGCGGCGGGTGCTTGGAGACGAGACCCTTGTGGATCTCCTCGGCGACGGCCCGCTCCCGCTGGGCCACTTCGTCCAGGTCCGCGCCATCGTGCTTGGAGCGGAACTCGAGCGTGCTCACCATGCGTTCGACGGAGCGGGCCACGAGGGACGCTTCCGCACCGTCTGCGCGGAGCGATCGCGTCGGGTCGCCCGTGCTGCCCAAGCGGTCGATCTCGCGCGCCAGCGCCTTGATCTTGGCGCCGAAGCCGTTGGCGACCGCGAAGGTGGCAAAGCCCGCAAGCAGGGGCCCCAAGACCAACAGGATCAGCCCCAGTCCCGCTCCGCCGCCGCCGCCGGCCGAGCCGGCTTCGTAGACGGCTGCCGAGGCCATGAGGCGACTCGTGGTGGTGCTGCCGGGAAGCTCCGCCAGGTAGATCGTGACGGGCCAGGAGTCGCTCCCGATGGAGGCTTGGCCCGAGACGGAGCCGCCCTTGGATGCGCTCGTGCTGTACGTGGACCAGTCGGGGGCAATCGTGGCGTTGTCGGGCTGGCTGACCACGATCTGCGCGCCCGCGCCCGGGTTCTTGAGCACGTGGGCCGCGATGACGCGGTAGACGCCGTCCTTCGAGTACAGGCGGTGGAAGTTCCTGTTGAGGAGGCGCCTCATGCGCTGCGAGTCGTCGTCGCCTGCGCCCACGCTGGCCCCCGCCAGTCTCTCGACCGTCTCGTCCCACTTGGCCTTGCGCTTCTGGATCGCCTCGATCTCGTCCATGGCCATGGACTCGAGCTCTTTCGGGTCCGGGTTGATGCGCGCCTTCTCGTCGTCGAACCAACGTTCGCCGCGTTCACCGAACAAGCTGCTGATCTGGCGTTCGATCCACTTCACATCGTAGGCCACGGCGCGCGCGCCCCCGGTCCACGCGGCGTCGTCGCCGCCCGCGAGGGCGGCTGCCGCGGCGCTGCCGAAGGCGTCACGCGTGGGCGAGCCCTCGGCGTCCTTGCGGCCCGACATCAGCAGCTGCACGAGCAGGACGAGGAAGGTGATGCCGGCGGCCACCAGGGCCGAGGCCAAGCCGATCGACATGCCGCCGCCGCGACGCTGCGAGCGGCCGCGGCCGCCCACCTCCGTTTCGCGAGCCCGGGGGCCGCGCGACGAGGAGGAGGCCTTGGCCGCGGAGGGCGGTGAGCTGGGTCGAGCCGGCGCCTGCGGTGCAGGCTTGGCGACCGGCTTGGCCACGGGGGTGGCGGCCGCGGGCGGGACCACCGGCTTTGCCGCGGACGGTACGACGGGCTTCGCTACAGGCGGGACCACGGGCTTCGCTGCAGGCGGGACCACGGGCTTCGCTGCAGGCGGGACCACCGGCGGGACCACGGGCTTGGCCGCAGGCGGCGTGTCGCCGTCGCGGGGCCGGCGGGGCCGGCGCTCGTCGTCGCGTCCCCTCGATCGCCGGGGCGAAGTGGCCATGTGCGTCCTCCCTTCGCGGCGAACCCGCGCGGCGCGGAGTATAGGCCCGCGGCGGCTCGTGGTCGCTCGCTCAGGCGAAGTGGCCGACGACGCCCACGACGACAGCCGCGGCAGCTCCGGCACCGAGGTCGTCGGCGAGCACGCCGAGTCCGCCGGGCAAGCGCTCGAGGCGTCGGATCGGACCAGGCTTGACCACGTCGAGGGCGCGGAACAGCACGAAAGCAAGCGCCACGAGCCACCACGACGTGGCGAGCTCACGGGTCACCACGGCGGGAAGTGCGCCGCCGAGCGCAAGGGCCTGGCCCGCGACCTCGTCGGCCACGACCCAGCCCGGGTCGCCCCGTCCGTCCGGACGCACGGCGCGGCCACCCCAGGACAGGCACGCCAGCGAGCCCGCAAGCAGCAAGAGTGCCAGCACGGCGCCACCCGCAAGGCACGAGCCCAGGAACGGCAGGGCGACGAGGACGGTGCCCAGCGACGCCCACGTGCCGGGAGCCCCAGGCAGCCAGCCGAGCCCGCAGGCCGCGAGGGCGAGGCGCTGGGCCCGGCCCAGGGACGCACCCACTCCCTCGGACGGAACGCCCATCGGGTGTCCGCTCACGACTCGCGGGGTGCCAGCGCCCGGACGGCGCGGCGCACGTACGGCACGAGCGAGATGACCGTCAGGAGCAACGCGGCCCACGCCAGCAGGTGGCCGAGCTTCCACGTGGAGGCGCCGCCCGGCAGCGCATCGAAGCCCGGCACGAGCGCGTGCGTCCACGACGTTGCCCACGGTGCGAGGATCGCCGCGCCCGCCGCGATGGCCTGCAGGATCATCTTCCACTTGCCGACCCAGGCCGCCTGGAAGTTGCCGCCGCCGTTCTCCACCTGCGCGCGGAGCGCCGTCACGAGCAGCTCGCGGACCAGCATCACGGCCACCATCCAGGGCGGCACGATGGCCTGCGCGGCGGGCTGACCCTGCACCACGATCAGCGTGCCGATGGTCAGCATCTTGTCCACGAGCGGGTCGGCGATGCGGCCGAACACGCTGACCGTGGCCGTGCGCCGCGCCAGCATGCCGTCGAGGAAGTCCGTGGCCGCCGCGGCCGTGAACACGATGAAGGTGACGACCACGAGCGTCGTCGAGGGCGAGCTGCCCCCCAGGACGAGGAGCACCCACACGGCCAGCGTCGCGAGGGCGCGCGCCATCGTGACCTGGTTCGCCAGACCGAGGCCCCTCACCTTGCCCGCTCCTTTCGCCGCGCTCCCTGGCGAGGCCGCTCCTACTGTACGGGCTGGCCGCCCGCGGGAGCGCTTCCCGGCGGCGGCGTCGAGGCGGTGCCCAGCGCCTCCGCGACGAGGTCGTAGCCCTCCGAAGCGGTCACGCGTACGCGGAGCACGGCACCCGGGCGGGCATGCTCCACGCCCGTCACCCGCACCGATCCGTCCACGTCTGGGGCATCGTGCTCGGTACGACCGAACGCGCGGCGCGTGAGCGGCTCGTGGCGCTCGACGAGTACCTCGATCTCGCGTCCGACCTTCGCGGCGTTGCGGGCATGGTGGACCTCCCGCTGGGCGGCCATGATCTCGTCGCGACGCTCTGCCATCAACGCCTCGGGCACCGGATCGGGTCGGTCGTAGGCCGCCGTGCCCTCCTCCGGGCTGTACGTGAACACCCCCAGGCGGTCGAACCAGCCTTCCCGTACGGTGTCGAGGACCTCCTGGTGGTCGGCGTCCGTCTCGCCGGGGAAACCCGTGATCAACGTGGTGCGCAGCGCCACACCGGGGATCCGCTCGCGGATGCGCTCGAGCAGGGCGCGCTGCTTGGGGCCGCTGATGCCGCGCCGCATGGCCTTGAGCATGCGGTCGCTCACGTGCTGGATCGGCATGTCGACGTACTTGGCGATGCGGTCGTTGGACGCCATCTCGTCCAGCACGTCGTCGCGCAGCGTCGTGGGGTAGAGGTACAGCACGCGCCACCAGCGCGGACCGTCGATCCGCGTGAGCTCGCGCAGGAGGTCCGCGAGCCGCGGCTTGCCGTAGAGATCGCGGCCGTAGGCCGTGGTGTCTTGGCTGACGATGTCGATCTCGCCGACACCCCGCTCCGCGATCGTGCGCGCGTCGGCCACGTTCTCCTCGATCGTGCGGCTGGCCAAGCGGCCGCGGAACGAGGGGATCGCACAGAACGCGCACTTCTGGTCGCAGCCCTCCGAGATCTTCAGGTAGGCGTAAGCCGTGGGCGTCAACAGCACGCGCGGCGGCGGCAGCTCGCGAACGGCCGGGAGGGCCAGGAGCTCGCGCGCGGTGCTGACGATGCGCGCGTAGTCCTCGAAGCCGAGCCAGCGATCGACTTCGGGGATCTCGCGAGCCAGCTCCTCGCGGTAGCGCTCGACGAGGCAGCCGGCCACGAGCAGCCCGCGCAGCCGGCCGAACTCCTTGTGGCGGGCGACCTGGAGGATCGTGTCGATCGACTCTTCCTTGGCGGCCTCGATGAACCCGCACGTGTTGACGAGCGCGAGGTCGGCGCCGTCGAGCCGCTCGACCAGCTCGAAGCCCGCACCGGTCAAGGCACCGACGAGCCGCTCGCTGTCCACGAGGTTCTTGGCGCAGCCGAGCGAGAGCAGGGCCAAGCGCGCGGTCGGGGTGGTCACGGGGGCGGGCATCCCTTCCATCCCACGGGAGGGGCCGGGCCGCGTGCCCAAGATTCCCGAGCGTGTGCGCCCTGTGGGGCCTCGCGGTCAGCCCCGGATCTCGTCCCACACGGTGCGCGTCAGCACCGTGGCGCAGGTGCCCGAGGGGCCCGGCGCGCCGACCACGTCGGTGGCCAAGAGGCGCCGGAGCAGCTCGCGCGCCCGCTCCTGGCTGGTGGCGAGGCGGCGCGCGAGAAGGGCGGCGGACACGGCCCCGCTGGAGAGGGCGACCTCGACGGCGTCGGCGAACAGCGGGTCGCGCCCTTCGCCCTTGAGCTCGTGGACGAGCGCCTTCTGGGCGGCCAGACGTGCGGCCTCGACGCGGGGCCCCGACTCGGCCACGCGATCCGCCTTGGCCGCCCAGGAGGCGAGGGGCGCGGTCGGGGCCGCGCCGCTCGGCGGCGACGACCCCCTGCTGCCCGGGGCAGTCGTCGGCTCGAACAGACCGCAGGCCTCGAGCTTGCGCAGGTGCACCGGGTCGGCGCCTTCGTCGGTGACCGGCGCCAGGGTGCGACGCACGCTGCTGCGAACGGCGCGCATCTCCTCGGCGCGCGTCTCGGGGTCGCGGGCCTCCGCCTTCTGGATCGCCACGCGTTGCGCGGTGGTGCCCTTCAAGGCCTCCAGCACCGGTTCTCCGGCGGCCTCAGGGGCTGTCGGGGCAGGCGCGGACGTCGTGCTCCGTGGGGTCGAGGCCTCCGCCGACAGGGAGGGACGGCGCGCAGGCCCGGACGTTTCCTCGGTGGGGGCGGGCGCCGGCTCGTCGGCGAAGCGCACGCCCGGCGGCAGTGCCTCGGCGTCGTTCTGCGTACGGTCGCGCGCGAGCAGCACGCTCGCGGGCGGCCCGGCCTCGGGCAGGTGGACGACGTCGGCCGCAGGCGCGTCGTCGCGCGAGTCGCGAAGCTCCGGCCCTCGCGCGGGGCGCCCGCGGACCTTGCTCGTGTTCGCGGGCTCCGCGGGCCGCCCGGCCGTGGGCTTGGGGCGGGGCACGGGGCGGCCGTGGGCGTCCACGTGGATCGGGCCGTCTTCCTCGTCGAACTCGCTCTCGATGTCGTCGTAGGTGGGCTCGTCGGACGAGGCCGCGCCCATCGCGTCCGTGTCGTCGCCGGCTTCGCCCGGCTCGGCCCCGGCTTCGAGCCCACCGCCGGCCTCGTCCCCGGCGGTCGACGCGGGCACGTCGGCTTGGCCCGAGAGGACGTCGCGGAGCGTGGGCAGACCGTCGTCGCGTGCGACGGGCGCGGAGCGTGGCGGCGACACGCGGGCCGGGGCCGCGGCCGGATCGGGCTCGCTGCCGTCCGCGAACCGGATGACGCCGACGTCGCGCGAGCCCTCGAAGGCCATGGGCAGCTCGTTGCCCTGGTCGTCGAACTGCTGCCGTGGGTAGCGCGCGCGGCCGCCCGCGTTGCGTCGCGCCAGCGCTTCGAGATCCGTCGTGACCTTGGGTCGTCGACGCGGCATGCGCGCTGCGAGCCCGCTGAGCCAAGCCGAGGCGCCGGCGGCCGGCCCATCGCCGGAGCTGGGCGCGTGGGCCTCCCGGCGCGGGCGAGCTGGCGTGGTGGTCGAGCTGGGCGCGACGCTGCGCCCGGTGCCGACGCCGAGCTTGGCGAAGGAGAGGATGCCCGCGGGCACGGCCATCAAGAGCAGCGCGAAGATCGCAAACGCCGAGCCGAGGTTGTCCGCGAGCATGGCCGCGAGGTCGGCGCCCACCAGGCCGCCGCCGGCCTTCCCGCCCATCAGGCCGCCGAGCCCGCCGACCGCGATCCCCAGCGCCAGGCCACCGAGGCTCTTGAGCGCGAAGCCGCTGGGGGAGTAGCCCCACCAGTCGAGCAGCAGCCACGTCAACAGAGGCAGCAACAACGCGACGCCGCCCCAGCCGAGGAGGACGCCAGGCACCTCGAGCAAGCCGAGAAGACCGCCTCCGGACTCGAAGCCGTCCATGCCGCATGCGATCTGGACGGAGACGAGGAAGAGGAGCAGTCCCGGCCCGAGGAACGAAGGCAGGAGTCGCAAGACCGACTGCATCGGCAAGACCCTAATGGACGACTCCCCCACGGAACAGGGGGGGAGTCGCCCCGAACGGGGGCACGACGCGCCGCCGGATCGGCACGCCGCCCCGTACCGCTGGATCGGACCTGCCCAACGGGCGCTGAAGGGTGCGGGGGGCCTGGCTCGGCACGCGGAGGAGCCCGGCACCGCCGGCCAGTCCCAGCTAGTGTCGACGGCGGGCGGATCTTCGTGGCCGAGTCCGCGTGGGCCCGGCCTTCTGGGCCTACGACGCGGATCGGGTCGTCAGGGCGACGGCAGCGCGCCACCATCGGCGACGACTCGTGGTCTGTTCACTCGAGGAGCCGATGGTGGTGCGCGGCCGAGCATCTGGCGAGCCGCACCTCCCCACGCCGGGCAGTAGCGACACCTCTAGTCCCAGCTGGTGTCGACGGCGGGCGGGTCGTCGTGGTCGTACTCGGCCGTCGGGCCTTCCGGGCTCTCGGCCGGGCCGCGGGCGGCCAGGTCGGCCTCCCACTCGTCCAGGTCCACGTAGAGCTCGCGCGCCTTGCTGCCCTGGTGGGGGCCCACCACGCCCTGCTCCTCCATCATCTCGATGAGCCGCGAGGCCCGTGTGTAGCCGATGCCCATGCAGCGCTGGAGCATGCTGGCGCTACCGAGCTTCTTGGAGAGCACGAGCCGCACGGCGTCGTTGTAGAGCTCGTCGCGGGCCATGGGATCGCCCTGCGTCTGTTGCTGCTGCTTGAGCAGGTCCTGGTACTCGACGTCCGGGTACTTGTTCTTGAGGTCCTGCACGACCTCGAGCACCTCGTCGTCGGTGACCAGCGCGCCCTGGCCGCGGATCGGGAACATGCTGCGCGGCGAGAGGAAGAGCATGTCGCCCATGCCGAGCAGGGCCTCGGCGCCGTTCTGGTCGAGCACGACGCGGCTGTCGAGCTTGCTCGACACGGTGAAGGCGATGCGCGTCGGCATGTTGGCCTTGATGAGGCCCGTGATGACGGTGCGCTCGGGGCGCTGCGTGGCCAGGATCAGGTGGATGCCGACCGCGCGGCTCTTCTGCGCCAAGCGGGTGATGGCCAGCTCGACGTCCTTGCCGCCCGTCATGATGAGGTCGGCCATTTCGTCGACCACGATCACGATGTAGGGCAGGCGGTCGGGCAGCGTCTCCTCGTCCATCCCGTGGCGCTCGCGGGAGGCTGCGCGCCGGGCCGCGGGCAGGTCGTTGTAGCCCTTGACGTTGCGCACGCCCGTGCACTTGAGCTGGTGGTAGCGCTCCTCCATCCGCTCCACGGCCCACTGCAGGATCTTGCCGGCCCGCTTGGGGTCGGTCTCGACGCCCGTGGCCAAGTGCGGGATGCCCTCGTAGGAGGCCAGCTCGACCTGCTTGGGGTCCACGAGGATCAGGTTGACCTCGTCGGGCCCGCGCGTGAACAGGATCGACTGCAGCACGGAGTTGATGCACACGCTCTTGCCCGCGCCCGTGGCGCCTGCGATCAAGCAGTGCGGCATCTTGGCCAGATCCTCCACGACGGGGCGTCCCGACGTGTCGCGGCCGAGCAGCAGCGGGATCTCGAGACGGTCGATCTTGGGCCCCGACTCCTCGAGCAAGTCACGCAGCGTCACGTCGTCGCGCTGCTCGTTGCCTACCTCGATGCCGATCGTGTCCAAGCCGCGCATGTTCGTGACGACGCGGACCTTGCCGACCTTGAGCGCCCGGCCGATGTCGTCGGCGCGCTTGGCGACCTGGCTGCCCGCCACGCCCGGCGGCACCTGGACCTCGTAGAACGTGATGACCGGGCCGCGGCGGTAGCTGACCACCTTGGCCTCGATCCGGAAGGCCCGGAGCGTCTCCTCGAGGGTGTCGGCGCGGGCCTCGACCTCCTCCTTGACGTTGGCCTCCTCGACGGACTTGCCGCAGGCCAGGAGCTCGATGGGGGGCGGGACGTACTTGCCCTTGGGCTTCCAGGGCTTCTTGTCGCGGGGGACCGGAGGCAGCTCGCGGCGCTCGCGGGCCGCGGCCCGCCGGGCCGCCGCCTCCGCACGCGCGGGATCGTCGTCGTCCTCGGCCTCCGCCTCGTCGTCCTCGTCCTCCTCGTCGTCTTCGTCCTCCTCGTCCCACTCCTCGTCGTCTTCGTACTCGTCCTCGTCGTACTCCTCGTCGCCCTCCTCGTCCTCGTCCTCCGCGTCGTCCCACGTCTCGTCTTCGCTCGTGACTTCGTCGGCCTCGCGAGCGCGGCGCGGCTTGGCCTTGCGCGAGGTCTTCGCGGTGGACGGGGAGCCGGCGCGGGACAGGACGCCCCGCGCGACGCCGGAGATGGACAAGTCCACGAGCAACGCCCCGACCGCGAGCAGACCGACGGCGAGCACGAGGCTCGAGGACGGTCCGATCACGTCATACAGCGCGGTGCCCAGCGCGAGGCCGAAGTAGCCCCCGGGTCCGTAGCGGTCGACGCCCGGCAGGTGCAGCCGCTCGAAGAGCAGGGCCGCCAGCACGGCCACGAGGGCCATCGCGACGGGCAGCAGGGCGGCCTTGAGCGCCCAGCGTCCAGGCGGCCGCCCGCGCAGGCAGGCGATCGCCCAGGTCAGGCCGAAGATCGGTGCGGCCAGCGCCCCGAGGCCCAGCGCCCCCGTCAGCGCCTGCGCGACCACGCGACCCGTCGCTCCGACGGCGTTGCGCCAGCCCCCGCCCGCGGACGCGGGAGCCTGGGTCGCCAATGCCGCCAACAACAGCAAGGAGGCCAGACCGAGGGCCAAGCCGATCAGCTCGAGGCCGATGGGCTCCGCCTCGACGGCAGGACTACGGGTCCGCGCGCGGCTCTTGCTCGCGGCGGCAGAGGTGGATCGTGCGGCCATACAGGCGCATGGATCGGGCGAGGGCCCCTGTCGATTCAGGGCGGCGGCGGATCCGGCCGGCGGCGCCCCGGAGGGCGGCGGGCGGGCTACGTGGTGCCTACGTTTCCGCCGCCGGCGTGCCGCCACGCTCGAGCAGGCGTGCCGCGATGGCGGCCCGGATCAGCTCGGGCTCCTCCATCCGGCCCATGCCGTGCTCGCCCTCGGCGAGCCAGCCCGTGACGGGGCCGACGACCTCGACCCCGTCGCCCTTCAAGACCTCGAGGTTGGCCTGCACGCGGGGACTGGCCCACATGCGGTGGTTCATGGCGGGCGCCACCAGGACGGGGCACGCCGCGCCGAGGTAGGTCGTGGAGACGATCTCGTCGGCGATGCCGTTGGCCATCTTGCCGATCAAGTCGGCGGTGGCCGGCGCCACGACGAGCAGGTCGGCCTGCTCGGTGATGCGCAGGTGCTTGGCCGGGCCGCCTTCGCCCAGGCGATCGTCCCAGAGGCGCTCGTCGGTGAACGTCGGGCGATGGGTGAGGGCCGCAAACGCGAGGGGCTGCACGAACCTCAGGGCGTTGCGCGAGAGGACCACGTCGACCGTGATCCGTGTTTGCACGAGCTTGGAGACGAGATCGCAGGCCTTGTAGGCGGCGATGCTGCCGCCTACGGCCACGACGACGCGGGTCATGCGCGGGTCAGTCTGCATCCTCGGGGACCAGCTCGATCTTGCCCGCGCGCACTTCCTCGATGGCGATGTCGATCGGGTTGTCGGACTTGCTCTCGACCAGGCGCGGTGCTCCGGCGACGAGCTCGCGCACGCGCTTTTGCAGGAGGGCCGTCAGGGAGAACCGTCCGCCCACGCGCTCTTCGAGCTCGTCCAAGATGCGGATCTTCTCTTCCATGGCGTCCTCCAGGCCGGGAGGAAGTCCCCCCGGCAACCGTTCAGTGTGCCCGCGGCGGGGCCTCCGTCCATCCCTGGACGGCCTCTTCGAGCCTCCCGAACGCCGATTCGAGGTCGTCGTTGACCACGACGAGGTCGAAGGTCGGGGCCTCGGCCTCCTCGACCCGGGCCTCCTCCAGCCGCCGGGCGATGGTGGCCGCATCGTCCTCGCCGCGGGCCGCCAGGCGCGCCTCGAGCGTGGCCAAGTCGGGTGTCCGGACGAACACGAAGTGCACGGGCCAGGGCGCGCCGGCCAGGACGGCGCGCAGGTTCCGGACCCCCTGGACGTCCACCACGAGCAGGCCCAGGCGCCCCGCCGCGAGGACGGTCTCGACGCTCGCTCGCGGCGTGCCGTAGCGATGGCCGTAGACCTCGGCGTGCTCGAGGAACGCGCCCTCTTCCACGCCCGCCTCGAAGGTCGCGGGGTCGAGGAAGTGGTAGTGGACGCCATGGCGCTCGTCGCCGCGCGGGGCGCGTGTCGTGGCCGTGACGGCACGGGCGAAGCGAGCATCCCGCTCCAACAGCATGCGGGCGAGGCTCGTCTTGCCCGCACCGCTGGGGCCGCTCACCACGAGCAGGAACGGGTAGGGAGAGGCTGGGGCGCGCGACATCGCGGGCGCTACTCCACGTTCTGGACCTGCTCGCGCAGGCGCTCCACCTCGGTCTTGAGCGCCAGGACATGGTGCGTGGACGCGAGGTCGGGCGTCTTGCTGCCGACCGTGTTCACCTCGCGCAGCAGCTCCTGCGCGAGGAAGTCCAGTCGCTTGCCGATCGCGCCGCCCTCGGAGAGCAAGTCGCGCGCGTGGCCGACGTGGGCCTCCAGCCGTGCCAGCTCCTCCCGGACGTCGGCGCGGTCGGCGAGCCAGGCGATCTCCCGCTCGAGCTGGCCTGCATCGAGGCTGGTGCCGGTGCCCTCGAGAAGCACCTCGACGCGCTCGCGGACACGCGCACGAAGCGCCTCGGGCACGGCATCGGCGCGCGCCGTCAGCTCGCCGACCAGCTCCGCGATGCGATCCAGATGCGCTCCGAGCGCCCCTGCCAGCGCCTGGCCTTCGCGCTCGCGGCTGACGACGAGGGCTCGCGTCCCTTCGTCGAGCAGCGCGGCGATCGCAGGTTCCAGGGCCTCGTCCGGCTCGCCGGCCCCACGCAGTACGCCGGGCACCTGGAGCACGTCGCGCACGCTGACGGTCTCCAGGCCATGCATCGTGGCCAAGCGCCTCAACGTCGCGGCGGCCTCGGCGAACGCGGCCTCGTCCAGGGACGCCAGCGAGGGGCCCCCCGGGGACGCCAGCCGCAGACCGTAGGACACGTGGCCCCGCTCGAGGTGCGCCTTGGCTGCCGCTTCGGCCAGCGGCTCCACGCGGGGTAGCCGGCCCTCTACGCGCACGCCCACCTTGAGGAAGCGGTGGTTGACGGAGCGGACCTCGAGATCGAGGCGGCCCCCGGCGACGTCCTTGGAGGCTGTCGCGGCACCGGTCATGGAGCGGACGCGGGCCATGGGCCGAGGCGACATCGCGTCAGTCGCCTGCGCGGTCAACGACCCTCGTCGCCGCCGTTGGTACCACCACCGTCGTCGCCGGTCCCGGTCCCGTCGCCGCCGTTGGTCGCCGTGCCGCTGCCGGCCTCGCTGCCAGCGCTGGCGTCGCTGTCACCGCTGGCGTCGCTGTCACCGCTGGCGTCGCCCGCGGTGCCGGCCGCTTCCGCGCCCGCCGCGCCGCTCTCGGTCCCCGAGGCGTCGGTCGCCTCCGTCTCCCCCGTGAACTGCTCCGTGCTGACGCCCGAAGCTCCCTCGCGGTCCTTGCCTACCGAGCTCAGGCCCGCGTAGACGAGCGCCAAGCCGAGGAACGCCACGGCGATCCACGAGGTGAAGGCATTCACGGTGCCCGCCTTCACGCCGAACGTCTCCGCACCCGCGCCACCGAAGGCGCCGGAGAGACCACCACCCTTGCCTTCCTGGGCGAGCACGACGAGCAGCACGAGCAGCGCGCTCAGCACGAAGAGCACCAGCACGACGCCGCGGAGGATGTCCGTCCAAGCGGCGAGCGTGAGGAGGTCGGAGGTCAGGAAGTCCATGCGGTTCTCTCGTCAGGCCAGGAGCAGGAGGCGGGCAAAGCTCTCCGGGTCGAGGGATGCGCCGCCCACGAGGGCGCCGTCCACATCGTCCACGGCGAGGAAGCCCCCCATGTTGTCGGGCTTGACGCTGCCCCCGTAGAGGATTCGCAGCGCCGCGGCCCGATCGGCGTCCCGCTCGGCCACGGCTGCCCGGAGCCAGCCGTGGGCCTCGGCGGCCTCCAGGGGCGTGGCCGCCTGGCCCGTGCCGATGGCCCAGACCGGCTCGTAGGCGAGGATCAGGGGGGCGCTGGGCCCGGGCACCCGACCCAACACGGCGAGCAGCTGGCGCAGGACGACCTCGCGCGTGCGCCCCGCCCGACGTTCCGCGAGGGTCTCGCCCACGCAGAGGACGGGCGTCAGCCCCGCCTCCCAGGCCCGTTCCGCGCTGGCGGCGACGTGCTCGTCCGACTCGCCGAAGACGTGGCGGCGCTCGGAGTGGCCGCAGAGGACGAGGGTGGCGCCCGTGTCCGCGACCATCGCGGCCGAGACGGCGCCGGTGAAAGCCCCCGACGCGCGCGCGTCGCAGGCCTGTGCGCCCACGAGCACCTTGGGGCCTGCCGCCTCCACGACGTCCACGAGCCAAGGTGCCGGTGGAAAGACGGCCACGTCGCACGATGCGCGTGCGGCGTTCCCCGCCGCCGCGCGAGCCCAGGCCCGCGCCTCGGCGCGGGACCCGTGCATCTTCCAGTTGCCGGCGACGAGAGGGATGCGCGAAGCGTTCATGGCGGGAGCGTACCCGCCACGGGCCTCCGGAGCAGGCGCCGCCGGGCACGCGGCGAACCGCGCCCGCGCACCCCCGGTCGGGACGCTCTCACGCCCGGACACCCGGGGGCGGGCGGTGCCGCCAGCCGTACACTCCGCCCGCCATGCTGATCCTCCTCGACCCCCGCATCCGCGAGGCCGACCGCGACGCGCTGGACGACGTGGTCAAGAGCGCCGGCTGCACGTGGCGCGAGACCCAGAGCCCCTACGGTGCGCTCTGGGTCGTCGAGGGCGACCTCGACGAGCTGCGCCACACGCCACTGACGCTGCTGCCGGGCGTGCGCAAGGTGGTCACGCTCACCGAGCCCTACGCCCTGGCCGGTCGCGAGCACCAGTCCGAGCCGACGGTCGTGACGGTGCGCGGCCATCGCATCGGGGGTGGCGGGTTCACGCTGATCGCGGGCCCCTGCGCCGTCGAGAGCAGCGACCAGCTGATGGCCACGGCGCAGGCCGTGAAGTCGGCCGGTGCCGACATGCTGCGCGGTGGGGCCTACAAGCCGCGCACCAGCCCCTATGCGTTCCGCGGCATGGGCCTCGAGGGCCTGCGCATCCTGCGCGAAGTCGGCTTGTCGACGGGGCTGCCGGTGGTGAGCGAAGTCACGGACCCGCGCCACGTCGAGGCGTGCGTCAGCAACGTCGACATGTTGCAGATCGGCACGCGCAACATGAGCAACTTCGACCTGCTGGTCGAGGTCGGGCGCAGCGGCCATCCCGTGCTCTTGAAGCGCGGACGTTCCGCCACCGTGGCCGACTGGCTGCTGGCGGCCGAGTACGTGCTGGCGCAGGGCAACCCCAACGTGGTGCTCTGCGAGCGTGGGGTCCGTGGCTTCGACCCGGCCACGCGCAACCTGCTGGACCTCGCTGCCGTCCCGGTGGCCAAGGCCCGGTCGCATTTGCCGGTGATCGTGGACCCGAGCCATGCCACGGGGCAGGCCCGCTTCGTGCCGCCCATGGCGCGCGCTGCGTGCGCCGCGGGCGCCGATGGCGTGATGGTCGAGGTGCACGCGCGTCCCGAGCGCGCCCGCTGCGACGCCGAACAGGCCCTGGAGCCCGACGCCTTCCGCGACCTCGCCGACGACCTGCGCCTCCTGGCGAAGGTCACGCAGGGCGCTCGCGCCGGTCGCTGACCTCGCGGCCTCGGGCTCCGACCCGTAGACGCTGCTTCCGCGCTACGGAGTCGGGTGAGATTCCAACCTCGGGCCGCAAGGACCCAACCCATGCGGAAGGGCATGGCGGCCCGAGGTTGGAATCTCACCCGACTCCGTACGGCACGGCGCCGTGGTCGCTACTTCGCCAAGGCCAGCGCCACCTTGCCCAGCTCCGCGGCGCTGCGCGTGCTCTCGCGCACGGCGCCCTTGGTGGAAGCGGCCCCGACTTCGGGCACCAGCATGGCCGTGCTCGAGATCTCGTTGCGGATCGTCGTCGTGCGACGGATCACGTCCGCGAGCCGTGTGGCCTTCAGACGCGCCAACGTCTCGCCGAGGTAGATCCGTTCGTACCAGCACCGGTCGGCGTCACGCACGCGGCGGAACTGGTCGGCGAGCACCGTCGTCAGCGTCTCGCCCACGAGCGAGAGCGGAGCACGGTCCTCGGCCAGGAGCACCGGCCACGGGTCGGCGACATCGGGGCTGTCCCAGCAGGCCGCGAGACGCGTGCGCACCTCGGGGTTGCTCGTCACCTCGTCGAACGACGCGCGCGGCGCCAAGCCGTAGGCCACGCGACACGCGTTGTACGACGGCAGGCCGTGGTCGCGACCGCGCTGGATGTTCAAGGCTGCGAGATCGAGGCCGCCGGCGCCGGGAGGGCCGAACAGGAAGTTGCGCAAGTCGTCCACGATGAACGGGTCGATCGCCTGGGCCGGGTTGGCCGCCAAGCCGCGTAGCACGGGATCCACACCGCCCTCCGTACGCAGGATCTGCGGCTGGAAGAACGCGTCGCGCAGGCTCAGATGGCCCTCGGCAAGCGGCGTCCCGTAGCGCGTGAGCCGGAGGATCGTGCCGCCGACCATCGTGTGGCCCAGGCGGAACGCGGCCGTCGAGAACAACACGCCGATCGAGGCGTCTTCGTCCGTGCGCAGGCCTGCGTACGGCGGCAGCGCGCCCTCGCCGAGCAGCGTCGGGAGGAACTCCTCGTAGGCGATCGCCTGCAGCTCGGCGCCGACGAAGCGGCGGGCCGCCTCGTAGATCTCGTCCCCGGACAGGTGCGGGTTGGCCGCGCGCAGCTCGTCGGCCACGAGGTTGTGCTCGCGGACGAAGATCGTGTGCAATGCCGTCAGACCGACCTGTTCGTTGGCGCGGACGTCGCCCGCGAGGAACAGCGTGGGGTCGTGCGGCGTAGGCGCGTTGGGAAAGCCCTCCGTGTTGAGGGGCAGGAAGCCTTCGGCGTCGACCCGCAGGCGCCCCGTGCCGTCGAGCGTGCGCAGCGCGCGGGCCCGTTCCGGGTCGGAGCCGTACACGTTCGAGCCGTCGATCCACGCCGTGATGGCGTTCATGGGCCGGCGCGGGTCGCCAGGCCCGTCGCCGCTCCCGGTGAGGGCGGCCGAGCGCTTGAAGGGCAGCACGACGGCGCCCGTCGCGAACGGGTCGAACCACGGGTCACCTGCGGGGATCGCCACGTCGGCGCGCTCGCCGCTCTCGCTCTCGGGCGAGAGGTCCAGGTCGTGGTCGAGGAACTGGCCGAAGCACCAGAACAGGTCCGAGGGCACCGCCCCGGTCACGGGCGGCAGGGCCGCCGGCTGCGCCACCAACGTGTTGCTGATGGTGCGCGGGTTCTTCTGCTCGGGTCGGGCCAGCGTCGCCACCCCATCGGCGAAGGCCGGCGGCACATCGCGTCGCAGACCGATTCCGGTCGAGCCCATGGCGGCGTCCGACGGGTTGGTCTCGCGGCCATCGATCAGGCGCGGCGCCTCGACGCCGGCCTTCACGAGCACGTTCTCGTCCGTGCAGGCGATGCGCCCGTCGGCCGTCTGGATCTGCACGCGCACCCACGTGTCGTCTTCGAGCTCGGGCAGGATCGCCGTCAGCATGGCCAGCTGGTGGCCGTCGGCACTGGGCTCGGTGGTCCGCACGGGGCCCACGATGCGACCGTCATGGTCGATGAGGCGCACCGAGACGGGCCCGTCACCGAAGTCCATGCCCCGGATCACGCACGGCGCGCTGGCACTGGCGTCCACGACGCGCGGCGACATCGACAGCGTCGCCGGACGCAGCGTGTCGGTAGGAGCACCGCACGCGGTGAGGAGGGTCGCCACGGCGGCGGCTTGGAGGGCGAGGGGCAAGCGGCGAACGGAGCGGATGAGGATGGGCATGGCGGGTCCTCGCGACGCGCAGGCGTTGCCGCCGGACGCGTCTGTCCTCCACCACGACCGCCTCGAACGCAAGAGGGGGACCGCGAGGTCGAGGCCCGGAAACCTGGGCCTCGCCCGGATCGAGCGTCCAGACGACTCGTCACCGGGGCGCTGCGTGTCGAGCGCGCGCGACATTGCGAACGCCCCAGGGTGGCTCCCGAGCAGAGGTCGAGAGCCACCTTCATCCTGCGAGCCGTTCTCATGTATCGCACGAGCGCTGTGGTTTCGCCCGGCGCGCCTCCGACCCGACGAACGCACGTTCGCCGACCAGCCCCTGCGAGGAGGCCTCGCGCGCACGGTCGCGGGGGCGGCAAACCTTCGGAGGGGGGGCCCAGATCCCTAGACTCACGGCGCGATCCCGGCGGGGAGGCCGGGGGTCGCCAGCGGTCCATCCCTGCCTCCCGAGCACCAGCGGACATACGTGCCCTCGACGCCCTCCCCCGAACCGCCCCAGGGCGGCCCTGACGCCGGGACCGGCGCCGCCGGCGCGGCGCCGTCGAAGGCGAATGCGGGGGACCCGCTGTTCCAGCGGCAGCAGCCCGAGACCCCGGGGGGCAAGCGCTCCCTGCTGCTCTGGCAGTACTTCTTCTTCCCCGTCTTGATCGTGGTCGCGGCGGTCGGTCTGTTCCTCCTGTTCGGCCTGCTCGGCAAGGAGGAGACGACGCCGGAGGGCATGCTGACGGTGCTCTTGGACGGCGGGGAGAACCGCCAGCAGCAGGCCTCGCAGCAGCTGGCCATCGCCATCGCCGAAGAGCGCAACCGCGTCGAGGCGCAGCGCCGCGCGGGCGAGCCCGTCGAGCCCGCGCCGTTCTACGCGGCCCCCGACTTCCAGGAGCGGCTGCTCAGGGCGTTCCGTCTCGCCCGCGAGGAGGAGAGCGAGGAGCGCCAGCAGGGCCTCGCGCGCGCGTTGGGTCGCGCCGAGGTGATCGGCGCCTTGCCCGTGTTGCTCGACGTCCTCTACCCGGGCGAAGGCCGCAAGGCTGCATCCAGCGACGTGCGTCGCGCGGCGGCTGCGGGCTTGCTGCACTTCGAGTCGCGCCTTGCCGAGTCCGCCTACGTGACCATGGCGGGACCTGCAGAGAAAGACGTCGAGGTGCGCACGATGGGCATGAGCGGCTTGGCGTTGCTCGGGCTGCCCCGCCACGGGGGCGCGCAAGCCGACAGCCCCCAGACGCGCCAGCTGCTGACGTCGGGGCTCGATGCCCCCAGCGCGGGCATCCGCCTGAACGCCGCGTACGGGTTGGCTCGCCGCGGCGATGCGTCGGGCAAGCACCTCCTCGCACAGTCGCTGTCCCGCGGCGGTCTGGAGGAGCTGGGCATCGACCCGGCGTTCCAGTCCGCGGCGCTCGGCAACGCCATCGGCTCGGCCTTGGCGCTGCGCGACCCCGACTTGAAGCCGCTCGTCGAGCGGCTGACCGACACGGCCCACGAGGGCGACGACGCGGTTCGCGCCGCCGCCCGCCAGGCCCTGGCGCGCTGGGACGCAGGCCCGGCCGAATCCACCGGAGGACAGCGATGAGCGACGAATCCTCTGCTCCCGTGAAGGGAACCACGCCGCCGCCGGCGTGGCCGAGCCCCTGGCCCTACGACTTCCCCGTCGAGGACGGCTCGAAGACGGCCAAGCAGATCGAACGCCTGGCGCCCAAGGACGGCCGCGAGCCCATGAAGGTCACGCGCCGCGGCGTGTTCAGCGCCGCGTTCCACGGCTGGGCCGCATTCGCCACCGCAGGCGGCATCGGCACGCTGGCCACCGTGCGCTTCCTGTTCCCCAACGTGTCGTTCGAGCCGCCGCAGAAGTTCCTGACGGCTGCGCCGAGCACCTTCACGGCCGAGAAGGTGGACGAGACGTGGAAGGAGACGAACGGCGTCTGGATGGTCAACACGGGCGGCCGGATCATGGCGCTGTCCACCGTGTGTACGCACCTGGGCTGCACGCCCAACTGGCTGCCCGGCGACGCCAAGTACAAGTGCCCCTGCCACGGCTCGGGCTACTACATCGACGGCGTCAACTTCGAAGGCCCCACGCCGCGCCCGCTGGAGCGCTTCCGTGTGGCGCTGGACCCGGTCACGGGCAAGGTGCTCGTCGACAAGACGGCCAAGTGCCAGCCCGAGCAGGGCACCTGCGACGCCCCCCAGTTCTATCTCCCGGCCTGACCGGCGGAGACCAGCATGCTCAAGGCCCTTCGCGAATCGCAGATCTGGAAGAGCATCTTCCGACACGGTCCGCCGACCACGGCGCGCAACCGCGCCATGGTCATGCTGGCCAACGTCTTCCTGCACCTGCACCCGGTGCGGGCCCGCGCCTCGGGCATCCGGCTCTCGTTCACGTGGTGCATGGGTGGGCTGACGTTCTTCCTGTTCCTCGTCGAGACCGTCACCGGCATCTTGCTGATGTTCTACTACCGGCCGGTCGCCGCCAGCGCCTACTCCGACATCATGGCGCTGCGCGAAGACATCCCGCTCGGCATCATGCGCGAGATCCATCGCTGGGGCGCCCACGCGATGGTCATCACGGTCTGGTTGCACATGTTCCGCGTCTTCATGACGGGGTCGTACAAGCCGCCGCGCGAGTTCAACTGGGGCATCGGCGTCATCTTGCTCGTCGTGACCCTGTTCATGTCGTTCACGGGGTACTTGCTGCCCTGGGACCAGCTGGCCATCTGGGCCGTGACGGTCGGCTCGAACATGGCCCGCGCCCACCCGGCCATCGGCACGGAGGGCCCGCTCTCCAACCTGCTCGTGCTGGACGACATCCAGTTCGTCACGTCAGGCAACGACATCCGGTACGCCCTCCTCGGCGGACGGTTCGTGGGCGAGCAGACGCTGCTGCGCTTCTACGTGCTCCACTGCATCGCGGTGCCCGTGATCGCGATGGTGCTCATGGCGGTCCACTTCTGGCGCGTCCGCAAGGACGGCGGCATCAGCGGCCCGCTCTGATCGGCCGAGGCGAGGGAGGCACCCGTGTTCGAGACCATCGACCGCATCCTCAACGTGCTGACCCGGCCGGAGATCCTCTCCGCCATCAGCATCGTGCTGTTGATCCTCAGCTTGAAGTTCGCGCACGTCTGGACCCGGCCGCCGATTGCCCTGGCGATCGGCGCGTTCCTGGTCCTGTTGCTCGTCTACGCCTGCCTGCCGATCGGGCTGGTCGAGGGCCACGCCGAGTTCGTGCGAAGCCTCACCAAGCCGGACAACGTCCCGATCGTCATGATCTTGGGCCTGTTGTTCTTCTTCTACTGGCTGTCGCTGCGCAAGGCTTCGGTCAACGACGCGCGCATCGCCAAGGGCGAGCCGCCCGTCGAGGCCGCCGAGAAGACGCGCAAGGTCCTGGTCTGGCCGGACTTGGTCTATACCGAGCTCATTGCCATGGTCGCCTGCGCGGTGGTCCTCATCGTGTGGGCCGTGTTGCTCGAGGCGCCGCTGGAGGAGCCGGCCAACGCCGGTCGCACGCCCAACCCGGCCAAGGCGCCGTGGTACTTCCTCGGCCTGCAGGAGCTGCTCGTCTACTTCGACCCGTGGCTGGCCGGCATCCTGATCCCCATGCTGATCATGATCGGGCTCATGGCCATCCCCTACGTGGATCGCAACCCCAAGGGCAACGGCTACTACACGTTGAAGGGGCGCAAGGGGGCCATCTCGGTCTTCCTCTTCGGCTTCCTCATCCTCTGGGTCCTGCAGGTGTTCCTCGGCACGTTCCTGCGCGGGCCCGGGTGGAACTTCTTCGGTGTGTTCGAGCCTTGGGACGTGAACAAGGTCGAGCCGCTGCTCAACATCGACGTGAGCGAGATCTTCTACGTGAAGCTGCTCGGCGGCATGGAGCCGGAGAGCGTGCTCTTGCGTGAGCTGCCGGGCATCCTGCTGGTCGTCGGCTACATGGGCGTACTGCCCGTGATCTTCGCCAACACGATCGGCAAGAAGCTCTTCCGGGAGCTGGGCGCCATCCGCTTCGGCGTGGTCGCCAACTTGGGTCTGATCATGGCCGCCGTGCCCATCAAGATGGTGCTCCGGTGGATGTTCAACCTGAAGTACATCGTCAACCTGCCCGACATCCAGCTGAACATCTGACGCCCGACGCGACGGAGGTCCTCCATGGCCGCCAGCCGACCGACGCCTGCCGCCCTGCGCCACCGCAACCGAGACCACGAGCGGCTCTACCGCCCGGGGCTCTTGAGCGTGTGGTTCCTCGTGTTCTCGGTCCTGCTCGTCGTGGCCATCGTGGCCATGGTCTGGAAGGACTACGCCCGGCCCTGGAAGACCTACCAGAAGGCCTACTTCGACAAGCAGATCGAGATCGCACGCGACCAGGCCCGGGCGAAGCGCGCCGAGGTGTTCACGCTGGAGGAAGAGGTGCAGGCGGCGCGGGTCGCCGTGGACGAGGCCAAGGCCGAGCTCGACAAGGTCAAGAAGCCCATCAGCCGCGAAGAGCTGATGGCCGAGCGGCATGAGCTCAAGCGCGTCATGGACGAGCGCGACAAGGAGGTGAAGGGCGTCAAGGGCCTCCTCTCGCCCGCGCGCTACATCTTCGAGACCAAGCGCGCGGCCTTCCAGCGCGCCGAGCGCATTCGCGATGCGCAGCTCGCACAGGACACGGCCGCCTTGGGCATGCCGGCCGTCTCCGCGGCGGACGTCGAAGCTGCGCGGGAGGCCATGGAGGCCGCGCGCGAGCCCGTCTTGCGCTACGGTCAGATGCTCTACGAGGCCGAGGATCGGTACCTCACGGCGGCGGCCAACTGGCAGGACGCCGAGCGGCGCCTGACGGCCATGGAGAGGCCTTGGACCGACGCCCAGGCCCGTCTGACCTCGCTGTTGCAGGACAAGGCGGTAGCCGAGGCGACGCTCAAGGGCTTCGAGGCGCTGTACGAGAAGAACTCCTGGCGCAACGCGCCCTTCGTGGACTTCATCGCCCGCTCCATCGAGGTGAAGCAGGTCGTCCTTGACGACATCCACGACAACTGGAACTTCGCCACGAACAAGCGCGTGGACCGTTGCATGACGTGCCACGTGGGCGCCGCCGTGCCCAGCATGGGCGAGCCGCAGAACGTCGAGAAGTACGAGCTGCCGGTTTGGATGCAGGCGCACCCGGGCCTCGATCTCATGGTGGGGGCTGGCGGGCCGCATCCGATCGAGCGTTTCGGCTGCACCGTCTGCCACCACGGCGTGGGCTGGGCCACCGACTTCAGTCGCGCGGCCCACCACCCGGAAGATGCCAAGACCGAGCAGCGCTGGAAGGACGAGCACGGCTACCACGAGCCGCACTACATCGAGTACCCGATGTTGGCGACCGACTACGCGGAAGGCCAGTGCTGGAAGTGCCACAAGGACGGTATTGCCTGGCCTGTGCACTATCCCGAGAGCCTCGAACACGGCTACGTCCATGGCGAGGACGTGGTGCTGGGCGAGAAGTCCGAGATCGGCCAGATGCGGTATCCGGCCGACGACCCGCGCGTTGCCACACCGGCCAATCGGCTTCTCGGTCCCTGGGAGGCCCACAGCGAGTACGCGCTGCCTCCGGCCCCGAGGCCGGCAACCTCGTGGACGCCGGCGCCGGTGACCATGGCCGATGTCATCGCCCAACAGAAGCTGCAGCTCGAAGAGCTGCCTGTGTACGAGTTCCTGGCCAGCGACGATCCCGAGGAGGGCTTCGGCAACCCTGCACCCGGTCCGGACGGCAAGACCCTGGCCGATCGCTGGGTCGACTCGGTCGTCCACGACTACGACTGGCGCGCCGAGCGCTACGATCGCGGGTACGACACCATCGTCGCCTACGGCTGTCAGGGCTGCCACATCATCAAGGACTTCGGCCAGCAAGTGGGCTACGAGGACCCGCCGCGCGTGGCGCCGACCCTGTCCACCCTGGCCGACAAGGTCGACATCGAGTGGCTCTACAAGTGGATCCTGCACCCGGACGTCTTCCGGCCCACCACGAAGATGCCCAGCTTCTTCTGGTTCCTGGACAAGGACTGGCAGTGGCAACCGTCGCGCAACGAGGACGGCAGCCTCAGGATCCTGCCCGTCACCGATGCGCACATGCTGGACCCCGAGTTCGCCCTCGAGCTGGGCCCGCAGACGTCCACGGACGACGAGGACATGATGAAGCTGCAGGTCGTCGCCATGGCGACGTACCTGATGAACCAGCCCAAGTTCACGGACGACGGCGAGCCGCGCATCACGACCCAGCGTGATCCGTCCGACCCGGCCACCTACAACCCCGACTACGACGAGGTTTTGCCCGAGGGCGACGCCGAGCGCGGGCGCTCCCTCGTCGACGAGAAGGGTTGCACGGCCTGTCACATCGTGCCCGAGGTGATGGGCCCCGACGGCTGGGAGGCCGATGGCCCCGCGCGCTTCGCCTACGACCCCCTGCGCATGCAGGGCCCGTCGCTCATCGGTCTGGGCAGCAAGCTCAAGGACACGGCGTGGCTCAACGCGTGGCTGAAGAACCCGCGCCATTACACGTCCACCACGCGCATGCCCGACATGCGTCTGGTCGACAAGTACGACGCGCAGGGCGTCAAGGTGGCTGACGGCGCGCAGATGCGTGCGGACATCATCGCGTACCTCATGGCCTCCAAGCACGAGGAGTTCGACGCGCTGCCCGACCTCGGCTGGAGCCCGCGCTTCGAGCCGATCCTGCGCGAGATGATCGAGGTGTTCTTCGGCAAGGACGCCGAGACCGGGGAGTGGGTGCGGCGCGACGTGATCAAGGGCGAGATCGGTTCCTTGAGCGGCGAGAACCTCGCCACGCAGCTGGCGCGCGTCGGCGAGAAGCTCTTGTCGCGCAACGGCTGTTTCGGCTGCCACGAGGTCGCCGGGCACCAGGACGAGAACCCGATCGGCGTCGAGCTCAGCGAGCACGGTTCGAAGGACCTGCACCAGCTCGACTTCGGCGTGGTGCCCAAGGACCTCGTGCCGCACTCCCGATCCAACTTCTTCTTCCACAAGCTGCGCACGCCGCGCGTCTGGGACGTCGGCAAGCTCAAGCCCTGGCCCGACAAGCTGCGCATGCCGCGCTTCAACTTCTGGACCCCCCCGCAGGGCGAGCTGCCCGTCCCGGCCGACTACGAGCCCGAGGAAGGCGAGACCTTCAGCTGGCCCATGGAGACGCGTCGCGCCGTCACGGCCATGGTGGCGGGCTTCACCGCCGACAAGATCCAGTCGGGAGCGCTTGCCAACCCCTCGGAGGAAGAGCTGGAGCTGATCGAGGGCCGCAACGTGGCCAAGCGCTACGGCTGCAACCAGTGCCACACCCTCGAGGGCATGGCCGGCCTGCTCTGGCAGCAGAAGGCGGACCTGGGCGTGGACCCGGCGACGCTGCCGCCCAACCTGTTCGGTCAGGGCTACCGCACGCGCAGCGAGTGGCTCGTGAAGTTCCTGAAGGAACCGATCTGGTTGCGCCCCATCGTCAACGTGCACATGCCGCGCTTCGGCATGTCCGACGACGAGGCGCGCGCCCTGGCCAAGTACTTCGTGCGTCTGGCGGGCGAGGACGCGTCGATCCTGATGCCGCAGGACGACAGCGCGCTCGTGGGTCATCGCTTCGAGACACCGCTGAGTATCCCGGCCACCGAGACGAGGCCGGCCGTGGGGCCGCTGACGGGATGGGTGGAAGAGGCCCGCGCGCTCTTCGAGACCATCAACTGCAACAAGTGCCACCTGCCGAAGGGCTCGCCCGGCGCGGACCCGACGGACGGTGGCGTGGCGCCATCGTTCGCGCTGTCGGCGGACCGGTTGCGCACGTCGTGGGTGGAGGCGCTGCTCTACAACCCGGCGCACTTGATCAACGGCACGAAGATGCCCCAGTTCTACTCCATGAAGCGTCAGTACGGCCGCGACGTGAATGCCGACTGGCAGGCGTTCCAGTTCTGGCTGCGCGACGACGAGCAGTGGCGTGCCGACTACGCCTCGGAGGACGCGGAGCGCAAGACCGACGCAGTCAAGCGCCTCGCCGAGGTCCAGATCCGGGCGCTCACGCACTACCTGCTGCACCACTACCGTCCGCCGGCCCCGCCGACGGAGCCGGCCGCAGGCCGCTAGAGGGTGTCGTCGTGAAGGCGTTCCTCGTCCGCCACGCCGGCTTCCTGGCGCTCGTGGTCGTGTTCCTGGCCGCGATCGTGCTCGCTCCCTGCCTCGCGGCCGGCGACCGCGCCGCGCGCGGCGCCCGCGAGCCCGAGTCGCCGACGCGACGCACGCTGGGGCCGCGGCCCGTGCCGGCCCCGATCGAGTGGGGCGCCCCGGACGCCGCGGAGTAGCGGACACGGGCGCCCACCGCGCATGGGACAGTGGGCCTCCCGGAAGGAGGCCCACCGTGCGCCACGCCGCCTGGCTTCTCACCCTCGCCCTCCTGACCGGTGTCGGTTGTGGCGGCGGGGGCGACGGCGCGCTGGCACCCGCTCCCGCGGACGAACACGCGAAGGCACCGTCGGCGCCAGCCCCGTCCCCCGTGCGTGGCCGGGGCTCGCGGGGTGGGTCCAAGAAGGACGACTACGTCGTGGACGCGTCCGTGCTCGAGCACGCGGGGCGCATCGAAGGCGTCCTTCGCCTCGAGAGCAAGCCCGAGCTTCGCCGCATCGTGATCGACAAGGATGTCGAGGCGTGTGGCCACGAGAGCCACCCGTCGGAGCGCTGCGTCTTCGACCCCGAGACGCTGGGCTTGGCCAGCTGCGTGATCACCCTGCAGGGCATTGCGAAGGGCAAGGACTGGCCCGAGGCGATGAAGCCCAAGGACCGCAAGGGCACGCTGGTCATGCGGCAGTGCATGTTCGTGCCGCACGTGCAGGTGCTGCGCGAGAAGACCTGGATCGTCGTCGACAACCAGGACAACGCCCTCCACAACCTGCATGCGTATCACGAGCGCATGTCGAGAACCGGCAGCAGCTTCGGGATGGGGTCCGCAGGCACGCGGCACGTGATCGCCGAGGCCTATCTCGCGAAGCCCGGCAAGTACCTCCTCAAGTGCGACATCCACCCGTGGATGAACGGCACGATCCACGCCGTGACCAACCCCTACTTCGCCGTCACGGACACCTCGGGGACCTTCGCCTTGGAGGGTGTGCCGCCCGGGTCCTACAAGCTGAAGATCTGGCACGAGGGCATGGGCGAGGTCCCGATCCTCGTGGACAACAAGATCAGCTCCTACGAGTACAGCGAGGACTGGGTCGAGGAGATCCCCGTCACCCTCGGGTCCGGCCAGACGGTGCGGGTCGAGCGGACCATCCCGCCGCGCTGATCGCGTCGCCCTCGCAGAGGCGCCGGTCGCCCCCGGAGTCCGGATCGCTTCCGTCGGGATTCGAACGAGCGTACGAGGTCCCCGGGCCGCGGCCGGGCAGCGCTCCGTTCCTGCCGGGCGTGTCGGCCGCCGCCCCCTAGAATCCTGCCCGACGGCGGCCGGTCTCCCTCGCTCTCCGGTCGGACGTCCCGGAGAACCGCATGCGCATCGCCTCGCTCGTTCCCTCGCTCGCCCTGGGCGCCCTGCTCGCCCTCGTCCCGGCCTGCGGCCACCCCGACGTGGATCTCCAGGGGGAAGGCGCGCGTCGCACGGGTGCCATGAAGCCGCGCCCGCGCACCGCGGACGACGGCGGTGTCGTGGAGGTCGCCGCGGCCAACCTCACCCGTCCCGCGCCCGCGCCGAAGAGCGAGCCGCAGGTGGCGGCGCCCGCGCGCGGCCGCGGGAGTCGCAGCGGTTCCAAGAAGGACAGCTATGAGGTGGACGAGTCTGCCGTCGCCAACGCCGGCCGCATCGAAGGCACCATCAAGCTCTCCGGCCAGCCCGTCATCGGCACCATCGTCGTCGACAAGGATCTCGAGGCGTGCGGCCACGAGAGCCATCCGTCGGAGCGCTGCGTGTTCGATCCCGAGACGCTTGGGCTGGCGAACTGCGTCGTCGTGATCGAGGGCATCGAGAAGGGCAAGGACTGGCCCGAAGCGCTGCGTCCGAAGGACCGTCTGACGACGATCGACCAGAAGTCCTGCCAGTACATCCCGCACGTCATGGTCACGCGCGAGAAGACGCAGCTGGCCGTGGACAACAGCGACAACGCGCTCCACAACATCCACGGCTACCTGGAGTCGATGCTCAACACCGTGTTCAACTTCGGCTCCGGCGCGGGGACCAAGCAGCAGATCGTGGCCGAGGCCTACTTGGCGAAGCCAGGCAAGTACATCGTCAAGTGCGACATCCATCCCTGGATGAACGCCTACATCCATGCCGTGACCAACCCCTACTTCGCCGTGACCGACGCCAAGGGCAAGTTCGTCCTCGAAGGCGTGCCGCCCGGCGAGTACACGGTGAAGGTCTGGCACGAGGGCATGGAAGAGACGCCCGTGGTCGTGGACAACAAGATCTCCAGCTACGAGTACGGGGCGGACTGGGAAGAGACCGTCACCGTCACGGTGGAGGCGGGCAAGGCGGCCACGGTCGAGCTGACCGCGCCGGCGCCCGGCAAGTAGGACGATTTCGGGGGCGGCAGGCTCGGGAGGCCGGCCGTCCCCAGCGGATCGAGGTGCGTCCGCCCGGGGGGCGGCGGCAGGGAGAGCAGCATGACGGCGAGCGCGAGCGCGGCCCTGGCGGAGCCGACTCCCCACGGGATCCCCTTGGTGGACCGCAAGCTGGTGAAGGCTTGGTTCACCGGAACGCTGTTCTGGATGGTGGTGGGCCCCGTGCTGGGCCTGCTCGCCGCGATGAAGCTGGACGACCCGTACTTCCTGGCGAACGTCGAGTGGCTGCAGTTCGCGCGTCTGCGCATCGCCCACGTGAACGGCGTCGTCTTCGGTCTCTTCAGCACGGCCGTCTTCGGGTTCATGTGCTATGCCGTGCCCAAGCTGTGCGGCCGGCCCCTCGCGCTGCCGCGCTTGGCGTGGTGGGGCATGGCGCTGTTCCAGGTCGGCGTCGTCATCGGCGAGACCTGCCTGCTGATGGGCTACATCCAGCCGGTCGAGGCGGGCGAGTACCCGCTGCCCGTGGACATCTCGAACACCATTGCCTTCCTGTTCGTGACGATCCCCTTCTTCGTCACCATCGCGCAGCGCCGCCACCAGCACCTCTACGCCTCGCTCTGGTACTGGGTGGCCGGGATGCTCTGGACGGCCATCAACCTGCCGCTCGGGTTCCTGGTGCTGCCCCAGACTGCCGGTGCGACCAGCGCGGCCATGCATGGCTTCTACCTGCACAACGTCGTGGGCCTCTGGATCACGCCGATGGGCCTGGGGGCGGCCTACTACATGCTGCCGGTCGCCGCGAAGAACGCGTTGTACAGCCACAAGCTGTCGCTGATCGGGTTCTGGGCGCTCGCGTTCTTCTATCCCTTGAACGGCGTGCACCACTACATCTACAGCCCGATTGCCGACTGGGCCCAGACCATCGCGATCGGCGCTTCGCTCATGCTGCTCGTCCCCGTGCTCGCGTTCACGGCCAACATGTGGGGCACCATGCGCGGGCGCTGGAAGCTGATGTCCAGCGACAACTACGTCGTCAAGCTCACGATGCTCGCGGCGCTCTGGTACCTGATCACCTGCATCCAGGGGCCGACCGAGGCCTTCCGCGACATGCAGGCGCTCACGCACTTCGGCGACTACAACGTCGGCCACGCGCACAGCGCGGTCTACGGCGCATTCGCCACCTGGATGATGGCGGCGACGTACTTCTGCGTCACGCGCATCACCGGCCGCGCGCTCTGGAGCAAGCGGCTGGCGTGGTGGCACTACTGGCTGCAGATCGTGGGCTTTGGCCTCATGTTCTGCGTGCTCTCGATCAGCGGCTTCGTCCAGGGCGAGATGCAGCAGAGCGGCAGCAACATGTTCATCGACACGGTGACGGCGATCCGCCCGCTGTGGGTGGCTCGCACGTTCGGCGGCACGCTGATGGACGTGGGCTTGGCCCTGTTCTTCTACAACGTCGTCATGACCCTGATCCACGGGCGCCGGGTGCCGCTCGACAGCCACGAGGACGTCACGCACGAAGGTGCGGGCGCGCGCGTGGCCGTCGCCGCGGTGGCCAGCTGACAGGCAGCGAAGGGGGTCCCCATGTCGATCAAGTTCTACGAGCGGTGGGGTGGCGTCGCCTTGCTGGCCGGCGTCGTCTGCTACTTCTTCGCCTTCTTGCTCATCGTGATGGCACCCGCTTGGGTGACCGATGCGGAGGAGCCCTACGTGATCGAGGTCACGTCGGGCGAGCGCGTCCGGGTGCCCGAGTACACCGAGGAGGAGGCCGCTGGGCGCGACGTCTACGCCAAGCAGATCTGCTGGCACTGCCACAGCCAGTTCGTCCGACCCGTCAACGACGAGAACCTGCGCTGGGGGCCCGTGAGCCAGGCGGGCGAGTCCATGGTCGACCGCCCGCATTTGTTCGGCACGCGCCGCATCGGCCCGGACCTCGCCCGCGAGGGGCTGCGCCGGGTCGACGACTGGCACGTCGCCCACTTCTACGACCCGCGCTACACCGTGCCGCAGTCGGTCATGCCGAGCTTCCCGTGGCTTTTCCGGCCCTACGCCAAGGCCGATGCCATCCACGACCTCCTGCGGCAGCTCGACACGGATGGGGACGGGATCGTCTCGCCCAAGTTCGACAAGGCAAGCCTGTGGCCCGAAAGCCTCAAGGAGATGTTGAAGTCGCCCGACATCGACGCGGGCGGCGTGCTCGCGCCCGAGGGAAAGCAGGGCGAGAGCGAGGCCGAGCTCAAGGCCTATGTGGACCGCTACACCGAAGCGGACACGCCGGACGGTCTCGTCACCGACTACGACGCCCGCCCGCGCAACACCAAGGACCTCGACAACCTGATCACGTACATGCAGCGCCTCGGCACGGCCATCGGTCCTTGGCGCAAGCCGATCAGCATGGACACGCCGATCCGCACGCACGCCCCGCCGATGTGGGGGTTCGACGAGTTCGCGTTCGGCTCGTTCCAGGCGTTCGACGACGAGGGCAAGCCGGTGCTCGACGAGAACGGCCAGCCCAAGCGCGAGGCGGGCATCGCGACGCCCCTGGACGACGGCCGCATGCCGCTGCGGCCGCGGGAGGCGCGCGTCTACGGCGTGGCCGCCGACCAGCAGACGGCCGCGGAGCGCGAGGACACGCGCTTCCTCGTGGAGGAGTACGCGGCGCGGATGGCCGCTTGGCGCAAGCTGAACCCTACGTGGGACGACCGCCTCACGCGCGGCAAGCAGCTCTACGACCGCTACTGCGTGGGATGCCATGGGGAGGAGGGGCGTGGCAACGGCCCCGGGGCCCAGTTCCTCCCGGTGCGCCCGCGTGACTTCACGATCGCCAAGTACCGCTACCGCAGCACGCAGGTCGGCAACCTGCCGCTGGACGGCGACCTGTTCCGCTCGCTGTGGCAGGGGCTTCCCGGCACGTCCATGCCGCCGTGGCGCGACCTGCCCGAGGAGCACCTCTGGCTGCTCGTGGACTACATCAAGCACTTCCAGGAGAGCGTCGACGGCGGGGCCAAGCCGTTCAACGACGAGAGCCTGCGCTTGGCGATCCCCCCGATGCCTCCGATGGCCATCGAGGAGGCCGACGAGCTGTTCGCCCGCGGCAAGGCCGTCTACGTGGCCATGAAGTGCAACAACTGCCACGGCACCACGGGTCGCGGCGACGGGCCGGGCTGGAACGGCACCACCAAGGACAACGGCGGCCTGGTCCGCCCGCGCGACTTCGCCAAGCGCTCCGAGCACGACCAGCCCGAGCTGCGCATGCGCGGAGGCGCCACGCCGCGGGACATCTACCGCACGGTGTTCACCGGCCTGGATGGCACGGGCATGCCGTCGTCGCAGGTCGACTTCGAGACCGGCTGGAAGGCGGCCGACGCGTTGGAGCGTCTGGAGAAGGAGGGCGGTTCGGCCGAGGCCGTCGCGGCCGCCAAGCAGACGGCTCGCGTCAAGCTCTTCAGCGTGCTCGGCGAAGATCTCCCCGGCGTCGAGCGCGAGGAGAAGGACGGATCGGTCGGCGAGTACCTCACGTCGCTCAAGCGGACGGTGATCTTCGGCCGCCGTGGCACCTTCGGCGACGACTGGGCCCTGGTCTGGTACGTCTACCGCCTGATGTACGGCGACAAGGCCGTCTGGCCGGTCAGCTACTCCGAAGACGAGTAGTCCGGTAGCCGCCACCTCGTGAGCCCGGAGGAGGAGGGGCCATGCTCGTCCTCCTCGTCACCGCCATCGCCGGCTCGCTGCACTGCGTCGGCATGTGCGGCGGCTTCGTGCTGGCGCTGGACCGGCCGGGCGCCGTGCCGTGGCGACGCATCGCCTGGCAGGGCCTGTTCCACGTCGGCAAAGCGGGCACGTACGTGTTCCTGGGCGCGCTCGTGGGCACGCTCGGGGGCCTCTGGCTGAAGGCCGCCTGGTTTGCCGCCGCGCAGGCGCTCCTGTCGGCGCTGGCCGGCGCGCTCATGGTGCTGGCGGGCCTGCAGATCGCCGGCTGGCTCAAGGAGCTGCCCTTGGGCGGGCTCTTCGGGCCGGGGTCGCTGTACGACCGCGCCGTCAAGGCCGTGGTCAACCTGCGCGGACCCACCGCGCCGATCGCGCTGGGCCTGCTCACGGGCTTCTTGCCGTGTCCCCTGGTCTACGCCTTCCTCATGGAGGCGCTCTCCACGGGACGCACCCTGCCGGCGATGGGGGTCATGGCGACGCTCGCGCTGGGCACCGTGCCGGCGTTGGCGCTCGTCGTGTTGATGGGCGCCACGTTGGGCCCGCGTGGACGGGCGCGCGCCGTGCGCGCGGCCGGGATCGTCGTGATCGTGCTCGGACTCGTCACGGTCGTGCGCGGCGTCTTCCCCGAGCTGCTGCACGGCCCCGGGGGGCACGAGCACCACGCGCCCGGCCACGTGCACCCGACCGCTCCGGAGCGGCCGTCGTGAGCGCCGTACACGGCTGCGACCACTGCGGGCTGCCGTTGGGCGCCGGTCGCGTCGAGCGCAAGGTGGCCGGCGCGCCTCACGCGTTCTGCTGCCTGGGCTGCTCCATCGCGTGGCGCTTCGCAGGACCGAGCCACCGCGGTGGGGGAGGCGTCTCGGCGGCGCTCCTCGCGCGCATCGGTCTGGGCTTCGTGTTCACGATGGCCGTCATGCTGGTGCAGTGGATCCAGTACCTGGACCCGAGTGCCGCGGACGATCCCACCTACGCGCGCGTTGCGCCGTGGGTCCAGGGCCTGCTCTGCCTGCCCGTGCTCCTTGGCCTCGGTCTGCCGATCCTGCTGTCGGCGGCCTCCGGGCTCTCCCGCGCGCGGATCGGGGCCGACCTCCTCGTGGGCATCGCGCTGCTCGCCGGCTACGCGGCGTCGTGGTGGACCGTGTTGGAGGGCCGGACCGAGCCGCTCTGGTTCGACACCGTGGCGGCGCTGGCCACGTTGATGACCGTCGGGCGCTGGATGGAGGCCTCCGCCAAGCGTCGCGCCACGCGATCGCTCTCCGCGTTCCTCTCCGCGGCCGAGCGACCGGCGCGGCGTCTGCCTCGGGCCGACGCACCGCCGGAGGACGACGAGCACGTCGCGGCCGACCAGCTGGCCGCGGGGGACCACGTGCGCGTGCTGCCGGGCGAGCGCGTGCCCGCCGACGGCCGTGTCGTCGGAGGGCGCGCGTTCGTGGATGAAGCCGCGCTCACCGGCGAGCCGCTTCCGCGAGCCGTGGGGCCCGGGGACCTGGTCCGTGCGCCGACCGTGCCCCGCGACGGCGCCCTCGTCGTGGCCGTGGAGGCCGTGGGCGCCGAGACCTTGCTTGGGCGCATCGCCGACGTGCTGGCCGCGGCGCGCATGCGCCGCGCACCGCTCGAGCGCCTCGCCGACCGCATCAGCGCCGTGTTCGTGCCGCTCGTGCTGCTGCTCGCGGGCGGCGTGCTGGCCCACGATCTCGCGGTAGGCCGCCCCCTGGCCGATGGGCTGCTCCACGCACTGTCCGTGCTCGTGGTCAGCTGTCCCTGCGCCCTGGGCATCGCCACGCCCCTCGCGGTGACGACGGCGCTCGGCGCCCTGGCCGAGCGCGGCGTTCTCGTGCGCACGGGCGAAGCGCTTGGCGCGCTGCCGCGCGTGCGCCGCGTCGTGTTCGACAAGACCGGCACCTTGACCGTCGGCACGCCACGCGTCGTGCGCGTGGTGTCGGCGCACGGGGAGTCCGCCCGGCGTGTGCTCGCCCTGGCCGCTGCGGCCGAGAGCGGCAGCGAGCACCCGCTCGCCCGGGGCATCCGCGCCGCGACCGACGCACCGGCGCTCGCTCGCGCCTCGCGTGTCGTCCCGGGGCGCGGCGTGGAGGCCACCGTGCTCGAGGGCGGCGCCGAGCGGGCGGTGCGCGTCGGGGCGCCGGCGTGGCTCGCGGGACCGGTGCCCGAGGCGGACACACCCGGCGTCGTGGGGGTCGAGGCCGATGGCCGCGTCGTGGGCGCGATCGTGCTGGGTGACGAGGCGCGCCCGGAAGCGGCGGGCGCCCTGCGGCAGCTCGTGGCCGGCGGCGTGGGCGTGGAGATTGCCAGCGGCGACGCCCCGATCGCCGTTGACGACCTCGTCCGGCGCTTGGGCGTCCCCGGCCTCGTCGGGCGCGGCGGGCTGTTGCCCGACGCCAAGGTCGAGGCCCTGCTCGAGGGTGCCCGCCCCGTCGCGTTCGTCGGCGACGGCCTCAACGACGCCCCGGCCCTGGCCGCGGCCGACCTGGGTGTCGCCGTGGGCTCGGGCACGGACCTCGCCCGCGAGACGGCCGACGTGAGCCTGCTCGGCTCGGACCTCACCCGGATCCCGGCGCTCCTCGTCGCGGCGCGGGCCACGCGCCGGGCCGTGGCGTGGAACCTGTTCCAGGCGTTCCTCTACAACGTGGTCGCCATCGGCGTGGCCGTGGTGGTGGGGCTGCCACCGCTCTTGGCCGCCCTGGCCATGATCGTCAGCAGCCTGGCCGTGATCGGTTCGACGGTGGCGCTCCGGGCCCGGCTCGAGGCGCTCCTGCGACGCCCTCCCGGGCCTGCGGCGGTGCGCCCGGCGACCCCCTCCACGGCCCCCTCGGCGTAGACTGCCGCCATGACGCCCGTCCTCGCCATGTCCGTCATCTGGTGGATCTTCGCGGTCTGCCTCGTGATGGGCCTCGGCGCTTGGCTCGTCTTCACCTGGAGCATCAAGTCCGGGCAGTACGACGACGTCGAGCGGGCGGCCCGCGACCTGCTCGAGCAGGACGCGCAAGACACCATCAGTGCGGCTGACCTCGCTGCCCACGAGGCACGGCTTGCACGGGAGCGCGCAGCACGATGAGCGACGGCCCCGTCTACCACTCCGACTCAGGCATCACCGAGGGCGTCGCGCCGGTCCCCCGTTGGTACCTCCTGGCCGTCGCCTTGCTGGGCCTGTCGTTCGTGATCTACCTCGGCAAGTACCTGGTCGACGCGCAGATGTCCACGGCGCGCATGAAGAAGGACACTCCGGCCGCCGCTCCCGAGCAGCCCGGCGATGGCGCCGTGGACGGGGCGACGGACGGCGCGTGAGCCCGACCGACGTCGTCCCGGCGACGACGTCCGCTCCCCCTGTTTCGCCCGGCTTGCAGCGCGTCTTGCTGCGCTTGCCCTCGTGGCTTGGCGATGTCGTCATGGCGCGGCCCGCCGTGGCGGCCATCACGGCCTCGCTGCCCGACGCCACGTTCGTGGCGCAGGCGCCGCAGCCGTTCCTGCCGCTCGCCGCGCGGCTCCCCGGCGTCCACGACGTGCTCCCAACCGGCCGCGACCGCACGCCGCGGGACCTGCTCGCCAGCCGGCGCGTGCTTCGGGACGGCGCGTTCGACGCGGCGGTGGTCTTTCCGCGGGGGCATCGTGCGGCGCTGGCGCCCTTCTTGGCGCGCATCCCGGTGCGCGTGGGCTTCGGCGCGCGCGGCAAGGGGCCGCTCTTGACGCACGGGGTGCGTGGCTGGCAGCCGCTCCGTAGCGCCCACCGCAGCCGGTTCTTCGCCGCGCTTGCGGCGCCGTTCGGCGTGGAGGTTCCCGAAGCCGAGCCGCCGCCGCTCGCCGTGAGCCAGGGCGAGCGCGAGCGTGCGCGGCGCCTGTTGCTTGCGCTCGGTCGGCGCAGCGAGCGACCGCTCGTGGCCATCGAGGCCGGGGCCAGCTACGGGCCGGCCAAGTGCTGGCCCGTCGCTTCGTTCGCGGAGCTGGCGCGGCGGCTCGGCGAGCGCGGGATCGACGTGGTGACGGTGGGCACGCCGGCGGCAGCGGCGATCGAGGCGCAGGTGGCGGCCCGTGCGCCCGACCTGCTGCGCGGCGTCGGGCGCACGGCGGACCTGGGCGTGCTCCTGGGGCTGCTCGCCAGTGCGGACCTGCTCGTGACGAACGACACGGGACCCATGCACTGCGCGACGGCGGTGGGGACACCGGTCGTCGCGCTGTTCGGCGCAACCGACCCGATCGTCAGTGCGCCGCTCGGCCCCGGCGAGCTCCGGCTGGTCCACGACCCCGAGCCGTGCAGTCCGTGCTTCCTGCGCGAGTGCCCCGTGCCCGGCCATCCGTGCCTCGCGAAGATCCCCGTGGAGCGGGTGCTCCAAGAGGTGCGGAGCCTCGTGTCGGGGTAACGCACGGTGCCTCCCCGCGTGCGCAAGCCACCCAGAAGCAAGCACGCCTGGGTTCGAGTCGCGGCCGTCGCACCTCGGCTCGTCAGGGCGAAGGCGCCGCCAAGCGATCCGCGACGACTCGTGGTCTGTTCACTCGAGGAGCGGATCGCGCCGGCGCCGCCGAGCACTCGGCGAGCCGCCTAGCCGCACGCCAAGCAACCATCATCCCCATAGCCGCTTCTTCTTGATGGCCGGCGGAAGATCCGCCTCGTCGGCGACGTCGCGCGCGGCCTTCTCGATGATCCGGCGACGCTCGGCCAGCGTGAGGCCCATCCACTGCGCGCGCTCGGCGTCGTGCAAGGTGAGGAACCGCCCCAGGCGCGCGTACTCGAGCGCCGAGGGGGCGTTCGGGTAGGCGCGCGTGATCGGCTCGCACAGCAGCGGGGCGCGAATCAGGGTGGGGTCGACGTGGATCGGGTCCAGCAGGCGACCGCGGAACGCGTCGTCGAGCGCGTCGAGGATGTCGGTGGCGATCTTGACGCTGCGGTCCACCTTGGTGGGGAGCAGCCAGACCGTGAGGTCGTGACCCATCTTGCGCTTGAGCAGCGTGAAGGTGTGCGTCAGGTCGCTGATGGCCTTGATCGAGTAGGACTGCGTCTCGATCGGCACGATCACTTCCTCGCTGGCGCAGAGCGCGTTGATCGTGACGCGGGAGAGGTTGGGCGGGCAGTCGAACACGATGAAGTGGTAGCGGTCGTAGAGCGGCGACAGCTTGCGGTCGAGGATGCGCTCGCGCTGCATCTCGTCCTGGATGCGGGCTTCCACGTTGACCAGCTTGATGTCGGCGGGAATCGCGTGGACGCCCTCGAGGTTGGTCTCGAGGATGACGTCTTCGGGGCCGACGTCGTCTTCGGTGAGAAGGTCCGCGCTGGTGCGATCGAGCGCGTCGGGATCGAAACCGAAAGACGTGGTGAGGTTGGCCTGCGCGTCGAGGTCGACGCAGAGCACGCGGCGCCCGAGGTCCGCCAGCGCCGCGGCGAGGGTGAAGGCCGTGGTCGTCTTGCCGACGCCGCCCTTCTGGTTGACCACGCACAGGCGGCGCTGGAGCCCTCGTCCGCCCAGCTCCACGCAGCGCTCGGCGTGCTCGAAGCCGTAGAGCGGGCGCTTGGAGGCGTCGCGCGGGACGTCCCCGAGCAGGCCGTCGGTCTCCCAGGCCTGCACCTGACGCACCGGCACCCCGGCAAGACCGGCGAGCTCCTCGAGGAGGAAGTGCTTGGGCATGGCCATCCCTTCCGCGACCGCACACGACCGGACCCGGGGTAGGGGGGCCCTGGGGGGTCGAGCGGCAGCCTACGGGACGCCTCCCCCAGATGCGTCGGTCGGCGCGGTCGGGGGACGACGGCCCGCGGCCCGTATCCTACGACCTCCCCGCAGGCCGTCAGGAGGTTGGAGGCACGTGCCGCGCTACATCCTGGACGAGAAGGACACCCGGACGGTCTACGACCTGCCCAAGGATGTCGTGCGCATCGGCCGCGCCCCGCAGAACGACATCGCGGTTCTCGACCTCCGGGCCTCCCGCGAGCACTGCACCGTCGAGCGCGTCGCCCCGGACCAGTACGTCGTGCGCGACCTCGGCAGCCAGAACGGCACCCGGCTGAACGGCCACCTCGTCGAGCGCTCGCGCATCCGGCCCGGGGACGAGCTTCGTGTCGGCAACGCCCGGCTCTGGTTCGAGCAGGCCCCGCCGCCGGACGCCGACACGGACGACGACCCCGGCCACTCCACCCAGGTCATCGGGCTGGACGACGAGCGCGATCGGCTCGAGCGCCTCCAGCGCGTCGTCAAGGCCCTGAACAGCGAGCTGCATCTGGACCCGCTGCTCAGGATCATCCTCGACCACGTCGTCGAGATCGCCGGCGCGGAGCGGGGCTTCCTCGTGCTGCGCCGCCCGGGCCCGGATGGCGGGGCCACGGTCCACGTGGCCCGCAACTTCGAGCAGGAGGACGTGCAGAGCCCCGAGGCGGCCTTCTCCCAGTCCATCGTCGACCGCGTGCTGGCCACCGGCGAGCCCGTCCTCACGGCCAATGCGGTCGAGGACGAGCGCTTCTCCGGGGCACTGTCGATCAGCGCCATCCGCGCCCGTAGCGTGCTGTGCCTGCCGTTCCAGGTCCGGGGCCGCACGGCGGGCGCCGTCTACGTGGACAACCGCCTGCAGGCGGGCGCCTTCGGCGATGCCGAGCGGGACATGCTGACGTCGCTCGTCGATCTTGCGGCCACCGCCATCGAGCGGGCCTCGCTCTACGAGGAGAACGAGAGGCGACTCATCGAGGTCGACGACCTCAACCAGCGCCTGGAGCTGCGCGTCGAAGGCCAAGCCCGCGAGCTGACGGAAGTCCGCGACCGGCTGCGCAAGGTGGGGGCCCCGCAGGGCGTCTACCCGCAGATCATCGGCGAGTCGCAGGCCATGCGGGACGTGCTGCGCCTGCTCGACAAGATCGTGCGCACGGACGAGCCCGTGCTGATCACCGGCGAGAGCGGAACGGGCAAGGAGCTCATTGCCCGCGCCATCCATGCCCACGGCCCGCGAGCGCGACAGGCCTTCCTGTCGGAGAACTGCGCCGCGCTTACCGACACGCTGCTCGAGAGCGAGCTCTTCGGCCACGTACGCGGCTCGTTCACCGGCGCGGACCGCGACAAGAAGGGCCTCTTCGAGCTGGCCGATCAGGGCACGCTCTTCCTCGACGAAGTCGCGGACATGAGCCCCGACATGCAGAAGAAGCTGCTGCGTACGCTCCAGGAGGGCGAGGTACGCCCGGTCGGCGGCAAGTCCGTGCGCAAGGTCGACGTCCGCATCGTCTCGGCCAGCAACAAGCGCCTGGACCGTTTGGTGCGGGCCGGGGAGTTCCGCGAGGACCTCTACTACCGCCTGCGCGTGCTCACGATCGACCTGCCGCCGCTGCGCGACCGCAAGGAGGACATTCCGCTGCTGGCGGACCACTTCCTGCGCCTGCATGCCGGCAAGGGCCGCGCGCCGAAGACGCTGGGCCCCGGCGTCGCGCAGGCGCTCCAGGCCTACGACTGGCCCGGCAACATCCGCGAGCTCGAGAACGAGGTGAAGCGGATGGTCGCGTTGGGCGATGACGTCATCACCATCGACGTGCTGTCCGAGCCCATCCGCCGCGGCGGCAGCGGCCGCCCGTCCAGCGACGACGGCCCCGTCCGCAACCTGGTCGATCTCGTGGAGCACGTCGAGCGGACGGAGATCGAGAAGGCGCTGGTCCAGGCGGAAGGCAACAAGACCAAGGCCTCCGACCTGCTCGGCATCAGCCGCTTCACCCTCCAGCGCAAGCTCGAGAAGTACGGCATGGAGGCCTGACCCGCGCGGGGGTGCCCGGCTCGCGCCTGCGCGCGTCGTTCGCCGGCGGGGAGGAGCGTCCCCGTACGCCGTAGGGTGTTGCGATGAACGCCGCCCTGCTTGCCGCGGGGGCCCTTGCGGCCTTCGTCGTCGCGCACCGTACCTACGCCCGCTGGCTCGAGCGGAAGGTGTTTGCCCTCGACGACGCGCAGCCGACGCCCGCCCACACCGCGCCCGATGGTGTCGACTGCGTCCCTTGCGGGAAGCACGTCCTGTTCGGGCACCACTTCTGTTCGGTGGCCGGCGCCGCGCCCATCGTGGGCCCGGCCATCGCGGTGATCTGGGGCTGGCTGCCCGCCCTGCTGTGGGTCGTGCTCGGCACCATCTTCATCGGCGCCGTCCACGACTTCGGCGCGTTGGCCCTCTCGGCGCAGCGCGGCGGCCGCACCATCGGCGACCTGGCGGGCACCATCCTCTCGCCGCGCGCCCGCGTCGGGTTCCTAGGCATCATCGTGTTGCTCACGTGGATCGTGCTGGCGGTCTTCGCGTACCTGATCGCCGTGCTGTTCACGAACGTGCCGGCCAGCGTCTGGCCCATCAACCTCGAGATCGTCGTGGCGCTCGTCTTGGGCTGGTGGGTCTACGGCCGCGGCGGGCGGCTGCTCGTGCCCTCGCTGCTCGCCCTGGCCGTGCTCTACGCGCTGGTCGTGGTGTTCGCGCGGCACCCCGAGGCCGGCGTGCTCCCACCGGCGCTCGAGCTGGCGGGCTCGCCGATCGCCACGTGGGTGGTGTTCCTGCTGGCCTACGCCTGGGTTGCCAGCGTGCTCCCGGTGCGCGTGCTTCTCCAGCCGCGCGACTACATCAACTCGCACCAGCTGTTCCTGGGCCTCGGGGGCCTCCTGCTGGGCCTTGCCCTTTCGCCGGGCCTGGAGGTGACGGCACCGGCGATCAACCACGACGTCCCCCCCGGAACGCCGGGGCTCCTGCCGATGTTGTTCATCACGATCGCGTGCGGAGCCATCAGCGGCTTCCACGGTCTGGTTGCCAGTGGGACCACCGCCAAGCAGCTGGACCGCATGCGCGATGCGCGCACCATCGGCTACGGCGGCATGCTCGGCGAGGGCGTCTTGGCCATGCTGGCGGTGCTCGCCACGACCGCGGGGCTGGGGAGCGCCGCAGAGTGGCGCGCCCAGTACGGCGACTGGCAGCAGGTGGGCAACACCGGCATCACGCACTTCGTGGCGGGGGCCAGTCGCTTCCTCGAGCCGCTGCTCGCCGGCGACACCCAGCTCGCGCAGACGGTGATCGCCGTCATCGTCATCTCGTTCGCCGCCACCACCTTGGACACCGCGGCCCGCATCCAGCGCTTCTGCCTGACCGAGCTCGGCGATGCCTTCGGCGTGACGTCCCTGCGCAACCGCTACGTGGCGACGACCGTGGCGGTCGTGCCTGCGGCCCTCCTGGCGCTGCTCACCGACGGGGGCAAGGGCATCGGCAGCGGCGGGTTCATCCTGTGGCCGGTCTTCGGCACGACGAACCAGCTGATCGGGGCCCTCACGCTGCTCGTCCTCTACGTCGTCCTGCGGCGCGCGGGGCGGCCGCGCATCGTCATCCTGGTGCCCCTGCTGTTCCTGCTGGCCATGACGACCTGGGCGGGCATCCAGGGCCTCGTGGCCGAGACCGAGCGGGGCAACGCCGTCGTCGTCACGTTCGGCGCCCTGTTCCTCGCGCTCGAGGCGCTCGTCCTCTTCGAGGGGCTTCGGGCCCTGCGCCGCGACCCAGCGGTGTAAGTTCTTCATGCCGACGGCAAAGCCCGTACGGAGGCGGGGAATTCTTCCGCAACTTGCCGATGGGCACTTCCGCATGCCGAAGCGCAGGGCGGCAAGTTGCGGAAGAAATCCCCGCCTCCGTACCGCGTCTCGATGCGCGCGGCACCCCCTCCCATGGAAGCGTGGCTGTCCTGTCCGAGCCCGGAGTTCAGGCACCTTCCATTGCAGTGTTCAGCCCCTGGAGTGCGGACGGGCGGCTCGCCAGATGCTCGGTCCCACCGTGAGGGGTGCAGGGGTGGTGCGGAACCAGCACCCCTGCTGCGCAGGCGAAGCCGGAGCACCGAATCCGCGCGTGAGCGCGGAACGCCAACGGGGGACCAGACCACGAGTCGTCGCCGATGCGGGCGCGCTACCGTCGCCCTGGCGACCCGGTTCGTGGAGGTGGCGCTCCGCTCCGAGCGGCGTCTATGCGCGCCTGGCGGCTTGTTTTCGGGGTAGGTGAGCGGGTACCCAGCGGTGTAGGCGTGCACCTGACTGGCGGCCCTCCTGCTGCGAAGGGTCACCGACGTCCGGAACGTCCCGAGGCGGAGCCGCAGGTAGGATCGTGAGGATGCTACGGAACGCTCCCGCGCTCGCGCGAGGCGCTGCGTCCGGCGTCGCCCCGACCCGCCCGGGCATCGGGGGCGCGGGGCCCGGCGCCCTGGCGCTCGCCGTCCTGTCCGGTGCCGTCCTGCTCGGTGCCGTCCTGCTGGGCGGCGCCCTCGTCGCCGGGCCGCTCGCGGAAGCGGCGCGGGCCGACGTCGTCGTCACGCGGGACGGGACCACCTACGAGGGAAAGGTGCTCGTGGAGGACGACGAGAAGGTCGTCATCGAGACCACCTTCGACGGCACGCGCACGGTGCCGAGAGCGGACGTCAAGTCGGTCGACACGCGCAAGCCCCCGCTGCGCGAGCAGCTGGCCTTCCGCACCCAGCAGGCCGAGGGCGACGCCAAGGCCCTGTGGGCGGTATGGCAGTGGGCCAAGAAGGCCGGCTTCGAGAGCGAGCTCCCCGCGATCCTGCAGCAGGTCGTCGCGGCCGACCCCCAGCATCGCAAGGCGCGCGAGGCGCTCGGCCACGTCAAGGTCGACGGCGAGTGGATGAGCCCCGAGGAGCAGGCACGCCGCGAGGCGGCCGCGCGCGAGGCCGAGCTCCGGGCCCGTGGCCTGGTGCCCTACGAGGGGGAGTGGATCACCCCCGCCGAGAAGGAGGCCCGCGAGAAGGGCCTGCGCAAGGACGGCAACGACTGGGTCACCGAGGAAGAGTGGCGCCGGCGCCGCGGCGAGCGCCAGGTGGACGGGGCCTGGGTTCGCTTCGGCGAAGCCGAGGGCAAGGCCTTCGTCGACCTCGCCTCCAAGGGCTCGCGGCTGCCGCTCGTCTACCGCTGGGCGCCGTGGTTCGACCTCATGGGGGACGTGCAGGAGCCCCTGCTCGGGACCATCGCGGATGGGTGCGAGAAGGCCTACGCCGCGGCGCGTGGGTACCTGAAGCCCACGGGCGACGACCTGCCCGAAGACGACGTGACGCAGCGCACGCGCGTGGTCCTCCACGTCAAGCTGCCGTCCTACACCCGCTTCGCCACGTGGTTCGCGGGCCACGTCAAGGCGGACGAGCTCGTCAAGGGCTGGGTGGGGGCGGTGCAGCGCCAGCACGCCTGGTGGTGGGTGCAGGACCTGAACGCCATCGGCTGCTACCAGTTCCCCAACACCGACAAGACCTTCGTCAGCAACACCGTCCACCAGGTCGGCAAGCTCTTGCTGACCATCTACAAGCGCGACTACCGCTTCCCGTCGGCGTGGCTCCAGGAGGGCTTCGCCTACGTGCTCGAGATGGATGCGATCGGCTACAGCCTCACGTTCACGCTCGGCCGCGGCGCCGGCAGCCAAGCCACCGGCGAGGACACCGACGTCCCCATCTGGCAGGACAGCGCGCGATGGCGCGAGGCCCTCAAGGCCGAGGTACTGGCGGGCACGGACCCGCCGCTCAAGCGCCTGGCGCGCATGGAGCTCAGCCAGTTCCGCTACGTCGAGCTGGTCAAGAGCTGGAGCGTCGTCGAGTGCCTGATCCGCTGGGACGCCGCCAAGTTCAAGCAGTTCATCGACTTGACCAAGGGCGACGAGCCCGACGAAGAGAAGGCGTTGAAGGCCGCGTTCGGCGTGGACTACCGGGGGCTCGACGAGCGCTGGCGGGCGTATGTCCAAGGCGGGTACCAGCATGCGCGATAGGGAGCTCGCACGCCGCGGCGGCCGGAGCTTGACGCTGGCTTTGCTCCTGGCGCTGACGTGCACGGTGGGTCGTGCCGACGCGGGGGGCCCCCGCGACCTCCAGCCCGTCCCGCCGGCCCTGCCGTTCCACGACCCCGGGATCCTGGACCCGCAGACGGACACGGACATCCGGCACGAGATCGACAGCTCGTTCGCGGACCTGAACCGCGTCGTCCCCGCGCGGGCACGCCTCGTGCGCCGCTTCGGCCTGGTGAGTGCGCCGATCCTCGGGGAGGTGCTGGGCAGCCAGAGCAGCAGCCGCACCACGTGGTGGAACGCCGCCCTCACGGTCGCCGCCCTGCGTGACGCGTACGGCCCCGCCCTCGAGCTGCAGCGCTCCGTTGTCGGCCCCTTGGTCGATCGCCTGGGGGGTGGGCACGAAGAGTGGACCGGCGCCTTCTGCGCCCTGGCGCTCGGGGCGTTCCCCTGGAACGAGGTGACGCCCCCCGACCTCGTCGTCGTCGAGGCCAGCCTGGCCGTGCCGGCGGGCATCCGCCGCGATGCGGAGCGGCTGCTGCAGGTCGGGCGGGATCGCCTCGCCCTCCTTGCGCGGGGTGCGTCGGCCCCGGAGGCCTGCGCAGCCTTGCTCGCCTGGGGGCGTATTGGCGGGCCGCAGGCCCGGGAAGTCGTCGAGGCCATCGACCCCGACGGCTTCGGGCCCGTGCCGCCGCGCCAAGCCGCGCTCCTCGCCCGCGGGCTCGTCGGCTCCGGCGATGCCGCGACGTACCTGCGCTTCCTGTCGAGCGAGACGCAGAGCGCCGTGCGCGCTGCCGCGGCGTTGGGCCTTGCCGCGGCGCTGGCCAGGGACCGGCCTGCCGAGCTCGGGGAGCGCCTGGGCGATCTAAGCGCGGCGCTCGAGGCGGTCGAGGCCCTCGGCCAGCCGGCGGAGGCGGCCGAGGCCTTGTTCGCCCGTGCGCTCGTCGCCCGCGCGCGCGGCCAGGAGGCGCAGCTCGCCGAAGGCCTGTGGCCGCGCCTGCTCCGGCCCACCGACACCGAAGCCGCCGTGGCCCGCGCGGCGGTCCAGGCCCTTTTGTTCCTCGACGTCCCGCGCGTATGGCTCGACGCCAAGTGCGTCGACTGCGCGGTCAACCCACCTCGCCAGCTGCGCCCCGGCGTCCTCCCGTTCCTGCTCTTCCGTGCCGGCCAAGCCGGTGCGGCGGAAGGGGTGAAGGCCTGCGCCGACTGGCTCTCGCAGAAGTCCAAGCGCCCGATCCCGGGCGATCAGGAGGATCCGCGTCCGTTCGCGGCGGTCGCCCTCCTCCGGGGCCTGGCCCAGGGACGGTTCGACGACGCCGAGACGCGCGAGGTGGCCGTCAAGGGTCTCGAGCGCGCCGCCGCGGGCATCCTCGCCAAGGGACCGTTCCAAGAGGCCCTCGGGCGCCTCGTGGACCAGTACGGCGCCGCGCTGCGCAGCCCCACGTTCCCGCTCGCGGCGAGCTCCACCCTGCAAGCCCTGGAGGACCTCGTCGACGACCCGAACGGGCTCTTGGTCGGCGACGTGCGCGACCTCGTGGCGATGCGGTTGGACGAGATGACGAGGTCGCTGTTCGGCCTCAACAACCTGCCCAGCGCGTTGGGCGAGGACAAGACGAAGTACCAGGGCGAGCGCTACCTGCTTCGCTACCTCGAGGCGTACCCCTACTTCCGGCGGCTCGACTTGCTCGAGGAGCGCGGGCGTCGTCCGGCGGTCCGGCAGGACGACGCGTCGCCGCGGGGGCTGGACCGATGAGCGCGACGAACGAGGACTTCCTGTTCGCGCAAGAGGCCCAGAACCTCGGCTACGTGACCGAGGCGCAGGTCGAGGAAGGTTTCCTCCTGCAGCGCCGCATGGCCGAGGACCTCAAGATCGACGAGCGCTTGGCGGTCATCCTCGTCAAGCGCGGCTGGCTGGCCGACGAGCAGGCACGTCGCGTCCGAAGTCGCGTCGAGCCGCGCGGCGCCGGCGCGCAGATCGAGGGGTACCAGCTGCTCGCACGCCTGGGCCGCGGCGCGATGGGCACCGTGTACAAGGCCCGGCACCTGCGCCTCAACCGCCTCGTCGCGATCAAGGTCCTGCGCCGTGATCTCGCGGCGGACCCGACCCAGGTCGAACGCCTCCGCAGCGAGGCGGAGATGCTCGCCAGCCTCGACCACCCCAACATCGTGCGGGCGCTCGATGCGGGTGAGTCCAACGGCTTCCCGTTCTTCGTCATGGAGTACGTGGAGGGCGAGAGCCTGCGTGACCTGATCGCCCGCGAGGGCGCGCTCGACGAGGAGAAGGCGCTCGAGATCACGCGCGGTCTGGCGGACGCCTTGGAGAAGGCGCGCCGGATGGGCGTGGTCCATCGGGACGTGAAGCCGGGCAACGTCCTGCTCACGCGCCAGGGCGTGCCCAAGCTGATGGACCTGGGGCTGGCCAAGGGGCCGGTGGACCTGGGCCTCACGCAGCACGGCGCGACCGTGGGTACGCCGCAGTTCATCTCGCCCGAGCAGGCGCAGGACCCGCGCAAGGCCGACACCCGCAGCGACATCTACAGCCTGGGGGCCACGCTCTACGCCATGCTCGCGGGCCGACCGCCCTTCGAGGGCTCGACGCTGGCCGAGATCATCACCAAGGTGCTCTACGAGCAGCCGACGCCGCTGCGCGTCCTGAACCCGGCCGTGAGCGGCGAGGCCGGCTACCTCGTCGAGCGCATGATGCTCAAGGACCCGTCGCTGCGTTACCCCACGCCGGCCGACGTCGTCACGGACGTCGATCGCATCCTGGGCGGGCGCTCCATCGTCCCGGTGGGGTTCACGGGCAACTGGGAAGCGTGGTTGCTCCGTCGACGCCTGCGCGTGGGCGCGCGTCGCGCGGGGATCGCACTCGCCGTGGTCGTGGTGCTCGGTGTGGCGGCCGGGCTGCTCCTGCAACACCGCGAGCGTTCCCGGGCGCGTGTCGAGGCGGATGAGCGCGCCGAGCGCCTCTTGCGGACCACGAGCTGGAGCGACATCGACGCCCCGGCCGAGGTCGACACGGCCAACGCCATCAGCGCGCACGACAGGCTCAAGAGCCAATGGGCGGAGCGCTCCCGTCGCCTCGAGCGCAGCCTGGGACAGGCCGTGGAGCAGGAGAAGGAACTCGCCGACTGGGAGGCGCAGGCCCAGAGCAAGAGCACGCGGCGCAGGGCCGTCGACGAGCACCTGCGTCGTCTGCGGGACGTGAGTGGCGATCTCACGCGTCTCGGTCAGCTTCTCAAGGCGCTCGAGGCGCCCCTGGCCGCCGAGGAGCTCGGCGCCGCGTCCACCGTCTTCGCCCAGCAGGGTGGCACCGACGACGGCTCGGTCAGTGCCTGGGTGATCCGCGCGCGCTCCGAGCTCGAGCGCATCCTCGCGCGCGCCGGGGAGAGGCGCTTGGTCGAGCAGCAGCAGCGCGCCGCGGCCGAGATGGCCGGGGCCCGCAGCTTCGAGGCCTTGGTGTCGTCCGCCGCGAGCCACGAGGCGTGGCTGGCCAACGATCGGAACGTCCCGGCCGGCTTCGCGCTGGAGCGGGCGCGAGAAGAGGCACGTCGCGTCGGGCGGGCCGTCGAACGCCTGGGCGCGGCGGCTGGCGAGCTCGATGCGCGCGGGACGCAGGCCCGGGCGCGGGAGGCCCTGGATGCGCGGGCGTTGGCGGCCTACCGCTCGGCGCTCGATCGGGGACTTGCGGACCTGTACGCGCGCATCGAGGACGAGCTGGCGCTGCTCGCGCAGCACGACGGCGCCGTCCTGGGGCCGGCAGAAGCCGTGCTCGGTCGGCTCGTCGAGCAGCTGCGCACGACGATCGAGGCCCGCACCCAGGCCGCCCTGCACCAGCTGCTGCAGGAGCGCCTGCTGCAGGCCAAGACGTGGCTCGACAGCGGTGCGCCGCCGGATGCGGAGGCGTGGCGCGCGCTGGCCGAGAAGCTCGAGGCGCTCGCCCGCGATGCCGACCGCGAGCAACCCGACGGCGGGTCGCTGGCGCGGCGTCTGGCCTCCGAGCTGCGCGCAGGCCTGGGCCGCCACGATGCGCTGCGCGATGCCGCCTGGGCCGAGGCGGAGGCGGAAGCGTTCCAGGCCATCCAAGCCGGCGATGCGGCGGCGCTCCGCGACCTCGTGGCCCGCCGCCAGCGCGACCGCGACCCCGCCCTCGGCGCCGAGCCGCGGCTGGCCGCCCTGCTGGCGGCGGCCGACCCGCTCGACGCCCTGGAACAGAAGGCGTTGGAGCGCATCGACCCCCGTGCGCCGCTCGAGGCCCCGCGTTTGCGTGCCGGCGCCGAGCTCACCGGTTCCCTGCCCGAGCGCATCTTCGTCCGCCGCGTGGACCTCGAGCGCCGCGGCCTCGAGATCGTCGACGCCAAGCGCAGCCAGGCCGATGCGCGCTTCCTGCCGATCCGGGCCATCCACCCGGACGTCCTGCTGGCATGGGCGCGCGGGAGCGCCTCGGGGGTCACGCCCGAGGTGGAAGCGTACGCGCGGCTGTCGGCCCTCGGACCGATCGAGGATGCTCCCGGTGTGGACCTCCGGCCGACGGTCGCTGCGCACGAGAGCGCCGGTCGCGCATTCGACGCCCTGGGCGACGAGGGCGGCCTCTGGGCTCGCTTCGTGCGCGCGCGCCGCGACCTGGTGGTGACGGCGCAGCGGGCTCGCGAGCAGCGCGCGGCCCAGGCCGAGGCCGACGCGTCCACCTACCTGGAGGAGGAGCGCTACGTCGAGGCCCAGGAAGAGCTCGAGCGTCTGCGCGATCCGGCGGACCGCTTGCGCTGGACACGGACGTACGACGAACGACGCGCCCGCGTCGACGAGCTGCTGCTCAAGACCCGGGAAGGGCTGGAGCGCGACGTTCTGCGTGCGCTGGTTCCCGGTGCGCGCGTCGCGGCCAGCGGCGCCGACGCCGTCGAGTTCCGTCTCGACCTGGACACCCCCGAGGTGCAGAAACGCAACGTCTTGCACGGCCTGGGCGAGTTCGTCCGCGAAGGCGCGGGCGAGGGCGTCGTCACGCCGGGCGCGGGCACGGACCCCTACGCCCTCCTCCTCCTCGCCGGCGCCGAAGCGCCGATCTACGACCGTCCGCTCTCGTTCGAGCAGATGTTCGACCCGGCCCTGCCGTTCGAGCTGGAGCTCACGCTCCACACGCGCGCGGGTGCCCCCCTGATCGCCTTCGACATGGACGGGCCCAAGCTCGCCGTCGTCTCCGCCGACCCGCGGGCCCAGGGGCAGCGCCTGCCGCAGGGAGTGCCTCCGCTCGATCGCGAGAAGCGCTCCGGCCCGCCCGAATGGAACATCTACGGCTTGGGCCGGGGCGTGGGCGTCCAGACCACGCCGCTGACGACGTTCGGCAGCTCGTGGTTGCAGGGCTGGTCGTGGCCCGACTACGCGGCAGCCGCGAACGAAGCGCGCTGGACGCAGCTCGGACGCGAGGAGATGGCGTCGCCCGACCGGCGCCTGTTCGCGTTCGAGCCCGGACGCTCGTACCGCGTGCGCGTCGTGCGCCAGCTCGACCGGCTCGAGCTGCACGTGGATGGGCGCCTCGTGGCCAGCCATCGCGAGGGGGGCTGGGCCGACCTGGGGACGCGCAGCGACCGACAGCGCTCCATGCGGCACGGCAGCGGCCGGATCAGCCTGCTGACGTGGACGCCGGTCCTCGTGGACGACATCGTCTTGCGCGGCACCGTCCAGCAAGGGTGGCGGGCGGAGCGGGAAGCCCAGCTGGCCGCCGAAGCCGAGCGGTAGTCCCGCGCCCGTCGTCGTCGTAGGATCCAGGAAGGACCAAAGCCATGAACCCGCTGGAGACCCCGTCGGCCCCCGTCTCGTCCTGCTACGTCCTGCTGCGCGGCACGGGCGAGCTGGCCGAGGGCCAGACCCTGCGCATCGCGGAGGGCCAGAGCGTGGTCGTCGGGCGCAGCCGCTGGTGCGACTGGTCGCTCAAGCGCTCCCCGGCGTACCTCAAATCGCGCGGCGCGGCGCGCCGCGACGTGCAGCGCTCGTTGCTCTATGCCTCCGTCAGCCGTCGGCACGTACGGATCACGCTCCACGCGTCCGATCGCGTCGAGATCGAGAACCTGGGCGGCAACGGCATGCTCGTCGACGGGGACGCCACCGACCGCATCGTGCTCGACGACGTCCTCGAGCGAGTCCACACGATCCAGTTGGGGCCGCGGGGGCCCATCCTCGAGCTCGGCCCCGGCAGCCTGCCTATCTGATTCGGGCGGTGGCTGTGCCGTCGGGGGGGCGGCTCGCCAGATGCTCGGTCCCGCACGGAGACATCTCCGCACCCCAGGGGACGAGCCGGGTGAGATTCCAGCTTCACGCCCCGGTTGATCTCCCCATGGTTGGTTGCGCCGCAGCGTGAAGCGGGAATCTCACCTGGCTCGGTACGGTCCCGTTCGCGCAACGGACGACCCCCGCCGCAGGCGATCCAGGTCCGCTGCACGTACCCCGGCGCGTCCCGACGCCGGATCAGGCACCCTGCGCCAACAGCTTCCGCGCGCGCGCGAGCACGTCGTCGGGATCCAACGTCGTCATGCAGAGCGGCAGGTCGCAGCGACGGAGCGTGCAGGGGCGGCAGGCGACGTCGTCGCGCGTGATGACCTCCAACGTGCCGACCGTGCCGTCGGCGCGTCGTCCGTAGGGGCCGTACACGTCGGGGTCTTTCGGGCCGAACAGGCCCAGCACGGGAACCCCCGTGAGCGCGGCCAGGTGCAGCGGACCGGTGTCCGGCGCCACCACGAGACGCGCACGGGACTGGAGCTCGGCCAGCGTCGTCAGGTCGGGCGGGACGAGCAGGGCCGCGCCCGTTCCGCTCGCGGCAAGGACCTCGCGCACGAGGCCTTCCTCGCCGGGGCCGGCGGTGGCCACGACATCGTGGCCATCGGCCACGAGGCGCCGCACGAACGCGCCGAAGCGCTCGATCGGCCAGCGCTTGAACTGCCCGAACCCGCTCGTCCCCGGGTGCACCAGCACGTAGCCGCCCGTGGGGGCCCGGCCCGCGGCCGCCAGGAGCGCGTCGGCCGCCGCCGCGGCGGCCGGCGATCGCTCGAACCCGGGGTCCCGCCAGGCCAGCCGCCGGCCCGCCAGTGCCGAGGCCAGCGCGAGGTTGCGCTCCACGCGGTGGCGGGCGCCCGCGGGAACGGGCACCCGGCGGGTCAGGAACAGGTGGTTGAGCTCCCGGCCCTCGCGCCGGCCCGGACCCACCCGAAGCGGCGCCCCGCTGGCCCGGGTCACCAGACCGCTCTTGAGGTTCCCCTGGAGATCGAGCGCGGCATCGAAGCCGCGCCGGCCCCGCAGCTCACCGAGGAACTCCCTCAAAGCGCGCCAGCCCGCACCCGGGGAGCGGCGAGCGGCGGCGGCCAAGGCCCGGCGGGGGAACACGATGACCCGGTCCAGGTCGCTGCGACCGAGGAGGAGCGAGGCCGCCCGATCCTCCACCGCCCACGTCAGATGCGCCGCCGGCCAGTGGGCCCGGAGGGCGGACAGAACCGGGAGGGCGTGCAGGACGTCCCCCACGGCGGAGAGCCTGACGAGGAGGACCCGGGGCGCACCCGTCCCGGCGGTCGGCCGATCAGGGCCTGACCCGTGGGGCTTCGGAGCACGCTCGTGAACGACGACCATCGGGCCTCTCGCACCCACGACCTGCGCCGACCTCGAGGGTTGAAGGTTGCCACACGCAACGCCGTGGCGGGTCAGCCGGCCCTGCGTGGACGAGGCTACCTCCCGGCCGTGCCCCCCGTTCGTTCCGCCTTTCGCGGCCCCCTCCTGGCCAGGCTCGCCCTGGCAGCCCTCGGACTGCCCCTTCTGGCGGTCGCGATGTGTGCGCTGGCGGCTCGCGGTGCGCGCGCCGAGGGCACCCTCGACCAGCACTTCGCCGGACGCGTCAGCATCGACAAGAAGGGCGTGGTGACGATCCGCTACGACTTCCGCGACCAGGCGCAGCTGGGGGACTGGGAGATCGGAGCGCCGTTTCGCATGTACGGCGAGAAGCTCGACGAGGAGCTGGGCTGGTTCGACGGGAGCCTCGACATCCCCGCCAAGAAGGGCGCCCGCCACAAGGCCACGTGGACGGGCGACGTGACGATGGCGGCCAAGCTGCGCCTGGAAGCCTGGAGCGATGTCGGAGCGTGGTTCGCCCCCGCGGACGGCGCACACGACTACGTCATCTACACCCTGGTCGAGTCCTACTTCCACAAGCGGGATCCCGGTCAGACGGGCGGGCAACACAGCATCATCCAGTTCGGCGACCAGTGGCGCGAAGGCGACTCGCCGGACGATTTCGTCGGCTTCCGCTACATCAGCCGTCGGCCGCCCAATGCCGAGCACAAGGCGGGCGAAGTCGTGCCGCTCGTGGCCCGCTGGGTCAAGGGCCACTTCGAGATGGAGGGGCCCGACGGCCTCGAGCTGCAAGGCAAGCCCAAGGGACCCAAGCTTGGAAACCTCGTTGCCGGCTTCTACTCCGCCGAAGCACGCCTGCGCGTGAGTGAAGTCGTGATCACGGGGCGCCTCGCGCCCGCGTGGCTCGAGGAGAAGGGCATCCGTCTCGAGCTGTCGCCCGATGCGGGACGGGACCCGGCGCTCGCCGGCGAGATGGAGGCGCACGCGGGTGGGGACCGCAAGGCCACGCGGGCCCTCGTCGCCCGCCTCAAGGACCCGAGCCTGGACGCCGCCACGCGCGCTGCCGTGGAAGAGGCCTTGTCCAAGGGCCCCAAACGCGCGGTTTCCGCGGCCCTGGACCTGCTCTACGATGTGTCGCTGGAGGCGCGGACCTCCGGCATCGCCATCGTCAAGGCCCATCTGGGCAAGGATTTCGGCTACAACCCGAAAGCGAACGAGTCGCGTCGGGAAGCCGCTCTCAAGAAGATCACGGACGCCATCCAGAAAGACCCCGAGCTGTCCGGTTCGTGAGCGCGCGGCGCGCACGAACCGACACGCGGACCTCGTGAGGAGGTTCATCATGTTCAAGCGCTTGCGCACGTGGCTCGTCGTGGCCATGGCAGCCCTCTCCCTCGGCATGCTCACGGAGGACGTCTTCGCTCGCGGCGGCGGCGGTCGTGGCGGCGGTGGTCGCGGCGGCGGTGGTCGCGGCGGCGGTGGTCGCGGTGGCCGCGGCGCTCGCGGCGGGGGCCGCGGCTCGGCACGCGGCGGTACGGGCACCGGCAGCGTCGGTTCCGGTGGCGCGCGCGGCACGGGCCCCAAGCGCGACGGCGAGGGCAAGTCCGAGCGCACGGCTCGCGAGTGGGAGCAGCTGCGCGACGAAGAGAAGCGACGCGAGATGATCCAGGAGCGTCGCGAGACGCTCATGGACCTGGACCGCAAGCTGAACCAGGAGCGCTGGCTCACGGCGCAGCGCGTCGCGGAAGCTGACGACGCCGGCGCGACCGATCCCGTTCGTTGATCCCCTCGCCTCACCTGCACGCCGCCACGTAGCCGTCGGACACGCCCGGCGGACGCTTGGCGGCGTCGCTCTCTACCATCCCGGGCCAGGTGCGCACGCGCGACCTCGCTCGTACGGGAGACCGCCGATGGCGCACCGCCTCCTCGCAGCCTTCGCCTTGGTGTTCGTCGTGGGGCTGGCCGTGGCGGCGCCTGCCCGGGCCGAGACCGCGGCCGATGCCTTCGACCAAGGAGAGGCGGCCCGCGAGGAGATGCGCATGGGCGACGCCGCCCAGGCCTACTGGCGGGCCATCGCGCTGGACCCCGGGTTCTACCGTGCGCACGTGCGGTTCCAGGATGCGTCGCTTGCCAGCGGGAGCGAGCTCGACTCCCTGATGTCCGACTACGAGCTCCTCGAGCGCGACTTCCCCGCCCATGGGCCGGTCATCCACGTACACGGCTTGCGCCTCAAGCCCCCGGCCGAGCGCATCCCACTGCTCGAGGCGCTGCTCAAGCAGGGCGAGTCGTCGGACCTGCATCTCGAGCTCGGTCGCGCCAAGCTTGCGATGGGCGATGCCCCGGCGGCCGTGAAGGAGCTGGAGAAGGCACTCGCCACGGCGCCCGGGGACCGGCCGGACGTGCTCCTGCTCATGGCCGAGGCGGAGATGGCCGCGGGTGCGGTCGACTCCGCGCGCAAGCGGCTCGAGGGCGCCGTCGGCGCCAACCCGCAGTTCTGGCTCGGGCACCTCGCCCTGGCTCGCCTCCACCTGCTGGCCAAGGAGTTCGAGAAGGCGGACCAACGCGCGCGCACCGTCCTGGAGCAGCGTCCCAGCTACATCGCCGCCTTCTTGGTGCGGAGCGAGGCGCGCGTGGGCCTCCAGGACATCGAGGGGGCCATGGGCGTGCTCGACAGCGCGGCGCGGATCGCGGCCGATGCGCGTCCCGTGATCTTGGCGCGGGCCGACTTGCACGGGCGCGCCGAGACGGAAGCCGGCTACAACGCCGCGCTGACGCTCTACCAGATCCTGATCGACCGCTCGAGCGAGGATGTCCATGCGCTCTACGGCAAGGGCTGGGCGTTGGAGCGCCTCAAGAAGTGGCCCGAGGCCGAGGAGGCCTACCGCGAGATCCTCGCGTTCCAGCCGGCGCATCTGGAAGCGCTGAACTCCGTGGGCTACACGCTCCTCAAGCAGGGGCGGGTCAGCGAGGCGCAGGTCCAGTTCAAGAAGGCGCTGGCCGTCGACGAGAGCTTCGTCGCGGCGCTACTCAACCTCGGCAGCACCCTGGACATGCAGTCCAAGTGGGGGGACGCCATCAAGGTGTACGAGAGCGTGCTGAAGATGCGCGAGCACAAGGACAACTTGCGCGCGCTCGTCAACTGCGCTTTCGACCACGAGGAGAACGGCAGCTTCCCGAAGGCCGCCAAGCTGCTGGAGCAGGCCCACGCCGTCGCGCCGGGCGACGCCAACATCCTGGTGTGGCTCGGCGACAACATGTACTTCCAGAAGAAGTGGAAGGACGCCGAGAAGCGTTACCGCGAAGCGATCGCGCTCGACGACAAGCTGTTCTTCGCGTGGCGCGGCTTGGGGTTCGCCCTGATGGAGCGCGGGCGCATCGACGATGCCATCGCGGCGCTCGAGAAGGCCTACGCCCTCAAGCCGGATGCCCTCGAGCTGCTCATCCTGATGGGCGACCTGTACCTGGAAGAGGAGCGCCTCGAGGAGGCCTTCGCCAAGTTCAAGGCATACCGCGACGCGGGCGGGGACGACCCGGACGTGCTCGACGCACTCGACGAGCTGGCCGAGGAGCTGGGGAAGTAGCGGGCGCCGGGCCCGCGCCGGGCCCGCGCCGGGCCCGCGCAACGCCGATCCTCCCCCCCGCGGCCATTCGCGCGGATACTCCCCGTGTGGACGGACGGCACGGCGAGTCGAGCGAGGCGGAGGCAGTGCGCCGCCGCTACGCCGTGCCGGGGACGTTGGCGCTGCGTGTCGGGCCTCGGGACGTGCTCGTCTTCGCCGCCGGGTTCGAGTCCGCCGCGCGCGCGGTCGCCAGTGCACCCGAGGCCCTGCCCAAGAGCGATCGGGGTGGCCGGGCGCCGCTGCGCCGCGTGGAGACCCCCGCAGGCGCCGTCCTGGCCCGTCCCGCGCAGAAGGGCGGTCTGCTCCGGCGCGTGCGCGGAAGCCGCTTTCGTGGGCCCTGGCGGCCCTTGGTCGAGCTCGTCCTCCTGACCCGGCTCCGGGCCTTGCGTCTTCCCGTCGTGGAGGCCGTGGGCGCCGTCATCCACCGCCACGGGGTCGCTTGGACGGGGTGGCTCCTGACGCGTGAGCAGGGGGGCTCCGTCGACCTGGCCGCTTGGCTGCGCGGGTCGCTTCCGCCGGAAGCTCCCCCGCCCGCGCGGATCGCCCGTCGCGCGGGCCGCGCGGTGCGCGAGCTGCATGACGCGGGCGTCCGACACGCGGACCTCCACCCCAAGAACCTCCTGCTGACGGCCGACGGGCGCGTGTTGGTCCTGGATCTCGACAAGGCCGGCAGCCACGACCGCCCGCTGGAGGAGTCGGCGCGGTTCGGCAACTTGCTGCGGCTCGCTCGCGCCGTCGACAAGCTGGGCCTGCAGGGCGTGCGCGTGTCGGCACGCACCGCGCTTCGCTTCCTCGAGGGCTATGCGGGCACGCGCCAAGCAGCCCGATCGTGGTTCGAGCGTCTGCGCGCCCGGCGCGCGACAAGCCGCTCCTGGCAGGGCGTCTGGTGGCGGCTTACCGGCCAGGCCAGGCCCGCACCGTCGCTCGGTGCCCGGGGCAGCCGATGACGGCCCGTCCGACGCCCATTTCCGCCTGCATCATCGCCAAGGACGAGGCCGATCGCATCGACCGCTGCCTGGCGAGCGTTGCGTGGTGCGACGAGATCGTCGTGCTCGACTGCGGAAGCCGCGACGACACGGTCGAGCGCTGCCGACGTGCAGGTGCGCGGGTGGTGGAGACGGACTGGCCCGGCTGGGTCAAGCAGAAGCAGCGGGCCGCGGAAGCGGCGGCGCACGACTGGGTGTTCTCGCTGGACGCCGACGAGCGCGTCGACGACGAGCTGCGCGAGGCCTTGCTGCGCATCCGCGACAGCGGCGCCTTGGAGGCCGCCGATGCCCCGGCCGCCTACGCCGTCAGGCGTCGCGTCTGGTTCCTGGGGCGCTGGATCAAGCACGGAGGCTGGTACCCCGAGTGGCGCTCGCGCCTCTTCGACCGGCGTCGTGCGCGCTGGGCCGGCGTCGATCCCCACGACCGCGTGGAGACGGCGGGCCCCATCGTCCGCGTGCCGGAAGGCCACCTCGAGCACTACACGTTCCGCTCGTTCGACGACTACGGGGCGAAGATGAACCGCTTCAGCACCGTGGCGGCCGAAGCGAAGCGCGAGCGCGGTCGCGCCGCCTCGTGGTGGGACCTCGTGATGCGACCCGGCTTCCGGTTCTTCCGCATGTACGTCCTCCGGCGCGGCTTCCTGGACGGACGGGCCGGCTACATCCTGGCGCGACTTGCCAGCACGAGCGTCTTCCTCAAGTACGCCAAGCTCTGGGACCTGCACCAACAGCAGCGTCCGGAGCCCGACGAGGGCGCTTGAGGTCGGCGGTCCCCGGGGCGTCCACGTCGTGGCACCTGGCCCCGTTCCGGGGCGAGGCCCTCGTGGGCGTCGAGGGGGCCGTGGCGACCTCGATCCTCCCCGATCCGTTCGCGGCCGCGCGGGCCGGACGCGTCGTTCGCACGCACCGCCACCGCTTGGCGGCGCGCGTGTCGCTGCCCACGGTGGGAGCGGCGTTGCTCAAGGTGCAACGAGGTGACGAGGGCTGGCGGGCGCTTCTCGGGCCTTTGCGCGAGCCCCGCGTGCGCCGCGAGTGGCGCGCGGCGCGCTACCTCGCCGGCCTCGGAGTGCCCGTCGCCCCCGCGTGGGCGTACGGCGTCCAACGAGGGCTCTGGCGCCTGCGTCTGGCGTTCTTTGCCGCCCGCTTCGAGGAGCAGCGGGTGACCCTGCGCGAAGCGCTGGCGGGACAGCCGCCCCGCGAGGCGGCAGCGCTGCTGCAGCGCGCCGGCCGTTTGGTGGGGGGGCTGCTCGATCGCGGCTTCGTCCACGAGGATCTTCACCCGGGCAACATCCTCGTGGGGCGCGGGCCGGGGAGCCTGGCTCCGCTCCTCGTCACGGACCTGCATCGCGTGCGTCTGGGCGCGAACGTCACGCGCCGCTCGCGCAGCCTGGTGATCGCGCGCCTCCTCCACGGGTTGATCGGCACCGTGGGCCCGGCCGGTCGCCACCGCGTGCTGCGGGCAGCCTGCGGCGTGTCCCCGTCCCCCGGACACGTCCGCGAGACGCACGCCCGCGTGGCGAACGACATGCGCCGTCTGGAGCGGCGTCGCCGGGCCAGCCGTACCCGGCGGTGCCTCCTGGAGAGCAGTCAGTTCACGTGCGATCTCCCGCGTCCGTGGCAGGGCGTACGTCGCCGGACCCTGGCTTCGGAGCGCTTCGTGGCGCTCGTCGGGGAGCACGACGACGCGCTCCGCACGCGCGATCGCCGCGTGCTCAAGGACGGCCGCAAGAGCCGCATCACCTGCCACGGCGACGTCGTCGTGAAGGAGGCCCTCGATGGAGGCGCAGGCGGACGCCTGCGCACCCGTCTTGCCCCTGGCCGCCACCGGCGCGGCTACGTCGGCGCGCGCCGCCTCGAGGTCGCGGGCGTAGGCACGGCGCGGCCGCTGGCGTGGTTCCGCGGTGCGGGCCGTCACTTCACCTTCCTCGAAGACCTGAGCCCCTTTCCGCGACTCGACCATCTGGTCCGCCGTCTGGCGCGCTCCGCCGATCGCGCGGCGTTGCGGCGTGTGCTCGACGCCTTGGCCGATCATGTGGCGCGCCTGCACGCAAAGGGCATCTACCACGGCGATCTGAAAGCTGCGAACGTGTTGGTCGACGACCGCGTGCGCCCGCCGCGTTTCCTCTTGGTGGACACCGACCATGTCCGGTTGCTCGCGCGACCCGTGGATGCGGCACGTCGTTGGAAGAACCTCGCGCAGCTGGCGGCCTCGATCTCCGTGGCGGTCACGCGCTCCGATCGCCTGCGCTGGTGGCGCCGCTACGCGCAGGGCTGGCCCGCGCCGGGGGACCGCCGCACGCGGGAGCGCGAAGCGGCCCGCGAGGTGGGCCGTCACCTGGCGCGCAAGATCCTCGTCGTCGACGAGCCCATCGAGTGACGCCGATGCGCATCCTCGTCACCGTGGGCAACTGGAAGCGGACCGGCCCCGTGGAGCCTGCCCTGGACCTGGCTGTCGCCCTGGCGGGGCGCGGGCACGACGTGCGCGTGCACACGGGCGTCGTCCCTCCGCACGCCGAGCCCTGGAACACCGCGGCCCAGGCGGCCACGGATCGCGGCCTCGCGCACGCGCCCGGACGACCCCGGCTGGCCAAGCACGGTGCTCCGTGGCGCGACCTCCTCGATGCCCGTCGCCTGCGCGCGTCGCTGAAGCTGTGGCGCCCCGACGTGGTGCTGACGACGCTCCGTGGCGACCATCGCCTCGCGGTCCGCGCCGCCCGCGGCGACGTGCCCGTGGCGCGGCTCCTGTTCGCCGGTCCGGCGGCCCGCTTCGACGGCCGGGATCGTCGTGCCCTACGGGGAACCGCGGCGGTCTTCACCTTCGCCGAGGGCCTGTCCGATCTCCTGGCCCCGCAGGGCGTGGACCGCGCACGCGTCCACGTCATCGAGCCGCCGCTCGACGTGGCGCGGTTGCGCGCGCTCGCCGCGTCCGGGGGGGCACCGCGAGCCCGCTACGGCGTGCCGTCCGACGTGCCGCTCTTCGGCATCGTCGCGCGTCACCAGAGGCACCGGCGCTTCGATCTCCTGTGGGATGCGTTGAAGCAGCTGCGCGAGGCGGGGCGTACGTTCCGGTTCGCCGTGCCCGGGCGTGGTACCGCCAGCGCCGAGGTCGTCGGCGACCCCATCGCGCGGTTGGGTCTTGCGGAGCACGTGATCCAGCCGGGCTACGTGGTCGGCGCGGCGTATGCGTCGTTGCTGGCCGCCTGGGACGGCTTCGTGTTCCTCGTGCCGGGCAGCGACCCGACCTGTCGGGCGCTGCGCGAAGCCATGGCCCTGGGCGTGCCCCCGGTGGTGACGTCGCGCGGGCTCCTGCCCTCCTACGTCGAGGACGGCGTCGTGGGGCGGGTCCTGCCCGAGGAGACCCCCCAAGCCCTGGCCGCCGTGCTCGGCGCATGGATCGACGACGTGGTGGAGCGCCGCCGCCTGGGTGCGGCGGCCGCCGAGCTCGCCGCGCGCCGCTTCGATGCACGGCACGTCGCCGCTCGCGTCGAGGGCGTGCTGGAGGAGCTCCGATGACCTGCCGGCAGCTCGCCGTGCCCGGCAGCGACGGGCGCACCGTGCGAGCCGACGTGCTCGGTCCCGACACGGCGCCGGCCGTGCTCGTGCTGCACGGCTTCAAGGGCTTTCGCCGCTGGGGGGCGTTCCCCTGGGTGGGGGAGCGGCTCGCCGCGCGCGGTCTGCGCGCCGTCGTCGTGGACTTCTCGCACAATGGGGTCGAGGAGCAGGACTTCGATCGGCTCGACCTCTTCCTGCTGGACACACCGCGACGCCACCAAGAAGACCTTGCCGCGGTCGCAGAGGCGCTCCCCGGCCCGCTCGGCGTGCTGGGCCACAGTCGCGGCGGGGCCGACGCGCTGGTCTTCGCCGCGCGGGAGCCGCGCGTGCGGGCCGTGGTCACGTGGGCGGCGGTCGCCGCCTTCCCGGGCCCCACGCCGGAGCAGGATGCGGCTCTCCGTCGCAACGGCTACGTGATCGTCCCCAACGCGCGCACGGGCCAGGCCATGCCCGTCGGTCGTCCGGCGTTCGAGGCCGCCGAGCGGCCGGACGTGCTCGGTGAGGCGGTCGCGCGACCCGTGCCCACGTTGGCCGTCCATGGCACGGCGGACGAGAGCGTGCCCGTGGCGAGCCTCGAGCGCATCCAGTCGGCGCTGCCCCACGTGGACGGGCGGAGGATCGACGGGGCCGGCCACACGTTTGGCGCCATGCACCCCTTCCCCGGCCCCACAGGGCACCTGCAGGCCGTCACGGAGCTCTCGGTCGCGTTCCTCGCGACCCACCTCCTGGGCGGGACGACCCCCGCCGGCAGGGCGGATGGCAGGCTCTCGGGATGACGGGCCGGGATCCGGGCAGGAGTGAGTCGATGACGCTGGGCGTGCTCGTGCCCGCGTACGACGAGGAGACCACGATCGGGGCCCTCCTGGAGCGCCTGCTCGCGGTCCCCGGCATCGACGAGGTCGTCGTGGTGGACGACGGCTCGAAGGACGGGACGGCCGCCGTCGTGGAGACGTTCGCTGCCCGAGATCCGCGCCTGCGCCTGGTGCGCCAGACGACGAACGGCGGCAAGACGGCCGCCATCCAACGCGCCATCGACGAGGCCACCAGCGACATCCTGATCGTCCAGGACGCGGACCTCGAGTACGACCCGGACGAGATCCCCGACGTCGTGGCTCCGATCCGCACCGGCCGCGCCGACATCGTGTACGGCTCGCGCTTCCTCGTGCGTCGTGCCGCGCGCGTCCTCTACTACGCGCACTACGTCGCCAACAAGGGCATCACCACGATCAGCAACGTGCTGACGAACCACAACATGACGGACGTGGAGACCTGCTACAAGGCGTTCCGCGCGCCGTTCTTGAAGCGCATGCGACTGGCCAGCCGTGCGTTCGGCATGGAAGTCGAGATCACCGCCCTGGTGACCAAGCTCCCCGTACGCATCGTCGAAGTGCCCATCTCGTACTACGGCCGCACCTATGCGGAGGGAAAGAAGATCGGCGTTGCCGATGGCCTGATGGCGATCGTGTACCTGCTCTGGTTCAACCTCGTCGCGCCGTACACGCCAAAGGGGCGGCGATACCTCGGCGCCGTGCGCGAGGACCTGGGACTGCCGCCGGCGCGTACGGGCCTGGGCACCACGCTGCGCAGCGCGGCAGCGTGGCTGCTGACGGTGCCGTACCGTGTCTCCCGCGGTGTCGCGCCGTTCCTGGGGCGCGTCGGTGCTGCCGCCGCCACGAGGCGCGGCGGCGTGCTCGCGCTCGTCGCCACGCTGTTCGTCGGCCTGCTGCTGCAGCTTCCGCTTGGGCGTGCCGCCGTGAGCGCAAGCCCGCCCGCGGTCGTCGCGCACACGATCGACGCGGTGGACCGCTGGACGGGCGTGTCGCCGGGCGAAGGCCCCGTCGCCCCGCTGGCCACGATCGCGCTCGACACGCCGGGGCGCGTGCTCGGTCTCGAGCCGGGGCCGCGGTTCGTCCTGCTGCGCGTCCTGGGCCACGCGCTCGACCTGCTGGCGCTCGCGTGGGTGCTGTGGGGCGTGGCGCGCCTGCGCCCGCTCGCTGCCGCCGCGGGCGCCTTCGTCGGGGCGTTCGGCCTGGCGCGGATGGCGTGGGAGAGCGCCGAGCCGGGCGTGGGGTGGATCGCCCTGGCCGCGCTGGCCTACGGCTCGCTCGCACGGTGGTGGGCCTCGGCCTCGGGGGACGGCCCGACGGACAGTCGACGAGCGAGCCTGTGGCTCGGCCTCGCCGGTGTCGCGCTGGGCGTGCAGATGGCCGCGGCTCCCGGTCATGGCGCGCTCGCGTGGTGGCTGGTGGCCCTGGCACTGGTGCTCGCCGTCCTGTCGGCCGACCGGCGGCGCCATCTCGGGCGTGCCGTGCGCGCCGCCCCCGCGGCACTCGCGGGCGTGATCCTGCTGTTCCTGCTGCCGTTGTTCGCACGCGACCCCTGGCCCGCGGGCGGCTGGGAGACGGTGGACGCCACGTCGGCGGCGTCCGCCGTGCCCACGCCCGGTACGTGGTGGCGCCCCGGCCCCGGCCTGCTGGACGGTGCCCCGATCGATGCGCTGCTCGTGGGCCTGGGCCCGGTGACGTTGCTCGTCGCGCTCGCCGGCCTGTTCGTGGATCGGCGCCGGGCAAGCGGTCCCTTCCGCGGGCCCCTCCTGGCAGCACTCGCCCTGCTGTTCGTGGCCACGACCAGTCAGCTCGGGGGTCGTGGCATGTGGTCGTGGCTGCCCTCGGCTTTCCCCGCGCTGCGGTGGGTGGCCGAGCCCGCCGTCGCCACCGCCGTGCTCGCTCCGCTCGTGGCCTTCGGCGTGGCGCGCTACGCGGGACGCGCGCGGCCCGCGGCCTGGTGGGGCCTGGCGGCGCTCGTCACGTTCGCGGCGCTCGTGGAACAGGTCGTGTAGCCGTGCCGCGCGCGCGCGTCGTCGTCACGGCCTACCGCCAGGAGCGCGCGCTCGAGATCACGTTGCGTGGCTGGCTGCGGCAGACGACACGCGACTTCGCGCTCACGGTGGCCGACGACGGCAGCGGTCCGGAGACCGCGGAGCTCGTGGCGGCGTTCGGCGAGGAAGCGAAGGCCCAGGGTCTCGCCGTGGACCACGTGTGGCAGGCCGACGAGGGCTTCCGCAAGAACCGCATCCTCAACGAAGCCGTGAGACGCGACCGCGACGCGTCGCTCTTCGTGTTCACCGACGGCGACTGCATCCCGCCCGCTACGTTCGTCGAGCGGCATCTTGCCGCGCACGAGCCGTGGAGCTTCGCCGTCGGTGGCGCGGTGCGGCTCGACGAGGTCCGTAGCGCGGCGCTCGACAAGGCTGCCGTCGACGCGGGCGCCTACGAGGACCTCGCCACGGACGAGGACCGCAGGGACTTGGCCAAGCGGGCCCGCAAGAGCCGCTGGGGGACATGGCTGCACCGCCGCAACCGCCCGAAGATCCTGGGCCTCAACATGGCGTGGTCGCGCGACTTGCTCGAGGCGCTCAACGGCTTCGACGAACGCTTCGTCACCTGGGGCCTGGGCGAGGACAGCGACCTGCGCGATCGCGCGATGCGGCTCCGCCCTCGCCCACGCGTCGCCGTGCTGTACGGCACCAACGACGTGGTCCACCTCTGGCATCCGCCGGCGCCCGGCGGACGTGCGGCCAGCCGGGCCTACTACGACACGCCGCGCCCCGTCCGTTGCGAAGAGGGCCTGGTTCGGGGTGGGGGATGAGCGCCCCGGGGCCGCGAACCCGGATGTGTCAGGACCCTTGCCGCGGCGCCGCGAAGCGGCAACGTGGGCAAGGTGCCTGACACACAGGGGACGCGGTTCGCTGGCCGGCGCACTGTGGTATCAGAGCGAACCCGGATGTGTCAGGACCCTTGCCGCGGCGCCGCGAAGCGGCAACGTGGGCAAGGTGCCTGCAATGAAACTCCCTACGCAGCGGTGGCGGCCTCCTTGAGCTCGACGTCGAATCCCATGGCGCGAAGCTTCTTC